>JBGALO010000011.1:0-189424 GCA_044223825.1 Cyclobacteriaceae bacterium | reverse complement strand
AGCCTGCCAATCACCGCAACCTATGACATTACTCCAACAAGTCTCGCCGGATGTGTAGGCACGCCAGTTTCAGTAGTCATCACAATCAACCCTGAACCAGTTGGTACGACATCGGCGACAACGATCTGTAGTGATCTTTCGGTTGCGTACGACCTTCAGGCGAATGTAAACGCATCGAACGGCTTAGCATCAAACTTTGCTTGGGTTGCATCATCGAATCCGAATGTAAATGGCCAAAGCCTCACTGTACGTGGTGGCAATATTATCAGCGACGTACTGTTTAATGTAAGCACACCGTATCCACAAGCTGCACAAGTGGTTCCCTATACGGTCGTGCCTACGGTTCAAAGCACATCTTGCGTTGGAGCGCCATTTACCATTAATGTCACGGTGAATAAGAGGGCATTTGTCAATGCCGGACCAGACATCAGTGTATGCGAAGGAACGCCAATTAACATGGCTGGAAGCGCGCCGAACAGCACAGTGAGCGGTGTGGTATGGTCAGGAGGCGCCGGTAGTTTTGCGAATAACACCTCTCTTACTTCAGGATATAACTGGGCCCCGACTGATGTTGACAATACAACACTGTTCCTCACGCTTACATCAAATGACCCCGATGGAGCGGGTCCCTGCGGACCGGAGAGTGATCAAGTGAAGGTATCTATCTTCGCGCTTCCTGCACCCAATTTCTCAACACCTCCCGGAAGCCCGCCCCAGATGGCACAAAATCAAACTCCGATTGATCTTGTCGGAAACTATAAACCTGCATCTAACAGAACAGGACTGTTTACAATTTTCTCTCCACCAACTTCGACGATCGGAACGACTCATACCGATCCATTCGGATTCGATGCGGCCCTGTTTGATCCATCAGCAGCTGACCTGGGACCTAACGTCATCAGATATTCTGTGACAGAATCACATGGAGCGACTGTATGTTCGAATTTCATTGATAAGACGATCATAGTAAACCCAGTTACGTTGGTTGATTTTTCAGTGCAAGGCGCTGCAGTTAACACCTCAAACGAATTTGAAATCTGTGCGGAAGTAGGATTATTAAAACTTAATGGCTTCCCCGCTGCAAGCACAGGCTTCCCGCCTGAGACGCAATTCACTGCATCAACCGGATTCTTTAACGCCGCTCATACGATGATTATCGATAAGATCGGTGTCGACTACTACATCCGTACCACAGGCCTTGCTTCTGATACCTATACGGTAACATATACATACAAGAACTCAGTAGGCGCGATAACATTCAAGTCACGTAACGTGAAAGTATTTGCGAGCCCGGTTGCCGCCATTTTGGTTGCCAATTCCTGCATCGCAAGTGCCATCAACTTCACAGACAACTCCACGATTAATCCAACTCCATTCCCGACCACCGTTACAAACTGGAAGTGGGATTTTAACGATGGGTCTTTTAGCAACTTGCAAAACCCCAACCATTTCTATGGTGCTGCGGCGGTGTACAACATTGCCTTGGATGTATCAACCGGCCAGGGTTGTCGTGCAACTGCAACCCAAAGCATCCGCGTAGGAGACGTTCCTACGGTAGGCTTCTCGTGGTCAGCGATATGCAATAACGATAGCACCAAATTTGCGGATCAGACTAATCCGGGATCGGTCAGTGTTATTCAAACGTACACATGGACGTTCGGTGATGGCGATGTCCTCACAGGGCCTGCCAATGGAACTATTCCCGCAGGCACGCACGGGGGAAGAACATCGGGCACGTTTAAGAAACCGGATCACAAGTATGTTGCATTCGGAACGTTTAATTCTAAACTCGTTGTCGATACAAATGATGGATGTACAAATTCATTGACACAAAAAGTGTTTATCCTACCATACTCGACCGTGACGCCACTCGGATCTGCTGCCTACCTGGAGAAATTTGAGGCCAGCAACGGAGGGTGGATCGCCGAGGCGAAAAATCCGAGTGACACGAGCTGGATATGGTCAGCTCCGAATGGCGCGACGATCAAAACGGCCGCCAGTGGCGCTAAGGCCTGGTGGACAGGTAGAAACAACAACACGTATTTCGCTAACGAGCAGTCCGTAGTGAATGGTCCTTGCTTTGATTTGCGACAACTGAAGCGTCCAATGGTTGCGATGGATTATTGGAGCGATAGTGAAAGCAACATTGACGGCGCCGTGCTGCAATATTCCGTTGACGGCGGCGTAAGCTGGAGAATCATCGGACCGGCAGAAGGCGTTCCTAATCGTGATCAAGGTATAAACTGGTTCAATGGTCAGGGATTGCCTTCAAATCCTGGATTGCAGCCGCTCGGTAATTATGGATGGACTGACAAATCCGGAGGATGGAAGAATGCCCGCTTTAATATGGATATGATCCCCGTCGTCGAACGGGATCAGGTACGACTCCGCGTTGCATTCGCGAGCAACGGAACCAATCCACCTCAAAATACATACGATGGATTTTCGTTTGACAACGTATTCGTCGGCGAAAAGACGAGAAATGTCCTGGTAGAACATTTCACAAACTCGTCGTCAGCTGCAAGCGTAGCGGGAGATACGTGGGTTAATAACCTATATGATCAATCAATCGCAGCGCGTGGTGTATCAGATTTCTATAACATTCAGTATCACATTGCGACACCAAATCTTGACCCGCTGAACATCGACAACCCTGCTGATCCTGCAGCGCGCTCGATCTATTTTGGTGTATCACAACCGCCCGCTACAATCATGGACGGTATTTTGAATAGCAAATTCAAAGGACTCTATACTGATCTTGATAAGGATGGTATTGAGATCGATCGTCGTTCGCTGGTGGATCCGTTGTTCGACCTGCAATTACAAGAGTTGACGTCAACGGCTCCCAACAAAATCTCAGTGAAACTGACGGCCACGGCAAAACAGAACTTCAATTCGCCATTGATTATTCAGATTGCTCTTCTCGAAAAGCAAGTTGGATCTTACCGCAATGTGTTGCGTAAACAATTGACCGGAACCGATGGCGAAACGATCACCCTTGCATTTACCGCCGGTAATTCACTGGTCAAGCAGTATGATAATGTTGACATCAATGTTCCGATCGCTAATTCCGGATCGTTGATTCTCGTGGGGTATATTCAGGACAAGAATACGAAAGAGATCTATCAGAGTATTGTTATACCTGCGGCGTCTCACCAAGGGTCGGTCACCGTTGGTCTTGAAGAGCAGGTTATTCCAACGACTCTGAACGGTATCACCATATTCCCTAATCCGGCGAACGGTTCAGTTTTCTTAGGCTTGCCAGAAGATCGCACCGCGGAAGGGTTTACATGGAAGCTCTCTGATGAACGTGGTGCCGTTGTGCGGTCCGGAGATTTTAATGGGCTTGTCAACAATGCGAAGCAGGTGGACGTAAGCGGTCTCGCGGATGGCCTTTATATCATGATGCTGTCCGGACCAGGAAAGTCCGTTGTACATCGCAAGATTATTGTTATGAATAGGAATTGATTTTGAAAGTCACGAACACCCTCCGTTCAATTATTCGTAAACTTTCATTCAACATTAATGCTGAAAGAATTTGATAAACTAAAGGGCATTGAAACTGAGACAATGCTGAAAGCTCCTATGCTCGTGTGCATCCTGATCGCTGGGGCGGATAATACGATTGATGACAAGGAGATAAAGGGGGCAATCGAACTCTCCAAAAAGGGAAAAGCAAAAGCAGTCCTCGGCCCATACTACCAGCTCGTTGCGGAAGATTTTGAAGACAAGCTTAAGGTTATCCTTCAGGAACTTCCCGATAATCCTGAGGAGAGAAATGCGCTGATAATAAAAGAGCTTGCGTCGTTAAACGCCATCCTCCCTAAAATCAGCCGCAGTTTCACCATCGAATTTTACAAGAGCTTGACGTACATCGCACACAAGGTTGCTGAATCTTCTGGGGGCGTACTGGGTATGAAAACCGTGGGTGAAGAAGAGATGGAGCTTGTCAACCTTCCGATGATTAAAGATCCGGCCACCAACTGATGACGGCAGGCCGCGAAACATTTTTTGGGAGCTCTGTTGTCCCTTTCAGGCTGGTTTTTATCATGTGGCTCGTCTTTAGTTTCGAGTTCTTCCTTAACATTAATCTCGGGCATCTGGGAATCCGACCCCGCACGCTAACTGGCCTCATCGGCATTTTCACTGCACCGATGATCCATGGCAGCCTCACTCACTTGATGTCAAACACAATACCCCTGCTTTTTCTCGGATCTACATTGTTCTTTTTTTATCGTCGGATCGCTGGGGTGGTTTTTTTTCGATGCTACATAATCACAAACGTACTCGTCTGGCTTTTTAGTCCGCGCGTGTCATATCACATCGGCGCCAGTGGCCTCATCTACGGCCTGTCGGCGTTTTTGATTGCATTTGGTTTTATGCGAAAAGATTTTTGGTCCCTGGTTATATCCCTTATCGTATTTGTGATGTATGGAGGTATCTTTTATGGGGTACTGCCAACTGATCCTGGTATTTCTTGGGAATCTCATTTGTCCGGAGCCATTGTTGGATTGGCTACGGCTATCGATCTTCGCCACAAAGTTAAAGTGTGATCCATGGATCCGAACGCAAGGAAGATTATCAGCGATTTGAAGAGTAAAAAGTTTTCTCCTGTTTACCTTCTTCAAGGTGAGGAAACGTACTATATCGATCTGATTTCCAATTATATAGAGAATAATGTCTTAAGTGAATCTGAAAGATCGTTCAATCAGATAGTCCTATATGGCAAGGAGTCGCCGGTGGCAACAATTCTCAACAATGCGAAACGATTTCCGATGATGGCGGAACGCCAGGTGGTCATTGTCAAAGAAGCGCAGGATATACCTGATCTCGGAAAGGATATGGGGCAGAAACTCATGCTCGACTATTTCGCGCGCCCGGTGCCCAGTACCGTCCTTGTGCTCTGTCATAAATATAAATCGCTGGATAAACGTAAAGAGCTTGGGAAAAAGGCAGAGCAGCTCACCAATTCCGTGACTTTTAAAAAGCCTTATGATAATCAGCTGCCGGAGTTTGTTGAAGAATATGTGAACGGCAAAGGGCACGCTATCGATGATAGGGGAGCGCAGGTGCTATGCGAGGCAGTAGGGAATGACCTCAACAGGCTTGCCAATGAAATCGATAAAATGCTGATCGGAAAAAAGCCTGGGGATCAGCTTAATGCGGAATATGTAATGAGCCAGGTGGGTATGAGCCGCGAATACAACATCTTCGAATTGCAGAAGGCCCTCATATCGCAGGATACTTTTAAAGTGATTCAAATTGCCGACTATTTTGCTGGCAACACGAAAAAGAATCCGTTGATAATGATGGTGGCATTCCTTTACAGTTTTTACAGTAAACTTCTCGTCGCCGCGGCAAACTCAGGGTTATCTGAACGAGAGCTTGTTAGTGCGCTAAAAATCAGTCCGTTTGCTGCCAGAGATTACATGAACGCTTTGCGTCATTACTCACTTCCGAAAATCATTGAGAACATCACCCTTCTCAAAGAAACCGATTTGAAACTAAAAGGAGTGAATTCCGGATCGGAAGAAGAATCACAAATGCTGCGGGAGCTTGTTGTGCGACTAATCCGATAACTAGGCCATCATTTATCCTGGAATAATTCTTGCCCTGGCAGGTGAGTGTATTATCCGATAAGAATGCTTACTTTTGGGTTCGTGCTTTGCAAATTTTTTAATAACGCACGAATAAAATTTTTTAAACTGTTTTCGGCAATAAAAACCGGATCCGTCAGTTCTGGAGTAAATCGCGAATGAAGAGAAGTACTGTTGTACTTATTGCTCTGCTGTTTAGCTGTTTTATATCAAATGGCCAGGAGACACTGTCACAACAGAAATCGGAACGCATCTTTCAATCAGGCCAGGATCTGCTGGCGCATCAGGAATATGGTGCCGCGTATCAAGCGTTCACAGATTTTCTGAAGATCAATCAATCGTCGCATTATCGTTACCTCGACGCGCAATACTACCAGGCATTTTGTGCCCTTAATCTCTATCATGCAGACGGCGAAAAGCGTTTGGAAGATTTCATTGCGTCCAACCCAATGTATCCGAAGGCGATCACGGCGTATTACGATCTCGCAAATTTCTTTTATACTGAAAAAAATTATTCAAAGGCCTCGGCCTACTTCGCGAAAGTAGACTTCCCCTCATTGAGCGCGCCTCAGCAGAATACGGGTCGTTTTCGCTGGGGATATAGTCTGTTCAGTCAGCGAAATCTTAAACAATCGCTGGACCAGTTCAATGCAATCAAAGCTGCCGGCGGTCAGTACGGCCCCGCCGCCAGCTACTATGCTGGTTTCATAGAATCGCAGGGCGGTGACTATGAAAATGCATTGACTGATTTGAAGAGGGCTGAAGCTAATAGCTCCTATGCCACGGTCGTGCCGGTGCTTATTACGAATGTGTATTATCAGCAGAAAAAGGACAATGAGTTGATCGCATATGCTGAACCGGCATTGAAGCGCGAATCGGTTGCATCACAGGATGAAATGTCCCTGCTACTTGCGGAAACGTATTTTAGGAAAGGCGATTACAAAAAATCGTTGACGGGATACGAAAGCTATTTCGATAACCATGAAAAGAATATTGATCGGGCAGTGTTGCACCGTGCAGGAGTCGCTGCATATTCGACCGGTAAGGACGATCAGGCGGTGGAATACCTTAAGTCATCAGCTTCTGATGCAGATTCAGTTGGAATCTATTCGTCCTATGTGTTGGGATTGACCTACCTCAGACGACAAGAAAAGCCCCTGGCGTTAACGGCGTTCAATACAGCAAGGAAATCGCGTAGAGACCCGTCGCTGAAAGAAGAAAGCTCATTTCAGGCGGCCAAAATAAGCTACGAGTTGGGCCGTCCAGACATCGCAATTGACGATTTCGAAATGTTGTTGAAAGACTTTCCGAATTCACAACATGCCAGAGAGATAAAGGAACTCCTGTCACAAGCCTACGTCAATGCAAATAATTTCAATAAAGCAATTGAGTACATAGAAGCACTTCCGAAAAGAACGCCGGCCATCGACCGGGCATTTCAAAAGGCAACGTATTTGAAAGGCGCTGATTTGTTTAACAAGGAGTCTTACGCCGAAGCCGTTGATTTTTTCGAGAAGTCCCTTCAATCTCCAGTCGACCCCGAATATGTGGCTGAGGCAAGTTACTGGTGCGCTGAAGCATATTCTATTGGAAGGAAATATGAGCAAGCGATTCCGTTGTACGAACGCGCATTGGGCTCTTCGCCAAAGCCCGCACTTATTGGTTCCATTCGCTATGGGTTGGGATACGCGCATTACAATCTTCAGCACTACGAGGCGGCCTTACAGAATTTCAGGGAATATTCCGCGAAGACATCTTCAGCAGATCCCAACTATGTTGATGGGATGCTGCGCCTTGCAGATTCGTATTATGCAACAAAGGCATACCCGGAAGCGCTGAGTGCATACAACAAAGTAGTTCAATTGAATTCGCCGGATGCTGACTACGCTCATCTTCAACGAGGCATCATCCTGGCAATTTTGAAGCGCTATGCGGAAGCGGGTGGGGAGTTTGACCGTGTTTCTAAAAGTGGGACATCCCGGTATGCAGACGACGCTTTATTCCAACGCGCACAAATGGATTTTGAGCAAAGCAAGTATACGGCGGCAGTTGCCAACTACACGCAGGTAATAAATACTTCCAAATCGTCCAGGCTTCTTCCGTATGCATATTCGAAACGTGCGGCTTCCTATTACAACCTAAAAAAATACGGTCAGACCGCCAATGACTACATCACCGTCTTGAATGAATACCCGGCGCACCCTGTTGCACAGGACCTGTTGGTTCCGCTACAGGAATCACTGAACCTTGCGAATCGTTCGGGTGAATTTGATCAATACCTCACTCGTTTCAAGCAGGCAAACCCTGATGCAAAGGGAATTGAGGCAGTTGAATTTGAAACTGCAAAGAACCTGTATTTCAACCAGAGCTACCAAAAAGCTATCGAGAACCTGTCTCGTTACGTAATCAGCTATCCTGAAAGCGCAAAAGTTCCGGAAGCAAAATACTATGAAGGAGAATCATATTTCCGATTGAAGGAGTACACCAGGGCGCTGGAAATCTTTAATCAAATTGAACGCGACAACACGTTTGAAATGGTCAACAAGGTAGTCGCGCGCGTCGGCGAACTCGAATTCAGACAAGGGCATTATGAAAGCGCGGTAAACGCCTTTTCTCGATTGTCGTCAAATGCAGCGAACAAAAAAGAAGAATATACCGCATGGAATGGATTGATGGAATCTTACTACCTGCTTGCAAAGTATGATTCGAGCGATGTCTTCGCAAAAAAAATCCTTGAGCAGGGAAGCGTAAATGCAAACGCTCAAAACAAAGCGTCGCTGTTTATGGGAAAAAATGCCATGGGACGTGGCGACTATGATACGGCCAAAGATGAGTTCCTGACGACGCTGAACGCAGCGCGCGATGAGAATGGCGCCGAAGCAAAATACCTGCTCGGAGAGATTTTCTATCTCAATAAAGAGCATAAGCAATGCTATGAGACGTTGTTGTCGCTGAACAATGATTTCGCCTCTTACGAGGAGTGGATCGGCAAATCATATCTTTTGTTGGCAGATAATTTTTTGGCGACGGGAGATGTCTTTCAGGCAAAGGGAACCTTAAAGTCGCTTATCGATAATTTTCCTGCCCAGAATGTCAAAGACCTTGCCCGTCAAAAATTGCGGGCAATTGAAGAGGCAGAATTGAAAAAGAAAACGCAGGAAAAGGCAGACACAACCGGAAATAACTGATGCTTGGTAAAATAAAATATTGCAACAAACTAAAATCGATCAGACGAGGACTGCTGATTGTATTTGCAATGTTTTCAGCTGCTGCGTTTGGCCAGGAAAAAGAACAATGGGAAAAGGAAACGGGTGAGGGAGAAATAGTCGATGTCGAAATTGAGATCGTAAAGGACCGGAAGATCGTATTGCCGCGGGCGGTGCGAAACTTCGAGAAGATTCCACCGCGGCCATTTGAGCCGATAAATCCGGCGATCACCTATGAGTTTAAGAATTTCCAGTTTGCCACACCCGCATATCGCCCCACTGTTCGGCCGCTAAAGCTAAAGCAGGAAGAGTTGTCAAAAATCTACGGCAACTACGTTAGCGGGGGCCTCGGCAACTATGGATCTTTTTATCTGGAAGGCAGTATGACCACCAAGCGCGACAAGAATAAATTCCTTGGCGCGCATTTATACACGCGAAGCTTTGCAAGCGGGCCAGTAGATGAAAAAAATTCTGCTAGCTCGAACACGAATTTTCAAGTGTTTGGAAAAAGCACCGGAAAGGTGGCGACATTGACAGGCGATGCGAGTTACGATGTGCGTAATGGCTATTTCTACGGATATGTGCCAGATGGAAGTGGAGTTGAATTAAATCGTGATCGGATCAGACAAGTTTACACTACCTATGGCGCAAATATTGGATTGGAAAACACAATAGTCAGTGATTTCAATTATAAGCTGAAAGCTGGCTATAGCTACCTGCAGGACTTTTATCACGCAAAAGAAGGTGAGGCGTCGTTTGGATTCAACAGTATTTATAAAGCGACTGATAAGACTAAATTTATTGTAGACGCCGATTACTTTCTTATCAACCGACAGGATTCGTTGATTAACCAAACGCGTCATTTGTTCAGGGTAAAACCAGCGTACCAATTCGAACCAATTGATAAGTTAGCACTCACGGTGGGTGCGAATATTGCATTCTCCAGTGATGAGTATCCGGGCTCGAAAGATTTTCACTTGTATCCCCACCTCAAAGCTGAATATGAACTCAGCACGGCTTTCCAGGTGTACGGAGTCGTCACAGGCGATATGGATAAAGTCAATCTTCATAGCATTTCAGCGGAGAATATGTGGGTGACTTCGAATAATTCTTTTGTGAACAACAACTTCTATAATACCAACCGCTCCCTTGAATTTAAAGGCGGTGTTACCGGAAAGCTTGGAGGTAAAGTCGCCCTGAACGCCGGTGTATCCGCCGCCGCGTTAAAGAATTTTTATTTCTATGGGTCCTTTATGAATAATCAAAACCCTGCGCATCAGCTTTTGCCAGCGTACATTACCACCTTTTATCCGACCTACGATGGCAACACGCGGCGCATCAACCCTTTCCTGGAATTGAGTTACGCCGAAGCTGAAGTTTTTAAGTTATCAATGCGTGGAGATTACTTTAATTACTCAACTCAGGATCTTCCGGGCCCGTCACAACGCCCCACGTATCGTGTAAGTGCCACATCAATGTATAATATGTTTGAGAAAATATCGATCGAAGCGGGCTTCATCGCACAGGGAGGCATGAAGGTTTACAGTGGCACAAACACAGTCGCCCTTAATCCGGCATTTGACCTGAACTTCAAAGGACGATACTATGTCTCGAAGCAATTCTCAGCGTTCGTTATGCTGAACAACATATTATCTAACAATTATCCGCTTTATCTAAGCTATCCGGCGAGGGGTTTTCAGGCGTTGGCAGGGGTGAGCTGGAGCTTCTAGAATAGCATTTTATATGAAATTGACTTAATTTCGCCTATAGCAGACAAAAACTAACCCCGAAACAATGGCAAGTAAGGACGATGATTCAAGCAAGCAGGACAATTCAGAAGATTTTGGATTGCCTAACATTGAGTATAAGCCGCTCGACGAGCCGGGTGAGAACGCCGCGCGCGAGGAAGTGACCTCCGATACCAGCAGTTCTTCTGACACTGCGTCCAATCGAAGCACTTCGTATGATAGCGGCTATGTCCAGGAAGAGTCAGGGTCTAAGGCACCCGTTATTCTTGGTATTGTCATTGCGTTAGTGGTCGTCGTTGCCGGCTATCTGATTTATAATTTTGTCATTAAGCCTCGCAATGAAGAAGCTGCAAAGAAAGAGCTGGCGTTGAAGGCTGAGCAGGCTAAAAAGGCAAAGGAGGCTGCCGAGTTAAAGGAGAAGCAAAGACTGGCTGAAGAAGAACGACTCCGCCAGGAGGCCTTGGCCAAAGCAACGCCTCCAGTTGGGACGATTGAGACACTAACTGGGCGGACAAAGCGTTATTATGTTGTGGTGACCAGCGATATTGATGATGATCTGTTAATGGATTTTGCAAGGAAGTTGAGTGCAAAGGGAATTAGCACGAAGATAATTCCACCGTATGGTGACAAGAAGTTTTATCGACTCGCTATTGCTGATCACGAGACGTTTGCGCTGGCGCAGAAAAATGCCGACGACGTGAAAGCAGACTATGGCGGAACGGTGTGGGTACTTAAGTACTGACATCGGGACTTATCTGGTCTGATTTATTTATTTTTTTCGACCTGAATATTTTTTAATCTATGCTGTTTGCACAAATCGTAACGAACACGACTGCGCCTGCTGAGGCTGAACAGGCGCTTTCCATAATTGACCTTGCGATAAAGGGAGGATTTATGATGATTCCCATCATCCTGAGTTCTTTTGTTGCTATCTACATTTTCGTGGAGCGGGTTCTTACAATCAATAAAGCCAATCAGAGCCCTGATGCATTCATGACCAGGATAAAAGACCTGGTACTTCGTGGTGACATCAATGGAGCGAAGCTGCTTTCCAGCCAGTTCAACAGTCCGATATCCAGAATGATTGAAAAAGGAGTGTCACGCGTGGGAAGCCCGCTCAAAACGATTGAAGCGAGCATTGAGAACGTGGCTAAACTTGAACTATTCAAGCTTGAAAAGAATTTGTCTATTCTGGCCACCATTGCTGGAGCCGCGCCCATGATGGGCTTTCTTGGAACGGTGATTGGTATGGTTGAAGCGTTTATAGCGATTGCGCAGGAAGAAGGCTCCGTGAGCCCCAAATTACTTTCGTCAGGAATCTACACCGCGATGATCACCACGGTGGCTGGGCTTATCGTCGGTATCCTCGCATACCTGGCTTATAATTACCTGGTAACGCGTGTATCGAAAGTCGTACACAAAATGGAATATTCGGCCATTGAATTTATCGACCTGCTGCAAGAACCCCGATAGTCATGAACATCCAATCACGAAATAAGATCGATCCGGCGTTCAGCATGGCCTCTATGACCGACCTGATCTTCCTTTTGCTGATCTTTTTTATGTTGACTTCATCCTTTGTCACTCCGTCGGGGCTGCCGGTTAATTTGCCTTCGAGTATTGCTAGTACGATTGAGGTGCAGAAGGTGTCAGTAACAGTTACAAAAGACCTGCAGTATTTCGTCAATGACAAAAAAGTGACCCGCAATACCATTGAGTCGGAATTAAAGAGAAACCTCTCGAGTCCAAATGGTGTTGTGGTTTTGCACATAGATAAAAGTGTCCCCACAGAGGAACTTGTTCTTGTGGCTGGCATTGCCACGTCATTGAAAGCGAAAGTCACAATTGCTACAAAGCCAAGGTAGATGAGCGCTGAAGAAAAGAGAAATAACAGGATAGGAATCATCACCTCGTTGACGGTGCATGGAGTACTGTTCGTGATATTTTTCTTCATGATGGCATGGCGTGCTCCGGATCCCCCGCTGCCTGAATTTGGCATCGAGTTGAACTTTGGTCTCGACGCTCAGGGGACTGGTGACACGCAACCCGAAACATCGGTAGGTGAAGAAGATGGGAACGCGGAAGAAGACACCCAGTCTACACCGGAAGAAACACAACCCGAAGAAGTTAAGCCGGATGTCAAAGATGTCGTGAAAGAATCTTCTGCGGAGAAGACCACCACTGAGCAGGCCACTTCAGAGGAAGGACCCGTGTCGGTAAAGGAAGAGAAGAAAGAAGTAAAGAAGGAAACGAAGAAGGAGGAAAAAGTTGAATCAAAGCCGGAGGAAAAACTAAAGGCTGAATTCAAGAAGGAAGAAAAAAAGCAAGTTGCTGAAACAGATGCATCGAAGAAAGGGGCGTCCGGCAACCAAGGCGATGATGCAGAAGCGAAGGGAGATAAAGGAAGCCCCGAGGGCACCCTTGATTCCAAAGCACTCTACGGAACACCTGGCGGTGGCGGCGGGGGCCAGGGTCTCAGTCTTCAGGGTATGACTGGATGGGCGTGGGCTGAGCAACCTGTTATCCCCGAGATATCCGATACCGAACCTGGAAAGGTTGTCTTCAATATCGAATGTGACGAGGATGGTGAAATTGTTGGTATAACCACAGAAGAACGTACACTCAGTCCGAAGACTGAGCAGCTGTTGAAGAATGAGATCAGAAGGAATTCGTTAGTGAGAACTTCCGGCGGCAAAGCTCCAGAGAGATCGAAGGGCAAAATCGTCTTTATTCTTAAGACGAAATAGTGGTCTATAACCAGCTCATTATCAGTACATAACTGATCCTGAACTGGGCGAGGTTTCGACACTTCGATTCAGTTTTTTAACGAAATATCACAATCGGAATTGCGCATTTGATTTAACACTGGCTGGACGTCGCCGTCTGCTTGACGGCCCATGTTTTTCACTTATTTTGGGCACTTAATAAAACCTATCTTATGAATGCGCCCCGCCAATTGTTCGTGTTACTCTTCTTTTGTCTATGCTATGAAGGATTGGCGCAGTGGCCCAAGGAAATCAAGACTAAAAACGAAACTGTAATAACTGTTTATCAGCCTCAGCCTGAGGCGATGAAAGGCAACAAGCTCGAAGGGCGGGCTGCGTTCTCTGCAAAGGAAAAGACGAGCGCCGATTTGCTATTTGGTGTCTTCTGGTTCACTGCAACAATGGACACAGACCGCGACGACCGCAGCCTCGCACTCGAAAGCATTTCAGTAAATGACGTCAAGCTTCCCGGCGTGACAGACACCACGAAAATCAGTCAGCTCAGGAAATTATTGGAAAGAGAAATCCCTACGTGGAAGTTGTCCGGATCTTTGGATGAAGTGATTGCGACCATCGAGAATGAACAAGCGAATGTGAGTGAAGATCTTAAGAATGATCCGCCTGCTATATTCTACGCATCTCAGTCGACAACCCTGGTTTTGATCGACGGCGAACCTAAACTCCAGGACGACAAAGACCTGAAGATGAAGCGCGTTATCAATTCCGCCTTTTTAATCATTGAAAATCCGGACGACAAGAAGTTCTATTTGTATGGAGGCCAATATTGGTACGCATCTACGAAAATCAAAGAAGGGTATCAGCCGGTAACGTCATTGCCCAAATCCATTGGCGCCATTGACGAACAGCTCAAGAAGCAACAAACGGAAAAACCGCAAGTACTTGAAGGAGGGCCCCCTGCTATTCTCATCAGCACCGTACCCGCTGAGCTGATCCAATCCAAGGGGTCCGCGAACTATGCCAATGTCAGCGGGACGAACTTACTCTACGTGACAAACTCGGACAACGATGTTTTTAGAAGCGTAGATGATCAACGTTATTATGTCTTGCTTTCAGGCCGCTGGTATTCGGCTCCTCAGTTGGAAGGGCCATGGACTTTTGTTGCATCGGATAAGCTGCCACCGGACTTTGCAAAAATTCCGGAGGGATCGGAGAAGGACAATGTGTTAGCAAGCGTCGCAGGAACGCAGGCCAGCAAGGACGCCATTCGGGATGCGCAAGTACCGCAAACCGCAAAGGTTGATCGGGCTAAAGCGACTTGTACCGTAACCTATGACGGCGAACCAAAATTTGAAAAGATCGAAGGGACCAGTATGGAACTTGCCATGAACACGCAAAGCACCGTGATAAAATCAGGATCAAAGTATTTTTGCGTTGACAATGGAGTTTGGTTTGAGGCAACCGCTGCCAAAGGTCCATGGAAAGTCAGCGATGAACGCCCAAAAGACGTCGAGAAAATCCCTGCCAGCTCGTCGGCATACAATGTGAAGTATGTATACATCTATGACGCAACACCCAGTGTTGTGTATGTCGGCTATACACCAGGATATATGGGCTGCTATGTCTACGGGTCAACGGTCGTGTATGGCACAGGCTATTACTACACACCCTGGTACGGCCCGTATTATTACCCGCGCCCCGCGACGTATGGATTCAGCATGCATTACAACCCATGGACGGGGTGGAGCATGGGCTTTCACTATAGTACCGGATGCTTTTCATTTCATATGTATGGTGGTGGCGGCTATTGGGGACCTCCTTACCACAGACCCCCATATTACCCTCCTTACAGAGGCGGTATGTACGGTGGACGCGGACCAACCTACATCAATGGAGACGTGAACATCAATGTCGATCGTTCTAATAATATCTACAATAAGCGCAACGATGTGTCAACGCGGGATGTGAAGCGAGGGCAGAGTCCTTCTACAAACGACATCAAGCGCGGACAAAATCGTCAACAGGGAGTCAGTCAGCAGCCTGTGAATGCGGGCCCCCGCAACAATAACGTCTATTCCGATCGCAATGGAAACGTATACCAGCGCAATGATAATGGCAGCTGGAATCAACGCAACGGGAACAATTGGAATCAGGCCAGCCAGCCGCAGCAATTGAACCGTGACTATCAGAATCGCGAACGTTCCGCCCAACAAAATTCAAACTTTAACTCAATGAACAGAGGTGGTAACATGGGCGGCAGTTACGGGGGTGGAAGTGGGGGTAACAGAGCAAGTGGCGGTGGCGGGCGTCGAAGATAAAAAAGCTCAGCCCATATCGTTGCGCGCTTTTGAAACGTCAACCTTAAACCTTAAACCTTGAACTTTGAGCCTTGAACCTTTCTATTTCTTATAGAGGTCTCCAGCAATCTTTTCCGTAAGCATTTTTGGGAGGTGTCCAACGAGTTTTGCCGTCGTCCAATTGAGTAGTCCTGGAATGATTTCAGCTTTCTGCGCAAACATTCCGTTGATGGAAATCCGCGCAACATCCTCCGCTGTCATGGAGAACTTTTCGGCCTTCTTCTCAATGAACTTCATGTTGGCGCGTTCGATAAAGCCCGTTGTGGTGGTGCCGGGGCACACACAGGATACTGAAACTGGACTGCCCTTTAGTTCCCAACGAAGCCCCCTTGAAAACAATAACACAAATGCCTTTGTGGCAGCGTAGGTAGTCAATGTTGGCACTGCTTGATACGACGCCGTGCTGGCAACATTGAGTATGTAGGAGCGCTTCTGTTGCTCAAGCTCTGGTAAGAGTACTTTACAAAAGTCTGCAAGCGAATTCATGTTCAGCTGCATCATCTGGTTAAGCTCCTGGCGCGGAATGTCTTTCAGATTGCCCCAAAGTCCAAAGCCGGCATTATTGATGAGGATGTTGATGGAGTATTGATTGTCAGCCAGCCATTCCTTTGCCCGTAACGCTGCGTCTGGAATTGAAAGATCAATAGCCAGAAATGCTGCGGCTACTCCATAGCGTTGTTGGATCTCTTCGCAATTTTTTTTGAGTGTTTCACCTGAACGTGCAAGTAGAAGAACGTCGTGTTTTCGCGACGCGAGTTCTTTTGCAAGGGCCCAGCCAATTCCGCCGCTGGCCCCGGTGATAAGCGCATATGCCATGCTACTTATCCGTCACCGTCATGAAGCGCTGGTAGAAAAGAGGTTTGCTCTGTGCCGTTCTTGGCTGGAATTTTCCGGTAATGATCGGAACATACATCACCCTGCGACGGCTTCTCTCACCAACATGCGGAGACTGCGCCACGCGGTGCCAAAGGCGTCCGTCGTGTACAGTAAGGTCGCCAGGCTCAACCGACAAACCGATTTCTTTCTTGTCTGCTTTGTTGCTGAGATAATATACTTTCCTGAACAAAAGCGTTGCAATTCCCTTATTGTGCGTGCCAGGGAGAAGTCTCAATCCTCCGTTTTCAGGAGTAGAGTGATCCATGTGCAAGCCCACATTCAGCATTGGCATTACTTTGTTTCCGTAGAAGATGTCGCGCAGAGCGTCTGTATGCCAGCCAAGCTGGGTGTAATTGCTGTCGGGTGTATTTACGTAGTGATTGAATACCAAACCGTCCTTCTCATTTTCCCCAATGCGGGATTCAGAATCACCATTCAATTCAAACAATGTCTGCAACCTTGGATCTCTCAAGAAATCCTGGAATACGTCTGCAAACTGATTAAGGAAAGCGAAGCGCTGCACGATCGTCTTTCCGTCAACATCCTTACCGTATTTGATCGGGGTGCCGTTGACAAGTTTCCGGTCTTCCTTGATCCATTGTTCCTGAATCCTTTCAGACTCTCTGAGCATGTTCTGAATCACGTCTTTGCCGACGAAGTTCTTGAAATGGAGAAATCCGTATTCTTCAAAAAAGTCTTTATGCTCCTGGGTCAATCCAGCTTCAAATGAAAATAAAGGATAGCTTCCGTTCACTTTGTGGGCCTTGCCATTCTTTGCCTGCTCGTACATGGTTCCGTGTCCTTGGTTTAATTTAGTTTGGGAATCCGCAAATTACTCGAATTTTATTGAAATGTTAAACATTAAATCTTGGTTAAATGCGGAGATTTCACACGAATCAACGGTTTTTTGCCTTTTTAGTTGGATTTGCCTATTAAATAACTAGACTTTAGCGCCCGGCGCACGATTAGAAACACTGCATAAGTTGCCACCGGCGCGACTACAAGATCAATCGAATAATGAACATGTTGCCAGGCAAGCAGAATTGCCATCACAGCGGCGCCCATCGTTTTTAGCCACCTGGCCACAGCATTTCGCTCGACAAAAACCGTCACCATGATCGTACTGATGTGGCCGGAAAAGAAAAGATCTTTCGCGAAGCCAGTGTCGGGATATAGCAATGATGATATAGGATCCTGCAGAAGGATAATTCCGGTGGGAGGCTCCAGCGTAAGCAGATACATTGTTGCTGTCCGAACAATATTCATTGCGACATAAACGGTCGCGGCCACGATGATTACTTCAGGGTCGTTCCAATGACTTAGGATTGTTTGTGCAGTGGCCGCATAGAGGATAATGAAGATGTACAACGACAAGTCTATTGGCGTGAAGAAACCTAACACATAATCATCCAGTAACAGTCCCTGTTTTGGTGTCAGAATATCCCGATAAAAAAATGGAACGAAAAGAAACATCCACAATAATGTCGCTGCACAAAATGCCAATGCCCACCTATATCGTGAGGTATTGAGTGCTTCTTTCCAGGTCATGTTTTAAATTACAGTTGAATTACTTGACGATAATCAGGTAGTAATTCTTTTTGCCTTTTTGCGCCAGGAGGTATCTGTTTTGCAACAGCTTGAAGTCGGGTTTCTGCTGAGGATCAGCGACTTTCATCTTGTTAATGCTGACGCCACCACCCTGAATCATTTTGCGGGTTTCGCCTTTGGATGGGAAGATCACACCACCTGTCGCTTCAGACAGGAGATCGGTGACAGTGGCAACGGTTTCGTAAGTTGACTTTGCAATTGTCACCTGAGGAACGCCTTCGAATACGGCAAGAAGCGTTTCTTCGTCAAGGCGAACCAGGTCATCAGTTACGGAATTACCAAACAAGATTTGCGATGCATTTTTTGCCGCATCGTATTCGTCTTTCGAGTGTACCCGCGTCATTATTTGCTTGCCGAGCTCTTGTTGAAGTAAGCGTAGGTGCGGTGCCTTCCCGTGCTCAGCGATGAGCGCATTGATATCGCTCTCATTCAACTCAGTAAATATTTTTATAAATGACGCGGCATCTTCATCCGACACGTTGAGCCAATATTGATAAAATCTGTAAGGGGACGTCTTTCTAGGGTCAAGCCAGACATTGCCTTGCTCTGTCTTTCCAAACTTTGCCCCGTCCGCTTTCTTGATCAATGGTGTCGTCAGAGCAAATGCATCGCCGTTGCCTTTTCGGCGTATCAGTTCTGTACCGGTAACGATATTGCCCCATTGGTCTGACCCACCCATTTGCAGCCTGCAGTTCTTATTCTGGAACAACCAGTAGAAATCATAGCCTTGTACCAACTGATAGGTAAACTCCGTGAAGGACAATCCTGATTCCAGACGCTTTTGAACGGAGTCCTTTGCAAGCATGTAGTTTACCGTAATATGCTTTCCAACATCGCGGATGAAATCAAGGAAGTGATAGCCCTTGAACCAATCGTAATTGTTGACCATTTCCGCAGCATTGGGGCGGGGAGAGAAGTCCAAAAAACGCTCCAACTGCTTTTTCACGCAGGATTCGTTGTGTCGCAGAATTTCTTCAGACAGTAGATTGCGCTCGGCCGATTTTCCGGAGGGGTCACCGACCATGCCCGTTGCACCACCCACGAGTGCAAACGGCTTGTGACCGCAGCGTTGAAAATGAACCAGGGTCATGATTTGGACAAGGTTACCAATGTGCAGTGAATCGGCAGTGGGGTCGAAACCGATATAGCCCGATGTCATCTCCTTATTGAGTTGTTCTTCGGTGCCCGGCATGACGTCATGGACCATGCCTCGCCATTTAAGTTCCTGAACAAAATTCTTATCCATTCCCAAGGGGTAAATCGGGGGCAAATATAAGTCACCTGTTACAGGTTACAAGGCTGTTGTTATGCGGTGCTGATCTTTGTCGCATCGTTATTTTGAATGGTGTCGGCGATTCCTTTTCTTGGCCCCAGATCTAAATATCCATGATGAAGCATCCTGAATCTCTCGAGTTAGTAGCACAGTTCCATCACACCTTCAAGCATCCTGTTGTAAGTACGCCGGCGATCCCGGACGCAAAACGTGCCAAGCTGCGTATTGATTTGCTCTCTGAAGAATTAAGAGAGCTTGAAGAAGCGATAAAAGACAATGACCTCGTGGCGGTCGCTGATGCGTTTTGTGATATCCAATATGTGCTCTCCGGGGCAATCCTGGAGTTCGGTCTGGGCGAAAAATTTAAAACACTTTTCGAAGAGGTGCAGCGTTCTAATATGAGTAAGGCTTGTACCTCCGAGGACGAGGCGAAAAAGACGGTGGAGTATTATTTGAAAAAGGACGGGACGGAATGCTACTACCGGCAAGAGGGTGATACGTGGCTCGTTTACAGGAAGGCGGATAACAAAACAATCAAGTCTGTGAACTATTCCCCGGCCGATCTGGAGTCCATCTTAAACAAACCCTGAATCTATCTAAATAGCCCAAAAAATCGGTTTTTTATCGTTAGTTTTGTAAGCAAAAAATTGTAAAACATGCAGAAGGATCAATCGGCTTTTCTGGAAATATGGTACAGTGCAATGGTCATCGGTGGCATTGTCTTCTTCGCCATCGGCATCATCATTTATCTGGTGCATAACTTCAGAGTCGTTACGTTAAAGGAGTACAAAGCAAAGTACGATTACATCACCTTAAACGAAGTCAAGCTCTATAAATGGGTATTCATATGCTTTGGTGTAGGCATTGGATTTTTCATCCAGCTCTACGGTTCCGGTGCCAACCTGAATACGGTTGGTGTCTGGTTCTTCGTGAGAATATTTTTCGGAATCGCGGGCGCAACGCTGGTTGCCTATGTCTCGAACCTTGTGCTCGAGTACTACTATCCGACAAAGCTTAATTCCAAATTGAAGAAATGGCGCTACATGCCGCGCGTCAACCCTGCCACTGGTAATAAAATGCGGTTACTCAGTGAAGAGGAAGAGGATGTTCACCTCGACATGGGGAAACAGGCTGAGGAAAGTATTTTCTCGATCGACTATGACGTTTGGATTGATGAGAAGTCGAACGATATCAGGATTGAAAAGTACATGGGACACCTGACCGCATTGAAATGTAATAACTGCGGATTCTTTACAATGAAGGTTGTCAAGGAAGAGATTGCCCAGCGCTACGAAGATGATTCACCTAAAGAACTGATCAAACACTACAAATGCGCGTATTGTAAGAACGTCCGGGCAACAGCCTTTCTTATCTCCCGCAAAGAGGCTGACGATTACAAGCAGTCCAGGAATTCTGTGCGCAGAAACACCAAAAATATCGACCTGGTGAAAATTGAGATCCATTCGATCTTGTCGGGGAAGAGGTTTTACGAATTTCAGACGATCGAGCAGGCGCAGAAGTTCCTTGAGGAATTTGACGTGGATAAGGCCGCGCCATCATCTTAGGCACCTATTTTGCGAGATTTTCGTTATTGCTGAAATTGTAAAACTAAATTGAGGGTGATGAAAAAGACCGTGGGTGTGATTTTTCTGTTGTTGGCGACACTTGCGTCGCAGGCAAATCCGATCGACACGACGCAGCTGAAGGCGCGTCCGGTTTTCGGAAAAGAGGCAGCAACGATTTGCGCATTATTACCGCGCTACCACTATCGTCGGATGGCGTTTGGCGATTCACTGTCTTCAGTCGTCTTCAACAAATATTTTGAAGAGCTGGACAACAGCAAGGTCTACTTCCTTGCATCGGACATACAGTCGTTTGAGAAATACAGAACGAAACTTGATGACCTTACCAAAGCTGGGATCGTTGACCCGGCTTTTGAAATTTATAAAGTTTTCCGTGAGCGCTATCGCGCACGCTTGAAAGACGTGGCCACGAACCTGGTAGCCCAGAATTTTGATTACTCAGCTGATGAATATTATGAAACAGAGCGGGATAAGACTTCGTGGGCAAAGACAGCGGCTGAGTTGAATGATACCTGGAGAAAGATTGTAAAGAGTCAGGCGTTGAGTCTTAAACTTACCGGAAAGAAACAGGAAGAAATTACTGACTTGTTGAGGAAAAGATATGAGCGATTGTTAAAATCATATGATCAGCTCAACGACGAGGATGTATTCAGTTTCTACATGAATTGCATCACTGAGGCTTACGATCCTCACACAAATTACTTGTCGCCAAAAGCAACCGATCTTTTCAAGCAAAGCATGTCGCTCTCATTGGAGGGCATAGGGGCGCGACTTCAAACCGATAACGACTATACCAAGGTAGCTGAAATTTTGCCTGGCGGTCCTGCAGAGAAGTCAAACAAGCTTCATGCAAACGATCTCATTACAGGTGTAGCACAGGGGCAGGATGGAGAGATGGTTGATGTGGTGGGCTGGCGCATCGATGAAGTGGTGAAGCTTATCAAAGGCCCGAAAGGCTCGATTGTGCGGCTGCAGGTATTGCCGGCTGCAACTGGTGTAAACGGCCCTTCGATTGTGTTGAGCTTTGTTCGTGATAAAGTAAAACTTGAAGATCAGGCAGCTAAAAAGAAAACAATCAACTACTCGGTGGGAGGGAGAAATATGAAACTTGGCGTTATAACATTGCCAGGATTCTATATGGATTTCGATGCCTTCCAGAAAGGTGATCAGGATTACCGCAGCACGACGCGCGATGTAAAAAAACTTATCAAGGAATTACAGACGGAAAATATTGATGGCATCGTGATGGATTTGCGTAACAACGGAGGTGGTTCATTGAGCGAGGCCATTGACCTTACAGGATTATTTATCAAGGATGGCCCTGTGGTGCAAGTCCGCAACTACAACGGCAACGTAGAGGTCGGCCTTGACGAGGACAAACAAGTGTTTTATGGTGGGCCACTGATTGTATTGACGAACCGTTTCAGTGCTTCGGCTTCGGAGATTTTTGCCGGAGCGATTCAGGATTACCGCCGCGGCGTGATTGTTGGAGAGTCAACGTTTGGTAAGGGCACAGTACAAAACGTTATCGATCTGGAGAAAGCAATCAAGGACCCCGGTGATAAACTTGGCGAACTGAAGATCACCTTCCAGAAATTTTACCGCGTCACAGGCAGTAGTACACAACACAAAGGTGTGACGCCTGATATTTTGCTTCCATCTGCTTTAATGCCGGAACAATATGGCGAAAGCGCAAATCCAAGTGCTCTTCCCTGGGATGAGATTAAGAAAAGTGACTTCCAAAAAACGACAGACATTACAGACAAGACCATCGCTGGCCTTCAAAAGAACTATCAGGCGCGGCTGAAGACAGATCCTGCATTGAAGCGTTATGAGCAGGATACGGAGGAGCTACGCAAGAGCCTAAGCGAAACAAAAGTCTCTCTCAACGAAGCCAAGCGCAAAGCTGAGATGGATGAAGCGCAGAAGAAGAAAGCTCAATCGGAGAGCCTTGACACCAAAATCACTTCAAAGGAGGGCCTCACCACGGATGACCTCACCAAAATGAAGGACGAATATTTGCGTGAGAGCCTCCTGCTGTTGGCGGACCTTGTGACCCGCCACATTGGGTGATCTTCTAACGACTAACCTGGATTGGTGTAATCGTAAATCCCTTTTGCGTAAGGAGGTTTAGCAATCCTTTTTCACCTTCAAGATGTGAAACTCCCACAGCCACGAATGAGGGCTTGCTTTTCATCATTTTTTCGATTTTGGGAAGCCACTCAAGGTTGCGCTTGTTGTAAAACTCTTCAATGAACACGGGATTATTCTCTGTCGGGTGCAGGGAGTATTCGAAGACTTTGTCGAGGTCACCGCGCACATAGGCGTCTTCGAGATTTTTATACTCGGACTTTTGCTTTTCAAAATTCCCAACGCTATGAATCAAAGCAGCTTCCTGGTCTGCCATGGGAAATGCCTGAATCGCCTGGGATTCCCGCTCAATTGGCTCAAGGCTGTAGGTTTCAATCTTGTTCTTCTTGGCAAGCTTGAGAAGTTCGATGTCATAGTATTTAACGCTTTCTCCAAGCGCCATGCGCGTCATGTTGATTGAAAGTGCCAGCGGAATCAGACGCGCATACTCCTTGTCAAATTTCGCTTTAGGTATTCTGAATTCTTTTTCGAAAAACTTCTGGATCTTCTCGTAATCGGCAGGAGCGAGTTCGGTTGCTAACGACTTGCCCTGTGGAAAGTGGACGGCTTTATTTAACTCAAGCTGTGCTTTATGGTCAACCTGGTCTTCAATGGCAAAAATTTTCGCCGTTTTCAGCCTTGCGACCGCTTCTGCAGGAAGGTAGAACTCCTTTTCACCAATGAATTTTAACGTTCCCATGACGTACGAAGGGGATTGCAGGCCGTTGCCAGAGATCTCCCACAAAATGGAGTTCTGGCTGAAGGCCACCTGACTGCAGAGTATCGATAGAAGAATAAGAAACCTGGTTCTCATAGGGTGTTTAGTTAGTGATGACAAAGAAATAATAATTCGCTGAGAAATGGAATCGCGCAGCAAAATGCCTTTTTGCGTTTGCGGCAGGACTGACCATTTTTGTTTGCGTCTTTCTTGACGAACATTAAAATGCGCCGGCATTTTTGCTGAAGGGAGTGCGCATTTTTATCTATTTTTCCTCAGAATTGTGACCGTACATGAGTGAGGAATTGTTGAAAGCCATCGTTCAGCTCTTTGCGATTGTCGCCAAAGAGCGAATCACGGACGACGAGCGAGCGAATATTAAGGAGTTCCTGTCGCTGCACCTCAGCCAGGAGGCTGTACGGCATCATCTTAAGCTTTTCGACGAATACGTGAGGGCGAGTGCCGCAGTGGCAAGTGCCGACCTGGGCAACGTTGATGAAGAGACCGCGCAATTTGTTGACGACTGGGCGCGGATCATGCAGATCTCGAAGAAGGTAAACCAGGCGCTTACAACGCAGCAGAAGGCTGTGCTTGTAGTGAAGATTATCGAACTCGTATTTGCCGATGGCCAGATATCCGAGCGTCAGGGCAATCTGATCTTCTATATAGGCGAGGCGTTGAAGATACCACTCAAGGATCTTCAGGCGATGCGCACCTTTGTACTGGGGCAGGATCCGGAGGAACTCAACCTCAAAAACATTCTCATTATCGACGAAGGTTCTGGTGAGCTTCACCATGCCGGCCCGCGAATTATCTCGAAAAACCTCACTGGTTTGATCGCCGTGCTTCGTCTTCACGACATCGAGACTTACTTTATCAAATATCTGGGAATCACGTCTCTGTATCTTAACAGCCAGGCGTTGAAAAGCCGGCGAGTAGACGTTTTTCCTACCGGATCTACAATCCGTGGCAGTAAGATAGATACAATCTACTACAGCGACATTGTTGGGAAATTTCTTCAGGAAGAATCGGAAACACCGATCAGCTTTGTTGCTGAGCACATCTTTTATCATTTCAAAAGTGGAAGAGCAGGACTCCAGAATGTAACCGTTTCAGAGCGTGGCGGAAAACTGGTCGGGCTGATGGGAGCGAGTGGATCTGGAAAGTCGACGCTGTTGAATGTTTTGAATGGAACGGAGAAGCCTTCCAGTGGACGGGTCCTCATTAATGGTATTGATATACACGAACACCCTGAAAAGGTTGAAGGGATCGTTGGGTTCATTCCGCAGGATGACCTGCTGATGGATGATCTCACTGTTTTTGAGAACCTGTTTTATGCGGCGCGGCTTTGCTTTGGGAAGGATTCGGTTGAGCAAACGACAGAGCGAGTCGAGCGATTGCTGACCAGTCTTGGACTTTCAGAGACAAGAGACCTTAAAGTCGGGTCTCCGCTCGACAAAACGATCAGCGGTGGACAGCGGAAGAGACTCAACATCGGCCTCGAGCTATTGCGGGAGCCAGCAATTCTTTTTGTTGATGAACCGACCTCAGGACTGTCGTCGCGTGATTCTGAAAATATCATGGACCTCCTGAAAGAACTCACGCTGCGCGGGAAAATGATATTCGTGGTGATTCATCAGCCTTCATCGGACATATTCAAGATGTTCGATACCCTGATCATACTGGACGTCGGTGGATTTCAGATTTATTACGGCAACCCTGTGGAGTCCGTCAATTATTTCCAGGAGATAATGAATGCGGCGATCAAGACGCCGGGGCAGTGCCCGGAGTGTGGAAATATTAATCCGGAGCAGGTATTCAATATTGTCGAGACACGGGTGGTGAATGAGTTCGGCAGGTTTACACATACCCGAAAAGTATCGCCTGGCCAATGGTACCAGTATTTCAAAAAGCAGATCAAAATACCAAAGATCGAAGAAGTAAAAGATCCATTGCCAGTCACGCAGAAGATCCCGAACTGGTTTCAGCAATTGTCGGTATTCATTGTCAGGGATTTGCTGTCGAAGCTTGCGAATAAACAATATTTGATTGTTACACTGATCCTCTCGCCGTTGCTGGCCTTGTTCATGGGGTACTTCGTCAAGTACTACGATGTCATTGGTGTCGAGAATCCTGTCTACACTTTTTACAACAACTTCAATATCCCGGTCTATTTTTTCATGAGTGTTGTTGTTGCGCTTTTTGTTGGATTGATTGTCAGCGCTGAGGAAATATTCCGTGACAGGAAAATATTGAAGCGTGAAAGATTCTTACACCTCAGTCACAGTAGTTACCTGTTTTCGAAAGTCGTGATACTGTTCATGATTTCGGCTATACAGACTTTGAGCTTTATTATGATCGGGAACTACATCCTTGAAATCCCGTTCACGGAGATGCGTTACTGGTGGATTATTTTCTCGTGTTCCTGTTTCGCAAACATGCTTGGCCTGAATATCTCAGCGGCGTTCGATTCGGCGGTAACGATTTACATATTGATTCCAGTGCTTGTCATACCACAGCTGCTGATGAGTGGTGTCGTGATCAGTTTCGACAAATTCAATCCTAATGTTGGAAAGCCGAACGGTATACCGGTTTTGGGTGAAATGATGGCGTCTCGGTGGGCCTTTGAGGCATTTATGGTCACTCAATTCAAGGACAATCCATTTGAGAAGCAATTCTATGTTGAAGATCAAAAGGAGGCAGAGGCAGAGTATAAGAGAGTTTATCTTGTACCGGCCCTCGAGTCGAAGCTTGCGTATGTGCTCAGCGAACGTCAGCATTGGCGTGACCGGAGCTATCCAGCAGTAAGTAATGCACTGCAGTTACTGCAGAATGAAATAGGCTATGAGCTAGGTCAGCTTGGGCGTGATAGCCTCGTGCCGGTTGACCGGCTCGAAGTGGGAAAATTTGATTCAACCGTATACAACCAAACGAAAGATTTTCTGTCTGTACTTAAGAAGTACTACGCGATACGTTCCCGTAACGCAAAGACTTCGCGTGAAGCACTTGTTAGCGAATTGACAAATACGTCGGAACGCAGGAGAATATTCGAGACAATGAGATTGCGTTACACGAACGAAGCCGTCACCAACATGGTTGAGAATTCCAACGATGCGTCTAGGATTGTTGAGTGGCGTGGACGTCTCGTGCAAAAATATTATCCGATCTACTTTAATGATCACCGCCCAAGAAACATGTTCGATTTTCAGGCCAATTTCTTTGTCCCGACAAAATATTTCGCGGGTAAGATTTTTGACACATTCTATTTTAACCTGGCCGTTATCTGGTCGATGACACTGGTTCTCTACATTGCTTTGTATTTCGATCTGCTCAAGCGCCTTGTTCATGCCCTGGAAATGCGGTGGAAGTACAGGAAAAGAAATATTGGAAATTAAACCGAATGCTATGAAATCATTTCGTTTTCAAATCGCCGCTGTTGCATTGCTGATGGCGTTACTTTTTGCATGCGGCAAAAAAGAATCAGGCGATAACGAATCGACTGATGAATGGCCGGAAATGGATTCCTTTCACATGATCATTGCCGATGCCTATCATCCTTTTAAAGATTCGGCAAATCTGGCACCTGCAAAAAAACTCGCTGAAGAAATGGCCTGGGAAGCGGTGAGATGGCAGGAAGCGACCCTCCCAAAAAAGGTGGACAACGATGACATGAAGCAACAGTTGGAAAAACTACGGACGGAGTCGCGCGCATTTGCCGATCAGGTAAAATCCAATGTCAGTGATACTGAGCTCGGCAATTCACTCACCGCACTTCATGAGTCCTTTCATAAAGTCATGGAGGCGTGGTACGGAGAAGAGAAACATTAAGTTTTTAAACCGCAGAGACGCAAAGGCGCAGAGTCAGTGTAAGTTGCGCCTCCGCACCTCCGCGGTTCTTTTTTGAATTCTTGCGTTTCCAACCAAACCATTATCTTGCCTTGGATAACCTGACCCATGAAACACGTCGAAAGTTCTGATGCAAAAAAGAATCTTTGGTTCGTCATCACTGCATCATCAGTAGGCACCCTGATCGAGTGGTATGACTTTTATATATTCGGAACACTTGCAACAATTTTATCCGAGCAGTTTTTTCCGAAAGACAATCCCACCGCCGCTTTCTTATCTACACTTGCCACCTTTGCTGTTGGCTTCGTTGTGCGTCCCTTCGGGGCTATTGTGTTTGGACGACTGGGAGACCTTGTAGGCAGAAAGTACACTTTCCTTGTCACCTTGGTCTTAATGGGCGGTTCGACCTTTGCGATTGGACTTGTGCCGGGGTATGAATCGATTGGCATCGCCGCACCGGTTATTGTCTTGCTGCTGCGCGTGGTGCAGGGCCTTGCGTTGGGTGGCGAGTATGGCGGCGCGGCTACTTATGTTGCGGAGCATGCACCTGTTGGGAAGCGCGGCTTCTATACGAGTTTCATACAGACCACAGCAACACTTGGTTTGTTTGTTTCACTTGGTGTGATATTGATTGTCAGGGAGTGGCTCGGGGTAGAGGCATTCGCGGAGTGGGGATGGAGAATACCATTTCTGCTATCGGCCATCCTTGTCGGAATTTCGATTTATATCCGTTTGAAGATGTCGGAATCGCCCTTGTTTGCCGAGATAAAGGCGCAAGGCAAAGTTTCTAAAAACCCGTTAAAAGAAAGTTTTGGCAAGAAGGAGAATTTGAAATTGGTTTTGTTGGCGCTCTTTGGCGCGACAGCCGGTCAAGGCGTGGTTTGGTACACAGGACAATTTTATGCGCTGACATTTATTCAGCGAACCTGTAGCCTTGAGTTCGTTCAGTCGTATATGGTTATTGCCATCGCTCTTGTACTCGGAACACCGTTGTTTATTTTTTTTGGAAGACTTTCTGACTCAATCGGAAGAAAGTATATCATGATGGCAGGATTGCTGCTGGCAGTTTTATTCTATAGACCAATCTATCGCCAGATACTGACACTTACTGACATCAACCTGAAAACGGAATTTGCTGATGGCAAAAATATTTCGCGTACGATGACTCCCGGGACGGGTGATGTGTCGGTTATCACCGAACGTGTTTACACCGATGGTACCCAGGTTTTTGAATCCAGCAAACAATCCGCCGACGGGAAAGTCACTCCGGGTAAGAAGGAAGTAAAGCTTGCGCAGAATGATTTTTGGAAGTTGATCCTACTGATACTGGTGCAAGTCATCTTTGTGACCATGGCCTACGGACCTATTGCAGCATTTCTTGTCGAGCTGTTTCCCACACGGATTCGGTACACTTCAATGTCGCTTCCTTACCATATCGGTAACGGTATATTCGGCGGCTTGACTCCCTTCATCGCCACTTCGCTTTTTGAGGCCAGCAAAAGTTCTTCGAGCCCCGGCGGTGATCCACTGGCCGGCCTTTGGTATCCCATTGGAGTCGCTGCAGTGTGCTTTGTAATCGGAATGATTTTCCTGAAAAATAAAGCACCGCAGACCGTGGATTGACCTGATGGCAAAAAAGCAATCCCAATGGGTAACGATCGGCAAACGCAAGATTGAGCTTTCCAATCTCGATAAAGTTCTCTTTCCTGAAGACGGCGTTCTGAAGGCAGAGATTATCGAGTATTACCTGAAGATAGCGCCCACATTGCTCAATCACGTAAAAGGTCGCGCACTGACGCTCATTCGTTTTCCTGATGGGATCCATGGGGAAATGTTTTATCAGAAGAACAGACCGCAGTGGGCACCGGATTGGATCGAGTTTGCAACGCTCGGAAAAGAGAAAAAAGACTACATCATTGCGACTGAGCCTGCAACTTTCGTCTGGCTTGCCAATCTCGCATCGCTTGAACTGCATCAGCTCCACAGCCGCAAACCCGCGTTCGACAATCCGGACTACATGGTCTTCGATCTCGATCCACCGGAAGGGTATAATTTTAAAAAAGTAATCCCTATAGCCCTTGCGCTAAAAGAGGCTGTCGAAAATCTCGGATACACATGTTTTGTAAAAACAACAGGAGGTAAGGGCATTCATATTTGTTGTCCATTGGAGCCAAAATGGGATTTCCATGTCGTTTTTGAGGCCGCTCAGGCAATCGCGCAACCATTTGTAGATCGCTATCCGAAAGAAACAACCCTTCATATCAAGAAGGATGCGCGCAAGGGAAGAGTGCTGATTGATATCTATAGAATCCGTTCAGGTCAGAGTATTGTGTCGCCGTATAGTTTGAGAGGAAGAGTCGGCGCGCCGGTCTCTATGCCACTTACGTGGGATGAGTTGACCATGATGAATGCACCCGTTGACTATAACATCCGAAATGCTTTGGACAAAGTGCTGCAGGATGGTGACGCCTGGGATGGAATTGGCGCCTATGCAGTGGAAGTCCACACGCACCGGAAGAAGTCAGTTCCGAAAGAACTTCCCCTGAACAAAAGACACAAGACGCCAGAGCAGTTAGAATCGTATGAAAAGAAACGGGACTTTAAAAAAACCACGGAGCCAGCACCCCGGGTGGTAGATGAAGGTGGGAGCAACTTTGTCGTTCACAGACATCATGCTTCGCACCTGCATTATGACCTGAGACTTGAGCAAGATGGTGTTCTCAAGTCGTGGGCGGTGCCGCGTGGCTTGCCGCCGCATCCAGGAGTCAAAAGGCTTGCCGTACAGACCGAAGATCATCCTATGAAATACCTGACCTTCAATGGAAAGATCCCGAAAGGTCAGTACGGAGGCGGCGACATGTGGATCTATGCGCTCGGAAAATACCAGATCACAAAAGACAAGAAAGATGGTTTTTATTTCAGACTGAACAGCAAAGAAGTTACCGGTGAATATAGAATTCACAAGATCAAGCAAAAGGAATGGCTATTAGAAAGGGTTGATACACCCCAGATAAATTATTTGTCTGACGCGATTGAGCCCATGCTGTCTGATATTTCAGACACGGTTCCAAAAGGTGACGACTATATCTTTGAGGTCAAGTGGGATGGCATTCGTGCGTTGATTTCCGTTGAAGACGGCCAGATCCGTATCAGGAGCCGGAACCAAAATGATATCACCGCTCAATTCCCGGAATTGCTTGTGCCGGATAAGGCTTTCCGCGCAAACGCAGCACTCTTTGATGCTGAGATTGTTTGTCTCGATAAAACAGGAAGACCACAATTCAAAAATGTCATCAACAGATTGATGACTACTGGTGAAACGAATATTCAAAAGTCAAGCAAGTCCAATCCAGTCTGCTGTTACATTTTTGATTGCCTGTATATGGACGGACGATCACTCGTGAATGAACCGTTGTTAAAACGAAAAGAGTGGCTCAAAGACTCTGTAAAGCCCGACACCCCTTATCGCGTCAGTGAATTTGTAGAAGATGGTGACTCACTCTTTGAAGCAGCGCGAGAGCATGCGCTGGAAGGTATAATGGCGAAGAGAAAGGATGGCAAATATATTACCGGTCGTCGGTCGGATTTATGGTTGAAAGTGAAAGTGAGAAATTCTGCCGAATGCTGTGTAATAGGGTATACGTCGGGCAAAGGCAATCGGGCGCAGACATTTGGATCGTTACAGATCGCTGAAAAAGTTGGCAATGAACTTTGGTACCGTGGCAAAGTAGGGACGGGATTTGACGATGCATTGATGAAGGAAATATTTCACTCGCTGAAAAAGCAAAAACAAGTAAAGACACAACCTGATATGAAAGGAGGGAAAGTCGTGGACGAGAAACTTACCCAATGGATTGAACCCTTTCTAGTTGCCGAAATATCATATTCAAAACTCACCCCGGATAAAATGTTCCGCGAGCCGGTCTTCGTGAGGTTGCGACCAGATATTCAATTAAGTCTTTGAACGCAAGGGCACGAGGACCACAAAGTGTGAACCCACTAAGACTGAAAGGGGATTGCCTTCGTCCACCTGTAAATCTTAATCACAAGAGTATTATTGCGTTACCGTCCCAGGCGTTCCAAAAAACTTCCCTCCATTGATATAGGGCGAATCATTCGTCGTATGGTAATGATAAATCCCGGCAGGATACTCTGCAGTCGCTGTGCTATGACCATGATAAGTATCTAGATCCGCTGAAGTCAACGTCTTTCCGTTTTCTGATGGTCCATAGACAGGGAACCCATCAAGCAGGAAGCCTACCAAACCACTCTTACTGCTCGTTGCAGTGATGTACAGGGGTTCGACATGATAGTGATACTGCCCGGTTTGTTGAGGATGGCCATTGTATTGATCGAATGAATTGATCTCGCCGGCAAGTGGCTGATTGGGGCCAGCGTATTGATTGTAGAGTGGAACCCCATTGATCGAGATTCCGATCGGTCCCAGGGATGTGGCAGTTTTTGTGCTCGCTTCTTTTGGACTGGAAGGAATCTTAAAGACCAATGACTGCTCCTTAATGGAGTTAGGATTGATTGCAAAACTGGTATTGGTGCCGTTGTACGCCTCGTAACGACTGTCGGTCTTCGAGAAGTAAGGACTATTGTGATTCGGCACGCCATTGCTTTTTAGCACCACATTATCTCCATCCATGCTTAGCGTCACCGTTGACGAAAACTTTGATGAAAACACGGTAGGCACCGACGTGCTTGTAGCAGAAGGCGAGGGGTCGTCTTTTTTGCATGAGGCCACGGCGACTATGAGTATGACTGCTGTGAGGATTAGTTGGGTTTTTGAGTTCATGTTGCTGGTTGCTGGTTACTTCTCAATTCTCAATTTTCAATTCTTACTGCTACTGCCTCCCGATAGCTATCGGGAGGCTTACTGCCTACTGCCTACTGCTTACTGCCGACTGTTTACCAAACACTCCTTTCTCATCTTCTAGTGAATAACACAATCGTGCGTTGGTCAATCCATACTTCTTGCCATTTCGAACGACGAAATTGATATACGTACGTCCGTTCTCGCGCCACCCGATGGCGCTTACTTCATGGCCTTGGTTGTACTCAAAGACATGCAATAACTTTCCCGTCTCGTACCATTCTTTAAATGTTCCGTGGTACATCCCTTTTGAGAATTCGTATTCAAATTGCTTGTTGCCGTTTGGCCACCAGCCGATGTGAAGACCTTCCTTTTCCCCGCGATCGTAATAGCGTTCTGATTCTTTTGCACCGTCCGGATACCAGCTTCGCGTAAGCCCATGGAGTAAACCATCCTCGTATCGTGAAATCCGATGAAGTTCCCCGGAAGAATAATATTCCCTGACAAGCCCGCTGGCCCGTTGATCTTGGTAGAAAGCATATTGTCCGACTTGCCTCAGTTCGTAAGGTTGCATATTGATGTTGATAGATTTGGCGGTCTCAAACCTCGAGCAATTCAGAAACGATGTGATGATGAGCACAAAAGGAACAATGCGCATTATGTTCATGCAGATATCTCCTTTTTTAATATTCTGATGTCGTCGATAAGTCGTTCTATCTCCGCAGGGTTTGTGCCGTTGTAAACACCCCGGATTCTTTGGTTGCCGTCAATTAGGATGAAGTTTTCAGTATGCAGAAATTCATTTTCTCCTTTGGCTAATCCGGTTTCCTCATCGGCAAAGTAACCGTGCCGTGCGATCCGGTAAATGTCCTGCCGATTGCCGGTCAACAGATGCCACTTGCCACTTATTACGTGATGTACATCGGCGTACATTTTTAGCCGAGGGACGTCATCCATGTCTGGAGTGACCGAATGCGATAACAGGATAACATCGTCGTCATCTTGAAACGTTTCCTGAATACTGCCCATGCTCGCAGTTAGTCTTGGGCATATGCCGGGACAAACCGTGAAAAAGAAATCGGCCACCACAATCTTCCCTTGGATAGATTTCTTGGTGACAGTATCACCGTCCTGATTGACGAACGCAAAGTCTGGGATACGGTGAATACTTTCAATATTGCCTGAACTTTGTTCAGGCCATTCAGGGGTAAAGTCCGCAGTATTGAAAAAAGGCAATGTGTCGGTACCCGGTGCACATGATACCATTGCAAATAAAACTGGGACTAATGCCTTCATGACTTATTGGATGCCGTTCGGGGAGAAAACTTGCGTGGCGCTCTATTTATTTTTCAAAAGATTTCACAATTGAGATTTCTACCGTGGTGGTGGCGGCGGTGCCATCATCTTTAGAACATCGTCGATTACTTTGTCAAATTTGATTACCTGTACCGGGCTGCACAGTGCCCTGACGCTGGAGAAATGGCTGAAAGTGCTCATCTCCAGCGACTGTTGAAACGATCCAATGCGCGCCGACTCTGCATAAGCCATTGTTGAATCAGGTGTTGTTAAGTATTTGAATAACTGTATTTTATGATATCGAATGCTGTCGTTTATTGAACGCATGTGCTGTTGATGTGACTGAATAAGTTCTTTATAGGTCACCTGCTGATCTGGCGTTAGGCCGACCTTTTCGATCAGGTATTGGGCAGGCGGGCCGCCCGGTCTGCCGCGGGGATGCGGCGGTCGCTGTGTCCATAAAAAGCCCAGGGTGGCAACGTTCAAGACCACCAGCAAAGCGACCATTGCAATGAGCACACGGGATTTGTCGAAATAATTCATGCTAGTATTGGTATGTAGAATTTGAGAAACCCAATTGTCCTGCGATGGGGTTTAGGTCACTTGCCGCAGTACCTTGATTTGCCTGTGTCCATGTTATCACGTTCAGGGCGATTATGAGCAGGGCCATCAAAGCCCATCGAAGCATTGACTTTGCCGGCGTTGCCCTCGTTTCGATTCTGCCTTTTATTTTTTCGAAAATGAAAGGATTTGCTGAAGCCTTCTGAAGTCCGTCCAGGCTATGAAGGATGCTGTCGATTTCGTTTTCTTTGGGGTCCATAAGCGATTGGATGTCTTTTCTGATCAGAACTTGCGCAGTTCCGATAATTTTTTTTGGAGATTTAACTTTGCCCTGTGAATGAGGGATTCGACGGACGATAAACTGACGTTCATAATCCTGGCGATTTCGTCATAGCTCAGGTCTTCGATCTTATGTAAAGTGAAAGCTATTTTTTGATTTTCGGGAAGCTGGTCGATTGCTTTGAACAACATCACAGCTTTTTCGTTGTTTTCCATGAGCACGCCAGGGTGCACGAAGTCTGGCAATTCAATTCCTGGCTCGTCAACGCCTTGCTGGAAAAGGCGGATCATGAATCCGTAGCGTTTCTTACGTTTTCTTCGTCGGACCACTTCCAGGGAATGTGTTATTGCGATACGATAAATCCATGTTGAGAGGCGCGATTCACCTTTAAAGTGACGAATTGATTCGAGCACTTCAATGAAAACTTCCTGGGTCACATCTTCAGCTTCGGATTCATTTTGTACGATGCCCAACGCGACGTTGTAAACCCTGTCCTTTTGGTCGTGTACTAGCTGTCGGAAGGCAAGCTCGTTCCTCTCGATCAGCTTTTGAATCAGTTGCGGCTCCGGCAAAGTCACCTGCAGATCTTTGCTTTTACCTGAGGATTGATTGTCATGCCGCGTTTTTCCGCGGCTTTAAGATCGCTGCATGCTTCACTGAGCCTCTTGATGTTGCTCAGTGCCATCGCGCGATTATAGTAAGCAAGATTATAGCTGGGATCAATTTCGATTGCAACGGTATAGTCTTCGGCGGCTTCCTTCCATTTTCCAACTTTTGACATCACGTTGCCCCGGCCGAGCCAGGCCTTTTGATTTTTCTCATCAAGCGAAATCGCTTTTGAAAAGTCGTTTAAAGCGCCTTCAAGATCTTTTAGTCTTTCTTTCACAAATCCCCGGTTAAGATAGCTTTCTGCAATCGTTGGTTCCATCCTCACAAGTTCATTGTAATCTTCCAGTGCACCGATTAGGTCATTGTTCTGCAGTCGGTAGAATGCGCGTTCAGCGCGGGGATAGGGAAGGTTCTTGTTCTTTTCGATTGCTTCCGTGAGAAGCTTTTCTGAGTCCTCCTTGCCTTCGAATGACTTCAGCACGGCGAGGTTGTGAATAGCGAGTGCGTTATCCGGGTCGTGCTTCAACGCTTCTTCGAAGTCGGCTTTTGCGCGCGCAAGATCTTTACTTTCTGAATGGACGATGCCGCGATTGATCAGATAGCTGGGATTGGCCGGAGAAATGCGCAAGGCAGAATCGAACCACATGACCGCTTTATCATATCGCTTAGTCTTTGTTTCAATCAGTCCGAGATAGTTATAGATGTAATCCTTACCACTGTGACCATACGTAAACACTTTGCCACCGCTGTCGCTGTATTTCTCCTGGCTGAAATACACCATATTGGTTTCTTGTTTGGGCATCTTTAACAACAAGAGAAAATCCTGCCGTGCCGGCAAAAGCTGGCCCGCCTCGAATCGGAGGACAGCGCGATTAAAAAGTGCCTCTGGGTCATCGGGCTTTAGCCCGACATAGATATTATAGTCGGTGAGCGCGCGTGACATATCATTTAGATGTTCGCGGGCGATTGCCCTTAGTCGATAGGCATCGGCAAATGCAGGGTCTAGTCGCAGACATTCCGTGAAATGGGCCTGCGCGGTAATATATTCCTTCCTGTCGAGCGCATTTTCTCCTGCCTCAAAATAGTATGTAGCTGTACGCTTCTCTTTCGATGCATTGGACTGTGCAAACGATCCAAACGGGATCAAAATGAGAAGGGCCACCACCGTGCAAAGGGAATTTCTCATAAGTCACATATGGAAAAAAATACGCCTGGCGCAATAATCACGTTAAATTCGAAACTTCTTTTCAATTCTTTTGTTAAAAAAGGTATGGAAACGGTTAAAAAATCTTCTCGCAAAGCAAAAGGTACAGACAGAGATAAGATTCTCACTTCCTTTCGCCACACACTTCTCCGGGATGGCAGACATCCGACTTCGGTTTACACGTTTTGTGAATCAATTGGTATTTCCGAGGAAGCATTTTACAAACACTTCGGTTCTTTCGATGCAATCGAAAAGGAAATATGGAAGGGTTATGTACACACCGTGGTTAACAACCTTCACTCGGACAAGAGTTTTTCTGCATTCTCAACCCGGGAGAAAATACTCGCATTCTATTATACTTTGCTGGAAGTAATGCGATCAGACAGGAGTTTTGTTTTGATCGGCTTGAAGGGATGGAATAATCCTGTTCTGATGCCTTCTTCCATGAAATCTTTTAAAACTGAATTTGTAGCGTGGCTTAAGCCTGTGCTCACGGAGGGCAAACAAAACGGTGAGTTGGCAAAGAGGCCGTATCTCGACGAACGCTATGACATGTTGTTCTGGATGCACTTGGTATTCGTTCTTCAGTTTTGGAGCAGAGATGACAGCCCCGCATTCGAACAGACGGATGCGGCGGTCGAGAAGTCTGTGAACCTTGCGTTCGACCTGGTCTCAAAAGGAATTCTCGACAACGCACTTGATTTTGGAAAATTTCTATACCAACACGCAAAGAATTGAAAGAGCAAAAGACGATACCTGTCACAAAAGTCCAGCGTGCCACGAAGTTCATCGCAACCGGAGCGAAAATCGGACGCAACTACCTCAAACACTATAGCAAAAAACTGGTTGACCCTTCGTTATCTAAAGATGAGCTTCACCAGGAAAATGCCAACGACATTTATGATTCGCTGAGCAAGTTAAAGGGCAGTGCGTTGAAAGTGGCGCAGATGCTTAGCATGGATAAGAATCTGTTGCCCCAGGCGTACCAACAGCAGTTTTCGCTTGCACAGTACAGCGCGCCTCCGTTGTCGTATCCACTGGTGGTGAAGACTTTCCTTTCGTCATTTGGTAAATCTCCCGAGCAAATGTTCGACACCTTCTCCCGCTCCGCAACCAATGCTGCGTCGATGGGTCAGGTTCACAGAGCAACGCTGAAAAGTAAAGTGCTTGCTGTAAAGATTCAATATCCTGGCGTTTCGGATAGTGTCAAGAGCGACCTGGCCATGGTAAAGCCCATTGCACTGCGAATGTTCAAGCTCAATCCGGTGGAATATGATGAGTTCATCGGTGAAGTGGAACAGCGGATGATGGAGGAGACTGACTATACGCTGGAATTGAAGCGGTCAATGGAGATATCAAAGAAATGCAAGGCTATCGCGAACCTCGCGTTTCCAAACTATTACCCCGCACTTTCCGCTCAAAAGATATTGACAATGGATTGGCTTTCGGGTCAGCCTTTGGGTGAATATCTGAAACAGGGCAAGCCGTCAAAAGAGGTTGCGAATAAACTCGGCCAAGCCATGTGGGATTTTTACCATTTTCAGTTTCACGAGCTGAAGGCTGTTCATGCCGATCCGCATCCTGGCAATTTCATCATCACTCCAGATGAGCAGCTGGGCATCATCGACTTTGGTTGCGTAAAGGAGATACCGCTCGATTTCTACAGGCTTTATTTCCAGTTGCACGACAAGGACATTCTAAGCGATGAGAAACGGCTGAAGAAAATATTCTATGCCATGAATTTCATATACCCGGACGATTCTCAGGCCGAGCATAAATTTTTCACTGCCATATTCACTGAATTGCTTGAATTGTTAGGGCGTCCGTTCCACACACCGACCTTTGATTTTTCTGACCAGCGCTATTTTCAGACCCTGTATGCCACTGGGGAGCGTTTGTCGAATATGAAAGAATTGCGTGATTCGAAGAAGGTTCGTGGTATCAAGCATGCGCTATATATCAATCGCACGTATTTCGGGCTGTATAATATTCTTAATGAGCTTGGCGCTACCGTGAAGACAACGTCGTTTGTTCCTTCGTGGAAGTAAAATGAACACACAATAACCACCCCGACACCACGGCACAAAGTTCACGAAGCCCTTCGTGTTACTTTGCGTCTATGTGCATCGCCTTAGCATAGCTCTGCGGAGCAAGGGCTTCGTGTGAAATACTCTTCTTCCACATAAAACCTATTTGCACTCCTCAATTATTCTACGATCTTAGTTCTTCCTAAATCGAAGAATTATGACCAAAGACCGCAGAAGTTTTCTCAGATCATCAGCGTATGCCATGGCCGGACTCGGGCTGAGTACCGCGATTAATTGGGATGCCATTGCCGCAGCAAAAAAGCTAGTGGGCGCAAATGGAAAGATCAATATCGGTGCTATCGGCATCAACGGCATGGGTTGGGCCGACCTGACATCGCTATTAAAGATTCCGGATACTCAGGTTGTCGCGTTGTGCGATGTGGACGAGAACGTGCTGAACTTCCGCAAGTATGAGCTTGCAAAGGGAGGTATGAAAGCTCCTGTAACCTATACCGATTACAGGAAACTTCTTGAAAACAAGGATATCGATGTTGTGGTGATTGGTACCCCGGATCATTGGCATTGCCTTCAAATGGTCGAAGCATGCCAGGCGGGTAAAGATGTTTATGTCGAGAAGCCTTGTGGCAACTCAATTGCCGAGTGTAACGCGATGGTCGCAGCGCAACAGAAATACAACCGCGCGGTTCAGGTAGGGCAGTGGCAACGGAGTCAGCCGCACATGGTCGACGCATTGAATTACATCAAGACAGGAAAGTTGGGTCAGATAAGAACTGCTAAGGCATGGGCATATCAGGGCTGGATGAAGAACGTGGAGCCGAAACCAGACGGACCTACGCCCGAAGGAGTTCATTACGACATGTGGCTAGGACCTGCGACGAAGCGTCCGTTCAACCCAAACAGATTTCATTTTAATTTCCGTTGGTTCTGGGATTATGCCGGCGGTTTGATGACCGATTGGGGCGTCCACCTGATGGACTATGCGTTGATGGGTATGGATGCTAAGTATCCCAAGTCTGCTATCGCCCTTGGCGGTAAGTTCGCTTATCCCAATGGCCAGGAAGAGACTCCGGATACGCTTGCAACTGTTTATGAGTTTGACGGCTTCAACATTTTGTGGGAACAGGCGCAGGGTATCAGCAACGGCAACTATGGCCGCGACCACGGCATGTCATATATCGGGAACAATGGAACCCTGGTACTTGACCGCAATGGCTGGGAAGTGATTCCGATCCAGGCAGGGGCTCATGTTGCTACGGTATGCCAGATGGGAAACATCTCTTACCGCTCTGGGCAGAAGGTCACATGGGATCCTGCCAAAGGGAAGTTCAACGAGGAGAAAGCCAACAATTACATCGCAGCGAAGTACAACAATGGCTATCAACTGCCGAAAATCGTGGCTTGATCTTACCCAATGAGTTAAGAAACGAAGACAATTTTCAACACAATTCGCAATTGAGAAGGCACCCTACGGTGCCTTTTCGTTTCGCCGGTGCTGCGGGTACGTTCGTCGGCGGAAACCTAAAACAATATCATACCGGTAAGCATTTCCATTACGGCATAATTTTTCGACTTGAGGGTAATCTTGGAGTATCAGTAGCGATTGGCGCTGCCAACTAGTATCTTGATGATGACAATCATCAAAATTGGAGCGCCATGAAAAAAATACTGATTATCACCGGTGATGCAGGCGAGGGGTACGAGGTATGGTATGCATATCACCGATTCCAAGAAGCTGGTTATCAACCCGTGATTGCCGCGAATGAAGCGAGGTGGTTGCATCTTGTGATGCATGATTTTGAGCCGGGTTGGGATACATATGTGGAGCGTCCAGGCTATCAGGCAAAGGCCGACATTTCTTTTGGCGAAGTGATCGTCGATCAATACGAAGCAGTGCTAATTATAGGTGGAAGAGCACCAGAATACCTTCGTCACAATCAAACCGTTATAAGGATTATTCGTGAGTTTGACACGAAGGGCAAATGGATATTTTCGGTTTGTCACGGCATCCAAATATTGACAGCCGCCGGTCTTGTCAAAGGAAAAAAAGTTACTTGTTATGAGCACGTGCGTTTTGAAGTCGAGAGCGCAGGAGGGACCTGGATACCGCAAGACTCCGTGCGTGACGGCAGGCTGGTTTCAGCGCCGACATGGCAGGCACATCCGGCATTCTTCAGGGAGATTTTTAGATGTCTGGGGTGAAATGCCTCGCGCAAAGACGCGAAGACCGCAAAGGAAATCGGCCTTTAAAATATCAGCATCCAATAATCGTTCGCAATCAGATCTATTAAGTTCTAACCAATCTTAGCTTGAAGATTGTAATGTATTAAGTCTTTCTTGGCCTGCCGCGTCAGCTTTAGCGGTGGCGCACGCGGCCACGCGTAGGCAGGCGTGGCTTCATTTCTTCACGAGTAGGGATTCCTCTCCACATCACCATCTCCACGCACCATTTTTTCCATCCGTGCGAACGCCTGGCCACCGCGAAAGCGAAAGTCAGTCTCAAGTTTCGCGATAGTCTCATCGAGACGCGCAAGGTCCTTGTCAGAGCCACCGTTTTGTGTCATCATATTGCTTTTCACTGTCACTTTTTCGGTTTGAATCCCATTCGTCACCCACAATTCGATCTTGAAGGAGATGTCATTTTCATCCATGTGAACCCGATGAGGTTTTATCGTGAACGACCTCTTTTCCTTTTTGTCAGAGCTTTTCCTCTTCCAATCTTCGATACGCTTTTCAAGTTCAGGACTCATAGATCAAAGCATTAAGTTGATGCTCAGCTTGCTACAGGCGTCGCTTGGCGAGCTTTTGCGCCGTTGCGTGGGTCGGTCAGACCGGGCCAGCTTTTTTTCGAAACTAATTTTGGATTAGACCTCCCTAAAACTATCTTTGCAGCCTTGTTTTAGGGTTCCACCCTCGAATAAGTGGAAAATTAAGGTCTGGTAGTTCAGCTGGTTAGAATGCCTGCCTGTCACGCAGGAGGTCGCGGGTTCGAGTCCCGTCCAGACCGCAGAAAAATTCAATTTGCCCCTCATAAAGGGGCTTTTTTGTTATTGGGGGACAATGAGGGGACACTTCTACGCTGGCCAAGGCATAAAACCTTGGTCAATTTCATTTTTTGCGATGCCAATGAGGCTGCTCGTTGCAGGATTGGGGCAAATAAGCAATTTGAAAATGCCTAGCACTAGAAATCCAGCAGTTCCCGGAGGTGCAAGCTCAATGCTTTGGCTATCGAGCTAAGGGTGCTGAGGGAAGGGTTCACTTCGCCACGTTCGATTCTACCAACTTGGTTGATTGGGATGTCTGCATCAATGGCTAATGATTCCTGGGACAGCCCGCTCTCTACTCTCACCTTTTTGAGATGCTTCCCAAACTGCACCAATAGCTTCTTGTCTCTGACTCTGGTCACGTATGGCAAAGTCAGAAATCGCAAAAACGATCAAGCCGGCAACATCCCTGAGCTAAAAGTAAAACAATTAAGAATCCGACAGCTCATTTCCGCCGCGGCCTCAAATTTGATAGGGATCGAGTTCGCGGCAATCAACGAGGTCGTTTTGAATCAGGGTGCATGTACGAATTTGGAAATTACCAGATGCCAACTTGGAAGTTTGACCGCAACTAACACGACCCAGAACACTAAGATTTCTGGCGGGACAGTCGATCAAATAAAATTTTCAAAGAATTTCACTTCATTTAGGTTGCAAAAGACTGAAAATGATCCCGCGGAGGACTGCAGAATTGCAGTCATGGATTTGTGCAATACGGCGGGCGAAGTTGATTTCAAGTCGTCTACGATTTCAAAACTTTTTCTAGATGGATTCACATCTGGAAAAGATTCTAAATTCCAGCATGTTACCGTGACGGACTCTTTGTTCATGCAGTCTTCATCTTTTGAAAACGCGAGATTTCACAATGTCAATTTCTCAAATGCTTCAATACGCTTGCTGAATTCTTCGCTGTCGGGATGCGAATTAATAAATGTTGAATGGCCAAGGAACTATGAACTTTATGAATATTCTAGGGACCTGAATGGGAAGAACACAAGAGAAATACTTAACGTTCTATGGCCGATGAAAGAGTGTTATCGCCAGCTAAAAGTCCTTTCGCTTGACCAACATAACAAAATTGATGCTCTATCATTCCAAATGCATGAGCTAAAGATCTATTGGAAGATTGTGGACATTAAGTTCTGGAATGACTTCAAGTGGAGGGATGTGGGGAACTGGGTAGTTCTAGGTACAAATCGATTGTTTAGTGATTTCGGTCAAAGTTTCGGGCGCCCTCTGCTCTGGCTATTGATCGTTCATTCATTACTGTTTTACCTTTTAATAACAACTTTCAACCTCGGAATTCGTCCAGAACCGAATTTCTCTCTTTGGAGTAGTGATGCATTCATAGCGGGGCTGGGAATGTATCTTAACTTGATCAGTCCGGTCCACAGTTCAGAAATTACAAATCAATTGACGTCCGATGCAATACCTATCTTCGGGAGCATTGATTTTCTAATGAGATTCTTCAATGGGTTGTTCATTTATTATATCATTAGAGCGAGTAGAAAATTCAATACTTCCCTTTGAAATCTTCTGATACTAAATAATCGCACATCAAGATTAAATGAAAATCAATTACCATAATGCGCTTCATACGCTTATCTCGTTCAAGGCGCAATTTCAATTCATTCGCGATTCAAAAAATGACCGACTTCTTAGCTATCTGGAGGCCATTGTCCTGAACTATGATGCCGATGAAATCGGTGTTCCTGACATCTCAGTCGTGTGCGAAGCGGTCAAACTGCCACGGAACAAGGTCTATCCAATCATATATAAGTCATACATTTCTTTGATTGAGTCTTTGGCCCCGCATCCGGCAACCGTTTCTAATTGCATTCACGCTATTTACATTGCGCGCCACCACGAAGAGGAGAGCTTTCGTTATAAAAGGGGCAAACAGAATAAGGAAGAATTAGAAGCTCAGGAACGAGAGTCGGCTCTCACATTTTGGGGAGAATTTAGACTTCCAGTAACACCTCGACTCGGTGAAATCATATCATTGGATTTCATCGATTGGAACATAAAATATAGGCGAGGTGTGGTAACCGAGATTCATCACGAAATTTCAGGGGCAGGCCAACGTATTGTTCTGTACGTCCATCCGTTTAGGAATTACTATTGGTGGTGGAAACGCCTGGAACGAGATGAAAATCAACGACAGTCAAGAGAACGGCAGTGGGAACTTGAGCGGGAAAGGAGTGGCATATAACGCGAAATAAATATTTTGGTATGAGCGCCATAAGTGTACTTCAAAATGAGCTTGATGGAGAGAGTTTTAATTCTCCCAGTCAGTCAGATCCGATTCGCTTTCAAGCAGATCTCTACGGTGACAATGGAGTGATCATCAATATCGATACGGGGGAGAAAATAGCCTACTTTCTGACACAAAAGGACGCATCAACCCGAATCCGATCAACCTATTTCCCTAAAGAGGTCATAATAAGCATTTCGCCTCTCGGCTTCGATTTGTACGAGGAAAACGGTAATCCGTTTGTCTCGTTCATTAACGAATATTGGATACAACATCAGGATGCAATTAATGAAGTCCTTGAATTTCTTGAGTCGAAAGGAGACAATGGTCGAAGTTATGATGAGGAATTGCTCTTTCCTGCATTAAGGGATGGCTCGCTGAAAGGAAAGACACTCGATGAGGGCTATGATGTCCTTTCTAACATAATGGATATGCTGGTACGCGAAGGAGTTGTTAGCCCTGCAGTGCATCTCGGGAAATCTGCCATTTCCTATTCTCCTAGGATAAAGAAGGCGATTGAAGAAAGGAAGTTCACTTGGATTTAAATAATCAAAATGAGCAAACGGGGGAGTCAACGCGCAATTCGATTGGGTGGCAAGAGCTGGGGTTTCGGCAAAGCCGGTCGTCGTTCCAAAGGCAAGGGTTGGGCCGCCGTTAAACTGGAGAAAGAAAGGAAGAAATCTGAAGAGAATGCCTCTAGACCGCAGAAAAAAAAGTCCCCTGTTGCTGACTCAGATTTTGCGATGACTTTAAAGGCGGCACTCGGGAGCAAGATGCCAAAAAAGAAAAGGTAACAACTTCGCATTGGCCCATCATGTTAGAATAACAAAACGCTTAGCATTGAATTCATTTGGTACACGCAAGAGGTTTAGGAACAATTAACTGCCTATTCAGGAATTTGTAAATTTAGAGTACCGAAAAATTTCCGGATAAAGGACTAATGAAAAAATTCGCCTTGTTTAGCGTTGTAGCTCTAGGGCTATTTGTTTTTTCTTGCCAGGAAAAGGAGAACGGTCCTGTTTCGCAAATTCGAATTGATAATATCTCCAGTATAAGCCAATCAAAGATTTCGGTTCTGGTAAATATTGTTGGACCGACGACCTCCATTTTGGAGAAGGGGATTTTCTGGGATACGGTACCGAACCCCAAGATTAAGAAGAACAAAAAGGTCAATACAGAAGCAGGTAATCAGTTTACCGACACCGCAGAAGGATTGCGCCATTCTACCAGATACTATGTTCAAGCTTACCTGGCGGTCGGCAAAGACACGATCTACAGTAATGTGGCTACCGCCACGACGAACACCATTATCACTTTAATGGACAAGGAATACCCGTTCGACCAGAATGCACCAGCTATTGTCGACGTTGTGGGAAATGAGCAAGAAGGTTTTACGATCTGTTTCTCAATGGCAAGAGCAGGTTTGACCGTTGGATCCTTCCTGCGGCTCATGAAGGTTAATTCAAGCGGGGATGTAATTTGGAAGAGGGATTACGATGATGGGACCTCAAAGGAACCACGTATTATTAGAAAGTTACCCGACGGGTACCTCGTTGGCTCTACATCCTGGGCAAGCGGTTCTGCCAGCTTAATACTGCGAAAATTCGATACAAACGGAAATCCTGTTTGGGAACGCGAGCTTAATAAGGATGCATTTCAGTTCCCAATCCGCATTTCCGTGCGGAAAGATGCCTTTTTGATAACAATGAGGACTTTCAACCTCGCCGTCATAGATGATCCGCGAAGAGTGGTATCACTGTGGGATTTTACTATAGACATTAACGGAAACATCATAGCGGAAAAAGGATATTCCAATTTTACATCTTTGGAAGGCATCAACATAAACTATAATCCGATTGAAACGAACGATCTGGGTTTCTTCTATTATTCAAGTTTTGGATATACTCAGGATAATATCGATGTCATGAATTTCTCGTTTGACGCTCAGAACTCTCGCAAATGGAAAAAAATATATGAGACGCCATTATCTGAGCAACCGATAAAGGCCACTATTGGCGTTAATGGAAATTTCGTGGTGGTCGGCTACCAATGGAATCAGCCGAACTGGTCCACAAGGCGCTTTGTATATGAATTCAGCCAAGCCAATGGTGAGCTCGTGTGGGAGAAGTTTTATGATGACTTTAGCCTTTCCCGCTATGCAGAGGCAACCGAGATAGTGGCGTTCAATGGGATGTACTATTTAGGAGGCGCGGTAAGTTCAGGGAATTCAGTAAATGCAAAAATGGTCGTTTCAAGGCTGGATGCGAGCGGCAATATTGACTGGGAATATTCCATTGGCCCGATCAAAGGGAATAATGGTGCTCACATAGGAAAAATTTATGTAGCCGCGCCCAGTGCGATTTATGTTTTTGGAACTCGTGGTTATGTCGGACCGATATTTAGTACAAGTCCTTCGGTCTTTTGCATGGTAAAAATCCAGTCGTGATAATTTCAAATTCACCTGCAGTCCTTGGGACCATTCAATTGTGGACTATGAAATCAATGAAAGTCCCGTCAGTATAATCAACACACAGATAAATTTTTCGGGCTCATCTAAATAATCATTTAGAGAACTAAAGAATCCTTTAGGCTTTTTCGCCCGCGGCGATGTAAGGTTTAATCAGTTTTTCAACAGGAATTATAAACCCAAGTTCAAGGATACGCTGAATTTAATATGTCAGTAGTGGAAGTACATCTTTAACTGGTGAGATGTCGGCATGTAAGATTTCTTATTTATTCGGCAGGTTCCAAGCTCGTATAAAAATCGTCAGAAAATTCAGCGGCTAACTTGGGGCAGAGGTACTGATTTCCGTTCACCCTCATTTTGTACGGTTTTCCAGACTACTTCCTTTTTCAAATAGCAGTGTACGCTCATTACGCTTTACATTCGAACAAACCCTTTCAGATTTATGAAGTCAATTCTACTGAAATTCATTCTTGTGCTCGCCGTGGTAATTGCCGAATTATCATGTGCGTTTGAATCGTCTGCTCAATCAAACAATTCGACCGCTCAGTTCTTATCACCAAACGCTGCGGGACTCGGAGTTTTTGGTAAATATGACATATCACCTTTTACAGGACTGGCACCTATCGACGTGGACGTTTTCAATGTGAATGAAGGAGATATCAATATTCACTGTCGCTTGAGTTATTTTTCCGGAGGTGTAAAGCCATCTCAGCATCCTGGATGGGTAGGTCAAAACTGGTCATTACTAACCGGTGGCATTGTAACTCGAACAGTAAATGCCGCACCTGATGAGGTTGCTGTTTCAGGTTATGCAGACCCACATAAATTCGCATACCTTTTTAATTATAGCCAACTGGCAAACAACTGGACTGATGCCAGCCCGGGCGGAGAGATGGAACAATTCAGTAAGTCTGACAAAGGCCCAATTGCCTCTCCAGACCAATTTGATTTCGCTTTGCCGAGCGGAGTGTCGGGGAGTTTTTTCTTGAATCATTTAGGTCAATGGGTAGTCAAGACGAAGGCGCAGGCAGATTTAAAGATAGAAGTTGCCATAAATCCGCCACAAACACCATTCATATTGAGAAATCCTATTTGCACCACTAACTACATTCAGATAAAGCAGCTGATTTACACAATCATTATCACCGATGAAAAGGGGATGAAGTATACATTCGGAGCCACCGACGCCGCAACCGAAAATGCCATTGAATTTACCAGGCAGGCAACCCGGCCTCCGGGTACAAATTTTAATCCCAACAATGAGGATGTTGTTGCAAACGCATGGCATCTTACTTCGATAAGCAGTCCAAAAGGAAATGTGGTAAACTATGTTTACCAGAGATACTCCTATCAGTTCCATCAACATACCATTTACCCAAGTGCGGTAACTGACGATATGTTTCCAACTGGAAATCACTACGATGGGACTTTTTCTACAACAAGTTTCCTCACAGTGGAAACGCCTTCATACTTACAAAAGATCACGGCAAATTCGTTTACCGTCAATTTTGGTGTTGCTGAGACAAACGAACTTCAATACTCATACATCGATCCGAGCGGCTCTACCACGGGGCTTATCAATAATCTTCGTTTTGGGGATATGTGCTGGGAAGGTGTCCCGCCCGAGACAGATAATATTTTGCCGCAAAGCAAATGGTTTAAACTTACATCGATTGATATCTCAGACGTCAATGGTGTGAAGGAGAAATATGCTTTTGACTATAATGACAACAGTAATGAAAGATTGTTCTTAAAGTTCTTCAGAAAAATAAGCCTCGCAGGCGACCTCCCTGATCAGGTCTATACGTTCGACTATGATCCAACACCCTTACCATCCTATAATCGACTGGAAATCGATGAATGGGGATATTACAATAAGATTCCGTTTCCGTCCGGCCTCGGGGCGGCAAGTAACGCTGAAGAGGCGACAGTCCGAACCTACCTCATGATGAATCCGACTTTCGCAAGGGCTGGCATACTAACGTCAATCGGATATCCAACGGGTGCATCCACAACCTTTCAGTATGAGGCCAACAAGTTTTCCAAAAGGGTAGAGATATCTGGGAGTCAGATACAAATCAATACGCTTTCTCAAGAGGACATCGGAGGGGGGATGAGGGTGTCGGACATTACCAATGCAGACGGGGAAGGAAATACTTATACCACTCATTACAGCTACACAAATTCCGGGGGTGTCTCAACCGGAATTTCAGCGGGGAAAAAAAGAATTCTCAATTCGTACGTTATTGGTTCTCCCCCGCGCGCGCAGCACACGTCAATAAGAATGGATAACTTCACTTGTCTCAATTATACTGACGGTAGAGACGTTGTTTATTCAGAAGTCAAGAAAGTATTTCCCGACAATTCGTCTACAGTTTACAAGTACTCAAACTCTGATCAGACTACATATCTGGATGAATATCCTGCTGCAATCAGGACTTACGCCGGCTCAGCCAACCTTGGAGAGTTCACTTCCTCCAACACAAATCCACGCCTTGGATATAGCACGAAGGAGCTCGAACGGGGTCAGCTGAAGTCGGAAGAAACGTTTGATGCAACTGGAAAGCCGGTCAAGGGTATATTTTATACGTATAACGCTGACCCCTCCCGGTTAGGCGAGTTTGTTCGCGCCTATGACAACTATTTTGTGACGGTGACCAATGGTACATACACCTACACGGAATGGTATATCCAGGCAGTGAGAAAATATACATACTACCCGTTTTTGAGTACAAGACGGGAAGTCAATTACGACCAATCAAATCCCACATCTTACAATGAAACAACAACTGTATTCACATACGCTACGCCTGATCATCGTCAAACACGAAGCATATCCATGGAGGACAGCGATGGCAACTTGCACGTGACCGAAAACACATACAACAAAGACATTTGTTGTAACTCAGTCAACAACCTCCTTCCCAATCCAGGACTTTCGCAGATTGAATATGACAACATGAGCGATATGTACGTCAATCGCAATATGATCTCACTTATCCATAGCAACAAGAAACTTAATTCTTCCATAACCAATCAGGATCGCTTCGGATTTAACAGTGCGTTCCTGCTTGAAACGCATAAGGCGGCAATTGGATCAAATCCGCTGGAGGTCAAATTAAGATTTAATAAATACGATGATAAGGGAAATTTGTTGGAGCTGCAGGAAAAAGACAATGGGATCACGCGGACATTCCTATGGGGTTATGGCAAAAAGTACCCGGTTGCAGAAGTGGTCGGCGCCGACTGGACAACTGTTTCTGGTTTCGTGAATCAAACAGTTCTGAATGACCAGTACACAATCAATGAAGTGCCAAGAATGACAGAGCTGCAGAATATCCGCAACGGTCTTGCGGGATCTACGGCGCTTGTTACAACATATACATATTATCCTTTGATTGGCATGGCATCGAAGACAGACGCCAACGGCCTAACGACTTATTATTCCTACGACAGCTTTGGAAGACTCAAGGGCGTCACCGATCCCCAAGGAAAAATTATCAGCAAGTACACTTACCATTCAGGCGAGAAAAAATGAAAACAATCTTTTTAAAAATCCTCGTCGGCATCGGACTGTGGTTAACATCCTATGCTGTAGCGCACGCACAATGCAGTTCCAACTGTATTGACGGCCCAACGACTGTATTTACTTCAAAGTACTACGACTATTGGGCGTCACCGGGTGGATACTGGAATCCCTGTTGCTTCGCAGGTACGATGCCGACAATTTATAACTATGACGGAGAGCACATCGGATTTGTGATCAACGGGCCAGGTTCTTTCTACCTGTACAATTCGATCACTTCAGATTACAAATTCATCATCGAACTTCCGGCGCCGTCACCGCCGAATCCTCCAGTCGTATATCAAACGCAATGCGGCTCGGTAATTCTCACTTTGGGACAATCCAAGCCTGACAACGTTGATTTTTTTTGGATTAATCAGCAGGGTGCGGAGGTAGGATCTGGTGACTACTATACAGCAACGACTTCAGGAAATTACTATCTGCAAAGCAGAAGCCACGAGTCCGATCCTGTGTATGGAGGCAATTCAGGCGCACTCTATGTTGCGATGCCTACAAGACCCGTCGATGGAACCATAACAGTGAATGGTCGTTCCAGTTCCGACCAAATGCAGACTGTATATGCTGGTTGCCCGCTAAATATCAAAAGCTATGGAGGAGTGGAGGAGCCGCACTACTGGGCAAGCACAAACGGAGGCGCGAGCTGGAATATTTTTGCTGACTACGGTCCCGGGGCAGGAAGTTATGACTTTTGGTATACTCCAACGACACCGGGAAGATATCGCTTTCATTTAAGGAACAGGACGCCCGTGTGCGGATTCTGTTTTGAGGGAAGGGACGGAATCACTTGTCCTACCTATCCGTACGTCGATGTAGATGTACTGCCAGCTGCCACAGCTGGTGAATTGGTTGTGAACCTCGGCAGTCCCAATGCATGCGTACAAAAAAATATTCCAGTTGAATTAAGGGGATATTCAGGCAAGCCATATTTCAATATCTGGTATCAGGATACCGACGGCGTCCTTAAGAAGTGGAACGACTATGCGGATATGGGGTTCTCATTCAATTTTCCGCCACCGCAAGCTTCACCCGTGTGGCGATTCGAAGCTTGGACACTTGACGACTGCGGACATGAGTCGCCGCACGTGATGAGCCCTCCGATTGGAGTATGGCCTACGCCGGGCCCACCAACAAATTTACACATCGATTCTCTTGCCCAGGTCGTCTGCCAAGGCAGAGATGTGAAGATGTTTGGAACACCTGATCTGTCTTTTCGACCGGTTCTCTGGTACCGCACCACAAGCCCCTCCGAGGTTCCCATGAATGTGGCGGATCCTTACGGATACACAGCCGGAGTTCAAACTGGCACGTTAAATTCGACTACGACATTTTATGCCACTTCATATCAAGTGACAAATCCGGGAGACGGATGCGAAAGCGTTCGAGTTCCATTACAAGTTTCTGTTACCCCCAAGCCAGTTAATCCAACAATCACTGCCGCAGCCAATACGATTTGTTTTGGCGACCGAGTAAAGATCACTACGAGTGGAGGGATTGGAAAGCCAACTTATAAGTGGAGCTCAAATAGTGGAAATACCTGGAATTCATTTGGTGACAATCAGTCATCTGCAACACACGCTCCCGGTTCTGTCGGCACTTATCTTTATAAGGCTGATAATTCTAATGCATGCGGAGACTGTACCCCTCAGACTTGCTCCCCAAATACTATATCTGTGACAGTCATGCCGCGGGTAGGTTGTATTGACAGAAACTACATTGTAACCAATACGGTGATTGGCAACAATGTTACTGACCTTAATGCTGTCAACACGCTTTCAATCGATCTAGTGAACGAGAGTGTGCAATATTTTGATGGTCTTGGAAGGCCAATACAAAATCTTGTCAAACAAGGTTCTCCAAATAAAGTCGACATCGTCACACCGGTCATCTACGATAACATGGGCCGTGAGACTCGAAAATTTCTTCCCATTGTTACCGGTACAGATGGTCGATTTAAGTCAGGAGTTCTTGACGCTAACAATAATTACGTGGGTACAACCCTCTACAGCAACGGTGCCGCTGACAATATCCCGGACGATTCAAGACCCTTTCAGGAGACGATTTTCGAACCCTCGCCGATCAATCGTGTAGTGAAAACGTACGGGGCTGGCGACAGCTGGAAAACTACAAACGACAAACCGATTCAACCGCTTGCGCTGGTTAATGTTGATGGCACAGGTCCGAATCAGGAGCGAATCATTAATTGGCAACTAGATGGATCGGGTCAACCGATCAAGAGTGGCAGCAATAGCGGCTTCTATCTCACTGGAAAATTAAATATCAAATCTATCAAAGATGAAAATGGCCGCGAGACCCGGGAATATGTGGACGTGCTTGGACGTACAATCCTGAAGAAGGTTCAGGCAGTTGACACCCCAACATTGAATGATCCAAATCATTGGGCTCAAACTTATTACATATACGACGATCGCAACAATCTTGTTTTCGTGATTCCGCCGGAAGGTGTAAGGGCCCTGGCTCCTTGATCCGATCGAAAAATAAATGATGATTCAAATTGAGTTATTAAATAAGATCTCAATGAAAACTCTCTCCACAATATTGACTGTAATAATTTGCTTCGCTGCTTCATTGCTGCTGGCTCAGCCTGGCGATCCCGGTGGTGGAGGAAACCCGGGCGGCGGTCCTCCTGGGCCGCCTCCAAATCCCGATGCGCCACCCGTGGCACCAACAGCGTTGCTCGTCGTTTCAGCTACGAACAATTCGATTGCTGTTTCATGGACTGACAATTCAATAAATGAAACAGGATTCGAGGTTGAAAGGTCTCTTACTAGTGGCTCCGGCTTTGCATTGATTGCAACAGTCGGCGTGAATGTTGTGAGTTACTCCAACACTGGCCTTCCAGAGGGAACTAAGTATTATTATCGAGTTCGTGCAATATCCACCGGCATACCAAGTTCGGGGTACACGAATGAAGTAAATTCAACGACCTTGTTGAATCCGCCTCTGTCTTTTACAGCGACGGCAGTATCCACTACTGCCATTAATCTGGCGTGGATCGATAATTCTGCAAGTGAAACGGGTTATCAGATAGAGAGTTCCCTCACGAGTGGCTCTGGCTTTTCAACGATTACTACCACCGCCGCGAACGCAACTTCGTATTCTGTTGCCGGTCTTGCGTCGGGCACAACGTATTATTTCAGGGTCAAGTCGATAAATGCTACCGTAAGTTCTATCTATTCATCGGAAGGAAGTGCAACGACGCCACTGACCGCGCCCACAGCGTTGTCGGTCATTACAACGACAAACAGTTCCATTGCAGTTTCGTGGACTGACAATTCAACAAATGAAACAGGATTCGAGGTTGAAAGGTCCCTTACTAGTGGCTCTGGTTTTGCATTGATTGCAACACTTGGAGTTAATAATGTGAGTTATTCTGACGCGGGTCTTCCAGAGGGGTCGAAGTATTATTACAGAGTTCGCGCAATCGCCGCGGGCATACCAAGTTCGGGCTATTCGAATGAGGCAAATTCAACAACGTTATTGAATCCCCCTTCGTCTTTTACGGCGACGGCAGGATCCACCACTGTAATTAATCTCGTTTGGATCGATAATTCCGCAAGTGAAACGGGTTATCAGGTCGAGAGCTCTATTACAAGCGGGTCAGGCTTCTCCGTAATTACAACAACTGCGGCAAATGCAAGTTCGTATGCCGTTACGGGCCTCACTGCGGGAACGACATATTATTTTAGGATAAAGGCAGTGAATTCTACTCTTAGTTCTAATTACTCTGCAGAAGCGAATGCAACGACGCTGGTGCCATTAGCTGTGCCCACCTCAGTCGTAGCTACCGCTGTTTCCACGACTGGGATTAATCTTACGTGGAACGATAATACATCTGATGAGACAGGTTTTCAGATCGAGCAATCTCTGACAAGCGGTTCTGGGTTTTCAATCATCAATACGACCGCAGCCAACTCAATTTCATATTCTGTCACCAGCCTGAGCGCGAATACCAAGTATTATTTTAGAATCAAGGCGATCAATGCAAATAACAGCTCGCCGTATTCCGCGGAGGTAAATGCGACAACAGGTTTATTGACCGCTCCCTCTGCATTGACTGCAACAGCTGTTTCTACCACCAGCATCAGTCTTACGTGGACTGACAACTCAACGAATGAGACAGGATTTACAATTGAACGGTCCTTAACTTCGGGAACAGGATTTGCAGTCGTCGTAACAACCGCTGCCAATGTCGTAAGCTATTCAAACACCGGTCTGACTGCTGGAACAAAATATTACTACCGGATCAAGGCAGTCAATGGCAGTGGGACTTCTGTCTACACCACTGAGGCAACGGCAACGGCAATGTTGTCGACGCCGACTTCACTGGTTGCCAGCTCGGCCTCAACGACCGGAATTAATCTTACATGGCTTGATAATTCTGCAAATGAGACCGGTTATCAGATAGAGCAATCACTCACAACCGCTACCGGCTTTTCTGTCATAAACACAACGACTGCAAATGCAGCTTCTTATTCAGTGACCGGTTTAACGCCAGGCACCAAATACTTCTTCAGAATCAAGGCGGTCAATGCGACAGGAACCTCGGCATATTCGGCTGAAGCGAATGCCGTAGCACAGTTGATGGCGCCAACAAATTTAATCGCAACGACGGTATCGACAGGATCAATAAGTCTTGCATGGACGGACAACTCATCAAACGAGACGGGCTTTTCAATAGAGCGTTCCCTTTCATCTGGAAGCGGCTTTGCCGTTGTGGCAACGACCACCGCTAATGCGGTGGCCTATACAAACACAGGTCTTACTGCAGGCATACTTTATTATTACCGAGTCAAGGCAGTGAATTCAGGTGGAATTTCTGCCTATACGTCGGAGGCAAATGCTACAACGCTGTTGACGACACCGAATGCCCTGGTGGCGACCAGCGTGTCAACGACCGGAATCAATCTCACCTGGGCCGACAATTCCACAAATGAAACGGGCTATCAGATCGAGCAGTCATTGACGACTGGGACAGGATTTTCTGTCATAAATACGACTGGGCCAAATGCAACGTCATACTCAGTAACTGGATTGACACCAGGCACAAGGTATTTCTTTAGGCTCAAGGCGATTAATGCCACAAGTGCATCAGCCTATTCAGCTGAGGCAAATGCGACTGCTCAACTTATTGCGCCAACTTCTCTCGTGGCCACAACCGTTTCGGCGTCCTCAATCAACTTGACATGGACAGACAATTCTTCGAATGAAACTTCGTTCTCAATTGAACGTTCGCTTTCTTCAGGGACAGGCTTCGCAGCAGTAGCCACCCCAACCGCAAACGTTGTTTCTTACACCAATAACTCTGGTCTTACTGGAGGAACTAGGTATTATTATCGGATCAGGGCACTTAATGGAACAGGAACCTCAGTGTACTCGCCAGAAGTCAGTGCAGTCACATTGATGGCGACGCCAACTTCTGTGGTCGCCACTGCTATGTCGCCGTCAGGAATAAATCTAACATGGACAGACAATGCATTAAACGAAACTAGCTATCAGATTGAAAGATCTCTGACGACGGGTACTGGTTTTTCCCCCGTGGTGACGACTGCTCCAAATGCGAATTCATACTCCGACGCCGGTTTGAGCCCCGGTACAAAATACTTCTATCGTATAAAGACTATCGGCGCGATTGCGGAATCAGCGTACTCAACAGAGGCAAACGCTACAACGCAATTGGTTGCTCCAACGTCGCTTGTTGCGATAACTGTGAGTACTACCAGCGTCACACTTACGTGGGCGGACAACTCGTCAAATGAGACGGGTTTCAAAATTGAGCGTTCTTTGACGACCGGGACAGGGTTTGCTCTTGTTACTACCACAGCTGCAAACGCCACCACTTACACCAATACCGGTCTTACAGCAAACACGACTTATTTCTACCGGATACGCGCGGCCAATGCGGTACCTGTATACTCTGCGTACACCCCTGAAGTGAAAGCTACGACTGCAATACCGACCGTTCCAACATCGCTCGCCGCGACAACGACAAGCCCAACAACAATCGACCTAACTTGGACAGACACATCATTCGGTGAATCTGGTTTTTCGATTGAACGATCGCTTACAACAGGCAGTGGGTTTGCTGTCATTGCAACGGCGCCCGCCAATTCGGGATCTTACACCAATTCGGGACTTACTGAAGGTACCAAATATTATTATCGTATTCGTGCCACCAGCGCAGCCGGAAATTCGGCGTACACTACAGAAGCCAATGCAACAACGACACTCATGGCCCCGACATCTTTGGCAGCGACAGCTGTGTCCAGTTCACAAATAGACCTCACCTGGTTTGATGCTTCATCAAGTGAGTCAGGATTTCAGATAGAGAGATCACTTACAACTGGATCTGGATTCAGCACGATCTTTACCACCGCCTCGAACGCAACGTCTTATTCTAACACCGGCTTAACAAAGGGAACCCAATATTTTTACAGGATCAAGGCCGTAAATGGAGGCAATGGCTCGGCATACACGCTGGAAGCAACGGCCACGACCCCTGTGCCGCCGCCTGCCGCGCCAACAGCGCTTACGGCGAAAACCGGAAATTCTTCATCGGTTCTCCTCAATTGGTTGGATAACTCGTCAGACGAGACGGGGTTTGTCGTAGAAAGATCGCTTTCTCCGAGTACTGGGTACACCACATTGGCAACGACGGGGACGGATGCTGTTTCATTCGCCGATGGAACTGCCGCTGCGAGTACTCAATACTATTACAGGGTTCGGGCTGTCAATGCAGGTGGGAGTTCGGCAAACACGAATACAGTTTCAATTACCACACTGAATGGTACACAAGTTTCGATGAACCAATGGGTATTTCAGTATAAATATGATGAGCGACAGCGGATGACTCATAAAAAGGTACCTGGTGCCGATTGGGTTTACATGGTCTATGATAATCTTGACCATTTGGTGATGACGCAGGATGGAGAACAGCGTAAACTGAATAAATGGTCGTTCACAAAGTATGACCTGCTGGGCAGGCCCATTATGACCGGTATTTACACTCATGATTCGCCTGTTGCACAGGAAATTATGAGGGGTTTTCTAAATGGTTCATATTTCAGTGAAACTTACAATGGAGATGTGGGTAACCATGGATATACCAACAGTATATGGCCCCTGATTGGTGCAAGTACAGAAGTACTGACTGTTGCATATTATGATAATTATGCATTTGTCGGCGCGATGTGGGGTTCAGCATACTATTATGTAAATGACAATCTTGCAGTCACCAATGCGACCGGAGCCTACGCGCAGCAAGCGTCAAATCAAAATGTGAAGGGGTCGATTACGGGAACAAAAGCAAAAGCGCTCGACGGTTCTAACAATTGGTTGAAAACAATCACTTATTACGATAATAAGTATCGGCCGATTCAAACAATAAGCGATAATATTAAGCAAGGGACCGATAGAATTTCGAGTTTGTATGATTTCGTCGGAAAAGTGCTTGCATCTAAAACAACACATTCGATCCTGCCTGCCACTACCTACACGGTATCTCGGACATTTGACTATGATCACCAAGGCAGGTTGAAGAAAACCTGGCATAGTACTAACGGAGCGATGAGTATTCTCCTTGCGAGCAATTCATATAATGAGCTCGGTCAACTGGAAGTCAAGAGACTTCACAATACAGATCCAGCGACCACGAATGACAACTTGCGACAATTCAAGCAGAACGTCGATTATAGATACAATATCCGCGGATGGCTGACGAGTATCAATGATGTCGTTACCCCGGAGACGACTGATCTGTTCAGCATGAATCTCAGTTATAATACTGGAACGGGAAGTCAATTCAACGGTAACATTAATGAAATACGCTGGAGAGGAGCAGATCAAAGAACAAGCTCTTACTCGTATTCCTATGACCCCATGAACAGGCTCACGCGCGCTGATTACTCCAACTTGACCGACGTCACGAGAAATGGCAGGTTTAACGAAGTGATCATGCACCCCAATGGAACCTCGTCGGGTTATGACTTTAATGGGAATATTAAATTCCTGCAAAGAAATGGGAAAACCGGTGAAGCACTTGGTGTTACGACTTATGGAACAATGGACAACCTGACTTATACCTACCAAGGAAATCAATTGTTTAAAGTTAGCGACAGTGCCATTGCTTCTGAGGGGTTCATCGAAGGTGCTAACAGCGACGACGATTATGACTATGATGCCAACGGAAATATGTCTCTTGATAAAAACAAGGGCATTACCGGAATTGCAGCGGGAACCACGGGCAGAAGCATTATCAGTTACAATTATTTGAATCTGCCGGACAAGGTAGTAAAGAGCACAGGGGACTATATTAAATATACCTACGATGCGACCGGCCGAAAGCTTCGTCAGCAGGTCATAGACCCCAATGGTGTAAGCCAAAAAACGACTGAGTACGCTGGAGAGTTTATGTATGAAAACAATGCGCTACTTTTTGCCAATCATGAAGAAGGTCGGGTGGTAGTTACCGGTACACCAGAATACCAGTATCATCTGAAAGATCACCTGGGCAACATAAGAACAACCTTCACGACAAAAGTTGATCAGGACCTTGCAAAGGCTACACTCGAACAAGCAGCTCTCTTGGCCGAAAATTCCCAATTCCTGAATGTTCAAAAAGTACGTAGGGTTGCTAGCCCTATCTTTGATCATACCTATGACGGCAATGTCGCAGGACGCCCGGCGGGCGGTGTTTTCTCTGAACGCTTAAGCGGTACTGGAACCGACGGCAACACCCGCGAAAAGTACGGGTTGGCAAAATCCATCTCCGTAATGCCAGGAGATAAGATCGATATGGAAGTGTATGGCAAGTATGTCGAGTTCGATGGCCAAAGTCAACAAGCGTTTGTCGATTTTGTCACAAGCGTAGCGCAGAACACAGCGACTGGCGGCGTTGTTATCGATGGATCAAGTTATAGCAGCAATTCAGCGAGCCTGTTTCCCTATCCTGGCCTTTTGGTGAGAGGCAATGAGCCAACCTCTGGCCCAAAAGCTTACATGAACTGGGTAGTGTTTGACCGCGATTTTAAATATATCGACAGTAAGAGCGGCTACAGGCGTCTAACATCGGCCGCGAAGGAAGACGGTAGCGCATTTACAACAGGCAATAGTGAGGGCAATCCCCATGAAAAATTGTCGGCCACGTTGGACATTACTGAAGCGGGGTATGTTTACATCTACCTGAGTAATGAAGAGGCGGGGCCCGTAGAAGTTTATTTTGATGACTTTAAGGTGACGCAAACAAAAAGTCCGGTTATTCAAACAAATGACTATTATGCCTTTGGATCGACATTTAACTCTTATTCGAAAGAAAACAGTGTGGAACAGGATTTTAGATTTAACGGAAAGGAACTGCAAAATGAGCTTGGATTGAATTGGCTTGATTATGGAGCGAGAATGTATATGTCGGACCTCGGCCGTTGGGGCGTTATTGATCCAAGCAACGAAAATTATGAAGCATGGACTCCGTATAATTATGTTGCAAATAACCCGGTAAGGTTGATAGACCATTTGGGGACGGATTGGTTTTATTACGAAAGCCAATGGAATTGGCATGACGCGACTACAATTACGAGGCCGGTGGAGGGCCTCTTCGATCAGGATGGAAATCAATATTATCAGACACTTATTGGTGCAAAAGCAGTCGTCGTCTTCAATGGAAGTCGTAGCGAAACGCTTGCCACTGATAACACGTTCACGAGTGCGGGTGCGGTCGCCGCATCAGTAACCGTTTACGGGCCTGATGGAAAGGATGATGTTCACACCTATACTGGCTATACTATGACCTCTAACCCGGACAGCTATTCGCCGGTTGACGAAGGTATTTATTCGATTGAAAGACGCGCTTCCGCTGGTTCCAATGCTAATTTGCCTAAAAACTATTATGTTAAGAATTTTGACAATCCAAGCAGTGACAGACTACGAACTAAGGACGGGCAAATAAATATTGAATATCCAAGTCAATTGCTTCCAAATGGAGAAGGGTATAAAGATGAAATTTTTGTTCATAGGAACGCTTCAAACGGTTTTTCCGGCGTGTATCAAAATGGCTCAAAAATATCATCGGGATGTTTGCTTATCAATCATTCGGACTATAATGGCGCTTCAGGATTTGATGCCGTGTTAAGCCCAGTTGGAAATGAGGTGCGCTTTATTTTGATACTGAACCGCGTCGGTAGTGATCACAATCCTGTACCTAGAAATAAAGTTCAAAGCACGTCACATTGAATTAATTATGAATAAATTATTCTCGACGAAGTCTTCGAGTTCATCAAACTTGATTTTGATTTTATTGATAAATCTAGTTTTTGCTCTAAACGTAAGTTGTCAAAACATTAAAAAGCCTGTTTTATATATCCTCGAAAAACGTGGGAATGCCCTTTATCTAAAAATCGGCGCAACGACTTTCAGGGAATATTTTGTCGATAGTTCCACTATAAATGTATCTGACAATGCATTACTCAATGAATCGTATTTCATTGATAAGTCGCGATTAATGTTAAGTGGTAGATGTTTCGTCGATCTTGCAAAGCTGGTTCAAGGTATCAGAGTTACTCATTGTGTCCCCAGTCTGGTCCCCAATCATAGTTTAGGTAGAGTATTTGGAGCTAGTCAACTAATCCTAATTGATTCTACAAATTTGGAACTGGGCATGAGTTTTAAGCCTTATTACATCAATTTTTATGATGCACAAATTAAGAATACTATTGGGCGAGTAAAGATAGATAAGGATGTTAATGTTGTCGACCACAATGCTAATAAATTACCCAAGTATTTGGCATTTAATCAGTTCGTTGCTGATGAGCGATCTGGTGACGCCGTCTCATGTGGTATCAAAATTATTGATTTGCATACCAATAAGTCGATAACGGTTGATAATCTAGACTTAAGTAACAAAGCAGAGAAAGATACTTCGAATTATTATTTCTCTTACTCACTCGAATGGGCCAGTAGTTCAGAATTAACGTACGTCACAAGTCGCGTAATTGATGGCGCATTCGTTCGAATTCTTGTTTGGAAATATGTACTTGGCAAGAAGAAGTCTGAAATCGCTTATTCTTTTATTGTTGACAATGCCTGGAGGAAATCCAATAATGTCTGGACCGACAAGTACAAAGTTCACGCGTATGGAGGTGATTTTCTTGTAGTCGATGATCACCAAGTAACCTTAAAGCCATCGAACGACAGTTGTCGAGAACTCTACCGGTGTGTGACTCCAAAAAGTATGATTGTTGATGCCTTGTTGGTTCGGTAATTTGTTAAAGAGTTGATTGAATAGCAATGATGCGCGTTACGGTTCTAATATTATGGGTATTATGTTCGCTGACAGCTTTTGCACAATCTAAAAGTGATTCATTGCGGATCCGGAAAAAGAATGCAGTCATCGGCGCCATTGGTCATGAAATAATTCACGCCGATTCAGCATCGAAGAAAGTAGGAACGTATGTTCCTTCAAATGGATCTTTTATTGCCGATTCGGTGAAAACGAACTTAGTTCGTTACCACCAAAGGGTCGACTCGATTAAGTTGAAGCTCACTAAACGTATCGACAGTCTGAAAGGTAAGCAGCTTCCGTATAACAATTATTCCCATTTCCTCGACAGCCTGCAACATTCAGGGCCCGTTAAAAATTTGAAGGAAGCAGAGACAAAATTGAATCAACTGCAGGCTAGGACTAATAAACCCTTAGATAAGGCAGATCAGGGTATTTCAAATTTGACTGGCAAGATCAATGCTCCCCTGAACGATCTGAAAAAGGAGGGTATGGATGTTCCGAACCTCAATCTTCCAACAGGTGCAAATCCACTTCGCAAAGAGGGGATGAAGAATTCAATGCCGTTGATAAAGAGTGATAGTCCATTAAATATAAATGATCCGTTAAAAAAGGACATCCCGAATGGCCCACTTGGCCCCAGTTCTATTCAAGGCACAGCACTGGACGACCTTCAGAAAGAGACTTCCCAAGTCGGACAGGTCAACCAACAGGCAAATGGATATTTGAAAGAAGCGAAAGATGTTAGCAAAGGCGATTTGAGCCAGACAAAAAACCTGTCACAGAAGGCAGAGGCAGTGAAGCTGGATGGTGTTAAGGACCTTCAAAAGGAAACCAAGGTCCTGGATGACTACAAAGGGAAACTGGAAGTGGCCGGCAATCCTGAACAACTGAAGAAGCAAGTGTCCCAAGATGCTAAAAAGGAGGCGATCAATCATTTCGCCGGACGCGAAGAAGCATTGAAGCAGGCGATCACGCAGATGGAGAAATACAAGCTAAAGTTTCCTGATGCGACCACTGTCGATGATCTTACAAAAAGGGTGCGAAACGAAATGTATGGTAAGCCGTTCCTTGAACGCATTGTGCCTGCGTTCAGCCTCCAGTTCCTAAATAAAGGAGACTTTTTGGTCGATGTCAATCCTCAGCTGGGATATCGTCTTTCCGGCAAATGGACTGCGGGCGCAGGCTGGGTGGAAAGAATTCAGTTTCATACAATCACAAATGTGGTTCCGCAGGGTAGGATTTTCGGCCCTCGGGCTTTCACTGACATCAAATGGAAAAAGGGGATCAGCCTGCGTGCCGACGTTGAGTATATCAACCTATATGTTACTCCGGGTGGCACTGTGCAAACCGAGGATGATTCACGAACATGGAAATGGGGATTCTATGCTGGGATTAAGAAGAGCTATAGGATCGCAAAAGGCGTCAATGGCAACTTACAGGTCATGTATAAAATTGACCACCAGTTGCCGACCGAGAATCCATACCAAGATAGAATAAACATACGGCTCGGGATGGAGTTTCCGTTAAAGAAGTCACGAATAGAGAAAGATAAATAAGTGTGATAGTATCGGCATGTCTCGAAAACTTCTTAGAGAGCGCGCAATGTGGCTATCGTCGCGCCACCTACAAGTGCCAAGTCACGGCCCTCAAAGCAGTCATTAGCCATATTCAATAGCACTTGGGCCCAACCATTTGCTGATAGTAAATCTGCGCCTTTGGGGCGCCGAAGTCTGGTAATGAACCCTTTTTTCTCCAGTTTGCCGATACTTCTATAGACCCAGCAACGATCGAGTTTCAGGACGTCAATTACCTGTCTCGACGTCGCCATGGGAAAACGCTCTCGGAGATCCAGCAAAGCACACAGAACCAGGAGATCCGTCCAAGCGAGTCCTTCAGGCTTTAGTATCAATTGCTTGACTTTCTCGATTGCTAGGGGAGTTTTGTGTGAAAACATTTAAAATAGTTTAAACAATGTAAAGTGACAATGTGAATAGTTTCAAGTATTTGAATAATCTTAACATTCATCTAATTCGGCCATTTTGAGGCATTTTTTAGAGTGTATTGGTCAGTCATATGTAAATAGAGGTTGGCAGCGTATTCCCCAACTATGCACACGCACAGACGGGGACCTCAAAATAGCCTGGGAAAGCCCCCGCCACGAATGTTTCACGAATCATCCGAGCCTCGGAAAAATCGTAGGTTCGCCTTGGTTGCCATTTTCAGTCCCTCGATAAGCCATTATCCTATGCGATAAGCACCCAATGCATGCATTCAAAGCATTCGCCGGGAAATAGAAGGGATACCCATAAAAAAAACTTAACCCCTCGTGGAGCAATCCTTCACCCTTTATTCAAAGTCGTAATCAATGTCCGATCTGCCCATATACTTCGTCACGTAACGGGAAGCTGACTGTCGTTTAGGTCCAATTTGGCAATGACCATAGGTGGATTCATACCAGCGCTTCAATGCGGCTATATCTCTCTCCGAAGGACAATTCAGAAGGGCATGAAGATGATATTCCCCGGACGCAAACGGCTCGGCTACCCAAAACATCTTGAATGAGGATTGGTTAGGGATTCTCCGGCCGATCCGTCCGGCTACCCTGCGGGCACTCTTTAGGCTAAGTGGCAATGATGGCGTAAACGTAGCGAAGTGAGTGGGGTACCATTTGTTAAGCAATCTCTCCCAGTGCTTCGGGAGAGACATGGGATGGGCATCAAGTAAGTTATTCATAGGCATGGATTTTCCAAGGGACCGTGAAGTCACGGTCTCTGGTTGCAATTGGTTGTAAAGGTGAGTCAGAGCGATCAGCTAAGTGCGTGGACTTCAGTTGCCCGAATCCTAGTACTAGCACCCAACTTAATTGGCGTCAGTTTCCCTTGTTTGAAAAGTTGATAAATCGACGGTCGGGATAGTTGAAGTATTTCCGCTGTCTGGCTGACCGTCAAAAATTCTGCGTTGACCTTAACCTCTTTTTTCATCTCCTGCTTGATTTTTTTGTAAACGTACTCCGGCTTACAACGCGGAGGTGATTTCAAAAACTTCAAAAAATTGCAGAAATGGTTATAGGACCTATAGGACCTTTTACGCAGGAATTGATCGCGCATTTTTTTTGCTTGCCTAAGTCTTCTTGGCCTTAACTGGACGTAAGTGGCTTGTTATGTAGGCATTCTTTGCACTGGGGGTTGTTGACCCTCCAGATACTATTTCAAGCGCTTCCAAAATTTCATAGGTCAAAACGTTTATTTCTGGCTGCTCTTTAATATTGCCGAGTCTATTCTTAGCTGGCAAAGGGGTGGGGAAATTGAGTTTTAGACTGTGGTTAGCCAAAGCCGACAGGCATTCGTTCAGCAAATTTATCTCATGCGAAGTCCGAACAGAACGCAGTTTTTTCTTCCACATGACTACTCCGCGCTCGTCTAACTGCAAGTCAAATTTCCACCTTAACGGTTCTTTGCCGCTTGGTTGGTCATAAAGTCCAATCTTCTTATACAGGGCAAAAATCTCGTCAAATACTTCTGTTAGATTCTCGTCTTCAAATTTATAGACCTTCTTTCCATTGTCAATTACGATTGACCTGGATGGTCTATTGCTCATCATGAATTCTTCGTAGTCTTGCCATTGTCGGGCAGTTGCCTTGGGCGCTTTAATTTTAATTTTCGTCCGTTTAAAGGGAATCTTGCTCGGTTTATAAGAGTCAAAAAATCTATCCGCAAATCCCACAATGAATTCAATTGACACTGCGGGAATCCCCTTGCTTTCAAGTAGGTCAATCAATTTCTTTTTGTGGTAATCCGCCACAACCATCACGGACCGCCCTTTTTCATCAATACCGGGAACTTTCTTAAATGTCATAAAAACGATTTATTATTTAGGCCGCGCGCAGTTTAGTGCCCTTCCTCTTAATGGTTTTAAATGCCTTGCCAATCTCTCTTTCCTTGTCTTGGTCCGCGATACTGATATACGGCTTCAGTGTCCGCATCGAATTTCCAATTTGAGAACTCAGGACTTCTGGCCTTACCCCGTTTTTTAGGCTGAGAGTCACATGTGTCTTCTTCGCACTGTGAAAACTTAAAACTTCATGCTTAGGCACCGCCCTGTCTGTTGTTTTGTTTCCATAGTATTCTGTGACCTTGACGCTTTCATCGATTCCGGCTAGCCCAGCAATTCGCTTGACACCTTTATTGGCACCTTGATTAGTACGCATTCCCATTAGCCTATTGTCATACTTGCTGAGAATTTCCCTTGCCTCCGGAACCAGATATACTTTGAGAGCAGTTTCGGTTTTTTTGGTCGTTATTGTGAGGAACTCACCATTAACCATTTCAGGGGTTATCCTTATGACGTCAGAATACCTGAGACCAGTGTAAACACTAAAACAAAACAGGTCTTGGGTTATCTGCTCGTCTTTTGGTACTTGTACAGTAGCAAATTTCAAAAACTCGTTTTCCGTTAGGGCGATAATTTTTGTTGGTGCAGTAGGGATCTCAAATTTCTTGTAGATGTGCGATACTTGATACCCACTATCGACCGCCCAATTAAGCAGAACCTTCAACCCAATGATTAATTTTCCAACTGTGTTCCGCTGATGCTTTTCAGAGTAAAGGAAAGATATAAACGAGTCTCCAAATTCAGTGTTTATCTTATCGAGCCGCACAACCCCATGCGTCTTCTCATACGCCAGAAGGTGTTTCTTAAGGGCCGTATATCGTTGCATTGAGCCTTTGGCACGTAACCCCGTCCGAGCTGCAATAAATCTCTCCAGGAGCTCGAATAAGGATTTCACCGGTGCTTCCTTTACCTCAGTGGGTATCTCGTCTCTTTTCAGCTCAACCAGCAAATCCCTTTCAAGTTTGGTATTGTCGACCCGTTCTCCGATGTCCACGAGGTTGGAATAGACTTTCCGAAAAGCCTTCGCTATTTTTTCAAGTACGACATTCGTCGCGACGTTCTTTTTCGTGATCTGCTTCTCAAAATTCCAGTTTATCGGTTTTGTGTGCTCGCCTGTGTAATATTTGAACCGCTTCCCTGGGGGGTAACTCACAAATAGGATAATAGATGTGTCGCCACTTGAATTCTTGTCCCTGAGATAGAAATTTGTTTTCATGGCTTTGTCAATTTCTAACAAAGGTAGTTAACGGGGGACAATCGGGGGACACTTTTCGTTAATTTGGGGACACAGCGGCTTACAAGGGCTGACAATTATGTCGATATTTTTATTATTGGCGGGGTTTTTAACCAAATCAATTACATCATCAACAGTCCCGTCCAGACCGCGGAAAATAGCCCCGATGAAAGTCGGGGCTTTTGTTTTATCGGCAGGTCTATTGAGAACTTTCTCATGTAGTCAACTTCGGCCATCACATCCTTGATCCTTTAGCAACCGGCGCCGGATCGTCGATGCGTAATGCGCTAGCCACCTTGTCTCCAATCTCGAACTTCACCCGCACCCCTGGAGCACCAATCGGTGTAAAGCTTGTCTGATCTATCCTAAACAATTGTCGCTCGAATTTCTGGCCTTGTCTCTTGATCGACATTGCACCTTTATTGTCGAACTCAACCAGAAAGAAATCTTCATGACCCTCGCCGAAGCGGTACTGTCCTGTGAATTGCTTCCGCTCTTCTTCCGCAACTTCGAGGTAGGCAGTCTTGCTGTCGGCATTGCCCAGTGATGAGAGGTACTCAATCATCTCCTGTCCTTTTTGCTTGTCGGCGTCACTGATAGTCTTACTCATCATCCGGATCCTGGCGTGGGTCAACAACGAAATACCATGTGGACCTTTTATCTCCTGAACACCTGGATTGCCTTCGATCATGGCTTTCACGGCGGGAAGGTTTCCCATCATGGTGAAAGTGAAAATGTCGGGACGTGCGCCATGGGCCATCAGCAGTTCGGCAATTTCTTTTGAACCTGTGTGCGAAGCTGCACCAATCGCCGTCTCCCAATCGCCGAATCCCCAATCCCAGGCTGCCTTCGCCAGTTCGGGATGTGCTGACAGCAGCTCTCTCACTTTGTCTATTTGCCCATGCGATACGAGCACCATTTCCTGAGCCAACTGTGGATCCTGTGAAGGGAAATAGGGGTGAAATGTTTGAACGTTCATATCAGAAATGTTTGGTTGAATATTATCAGGAGAGTTAGCGCCTGCGTTTTGGCCGATCATCATCATGGCCGCTGTTCCTCCAATCGCGGTGAGGAAGTCTTTACGATTCATGGTTGTATTCATTGTTTTTTAGGCAAGAATAAACCACGTCTGGCCCTTTTATTATCCTGTTTTCTAAATCAGGACATCCTTATTTGTCTAAAATCATTCCTTTGTATTCATAAAAGAGGATGAAAGAGGTCGTTTTGCTCGGTTACGGAATTTTTGCGGGCTCCAGCCTGCTACTTGCATTGCTGCTGTTGACAACCCATCGAAATTCCGGCAACAGACTTCTTGCAATAATTCTTCTGCTGCTTACTGCGCGGGTAGGCAAATCAATCCTGTCTTTGGCCTGGCCTGAGATTGCACTTCTGGCAAACGTCGTGGGGCTGGCTGCCATGGCTGCGCTTGGACCGATGACCTTGTTCTACGTTCAGGAACTCTTCAACACTGCAAGACGGAGATCATGGTTGCATGGGCTGCCAATGGTGATATCCCTGGGGGCGTGGACCTGGACGCTGATCAACGTGGGGTACATCATCATTACCGTTCATCTGTTGTGTTATTTGGTCTATGTCGGTGTAATGATTGTCAAAAATGCTGAACTCTTTGGTGTCGATAACATAAGGTGGCGGTGGACAAAAGGTTTGTTGGTTGGGATGTTGATTATTTCTGTATCATTCGTCGTACAGATGATCTTCTATGACCCGTTAGTGTATCTCGCCAACGTCGGAGTGTCAGTAGTTGCACTTAGCGTGCTTTGTATGTGGGCACTAAGGCAAAACAAATTGTTCACCGAGGCGCCAAGGAAAAACTTAGAAGTTGACTCGGAGACGTACGTAGCCTTAGGGGAAAAAGTAAAAAAGCTGATGCTTGAAGAGGCCTTTGTTAACGCAGATCTTAACCTCAGCATGATGGCAAAAAAACTCGACGTGCAACCGTATTTGCTATCGAAAGCGATCAACTCATGCTTTAAGATGACTTTCCCTGAATTGATGTTGGAATATCGCCTCAAAAAAGCCGAGCAACTTCTTATTTCCTCGCTTGGAAAAGTGTACACGATCGAAGCGATCGCATATGAAAGCGGATTCAATACACTGTCAGTATTCTACCAGGCATTTAGAAATCGAAATGGTATCACGCCAACGCAGTTTAAGAAAAGGATGGAAGAAGAAGCCAACCTTATTGCAAAAGCGCGGGGCATAAAGGGATAATATTGCCCGGCGTTGATTAGTTACTTCATATTTTTTTGCATCAGCTCCACTGTACTTAGCCGTTGCTGGGGATTATCAAAGAAATCATAAAGCATTTCAATAAACCATTTTTTACGATCTTGATAGACACCGTGAGTAGTGCCGGGGAGTATACAAAGAAAGCCATTTGGAATATTGTTGAAGATTTCGAGTGTGTGATCGTTGCGTATGATGTCGCGGTCTCCGGCCATGATCAACACATCCGCCTTGATTGCGCGAAGATCTTTTGTTGGAATGTGAGGTTCACTTACCAGGAGTTGAAAGCGCTTGCTTTGAACGCTGTCTTTCATATACTGAGGACGCATCTTATCCAGTAAGGGAAAGATCGCAGGATCTACCGCGGTCGTGTCTGGCCTCAGGTTCGCACTGCTGGCAAGCAGTCTTTTCACTTTGCCAGGATATTTCATGGCGAGCAATAATCCGATGATAGCTCCGTCACTGTGGCCCCACACCAACGCAGAGTCGACCTTCAACGACGTCAGCAGCGCATCAAGGTCGCCAGCGATCTGTTCGTAGGTAAGGTGGCCTGTAACCTTGTATTTTTTCGAAAATTCCTGAATGAATTCAACGCGGCCTCTGATTGAACCGCCATTGCCGTGGATAATTACCAGCGGCTTGCCGGTTCCATACACTTCATAGTAAACCCTGGCGGCCCCATTACTGAAATAGCCGCCCGCTGATGGGTTATTGCCAATTTCGATGGAGGTATTTTTCTGGGCTATTGCAGCAATAGATACGCTAATAAAGAGTGCTATCAGTTTCATATTTCTTAGACATTCTTTTCAAATAATCGGTTACATCTGGTCTTCCAGTGGTCGGTGGTCGGTGACAACACCGACCACAGGTCCACAACAAGACAAATCACAGCCAGCCTAGCCGTGTTGCTTCAATTATACTGATTTTTACTTTTGCCTTTGGTCGGTGTTGTCACCGACCAACATCTTGACCAACATCTTACCCTCAGATCACAAATGATCCTCATAATGTGTTATGAAGCCCCACTCATCGATGTTGAGTTCATAGTAACGATAGGAAGAGTATTTGTATTCTTCAGGTGTTTTACACAGCCCCGCTTTTACAGGGTTGCGATGCATATAAGTTTTTGCCTTTGGTCGGTGTTTGCCTTTGGTCGGTGTTGTCACCGACCAACATCTTGACCAACCCGTCTTACCCTCTGATCACAAATGATCCTCATAATGTGTTATGAAGCCCCACTCATCGATGTTAAGCTCATAGTACCGATAAGAAGAGTATTTGTATTCTTCAGGTGTTTTACACAGCCCTGCTTTTACAGGGTTGCGATGCATATAAGTTAACTTCTGAGTGGCAACTCGTCGGTTATACATAGTGGCTTTGAACGGCCGCCTTTCCCAGAAGTGATATTGGCGGTCACGTTGTGTGCTTCTATACAATTCCAATTCTTGCGAATTAGTATCTAAAATCTGGAATTTGATCTGTTGGGCGGTGAACTTCAGAAAGATTTGTTCCGTACTTCGCTCAATCCAATCGTCCTGCCTTCGCCACATAAGGTGAATGTGGTTTGGCATAATAACGAATCCATATAGCCATATCCTTTTGTCGCATACCATAAATCGTAAGCTGTCCATAAGAATATCCTTGCGCTTGTCGGCTGCGAGCAAGGGCTGCCAATTCAGACATGTTGCAGTGAAAAATTCTATACCATGGATCATCACGCAAGCTACCGGTTGACCTCCGCGGATGCTTTTTTGAGCTTGACGGTTTACCAGATCATTTGGAGGTGGAGGGAGGTGGTCGGTTACGGGGAGGTGGCGGTGACAACACCGACCACAGGCAAGCCATGGACCATCGTGCAAGCTACCGGTTGACCTCTGCGGATGCTTTTTTGAGCTTGACGGTTTACCAGATCATTTGGAGGTGGAGGGAGGTGGTCGGTTACAGAGAGGTGGTCGGTGACAACACCGACCACAGGTCACAACAACACAAATCACTGGCAGACTAGCCGCCTTGCTTCAACTATACTGATTTTGATCAGTTGCACAGTGGACTTATCCTACGAAATGCTAAATTCAATTACGATTACTGCCCTTTATCATTTAAATAAATCCGCTATGAGAAAATTTACCGTGCTTGTTTCGATCGTTGTGATGTCTTTCACATTTGTAGCAGGTTTCCTGGAGACGCTCAAGATCACTGCTGATCAGGCTCACATGGCCATCTGGGACAGCTTTTCATATGGCAACTACGCGGGACCTACATCGCCAGAGTATCACAACTTCTCCAAAACGGTCCAACTGGCGATGATCAAAGAGATCGGAGCTTTTGCGAAAGCCTACAGCCAGACTGACGACTTTAAGAAACGGTATGCCGAGCACCGTGAAGGAAAGAAACCGGTTGCGCCGGAACCTTATCAATCGACGGCAGACATGAGAAAGAAGATGCACGAGTCCCTGGCGAATAATATCAAAGACATAGAGGGGAAGCTAAGCACCTACACAGGGGACACTCGAAAGGCGGTAGAACAGGCGCTCGTGATGTTGAAGCAGCAATTAAAAGAAAACGATGATCCAAAGAACCCGATGTACAGCGCCGAGATGGAAGCCACTATAAAGAAAGCCTATGATGACCGCGTGAAAGATTATCAGCGCGAGGTTGCTGAATGGCAGGCTCAGAATCCCGAGTCACCGCACAATCTTATCAAACAACGACTCACTGAGTTCCTCCAGCTTTCATCGACAGTCGATTTTAGCGCGAAGCTTCAAAAAGGTTCCGACAATAAAATGGTGTTTGTTAATCCCGAGTATGAATCGAAAGATGAAAACTGGAAATATATTTATCGGGCGGGGAAGGAGGCAACCGATGCTGCGAGGGCTATCGCGACACAATGGTTAGCAGAAATTAAATAGGGTCACCAGGGTCTGGATTGGAGGCTACATTATCGCTTTGCTTCTTAAAGCCAAAATCAAACGAAATCAAGATCGAGATTAGAAGAATAAGTCCGGGCAAAACGAATCTCGTAGGAGGTTCGTCAAGCATAAATCTTGTAACAAGTGCTCCCAGCATCACCAGCCCAATTAGTGTGCTGCCAAGTCGCTTGGACGTCGCCGCAGTCATCAACAAAAGAATTCCGCCAATCATCTCAACTGCTCCGATCGCATAGTAAAACCAGGTTGGATAATTTGCGCGTTCAAACTCCTCTTGCAATTCAGGTTCAAGCGAGGCGTATTTTAGCGCACCGACAGCGATAAAGGAAACGCCGACAATCCATATAAGGACAACGCGTGTTTTTTTCATACCCTGGGGTGTTTAGGTGTGATTTGGCAGTAAATGAATTTACAAAAAAGAATCTTAAAATGATATTAGAATTGGCTCAGGTCGAAGGATAGCCACCCGTACTAAATGCGCCGACGCACGAGTTACACGATGTTGAAGCCATGAGGCGCATTTAAATGCGTTGGAATTTCCAAGACGGCAGAGAAATCTTATCGGCCGTTACAAACACACTTCCGGTCACTACATCGCGCCAAGTTCCTTGAGAAATTTTTCAGAATTCTTCCTGACGTTCGCAGGAGGGGTCAAAGTGAGTGCTTTCTTAAAACTCTTGATGGCATTTGGTTTGTCTCCCTTCTTGTAGTAAGCCTCCCCAAGTGTGTCCCAGGCATTTGCACTTTTTGGAAAGCGTTCTGTATTAGTCAATAGGACTTTAACCGCTTTGTCGGTAAGTCCGAGCCCCATCAAGCCATAAGCATAATTCGAAATATCCTGTTCGGATGCGACCTCCAGGGCGTCACTGATAATTTTGTTGGCTTCCTCCGCTTTGCCGTCTCTGAACAAAATGCGTGTCTTAACCCGTATGGCAGTGAAATTTGTGGGATCATACTCGAGCGCTTTATCGATCCAATTCATTGCCTGATTGAGGTCCGTATTGTTTTCAAATGCATATAACGCAGCGCTGATAAACCCGTCGGGCACAAATCCTGCAGAGCCCTGCAACTCTTCTTTCAATTGTTTCATCACAATCTCATCGACTCCGAATTGGATCGATAGTGGGAACTGCTTTTTTTCCCAATTCAGTACCAGTTCCGCAGAAGTCTTCGTGAGGTTGATGAAGTCATAGGTCAGTAGTTCTGTAAAAGAATTTTCCCTTACAGAAATTTTTGTCCGCAAAAGATCTTCGGCTGGGTCATAAAAAAAACTTCCCCACGATTTATTGTTCTTTGAAAGGATCGCTTCTCCGGTGTTGTCTTCATTGATGACGAAAAACAATCCGTACGTGCCAGCGGGTACTTCGATCCCGCCAATCCTCGCTTTGTCTGTCAGTGTGATCGTCGTGTTTTCGTTCGCACCTGCCCGCCAGGGTGCTGGATTTCCGTTTCCAAACGCCTGGACGTTCCAGCCATACGGCACAACTTCACCCCAGATCTTTCTGCTTTTTACTGAAGGTCTCGAATAGTTGACAATTACTTTTGATATCCCGATCGTTTGAATCGCCGCTGCAGCGGGACTTGCTGGCCGAGGCGTTGTAACAACCTGCGATTGCACGCGGCCACAAATCAACAATATCGACAACGTAGTAATGGTGACAATCCGGATTGGCGTGATGAAGTGATGTAATGCCATGGGTGGTTTATTTTTGCGCGTAGTCAATTCGCTTTTGTAATCCGAAGATTTGCAAAATCACCTCCCGACGTATCTGCGACATAAAACCCGACGCTGCCGCTGTTGATGGAATTGACTTTATCAACTACAAGGCTTGGTGTCGTATTGCCATTGATATAAGTTGAAATTGTTGATCCTTTAATTTCTACACGGACCTTAAACCATGCGTTGGGATCGGGTGATGGATTGATGGCCTGCTCGAACCTGTTGGGAAATTTCTCCCTGAGGACTCTCCACGGATGATCGGGAAGCGATATGTACTGTTCGTTAAAATTGAAAGGTCTGAAATAAATGGCATCGAATGTGGCGTTGTCTTTACCGTGGAAAGCCACGCCAACGAAACTATGCTGCTTCACGTTTTCGCCGCGAACATCGAATTCAATGACTCCTTCCGAAAAATCAATTCCTTTGATCCAGGCCAAACCTTCGCCTTCATCTTTGCTCAGCCGGATGCCAGGGTGATCCTTTTCTTCGATCAGGGTCAATTCCCGGTTGAAGACGCTTATATTTTTGCTCTTTGCTTGCTTGTGAAGGTCGACGATTGTCGGACCTGGAGCGAATGACGAAATCAGGAAACTCAAAAGAATCACTGCAATGGCGGGAAGATTGTTTTTCATATCAAGAATTTAGTTGCACGAATGCTCCCGTTAACGGAAAGCGATTGCCGCGGATAAGCGCAATTGCCCAGTGTTGCGGTTTTGAATGAAGTTGTGCCGTGTTTGAATGGTCTGGTAGGCAGAAATTGACCTGAAACCGGGATTTTACTGCAATTCACGTCCTGAACTGTAACTTCTTCGTTAGAGCTTGGTATTACTTCAAATCCAACAGGAGTTATGAATCAAATCAAACGCATCGCAACCCTTAGTTTTCTGGTCGTCCTTGCTGTTACCGTAGCAGGTTACAGCCAAAAAAAGGAGACAAAATCCAAGAAAGAAACCTCCGTTAGTAAAAACGCAAGTGACAAAGACAAGACTGAAAAGGAGAGAAGTAATAAAGAGGATAAAGAAGATAGCGACGAGTCGGCTGACGGAAGAAAAGACGGGCTGAAGAAGATCGGTGGCAATCGCGTCGATGATGAAGAAGGCGATGAAGATAATGATCTTGACTTCGACGCAGAAGACCTTGACATGGATATCGAAGTCAACGAGGTAATCGATGTTCAGGAAATTCATAACCAGATAAACGAGCAAATGGAAGTGCTGCAGGAGGAATTGGCAGAGATGCAGGTTGAACTGTCAAAGATCAACGTGAATCTTCACGACATCGACGTCGATATGGACCATGATGTGGATGTCGACACCGACGTAGACATCGATGTAGATGTAGATATGGATATGGATGAAGACATGGACATGGACATGGACATCGACGTTGATGATGACGATGAGATGGACGACGACGACCGGATGAATATCAAGCGCGATAAGGAAAAAGACAAAATCAAGGAGAACGAGAAAGAGCAAAAGCAAAAGATGTCTGATAAAGACAAGAACAAGTCCAGGGACAAGAGCAAAGACGAGAAGGACAAGTCGAAAGGTCTGAAAAAAATTAACTGACTGCCGAAACAAGATTCTACCGCAGATGACGTAATAAATACGTTATCTGCGGTTTTTTATTTGCGATCCTTCAATATGGGTTGTTGTGAATTTGCTATTTTGGATATTCAAGATATTTCAACATGCGCACCCTATATTTTTCTGCGGTAGTCATACTATTTACTGCATTCGCCTGCTCACAAAAGGAAGAAAATAGTCACGACAACCAGATATCGATCGGCACGAAAGACAGCCTGTACAGCAAAGTGCTGAATGAGAATCGTGAAATCTGGGTCTACCAACCCCCGGATTTAAAGCCAGGCGAGAAGTGCCCCGTCGTGTACCTGCTGGACGGTAACTGGCATTTTCATGCCGTGTCGGGCATGATTGATAAGCTGGCAGATAATTCGTTAGTACCGAGAATGATCCTCATTGGAATTCTGAATACGGATCGTTCGCGAGACCTTACGCCAACTCATTCCGCAAAAATGGTAGATGGCACTACGCCTGACTTTCTTAAGACGACAGGCGGGGGCGAGGTTTTCACGACCTTCGTTGAAAAGGAGCTCATGCCATACGTGGAGTCAAAATACCAGGTTGCTCCATACAAGGTCCTTATAGGTCATTCATTCGGCGGGCTGTTTGCCATGAACACCCTCATTCACCATCCGCAGATGTTCAATGCTTATGTCTCCATTGATCCCAGCATGTGGTGGGATGGAAGAAGGCTTCTTCAGCAGGCCGATTCAGCCTTGCGGGCTGGAAAGTACCCCGGAAGAATGCTGTATCTCTCCGTAGCTAATACGATGGAACCAGGAATGGATACGGTGCGGGTGGCAAAGGATACCTCGAACGTGCACGAACATATTCGCGCAATCTTTGAGCTTGCAAAAGTGACATCACGGAGCGGTGCCAGCGGGCTCGTATCCCAGTGGAAATACTATGACGCTGATGATCATGGGTCAGTGCCCTTTATTTCAGAATATGATGCCTTCCGGTTCATCTTCAGTTATTTTAAATCCAGAGGGAATTGGCGCGATCAGACACCCGCAGATATCACAAAGCATTTTGAAATGGTGTCAGAAAAGCTCGGGTATGAAATGCTACCACCTGAGGATATGGTTGAGAACATTGTGTATTCCTGCCTTGGCGCAAAAAAATTAGACAAGGCCATGGAATTTTTCGAACTCAATAGGAAGAATTATCCAGGTAGTGCAGGCGTGCTTCAGACGGAAGGTGAGCTCTTCCTTGTCAAAGGTGACACCGCAAAGGCGATAGATCTTTTTGAACAAGCCATTGCAAAGCGTGATAACTTCTATTTAAGAAACAGGCTGAAGGACTTGAAGAAGTAGGGATCTGGTCATCATTCTTGATTTTGTCACCGAAATCCCTGACCAGGAGCAGACAGTTTTATTGACTCTTTAAGTTCTTCATCAAATGATGTGTCGAACTCAAAGTTTGAAATCTCCCAGTCTGAACTTGTCTTATACAATTCAAAAGTGAACCGCACCGGATCATGCACATAGTAAACCAGGTAACTCGTTATGCGATAACGGCTACCGATTGTTTTTGATCTGATTTCCTCGTACCCGATATAATCGCCCATCACGTCGACTTGCTTTGACAAAGCAAGAATGATGTTATCCATTTCGGTGCCATTGGATTTAATCCATTTGTTTGTCGAAAAGGAATACTTAAGGGCTGTGGCGTAGCCTTTTGTCTTGTAGTAATCAAAGAACGTGTCGATCAATTCCTGTCCGTCATCTTTAGATTGGGCCCTGGAGGGGACAGTGCAAAGCGCTAGCAATACAATAAGATAGTACCTTTTCATATGAGATTAGGATTGGATGGTTTTTTGCAACATTGAATGAAATCCAATTTGAAAGGAGTCTCGCGCAAGGGATGCAAGTGTGCGCAAGCTGGAAATTCACTTCTCCAAGATACCCATTGTTGCTTATAAATCCTTGAGCGTGTCGGCGTCGTCGGCAAACGACCTATTTCGTGGACAAGATGCGCCGGTACCATTTTGGGAGAGCCTCCGCGGGCAAAAAAGGGCGTTTTTAGCGCTGGTTTCAAAAAACTTGGTACTTTTGCCCCCGAACGTAAAACAGGACAATGAATCAATTGGATTTTGAAAAACCGATTGCCGAACTAGAATCCAAGCTGCAGGACATGAAGCAGCTCGCCGACGACAGCGATGAGTCAGTAAAGAAAGCGATACAGGCGCTGGAAAAGAAGATCCTGGACCTCAAGAAAGAAACCTTTGAAAACCTTACTGGCTGGCAGCGCGTCGCTCTGTCGCGTCATCCCGACCGGCCATATACACTTGATTACATTTATGAAATCACTTCTGATTTCATAGAGCTTCACGGTGATCGCAATGTTGGCGACGATAAAGCAATGGTAGGTGGGCTCGGCTCTATCGACGGGCAGACATTCATGCTTATCGGTCAGCAAAAGGGGAGAAATACAAAGCAACGTCAAATGAGAAATTTCGGGATGGCAAATCCCGAAGGCTATCGCAAGGCGCTCAGGCTGATGAAGATCGCTGAGAAATTCAAAAAGCCGATCGTAACGTTCATCGACACACCGGGTGCATTCCCGGGACTCGAAGCTGAGGAGCGAGGTCAAGGCGAAGCCATCGCAAGAAACCTCAAGGAAATGTTCATGCTGACGGTGCCGGTGATCTGCATCGTGATTGGTGAAGGCGCTTCCGGCGGTGCACTTGGAATAGCAATTGGCGATCGCGTGTTCATGCTTGAGAACACATGGTATTCAGTCATCTCGCCTGAGTCGTGCTCATCGATTCTGTGGAGAAGCTGGGATTATAAAGAGCAGGCTGCTGAAGTGCTGAAGCTTACTGCCAAAGACATGAAGACCCAGAAATTGATTGATGGAATTATCCGTGAGCCCCTCGGTGGCGCTCATACGGACATCAAATGGATGGCGAACGAGGTGAAGAAGAATATCCTTTCAACGTATGCTGAGCTCAGCAAACTGTCTACAGAACAAATGATCGAACAGCGCATCGAGAAATTCTGTTCGATGGGAGTGGTGAAGGAGTAATCATCTGCATGTATTTCAGGAACGTGCCGCGGGAAGGAATCAGGAACGAACTATGAAGCTTCACGTGATCGATACCGGCTTCTTCAAACTCGACGGAGGAGCTATGTTTGGGGTGGTGCCAAAAGTGATCTGGCAGAAAACCAATCCACCGGACAATAACAATCTGTGTACGTGGGCCATGCGTTGCCTTCTTATTGAAGATGGGGACCGACTTATTCTCATAGACAATGGCATCGGCGACAAACAAGACGCCAAATTTCTAAGCTACTATTACTTGCACGGTGAGGACAGTCTTTTGAAATCCATTCGCCGTGCGGGTTTTTCTGAAGCAGATATCACTGATATGTTCCTTACGCATTTGCACTTCGACCATTGCGGTGGTGGTGTAAAGCGCAACGGTGAGGGTTTCGAACTCACATTTCCAAATGCGACTTATTGGTCCAATGAGGATCATTGGCGCTGGGCGGTGCATCCCAATCCTCGAGAGAAAGCAAGCTTCCTGACTGAAAACATTGTACCCATGCAGGAGAGTGGGTACCTGAAGATGGTTGCACAAGACTCCTCTCCATTTCCCCAGATGGATATTTTTTATGTCTCAGGTCATACCGATAAGATGATGATCCCGATGATCCGCTATAAAGGAAAAACGATTTGTTTCGTCGCTGACCTCATCCCAAGTTCATCGCACATTCCGATCCCATATGTGATGGGCTATGATACACGACCGCTGATCACCATGGAGGAAAAGGAGCGGTTCCTAAAAAAGGCGGCGGATGAAAAGTATGTCCTTTTTTTTGAACATGATCCAACCATTGAATGTTGCACTGTGAGCAACGTTGACGGCAGGATAAGAGTGGACAATAGATTTAAACTCGCTGAGCTCTAGTCCATCAGACGATCATCCGCTAATCACAACATATGAGACAAATAGGACTTGTGCTGTCAGGCGGTGGAGCGAGGGGCGTTGCTCATATCGGCGTGTTGCAGGCATTGGATGAGATCGGCTTGAAATTTTCTCACATTTCGGGCACGAGCGCCGGATCGATTGTCGGTGCACTGTATGCTCATGGATATGCTCCGCTTGAAATATTCGAAATCATACAACAAGTAAATATTTTCAAATCACTGCGACCTGCGTGGACTTGGGTGGGCCTTTTGAAAATGGATGGCCTGCATCAACTCTTGTTTAAGTACTTACCGGAAAACCGATTTGACTGCCTTAAGGTCCCCCTTACCGTCGCTGCATCGGATATCAAGCGTGGTGAAATCGCATACTTTACTGATGGTGATTTGATCCCCGCGCTGCTGGCATCTTGCAGCATACCTGCCGTATTTCACCCACAGGAAATTAAGGACCATATGTATGTGGATGGAGGACTTCTCGACAACCTGCCAGTGACACCGATCCGCGGAAAGTGCGAGTTCATCATCGGTTCACACTGCAACCTGATAAGCCCGTCTTTTGACCCGACAAATCTCAAGGTCGTCATTGAAAGAAGCCTCCTGATGGCGATAGGGGCAAATACGTCTATCAGCAAGCAAATGTGCGACATAGTAATTGAACCCCCGGGCTTGGATAAGTTTAGCGCCTTTGACATCGGTAAAGCCAGGGAGATTTTTGATATTGGATACAAATTCACAAAAGAGAATTTTACGAAAGCCTCTTTTTCTAAGATGATGGCATGATCAGAACACAATTGACATTTCAGGAAGAAATACTCCAGGGAATTCCAGACGAATTGCCAGAAGTCCGGGAATACGATCCGACCGTTAACCACGCGCCGAAGCGAAAGGACATTTTATCAACTTCTGAAAAGAAGCTTGCTGTGCGAAATGCGTTGCGATATTTTCATCCGCGTCACCACGCAACACTCGCGCCCGAATTCTATGACGAACTGCAAAAGTTCGGACGGATTTATATGTACCGCTTCCGGCCGACGTACGACATGCACGCCCGACCGATTGTGGATTATCCGCGCAATTCATTGCAGGCAGCGGCGATCATGTTGATGATTCAAAATAATCTGGATCCCGCTGTGGCGCAGCACCCGCACGAGCTTATAACATATGGTGGCAATGGAGCTGTATTTCAAAATTGGGCCCAGTACCTGTTGACGATGAAATACCTCGCCACGATGCGGGATAATCAAACGTTGCATATGTATTCGGGCCACCCGATGGGCTTGTTTCCATCCTCAAATGATTCGCCGCGGGTTGTAGTCACGAATGGTATGATGATACCCAATTATTCCAAGCCGGATGATTGGGAAAGATTCAATGCACTTGGTGTGACACAGTATGGTCAAATGACCGCTGGGTCATACATGTACATTGGGCCTCAGGGAATTGTTCACGGAACGAATATCACATTATTAAATGCCGGTCGACGAATTGCCAAACGAGGAGAGGGCCTGGAGGGAAAAATCTTTGTCTCATCCGGATTGGGAGGCATGAGTGGTGCACAGCCTAAGGCTGCCAAGATCGCTGGATGCATCTGCGTTATTGCGGAAGTAAACCCAAAGGCAGCCAGGAAGCGCCATGAGCAAGGTTGGGTCGATGAGCTGACAGAAAGCCTTGATGAACTTGTTAAGAAAGTTGCAGAAGCAAAAAGAAACAAAGCAGCCGTTTCCCTTGCGTACCTCGGCAACATCGTGGATGTGTGGGAACGTTTTGCCTTCGAGGAGATTCATATTGATCTTGGGTCAGACCAGACTTCATTGCACAACCCTTGGGCGGGTGGTTATTATCCGGTCGGGTTAAGTTTCGAGGAATCAAACAAGCTGATGTCCAGCAACCCGGAGAATTTCAAAGAGCACGTTCAGGAATCACTTCGACGTCAGGCCACGGCAATCAATCATCATGTGCGGAGAGGTACATATTTCTTTGACTACGGCAATGCGTTCTTGCTTGAAGCTTCACGGGCCGGTGCCGACGTGATGGCACCCGATGGAAAAAATTTCAGGTACCCTTCCTATGTACAGGACATCATGGGCCCGATGTGTTTTGATTACGGATTTGGGCCGTTCAGATGGGTGTGCACAACCGGTGAGCAATCTGATCTTGATTATACCGATAACCTAGCGAAGGAAGTTCTTGAAAAGATGCTCTTGACAGCGTCTAAGGATATTCATGCGCAATTGAAAGATAACATTGCATGGATCCGCGCCGCCAAAGAGAACAAGCTGGTCGTGGGTTCAAAGGCAAGAATTCTATACGCTGATGCTGAAGGCAGGATGAAGATCGCCGCCGCCTTTAATGAAGCCATTCGGGAAAACAAAATCGGTCCGGTTGTTTTGGGTCGCGACCATCATGACGTCTCTGGTACGGACAGTCCGTATCGTGAGACATCGAATATTTATGATGGATCACGTTACACTGCAGACATGGCGGTGCACAACGTGATCGGAGATTCGTTCAGAGGGGCGACTTGGGTATCCCTTCACAACGGCGGTGGAGTCGGTTGGGGAGAAGTAATCAATGGCGGCTTCGGCATGTTACTGGACGGCTCGGCAGAGGCAGATCGAAGACTTGAAACAATGCTCTTCTTCGACGTGAACAATGGAATCGCGAGAAGAGCGTGGGCCCGCAACGAAGGAGCGATCGATGCCGCGAGGCGTGCAAATGAATCGAGCTATAATGTGCAGATCACTATGCCGTACATCGCTGACAATTCTTTGTTGGACAAATTGATTTCCTGAATATATTGAATTGCGTTACCCCACGCTTCAATTGCCAATAGCCAATGGCTAAAGCTAAAAGCCACTCCAAACACCCCATCACACCTTCATGCTCAACACCCTTTACGTTTTCTTATTCAGATTTTTTGGATGGAGAACAGCCGGTCAGATTCCTGATTTTAAAAAATATATAATCGCTGTTGGTCCACACACAAGTAACTGGGATTTTCTTGTCGGTGTGGGAGCGAGGGCAGTTTTAAAAATTCAGAAAGCGCAATTCCTCGGCAAGAGTCAGTTGTTCAAACCTCCCTTTGGTTGGTTCTTCCGTAAGCTTGGCGGGCACCCGGTCGATAGGTCAAGTAAGCAAGACATGGTTGAGCAAGTGGTTAACATTTTCAACAAGCATGACGAATTCATACTTGCTATGGCTCCCGAGGGAACGCGCAAGAAAGTGCAAAAACTGAAGACAGGATTCTATTACATCGCAAAAGGTGCACATGTACCGATTGTGCCAGTGGGCTTTGATTTTCTTAAAAAAGAGGTGATCGTCGGGCCAACGCTCTATCCCTCAGACGATTTTGAAGGCGATATGCAGAGAATACTTACTTTTTACCGCACAATTCACGCGAGAAATCCATCTCTGGCGGTGTAGTAATTTCGCCGACTGATTTTGAGGCATTAACTTTGCTAATAGCTGAAAAACAAACAAAAGCTTATGAGAAAAATTAAACTTTTACTTGTTCTGATTTGTGCGATGGCTGGGACGAAGGCTGCTTACAGCCAGGCTGAAATGGCAATTGGAATCAAGGGCGGATTGAACTTCGCGACACTGAATGTCAGTCAATCTGCGGGTGCCAACTACAATAACAGGACGGGCTATCACGCCGGAGCATTTGCGCTCTTTAAATTCGGCAAGATTGGACTCCAACCTGAAATCTTGTTTTCGAAGCAAGGAACAAAGTACACGTTCAATTCACAGGATGTGGATGCAAATTTTGATTACATCAACATCCCTATAATTCTGAAACTTTATACCGTGGCGGGCATCAATCTCCAGCTTGGTCCCCAGATCGGATTTCTTTCAACTGCGCAAGCCAAGAGTACGGTAAGCGGCGTTAGCACAACGACTGACTTGAAGAGCTTTTACAACAACAACGACATCAGTCTGGCAATGGGCCTTGGATGGGATCTTCCGTTCGGCTTATCAATTGAAGGACGCTATAACCTGGGACTGAAAGAGATCAATGATGGATCGAATACCAATTCCACCAAGAATCAGGTGATCATGATCTCAGCAGGATACAAGCTATTCAAGTTCGGTAAATAACCCTTGCTTAGCATCTTTAAAAAGAGCTACCGTTCCACGGTGGCTCTTTTTATTTGTTTTATTCTCTAACTTGGATCACTTTCAAGCAAATCACAGGCATGAATCGCATCAAATTTTCACTGCTGATATTTTTTGCCTCTGCATGGTTCGTGGGGCAAACTCAATCAATTGGCGTTGGAGCAAAAGGTGGCCTGAGTTTCACTACGCTGGCGACCACAAGTTCCGGCATGACGTCAACGGCCGATTGGTGGGCCCGGTATCATGTGGGAATATTCGCTAATTTCAGTTTTACAAAATTCTCCATTCAGCCGGAGGTTTTGTACTCAAGGCAGGGAAGCCTGCGAAAGGATGTTTTTCCGGGAGTTGATGCGCGCATTAATCTCGAATATGTGTCGATTCCTGTGCTCATTAAGTGGAATCTTCCAAAAGGATTTAACATTCATGCTGGGCCGCAGATGTCGATTCGGGTTCGTTCGAATCTCGAACTGGAATCAAGCGGGACAGTCGCCTCCTCTGATATGTCCGATACGATTCATCAGTTCGACTGGGCCATGTGCGTTGGAGCTGAATGGGAGAGCCCCTTTAAAGTGTTGGTCGGAGCCAGGTACAATATTCCTATCAATAATATCAGCAAATCCGACAACGCCACCATTCATAATCAGGTTATTCAATTATCCGTGGGCTACAGACTTTTTAGCTTTGGAAAATAAGTTTCGTCTTCTGGATGCAATTGCATTCGTTTAAGAGAATTTTTTGAAATGGTGCTGAAGAACTACGAGGAAACCCTGGACTACCTGTATAAGGCTTTGCCGATGTTCCAGCGTATCGGTGCCGCTGCGTATAAGGCCGATCTATCAAATACCATTGCACTTTGCAATGCACTGGATAATCCCCAGCATAAGTTTAAATCAATCCACGTAGCCGGCACAAATGGCAAAGGCAGCACGTCTCACATGCTTGCCGCAATTCTTCAACGCGCAGGATACAAAACCGGTCTTTACACGTCGCCGCACTTGAAGGAATTTACCGAACGAATAAAAATTAACGGTGTTGACGTCAGCAAAGACTTTGTTGTTGACTTTGTTAACAAGATCCAATCAACGGTGGAGAAAATCCAACCATCGTTTTTTGAACTCACAGTTGCGATGGCATTTGAATACTTCGCTTACGCGAAAGTTGATGTGGCAGTAATTGAGGTCGGTTTAGGCGGAAGATTGGATTCAACCAATGTAATAACGCCGGAGTTATCGGTGATTACCAATATTAGCTTCGATCACAAAGACCTTTTGGGCGATACACTGGAGAAAATTGCTGCTGAGAAGGCAGGCATTATCAAACCTGGTGTGCCGGTGGTTGTCAGCCAGCGCCAGCACGAGGTCGAGAAGGTATTTATTGACACCGCTGCCAGACACGGTGCTGCAATTGAATTTGCGTCTGATCATGTCACATTGGATCGACACGGGAACGCATTAAAAGTGTTCATTGATGGTAAAGCTGAAATCGATGTTGTTCCCGAACTAAAGGGCAATTATCAGCGATGGAACATTCCGGGCGTTATCGCATCCACCAGAATACTCAGAAAGGTTGGATTCAAGATCACCGACGATGCCGTTCGTGATGGCATCGCCCGCGCGGCCACGATCACTGGACTAAAGGGTCGCTGGCAAACGATCAGAACTTCACCGTTGACGATCTGTGACACGGGGCACAATGAAGCTGGGATCGCTGAGATCCTTCAACAAATTCAAGACACGCCGCACAAACATTTGCACTTTGTTCTTGGCATGGTCAAGGACAAAGACATTTCAAGCATTTTGAAAATGTTGCCGAAAGACGCCACCTATTATTTCTGTCAGGCCAGGATCCCAAGGGCAATGGATGCGACCACTTTGAACGACTTGGCCGGCCGTGAGGGTCTCAGGGGGCAGATTATCGGCGACGTAAATGATGCAGTGCAGGCTGCAACGGATGCTGCCCACGCCGGGGATATTGTCTTCATTGGTGGAAGCACCTTTGTTGTAGCTGAGGTCGACGGTCTTTAACTTTGCCGCCGTTTTGAAGAATAAACTTTTTCGTTTCAAAGTCGTCTCTGAGCGCGACAATGTAATCCAGCCTGGCAAAGAACTTTTCCAGAGTATTAAGGGAAATTGGAATTCACGCTATTTCAAGAATGATAAGCCCATTACGGTTGAGCTCGCTTGTGGACGAGGAGAGTACTCGGTAGCCCTCGCTGCGATGTTTCCTGAAAGGAATTATATCGGGGTGGATATTAAAGGTGACCGCATTTGGAAGGGGAGTACGCTTGCCGTAGAGCAACAGCTTTCCAACATTGGATTTCTCAGGACAAATATTCTGAATATTGAAACCTTCTTTGAGACCGAAGAAGTAGATGAAATATGGATCACCTTTCCAGACCCGCGCCCGAAGAAGCGTGACATCAAGAGGCGGCTCACCAACACACGATTTCTTGATCTTTACAAAAAGATTCTTCGTCCCGGAGGATACGTTCGTTTTAAGACAGACAATACAGACCTCTTCAGATTCAGTCTTGAGGAACTCGCCTCGCGTAACGACATCGTTGACCTCGCTCATACCGAGGATGTCTATCAATCGCCGCTCCGGCCCGAATGCTTCGATATCAAGACCCGCTACGAGGAGATGTTTGCGTCGAAGGGGGAGAAAATCAAGTACCTGAGATATCGATTCAAATGAACACCTAAGTGGGCAGATTGTCGATGTCACAACTTCAAAAGTCTAAGGTTCAAGTTTTAAGGGTGACAGCGTCGAATTCGAGCCGGTTTAAACTTTGAACCTTGAACCTTGAACCTTGATCCTTGAACTTTATACTTTGAACCTTAACTGGTAACATTCCCATAATCTGACTACTCCTGAAACAACCCAGGATTAGTATTATCTTTCGTTCTAAACCTCCTGCCGGTGGGCAAGCGAAAAAAGCGCGAACTGGATTTAGTCATCCTATCTGACATTCACCTCGGTACCTACGGCTGCCACGCAGAAGAACTTCTCCGTTATCTCAAAACGATCAAAGCCAAAACAATCATTCTGAACGGTGACATCATCGACATGTGGCAATTCAGCAAACGCTATTGGCCGCAGTCGCACATGCAGATTGTTAAACATATTACAGGTCTTCTTGCCAAAGGAACAAAGATTGTCTACCTCACCGGCAACCACGATGAGATGCTTAGAAAGTTCGCGGGCTTTCGACTCGGCTCGTTTCAAATCGACAACAAAAAGGTTATCGCATTGGATGGTAAAAAGGCGTGGATATTTCATGGCGACGTATTCGACGTCACGATGCAATATTCTAAATGGCTCGCAAAACTTGGTGCTGTGGGCTACGATATGCTGATCCTGCTGAACACATTCGTGAACATGGTGCTGAATTTTTTTGGAAAAGGAAAGATATCGCTATCAAAACGCGTGAAAGACAGCGTCAAATCTGCGGTTAAGTTCATCAACGACTTTGAAAAAACAGCTGCTGACATCGCCATTACCAAAGGCTATGATTATGTGGTGTGCGGACACATTCACCATCCGGAGATGAAACGCATTGTTACCGAAAAAGGGGAGGTGATGTACTTGAATTCGGGAGACTGGGTGGAGAACCTGACTTCCCTGGAATTCAGTGGGGGAGCGTGGAAGATCTATCACTACGCGGATGACGCTTACGCGCAATCGATCAAAATCCCGAAGCGATTGAAGAACAATTTGGATAATGATGAGATCTTTAAGGATCTTGTTAATGAGTTTATGGGTATGAAGAAACCATCACCAAACGATAAAGAATCGCAATGAAAATATTGTACGCGATCCAGGGCACGGGTAATGGCCATCTAAGTCGGGCGGTGGATATCATTCCAGAATTGCAACAGTACGGACAACTGGATCTTTTTGTCAGCGGTGCACAGGCCGAAGTGAGTTTGCCTTATCCGATTAAGTATCGTTCTAAGGGCCTCAGTTTCTATTTTGGAAAAACAGGAGGAATAAATTTCTATAAGACCTTTCAGCAGAATAGCTCCAGGCAGGTAGTGAAAGAGATCAATGAGTTTCCCGTCGAAAAGTATGATCTTATTGTGAATGACTTTGAGCCCATCTCAGCGTGGGCGGCAAAGAAAAAGGGCGTCAAGATTATTGGCCTGAGTCACCAGTCGGCACTGCTGTCGAAGAAATGCCCGAAGCCCAAGGTTCTGGATCCATTTGGTGAATGGCTTCTAAGGAATTATGCACCGGTGGAAAAGTATGTAGGGTTTCATTTCGAAGAATATGATAAGAACATCTTTACTCCCGTCATACGAAAAGCTATCACGGAAGCGAAGAGAAAAGACACGGGACATTACACCGTGTACCTTCCAGCCTATGACGACAAAAAACTCGTTGCGCTATTGATGAAGTTCAAATCGGTACGCTGGCATATTTTTTCAAAACACACGCGGCAGCCCTACCATGTAGGAAAGATTTCTGTTTATCCGGTGAGTGGGGGTGACTTTATCGAAAGCGTGGTTACCAGCACAGGTGTTCTTTGTGGTGCTGGGTTTGAAACGCCCGCTGAGGTAATTCATCTTGAAAAGAAGTTGCTTGTTGTGCCGATGAAGAGCCAGTATGAACAAAAGTGCAACGCAATCGCGCTCAAGAGAATGGATGTGCCTGTATTGAAGAAGGTGAAGAAAAAGAATCTTCGAAAAATCGAAAAGTGGTTGGACGACGGACGAGTGATCGATGTTTCTTTTCCAAAGGTGGCTGCGAAGGCCGTGGAGAAATTGATGAAAAAGTACGCGTCTGATTAATCGCTGCCTAACAGTGCCCTCAACTTTATAAGTTCAGCAATTTTGTAGCTAGTGAAGATTGTCACATGCTGTCAATAGCCTCAAGAACCTTAGCCAGGTGATCATAGTCCTTTAGACCCGGTGCCTGTTCGCGTGTCCCACTCATTGCAATGCCGTCTGCGTCATACTGCTGGATCAATGTTAGCCATGGTTGTGGTTCGACTCCGATGTCAATCAGGACTGGATGAAAATCGGTTTGAAATGATTGCCCTTTCAGTCCTGTAACTAAAAGAAATTCTGTTCTGAACCCCAGCATACTGACTTTTCGCAAGGCATTGTCGCAATCCTTGTAATCACATTCAAGGATCAGGGGCAGATCAGTCAGGTTTACCATTCCGAGATGGCCAAAAGAAATGTGAAGCAAATCCGGACGGTACTGATCCAGCAATACAGTCGTGTCCAACGATGAGACAATCTCGATTACACGTCGTGGTCCCGACACCCATCCACTCATTTCCTGGTAGAGTTTCGGACTTACATAATCATCGTCTGCGGGATCAACAACGTAGCCAAGCAGGTCAACGCCCATGCCGGCGCAATAGCGCGCGTCACTCAGGTTGGTGACACGCCGAACATATGTGGTGGGCTTTACGGACATGGCCAAATATCAAAAAGAAAAAATAACTTTGTAAATGAGTTTGATGCATTGAGGGCGAAACCAACTTTTTTTTTACTTCTCTTGCTGGCAGCCTGTTATTCCAGGGAGATAGGGCCTCGAACTTCCGGAAGTGAATACTATCCACTGAAGGTAGGTTTGTATTGGATTTATGACGTAACGGAGACCAAAATCACACAACTTGGCGGCCAAACGGTCAGTACGTATCAATTGAAAGTGCAAATCACAGATTCTGTCCTGACTTCCGGGGCAGTTATGTACACAATGCATCGCTTCACGCGCACGGACGCGACCGCGGCCTGGTCTGCAACAACAACCTGGTCGGCGCGCAAAGATCAATTTCAAGCAGTTCAACAGGAAGGCAATACACCGTTCGTGATCTTGTCCTTTCCACTTTCTGAAGGAAAAACATGGGACGGAAATTCCGTGAATAACCTGGGAGGTAAAGACAAGTGTTCCAATGGTGAAATCAATTGCGACAACTACAGTGTCTCAGGTCTTGCCAAAAGATTTGAATTTGGCTCACTTTTCTACGATAACTCGGTAACCATCATTGAGAACAATGACTCAGATCCGATTGTGGGAACGGATATCCGAAAAGAGGTCTATGCAGCAGCCACTGGATTGGTCTACCGCGAAGTAAATCAACTGCAATACTGTACTGTGGGTGATTGCATTGGCAGGCAAATTGTTGAAAATGGCACGATCGTCAAGCAGTCCCTGAATGACTATGGCTCGCTCTAGTGCCCTAATGCTTCTTTTGATGATGTGCCTTTATTCGAAGGCACAATCTGATCGATACATCATTTCGTTCAAAGACAAGAACAACAGTCCCTATCTTTTATCCGAGCCGGAGAAATTCCTCTCGCAGCGCGCCATCGCACGACGAAACCGCAATCATGTTCCGATTGCCACGGAAGATATTCCCGTGAATGCAACCTATGTCTCGCAGGTGAAGGCGACAGGCGCTTCGACTTTTTTCACAAGTCGTTGGATGAATGCGCTGCTCGTCGAGGCAACTACTGCGCAAATCAATTCGATCTTGGCACTCCCTTTTGTCTTAAAGTCGGAGATGGTGGCGCCTGGAAAGAAACTTATCGGCGGGAGAGTAAAGAATATCAAACAAAAAAATTCAACAGCAGCCTCCAATGCATCCACCGCGCAACTTCACATGGTTGGACTCGATACCATGCATGCGGATGGCTTTCGTGGAGAAGGGGTCCTGGTAAGTTTTTTTGACGGTGGTTTTCCGGGCGTTAATGCCGCAACTCCATTTCAACCAATATTTGCGGAGAACAGGGTCATCCTGACGCAAGACTTCGTTGCCAATTCCGGTAATGTTTACCAATATGACAAACATGGAACAGAAGTATTCTCTGTAGTTGCCGCAGTGAAAGATGCAACTTTCGAAGGTGGCGCATACCGTGCGACCTTTATGCTTTTTGTAACGGAGGATGCCAAGTCAGAATACCGGGTTGAGGAATACAATTGGCTCTTCGCCGCTGAACGCGCAGATAGTGCCGGCACTGATATCATCCACTCTTCCCTCGGCTACAATCAGTTCGACGATCCAACGATGAATTATAAAACATCAGATCTCAATGGAAAGACAGCCATCGTATCCAAAGCTGCATCCATGGCATGTGAACGGCATTCTCGCGGTCGGTGCCGTGACGTATTCGGGAGTCAGAGTAAACTTTAGTTCAGTCGGGCCGACGGCCGATGGAAGGGTGAAGCCAGACGTCGTAGCCGTGGGTTCGGGGACATCGGTCATTGAACCGGATGGTTCCGTTGGCTCGGCCAGTGGCACTTCGGTTGCAGCGCCCTTGGTGACAAGCCTTGTCGCCGGACTCATGGAAAAGTATTCCTCACTCTTGCCTGCGGACATTGTGAAGGCGATATTGAATTCCGCTAACAAGGCGACGTCACCTGACAACTTCCTGGGCTTTGGAATACCCAATTACATCGCGGTGCGAAATTATCTTGAAAGTAGTTCGGTAGATGAAGACGTTTTTATCTTCCCAAATCCCGCAGATTCCTCCCTTTCGCTGGCATTCAAAAAACTTCCTGACGGGAACGTGAACCTAACCTTTTACGACATGCATGGAAAGCTGATCGCCAATCCCGTACAGTCGCTCGACTGGCTCAATAACCCGGTCCTGATCCCGCTCGATACTTTTGCTGCCGGTACGTACTTGTTGAAAGTGGAAACCTCGACCCTCATCCGGACTTTTCGCTTCGTGAAGCATTAAATGCTATTTTTGGGTTGAATAATATGAAACCCATCGTCGCTCCATCTATCCTCACTGCCGACTTCTCGAATCTTCAGCAGGCCATCACCATGCTCAATGAAAGTGATGCTGATTGGATTCATGTCGACATAATGGACGGGGTCTTTGTGCCAAACATATCTATTGGGCTTCCGGTCGTTGAATCGATTCATCGTCATGCGAAGAAGCCGCTCGATGTTCACCTGATGATCGTGGAGCCAGGCAATTTTGTTGAGGCCTTTCACAAGGCCGGTGCTTCGAGTATTTCAGTTCATGTTGAGGCCTGCCCGCATCTGCATCGCAACATTCAGCAAATCAAGAATCTTGGAGTCAAAGCAGGAGTGGCAATCAATCCGCATACACCAGTCGTCGACCTCGAAAACATCGTCGCAGACATTGATTTTGTGAACGTCATGTCTGTGAATCCAGGCTTTGGAGCGCAAAAGTTTATTGAGAATACCTATCAAAAAGTGCGCGACCTCAAAGCGCTGATTCGCACAAAGAAATCAAGTGCTCTTATTGAAATTGATGGTGGAGTAAATCTTGATAATGCGCGGCCGTTGATGGTGGCAGGCGCTGACATCCTGGTGGCCGGAAACCTCGTTTTTTCTTCACCCAATCCAAAAGTGGCGATTCAGCAGCTCAAGCGATTATGACGGCGTGACTATTGGCAGGCATTTTGATCTAAGTAAGAAGAATTCCTATGAAACCCTACCTGTCGGTACTCCTCTTGGTGCTCATCATGGGTTGTGCGCGTTCAGTGACGCGCATTAACCCTTCAGAAACAATAGATCTTAGCGGGCGTTGGAATGACGCCGATTCGCGTCAGGTTGCCGACACGATGGTGGCCGATCTGCTTGGCAGCGATAAGTTCAAAGAATATGCTAAGGCGCTTGGAAAGAAGCCGACGATCATCGTCGGGCTTGTGCGCAACAAAACAAGTGAGCACATTGACGCAGATACTTACATCAAAAAACTTGAACTTGCGATCTTCAATTCAGGGGTTGCCGACCTGGTCGAATCTGATGATTTCCGTGATAAGCTACGCGAAGAACGGGCGCAGCAGCAGGACTTTGCTGATCCGGCAACTGTTGCTAAATGGGGCAAAGAAGCCGGAGCCAATCTCATTCTGTTTGGAGATATGACTTCTGAAACTGACGTGTACCAGAAGAAGCGTGTCGTCAATTATACAACCACGTTGTTCCTGACTGATATGGAAACCAATCGCCGCGTTTGGTATGGTCAGCATGAGATAAAAAAGTATGTCCGGAATTAGCGCAATGCACGCCGGAAGCAGGCATTAACATGTCATGAAAAAAGGCTTCATCATACTGGCCGCACTCATCTTTGTAAGTTCATGCGCTTCTTACTATCAGGCAAATTTTACATTCAATGATGAGTTTGAAAAGGGCGATTTGGAAAAGGCACTCTCCACACTCAGATCTCATCCTTCTGAAGCCGCAGGTAAAAAGCAGTTTCTCTTTGACGTGAACAATGGACTGATCTTGTCCCTCATGGGGAAGTACCAGGAGAGCAACGACTATTTTGAAAAGGCATATATCTACGGTGAAGACTACCGCATTAACTACCTCAACGAAGCGGCTACATACCTGACGAATCCAAATTTTGCAGCCTACCGGGGAGAAGATCATGAGCACCTTATGTTGCTGTATTTCAAGGCATTGAATTACCTCAAATTAAACAAAACGGACGACGCCCTGGTAGAATGCCGGCGTTTGAATATCCGCCTGCAGCAGTTGACTGATCGTTATAGTTCTGAAGATAAATACCGCCGGGACGCGTTCATTAATACACTCATGGGGATCATCTATGATTCGGATAAGGATTATAACAATGCTTTTATCGCATACAGAAATGCACTGGAGCTTTATGAAGATGACTTTCATAGGTTATTCCAGGTTGAAACTCCGGAACAGTTGAAGTATGATATTCTTCGAACCGCAACGCTGTCAGGACTCGCTGACGAGTTGGAACGATTCAAGTCGAAGTTTGGAATGACTGACTATCAATATGAACCGTCACAAGGGGGTGAACTTGTCTTCTTCTGGCACAATGGACTTAGTCCGGTAAAGGCGGAGTGGGGGATCAACTTCACGGTGCTACGTCGCGATAACTATGTGGTGTTTACCAATCCTGAGCTGGGCCTGAGTTTTCCATTCAACCTGAGTGGTTACGACGAGCGGGATCGCCGTGGGCTTGCCAGCCTGGAAGTCTTTCGCGTGGCATTCCCTAAATACATCGAACGGCCAGTATTTTACCGGAGCGCGACGCTCGAGACTGAGAACGATATTTATTTGCTGCAGCAGCTGGAGGATGTGAATAAGGTAGCATTTAAGTGTCTCGATGAGCGAATGAACCTTGAGCTCAGCAAGGCGCTTTTGCGGGTGGCATTGAAAAAGGTGGCAGAATATCAAGTGAGGCAGAGTGACAAAACTCTCGGCTCGGTTCTGGGGCTCGTGAATGCGATCACGGAGAAGGCTGACACCCGTAACTGGCAGACTCTTCCGCACAGCATTTTCTACTCCAGGGTACCGCTCAAGGTGGGTTCAAACAAATTGACTTTTACCCTCACGGACCGCCAGGGCAAAAAGCAGGTCCATGAGTACACCTACGAAGTGAAGAGCGGTCAGACCGTTTTTCATACCTTTAGCAGCCTTGAAAGTGGATATCCGGCGTACGGGTATTATTAACGCGAGTACACTATATTACTTCTTGATGTCTAAGGTTAGGTTTTAATTCCTGCGGTCTGAAGCAAGCCATCCAAATAGCGATTGTTGCGTTTTGCGGGTTTTTTCTCGCCTTTGAAGATGCTGTTGCCCAGGATGAGGGGGCCACAACCTTTCCCCTGGAAAATTTTTATGCCAAGATCAAAAAGCGCCCTCGATCAATATTGAAGAATGTAAAGTTCGGGTTGAGCACCGGCTATGGCAACACATTCCTGAGCAATAAGCTGGACGGCTACGCTATCTATCAGGCTCCGGGAAAGGCGCCGCAGATATTTGTTGCTCCAGGGGCGCCGATCATCCGACACACGAACTGGATTAACAACGTAGGCTATGATATTAACCCGATTGAGCCCGGTAACTATACTGTAAGTTCTGATACCGCGAAGCTAGGATTCAAGGGAAATGCTTTCAATGTTCCGATCAATGCTACCATTCATTACGAGTTTCTTAAAAAGTACAGGATTGGAGCCGGGTACTCATACGAATATATGAACATGGGGAGCCTCCATTCTATCTCGTACACGGATAAGGTCGGCAACTTTCGTCCTTCGGACAATTCTGGCTGGATGAGCAAGTATTATGGATTTGTGGGCATGTCTTTTTATCGACTCGGTGATTACCTTTTCACTGGCGATGCGCGAGTTGGTGGGTTCAATCCAGGCACTAATTTCAATTCACAGATCGTTAACGCTGGTGTTTTCGTCAACGTCGGTGTTACGGTGGAGCGTGAGCTTTCCGAATACCTTAGGGTTTTTGCGAGGCCATCGTTCGAGGTAAAGAGTATCAAGACTAACCTTTACTCCGGCGGGCCACCCGTGCAGACCAACATGAATGCATTCTATTTGAACATCGGTTTATCTTACAGTATCCCCGAATTGCCCAAGTGTTTTATTCGCGATTGCAAGATTCAAATGAACCATGCCCACGGCGACCATGAGTACAGGAGCAGGGTTCATCCAATCTTCAAAAAGCAGAATCCTCAATATGGCGAAAATCACCCGCGCCTGATCAAATACAAGGGTAAAAACAAGAAGAAGCTGAACCCATACTAGCCTGCGTCGAAAAGCCAATTTTTAGGCCCAAATTCCACGATTTTTAACCCATTCTGAGGCGGTGAATTAGGCTGTTTTCCCTATCTTCGCCCGTTAAATTATTGTTACGTAATCGACAACCAAGACTGTGGCAGAAGATACCAGTGGCCTACCCGCCAGACAGAACATAATCCCCATCAATATTGAAGACGAGGATGGTCTTAAGCCAGTACACCGTCGTGTGCTCTATGGGATGCTTGAACTTGGGGTAAACTATAATAAACCGTACAAGAAATCGGCAAGGATCGTGGGAGAGGTTTTAGGTAAGTACCACCCGCACGGTGACTCGTCTGTTTACGACACGATGGTGAGAATGGCCCAGGACTGGTCATTGCGCTACACGCTCGTTGACGGCCAAGGAAACTTCGGCTCTATTGACGGTGATTTCCCTGCAGCGATGCGGTACACGGAAGCCCGGCTCCGCAGGATTGCTGAAGAGATGTTGGCGGATATCAACAAAGAAACGGTTGACTTTCAGCCAAACTTTGATGACTCGCTGACTGAGCCGACAGTGTTGCCTGCTAAAATTCCTAACCTTTTGGTGAATGGCTCTTCCGGCATCGCCGTTGGAATGGCGACCAACATGGCGCCTCACAATTTGACGGAAGTAATTGATGGAATTGTCGCCTATATCGACAACCGGGAGATCACGATTCCGGAACTCATGAAGTATGTGACCGCTCCGGACTTCCCGACAGGTGGAATCATCTATGGCACCTCAGGAGTACAAGAGGCTTACCTCACAGGAAGAGGGCGCGTCGTGGTGCGTGCAAAAGCGGAGATTGTTACCAATCCAAAAGGAAAAGATCAGATCGTTGTTACCGAGATTCCCTACCAGGTGAATAAGGCGATGATGATCGAGAAGACGGCCGCCCTTGTCAACGAAAAGAAGATTGAAGGAATAACAGACATCCGGGATGAATCAGATCGCGACGGTTATCGGGTTGTTTACGACCTGAAAAAAGACGCCATTCCGAATATTGTACTCAACAATCTCTTTAAGTACACGCAATTACAATCCTCATTTGGGGTCAATAACGTTGCTCTGGTAAAAGGACGACCGCAGACGCTTAATCTCAAGGATCTCATCGTGCATTTCGTCGAGCATCGCCACGAAGTTGTTATACGCCGTACGCAGTTTGAGCTTGCAGAGGCAGAAAAAAGAGCACACATCCTTGAAGGTTATCTGATTGCATTGGATCACCTCGACGAGGTTATCTCGTTAATCAGAAATTCAAAAGATCCCGACATAGCGAAGGTCGGCTTAATGGAAAAATTCGCATTGTCCGAAATACAGGCGAAGGCAATTCTCGAAATGAGATTGCAGCGTTTGACAGGTCTTGAGCGGGAGAAGATTCAAAACGAATACAAAGAAGTGATGGCACTGATTGCCGAATACAAGGAAGTATTGGCGAGCGAGGCGAAGCGGATGGCCATCATCAAGGGTGAGCTTGCTGAAATGAAAGAGCGCTATGGCGATGCGCGGCGGACACTGGTTGTTGCGAGTGAAGACGACATCACCGTTGAGGACATGATCCCCAATGAAGAGATGGTCATCACTATTTCGAACCAGGGCTACGTGAAGCGCACGCTTCTTTCAGAATATAGAACGCAAGGCCGTGGTGGTGTTGGATCCAAAGGCGTGTCAACCAAGGAAGATGATTTTACTGAACATCTTTTTGTTGCACATGCGCATCATTATATCCTGATCTTTACCGCGTTGGGGAAGGTTTTTTGGAAGAAGGTTTATGAGATCCCAGAAGGCACCAAGACTTCAAAGGGTCGCGCGATTCAGAACCTTCTCAACATCGAACCAGGCGATTCTGTCGCAGCCGTCCTCAACGTGAAGAACATCGAAGATCCTGCCTACAACGCGAAGAATTTCGTGATCCTTTGTACGGAACAGGGAACCATCAAGAAGACGTCACTGGAAGCGTACTCACGGCCGCGTGCGAACGGCATTACGGCGATCACCGTCCACGAAGGAGACCGGTTGCTTGAGGCAGCGCTCACGAACGGGAAGAACCACATCATCATTGCAAAGAGTGAAGGAAAGGCAGTCCATTTTGATGAATCTGACGTGCGACCGATGGGAAGAACTGCAGCAGGTGTGCGTGGTGTTACCCTGGAAGGCTCAACGGACAAAGTAGTTGGCATGGTGTGTATAACTCGCGAAGATGCTAACTTGCTCGTCGTTTCCGAAAAAGGATATGGAAAACGTTCCTCAATTGATGATTACAGGATCACCAGGAGAGGCGGAAAGGGCGTAAAAACCATTCGGGTTATGGGCCGTGCAACTCAGGGAGTCCGGGTCATACGCCTGAATGAAGACGATTCAATATCATCTGTTGAAAAAATACAGAACATCGATCAAGTAACAAATGAAAATCCAACTCAAACTGAATAATTAAAATGAAAAAAATTGTCGTCGCACTTTTTATAGTACTCCCGGCCGTCGCATTTGCTCAGGAGAAGGCCATTAAGCCTAGCGTTTCAAAGGCAGAGGCTGCGCTCCGTGCCAACAAGCTGGATGAAGCCAAAACGATCATCGATGCAACCACTTCTAATCAGGAGTTCATGGTTGATAAGAAGGGCAAACCAAGCAAGAACGCCGCAAAGGCCTGGTATGTGAAAGGTTTGATTTATGCGGCGATGGACACGACAAAGAAAGTTGAATTCCAAACGCTGGTGCCTAGTCCATTTGCGGTGGCAAAAGAGTCTTTTGACAAGGCTAAAGAATTGGAACCAGGCGCATTGACTTATGTCAGTGATGCCAATGGCTTCCCGATGATGATCAGCAATACGAACATCTTCCTCGCGCAGCGTTATTATGATCGCGCAGTAACTGAATTTCAGGAAAAGAAGAATTATAAAAGAGGCTTCGAACTCGCTGAACAAACTCTTTATTTCATTCCCGATGATACCTCCGTGTTGATGAATACGGGTGTGTATTTCGCGACTGCAGCTGAAGAGTACGACAAATCGATTTCGATGATTGAACAGTACCTGGCGAAAGGCGGCAAGAATCCTGATGCGTATCTGCAATTGATCTCAATCTATCGAGATAAAAAGAAGGACAACGAAAAAGCACTTGCCATCACACAGGATGCTATGAAGAAGCTCCCTAAGAACACGGATCTTCCTAAATATGAACTTGATTTGCTCGTGAAGCTCAACCGCCTTCCTGATGCAAAAGTTAATATGGAGAAGCAGGCCGCTGCCGATCCTACCAATCCTCAGCACAGATATTACCTCGCCGTGATCAACACGGAGTTGAAAGATAAGGCTGCAGCAAAGGCTGCTTATGAGGAAGCGCTGAAACTTGATCCTAAGTATTTTGAAGCCCAGGTTGGCCTTGCAGAAGTGGTACATTCTGACGCATTGGATGTTAAAAAGCAAATGAACCAATTGGGCATCACCGCGGAAGACAAGAAGAAGCGCTTTGAGCTTGACAAAGTTTACGTCGAAAAACTGAAGATAGCACAACCATATTGGGAAGCTGCCGAAAAACTGAGCCCTGATGATGGAAAAGTTCTTGATAACCTGCTGGCTATTTATACCGACCTCGACAATCAACCTCAGGTCGCAAGGGTTACGAAGAAAATGAAGGCACTGGGACTGCTCGATTAACACAGACCCGCAGTAATGAATTCACGAACCGCCCTGCTTACTACGGGGCGGTTTTGTTTTGTTGCCGATTCCGCTGCATGCTAAGAATATATTATAAGTGTATGTTGACTTTCACTAAAGCGTAACCGTGTCGTCAAGCACTGAACTGAAACGCATTCTTTCACCGGCGATGGTGTGGGGTCTCGGAGTGGGCTATGTCATCTCCGGTAATTACTTTGGATGGAACCTTGGACTTGAGCAAGGAGGCACGTTGGGACTTGCTATTGCGGCTGCAATTGTCATTGTGATGTATATCACGTTTACCTACAGCTATGCAGAGTTGGCATGTGCCATACCGAAAGCCGGCGGTGCTTTCGATTATGCGACGCGGGCTTTGGGAAAAAACGTCGGATTTCTTGCTGGCATGGCACAAAACATTGAGTTCATTTTTGCTCCTCCTGCCATTGCATTTGCTGTAGGATCTTACCTGAATCTCTTCTTTCCAACAATTCCAGCGCTGGTGTTCTCAATTGGAGCGTATGTCGTATTTACCGGTTTAAATATTTATGGCATTCAGGCGGCTGCAACATTTGAACTTTTTGTCACCATCGTGGCAGTATCCGGGCTTGTTTTGTTCAGTGCACTTGCTTTGCCCCACGCGGCCGTTTCAAATCTTGTGATCAATGCCATGCCCGGTGGCATGACAGGTGTCTTCGCCGCTGTGCCCTTTGCCATATGGTTCTTCCTGGGAATTGAAGGCGTCGCCAATCTCGCGGAAGAGACGAAAGATCCGGGTAAAACGATGTCGCGTGGATTTCTCTCGGCACTCTTCACGCTTGTAGTGCTTTGCATATTTACTTTTACTGCGGCGATTGGCACATCTGGGTGGGAAGCTGTGGTGTTTCAACCTAACGGCAGTCCATCAGACTCACCACTTCCGCTGGCGATTGCCAGGATATACGGCGAACGCGGATGGCAATATGGCGCCATTGTCATAGCCGGAATATTCGGACTGATTGCCTCGCTCAATGGGCTTATGCTTGCAGCGGGCCGTTCAAGTTATGAGTTTGCAAAGAGTCAATTCGCGTCAATGTTCATTGCGAAAGTGCATCCTGGATTCAAGACGCCTGCCAATGCCCTGGTAGTGAATATGGTTATTGGAATCATGGCCTTACTAACAGGCCGCACAGGGGAGGTAATCACTATTTCAGTCTTTGGTGCGTTGACATTGTATGGAATATCGATGGTCGCACTTCTTGTTTTGCGTAAGAGTGAACCTACGCTGACAAGACCTTTCAAGGTTCCGTTTTACCCATACTTTCCTGTAATTGCGCTCGTTATTGCTCTGGGTGCACTGTTGGCGGTCGCCATTTACAATCCTATGTTATCAATTCTTTACGTGCTGACTTTGGGCGTGTGCTATGGTATATTTAGGATATCAAAATCGATATGACGAAAAAAGCCATTCTTGATTACGTCGCAAGCCACCCATCGGGTAAAGTCAAAATTGCGTACTCCGATATCGATGGTATTCTTCGGGGGAAATATATTTCATCTGAGAAATTTCTTTCCGCTGTTGATAGCGGCACTACATTTTGCCAGGTGATTTTCGGATGGGATTCAGGCGATGTGGCGTATGACAATGTGCGTTATTCCGGTTGGCACACCGGGTATCCTGACATTCCTACGCAAATCGACCTCGATACTTTCAGAAAAATTCCGTGGGAGAATGATGTTCCTTTTTTCCTTGGGGAACTGGTGGAAACTAAGGGCGTCGCATCCGCTGTATGCCCACGCCAACTGCTTAAAAAAGTAATAGGCGACGCAAACGCGATGTCGTTGAATCCGGTTTTCGCGCAGGAGTTTGAGTGGTTCAATTTTGCTGAAACACCGGCGATGGTGCGTGAGAAGAACTACAGGTCGTTGACGCCTCTTTCTCCCGGAATGTTTGGATATTCCATTCTGCGCAGCACGTTGCAAAATCCTTTTTTCACTGACCTGTTTGACTTATTGAGAAAATTCGATGTACCGCTCGAGGGCTTGCATACCGAGACAGGTCCCGGTGTGCTGGAAGCTGCGATCTCTTACAGTGATGCGTTGACAGCCGCGGATCGCGCGACACTCTTCAAGACAGCAGTTAAAGAGATTGCTTATAAGCATGGCATCATGGCGACATTTATGGCGAAGATCAGTGAAGATCTTCCTGGTTGCGGCGGACACGTTCATCAAAGTCTTTGGGACAAGAATGGTAAGAAGAATGTTTTTTACGATGAGAGGGGTAAGCAAAAAATCAGCGAGACGCTACGTCAATATATCGCGGGGCAGCTTTACTGCTTACCTCACATCCTTCCCATGTTCGCTCCGACGGTCAATAGTTACAAGCGCCTGGTAGAGGGAGCATGGGCGCCAACCACATTGACGTGGGGTGTTGATAACAGGACTGTCGCCCTGCGGGTGTTAAATGGCAGCAGCAAGTCTTGTCGTCTTGAGACAAGAGTTATTGGAGCAGATGCCAACCCATATTTGGTCATCGCGGCGTCGCTTGCATCTGGCCTTTATGGAATCAGGAAAAAGCTGAAGCTCAAGGCCGAAGCGACGACTGGTAATGGATATCTGGATTTTTCCAATGGAACTTTACCACGGACACTCGAAGAAGCGACACGGAATATGAAACAATCCTCGGTTGCGGCGGAGACCCTTGGTAAGGAATTTGTGCAGCACTTTGTGGAGACGCGAGAATGGGAATGGAAACAACACCTTAAAGCAGTTACCGACTGGGAAATGAAGCGCTATTTTGAGATTATCTAGCTGATGACCGTGTTTTATTTTTGCTAAGCCCGATCAGTCGGGGTCAACTGACTCTATCAATGCCATTTACATTTTCACATCCAGCAGTAGTTTTACCACTGGCAAAGCTGACTAAAAACTGGCTTTCTCTCACGGGACTCATAGCAGGGAGCATTGCACCCGACTTTGAATATTTTTTCCGCATGAGAATGTACAGTGGCATCAGCCATAGGTTAGAGGGTTTGATTTTATTTGATCTCCCGACCGGCGTGGTAATTACGTTTGTGTTTCATAACCTTATCCGGAATAGTCTTTTTGACAATTCGCCTGCGCTGGTCCGACGGCGAGTAGAAATTTTCAAAGATTTTAACTGGAACCGATATTTTGTTGATCATTGGTTTGCTGTTATTATTTCCATTTTGATCGGATCGATGTCTCACCTTTTTTGGGATAGCTTCACACATAACCACGCGTACTTTGTGGAGAAGTATGAAGCGCTCAGAGGCGAAGTCGTAATTCTCGGAATTCATACCTATCGCTATAGGGTGGTACAGCATATAAGCACACTTGTTGGCGGAGCTGCCGTAGCCTATTTGTTTTTAAAACTTCCAGTGCATCAATTGGAAACCAACGAATCGAGCAAAGCGTATTGGCCCCTTGTCATTTGCCTAACCATAATTATTTCGACAATCAGGCTGGTATTGACAGACCTCGTGAGGCAACCGGCCCTTTTCGTCGTAACTTTCATCGCGGCGGGAATTATCGCACTTATTGCCGTGCCGGTTTTATTGAAATTCAAAAGATAAGAAGCATGACTTTCGACAAAGTATACCAATACAATTTTCCAACAACAATTCGATTCGGCGCCGGAGCGAGTAAAGAACTCGGCGATTATTTGCTGAAGAACAATCTCAAACGTCCACTCATTGTGACTGATCCTACGGTGGCACAATTGGGATTTTTCAAGGAGATCGTTAACGGATTAAAGTCGAAAGGTATTTCGGTAGAGGTTTTCAACGACATCCACAAGAATCCGGTCAAGTCGGACGTGTACAAGGGATCGGATGCGTTTGACGGTACCGAACGAGACAGCATCATCGGCATCGGCGGGGGTGCGGCACTGGATGTTGCGCGCGCAATCGTGCTTAGGATAAACCACCGCGAAGACCTTTTCAAATACGATGATCTCATTGGCGGTGATGTCTATGTGACGAATGACGTTCCCCATTTCATCACCATCCCGACAACAGCCGGCACAGGAAGTGAGGTCGGTAGAAGCGCTATCATTGCCGATGATGTGACCCATCAGAAGAAGATCCTTTTTTCTCCAAAGCTTTTGGCGAAGATCATCTTTGCCGATCCCTTGTTGACGATGGATCTGCCTCCTTTCATCACCGCCGCGACCGGCATGGATGCATTGACGCATAACATGGAGGCATTCATCGCTAAGATGCCGCATCCAATTTGTGAAGGCATCGCGCTGGAAGGCATTTCTCTGATCCACAAATCATTGGACAAAGCCGTCAACAAGCCGGACCTGGAATCAAGAAGCAATATGCTGATTGCGTCGATGATGGGAGCAATCGCTTTTCAAAAAGGCCTGGGTGTTGTGCACTCTCTGGCGCATCCTCTTTCGGCAATGCTTGACACGCATCACGGTCTAGCCAATGCAGTGAATATTCCCTACGGGATGGATTTCAATATTGGCGGCTTTGAAGATAAGTTCAGGCGGATCGCAAGGGCATTGGAATTAAAAGATGAAAGTGGCGCCGCCGTGGTGAAATACCTGTTTGACCTCAACACGCGCGTGCAGGTACCTCATAAGCTTTCTGCGATCGGGGTGAAGCGTGAACACATCGAAACGCTCGCTGATCTTGCATTTGCAGATTTTGCGCATCCGAATAATCCCAAACCTGTAAGCCGCGAGGATTTTAAATCGCTTTACCTGAGAGCTTTGTGATGGAAATCGTAGTTGGTATTTCAGCGGGGAGAAAATATGAAAATTACCTGCGTTGGATCACAGAGCCAGGTGGGGTTCGCGTCATAAGACTCAGTAACGACGAGAATAACCTCACCATGATCAGTCAATGCCACGGAATTGTATTGTCCGGGGGGGAGGATGTGCATCCTCGATTTTATAACAAGCCGGAATTTATAAAGGACTATTCGCTCGACGATCTGGATGAAGGACGCGATGAGTTCGAATGGAAAATCCTTGATCACGTTCAAAGAAATGGATTGCCATTGCTGGGCATCTGCCGAGGCTTGCAGTTAGCCAATGTTTACTTCGGTGGAACGCTTGTGCCGGATATCGTATCATCGGGTAAGCCAGACCATACGAAGTTTCAGACATCAAAAGACCGCTACCATAATGTCCGAATTTCAGACTACAGTTTCCTAAAGGAGATTGTTGGCGTAGATTCCGGCGAAGTGAATAGTGCCCATCACCAATGTGCCGATGTGGTTGGTAAGGGCCTTGTTGTGAACGCGCTTTCAGAAGACGATGTCATCGAGGGGCTTGAATTAAAGGATGGTAAAAACAAGCCATTCTTTCTGTTGGTGCAATGGCACCCTGAGAGAATGACTGATCCTAACAGTCCGCTCACAAAGAATATCAGGGAAAAATTTCTAGCAAGCATAAATGCAACATAGCATGCAGATCATAAATCCAGCGACTGAGGAAGTTATTCAAGAAGTGAGCGAAGACAACGCAATATCGCTTCATGCAAAATTCGAGAAGTTGAAAGCCGCACAGCCGGGATGGAATGCCATCACCTTGCGCGATCGCGTAGCGATTGTCAGGACGTATTCGACCCTTCTTGAAAAAAATATAGAAGCCCTGGCTGCCGTATTGACTTCAGAAGTGGGGAAGCCTTTACAGCAATCGCGAAATGAAGTCAAGGGCTCAAGAGCCCGTATTCAATGGCTTGTTCACAACGCTGAAAAGTACCTTAGTGAAGAGATAATGACTGATTCGGCAGGTCTGGCCGAAAAGATTTCCTATGAGCCGCTGGGTGTAATTGCAAATATTTCCGCGTGGAATTATCCATACCTAGTCGGAACGAATGTATTTATTCCGGCGCTCCTTGCCGGTAATGCGGTTATGTACAAGCCTTCCGAATATTCGACGCTTACTGGCCTAGAAATTCAAAAGCTGTTGCACGAAGCCGGCATACCAAAAGAGATTTTCCAGGTTGCAGTAGGAGGAAAGACCGTCGGTGATTTACTGCTGGATATGCCGATGGATGGATACTTCTTCACAGGTTCGTACAAGACGGGCAAGTACATCTATGAAAGAGTTGCGCCAAAGATGGTTCCTTGCCAATGCGAATTAGGTGGAAAGGATCCGCTGTATGTCGCTGACGACGTATCCGACATAAAATCAGTTGCCGCAGCAACAGCAGATGGTGCGTTCTACAACAATGGTCAAAGCTGTTGCGCCGTAGAAAGAATTTACGTGAACGAAAAAATTTATGACCAATATGTCGATGAATTTGTTAAGGAAGTAAAGTCATATAAGACCGGACTGCCGACAGCAGAGGGTGTTTACATCGGTCCGCTGACAAGGAAAGAACAATTGGAAGTGCTGGAAGAGCAGGTAGAAGAAGCAGTAAACAACGGCGCCACGCTCAATGCAGGAGGAAAGCGTAAGGAGGGAAGGGGGTTCTATTTCGAGCCCACCGTGTTAACCAATGTGAACCACCATATGGGCGTAATGCAGGATGAATCTTTCGGGCCAATTATCGGCATCATGAAAGTGAAAGACGACGAAGAAGCTATTAAGCTCATGGGTGATACCGAATACGGTTTGACTGCATCGGTATACAGCAAGAGCCGTGATCGTGCTGAGAATATTCTGCGGCAATTGAATGTTGGCTCCGGGTATTGGAACTGCTGTGATCGCGTGAGCGCCGCCGTTCCATGGAGTGGCAGGAAGCATTCGGGCTTTGGAGCTACACTAAGTCACGCCGGGTTGCGGGCGTTTACGAAACCTAAGGCGTTCCATCTTAAATGGTAATCGGTTTATCAGTAATCAGTAATCGGTGGGTTTGTTCAACTTATAATCCGTATCACACCAACACCTGGAGTTCAGTACCAAGAATCCCGACTACGCAGAAGCTGCTTCATCGTGCAAAGCCAGAATCCCGACTACGCAGAAACTGCTTCGTCGGGCGAAGCCCAATCCAGAATCCTTCAACATAACTACACCACATGAACAAAATAGCATTAGTAACCGGCGGGAGCCGCGGATTAGGAAAAGACATGGCGCTTCGGTTGGCAGAGGCCGGACATGATGTAATCATCACATACAATTCGAAAAAAGTCGAAGCCGAAGACGTCGTCAAAGCCATCGAATCAAAATCGCGAAGAGCCACCGCAATTCAGTTCGACGCAAATGACTTCAAAGGACTGGATGCATTTATTTCGAGAACAAAGGATTCATTGAAGACTAAATGGAACGCTGACAAATTTGATTTCCTCGTCAACAATGCTGGCATGGGAGCAACGCTTCCTTTTGCAACTGTGACGGAAACAGATTTTGATGCCTTCCTGAACGTTCACTTTAAGGGCGTCTATTTTCTTTGTCAGAAAGCTCTTCCTATGATGAACAACGGTGGAAGGATCATCAACATCTCGACAGGCACTACACGCATTGTAGTTCCCGGCTACTCTGTTTATGCATCAATGAAGGGAGCCATTGAGACATTCACGAAATACCTGGCCAAAGAAACCGGTCAAAGAGGCATTACAGTCAATGTAGTTGCACCTGGCGCTATTGAAACCGATTTCAATAATGGCGCTCTCCGAAATAATCCCGAAAGGAAAGCGATGATGATTGCCATGACTGCCCTGGGTAGAACAGGACAAGCGGACGATGTAGGAGGGGTGGTGGCATTTCTCTGTTCCAAAGATGCTGGTTGGATCACCGGGCAGCGTCTCGAAGTTTCAGGCGGTCAAGCGTTATAGCGGTGCTTACTGCCTAACTGCTTTTCTTTTCCACATGGCCCTAAACTCACCTGGCGTCTGGCTGAAATACTTTCTGAACAATTTCCCAAACGAGACGGGATCGACAAAACCAACTTCGTTGCATACTTCGACGACGCTGCGATTGTGATCGCGCAGCATGCCCGCTGCCATTGACATTCTCTTTTGCTGCAGGAAGCGATGCGGCGTAAGGCCGTGCATTTCTTTGAATTGTCGAAGAAAGTAAAAGGAATTCATACAGGCGGCATCAGCAAGTTCCGTCAATGAAATGTTGCGCTTATAATTGGCTTCGATATAATCAGTCGCAAGGGAGATGCGTTTAACCAACTCGCGGCGGGTAGATGGCTTTATCGCCTTCACAAAACCTCCGTTCCTTTTCGCGTATTCACGGCTGATCAGCGACTCAAGCAATGTCAGTAAATGCTCCTGAATGCAATTATCATTTTGCTGCCAATCAGCTGTTAACGACCGCAATTTGTAAACCATCGGGCTGATGGTGGTGTCATGCCGTTTTAATCTTTCTTCAAGGCGGAATTTGGATTCAGCGGATTTGTCGGGGCTGTCGAGTAATTCGATATGTGTCGACATCAACGTGTGGCATGCCAATCTTTCCAACTCAGGTGTGAAGTTGATCGTGAATGATTCAACACTGGCTTTCGAATCTATGAAACTCGAATAGTTTCTGCCTTCATTGAAGATCAGGTAGTTCGAAGCATCGACCGCGTAAAAGTCATCACCACTTTCATAGTATTCGTAGCCGCCAAACGCACACTTTATAGAAAGTCCGCCCCAGTGTTCGGGGAAGCCTACCCGCAATGAATGCGCATGGATGATGATGTTTGAATTATGAAAACGTTGATTGTAGCTGACGATGTCGAAGCCGGGAACATTGAAATCCGGAAACTCACTCATCAGCGCAATCTTAATCCTGCCGGCGTTCAACGTCATTTCATTCAAGTTTTTAAGTTCTTCCCGGAATCACTTGGACACAATACCATGCTTCGGGGGATAATAATCCGAAAGTCGCTAAGATAATTGTCAATTATGGCCTACGCGGATGTAAGTGTGCAAAGGATATTTGAAAAAATGAAATTTCATCCAATCGTATGATTCAAATTATCAAGAGAAGTATTTACATCATGTTGCTGTCTGCTTTGAGTGGCTCCGCATTTGCGCAAGCCCCCACAACAAAAGCAGATACACTATATCTGAATTCAAAATGGAAAGAGGCAAGGGTTGCTTACGAGGCAATGCAAAAAACAAGCCCATCGACATTTGGCGCCGTACCTCAATTCCGATTGGGAGTCTGCTATCAAAAGCTCGGAGACTATCGTGAAGCTTTCAAGCATTTTGAGGCTGCACGTGCGCTGAAGCCGACGCCTGCGCTAAAGCCTTTTTTGGCGGCACGCATCGCGCAAAATTATGCGTTGTCAGGTGACAAGGAGAACTCAATTGTGTGGTTGGATAGTGCGACGCGATCAGGATACGCTGCTTTGAATGAAGTGGATACACTGAAGGCATTTAATGCTATTCGCAAAGACAAACGGTATGAGGCATTACGCAAGCGCGTGTACGAGAATGCCTATCCTTGCGCGACTAACCCCAAGCAGCGCCAATTTGATTTTTGGATTGGGGAATGGGACGTGTATGTTACGGGCACAACGACCCCTAAAGTTGGACACAGTCTTATCCAAAATGTCGCCGGCGAGTGTCTCATACTTGAAAATTGGACTGCCCTTGGCCCGGTTCCCAACACTGGCAAGAGTATGAACTTCTTCGATGTACAAACAGGAACATGGGAGCAGGTGTGGATGGGTTCTGGTGGTGGACTGGGTAGATTTATCAATGGGAAATATGAAGATGGAGCCATGAGATTTACATTCACTCAACCGGCAGCAAACGGCGCTGTGTCGCAGGGAAAATTCACGTTCTTCAACATGGGGCCGGACAAAGTGCGACAGTTAAACGAGACTTCAAATGATCAGGGGAAGACGTGGCAGACAGTCTACGATTTTACTTACGTTCGCAAAAAGTCTTGATGAGAGAACTGAATTTGTGATGGGAATTTTTTGCAGCACCTGTGTGTCAAAGCACTTCGGTGCCCAGGCACAGATAGTGCTGGTTTGCACGCATAGATAAGATGGAAAGTTCGCACGTTGGTGTTCTCTGATAATGTTGGTAGATTCAGCGATCCAAAATCTACCATGAAAAAGATCATTCTCCTGTCTTGCTGCCTGGCAATATCTACCTATTCGTCAATAGCGCAATCAAACCAAAAGCCACGCATTCTTATCTATCATGATATGGAAGGACTCGCGGGCGAAGATGATTTCAGACAATTTAATTTTTCTCATCCCGAGCAGTATGCGAAAGGTCGCGAGCTTCTCACCGCTGATGTCAATGCGGTTATAGATGGTTTATTCCAGGGCGGTGCCGGCGTTGTCAATGTAGTGGATGCTCATGGAAGCGGAAATCCCGATCCCGACATTCTCCTTGACAAACTTGATGCTCGTGCAAAAATGCTCTCCAGGGATCAGCCATTCAGACAGTATGTTGACGTTGTTGAGCCGAACACTTTTGACGCTATCGTGTGCGTCGGCATGCACGCGAAAACGGGCAGCGGAGGCTTCGCTTCGCACACCTACACGCTGGGGATCGATCTTATTTTGAACGACAAGTCAATTACGGAAACAGAGTTGGTGGGCTATTCATGGGGTCGGGTGGGTGTCCCCGTGATTATGGTAACAGGTGATGATAAGCTTGCGGGCGATTTGAAAGTGATGCCGTGGATCGAGTATGTGCAAGTGAAGAAAGCAACAAGCGCGTCGACTGTCGAATTAAGACCAGTGGCTGACGTTCATACTGAGATGAAATTGAAAGCCGCAAAGGCAATCAAAAATATTCCGGCTGCAACCATAATGAAGATAAAAGAACCGATAAAGGCTGCGCTTCGGGTAGTCCCACCGGCTGGCCTTGACCGCCTAAAGAATCTTCCCGGGATAGACTACAAGGACAACGTTGCAACCTTTACCGCGGAAAATTTTGGTAAAGCTTACGATGGTCTTATCGCATTGATCGGAATTGCAACCACAAACTACGCGACTGTTAATAATGAAGTGATTAAGAGTCAGCCGAACGGAAAAGATATTCAGGTTCAAATGGGGGATGCATTGATGATGCGTTGGCTTGACTACGAGTCGGGGAGATGGAAACCTGAACCGGCTGCCGCGCCCGCGCCGAGGAAGTACTACGGTGCACGGTGAGTGCTGGGTGCAAGGTACTGGGCTACCGATCACCGATCACCGATTACTGGTTACTGGTTACCCGTTACCGGTTACCGGTTACCGGTTGCCTGTGTCATGACATGGTATTTTTTGTTTCTGATCATTGAGGGATTCTGAAGTAGCTGTTTCAATCGACGGGAAGTCAGGTAACACATATGAATAAATTAATCCTGCTGGCTACAATCGTATTGACGATGAATGCAGTCGTTTCTGCGCAACAGAATAGCCAGGTTCCGGAAGGGAAAAACGTGGAGTCCATTTACGACAAGCTGACCGCGGACATTAACAAAAAGGTGCCGCAGACCCGGAATATGGACATCATCTGGCGATCAACCCGTCTTGGCTATTTCACTCGTTACACGGTCGATAACATCGAATACATGTCGATGTACGACAAGCAAGGCGTGTATAGGGCGACGCTGGAGAAAAAACCCTGGGATGACCGGATTCCTGAAAACATACGAATGGAATTTTATAATAGTCCCTACAATACATGTTCGGTACTCACCTTTTGGGAAGCTATCCAAACCTATAATAAAGACTTCTACCTTGAACTAATGGAGAAGGACGGGAAGTCAAGGTCTGTCTGGTTTGACGAAAATGGAAAATTTACGGATCAACCAGGGTTCTATCGCTAGCATCTGAGCTAAGCCATTCATTCCGTCCATCAATTTTATTTGCCTGAAGCGGGATAATCCTCTTTCTTTATCCTTTCACAATATCACTAACCCGAAAGCCCATGAGAAAAACCGTTTCCGTTTGCCTGACTTTAGTCATCGTACTTTTGACTGGCGCTGGTTTCGCACAAATCAAAGACCCGGTTGTAGATGCGATCGTGAAGGAGGCGAACGAGAATTCACAACTTGAAAAACTCGGAAGGGAATTGATAGACGGAATTGGACCTCGCCTCGTGGGCTCTCCGCAGATGAAACAGGCGCACGATTGGGCTATCAGGAAATATTCGGATTGGGGCATCACTGCGAGGAATGAGAAATGGGGAGAGTGGCGAGGATGGGAGCGAGGTGTATCGCACATCGATATGATCTATCCACGCGTGCGCACACTGGAAGGAACACAGCTGGCGTGGTGCCCGAGCACGAATGGAAAGACAGTTACTGCTGAAATATTGATCCTTCCCGATGTGGCTGATTCAATCGCTTTCCAAAAATGGCTGCCCGCAGTAAAGGGCAAATTTGTTTTGGTGTCCATGCCGCAACCGACCGGGAGACCCGACTACAATTGGGAAGAATTCGGAACAAAGGAATCGATTGAAAAGATGAAAGCTGCGCGTACCGTTCAAACGGATGCATGGAATGAACGTATTCGAAAGACCGGAAAGACGGCAAGAAATCTTCCGGTTGCGTTGGAGAACGCTGGCGCCGCAGGTGTCATCTCATCACTCTGGTCCCGGGGATTTGGAGTGAATAAGATCTTTAGTGCAAATACGAAGAAGATACCAGTTGTTGACATTTCACTGGAAGACTACGGCCTGCTTTATCGTCTTGCCGAATCGGGCACAATTCCGAAAATCAGTGTACGTACCGATTCGAAAGAACTGGGTGTCGTTCCGACCTTCAACACAATCGCGGAGATCAAAGGGTCTGAGAAGCCGAACGAATATGTTATGTTGTCGGCCCACTTTGATTCATGGGATGCAGCATCCGGTGCGACCGACAATGGCACCGGGACGCTGGTGATGATGGAGGCGATGCGTATTTTGAAGAAGGTGTATCCCAATCCAAAACGTACCATATTGGTGGGCCACTGGGGAAGCGAAGAGCAGGGCTTAAACGGATCGCGTGCATTTGTTGAAGATCACCCTGACATCGTTCAGAATCTTCAGGCGTTGTTCAACCAGGACAATGGAACCGGGCGTGTTATAAACGTGTCAGGGCAAGGCTTCCTGCATTCCTATGATTTCATCGGACGCTGGATGTCTAAAGTTCCTGAATCCGTACGCGCAAATATTACCGATAGCCGTTATCCGGGTGTTCCCGGAGGTGGCGGTTCTGACTTCGCATCGTTTGTCGCTGTTGGAGCGCCCGGTTTTTCATTGAGCTCGCTCAACTGGTCATACCAAACCTACACATGGCACACCAACCGCGACACTTACGACAAAATTGTATTCGACGACGTTCGGAATAATGCCATCCTCGCCGCAGTGCTTGCTTACCAGGCTTGCGAGGATCCACAAAGAACACCTCGTGACAAGAGCGTGATGCCGATAGACGTAAAGACAGGCGAACAAGCATCCTGGCCCGCACAGCGAAAGGCGACCCGAAGAGGTGGACTGGATTGATCAGCTATGTAAAACATTCTCCTATGCTTTCAATCATCAATTTCCGGCATGTAGATGTCTACTTGCTGAGAAATTGAACGATGGCTGCGCTCACGGCCTCTGGCTGATCGATCCACAGGAACAGACGTGCATCGGGAATAGTCGTGAATTGAAATCTTGGGTTTGTCCGTGCCTTCGACCATCCTTCCCATAGGTACTCTTTGTCCCGGAAGTGACCATTTTCCTTCAGGTATTTTTCATCAAAGCCCGGTAGTATGATGAGCGTTGGTACAGTGATTCTTTCAAACTCTACCGCGATGTCCGTGGCGTAAAATTCACATAGATACCGCGTCATTACTGGTATCGACGCCTCGGACGCTATTTTGAAATACCGATTTCCCCGGGTAGTGTCTTTTGAAAATTGGATCGCTTGGTAGAGATTTCTCTTCCACGTCTCTAACGTCATTGACTTGTACATTTGCGGGGCTGTGTAGTTGTCGATTGCAAACGCTCGTTCTTCCGGTAATACCTCTCCTCCGTTTTTGGACGGCCACGTTGCCCTAGCCACACCTCCGAGAATAATCACCTTACTGAATTTATCCGGATGCCGCAGGGCAAGATTGAGCGCTATAGAAGTTGCCACAATGAGATTCCCGGCGATGACAGGTGCTTTCAATTTTTCTTTCTCGATCAGATTGAGAATGCCCTGTTGCGCGTTTAAAAGCCAGTTCTGTTCTGCATAGCTCGTTCCCGCCGGCGGCATCGTGGGTGGATTAGTATTATCACTTCCTGGCAATGTGATCGCGTAGAATGTACATCGCTTCCTATTTCGTTGCATAAATTCATGATAGATTTCAGCACCGAATCCAGCGTCAGCAATTAATAGCACGTTGGTTGGGCCAGATCCAACCTTCTCAACGCGTCCAAGTTCGCCGGGATTTGCCACCGCTGTTCCGGGCGGTAACACAAGGTTGTTGACTTCCTGCGCTGCTGCCCGGAAAAAGGTGAGTGAACATCCCAATACAATTACGAAGATGCTGGTTTTCATAAGTATTGAAATCATTTTGATGGCACGGAATGAATTCCAATCCTGTTTCCTTCTGTATCAATGAACACTCCAATGTGACCATACTCGGCAGACACTTCTGTTTTTGGTACCAGCACCTTTCCGCCGGCAGCTTCAACTTTGCTTAAGACATTTTGTACGTCGGGATTGGCATTGAGATAGAGCAGAGGTCCATCAGTTTGTGAAGGTTTATGAAATCCGCCACTATCCACGAGCGCTCCGCGAACATCCGCCGGGTTTCCCTCCACGGAAAACATTCGCATCTTCATCATCGGCGTGTCAAGTGCCGATAGGCGAATGCTAAATATGGTTTCGTAAAATCGTTGTGCACGGGAGAGGTCAGTGGTGGGAATTTCGAACCAACTGATAACGGTCGTTGACATCATAATAGCTTTTTTCGCGGAAAGCTATTCGCAAATCGCTCATAGAAACGCCCTGTTTTATAAGACAGGACGTCTTTCACAGGTATATGGGACTTATTTCCTGTAGGTAGAAGGGGTTTTACCCGTTAATTTTTTGAACGTGTTGTTAAAGGATGACTTGCTGTTGAACCCCACGTCCATCGCAACGCCAAGCACTGAATAGCCCTGATACCGGGGGTTATTGATTCGTGCGATGAATTCGTTAACTCGGTATTCGTTGATCAAATCGTTGAACGACTTTCCGAATTTTTCATTAATAAGTTTTGACACCTGGTGGGAAGGAAGACCCAGATTTTCTGCGAGGGTAACGAGGGTGAGGTTGGGGTCGGTGAAGATTTTATTTTCCGACAGAAGAAGCTTGAGCTTAGTCAAATACTTTTCGCCATCCTCTCCGGCAAACGGCATGTAGGCCTTGTATTTCAAAACGAAACCCGGCGCAATGACATCCGGATTCATCGCTGTTTTATAAGCGATTAAATAAATCACCGCGGAGCTAGTCAGCGTGTACGTATAATTTGCCATCGGGAGATACCGTTGGCCTATCATGACAATCACCCCGGTGACGCAGACAGTGGCCAGGAATAACCCAAAACTCCACGCAAGTCGGTTCAGCCACTTTAACCGTTCATTCAATGGTACAATGTAATTGGAAGCATTCTCCGTTTGAGCCTGTCGGATCAGACGGAAAGCAAAAACAAGATAAATCAACAAATGAATATCTTGAACCAGCAGTACTGCCTTTTCAGCATTTCTGACGGGCAATTCTCCTGCAAGAAAGACTTCAATAAACTGTTTCCAAACATCTTTATCTGCGATGAGGAAAGGTACGTTGATCGCAACCTGAATGAAATAGGGCATGAAGTGCAGCAAGAAAGGTGCTTTCCATTGAAACCGGTGGTCGGTAACGGAACGGCAATAGAAATAAAGCAGGGGCCCAAAAAGGAACATCATGCCAAAGGGGATCGCAAACATTTGGGGAACATAGTTTATCAGATCAGTTTGCGCAGTGAGGTAGCCAAGGTTGGTGATGATCATGACACCGACCATAACTGATATGAAAATAGACGCAGGCAGGTTTGGCGACCTTTTAAGCGTAATAATCGAAAGAAGAAAAATTCCTTGCGCTATACTGATGGAGAATAATATAGTCCAGAACATGCCATTGTATGTTTGACCCAAGATCGTTAGAAATTGCTTTTGTTGTGGACGCCGAGAAATTTTTAATCGGAATGCATCGCGCCGTCGTGCTACCGATCAACCTCTCAACTGCTCCAAATAAGCTTTCTTATACTGTAGCGGTGTTTTTCCCGTAATCTCTTTGAATTGCTTATTGAAATTGGAAAGCGTCGGAAAGCCGCTGGCATCACTTACGTGGCTGATGCTAACGTTTTCCTCATGAAGCATTTTGCAGGCATGCCCAATTCGTATTTCAGACAGAAAATCTGAGAATGATTTGTTTGCCCTTGACTTGAAATACCTGCTGAAAGAGCTCATCGACATGTTCGTCAATGAGGCCACCTCAGTCAGCGGCAGCCGCTGCTTGAAATTTTTCATCACATGTTCATACACCAGCGTCATGCGACCACTTTCTGATTCTTTGTTCAAATTGACATACCCGACATGAGCAATTGGAGTACATTCTGTAGAGGTTGAAAGGGTATCAAGAATCTTTAGTAGTTGGATGACGCTTGGAACACCTTTCATGTTCACCAGTTCGGTCATCCATTTGCCAATGGTTCTGTTTGTCTCACCTTTTACCTCGAGGCCCCGTGCCGACTTTTGCAAAAGGAGATGGATTGAATCCATCTCCTCCTTTCCCTGAAAGTTGCCAAGCAAATCGGGCTGGAAGTAAATCACAATGCCTCGCGTTTGTCTGGGTTCATTTTTTTTGAAATACCAATCATCGTTTCTCCAAAGATGGGGGAGATTGGGCCCGGTAAACACCATGTCATTTTCCCTAAAGTGCTTGATGTTGTCACCGACGAAACGAGTACCTCTTCCTTTCAGTACCAGGAAGAGCTGGTACTCGGGATGAAAGTGCCATTTTGGATCAAAGTGGGGAGCAACAAGCTCTTTAATGACAAATGTCTTTGATTCCGGAATCGCTGATTTGCGTACAAAATGCTTCATTTCAGGAAATACTGACTTATTGCCTGAAATTAAACCCAAATCCTCATTAAAAGGCAAAAAACAGTCGGAAATGGACAAAAAACTGTAGGATTGAATTCACCGATTTGGGGATATTGGAGTAGGTTTCACCCATTGTTATAAAACTACTCTATGAACTTAAAACCAAGTGCTGCCCGGATTGTCTTTGTTCTAATTGCCTGTGCAATGGCCCCGTTGAGCTGTGACAAAAAGCAGGTCGATGACGATAGTCTATATAGCGGTGAAAAATTTTCTGAGAATATTCGTTCGACTGATCCGCGGACGCCTGAAGAGGAGTTAGCCGGATTAAAGGTTCCACCGGGATTTGAAGTGACGCTATTTGCTTCGGAGCCAAATATTGATAAACCGATCAACCTCGCTTTCGATGCCAAAGGAAGATTATGGGTGACATCTTCGTTTGAGTATCCATTTCCATCGACACAGACACCGAAGGGAACAGATCGGATAACAATTCTTGAAGATACTGACCACGACGGTCGTGCCGATAAATTCACTGACGTTACCGATACGGTTAATATACCCATCGGTATTCTTCCGCTTAATGATCAGGCGATCACCTTCAGCATTCCGAGTGTTTACAAATACACAGACTCGGACAATGATGGTAAGATGGACAAGCAAAAAGTCCTATATGGTAGATTCGGTTATCAGGATACGCACGGTATGGTCAGCAATTTCATGCGTGGATACGACGGATGGGTACATGCTTGCCACGGCTTTACAAACCGGTCGACGGTCGCTGGAACTGATGGAGACTCGATAAGAATGGTTTCAGGTAACACGTTTCGCTTCCGGCTTGATGGCAGTCGCATCGAACAATTGACTTTTGGTCAGGTGAATCCGTTCGGTCTTGTTTTTGATTCATTGGGCTACGTTTATTCTACAGACAGCCACAGTTCACCTCTTTATCAGCTGATCCGAGGCGGCGACTACCCGCATTTCGGCAAAGTGGAGATCATGGCTTTTGCTCCCGATATGAAGTCGCTTGAGAATGAAGCCACCGCTCTGTGTGGCATCACACAATACGCCGATGTGAAATGGCCGAAGGAATTTCAGGGAAATTTTTTCATCGGTGATGTGGTGAACTGCAGGGTGCATCGGTACTCATCAACCTGGAATGGATCGTCACCAGTCGGGAAATCAGAAATAGATTTTATCAAAAGCGAAGATCCATGGTTCCGCCCGGTGAACATCAAGATTGGACCGGATGGCGCGATGTATGTCGCCGATTTCTACAACGCGATTATCGGACATTATGAAGTGCCACTTGGTCATCCTAAGAGGGACAAGCAAAGAGGAAGAATATGGAGAATTACTTATAAAGGTGATGTTAACCCTGTGAAAGATTTGAGTACAGCTCCCGCCGAAGAACTTTTGGCGTCCCTGAATGCGAACAATCTTCCTGTGAGGATGACCGCCGCTGACCAGGTTGCTGACCGCATTGGTCAATCTGCTATACCTGCACTGAATAAGATTATTGATGATAAGTCGAGTACACCGAGACAATACATGCATGCGCAATGGCTACTCTATCGACTGAACGCCCTCACTAACGAAACGCTGAAAAAATCGCTCGCTCATTCAAGTCCGTTGGTCAAAGTTCATAGCCTCCGTGTGTTGGTGGAGAAGAGCTTTACAGATATCCTGGACTTTTATCCGATGGTGGTTGCGGCGCTGGATGACAAAGATCCACATGTGCAGCGTGTGGCAACCGAGCTAATGATGAAATATCCCAAACTTTCATCGGTTGAAGCAGTGCTGGCCCTTCAGCATAAACTGCCAGCTACGGATACCCATTTGAAGTACACGACCCAACTCGCGCTCAGGAACTTGTTGCGAAATGAAGGACTGCTGAAGGAAGCGGTTGCTAAGTCGTGGAATCAGGATGATGCCGCATCCATCGCTTTTGTCATGATCGATGTGCCGTCACCCACCGCAGCAGTTTTTCTTGCCAAATATCTTACGACATATGACCTGGCGCCCGAAAAAATCCCGACGGCTTACAAACACATTGCGCGTTTCATTCCTGACGCACAGCTGAACAGTGTCATCACTGATGCGATGAAGAAAGGTGGAGACGATGTTGAGTTGAAGGCGCTGGTATTCAAGGGGATACAGACTGGTATGGAAGAGCGGGGTGGAAAAAAAGATGATAAGCAGTTTGCAAAATGGGCAGGTGACGTGGCTGATGGTCTCATGAAAAAATATCCTCCCGGCACCCTTGTGAGCTATACTGGGCCGATAAACGAAAAGAGCAAAGAAGTCGCAGAAGATGTCAGACGAGAAAAGACAGCAGGCCTTCTGGCACAACAGCGTTTTGCGATTCAACTCGCTGGCGATTATAACATGACTTCGAGCGAACCACTGCTAAAAAAGTACGCCGAAGCGGCGACATCCGCGGTTGATACGAAGACGGCGGCGATCACTTCCTTGTTGAAAATCAACGCCACAAAAAATATGGATGTTGTCGGGCATATTTTGCAAAGCGACTCTGCGAAACTCGATTTGAAGAAGAAAGTTGTAGTGGCGGCCTGGCGAGTTCATCACCAGGAATCGATGTTGTGTTTCAGCAAGTGCGGAAAGGTGAATTTGCTTCACGGACGTTGGTCGATCCGAAAGTTGAGGAGCGAATTCTTTTGAACATTACGCCGAAGCAAAAGAAAGAGTATGAAAACCTTACCGCCAACCTCGACCCGATTGACGGAGAGAGACAGGCATTGGTTGAAAAGCGGTTAAAAGGATTCAAGGCTGCTGCTCCTGCAAAGATCTCGATTGATTCCGGCGCTGCTGTGTTTGCACGCAATTGTTCTATTTGCCACCGGCGCGTGAGTTCAACGGGAACCGGAATCGGTCCACAGCTCCACGGCATTGGCAGTAGGGGTGCTGAGTCTCTTGCTGAGAAAATTCTTGACCCTAATCGCAACATATCGGAGGCGTTCAGAAGCTATACCATCAAGACCAAAGACGGAAAGGTTCTAACGGGATTGTTCCGCAGGGAAGAAGGTGCGGTGATGATATTCGCTGACTTTGCTGGAAAGGAGTTTACCGTTCCAAAGAAAGACATAGTTGAACAGAAGGCTTCGCGCTTCAGCGTGATGCCCGACAATTTCGGAACCACATTAAGTCAGGACGAATTCAATGCATTGCTTGCGTACTTGTTGAATTCATAGCGTCTTTAACCACAGAGGCACAAAGAGACACAGGTTATAAAATTTACTACTATGAAAATATTCAAGATCTATTTCCAACGCGTTCCAGTCTACGCAATTGTGATTTACTTTTTATCAAATGTTGCGGCTATGGCACAGACGCCGGGGAACGAAGTCAAGTTTAAAAAATATCATTTGTGGGATGAGTTCTACACAGAGGGCGCGACTGTTGGTGATGTAAACAAAGATGGGAAGATGGACATCATCGCAGGCGCGAGATGGTTCGAAGCTCCTGAGTGGAGGGCGCATGACATCTGGAAACATAAGAAATTTGATTACACGAAAGGTTACAGCGACTCCTTTCTAAACTTCGCGACCGACGTGAATGACGATGGCTGGATCGATCTTATCTCGTTCGATTTCCCAGGAAAGGAAGTTTATTGGTTTGAGAATCCAGCGGGCAAAGACATGCTTTGGACCCGTAACCTTATAGACTCGATTGCATCGAACGAATCACCACTGATGGCCGACGTCAATGGCGATGGGAGGCAGGACCTGATCTTTGGAAATGAAAAGCTTGGTCAGATGGCATGGTGGAGTTCGTCCGTTTCGGTTTCCGCGCCGCCCGAGAAAGGCGCAAAATCGAAAGTTGCGAAACGCAAGGTTATATGGACAAAGAATGCTATCAGCGAAGAAAATTCGAAAGGTGTAGGGCTGTTTTCACATGGTCTGGGTTGGGGTGATATCAATGGTGATGGCATAAAGGATGTCATGATCCGCGGCGGATGGTGGGAAGCACCGAAAGACATGAAAGCTCCGACTTGGAAATGGCATGAAGCGGACCTCGGCGAAGCGTGCGCACAAATGCTTACGTATGACTTTGATAAAGATGGTGATAATGACGTAGTCTCTTCTTCGGCACATCAGTATGGAATGTGGTGGTACGAGCAGGTTTTTGACAAAGACAAGAACAGCTCGTTCATCACCCATACCATCGACAGCACATTTTCTGAAACCCACAGTCTTGTGCTCGACGATGTGAACAATGACGGCTTGCCCGACCTGATCACGGGTAAACGTTTCTATTCTCACCAGGGTCGCGGCCCGGGAGGACTTGAGCCCGCCGTGCTTTATTGGTTTGAATTGTTGAAGGACGGCAGGAACAGGCCAGTGTGGGTGAGGCACCTCATCGATGATACATCGGGTGTTGGAATACAGTTCGTTGCCCAAGACATGAATAAGGATGGTAGACTGGATATTGTTATCGCGAACAAGAATGGCGTATTCTATTTCGAGCAATTAGCTCCGGGAAAACCAAAAGTCAATGAGCAGCACTAATAACAGTTCGAGCAATGCGCAGGGCGACAGGAGTCTGTTCCTTGCATGCTTCGTAGCACTGAGTACAACGTCGTTTGGATTCATTCTTCGGGCATTGACGTTGCCACAATGGGGCAGCGAATTCAACCTCACCAACACACAAATCGGAGAGATAGCGGGAGTGGGTTTGTGGCCCTTCGCGATCAGCATTGTTTTATTCAGCCTGATCATCGACCGGGTAGGATATAAGAATGCAATGATCTTCGCGTTTGTATGCCACTTTCTGTCGGCTGCATTGACACTTTTTGCGAGCGGCTATTGGTCACTGTACATCGCCACATTCATCATGGCGTTAGGCAATGGTACCGTTGAAGCAGTGGTTAACCCGGTTGTGACTACGTTGTTCCCAAGAGAGAAAACAAAATGGCTCAACATATTGCACGCGGCCTGGCCGGTAGGATTGGTGCTTGCCGGAATCATGGCATTGATGCTGGGTGCGGAGACGAGCTGGAAGATCAAGATGATTTTGATCTTGATTCCTACGATTTTGTACGGCATCATGATGTTTGCAAAAAAATTCCCTGTCAATGAGCGTGTCAAAGCAGGTGTATCCTATTTAGAAATGCTGAAGGAAGTGGGTGTCGGTGGAATCTCTGTCGTCACTGCTCTTGTAGTGTTTCAAATTGGATCCATTTTCGAATGGCCAACAACCGCCAACCTCATTGCCACGCTGGCAATCGTTGCAGTCTTTGGGTTTTATGTGCGGAGCTTTGGTCAACCGATTTTTATCTTACTGATATTGTTGATGATTCCCCTTGCCACCACTGAGCTCGGAACCGACAGTTGGATTTCAGACCTGATGGCACCCGAGATGAAGGCGATAGGCTTGCAGGCTGGTTGGATTCTCGTGTATACTTCTGCAATCATGGCACTGCTGCGGATGTTCGCTGGTCCGATTATTCATAAGATATCGGCGTTAGGACTTCTCGCAACATGTTCGGCGATAGCCTGCGCAGGCTTATTGTTATTGTCAGTATCAAGCGGTGCAATGATCCTCGTGGCCGCCACACTGTTCGCCCTGGGTAAGACATTCTTTTGGCCAACCATGTTGGGCGTAGTCGCGGAACGATTTCCGAAAGGTGGTGCACTTACGTTGAACATAACGGGCGGCGTCGGTATGATTGCAGCTGGGGTTATTGGTGCGGTCATTTTGGGTTTCGTGCAGGACAAACAAATCGATTCGAACCTCAACAAATTTGACACGGAACATAGCACATCGCTGCACAGTACATACGCAACCGATCAGAAGTACAGCATCTTTGGAAACTACCAGTCGGTGAACAGCGCTCGCCTCGCAGAGGGTCCTTCCGAGGATCAGGAAGTTGTAAGGGGAATTCAGGAAGCGGCGAAGAAAGAGGCGCTAAAGACCGTAGCGATTTTTCCCGTTATTATGCTCGCCACCTACATATTCCTGTTGATCTATTTTAAGTCAAAAGGCGGATATCAGGCAATTGTATTGGAAGAGAAGAAATCGGGGGGCGCAGTCGCATAATGAGCCTTCAGGTAAAATTTGGAGTAAGCACCTGGCTTTGGACATCGCCATTCAATGGTGAAACTGAAAAACTGTTCCCCAAAATCAGGGAGATGGGCTTCGATGCTGTGGAAATTCCCGTCGAAGATCCTGCATTGATTGACGCGAAGTCATTGCATAAAGCATTGAAAGCAAATGACCTTGCAGGAATCGTTTGTGGTGCGTTCGGGCCAACGCGCGATCTCACCAATGATGATCCGAAATATCACCAGACCTGCTTTGCATACCTCTTGTCTTGTTTTCAAATAGCACAAGCTATCGGTGCAAGTTTCGTCGCTGGACCTATGTACTCAGCAGTAGGTAAAGCGCGCCTGGTGCCTCCCGACCAGAAGAAAATTGAATGGGAAAGGGCCGTTCGGAATCTTCAAAAGGTATGTGTGATGGCAGCTGACCATGGACAAAAGATCGCGTTGGAACCGTTGAACAGATTCGAGTCGGATCTGGTGAATACGGCTGCGGACGTAATGCGTCTGGTGAATGACATCCATCATCCGGCTGCCAACGTGCTACTTGATGGCTTTCACATGAACATCGAAGAACAGGACATTGAAGCGGCCGTAAAACTTGTAGGTGACAAGCTTATTCATGTCCAGGTGTCTGAAAATCATCGCGGCACGCCGGGAACGGGTCAGATGCGATGGGATAAACTTAAGCGCGGGCTTGAAGCAATTGGGTATGATCGAACGATTTCAATTGAAAGCTTTACGCCTGATGTTAAAGAACTGGCCGGGGCAGTTTGTATCTGGAGGCCTTTTGCAGACACACAGGACAGTTTTGCTTCGGATGGATTGAGTTTTCTTAAATCCTGGGCACACACGCACCAGGGTGTACTTTTATAAATTGTTATGAAAAAAGTAAATATCGCAATCGTAGGTCTCGGCTTTGGAGCCGAATTCATTCCCATCTATCAAAAGCATCCTAATGCGAACATGTATGCAATTTGCCAGCGAACTGCCAGCAAGCTGAATGCCATCGGCGATACATTCGGCATTGAGAAAAGATATACGAGCTTCGACGAGCTCTTAAAGGATCCGGCGGTCGATGCGGTGCATATCAATTCGCCTATCCATAATCATGCTGAACAATCACTCGCGGCTTTGAGGGCTGGAAAACACGTCGCGTGTACCGTGCCAATGGCCACTACGGTCGAAGATTGCCGTAAGATCGTCGAAGCTGTGAAGTCAACCGGTAAGACGTACATGATGATGGAAACGGTGCTTTACAGCCGCGAATTTCTTTTTGTGAAAGAGATGTATGACAAAGGGGAGATGGGTAAGATCCAGTTTCTGCGCGCATCCCATCAGCAGGAAATGGGAGCGTGGCCAGGTTATTGGGAAGGCCTTCCACCAATGCACTACGCGACACATTGCGTGGGACCAGTCCTCGGCTTGACCCGCGATGAAGCCGAGTATGTGTCATGTTTTGGATCCGGAACAATCGACAAAAAGCTTATCGCCAAGTATAATTCACCGTTCGCAATTGAATCGTGTCACATAAAATTCCGGAACTCAGATTTGTCGGCGGAAGTGACCCGATCGCTCTTTAACACCGCACGGCAATACCGGGAGAGCTTCGACGTTTACGGCTCGAAAAAATCATTTGAGTGGACACAAATCGAGCACGAAGAAAATGTGATCCATACCGGAGAAACACCGGCGCGGGTCAAGACACCCGACTATGCGCATTTGTTGCCGAAAGAAATTGCGCCGTTCACGACAGGTGGTGTGTATGATGCCGATAGTCACCAACATCTCTCGTTTATTCAGGGTGCTGGCCACGGCGGATCACATCCACATCTCGCGCACGAATTTATTATGGCTCTTGTTGACGGTCGCCAACCTTATCCAAACGCGCAACAGTCTGCTAACATTACCTGTGTCGGAATTTTAGCCCATGAGTCAGCGATGAAGGGGGGGGAGATTATGAAGCTGCCGGAATTTACCTGGAGCAAATGAAGGGGAGTTGACAATTGACAACGTACAGTTGACAATATATAAGGATTCGATTTTACTCGCCCTTCCAATGAGTAGTTAACACGTTGATTCAGTCGTACACGTAGTCAACTGTCGCGAGTGCAGCGAGCGATTTACCAACTGCAATTCATTGAAGAATTGCCCACTTTCTTACCTGTGCCCCTTCTGGCGCCTTTTAGGGACCTTATTTTGACGACGACAATTTTCTTTGAATACCGGATAGGATTTTGGTGATTCATTTACTTTGCAAATGATGGAGAAAGCATATTCAGGCACTAGTCGGGCGAGCAGAGTCAGGGCCAATCTCAAAAAAGGTATGGGATTGGCCTGGGCAGCATCGCCACGGTCACTGATAAGATACTCCATATTAGGCATGGTCAATGCAGCCATGCTCCCGATGTCGGTCTATCTTGGTGCAGCGCTTGTGAATCGGATTTCAGAAGCGCGCCTGCATACCATTCAGTTTTCCGATATCATTCCCATCGTTATCGCTTTGTGGATAATCGTGAGTGTTCAGCGCACGATCGGCGCTTACATGGGGTATGGGCGTAACCTGTTTGTCCGCCGAGTTGAACTAGAAGCCGAAAGGCGTCTCCTCGCGAAGGCATCTAAAATCGATCTTGGCAACTTCGATAATTCCAACTGGCATGACCGGCTTGCACGTGCAAAACGAGATGTAAACTGGCGCCCGGGCGATCTGACGTGGTCGGTTCTTGGTCTTTCAGGAAACATCGTTACCATTATTTTGATGGCGTCTCTTCTTGCGAGCCTCCATTACGCGTTGGTGATTCTCGCGCTGGGTGCCGCTGCGTTGTCGCTCGCGCTCGAAAGCCGCGTGACTTCCAAGCTTTATGCTTTTTTTTACAAAGAGACTCCGGAAGAGCGGGAGCGAGGTTACCTCAGCGACCTGTTAGTGCAGCCGCGTACGACCAAAGAAATAAGGGCTTATGTTCTGTCTGATTACCTCCTGGGAAGACATCGCAATCTGTCTGAAGCATTGTTCAAGCAGCGAGAGATGATGTACAGGTCAGGTACGCGTGTTTCATTGCTCACCGGACTTGTAACGGGAACGACGCTTGCCCTTGCATATCTTTTTGTTTCGATCAAAGGTGTCGAGGGATCAATCGACCCTGGCGGTGTCGTGTTGGTGATCGGAGCATTTACATCAGTGTCCAGTACGTTAGCACAGATATCAAGCACATTTGTTGCGGTAGACCAGCACACAACTTTCCTGGATGACTACTTTTCATTTCTATCTATTCCGCCACAAATTCAAACCTCTGATAAGCCTACGCCTTTACCGGCAAAACTTGATGGCGGCATCGAATTCCAGGATGTATCATTCAAATACCCCGGAGGCACAGAGGCGGCCGTTGAAGGATTTAATTTGAAAATCAACAATGGAGAACTGCTGGCGATCGTAGGGGAGAATGGCGCAGGAAAAAGCACGATCATTAAGTTACTTCTTCGATTTTACGACGCTGATAAAGGTTCGATTCGAATTGGCGGAGTTGATCTCAGAGAAACAAACCCAGATGGTCTAAGGAGCAGGATCGGTGTGCTGTTCCAGGATTACGCGAACTATGAATTGACGGTGCGCGAAAACGTCACGATGGGGCGGCCAGATGCGCCTCCTTCCGATGATCATGTTCTTGAAGCTCTCCGCGATTCACGCAGCGAATGGCTCCTGAAAAAGATGCCAAATGGGCTTGATTCAAAAGTGGGAAGATTATTTGAAGGTGGGCATGATTTATCAGGTGGTGAATGGCAAAGGCTGGCGCTGGCGCGGATCATGTACAGGGATGCAGACATCTGGATCCTCGACGAGCCCACGTCCTCGCTGGATCCGGAAGCCGAAGCGGCAATCTTCGCCGAACTGAAAGAGAATCTCAAGGGACGTATCGGGATCGTTATCTCTCACCGTTTTTCGACAGTTCGCATTGCCGACCGCATTGCAGTAATCGCCGGCGGAAAAGTGTCAGAAATAGGTTCTCACGAGGAGCTGATGAAGGCTAAAGGCCGTTATTCCGAGCTCTTCGAGCTGCAGGCCGCCGGTTATCGTTGATCTACTGCCTCCCGGTAGTTATCGGGATGCCGACTGCCGACTTATTATTTTCTCGTTCCCAAACTTCACCCCAAACTCCGCTCTTTCCAGTTCGACAACATCCGAAACATCCCCAAGCACTTCGTCGATCAGCCCGTATTGCTGCGCTTGCGGTGCGTTCATGAACTTATCCCGCAGGAAGAAGTCTTCTATTTCCTTCCATGAATGGCCAGAGTGCTTCCCCATTAGATGGAATAGCTGTGTTTGCAACCGTTCTTGCTCATACGAAGCAATGCGGACATCTTCAGTATACCCTTGGGCACCGCCGCCTGTTGGGTGCATGTGGATGGTGGCGTGTGGCAACGCATATCTCTTTCCTATTGCTCCGGAAGCAAGTAATGCCGTGCCCATGCTCGCTGAAACACCAACTGCAAGGGTAGAGACCGGTGCCTTAATCATTTGCATGGTATCATAGATGGCTAGTCCCGCATAAACACTTCCACCAGGACTATTGATATATAGACTGATGGGCTGCTTTTGATCAAGGCTGTTGAGATAAAGCAGCTGCGCGACAATGACATTCGCTACCTGGTCGTTAATCGCAGAGCCAAGGATAACAATCCTTTCCTTCAGCAATAAACTGAATATATCGTAGGCCCGATCGCCCCGTGCATCGAGCACCATGGGAATTGTTGATGCTTGTATCATGTTACTGATTAAATATCCGCAAGACGCTATCCTGAAATTCATGATTACCAGCCGGACCAAAAACCTGCGAATGAATTTTCAGCACTTCATCTTTGATTTTTTTGCGCTGAAAGACTGTTAAGAGTTGATAGAGCGTGCGCTGCGAATTCAAATTGGATTTTAGCTCTGCATTTGTCAAAAGGCGCGCTTCAAAGACAAGGGATTCTTCAGACCCGAGCGTGCCCTTGAGATACATTTCTGCGTCGCGTATGTCAGTCAGTGAAGTCCTCATACGTCATCGATTTTTGCTTGATAATTCCCCTTAGTTTTTCAATGCATTTGTATTTTTGAACCGTCGCTGACCGCTCTCCACTGTATCCCATCTGTTTTGCTAGCTCAGAGGCCGATGACTTTTCATAGTACGCACGTCGCAGCAGTTCCAGGCAATTTTTGCCAGCCCTCTCAAGAAAACCAAGAAGTCTATTGACGCTAACGGAAGGATAAAAGTCGAATGGAATTTCGATCGCTTTCTCTGCACTATCTAGGGATACCATCTTGCTGAACTGCCTGAATTTCCGCAGCCACAAATGTTTCGCGATGCCCAGGATATAGGCTTCAGGAGAGATTTCAATCTCAACTCCACGATTCATTTTTTCCTGGTATAAAATCAATGCATCATGAAAGACGTCCTTGGCATCTTCCAATGAGCCATTCATTTTTCTGACCCACGCGGCAACTATTGGAAACGCAGACTCATACAACTCTGGCGAGATCGCTGTCTCCTTTACACAAGATGTTATCTCAATGTCTTCCATTACCCTGAACCATAAACTCTTACCCTTAAACCTTGAACTTTAAACCTTGAACTTTAAACCTTGAACCGTGAACTTCAGACTAATGTGTTCCCTGCACCGCAATTATCACCTAGCACAGCAATATTTATTTGCTACTTGTAAAAAACGACATTGCAGCCTGGTTTCTTCCTTTTAAAATTCTCAATCTCACGAGTGGAGACTTTTGTATTGTAACACTTGAGGGATTTCAGTGGGAGTGGGAGAAGGGGGTCAAGGTTTCCAACGCGCGTATTGGAGCAATCAAATGTCTCCAGGTATGACATCTTTTCAAGGGGATCCAGTCGTTTAATCTGCGTACCACCACAGTTCAGCTTTCGCAGGTTTTCGAGGCTCTCCAAAAGTTTCAGGTCGTCGATCGGTGTGTTTGAAATGTCGAGATCTTCCAGGGAACTCAATCGGCCAATTGTTGCGATATTTTGTAAGGGGCCATTTGTTGCGTGTAACGAACGCAGTGATTTCAAATTCTCCATTGCCGGAATTTCAGTAATCATTGTGCCTGAAAAATGAAGTTCCTTGAGTTGAACAAATTCATTGAGTGACGACAGGTCGCTTACCGCTGCATCCTTAAAACTCAACGAAGTCCTTTCAACAAGTCGATGAAGGTTTTCGCGCGATGATACCGTATCATTAGCCATCTCGTACCGCATGACAGTTCTCCAGTCTTCACTTAAATTCTTCCACCACCTGTTGAGATGTAAGGTTTTATAAACGAGCAATACTCGTGGATTCTTCTCAAGAAATTCTGCCGCTATAAAATCCTGGACTCCCGTCTGGTCAGCATATACTTTTTCCAGGCTTGTCAATTTGTTTAAAGGACTGATGGTCTCAACCTTGCTTTTATCGGCCTTCAGGATCTTAAGTTTGGAAAACTGACGTGCTACTGAAATGTCGGCCACGTTGGTTTCGCTCAAATCCAGGTATACGATTTCCCGATGTGCCTCTAATGGAGAAAGATCACTTATGGGCGTATTATTCACCTTTACTATGGCGAGTTTTGGGAGCTTGCGAAGCGGTTCAAGATCTTTAATACGCCCGCTTGATCTCAGATCTATCGAATCAGCGGAAGGTACTTTCGCAAGATCTTCTTTGCTTGGTGATTCACTGATTTTCAGATTCTTAGATAGTATTTCTTGCCAAACTACTGGAAGTGTGTCCCACCAAACTCTCAGATCTTTGGAATCATAGATGACAAGAACTTTTGGGTTGGCTGCCATGAAGGCATTGGCTGCCGGCTGGCGTATTGGTGTTTGGTCGCAATACACGCGCTCAAGATTCCTTAGCTTTTGTAATGGCTGGAGACTGGCAATCGCCGTTGCATTCGCATGCAGAACTTTTAGGTTCTGAACAGCACTAAGGGGTGCAAGATTTGAGACCTGTGTGCTGTCAATTTCAAGTGTCGAGAGTTCAGTCAGGTGCGCGAGAGAATTCAGGTCATGAATCTGTGTGCCGGAAAGGTTCAACGACTTCAACTTTGTCAACATTTCCAGGGAGGAAAGATTTGATATTTGCGTGCCCTCAACATTCAAAGCTTCAAGGGACGTGAGTTGAGATACCGCAGACAGATCCGACACCGACGTATTGCCGGCGTTCAGTTCCTGAAGGCTGGGCATCTTTTCCACAACAGACAAATCGCTAACACCCGTGTGATCGACGTTTAGACGGATGAGGTTATTTGAATACTTAAGGATCCCGATATCTGTAATCCTGGTGTGGGAAACATTAAGATCTGTCAGATCCGTTAAGTTGCGGATTGCGATCAGGTCAGTAATATTCGTATGCGAGACGTCCAGCTTCTTAAGCTTGCCCAGATAAGAGGCAGGCTCAACAGAAGTGATATGCTGATTGCCACTGATATTCAAGTCCTCAATCGCAGCAATGTTCCGCAAGTCGCTCAACGAAACGCTGTCTATAACATTCAACTTCTTTTTAAATATTTCCTGCCACTCAAAGGAAAGTTGTCCCCACCAATTTGCGAGCGCGTCTTTTCCGCTGAACGCCGTTGTGTAAATGCTTACTATTTTTAAGTCCTGCGCATCAAGATCATAATTGATTTCGATGAAACGTGCGAGTGTACTATTTACGGCCGCACCATCTGTGGTTGTTCCCCTAAGATTCCTGGTAAGAGAGACTTTGTAGAAATGCTTGTTGTCGGGATTCACGTTGCCTTGTATACCATCGATGGTAAATTCAAACTTTGCGTCATCAAAGAAGAAGTCAACATCCTTCAGATATGCGACAACATCCTTGTTTGTGGTAACCAATCTGTCCGACACAAGGTCATCTTCTACCTGCACCTTCGCATCACGAAAAATCTTTAGGTAGCCGCTCGTGATCAGTACTTCCTTGTCGCGTGTGGATGTCTCACGACTCGCGAGGGCATTGAGCATGAATTCGAGCACCGACACGATGTCCCGAACCTTCTTCTCATCCGCAACAGTGTCTGGCGCCGGCTCCTGTGCGACAGGCTTTTTCTCTGCGGTTTTCGGTGCCGGCGACTTCGGTGATGACGGCTGCTTTTTGGTTTGTGTGGTCTTTTTTGATTCTGTTTTCTTAGCCGGCTTTTTGGTAGTCGGGTTTTGCGAGAAGGCAGGAGAAGACATTATGAGAATGAGCCACGCCGCAAGTATCCAGAACTTATCGGTTCTCATAGTAGAGATATTTTCTCATGACTTCCTTTTCCGAATCATTTTTCAGTCTCACAAGATTTGAGATTAGCCAACCGGTGTTAAGTCCGGGTCTGTTAAAATCGGCTACCTCAAAGTACCATCCATCGATCTGGAAAAAATGAAATTTGACAAGGTTTACAGATTTGAATGCAAGATTTCCTTTTTTCAATTCGTACAGAAAGACGGACAGATGATCGGGCACAAACCGTTTTACCGTAAACTGACTCACGCTGTCGCTGTTGGCAAATGCTTTGCGAAGGTTCATAAAATCTACCTCGTGGCTCATGGGATGCAAAAACCTGCCGATCCTGGTAGTGTCCCTCACGAAGTAAGGTTTCAATGCATCTGAGTAAATCTTGCTGATCACCCACTTATAGCCGAGATGGTCCTTTTCAATTTCCATGAAAAGAGTAAAGAGCTGATCCTTCCCGTTGAATGAAAACGTGGCTTGTACTTCCGAGAACCAGTTTCCTCCGTGAAAATCCAAAATCGCAGATTCGGATTTGTCCAATACATTCTTTGTGAATTCTGTTTTCAGCAACTCGGTCATTCCGCTATTGCTGGCGTCGAACAGAATCGTAAAGTACTTCTTCCGCAATTTTGGATTCCTGAATTGCTTATCTCCCGGATAGAATCGTTTTCCTTTTTCGTCCTCTTCACCATTGAATCGCCTGAGAAATTGATTCAACTGCTTCGATTCGGCGTATAGCTTGGTTTCGTCGACCTCGCCTACAATCTGGCACATCGCTGCAGCAGAAAACAATAACGCCAGTCCCGTAAGGATCAATAGCCTTAAGCCTCTCATTTCCACGCGAAGGTAGCTGAGGTTATTGAATTCGCGCGCCAAATCACGCGCTCGTTTCCGTGACCTTAATATCCCCTAACAAGACATCCCAAAACTCGATGGTTCTGCCAGCAATCTGGGTCTTCTTCCGCTCGACATAGATCGTGATGTCTTTCTTAGTGGTGTCCTTGTATTTCATTTTGTCACCTGTCGTGCCTTCGAAACGCTGGTAGATGGTTACTACACCAACATAGCGGCCGTCCGGCTGACGCTCCAGGTCACTGATGTAGTGAATGTCATACCATTCGATGGTCACTTTGTCATAACTTAAAGCCATCAGGCGCTCGAAATATTTGCGCACCTTATAGTAGTTGACTTCTTTTCTATTAAGGGCCGAAACTCCCATTTCACTACCAGGAGCGAATAGCTCTTCCGCGCGGTCCATCACGCGGCTTGCTTCCGAGAATGGCGTCTTCTTATTGCCGATGATGCTGATGTATTTGCTGAGATCCCTTACTTTTTCCAGGGCGAGGGAGTCAATCGCTTGTTTGCGTTGCGGACTGATTTCGGCATCCTTTTGCTGAGCCAACAAATCATTGGTTGCAAAAAGAATAAAAAGAACGATGATGCTGTATTTTGATTTTATATTGGTCATGACTTTTAATTAATGTTTTGTTCTTTGACTACTTACGAAGTTCAACTTCCGTAATCTTTCCGGACCCATCGATCTGCAGATTCTCAATCTTATTGATGTTTTTCTTCTGGTCTTTCAGATAATTAAGATATGCTTTGATTGTGGTTGGACGGTCATAGTCCTTTTGATCGCCTGCACCACTAATAATGATGAGAACAGGTGTCTCCGGCGATGCGAACATTGAAAGTGCCTCGCTGATGGTGCTGTTTGCTGAAGCCACAGAAGTAGAATTCGCTATCGCAGAAAAGTATTGACCAAGCTTTGCCTTGGGGGTGTTAGCTCTTGCTTCGGCTTCGCGTTGTGCAGCTTCTTCCTGCTGTTTTTTCGCGGCCTCGGCCTCCTCAGCTTCACGCTTCTTTCTTTCTTCATCTTCCTTCTTCTGACGCGCTTCCTGTTCCATACGGGCCTTCTCCGCTGCCGCCGCTTCCATCGCCTTTTTCTTGCTCTTACAGCCGGTGAAGCTCAGCAGGAGCGCTAGTACACATATCACCAGTCCTGGTGAATTTCTGATGTATTTCATCGTTGTTGTTTTTTGGTTAAATAACGAACATCCATACAGTTATTATAATTATGCCACCTTTTTCAGGGGTTGAATCGACATTACCTTCTTTAAAATAAAGGAAGTGTTGATTTATTTACCCAGATGCAATTTTTATACCAGCGGTGCCTTCAGTGGCCTTTCTCAGGCGATTCTAATCGAGTGAGAGTGCGCGAAAAAGTTGATATACCGAAAATTACTTTTTGACTGATAACTTTATTAAAAACACTAAAATATTCTGAATATCACGCGTTTATGAATTCTTTGCAGAAGTGTTTTTTTAATTATCTCGCAACCCCATCAAAGCATTTTCAATCAATTCATACTTCCATTTATCCTCATCACTGTCAACAACAGAAAACGTCTTGATGAGCTTGACCCGATCGTTGACAATGAAGATGCTGTGCCTCTGGAAATTGGGATTAAGGCGAATTCCAGCACTATCCGCCTAGAATTTTCCCACGTCGGCTGCGCGACAAACAATAAATTTCATCAAACCAACTGAAGTGTTTAGCACGTATATCCTATAAATTTGTATAACCGAAAATCAATTTCTGTGAAAGCTGTATTGATCCTGATGGCATCGTTGACTATGATCAGCGCATCGGCCCAAAATCTTAAGTCCACGAAGGGACATGATAACAATCCGTATTACTCAAATACCGACACAAAACACCTTGAGGTGAAGAATGCGGAGTGGAAGAAAATCTTGCCGCCAGCACTCTATGCCGTTGCGCGCGAGCAGGACACGGAGCCTGCGTTTACCGGAACGATGTGGAAATCGACTACGCGCGGCACGTACTATTGTGCCGTATGTGGTAACGCATTATTTAAATCGGAAGCGAAGTTCGTCAGCGAATGCGGCTGGCCAAGTTTTTTCGAGGCTATCAGAAAAAACAGCGTTAATTACAAAGAGGACAATAGCTACGGCATGAGTAGGATAGAAGTGACCTGTTCACGGTGTGATTCTCATCTCGGGCACATCTTCGACGATGGTCCACCGCCAACTGGAAAACGTTTTTGCATCAACGCTATTTCGGTAGATTTTGCCCCGGAATTGGGTGCGAGAAAGTAGTTGTCAATACGACGCAAACATCCATCAATGGTAGCAGCGAGTCGCCTGAAAATCGTCGCAGATTCCTCGTTTTTTGTCGCGATTGCCCCACGTTTGATTACATAGGCTGGTTAAGTTTGTAATACTTAACCTTATCCCTTATGAAATCTGGAATGAAAGCGGCCGACTCTATTGACGAATACATCGCCGAATATCCTAAAGATGTGCAGCTCCAGTTGCAAAAGATGCGTGAGACAATCCGAAAGGCAGCGCCACAAGCCGGCGAAGCGATAAAGTACGGCCTCGCAACATTTACACTACATGGCAACCTTGTGCATTTTGGCGCATTCAAGACGCACATTGGATTCTATCCTGCACCCGGCGGCATCAAGGAATTTCAGAAGGAATTGTCCAAGTACGATGGATCTAAAGGCACCGTGCGTTTCCCGATTGATAAGCCCCTACCATTGGCATTAATCTCGAAAATTGTGAAGTTCCGGGTGAAGCAAAGTCTTGAGAAAGCGAAAACGAAAGGGCACGAAGGCAGCGGTAAGAAGCAAGAATTACGAGGCAAAAAATAACAGATCGTCGCCGCCTGGCAAACCTACAACTATCCCTACAATTAACTATTAACTATTAACTGTTAACTCCCATCCTTAAGCTACCGGATATTCCACCCCTTTACCGGCCCACCATTGAAGAACTTCTCTGGCGTCATGATTCCGTCTCTTTTGAAGACTTCACCGTCTTTCATAACAAACTTAACTGTACGAAGCGCGTCAATATTTTCAATGGGATTGCCCGGGATTGCAATAAAGTCCGCAGCCAATCCAACCTTGATTGGTCCACGCGTGTTCTCCGTTTCGCTGCATCGATAGCCGTTGATCGTCATGGCGCGCAGGATATCGATATTCGGAATCTTCGCTGCCTTCCAGGTCTCGATGAATTCAATAGCAACTTCTCCACGTGTTTTTCCTAGAACGTAGTAATCCGCATCGGTTGAGAAGGTGAGTGGTACTTTATTGTCATAAGCGTTTTTCAACAGCGACACAGTCTTTGCATAGCGTTCGGGTGTTGTATGTTCGTCAAGCGTTATGGGTGTCTCTGTTCCCGCTCTCCAGATGCCTTTCTTAGCCATGAGCTTGTGCAACTCATCATTCATGCCGCTGTCGTGAGCGATCGACCAGATGCCAGCTTCGATAGCGCGGCGTGCACCATCCACCGTTTGACAATGCCCTTCGACTTTGAATCCGGCTTTCGCTGATTCATTGATTACCAGTTTTATATCATCAACACTGTAACCCCATGGTTTACAGTCGACGCAAATCTTGATCACTTTGGCTCCGAACAGGGCATTCTGCCTGATCGCCTTGATGATTTCATCCTGAGTATCGGCTTCAATGTATTCCGGATAGACAATATTTTTGCCTGGAGCGCCCATCTCAGGTGTAGGCCAGAATTGACCACCAACACTTCCTATAATGATACCGGAGTTGATAATTTTTGGACCGGGTATCCAACCTTGCTCTATTGCCTGACGAAGAGCAGTGTCGGCATAATTGCCATTGTTGCCCATGTCCCGCACAATGGTGAAGCCAGAAGAGAGCATTTGCATGCCATTGGATGCAGCCTGTATTGCACGCAAGGCAGTACTTTCAGTCACATAAGTGTAGTAGTAAATATTCCTTTCGGGCGTGACTTTATAGGTAAGTGCCAGATGGTTGTGAGCATCTACAAGACCTGGAAGTATCGTTAAGTTGGACAAGTCAATGATCTCAGCACCAGAGGGTATTGTGACATTAGAGCTAATTTCTTTGAACTTACCATTTTCAATAAGTATGATTTGATTGACGGCGATCGTTCCGGTTACCGGATCAACCAGTCGTCCTGCTTTCACCGCCGTGAGCTTAGTGGGCGCAGTTTCCTGTGCTAGCACAAGATTGATGGAAAGCAGCAGGGCGATGCATGAATAAGCAAATACGGCAACGGGCTTGAATGGATTTTTCATGGTAAGGTTAGTTAGGAACCTGAAACGTAGTAAAAAATAGGTTCAAAGCCATTTTTAAACCTATTTACCAATAAACTAAATATATTAGTAATAATACTAATTATTTTAGTTTAATAGCTAACTTTGACTCTCTGATCAAAGAAAGAGCCGTGGAAGCCCAACGCAGAGCCGATATTATTGCTTCGTTGCAATCAGAAATCCTTCGCATGGAGGGATTCAAATCAACTGCAAACAATGCACTTGATCTCGGGCTGGGACCAATCCTGTCAGCATTCCCCAATGGATCATTTCCATTAGGCGCCATTCACGAATTTCTGTCTGTGAGCGCAGAAGATTCTGCAGCAGCCACTGGCTTTCTTTCGGGATTGCTTTCGTCATTGATGGGATCTCACGGACAAAAGGAAAAGGATGTGATCTGGGCAATGGATGAAGCCCTAAAATGCGCAGCGCTTACCGCAGTGGTAGGAGAACTGCATGATATTTCATTCACAGCTTCACGCCGTCTTCAATTGGCGGTTGAAGAGAGCCAGGTAACTGGATTCATATTAAGAAAGAGTTATCAAAGCAAGTCGAAAGAGTCAGGCACCACTGCATGTGCTTCAAGATGGAGCATTTCATCATTGCCCAGTGAAATAGTGGAAGAATTGCCTGGAGTAGGTTTTCCTAAATGGCGGGTTGAGCTATCGCGGATGCGAAATGGGAGAACAGGTATGTGGGATGTTATGTGGATGAATGGGAAGTTTGAATATCTGCGAGCATCCAGGCTTTTACAATCGATACTATCGGAAAGCGAAGAAAGAAAAGCGGGGTGAGATGTCGAAACGTATCGTATCAATTTGGTTCCGTTACCTGAAGACGGACTGGTTCTCGCTCCGGCACCATTCAGATGACAAGTCGTCTGCCGAAAAGCGGGCATCACTTAAGAGCATGCCCTTTGTGCTTCGCATGTCATCGCATGGCAGAATGATGATCACTGCAGCAAACGCTGCTGCGGAAAAGCAGGGCATTACACCTGGAATGGCGTTGGCAGATGCACGTGCTGTTATTCCTGATCTGCAGGTGTTAGATGACAAACCCGGGCTTCCTGAAAGACTTTTGCGGCGGCTGGCGGAATGGTGCATCCGTTTTACTCCAGTTGTTGCAGTAGATGCGCCTGACGGACTGCTCCTCGATGCTTCCGGCTGTACGCATCTTTGGGGAGGCGATGATGCCTATCTGGCAGATATTATCAAACGACTTCAGGATCGCGGTTATGATGTTCGTGGAGCAATGGCCGAAACACCTGGAGTTGCATGGGGAGTTGCGCGTTTTGGAAAAGGGCCCTTCATAATACCTCCCGGACGAAACAGTTGAAAGACTTCATAAACTAGGACTTCATCATGTTCGGCAGTTCATAAAAATGAAGCGTCAGTCTTTGCGAAGAAGATTTGGCCAACATTTTATCATGAGGTTGGACATGGCCATAGGGCAGGAGATGGAAGTTCTTGAAGGCGTTCATCCAATTATATCCTACCAGGAAAGACTGCCATGCATGGACCCCGTCGTCACGGCTGCCGGGATTGGTATTGCATTACAGCAATTGCTGGAAGTGCTCTGCTACAGACTCCGCCAGGAGCAGAAGGGGCTTCGAACTGCTGAGTTCAAAGGCTATCGAGTAGATGGTAAAATAGAATCGATTGCCATAGCAACGAACAGACCATCGCATGATGTAAGGCATCTATTCAAACTATTTGAACTTCATATTTCTACAATTGAACCTGCATTGGGAATTGAGCTTTTTGTACTGGAAGCATCCAAAGTTGAAGATCACTTTGCAAAGCAGGAGATAATGTGGGAAGGAGGTGGGAGCCTGGATGATGTTCGTTTATCCGAGCTTATCGACCATCTCGCTGCCAAAGCCGGTGCCAACACCATTCATCGATATGTTCCGGAAGAGCACTATTGGCCAGAGCGTTCTTATCGTATCGCAACATCTTTACATGAACTGCCAGCAACCGAATGGAAGACAGATAAGTTACGACCGGTACTTGTACTTCGGCGGCCAGATCCTATTGAAGTTACAGCACCTATACCTGACTATCCACCCATGCTTTTCAGGCATAATGGCAAAGTACACACCGTCGTGAAAGCTGATGGTCCTGAACGAATCGAACAAGAGTGGTGGCTCCAGCAGGGACAACACAGGGACTATTACCGAGTTGAAGATGAGCGTGGCAGCAGATACTGGATCTTCAGGTTGGGGCACTATGATGAAGAATATAAGTGGTTCTTACATGGTTTTTTTGCGTAAGTGAAACTCCGAACTTATAATTCTGAGCTCATAATTCTGAATTCTGAACTCTGAATTCAGAACTCAGAACTCAGAACTTAGAACTTAGAACTCTGAACTATTACACTATTGCACTACACCGAACTCCACGTCACAACCAACTTCTCCTTCCTTCGCGGTGCTTCACACCCTGAGGAGATGATTGATCAGGCGAAGGTGTACGGCTATGATGCAATTGCCATCACGGACCACAACACATTTGCCGGTATTGTGCGCGCGCATGTGGCGGCAAAAGATTCAGGAGTGAGGTTAATTCCTGCCTGCAGACTGGATCTTCTGGATGGACCAAGTCTGCTTGCCTTTCCCACTGATGCAGCTGCCTATGCCCGATTATCAGCGTTGCTCACAAAAGGCAACTTGCGTGCTGAGAAAGGAGAATGTCATCTATACAAATCGGATGTCTATGAATATTCGATGGGCTCGAAATTCATTGTCATTCCACCGCCATCATTAAACGCGGTGTTTGATTTTGATGAATCATTCAAAAAGGAATTGAAGGAATATCGTGCGGCGTTTGGCGACCAGCTTTATATCGCGGCATCAAGAACCTATGCTGGAGATGATAATAAGCACCTGGACCGGATATCGAGAATCGGCATTCCTATGGTTGCGACGAATGATGTCCATTATCACCATCCACGCCGTCGCGAGCTACAGGATATTGTCACTTGTGTACGGGAAAAATGCACTATCCATAATGCTGGTTTCAGGTTGCATCCTAATGCAGAGCGGTTTTTAAAGCCTGCCGAAGAGATAGAAAGACTTTTTCGACAGTATCCTGATGCAATTCGAAATACAAGAGTCATTGCAGATGCCTGTCACTTTTCACTGAGTGAGTTGAAATACCAATATCCTAAAGAGATTACAAGTGAAGGCCGCACCCCGCAGGAAGAGCTGGTGTTCCTTACCTGGGAAGGCGCGCATAAAGTATTTCCTCACGGGATTCCAGAGAAGATAAAAGATACCATCAACTACGAGTTGAATTTCATCGCGCAGGTGAATTACGCCGAGTATTTCCTTACCGTCTATGATATTGTTCGCTATGCGAGGCAGAATGGTATTCTATGTCAGGGCAGAGGTTCTGCTGCCAACTCCACTGTTTGCTATTGCCTTGGGATCACATCTGTCGATCCTTCAAAATTCAATCTGTTGTTTGAACGGTTCATTTCATCAGCGCGCAATGAGCCGCCGGATATTGATGTTGATTTCGAACATGAGCGACGCGAGGAAGTAATGCAATACATTTATAATAAGTATGGACGGGAGCATGCCGCGATTGTAGCTACAGTCACACAATTGCATCACAAAGGCGCCATCCGGGATGTTGGCAAGGCCATGGGACTTTCAGGCGATACGATCAGCAGGCTATCGGGTCTTATCTGGGATTTTGAAGATGAAGGATTCGATCGCAAGAGGGTAACGGAGCAGGGACTAAATCCTGACGACAAGACTTTACGGAAAGTTCTGCAACTCACAGCGGAGTATATTGGTTTTCCCAGGCAATTGGGACAGCATACAGGAGGATTTGTGATAACACAGGGCAAGCTTTCAGATCTCTGTCCGGTCCTGAATGCAAGGATGGAGGATCGGACCAACATTGAATGGAATAAAGATGATATCGATGCGCTTGGGTTTTTGAAGATTGATGTGCTTGCATTGGGTATGCTCACCTGCATACGGAAATCATTTGACCTTGCTAAAAAACATTATGGCCTTGATCTCACCCTCGCCAATATTCCACAGGATGATCCGGTAGTATATGAAATGATTAGTCATGCCGATACAATCGGTGTGTTTCAGATTGAAAGCCGCGCCCAGCAGTCGATGCTTCCGCGGTTGAAGCCAAAATGTTTTTATGATCTCGTCATTGAAGTGGCCATTGTGCGTCCTGGACCAATACAAGGCGACATGGTTCATCCTTACCTGAGAAGACGGAATGGAGAAGAGGTTGTTGAATATCCTTCCAAGGAGCTGGAGGAGATATTGAAACGCACACTTGGAGTGCCTTTGTTCCAGGAACAGGCGATGAAAATAGCGATCGTGGCTGCAGGTTTTTCACCGGCAGAAGCCGATGACTTACGAAGAAGCATGGCAACATTTAAGGCGCCCGGTAAGGTGAAGTTTCTGAGAGAAAAACTTATCAATGGAATGATCAGGAATGGTTACACCGTTGAATACGCAACGCGGGTTTTCAAACAGTTGGAAGGATTTGGCAGCTATGGATTTCCGGAAAGTCACGCCGTAAGCTTTGCATTACTGGTGTATGTTTCTTCCTGGATCAAATGTTATTACCCGGATGTATTCGCCTGTGCGCTGCTCAACAGTATGCCGATGGGATTCTATCAGCCTGCACAGATCGTCATTGATGCTCAAAAGCATGGAGTAGAGGTATGGCCTGTCGATGTTAACCATTCAGATTGGGATAACAGACTTGAAACCCGTGCGACATCAGAAGGAAAAAAAGGCTGGATACTTCGACTCGGGTTCCGGCAGGTGAGGGGCTTGCGACAGGAGGATATTGAACAACTGATTGCAGCCCGTGCGAAAAATTTATATAAGTCAATCCAGGATATCCGTATTGCAAATATACCTGAAGCGACATTGGAAAAATTGGCAGATGCAGATGCGTTCAGATCGATTGGACTTGACAGGCGTCAGGCGTTGTGGGAAGTATCTACAAAAGACCATCCTGCGGCCATTCAACCCTACAATGGCGGCGATGAAGAAGCCGTGACCCTTCCTGCAATGGCTTTATCGGAGCATGTAGCGCATGACTATGCGGCAACCTCTCTTTCAGTAAAAGCACACCCTGTAAGTTTTGTGAGAACACAACTCGAACAACTTCGCGTTACCTCATCAGCAGGTTTAGGTCTTGCGAAGGATGGAGACAGTATAAAAGTTGCTGGCCTCGTCCTGGTAAGGCAGCGACCAGGAACCGCAAGTGGTATTTGTTTTATCACACTGGAGGATGAAACGGGTACAGCCAACCTGGTTGTTTTTCCGGATCTATTCGATCAATACCGGAAAGAGATTATTCAATCTCGATTGCTGATGGTCGAAGGAAAAGTACAGCGTGAAGGTGAAGTGATCCACGTAATAGTAAAGCGGTGTCATAATTATTCAAAACTGCTTCGGGCACTTATTCCTGATAGCGTGAAAGAGCCCTCCGTAGGAACACCTTCCAGGGCCGATGAAAAAACCAGTACACCCGATCCGAGACGGAGACAACGCGCGATGGTGCAGGGAAAAATATTTCCAGAGGGGAGGAATTTCAAATAGGACAGTCGCTACGCTCCTGGAAAATTCAGGAAACACATAGACACATAGAAGGCATAGGGCGTTAGAAAATTCAAGAGAAAAGTTAATTGAGAATAGTTAATAGAGAATTGTGATTAGTGAATTTTGAAAAGATCAAATTATCCGATGTAACATCGGTGACTATTTGTTTATTGTATTCAAGGTGCGTAGCGACCGAATGAAATGAATAGAGAATAGTGAATTTTGAAGAGGTCAAATGATCCTATGTTACCTATGTGGCTATGTGTTTCCCTGCATTCAAGGAAGTGTAGCGACCAAACTCAGAACTCAGAACTTAGAACTCAGAACGTTAATCCTTAACGCACCTAAACCCCACCGTCGCATTCCTCTCAAACCCCTGCGACACGCGCAACAAATATTGACGGTAATGAAGTTCTCGTGGACCACCCTGAACGTACCACCAGCTTGACGATGGCTTGAAGTAGCTTCCGCCTTTCATCATGATGTACCGGTAGCTGCCACTTTCATAAACATCGTTTGTTAATTGCCATACGCAACCAACAAGATCCTCCAGACCATAAGGATTAACACCCGCCTTGTATCTACCGACAGGATACAGCTTTCCGTCACCGAGGTTGCAATGCTTTTTATCAATCCCCTCCAGAGAAAATACGGTGAGGGTCTCGGTGATCTTTTCTTCTTTCCGCTTCACTGGCTGCGATTGTTTCCAGGGCCATTCATTCAATGACGGAGTTTGTGCGGCATATTGCCATTCCAGTTCAGATGGAAGTCGCTTGCCAGCCCAGCGTGCATACTCTTGCGCGTCTTCATAGGAAACATAGACGACCGGAAATTGCTCCTGACCTGATGGAATCTTTCCCGCTTTCCAATGCTTGAGAAAATTGGTGGTGTCAGTGGGTCTATATCCCGTTGCATCTAAAAATTTCTTAAAATCAGAGTTGGTTATGGGGAAACGGTCCATCCAAAACGAATGCATGTCGAACGACTCGTTAACAAATTGGGTGGGGTAGGGAATGAAATCGTCACCGTGGGTGGCTTTGAATAAAAACTTTCCTGCAGGAATTCTTATCATTCCCTTGGGTGGAGTAGAAGCAATCGGCGTATTGGTCGTATTGCTAACAAGTCTCGCAGTGCCCGGCTTTATGTGATGAATCCGTTCATCTATTAGCTCCTTCCCATCGAATAACTGGACAACAATCTTGCCTTCATAGCGACCTATTATTTCATAAAGAAAAATTTCCTTGGAATTGGCTGGAAACTCAGCTGGAGTTTTTTGGTATGCAGGATCACCTTTCCAAATCCTGAGTGTAGTGCCGCGATTCGCTGAAACCTGAAGCCTGTTGCCATCCAACTTGCTGTGAAGCAAATCGGAAAAGCCAGCAATGCATGAAACCTGACCTTCATTGTTGGTACCCAGATCTGCCGCATCAAAAGGATCCAGCTTCACAGGAACGTAACCATCTTTTAAAGTCACTTCTTCATGCGACCACAAGTCGACCCAATGGCGGTCGGGCATGATTGTTTTGAACAGTTTGCCTCGATAGCCTTTTGGCTTCAAGCTGAATATGGTAAACAGTTGCTTCGTCGGCGAATTCCATTCATTTACCCAAATGCTGTCATGAAGCGTCGGGATTAATACTTTCACTTGTTGAGATGAAAAAACTTCCTGCGACTCCCTTAGTATTCTGGTGGTGCGGCCGAGATACAGGTATTGCTCGTCTTCCCATTCAGGATGTCCGGGAGGAAATTGATTGATCTCGGTTCCATATCCATTAAAAAACGATACCGCGTATTCGCGGCGAATGGGTTCTTTATACACTTCGGCAACGCGGAAGATTGAAAAGTCAGGGCGGATCAGTTTGTTCAGATTGAGCATAGGCGGGTAATAAAGCGCGTTGTGCACCCGTCCTGCAACAATTCCCGGCATATCGCGCGGTACCGCCATTCCTTCACTGTACATCACAACGCCAGGTCTCACCTGATCAGCGGCTTGCTGCAGCTCGCGTGAAGACTCGCCTTTGGTATCCAGAACAACCCCGTCAGCAGTTGTTTCTTTGATGAGCGTAGCAAGGCCGCGAAGATGGCCTTCACTACGGGTGCTCTCGTCCCATGGATTGTATGCGATAAAGAACTTTGTACCATGGGCCCTCAAAGAATCAGCGAGTTGTCGCAATGCCTTAAGGCCACCGGGTTGGTCACGGTATAGATCAAATTGGTTGCGTGGGTCAAGACCCAATGTCGGCCACGTTGGCCAGATACAGATGACATCGTCGCCGCCGTATAATTTCTTTCCATGATCAAGAAAACGATCGAGCTGAAATGATTTGGTAATTGGGTCATAGTAATCTTTATCCCACGCCATCATCAAATGCATCACAAATGCTCCTTTAATCCAGTTGAGGTCATTACGTTGATAAAGCGATTCATCAAATGAAGACATGTCATACAGTTTTCTTTGCTGAAAGCATTTTTGCAAACCTGCTTGCCAGTCTCCTCTAAAATCTTCCAGGTGCACTTCATACGAAACGCTTCCGCCCGGTGCCAGTATCGTTTCAAACCGCTTTGTTGTTCCTTGTTTTACTGATTCGGATTTCCGACGAGAAAGCGCATACACCGACAATGTGTCGTTGATCTTGAAAGAAGTGTATCCCATGTCCCATGCGTTATCCGGGACAATCACATTCACCGGGATCTTTCCGGGGATAAACAAATGCGTCCGCGATAGGCGGTGCTTTCCCAGCCCGGTGATAGAAACATCGCCAGGAGTGTTGCCAAGCGCGACCACGTTTGATAGTCGAATGGTATCCTTTCCCTGGTTTGAGAATAAGATTGTATAAAACACATTTGCATCTTTTGGCGGCGATACTTGAATGCCAATAGGAATGGACCCCGATGAACTGTACGGCCTGTCATTTACCAGAAAAGTGGCAAGTGGCCTGGCAACATCGAAGGAGCGTCCCGGTACTTTGATGGTGCTTACACTTTTTCCGTCCGTTGCCATCTCGATGGTTTGTGCACGAAGAATTGTTGCAACTGGTATTGTCAGGAGACAAGCAGCAATTGCGATCCCGAGAGTCAAGTGTTTAGCAGAGACGGTTTTTTTCATAGACCTCGGCGGGCAATTGTTAAAGCCACGTTCTAAAATTAGAATAAATACATGATCTCGATTATTCGCATAGTTCGATTTCTGACGCATTTGTACACCACGCGCGTTCGTGGAAGAGGTGTAGGAACAAGTTTGGTTTTTCCTTTAATTGTCCCAACATTCTACTATGCCCATGAAGAACCTTATCCTAATTATCCTCGCGCTGGCAGTGCTGCCTGCGTGCACACAAGCTCAAAAATCAAAGCAGGCTGCGCCGGCGGCTTCGAAATTTGACGCGGGACAATTTAAAGCATTGAAGTGGCGAAACATTGGACCTTTTCGAGGCGGCCGGGCCAACACAATCGCTGGTGTTATTGGCAACGACAATCTTTATTATGTTGGTTATACTGGCGGTGGTATTGCGATGACTGAAGATGCCGGTATCACCTGGAAAAATATTTCAGATGGCTTTTTTAAAGTCGGATCTATCGGCGACATCGCAGTGAGCGAGTCCGATCCCAATGTTATTTATGTTGGTACCGGTGAACACGCTGTGCGCGGCGTCATGACTTCTTATGGGGATGGTGTTTACAAATCGACTGATGCAGGTAAGACATGGAAAAACATTGGTCTCGAAAAAACGCGTCACATTTCGGATGTAGTCATACACCCACACAATTCAGATGTTGTTTACATCGGTGCTCAAGGACCTGTCCATGGTCCAAGTCCCGATCGTGGCGTATACAAGTCAACAGATGGCGGTGCCACGTGGAAGAAAACCTTGTTTGTAGATGACAATACCGGCGTTTCGTCCCTTGTAATGGATATGGTCAATCCGCGAATCCTGTATGCAGCCACATGGCAACACAGGCGTTACCCCTGGACTGTCGAGAGCGGTGGTCCTGGATGTCTTATTTGGAAATCAACTGATGCAGGTGAAACCTGGACAAAAATAGTTGAGGGTCTCCCAAAAGAGATGGGAAAGATCGGTCTTTCAGTTTCGCGTGCAAATCCAAATCGTGTGTATGCTAACGTCGAAGCCGAGAAATCCAAGGCCGGCGTGTATCGCTCTGATGACGGCGGAAAGCAATGGACGCTTGCGAGCAATGATGCGACATTGTCGGCCCGCTCGTGGTACTACATGAAAGTGTACGCCGATCCAGTTGATGAGAACATTGTTTACGTCTTAAACGCTCCGGCGCTGAGATCAATTGATGCCGGTAAGACATTTGTAGAGATGCCGATCGGCCACGGCGACACACACGATTTCTGGATCAATCCAAAGTACAATAAGAATGTGGCGTTGGCAGATGATGGGGGAGGAAGCATATCCTTCAATTCAGGCAAATCATGGTCAAGTATTGACAATCAAGCAACTGCGCAGTTTTACCGCGTAAACGTTGATAACCGGTTTCCTTTTTGGGTTTACGGAGGTCAGCAGGACAACAACTCTGTGATGATTCAAAGTCGAACGAACGGCCCTGGAATCACCGACAAGAATTGGGTGAACGGTCCTGGATGCGAAAGCGCCTATATCATTTTTGACAATCCGGATGATCCTCGGTATTTCTTCGGTGGCTGCTACCAGGGTATTGTGAATGTACTCGACATAAAAACCGGCGAGGCAAAAGACATCCGTGCATACCCGGCTACGGGAATGTCATTCGCTGCAAAGCAGATGAAATACAGATTTAATTGGAATGCGCCATTGATCACGTCGCCACATGACAACAAGGTTATGTATCATGGAGGAAATGTGCTTCTTCGGTCGACCAATGGAGGTATCAAATGGGATGTGATCAGTCCTGATTTGACACGCAACGATTCAACCAAGCAGCGCAATGGAGGTGGCCCGATTACGAATGAAGGTGCGGGTGGAGAAAACTATAACACGCTGTACTATGTGATCGAATCACCGCATGAAAAAGGGGTGATTTACACCGGTAGCGACTGCGGCCTCGTGCACATCACCAAAGACGAAGGCAAGACCTGGACCAACATCACTCCTCAAGGTTTACCCGAGTGCCTGATCCACTCAATTGAAGTCTCCCCACACGATAAAGGAACGGTTTATATATCGGCTTCACGTTATAAGTTTAACGATTACTCAAACATGGCCTACAAGTCCACGGATTATGGAAAGACCTGGACGAAAGTCGGAGCCGGCATTGATACCGACGATTTCATCAAAGTCATCCGCGAAGACAAGAAGGTTAAGGATCTGCTGTACGCTGGTGCTGAACGGGCATTTTATGTTTCGTTTAACGGAGGATCATCGTGGAGCAAGCTTCAACTAAACTTACCAGTAGTACCTGTTACTGACCTGATAATCAAAGATAACGACTTGGTTGCCGCCACTGCGGGAAGGGCTTTTTGGATATTAGACGACCTCGGAGCAATCCAGCAATCCAAGGGTGATTTCGCCAATAAAACCGTTAAGCTTTACCAGCCGAAACCCACCTACCGGATGAGCGGCGGTGGGCCGGCGAGTCTGTTGATCGGCCAAAATCCAGCTGAGGGCGTTGTCCTGGATTATTACCTGAAAGAAAAGGCTGACACGAACAAAGTCACGCTGGAAATCATGGACGCTGGAGGGAAGCTGATACGAAAGTATTCGAGCAAAAAAGATGAAAGCTTTAAGCCGTTTCCCGGTGGTCCTCCAGCTCCTGTGGTAATTCCCGCTGAAGCGGGATTAAATCGTTTTGCGTGGGATTTCAGAACCGCAAACATGACAAGTGTGGATGGAATCTTCGTAACGGATGATTATCGAGGGCATCGCGTTGCCCCGGGCAAATACAAGGCGCGGATTAGCTATAAAGGTGAGATTTCTGAAGCTGACCTTGAAATCATCGCTGATCCAAATTTGAAAGCTACGGCATCAGATTGGGCGGCGCAGCAGGACATGCTCAATCAGGTCGAGCGCAGCGCTGAGGAGATCACGCAATCGATCAATAAGATGATCAAAGTGAAGAAGCAGGTTGAGTCCTATGGCGAGACTTTTAAAGACAACGCTGAATTGAAAGACCTTGTGAAACAAGGAAAGGACCTCGTAAAGAAAATAGACCAATGGCAGTCGCAGATGATCCAGACAAAGTTCAAAACCTTTCAAGATGTTGTAAACTTTCCCAACAAGCTGAACTCAGAGTTTATGCACCTGCGAAGCACACTTGACGTCCACGATCCCCGTGTTACTCAGGGCGTTCATGACAGGTTGAATGATATCGAATCTGATTGGCAAAAGCGCAAGCAGGAAGTCAACGAGATCATCCAAAAAGATGTCTCGAATTACAACAAAATGTTCAAAGACAAGAACGTGCCGGCACTGATGACAGCACCGAAAGAAGTAGAGGTGAATAATTGACGAGGGTAGTTATCAGTTATCAGTTATCAGTTAATAGTTAATAGAGAATAGTCGTCAGTTGTTTATTTAAGTCCCTATTCTCTATTAACTGTTACCTATTCTCTTTCTGACTCCATTCTCTTCCTAAAGCTCGCCTCAAGCTCACCTAAGGACGCGTCATACCCTTTCCTGTCCCGGAACGCTTCGGGATTGTACGCATCACCGGGCTTTCGTTTGCTATGAAGATTGAATTGACCGGCGTGGGAAGATAACCAAAGGTCAAAGTCCACTTTTTTTAGTACATCAAACGTGTATGTGTAATCCTTTGCGATACCTGGATAGAGGGGAACGTTGGAAAGCTTTTGATCCGTAACAATTGTCGGCATGTTGGCGATAAATACTTTATAATCTTTGCCGTTGTCGTTCACATCAAACAAATAGCTGCAGGACCCTTTCGTGTGGCCGGGTGTATGCAGCATCTTTAGTTTGGTGTCACCCAGCCGGATCACATCGCCATCTTTCAGGCGCTTATCCACTTTGACCGGCACGAAGCTCATTCCGTTTTTGCCCAGCTCATAATCTGAGCTGCCGCCGTCCGCGAGCACATCCGCATCCCCTTCGTCAGCCCACATTTCTGCACCCGTAAGCTTTTTGATTTCCGCCATAGCACCGACGTGATCGTAGTGCGCCTGCGTTGTCAATAATATCTTAATGTCCGCCATCTTAAAACCAAGCGCTTCAATGTTTGATTTGATCATGGATGCTGACGCACCAAGGCCGGTATTGATAAGAATGCTTCCTTTGGTCGTGACGATGAGGTAGCATGAAAGGTCGTAGGTTCCAACATGGTATACATTCCCGACAATCCGGAAAGGTTTGTAAGGTTCAAACCACTGTTTGTTGGTAATGGTAGGCTCTTTAATCTTTTGCGCTAATACGGCGGTGTTGAGTAAAAGAATGGTGAATAACGATATAATGATGATGCGTGGCTTTGTGAACATAGGCTGTTTGTTTGACCGGCAAGTTAATACTGCCCAATCTTTTTTGAATTTTCTCTGTGATCTTTGTGTGATCGTCGCGTTCTTCGCGGATCCTCAAAAACAAATTTACCATGAGCAGAAGTCTTTATATCCTGATTTTCGCGGCTGTCTTCTATTCGTGCCAGCCGGAGAAAAAGGAATCCAACTCATCTGGTGTCGTAACCGATGCCGTCAAAGCAAGGATTGACTCAACCCTCAACGCAATGGTTAACTCCGGTAAGATTGCCGGTGCATCGGCATTGATTGTTGAAAATGATAAGGAAGTCTATTTCAACGCGTTCGGGGCTGCTGACCGTGAACAGAACAAACCCTTTGACCGCAACACGATCGTCAGGATATTTTCAATGACAAAGCCGGTTACAGGCGTAGCACTCATGCAACTGTATGAGAAGGGTGCTTTTCAACTCGACGATCCTCTTTCAAAATACTTGCCTGAATATGCTGACATGAAAGTTGCTAAAGTCGACGCAACAGGGAAAAAGATAACACTGGAACCTGTTAAGCGGCCGATTACGGTTCGGGATATCACACGCCACACGGCGGGATTTGCGAGAGGGGAGGACACGACCGCTCTCGGTGCCATGGTCCGCGAAGCCGATGTAATGAACAAAGAGAATACACTCGCGCAGATGTCAGCAAAACTCGCTAAGCTGCCACTCGCCTTTCATCCCGGCGACGAATGGGCTTATGGTGTCTGCGTAGATGTCCAGGCTTATTTGGTTGAACGCCTTTCCGGAAAGCCATTTGATCAGTACGTAAGAGAAAATATTCTCGATCCGTTGAAGATGAATTCAACGCGCTATGTTCCCGTTGATACTGGCCGGTTCGCAGCAGTTTATATTAAAGGCCAGGATGATGCGCTTCATCGCATGTCGAATGAAATGGCCAACGCTTTCAACAGCCGCGAGTGGCCATTGAAACCGGGTGGCTTTGGCCTTACATCAACGGTTGATGACTATCAGCGTTTTGCCAGGATGTTGGTACATGGCGGCACATTCGATGGAGTTACCATTCTGAAACCGGAGACCGTAAAGCTTATGGCGACTAATCAACTTTCGGATAGCATCACAAGACGCATGTGGCTTCCGAGCAAAGGTCAGGTGGGATTTGGAATTGACTTTGCGGTAAGACTTCGCCCGCCGCTCGACGCGAAAGAGAAGAATGGAATGGTGGGGGAGTTCTTTTGGGATGGCGCGGCCAGCACACTATTCTGGGTAGATCCAGTCAACAACCTGACCGCAGTGCTGTTTGTTCAGGTTTTCCCTTTCAGTAATGAGCTTCATAAAGTTTTCAGGGATGCGGTTTATGGGAAGCCGGTGATAACAGTGAAAAATTAAGGGAAACACAACCACGCAAAGGCGCAAAGACCGCAAAGAATATTTCGCTTAAGAACTTTGCGAGCTTGGCGTCTTCGCGTGGGGATCATTTTTTCCTACGCTTAATTATTCCCTCAAACAAAATCGCATTGAACTCCCTGGTCTGCTCCATGTGCGGCAAGTGGCCCGCTTTTGAGATGACAGACAAGTTCACGTTGGGTATTCGTTCAATCAGATTTGCGCGAACATCTTCAAGTTTGACAACATTGTCATTCTCACCCCATATAGCATAAACAGGAATACCTGACGCTGCGATCTTCTTGTGTTCTGCTTCCAGGCTGCGTCTATGTTTTCCGGTAGAGATCAATGCCTTGACAAATCCTTTGTGATGCATGAGCGCCTCGTACTTTACATCCCATCCACCGAAAGGAATTGAATCATAAAAATCTCCCATCTGGCCGCGGGCCATTGTTGGATATCTTTCTTTCTTGAAAGATTGAATTTCTTCATCCGTAACATCCGTTGATGCCGGCGGATCTCCAGGTATTGTATTGAAGCCAGCTGCATCGACATAAACGAGGTTCTTAATGCGTTCCGGATATTGTGCGGCAAAAGTTGTGATCGTGCGACCGCCGTCAGAAAGTCCGACCAGATTCACGGGTATCTTGATCTGCAGCGTGTCAAGCAATTCTTTTAACTGTCGTGAGAATAGATTCGCATCGTACGCAACATCCGGATTGTCGGAAAACCCGCGACCGTACGTGTCGTAGCGTAGCGCGCGATAGCCGCGTCGAACCGCGGCATTGTACGTGGAATCCCAGATGTAGGAGGGAACGGAAAATCCATGAACCATGACCAAGACGGTGTCTGGTGTGCCGGTGTTGGAATATTCGTAGTACGTGTGGCCGTCGGTGAGCTTGATAAAGTCGCCGCTTTTGATTGTGCTGCGGAATGCATCGTCTTTGGCGATCGTTTCAAAGTCAATGAAACCACTACTTTTTTCATTGGTTGAACAGGCAGTCAGCAAGGAAATGACAGCAATAGAAGCAAAAATGGATTTGTTCATGTATGTTTAAGGAATTGATTTCGTTTTAAGGTCTACGGCCGTTACCAGTCGTTCCGTTACTCAAGGTGGTGCTATTTCTAATATTTGCATAGTTGGGCTGCCAATGGATTTTTCTCACTTGCCCTGAAAAGTAGGCAGATTACCAGAAAGTGCAGGTTTTCGCTCAACCGTATTATCGAGACAACCTTGTTGAAGTTTTAGGCATCATCTCGTGAGAATTGAAAATTTACACCTAAGAAGGAAACCCGAGCCAAATCAAACCAAGTAACTCCATGTTATTAGCCAACATCAAATTCTTTGTCAGGGTCTTCCTGAAAGACAAGTTCTTCTCCCTTCTGAATGTCCTTGGTCTGAGTCTCGGCATTGCAGTGGGAATACTTCTTCTGCTCACATTACAGCACGACCTCAGCTTCGACAAGCATTATCCCAACCACGAGCGTATCTACCGGCTGGGTGGTCACCTCGAGGCAACCGGCGCCGACTTCCGCGTGGCGCGAAGTGCTCGCGAGCTTGGCTACATACTCAAATCCGAATTCCCTGAAGTGCTTGAAGTGACGCGTGCCAACAACTGGGACCATACACTGGTGAAACGCGAAAAGAAAGGCGCCGAGATCGCTCAATATGAAGAAGACATCGTGCGAACAGACTCCACCTACTTTAACGTTTTCAAACATCAATTCGTCTCCGGTGATGAAAAGACTTGCCTCAACCTTCTGAATTCAGTTGTGATCACCGAGTCAACGGCGAGGCGCTATTTTGGTGCAGAAGATCCGCTCAACCAGGAACTTACCATCGACGGTCAACTGTGGAAGGTAAAGGCCGTGATTGAGGACCTTCCCAGAAACACGCACCTGAAATTTGATTTTTTGTTGTCAGGATTGAGCAAAAGTCGGGAGTTCGCAATTGAAAACGGACAAATCAAATCCGAGGCATTCTGGAATCCGGACGTTTACACTTATCTGTTGATGCCTCCCAGTTACAATGCTCAAAGTTTCTTTGAGAAATTTCCGGACATCTACGCGAAGTATTTCAAATCTTTCGGCGACCATATAGATGGTAAGTTCACACCGGTTCTTCAACCGCTTGCCGAAATTCATTTTCATTCTGACCTGAACGCCGACGAGCCCGTTGGAAATTTGTCGTATCTCTATGCTTTTACGAGCATCGGTATATTCATCATCCTGTTGGCTTGCATTAACTACATGAACTTGTCGACAGCAAAGTCGGTGAAGCGTGCTACAGAAATCGCCATGAAGAAGGCCTTGGGCTCAGGCAAACGGAGGCTTGTGCTGTCGTTTTTAGGTGAATCCGTTTTACTTTCAATAATTTCTTTGTTACTGGCAGTGTTCCTTGTGCTGTTCGTGCTCAAAGCGACTTCATTCAATTCGATTATCGGTAAAGATCTTTCACCCGACTTTTTTCACAATCCACTGCTGCTTATCGGATCAATCGGGGTTGCGTTGAGCATTGGCATTCTTTCGGGGCTGTATCCTGCATTCTATTTGCCCAGCGTCCCAACACTTACCGCACTGAAGGGTGAATTCAAGAATCGAGCTTCCAGTCATCTATTGCGTAAGGTCCTGATCACGGCTCAATTTGCGATTTCAATTTTCGTAGTCGTGTGTACGTTCTTCATGCGCAATCAAATCGACTATGTGCGAAACCGCGACCTCGGTTTTAACAACGAGAATATGATGATCCTGCCTGTACAAGACACACTTGTACAAAATCAACTTACGGCGATCAAGAATGAATTTCTTCAGAACGCACGCATAACGGCTGCTACGACTTCTTACGATGTTCCCGGTATGGGCGTAGGTGGTCCGGTGATGTGGGCCGAAAGTAAAACCGGGATGGCACAGCAGGCATTCAAGATGATCAATGTAGCTGAAGATTTTTTCAAGACGATGGACATTGAAATCATGAAGGGTAGGGGCTTCGAGCCCGGCCCAAATATCGATACGGATAACATCTTCATGTGCAATCAGGCGGCGGCGAAGCTAATGGGTTGGGGCGATGATCCGGTAGGTAAGAAAGTACGATGGTTCCACGGCAAGGAAGACGGTCGTATAATCGGTATGGTAAAAGATTTCAATTACAATTCACTACACAACGCAATCGAGCCCTTGCTGATTGTTAAGTCGCGAAAAGAAGGAGGATTCCTCTATCTGAAAGTGGCAGGAGATCATTTACCAGAGACTGTCGAATACATTCGCGGCAAGTGGTCTGGCTTCGATCCCAATCACCCGTTTGAGTTCTTCTTCTTGGATCAGCGCTTCAATGAGCAATACAAATCTGACGAAACGCAATACAAGTTGCTTACAGGTCTCTCATCCATATGCATTTTCGTTTCCTTGCTTGGGCTGCTCGGGCTGTCAGCGTTTACTGCCGCGCAACGAACCAAAGAGATTGGCATTCGCAAGGTTCATGGTGCAACAATTTCACAGATAATTTATTTGTTGTTTAAAGATATCATGTTCCTGGTTGTGATTGCGGTGGTGCTCGTGGTGCCGGCGGCGCTGTATGTAATCTCACAATGGCTTGGCGGCTTTGCGTATCAGATGGAGATTAGTTTCCTGCCGTTCGCTGTGGTCGGACTGTTGGCCATGATGTTCGCGTTCTTGACCGTAGCATTTCATTCCTTAAAGACAGCTCGAACGAATCCTGTGAAGTCGTTGAAATACGAATAGGGTGATGCGTGGCTGTTGGTCATTGCTTTCGTCGATTTCTAATAGCATTCAAAAGCATGGTCGGGACGCAACGAATTAAGTTAACATAATATAAATTATATAACGCTAAGAGGTAAGAATTTGATGCTTTTTTGAAACCTGGTCGTTTGCGGCAACGAATGGCCACACAAACTATTATTCGCTTCGCAATGAATGAATAGGATTCGCGATCGCTGCCTTAAATGCGCGAAAGCCAGTCGTCAATGTGACGATAATCGTAGCCAATATCGTAGCAGCCAAAAATGGAACAACATCAATATGTATTCGATAGACGAAGCCTTCAATCCAGTCGTTTAAAAAATACCAGGTTACCGGCCAGGCAATAGCGCTCGCAACGGCAAGTAAAATAATAAACTCACGAATCAGCATAAATGAAACATTTCCAACCGAGGCGCCAAGTACTTTGCGGATGCCGATTTCTTTTGATCTGCGTTCCGCAGTAAAAGAGATCAGTCCAAATGTACCGAGGCATGCAACTATGATCGCAAGAACTGTAAACACTGAAAATACCTGCGTGAACTTTTCTTCAGTGGCATATTGCCGCTGCACATCGTCACGAAGGAAACTAAACTGGAAGTCTCTATTTGGCTCGAATTTTGAAAAAACCTCACCTACGAAAGATAACGATGCGGCAACGTTTTCCCTGGCGATCTTCAGGTAGGCAAAATTGATATCCATCGGTCGGAAGAAGAACATTGTGGGAGGGATCTGGCGGTGAAGGGATTCAAAATGAAAATCTTTGACAACGCCCACCACCGTAAAACGCTCCTCACCTATTGCGATCCACTTGCCAATCGCACCATCTTTCCAGCCCAGCTGAAGCACAGCGGATTCATTCAGGATGATTGCTGCCGAATCTGCCGGTGAATCCTTTGAAAAGTTCCTGCCATCCAGGATCTCGGCAGCGATTGTTGGAAAAAAACCATGGTCGATACGGATGACTTTCATGGATTTGTTAACCTCTTCATCCAATGGCACGCCCTCGGCGTGGTATCCAGTGCTGTTCCTGATCCATCCTGGCATTTGAAAATTGCAATAGCCTACTCTGGCAATGGAGGCATTGGCAAGAAGCTCATTCGTGAACGCACCGATGTTTTCCCTTGGCATAGTTTGCAGCGGAACCGTTATTATCCGGTCCTGATCGATGCCAAGTGATTTGGTCCTCATAAAATTCCATTGCTTGTACACGATCCCAAACGACGCGATCAATCCAATCGTGATCACGAACTGCAGAACAACGAGCGCCTTCCGCAGTGCAAATCCACCTCTGCCCGCATGCTCGCTGCCTTTAATGCCACCGAGGGGATCAAAAGATGAAAGCATCAACGCCGGATAGAGACCCGTAGCCAGGCCAATAACAACCAACGATATCGCCAGGTTTGTGATAATGGTTGAGTTCAGTAACACACCGATCAGGATTTCTTTCCCGGCGAATTGATTGAAATACGGTAGCAGAATGGCGAGAAGTATAATGGCAATTGCCATGGCCGCTGCCGTCACGATAAATGATTCCATAAGAAACTGGGCGAGAAGATCCGGCTGCTTCGCTCCCATCACTTTGCGCACACTCACTTCCTTGGCGCGGCGCAGCGATCTCGCCGTTGTAAGATTCATATAATTGACGCATGCGATGACCAGGATGAAGACGGCAATCGCTGAGAATGTATAAACGCGGATCATGCTTCCTCCAGGCTCCAGTTCCAATCCAAGGTTTGACTTAAGGTGAAGGGATAATAAGGGCTGAAGGAAAAGTTTGAAGGAGGTCGACTTCCAGAAATCCAGGTTGTTATTGACAAAATCTGGAAACGTGGCTTCCATTTGTGCGACGTCTGCGCCGGGTGCCAGCTTTATGTAAACCCGCTGTGAATCCCAACCAACGTTTTTGAAAAGTCCCTCAGGCGCGATCTTAACCAACGTCTCCCCGGAAATCAGAAAATCAAAATGAAAGTGGGAGTTGAACGGCATGTCGCGGATAACGCCACTCACCTGCAATTCGAAGGGGCCGCCTCCACCTTCGACTTTAAATACTTTATCTATTGGATTTTCATCGCCAAAATATTTGTTAGCCGTAGATTCTGAGATGACAACCTTGTTTGGTCCTTTCAGCGCATCAATCGAGCTTCCCTTGATCAACGGAAAGTTGAATAAGCTCAGGAAATTGTCATCTACCCAAGCGATCCGTGTTTCGAGTATTTTTTTATCGTTGTACTCGAACATTTCTTCGTCGTCAGGCATCACCCTGACAAGCTGTTCGACCTCTCCATAGTTCTTTTTGATGAGTTCCGCAGTCCTCCATGAGTTTGACGCATAGGGTTCCCACCTCCCCTGCCTCATATACGCTGAAGAAACACGGTAAATCCTGTCAGCATCCTGATGGAATTTATCAAAGCTCAGTTCATCACGGATAAAGAGATAGATCAACAGGCAGCAAGTAAATCCGATCGCCAGCCCGCACAGATTGATGAGGCTGTACATCCGTTCTCTGTTGAAAACTCTGAACGCGATCACGAAATAGTTTTTGTACATGGCATAAAGGTTTATGGATTGATGGGCCTCGCGGGGTCGGATGATTCCCGGCCGGAAGAGCAAAAGCACATCAAGAATGAATTTAAGGTCGGCCATTGCTTGAGACCCTTTTCGAAGTCTATGGCGATAATTTTCTATGAGGTCTCCTTCGATATGATCACACAGACGCGGGTGACAATACCAGCGGAAGAATTTCAGAAAAGCGCGTGGCGGGAGGCGTTGCATACTTAAATTCCCGTCAGTTCCCAGATAACCTTTGGAATCGCGTTCCACATTTTTTCGCGGCTTTGCTTCGCATAGACGATTGCCTTTTTACCGAGAGCTGTTATTTCAAAATATTTTCGCGGCCTGCCCGCGCGCTCTTCCGTGGCGTCACCATCGAGTGCCCGAACATATCCTTTTCCTTCCAACCGCAGCAATGCTGTGTGGAGCGCGCCCATGCTGACATCACGCTTTAGTCGACCCTCGATTTCGCTCTTGATTGCAAAACTGTAGGCTTGCTTGTTCAGGATGGCGATTGTCAATAGGACAATCTCCTCGAATTCTCCCAGGTAATATTTTTTCATAGCACGGGTTAATATTATCTAAATGTAGAAATATATCATCGAATAATCTAAATGTAGGAAAAACAATTTTCTTTGAGATTAAAAATGGGCACCAGAAATCGGTGTACTTTATTTGACGCCCCGCAATCTACGTAACGGGTGAAAGGTAAAATCCGACTTTCATTTGCCGCGATATCACTAACTCCTTAACTCCCTTAACTCCTTAAATTCTTAACTCCTTCACTAACCCGCCTTATCAATCTTAAACTCCCTCCCACCGAATGCCCTCTTACTTGTCCAATCCATCGCGGGCGCAGACCAAAACTCGTCGTCGGGTGACAATCCAAGCGGCAGGAATGCTGTCGTGCATAGGTAAAGGCTGCCGGTAGAGATGTAGGGTTCACCAATTCCAGGCTGATGTCCAGCTAGTCCGATCGTAAGCCAGCCGTCCCGATCGAAAGTGTCAGATGCAAGAATTGTTTTTCTTATTGTCGATGTCAACGCGCTTCGCACCTGCGCCGGGTTCAAGGAATCGGGAAGTGTTTTTTGCAATGCCATCTGTGCCAGCAACTGGAACGCTCCGCACCTATACGCAATGGATCGCCCGACGGGAGGAAATGTTCCTTCAGGTGAAATCATTCGCTCCTGGATTTCGGCAAAACGCTTTGCTCGTTTCAAGAAAAGTTTGGATAGATCCTCCATCTTTCCTGAAACTTCAAACACGGTCCGCGATATATCAACCATCATGGGTTGAATCACATAGCTGTTGTAATAATCAAAATGAAATTCCGGACCGTCTCCATACATGCTGTCGCCTTTATACCATTCCTGATGTTTATTGATTGCGTAGTCGATTTTCGACTGATCGCAGTCACCGGAAAATTTAAGCAGTGCAGCTTCAATCATCGCACTGAATAAAAGCCAGTTACTTTCATAGGGCTGAATAGTACGCGTCGAGCGAAGTGCGTTTAAAAGATGCTGTTGTGTTTGCTTATCGAGACCACCCCACAATGAACGAGGTGCGCGGAGCAAGGCATGAGACAAAAAAGCGGCGTCTACGAGCGGCTGTCTCTCCTCCGTGAAGTTCATAAAATCCGCAGCGCCGGGAGTCACAGCATTTCTTATGGATGCAAGTGAAAGTGAAGTAAGTTTTGTCCGCTGTGCACGCTCAATGTCGGTACCAGCCGAAAGCTCAAGCCAAGGCGACAATCCTGCCATGGTTCGCCCCAATGCCTCCAGGTATGTCACCTTTTTTCTGTTTTGAGAATCCGGGTGCGCCTCAACCGGCATCTGCGCCTTAAGCTTATTTTCACTCAGAGCCGTCAATACAGGGGACACAATCCTGATCAGGGTATCCAGCCATAGTTCTCGGTCATTTTGAATCTCACTTGGCACTGCCGCATTATCGGCAACTACCAGCCCCGTTCCAGTAAGCAGTGGGATTCCCTTAAGAAAATCTCTTCGGATCACGCTGTAAAATATCGATATAAATAATTGATTGATAGTGATTTATATACCACCAACTAAAGTATATAACATCATTATTTCGCCTTGGTGTTTTGCACAGCCTTTTTCAGAATCAGTCCTTCGCTGCCGCGAAAAACCCCTTGCTCGAAGCGAAAGTCTGAGATCAGTTCCGACCCCTCTCCTTCACCGTTATTGAAAAAAAGGTGGATAACCCCGTCTTCCGCAGTCCAGGTTCCGGTCTTCGTAACAGGTGCCATTTTGCCTTTACCATCATCCGCAAAAAAAGTCCAGGTTGCTTTTCCATCGGGTTTGAGGACATACTTGTCTGTAGTTGCAGTCACTTTGCTACCCGGACCGAGCATGTGATACGTGCCGCTGTATTTTTTTGTAAATGCGTTGCTTTGCGCCATCGTTAGCAATGACGCAAACATGATAATGGTCAATAGAAAAATATGCTTTGTGTTTCTCATAGTACGTGTTTTTTTGAAGATAGGCATTTTGTTCAAAGGATAATATCGATTTTTTTAGATTGCATTTGCAACCATAGGTACTTTCGTATGAAAAGCTTTTCAAGTTCCCGTCGTGAATTCATCAAAGGTGCGGCCGCCACGCTCGCGCTGTCGAGTCTTAATGTTAATATCATCAATGCGCTCGATCAGGCGAAAACCTATCGAGTCGGTGTTATCGGCACAGGATGGTATGGAAAGAGTGACCTGTTCAGACTGATCCAGGTCGCGCCCGTTGACGTTGTCGCGCTATGCGATGTTGACAAGACGATGCTTGATAATGCTGCGGTGATGACAAGCAAGCGGCAGAAGTCCGGAAAAAAGCCGGCGATTTACGCCGACTATCGGAAGATGCTCGCCGAAAACAAATTTGATATTGTGCTTATCGGCACACCGGATCACTGGCATGCTTTGCAGATGATTGATGCGGTGAAAGCGGGCGCGCACGTGTATGTCCAGAAGCCGATCAGTGTTGATGTTGCTGAAGGAGAGGCGATGGTGGCGGCAGCACGCAAATACAACAAGGTTGTCCAGGTGGGAACACAGCGGCGCAGTACGCCCCACTTGCTCGAGGCCAAGAAGAATATCGTTGATGCGGGTCTTCTCGGTAAGATCGCACACGTTGAAATGTGTTGCTATTTTCCGATGCGGGATCCACTCAATCGTCCCACTGAACCAGTTCCAGATTTCTTCGACTATGACATGTGGAGCGGCCCCGCTCCTCTCCGTCCATTCGATGGACTCCCCCACCGCCGTTGGCGCGCGTTTATGGAATACGGCAATGGTATCCCAGGCGACATGTGCGTACACATGCTCGACACAGTGCGATGGATGCTTGGCCTCGGTTGGCCGGAAAAAATCTATTCGGTTGGAGGTATCTATTCCCAAAAAGAAGCGAAGTCAAATATCTCCGACACACAAGTGGCAATTTTTGAATACAAGGAACTGGATTGCGTGTGGCAGCATCGCACATGGGGAACGTCGGACAATCCGGAGTACCCATGGTCATTTACTTTATATGGAGATAAGGGAACTTTGATTGGAAGCACGATGAAGTATGACTTTACACCGGCAGGAAGAGACGGCAAGAAGATTCATCAGGATGTCGTGTTCGAAAAAGAAAAATATCCTGAAGACCTTTCCGAACCCGATATCGAACTCAACGCCGCGCCGGCGACACGCATGCATATGCTCGATTTCCTGGCGGCGATAGAGAAGAATTCTAAACCAGTGGCGGACATCGAACAGGGTCACATATCTACCGCGAGCTGTATCCTTGCCAACTTGTCGATGAAACTGGGAAGGCCATTATCGTATGATCCTGTGACAAAAGAGGTGAAGGGAGACGCGGAGGCAACGGCGCTGCTGAAGAGGGCGTATCGGGCACCGTGGGTGCACCCGTCGTGAGCTTGCGATGCAATAAGCTACTTCACAAATCATAATTCGTCAATAAGCATTCATCATTCTGGATTTCTAGTGCAGAAGTGCGATTGCCGATTGAGGAGTTGTGAATTGGGAAGTTAGTGCCGCGAAGCATTTAGCTACTTCACAATTCAAATTTCGTCAATAAGCATTCATCATTCTGGATTTCTAGTGCAGAGGTGCGATTGCCGATTGTGGAGTTGTGAATTGGGAAGTTAGTGCTTCGAAGCATTTAGCTACTTCACAAATCATAATTCGTCAATAAGCATTCATCATTCTGGATTTCTAGTGCAGAGGTGCGATTGCTGATTGAGGAATTTTGAATTGGGAAGTTAGTCCTATGCTGATTGAGGAGTTGTGAATTGGGAAGTTAGTGCCGCGAAGCATTTAGCTACTTCACAAATCATAATTCGTCAATAAGCATTCATCATTCTGGATTTCTAGTGCAGAGGTACGATTGCTGATTGAGGAGTTGTGAATTGGGAAGTTAGTGCCGCGAAACATTTAGCTACTTCACAAATCATAATTCGTCAATAAGCATTCATCATTCTGGATTTCTAGTGCAGAGGTACGATTGCTGATTGAGGAGTTGTGAATTGGGAAGTTAGTGCAGCGAAGCATTTAGCTACTTCACAAATCATAATTCGTCAATAAGCATTCATCATTCTGGATTTCTAGTGCAGAGGTGCGATTGCTGATTGAGGAGTTGTGAATTGGGAAGTTAGTGCAGCGAAGCATTTAGCTACTTCACAAATCGTAATTCGTCAATAAGCATTCATCATTCTGGATTTCTGGTGCAGAGGTGCGATTGCTGATTGAGGAGTTGTGAATTGGGAAGTTAGTGCAGCGAAGCATTTAGCTACTTCACAAATCATAATTCGTCAATCAGCATTCATCATTCTGGATTTCTAGTGCAGAAGTGCGATTGCTGATTGAGGAGTTGTGAATTGGGAAGTTAGTGCCGCGAAGCATTTAGCTACTTCACAAATCATAATTCGTCAATAAGCATGATTGAGGAGTTGTGAATTGGGAAGTTAGTGCAGCGAAGCATTTAGCTACTTCACAAATCATAATTCGTCAATCAGCATTCATCATTCTGGATTTCTAGTGCAGAAGTGCGATTGATTGAGGAGTTGTAATGATTGAGGAGTTGTGAATTGGTGCAAGTTTGCTGAGAGAGTTGCCGCGAAGCATTTAGCTACTTCACAAATCATAATTCGTCAATAAGCATTCATCATTCTGGATTTCTAGTGCAGAGGTACGATTGCTGATTGAGGAGTTGTGAATTAGGAAGTCAGTCCTACTTCTGTATTTTTCATTTTAGCAAATACACCGCTCCTATTCCCGCATCCCACAGCTTTTTGGTAAAAGCGGGCAGGTCAGTATCCCGAAGCTTCTGACCGCGCAACTTAAGTGGCGTCCATTCTGCGTTCAACTCGGCAGCACGGTCCCGGTTGGGCTTATTCACGCGGGGAATATCACTCTCTGTTTGATTGATCAAGAACATGTAGTTGGCAGTGAACTTGTTGGCAAAATTGTCCACGTCATCGTATGCTTTCGATTTACGCTGAACCATATCCTCATCCCATGAGGTCATCTGCTTTACCAATGCTTCGCCCTCCTTTTTCAGCGCCGCATATTTCTCATTTGTCCCCATTTCTTTAATAACTGCGGAAAGTTGGGTCCTCGCTTTCATCACATCATTCACGAGCTTATGCATATCGCTGAATGCCGTTTCCATGGACAACATAAACGTATTGTATTCATCGTAATTGGCTTGCGAAATTTGGTAGAGCGGGTTGGGAAGAATTTTGAAGCCTGCCTTGCTCTCATTGCCGCCATAGCGTAGTGTCAGAGAATAGGTGCCGGGAGATGCTTTGTGTCCACGGTAGCTCCCTTCGAGATACACATTCGTCGCACCGGTCAGGGTCGGATAACGCATATCCCACACAAAACGGTTAAGTCCTTTTGTTTTTGAAAGAACCGGGCTCGCGGAAGGCCCTCCATCATAAGTTTGAAAGGACGCGTCTTTCATCGACGAAAATGTATTTACAAGGTTGCCTGCTGCATCGCGGATGTCAATTGTAATCTGTGATGCAGAATCAAGCTTAGGAAGTTGATAATAAATGACAACGCCATTGGCAGGGTTGATTCCTTCAAAAGGATGTGTTCCTTTGAAAGATTCAGTAGATGAGTTTGTCAGCGGACTGCCCCAGTTACCCAGGATGGCATCTTCAGGCTGATAAACTTTGAGGCCCGCATCGGTAGGATTGTATTGACGAATCAATCCCAAGTCGTCAAGGATCCAGAAAGAACGTCCCGCAGTGGCAACGATTAGATCATTATGCTTTATCATCAGGTCCGTTACGGGCACGACCGGAAAATTCAACTTAAATGGCTGCCAGCTTGCACCACCATTCCATGAAATAAACATTCCTGTCTCTGTGCCCGCGAACAACAGGTCTTTGCGTGTCACATCTTCGCGCACGACGCGGGTGTATGCACCCGTTGGAATACCCTTGTTTATGCTCGTCCATGTTTTACCATAGTCAGTCGTCTTGTACAGCCCCGGAGCAAAGTCATTGAACTTGAATCGCGTCGTCGCGATATAGGCAGTACCAGGGTCGTGAGGAGAAACTTCGATTGCATGGACCAGGCACTCTGGTAAAGTTTTGAAAACATTATTCCAGGTCTTACCGCCATCACGCGTCAGCGACACAACACCATCGTCGCTTCCCGTCCAGATCACACCTTTTTCATGTGGCGATTCAATCACATACGTCAGGGTTCCATAGTTTTCCGCTCCAACTGCTTCGTTGGTATATGGCCCGCCGCCCTTTCCTTGTTTTTCCTTTTCATTTCTGGTGAGATCCGGCGAAGCTTCTTCCCACGTGATGCCTTTATCACGCGTCCTCAAAAGGTATTGCGCGCCGTGATAATAGGTGCCGGGTTCGTGCTTAGACCAGATGATGGGCGCGTTCCAATTAAAGCGATATTTCATGTCCTTGGTCTCCCTGCCCAGGTATTGAATCGGGGCTGCCATAATGCTCGTGCTGGCCTCTGCCTGTGAATTCAGAAGTTCGATGGTACCGAGATAGCTTCCACCTAGCACTTCATTCGGTTGATCAGGGTCAAATGCCAGGAACGCGCTCTCCCCTCCTGCTGAATACGACCAGTGTTGCTCATTGATGCCATATCTGCCCAACGCCATGCTCGCAATCCGAACGGATGTATTGTCTTGTTGACCCGCATAGAGTCGATAAGGGAAGCTGTTGTCAACATTTACGCGATAAAATTGCGCAGTGGGCATGTTGCGCTGCGACGACCAGCTGGCACCGTGATTAAAGCTGATGCCAACTCCGCCGTCGTCTGCGATCGCAAGATTCTTATTGTTGTTTGGATTGATCCAAAGATCATGGTAGTCACCATGAGGCCCTGAAAGGGATTCCCAGGTTTTGCCGCCGTCGATGGATCTGAGTGCAGGTGCACTCATCACATATACCATGTTTTCATTTTGAGGGTCTGGAAACACTTCGATGTAGTACCATGCACGTTGCACGAGGCGATGATCGCTGCTCACTTTATTCCAGCTTTTGCCTGCATCGTTTGAAACAAACATTCCACCTTGCTCTTTTTCCGAATCACTTTCGATGAGTGCATACACCTTGTCGGAATTTGCGCGGCTCACTGCGATCGCCATTTTTCCAAGTTCTTTTGGCAGTCCATTGTGGATCTTCTCCCAGGTCTCGCCACCATCAGATGATTTATATAATCCACTTCCTGGTCCGCCGCTGATCACCTTCCACGGCAAACGCTGATGATGCCACATGGCGGCATAAATGACAAGGGGATTGTGAACGTCCATTGACAGCTCTGCGCAGCCAGTCAGGTCGTTGACAAACAAGACTCTTTTCCAGGTTGTGCCACCATCAATCGACTTGTAAATACCACGTTCTTGCGTGGGTGCATTGATTGCACCTTGTGCTGCCACATAGATGATGTCGGGATTTTTTGGATGAACAACAATGCGGGATATCTGCTGCGTTTTTTCAAGTCCGATCTTTCGCCAGGTCTTACCAGCGTTATTGGATTTGTAGACGCCATCACCATAAGAAGTCATAACTCCTCTTGGCGCATGTTCGCCCATTCCACAATAGACAATGTTGGGATCACTCTCTGAAACGGCGACAGCTCCAACGGATCCCGTTTTGAAATAATCGTCGGAAATATTTTTCCACGTCACGCCAGCGTCTTCCGTTTTCCAAAGGCCACCGCCGGTAGTGCCCATGTAGTAAACGAGTGGGTCGCTGACGACTCCGGTGCCGCACACTGACCTTCCTCCCCGGAACGGTCCAATGTTGCGATACTTAACAGGTTTTAGAAGTGTGTCCAGGTTTTGTGCATTTGCAAGAACCTGTGAAAACAAGAGAAGGATGATAAGAAACGATTTCATATTTGGATAGGGTGAATCGCTTCAATTTAGGAAGTTTCGGTATTTGGGAGGAAGTTATTTTTTGGTCGGTGAGAGGATTCCTCACGCCCGCCTGCGCCACCGCTAAAGCTCTGGCCACACGAGGTCGGCGAAGGCAGGCAAAGGCGCAAAGCTCGTCAAGGAAGTAAAAGGAATTTTTCTTTACGGTCTTGGCGCATCGCCTTCGCGTAGCTTGGGCGGGGCGAGGCCTTGGCGTGAGGTTATTTTTCGTGCGACTATTTTCCTTTATTCAACCTCAGCCCGTAGCCCGCTCGCAGAGCAAGCTGCCCATAATGGAAATTATTCCCGGAGTAATCTTCATAGCGAAGTCCGAAATCCCATCGCTCATTCGCATAACCGACGCCCGGCGACAGAAGTGTTTTCGTATGTCCTCCTTCAAATCCGCTTTCCGTGACTTCAACACCTGCGCCGGCCTCGCCCGCCAGGTAAATATTGGGACTCACAAAATATTTCACACCTGCTTTCAAAGGACCAACGCCGAAACTCTCGCGGGTCGCGCCGGGAATGTTTTGAATTGGAAAGAAGTGATAGCCACCGGTCGTGAAAGTCACAGAAAATTTATCCGTTATACCATAATGAAGTTTGAGGTCACCGCCTAAGATGAAAGACGTTCCTCCAACAACCTGTCCCGTTGGGAGGCCAACTTGAGCGCCAAGTGACAAAACGAGTGCTTTTGCCGGGATAGTTTGGGCATTTACATTAATAGGTAATATCGCGAGCATCGAAACGAATAGCGCGAGTGTAATTCTGATTCTCCCTTTCATTGGGTGATTAGTGAGGTGTTTGCGGTTTCAATATAACATTTTTGAAAAAACGCTCGGGTCTTTAATGCATTCAAACAATGATGGCCAGAATAAGAGCGCGTTGACGATCGCTGTGATCACTTCGGTAGATGGCACAGTTAGGGTTTACGCGACGTTGTAACAATAATTAGATTTTATCATGACTGAAGTGAGTCCCCATCAGCCAACGTATGCATATTTCGACTAGATTGATCGCTTTATTTTTATGATCAAAGCCCGCGACTACATTCTCCTTCTGCTCCTGGCTTGCCTTTGGGGGCCTTCATTTCTCATGATAAAAATTGCAGTGGGCCAGGCTTCGCCTCTCGCTGTCGCGACCTTAAGGATTCTGTTTGGCGCCTTCATATTGCTGGCAGTGGTTAGGATCCGCGGCACAGAATTCAAGATGACTGCTGACCTCGCGATGAAATTGGCGATCAGTGGATTTGTGAACATGTCGTTACCCTATATTTTGATTGCCTCGGGTGAACAATATATCGACAGCGCGCTCGCGGGGATTCTCAATGGGTTGACCCCGTTTTTTGCGCTCTTGTTTGTGGCGGTCGGGAGTCATGGCGAAAGGCTGGGAACGAAAAAGATCATTGGGGTTGTGCTGGGTTTCGCTGGTTTGTGTGTGCTGCTGCTACCCCATTTTCAAGACAACAACATGGCGTCATTGGCGGGCGTCTTACTGGTCACGTTAGCCGCTGCGTGTTATGGGTGGGCCACGGTATATATCAAGAGAAATCTCGTCGGGCTGCCCCCTCTCGTAGCGCCCGCTTTTCAATTGCTTTTCGGCGGCACGATATTGATTCCTGTTTTGATGATTTTCGGCGATCCGGGCAGATTGTTGGATGCCGAGATCAGTTTCTGGCTTGCGATTGGGTCACTCAGTGTGTTCGGAACCGCGCTTGCATACTATGTTTATTTTAAGATCATTGAGAACACCGAAGCATCGTTTGTCACTTTCGTCACTTATATCGTGCCGATCATTTCCATCGCCTTGGGGGTATTGGTTCTCAACGAACAAATAACCTGGAGTTCAGCAATCGGTGCGATTATAATTTTGGGAAGTATCAGGTTTGCAAGTGGGAAATAGTCTTCGACTTCGGTAAACTGACATTAGATTTCCGGCAAGCACGCCGCTGAAGCTGGCACATTGACACCTCTTTATTTTCCGATGACCTTTCCCGATATTGATCGCAAAAATACTAACCAATGAAAACGACGAACATCATCTATTGGATTTCGACCGGCCTGTTCGGGGCGTTCATGTTTTTCTCCGGGATCACTAATATCCTGGTTATCCCGGATGCAATCACGGTATTTCAGTTGCTGGGATACCCAATGTACATCATCCCGTTTTTGGGCTGGGCAAAGGTCCTTGGTGTAGTTGCGCTGTTTATTCCCGGATTTCCGAGAATAAAGGAATGGGCTTACGCCGGCCTCTTCTTTGACTTGCTGGGTGCCACGTATTCCAACTATTCTGCACTCGGATTCAAGCCAGATATGCTTGGCTTGATCGTTTTCTTCGGTCTATTCTTCTTGTCGTACTTCTATTATCACAAGCGGTTGGGCGTGAAGAAAGAGAATAGTTAATTGTTAATAGAGAATAGTTAATAGGGTGCCAGGCTTGATTGTGACGAATCCCTATTAACTATTCTCTATTAACTGATAACTCTTTACCAAATCTTGATCCTGTCCTCCGGCTTTTTATACAGTTTATCGCCCGGCTTAATATTAAATGCCTTATACCATGCATCCATATTTACCGGTGCGCCGATGGTTCTATATTCTGCCGGTGAGTGTGGATCTGTGACAACGAGCTGAGCCTTGGTGTCGGGAAGCGTATTGCTTCTCCATATTTGTGCAAAAGCAAGGAAGAATCGTTGATCAGGTGTGAACCCATCGATCTTTGTATTGCCTTGCCCCTGCTTTGTCATCTTGAACGCTTCATAGGCTGCATTCAATCCTCCAAGGTCACCGATATTTTCACCTAGTGTTAATTGTCCATTAACGTGAACTGAATCATTCACCACATACCCATCATATTGCTCTTTCAGCCTTTTTGCAAGGGCCTTGAATTTCGCAAGATCTTCGGCCGTCCACCAATTGCGAAGGGTGCCGTCCTTATCGTATTGACTGCCGGAATCATCGAAGCCGTGCGATATCTCATGCCCGATCACGGCGCCGATTGCACCATAGTTGAAAGCATCGTCGGCATCTGGATGGAAGAATGGATATTGTAATATGCCTGCCGGGAATGTGATCTCGTTGTTCACGGGATTATAGGAGGCATTTACTGTGGGTGGACTCATGTTAAATCGTGTTTTGTCAACTGGCTTGCCGAGTTGGTTCACCATTTCATTATAGCTCCACTTTCCGGCATTGCGCAGGTTGGTTAGGAACGATGTGCGACTCAGCTCAAGCCCATCGTATGTACGCCACTTCGTGGTGTAGCCAATTTTCGGTGTGAATGCCGCCAATTTGTCCAGCGCTTTCACCTTGGTTGCATCGCTCATCCATTCGAGGTTTTTGATGCGAATCTCGAATGCTTTCACAAGGTTCTTAATCATTTCGTCCATGCGCGCTTTTGCGGCAGGTTTAAAGTGTTTCTCAACATACAGTTGACCAAGCAAGTCGGGAATGGTTTGATCCGTCAATGTCGACATGCGCTGCCAACGCGGTGTTTGAACTTTCTGCCCACTCATCGTCGAGTTGTAAGCAAAGTTGGCAGAGACGAACGGACTGCTGAGATAGGGAGCTGCATTGCGCAAAAGGTTCCATTGCAAATAAATAGCCCAATCTGCAACAGGAGTAGCTTTCAGTAAACTGTCGGCAACATGAAAGAATTTCGGTGAATTCACCAGAATGCTGTCCTGCCCAGTGACGCCGAGACGCTGCAGTGTAGCCGGCCATTGAAAATCCGGGTTAGCTTTCGCAAAATCTGCAAGCGCAAATTTATTGTAGGTCTTGTAAGGGTCGCGCATCTCTACGCGGCTCATCTGCGCAGCAGCCAACTTCTTCTCAAGTGCGTAAATCGTTTCTGCTTTCTTCTTCGACGTCTCCTCGCTTTCACCGGCGAGCCTGAACAGCGTCACCATATAATTATTGAATGCTATCTGGATCTTTTTCGAACGAGCGTCATCTTTCAGATAATAGTCCCGGTCAGGTAAGGTGGTACCTCCCTGAAAAAGCTGTGGAGCCATTACTTTAGGGTGCTTCCGATCCTGGGCTACAAAGAATCCGAACAATGGATTTGCAAGTCCGGAGGTTCGCATGTAGGTAATCTGATTGAGAACATCATCCAAGGATTTTACCGAGCCTGCGCGGGTGTAATCTTCTTGCACAGGTGAAAAGCCAAGCTTCTCCACGGCAAGACTATCCATACCCGCAGCATAAAAGTCTCCAACGCGCTTTTTGATTGAGCCTTGAGGCGCCTTGGTATCCGCGGCCGATTCGGTGAGAATGTCGCGCACTGCTTTCACGTTGAAGTCCCGCAGGATAATGAAGCTGCCCCACCTCGTTTCTTTTGGTGGTACGGGATTGTTTTTGATCCAGTGCCCCCCAGCATACATCATGAAATCATCGCCAGGCTTAGTCGTCGGATCCATGTTGGCCGGGTCCAACACTTTTGCCTTAGGTGGTTCTTTCTGTGCGAGCGCAGAGAACGACACGCATATTGCTATAATGTAAAATGTGATTCTTGAAATCATAATACGGTTTTTATTAAGGTCGCAAACATATTCACTTCGAACGCATTACCAAATCTGATTTATACGGAAGGGCGAGTGTTGATAATCACCCAAATTGGTTCATGCAGATCAAATACCCAACACCCGAGCCCCCCGACTTCGCAGAGACTGCTACGTCGGGCACGCCAGAATCCCCCACTACGCAGAAGCTGCTTGTGCCACCGCTAAAGCTTTGGCGACACGCGGTCGTCGGGCAAGCCAGAATCCCCGACTTCGCAGAGACTGCTAGGTCGGGCACGCCAGAATCTAGAATCTAGAATCCAGAAGCATTGGTCAACCCGAACGCTACAGTCGAAAAAATATTCCCTTTCTATACAGGAACCAACACATTCTCCATTCAAGTCCAAAGATTGTGAGTGAACCAAGTATCAATGCAAGCTGATGCGGAACCATGATGATGCCAAGCAATCCGTTTGTTATTGCACTGATGTAGTCATTGAACCATCTTCCGCCGACGATCTCGAAAAAAAGGTAAATGAAGATCGAATTCATCCCTACAATCGTGAAGAACTCAAGGTGGTGTCTGTGTGACTTGACATCGATCCACCAGTAGCACAATGCAAGCCCCAGCAAACAATACCCTCCGGAAGCAAGTGTAAAAGAGGTTGTAGCAATACGCTTGATGATCGGCGTGATTGTCAAATCGAGCGTATAACCCATCGCAAGAATAACAACGCCCGCGATTAACATGATCTTGACTTTCTCTTTTTCAGTCTTGTCAGACAATAACAACTTCCCGGCCAACGCTCCCCAGATTGTATGTGCGGCGGTCGGTATGCAGTTGATGGCAACCCATCCACCAGGATTGATTTTATTCATAAGAATGAGATCCACGTAATTCCCAAAATTATGCTGATCAGTAAATGGCTGGTTAAAGTCAGGAATGTTTGTGAACCGGTAAAAAATCTCCGTTAACAGAAGAAGGCTAAAGCTGATTCCGATCTGCGCCTGGAATGAGAGTCGAAAGATGAGGAATGCTACCAGTGTAGTAAAAGATAGTTGCGTAAGCACATCCCACAATTCAAAAGATAAACCACCCGGCCTGACAGCATAGTCAAGAACGCCCCAAAAGAACAGCCACCAACTTCTCTTCAGTGTCTTATTCAGCGATTGCCGCCATGTCATTCCTTGCAATTGCTGCCGGTGCAATGAAAACGCAAGAGCCGTTCCAGCAATGAACATGAATGCTGGCTGAATAAGATCCCAAAAGCGTAGTCCATGCCACGGATGATGAAAGAGCTGCAGGAGTACCGGCTGAAGCACGGTGCCCGTTGCACCTTCATAAAGATGGTCGTACAACCTGGTACTCTCCAATGCCAGCAAGACCATGATCAAGCCACGCATGAAATCAAGAGACAGAAGTCTGTTGCCGGCAATCATGACAACAAGTTAAATTTTTGATTTGATGTCAGCGATAATTGCGACGACTTGTTCCATTGAATCGAATATGTAGTACTTGCCCTGGAAGCTGTGCCGGTCATACGACTCGCCAGACATGAGCGCTTCTTTGGTGAACGCTATTTGATTTTCAGGGCGGAACGCTTCAAAGACTTCACCGGAAGAGTAAAATGTCGATCCGAATGCTTTAATACCTGTGGCTTCGCGAACAAGTCCGAGTTCAATGAAAAGGCCTCCAATGAAATCAAGTGGTTTCAAAAGGTCGAATCGTTTGCTACGATGTGCGAGAATGTAAGTCTTTGCCAACAATTGGTACATGTCAGAATATTCACGCTCAGCCAAAAATGGGATATGTCCCATGACATCGTGCCACAGGTCTGGCTCATCACAATAGTCAAGTTCTTCGGGCGTGCGCACAAAACTCGTCAATGGCATCTTGTAGTCGGCGATCATTGAATACCAGTCGATCTGTTCAAGGATCACGTTCTCATCGGTCTGCACAAAAGTATAAGGTGTATATCGCTGTACCGCCGCGGTAAGGTCTGCAGCATGGGGCCGCTTGCTGTTATCCATGCCAAGCTTTGAAAATCCGTTTATCCAAAGTGTGCAGATCGCGTTTAGCGATTGGAGGTTCTGAAAGTGAGTATTGAAGAGTGCCGACCAATTTTTGTCGTCATCCACCGTAAATTTTCTGTGATCCTTCTTCATATCCGATGAATGCACTTTTTTGATAATTATTCCCAATATAACTTGCTGCGGGAGAATCGTCTTACTATCGCACACGTTTGTTGGCATACTTTTTTCCGCAGACAGGTAAAAACAAAAAAAAATATTGCAATGGCAGCTACAAGCACCCCCCGGCAAACCGTCCTCGCCTTTCTGAAAGCGATGAATACGGAAGATTATGAAACGGCACGGAAGTACACTGAAACGAAATTGTCATTTGTCGGAGTGTTGGGGGCGCGGGAAGGTGCCGATGCCTACTTCAAGGACATGGAAAAAATGAAGCTGAAGTATGACGTACAGCAAGTGTTTGTGGATGGCAGTGATGTCTGTATCATTTACAATATCACGATGGCTGGAGCGAAAGTACTGTCGTGCGGTCTATACCATGTGAACGTTGGTAAGATCACGTCCATCCGGGTAATCTTCGACCCTCGCCCTATCCTGGCATTGTCAAAGAAGAAATAGATCAACTTTACTCGCGCATTGCCGATTTTCCGTTCAACGAATTAGCACTTTTTCGTACCGGCGAATTATCTTGCGCCTTATGGCCAAAAAAATAACCACCACCCCCGGGCCTGATGTTGTGCTTATAGGCGCCGGTATCATGAGCGCCACCCTGGGCGTGCTGCTGAAAGAACTTAAACCCGATCTCACAATTGAAATATTTGAACGGCTCAAGATCGCAGGATCAGAGAGTTCAGATGGCTGGAATAACGCCGGAACTGGCCACACTGCCTTTTGTGAGCTGAACTACACTCCTCAGGCAGCGAATGGCAGCATTGACATTCTGAAAGCAACTCGCATCGCGGAATCGTTCGAGGTTTCTAAAGAATTCTGGGCCTACCTGATGCGACACGATCTGTTGCCCAGGGCCTCGGACTTCATCACCCGCGTTCCCCATTACAGTTTAGTATGGGGCGACGAAAACGTCAAGTTCCTGAAGAAGCGCCATCAACTATTGTCGGCCACTCCGCTATTCAAAGGCATGGAGTATTCCGAGGATCCTTTGAAGCTCACCGAGTGGTTTCCAATCGTTATGCGGGGCCGAAAGAAAGATCAGCGTGTGGCAGCAACCAAAATGGATATCGGCACGGACGTAAACTTTGGCGCACTCACCCGTGCCATGATCGATTACCTGAAAAAGAAACCGGGTGTATCGGTGCATTTTGAACATGAAGTGACGGATCTTGATCAGGAAAAAGATCAAACGTGGAAAGTAAAAGTTGAAGACCTGGCCTCAGGAAAAAAGAGAACGGTTACCGGAAAATTTGTCTTCATCGGTGCGGGCGGCGCATCACTTCACTTACTTGAGAAATCAAATATTAGGGAGAGCAAAGGCTATGGAGGATTTCCGGTGGGTGGACAATGGTTGAAATGCCTCAACCCTGATCTCATTGAAAAGCATTTTGCAAAAGTTTATGGAAAGGCATCTGTGGGGTCTCCCCCGATGTCGGTTCCGCACGTCGATTCACGTTGGATTGACGGGAAGAAAGAATTGCTCTTCGGTCCGTTCGCCGGATTCTCAACCAAGTTTTTGAAGAATGGATCGTTCATGGACCTTCCGAAGTCAATACAGTTGGACAACGTGTTGCCGATGGTGTATGCAGGCCTTAACAATGTACAGTTAACAAAATACCTGATTGAACAAGTACGTCAATCGCCAGAGGATCGATTAGCCGCCTTGCGCGAATACGTACCCTATGCGAAGATGGAAGACTGGGAGCTTCTTGACGCAGGCCAGCGTGTTCAGGTGATCAGAAAAGATGAAGATCAGGGAGGTGTGCTGGAATTTGGAACTGAAGTGATCGTGTCGGAAGATGGATCAATCGCTGCATTGCTGGGTGCCTCGCCTGGGGCATCAACCGCAACCGGAATTATGCTGAACCTCGTTCCCAAATGTTTTAAAGAACATTCACAATTGCCGGCGTGGAAGAACAAATTGAAAGAAATGGTGCCCTCCTATCGTCGATTCTTACGCGACAGCGACGAATTGGTAAAAGCTTCCCGCGATCGCACCCATGATGTATTGGGTATTTCAATAAAAACACCAGCATAGCAGAGTCATGAGTTCATCACAATTTACTCTTTACGATCTGCGTGTAGAAGTCATCGAAGGCGACAAACCCTTCGTCTGCAGTCACCAGGTTGGTGATGCCTTCGAAGTACGTGGTGAGAATCTACACTTCCTCCATGGCCGGCCGTTCTCCCTTTATTCTTTGGCAGCGCTGCTACCCCTGCTCCCCGCGAAGCAACGTCCACTCAATAAATTTGACTGGATGGCGACAGATCACATTATCGCGTGTCCTGATCCGAATTGCGGAGCAAAGTTCAAAATTACCCGTATCGGTAAACAATTAATCGACAGGGACACAACTACGATTGTTCCGCTTCCCGACAAAAATGACTGGATCGACTAGCCGCGCTGAGACGCTATCACTTGCACCCGGATTCCCAATCTCGCGGATCATAAAAGGTGGATGGCAACTCTCCGAGGGACATAGCAACCCAAAAAATGCTGAAGATCCAATCGAGTCAATGTTCACGTTTGCAGCACTTGGCATCAACACATTCGACTGCGCCGATATTTATACCGGCGTGGAAGAATTGATTGGAACATTTTTGGTGGAGCGCACAAAAAGAATGGGTCGCAACGACGACATCAAAGTACTCACCAAGTTCGTTCCGGATTACGATGCGCTGGCAACGATCAATAAGCAATATGTTGAGCGCATCATCGATAGATCGTTGAAGAGGCTGCACCGCGATCAGCTGGACATGGTCCAGTTCAGCTGGTGGAATTATGGCGTCCAGCGGTATGTTGAAACGGCCTATTGGCTTAAGGAACTTCAAAAGGCAGGTAAGATCAATCTTCTTTCAGGCACCAATTTCAATACTGATGCCACGCGTGAAATACTTGATGGCGGTGTCCAACTTTCGACACTTCAGGTGCAGTACTCTTTGCTTGATTTAAGACCTGAGCAAAAGCTTGTCGCGCTTTGCGCTGAAAACAACATCAAATTGCTTTGCTACGGTACTGTCGCAGGTGGCTTCCTCAGCGAAGCATGGCTCGGAAAGCCAGAACCTTTTGCTCCTTTTGAAAATCGTTCGTTGGTGAAGTACAAATTGATGATTCAGGAGTTCGGCGGCTGGCCTCTTTTCCAAACACTCCTGAGCGTTTTGCATAGCATCGCTGAGAGGGCGTCGGTAAGCATATCGAATGTTGCTACCCGTTTTGTACTGGAAAAACCACAGGTAGGTGGAATTATAATCGGTGCACGGACTTCAGCACACCTTGAAGAGAACCTCAGGGTGTTCGCCTTCAGCTTGTCGGAAAGAGACAAGAATGAAATCAACAATGTTTTGTCGCGCGCGCAACAGCCTGTCGGTGATGTGTTCGACATCGAGCGCATCAAGGAAGGACCTCATGGATCCATCATGCGATATAATCTGAATGGCTGATGGCTGATAGCATCCAATCCAAATCGTGGTCATCGAATTACCTTTTCCTGCTTGCGTCTATCGGAAGCACCGTCGGATTATCCAACATCTGGCGCTTCACCTATCTCGCGGGTGAAAATGGCGGCGGAGCATTCGTGCTGGTATATGTTATTTCATTGCTCGTAATGGGGATACCCATTCTTGCTGCAGAATTATTGATCGGAAGGCGTGGCGGAAGAAGCATGGTCGGCACATTTAAAGTGCTCGCTCAAAATGACAGATTGAGTCCATTCTGGAAATACTTCGGATGGATCGCAATGATTGGTGTTTTTCTGATCCTTAGTTTCTATTGCGTCATCGCCGGCCTCACGCTTGACTACACAGTGACGTCTCTATCAGGTCTGCTGAATGATCTCGACTCCAGTTCGGCGGTAGCATACTACAATGATCTCTTGAGCGATCCACTTCGGGTGATGCTTTCACAAGCCATATTTGTTGCGGCAAATATCTGGATCGTTGCAAAAGGTGTTCAAGAAGGACTTGAGCGATCGATCAGCTGGATGACGCCTGCATTGTTTATCATTCTGGTGGCGCTTGTAATTTATGCCATGTTCGCCGGGGAATTTCTTGCGGCAACTTCATTCTTGTTTTCGCCGGATTTCTCGAAGATTACTCCTGCGGTGATTCTCGCAGCGTTTGGTCAGGCTTTCTTTTCACTCGGGATTGGTGTCGGCGTGATGCTTACCTATGGAGCGTATATGCCACGCACTTCATCCATCCTTCGATCCGCTGCGATCATTTCGTTTTCCGATGGCTTCGCCTCCATCCTTGCCGGTCTGGCAATTTTTCCAATTGTATTTCAATATGGGTTGTCACCAGCTGAAGGGCCAGGACTTATTTTCATGACATTGCCCATTGCCTTTGGCAAAATGCCAGGCGGTGGATTTATCGGCGCAATGTTTTTTCTGTTGCTGGTATTCGCGGCGCTGACGTCTTCTATTTCGTTACTCGAATCCATCATTGCGCACCTCGAAGAGACTACCAGGATCAGCAGGAAGCGCCTGACGGTCTACAGCGGAATTCTACTGTGGGTAGTTGGATTAGGAACAGTGTTTTCATTCAACATATGGTCTGAATTCACTCCCCTTGCATTCATTAAACCCCTTGAGGGCAAAACCATATTTGGTATCATCGATTACTTCGGATCGAACCTGCTCATGCCTGTCGGTGGAATACTCATGGCCGTCGTTGCAGGATGGCTCCTGCCGATGAAGGCCGTTCGCCAGGAACTTGCCCTCAAGGATGAATGGCTGTTCACCGCCTGGAGATTTCTTGTGCGCTTTGTCGCGCCTGCTACGGTGGCTGCTATTTTCCTTTCAAATCTCAAGTAAGCATCCCGTGTGGGCATTAAGAGTATGATGGTGATCCGACCATCTTGTTGCCGTAGCCGAGCCTAGCGGCATTGCAACAAGCTCGAGGAGTAACTCTTGAGCGTAGCGAAAGTGTCGAACTGACACAGCACTGCCAAAGCCAAAGCTAGAGCTATAGCCTTGGCTTTGACTTTCGCCTACGCCGCTTCCTTATTGTACTTATTTCTGTACTCAATCGGCGACAGACCAGTGGTTCTCTTAAACACAGTCCTGAAAGCTTTTGTATCTGAGTAGCCCACGTCATCCATGATCTCATTGATATTCTTACGGCTGGTTTCAATGCTTTTCTTTGCCGCTTCGATTTTTACGCGCTGGATATACTCAGAGACGGTGTTCTGGGTGGCTTTCTTAAACCGGCGTTCGAGACTCCTTCTTCCAATAGCAAACATCGTTGACAATTGATCAACGGTGATCTTTTCCTGGAAATTATGTTCGATAAATTCCTGCGCCTTCTTAATAGCCTCGTCGGTATGTTCCTTTTGTCCGGTGAAAATGATGAACTGCGATTGGTTGTAACGATCTATTTCAATCTCATAAATTTTGGCGCACATCAGGGCAACATCCCGACCGGCAAATTTTTCGATAATGTATAGTATCAGATTCCAGAATGAATTTGCGCCGCCACTGGTATACACACCGTGCTCATCGGTTATGATCTTCTCGGAAACAAGATCGATATCCGGATACATTTTCCTGAATTCATTGCTGGCCATCCAGTGTGTAGCACATTTCTTCCCTTCAAGCAGCCCTGTTGCCGCAAGCAGAAAAGTTCCGACACACAGGCTTGCCACCTCTGCCCCGTTCTTGTATTGCTTGTTGATCCATGGAAAAAACGGTTCGTTCATCGCCGTGACTTTTTTCATATCACCATTGACGGCCGGGATAATAATGAGATCCGTTTTGAAAGAGTCTGCAATTGTCACCTCGGGCGTTACGGAAAACAGCTTGTCATATACCTGCGGCTGCCGGTCCATTCCCACAAGTGTGACGTTGAACATGGCGCGCTTCCCAAGACTTTCTAGCACTTCATTTGCCCGTCTGAATCCAATGAAAGATCCTTCAATGCAGCCTAATGCCACATCACCTTTGGGTACCAGGATTGAGATGTTTTTCATAGCGTTTTTCTCGTTTAATAGTTCAAATCTACGGCGTGCGTTTGTCGCAATCAACCCTGCAGATTGCCGTTTTTACACCCCAGGTTGTCCAATTCCTGACCTTAGGTTTGTAATGAAATTGACCAAACAGAAAATGGCCCAGATTAACGCGTACCTGACGTTTGACGGCAACTGCCGTGAAGCCATGATATTTTACAAGGATTGCTTTGGTGGTGAATTGAACATGCAAACGGTAGGAGGATCGCCGATGAAAGACCAATTTCCCAGCGACGCTCAAAACAATATTCTTCATGCTAACCTCACCAATGATTCATTGACACTGCAAGGATCGGATCTTAATGGTCAGGAGCAGCTCGTACGTGGAAATACGATCTCCCTTTCTGTCAGTTGTATTTCAAAACGGGAAATTACAACCTTGTTCAAAAAGCTCTCATCGGGCGGTCGTGTCGCCCACCCTTTGCACGAGTTCTTTGCCGGAATGATGGGAACACTAACCGACAAATTCGAGAAAGACTGGATTCTTTATTGTGAAAAAAAATTGTACAAATGAAATAAATGTCAGTTCAACTATAACCTATATGAAAATCGCAGTCATTGTCGTTCGCTCCCTCATGGGACTCTTGTTTCTGGTATCGTCCGTTGGATTCTTTTTGAATCTTTTTCCTCAACCCGTGCTGGAGGGAAACCTGCTCACGTTCAACAAAGGCGTAGAAGCATCAGGCTATCTGATGGGACTAATTAAAGGCACCGAACTACTTGTTGCTATAGCGTTTCTCACCGGAAGGTTTGTAAGGCTCGCTGCCGTGATCATCTTTCCCATCATTGTAAATATTTTTATGGTGAGCATCATGCTCGCACCCGAAGGCCTGCCCGTCGGCATATTTCTTTTGCTTGGTGATTTGTTTGTTGCATTCTACTTCCGGAAAGATTACGCACCCATGCTGGCGGTGAAGTAAAGCTTACCCCATGGCTCACTCATTCAAGGGGCGTAACGTGTGTCACGAGCGCACGCTAAACTCTAAACACTGAACTCTGAACTAAATGGTCGAAGTATTCAAAACAGATGTTATCAATCCTGAAACGGCCTGGAAAATTCTCGAAGAGATTCGCGAGACTTTTCCAGGCCTTGATGGCAATTTTGATCTGCAGGATTGCGATCACATTTTGCGCGTGACTTCCAAATCCATTGCCATCTGTCCAAAGTGCATCATCAAACTACTTGCAGCACATGGGCATCAGGCAGAGGTGCTTGAGGATGAATTCGAAAGCATCAATGCGGCATTAGAAATGCCGTAGTGCTTCGCGCGCACGAATGTTTTCAGGGTCCTTTTTTAGGACCTCTTCGAAAGCATTTTTTGCGATCTTCAAGTCACCCTGCAACAACGCTATCTCACCAAGTGAATACCAGATCTCACTGCTATCGGGAAACGCATCGCGATTGGCTTCATAGACGGTTCGGGCTTCCTTGAGTTTACCTTCGGCTCTCAGGACCCTTCCCGTCATCGACAGCATATTTGGGTCAGCGGTTTTTTCATCAACAAACTTCTTGAATTCGGCGAGGCCAGCTTCCACGTTGTTTTCAGATATTGTTTTATAAATCCTGGCAGCTCCCTTGGTGAATTTTACCATGTTTTGAAGGTTGGGTAATTGCAATTGCTTGCCAAGGACTCCCACTTCGATCGCCACATCATTTGAAATAGCCGTAATCCCTTCTTTGATGCCACTCCAGTTCTTTCCCTCAACTCCGAAGGCGGTCCTATCAATCTTCGTAGTTCCGTTGAAGACGATTTGCAAATCACTGCGCACATCCTTGACAACCCCGGAAGACGGTTGGACTTTAATCGATACCTCTTTGGTAATGCCCTTGATCGTCAAATCCCCGACAAGATCAAATCCGCCCGCCGAGGGAACTGCTTTTTTCGAAACAAAAGTTATCCTCGGAAACTTTGCTACATCAAACCAATTTTCAGATTTAAGATCTTTGTCGCGATACTCGTTATCGGTGTTGATGCTTTCAGCTTTGATGGCGAAAGAGACTGATGTTCTGGACGGGTTTTTCTGATCATAGTAGATCAGACCGTCGAAGTCGGTGAATCGTCCCTTAAAGCGGGCATACCCCATATAGGTAATCGTAAATTCGACATACGAATGGCTGGCTTCAACTGGAAACAGCTGACTCAATTCAAGGCGTTCCTGTGCGATTGCCGAAAAACCAAGTAAGGTGAAAAAGAGAGTTTTCCTCATAGACGTTTTTGAGCACAAATAGCACGTCATGCGATGCCCCTTCGGCAACATTTATAAGGATTTACGCTTTTTTCGGAATTTCTTTGATGTAGCTGCTTGGTGTTTTCCCTTTGAGTTTCTTAAAGTGCCGGTTGAAGGATACTTTATTGTTGAATCCCGAGGCAAACGCGATTTCAAGGATGTTGATTTTCTTGCTTTGCCTCCCGAGGCCGTCCATCGTGGCGACAACGTGATTGATCCGGAAATCATTGATGAATTCAAAAAACGATGTTCCTGCCTCGCGGTTGATAATCTCTGAAAGCTGGTGATAACTGATGCCACTCTCCTGCGCCAAATCGGAAAGCCGTAGCTCAGGGTTGAGATACAGCTTCTTGGTTAAAATGATATCATTGATCCTTTCAAAGTATCGGCGTGATGCTTCTTTTTCAAGCCTCGATTGCTGGTACCGGGAGCCGTTTTCAATGTTCTTAGCAGCGGCCCACGTCGGCTGCTTCAAGGCATAATAGGAGAACAGATAGATGCAAAATGTTTGTGGGACGATGTAGAGGTAGTCCATTTCGCGCACATACCACTGGCTTTTTAATAGTATCGCAATGAAGGCGATCGAGGTGATGGTAAAAAAAGTAATTGCGCCCACGGTTCCTTTCAAAAATCCCAGCGTCGACTGTCGGCTATCGGAGGAAGTCAGTCTCATCTCCCTTTGAAATCGCACTACTAAAACAACCGAGAACGAGAGATAAACAGCTGCATGGAAAAATTGAAATATAAAAAGGTAGCCATATACCGTATTCAGCCAGTGTGCAGCGAGCATTGGAAATTTCAGTACAGACAACATACCATAACCGATAACCCGTTGCGGTACTGTTTCATTTGTCATGAGCGGAATGATCAGCGCAAACAATAGAAACGGTGTGTAGTGCAACCACATCCGAAACCCATTCTGAAGTTTGCCAAACCGGCTTGCCAGGTAGTGATAGATCAGTGGTCCCAACAAAAGCCACGCCCCATGACGGCTCACAAAGAAAAAACTACTTGATATCAGAAACGATCTCCTGAGTACAAGGAATTCCAATTGAAGCCAAACGATCCACAACAGAAGTATAATTATAAAGACGTTTGATGTCGGGTGAGGCTTTCGGTTAAACTGGAAGAAAACCAATAACAGAATGGCCTGAAAAATTCCGGCCACACTCACTGCCGACCAAAAGTCCCATGAAGTCATGCGTGAAAAATAGCGAATTAACGCCAGCAATCATGCTCATGCAGAACGCGTGATTTATGAAGGAAGGTTCTGGGCTATTACTTTTCGACGTACCCGCGCAGCATCGTTGAAGTGATTTCCTTCCACCCTGCTTCGAAGTTACTCTTTGCAAAATCCGGATTGGTTTCGGCAGGAAAAGAGCTGAGCCCGGCATGTGTCAGTCTGAGCCGTGTCTTCTTCCCTTCAGGGAAAAGCTCAAACGTCAGCGTTGACATTCCCGGATAGCCCTTATAGCTCCACGTATAGGAAAGTTTTTTCTCTTTGATCACTTCGACGATTTTACAGAGGTGCGTGTAGGATTTTTCCGGTGTTCCGCCCTCAAATTGAAATTCAAATCCCACCTCGGCTTTGAATCCCGACACATCGAAATACCATTCCTTCATTTGCGCTTTGTCCGTGAGTGCCTGCCAGACCTTTTGTACAGGTGCATCATATACCTGCTCGATTACGAATGGTGTATCTTTCATTTTGATTTTGATTTAAATGGTTTCCGTTTCGATTGAGTTTGTTCTTTAGCGAGGAATAACTTCAACGCAGAAAGTTTACCGGTCCAGAAAGAACGGTAAGGTTCAATCCATTCGGACACTTCCTGCAGTTGCCGCAGGTTGGCCTGACAATGCCGCTCCCTTCCCCGCCGGGTCACCACAACAAGCCCGCATTCTGTAAGTATTTTGATGTGCCGCGAGATCGCCGGCCTGCTGACGTCAAAATTGTTCGCCACGGCGTTGAGCGTAAGCGGCTCTTTCGCAATAAGGCTAATAATGGCCCGCCGGGTGGGATCCGCAATCCCCTGAAAAACATCGCGTCTCATTTTTAGATATGTAATCGATTGGTTACAAATATAAATGTAACATATTGGTTACACAAATAATCACGGAGCGAGTTCAATAATAACAGGTGGGATGCCGGTTCTGACAAAGTCATCGTGTTCCAATTGGGCTCGCTACGTCGACGCGGGCAAACGACAGCCACAGGCGATAAAGGAATCCGCGCCCCTGGCCTCATGGGCGCGTTGGCGCCTTCCCTATTCAGCGCTATATTTGCCGCCTTATTTTGAATTCATGATTTCAGTAGATGCGGTGACGGTTGAGTTTAATGGTTCAGCCCTATTCAGTGATATTTCATTCAATATTAATCCGGACGATCGGATCGCCCTCATGGGCAAAAATGGAGCTGGCAAGTCAACACTCCTCAAAATCATCGCAGGAATCAGCAAACCGACCCGCGGTAAAGTATCGATTCCTAAGGACGCGGTAGTGGCATACCTGCCCCAGCACCTGTTGACGGAAGACAATGCAACGGTGTTCGAAGAGGCCTCCAAGGCCTTCGGTAAGATCCTGGGAATGAAGGCACAAATGGACGCACTCAACAAACAACTTGAGACGCGCACCGACTATGAATCAGATGAGTATTCGAAGATCATTGAACAGGTATCGGAGCTCAGTGAAAAGTATTATTCAATTGAAGAGATCAACTTTGACGCTGAGGTTGAAAAAACTTTGATGGGCCTGGGATTCCTTCGGTCCGACTTTACCCGGCCCACCAGTGAATTCAGCGGTGGCTGGCGTATGAGGATAGAGCTTGCCAAGATATTACTTCAGAAACCAGACCTGATCCTCCTTGACGAGCCGACAAATCACATGGACATTGAATCGATCCAGTGGCTGGAAGAGTTCCTCGTGAGCAACGCCAAGGCCGTAATCGTGATATCACACGACAAGACTTTCGTGGACAACATCACCAACCGGACGATCGAGGTGACCATGGGAAGGATTTATGATTACCGCACTAACTATACGCATTACCTGCAGCTCCGAAAAGAACGGCGCGAGCAGCAGCAAAAGCAGTTTGATGATCAGGCAAAACAAATCGCAGATATTCAAGAATTTATTGAGCGTTTTAAAGGGACTTACTCGAAGACACTTCAGGTGCAGTCGCGGGTGAAAATGCTTGAGAAAATCGAAATCATTCAGGTCGATGAAGTAGATTCATCGGCACTCAACCTTAAGTTCCCTCCCGCCCCGCGCTCCGGTAACTATCCGGTAATCATAGACGGCCTCACAAAGAAATATGGCGATCACACCGTCCTGCGGGATGTCTCGCTTACCATTGGCCGGGGTGAGAGAATTGCGTTTGTTGGTAAAAATGGGGAAGGAAAGTCGACGCTTGTGAAGGCGATCATGGGTGAGATCGAATTCGAAGGAAAACTGCAATTGGGTCATGGCAGCCTCATCGGTTACTTTGCTCAAAACCAGGCATCACTTCTGGATGAAGGACTTACCGTCTTCCAAACTATTGATCAGGTTGCTGTAGGCGAGATCCGGACAAAGATCAAGGACATCCTCGGCGCCTTCATGTTCAGCGGCGATGCAATCGAAAAAAAGGTGAAGATGCTTTCCGGCGGTGAGAAGACCAGACTTGCCATGATTAAGCTTCTGCTTCAACCAGTCAACTTGTTAATCCTGGATGAACCCACGAACCACCTCGATATCAAGACAAAAGATATTCTCAAAGATGCGCTGAACGCATTTGATGGAACGATGATACTCGTTTCACATGATCGCGACTTCCTGGATGGCCTGGCAACAAAAGTCTTTGAGTTCGGGAACAAGCGTGTAAAAGAGCACTTCGAGGACATTACGGGTTTTCTTCGCAACAAAAAGCTCGAGAATCTTCGCGAAATTGAAAGAACCACAGCGACGAAATAGGAGACAACGATTGATACTGGTTGTCTCACGAGATTAAGCCGTCGTGGAATCGACCCATATCTTGCCCTCACCTGGGAGCCGTGAGGTTTTTATAGGCTGTCATCTCCTTCCACAGTTTATCAAATTCCTTTTGGAACATATTCATCAATGTGCGGTCAGCCGTGACAATAATATTCTCCTGGTTGAATTTAGCGGCGCTGCGCGTCCAGTTATAGCTTCCATTGACTAGGATTCTGTCATCAACGAGCATAAACTTATGGTGCATATGATTCGACGTGTTGTCGACTTTGATCTCGATGCCTTCGCCCGCCAACCGATTGATGTCCGAACCAAGGTCGTATAGCTTGTCATTATCGGTTAAGATAAGAATGTTGATGCCGCGTTTTTTTGCTTTAATGATGGCATCAGTAATGAGATCGTCGCTGATGGTAAACACGCAGATCCTCAGATCTGAATTTGCGATGTTCAATTGATGAATGATCGCGTCGCGGCAGGCGGTGCCGGGACTGAAGAAGGCGCTTGAAGGGGAAATCATGGACATTGGGAGGGATGAAACAGAAAAATGTAAAACACTAAATGTAAAATGTAAAGTGCGGTGAGTTGAACACGGTGCCACCACGAGCACTTTTACATTTAGCGTTCAGAGTTTTACATTTTACATTTCACCATTTAAAGTTTTTCCCCCAACCTCACCGACTTCAGGGTCTCCTGAATGGTAAACGGCTGATTGTACAGTCTCTTGCCAGTTGCTTTGGCGATAGCGTTCGCAATTGCCCCGCCTGTTGGTGGAAGTGCCGGTTCGCCGAGGCCTGTAGGATCCACGCCGTTATTGACGAAATGCACGTCAACGTCGGGCACTTCTTTAAACCTGATAAGCCTGTATGAGTTAAAATTCTTTTGCTCCGCAGCGCCTTCTTTGAAACTTAAGTTACCGAAGAGCGCATGGCCCATTCCATCCACAACGCCGCCCCTCACCTGCTGATTAGCACCAATTGGATTTACAACAATACCACAATCAGCACCGACGTGAATCTTTTTGATCACCGGCCGGCCCTTTTCCATCTCAACTTCTGCAACCTGAGCCACATAGGAACGGTGTGAGAAGTACACGCTGAATCCCTGCGCCACATTCTTTTTCGTTCCCCATTGAGCCTTTTCTTTAGCGAGATTAATCACACCTTTCATGCGATCGATATCATACTTGATAGCACCAACGGGTGAATTCTTCGCTTTGTCCAGTAAGTCAAGCCTGAACTGAATAGGGTCTTTGCCAGCAGTTGCTGCTACTTCGTCAAGAAATGATTGTTCAGCGAACGCGAGAAAATTGGTAATCGGTGCGCGCCAAGCTCCCACTGTAATGGGTGATTTGTATTCTACTGAATCGATCAACAGGTTGTCGACTGCGCCCGAAGGGAAATTATCTTCACGCGTTGAGTTCGCCGTGTTAATACCCACACCTCTCAACTTATATCCGATCAAATTTCCTGATGCGTCCAATGCAGCTTCAAAACGATAACGGACTGCCGGCCGGTAGCTTCCGCCTGTCATGTCATCTTCGCGTGTCCAGATAACTTTTACCGGCGCTTTGATGATACTTGAAAGCTCAGCAGCTTCAAGTACATAGTCCGCTTTAAGCCTCCGGCCGAAGCCACCGCCTAAGCGCGTGATGTCAACGGTTACTGACTCGGGAGATATGCCGAGAAGTTTTGCAGTTTCAGTGCGCGCGAGGTCAGGTGTCTGGGTAGGCCCAATGAGTTCAGCACCATCTGCCCGCACGTGCGCGAAAAAGTTCATCGGCTCCAGCGGACTGTGCGAGAGAAACGGACATTGATATTCACGAGCGATAACCTTTGCGGCGTTCGTAAATGCGGCATCAACATCGCCATCTTTCCGACGAACAACGGCCTCTTTGCTGTCGAGCAATTCTTTAAAGCGTCGATCATGATCAACCGTGCCTTCAATGATACTCGTGCCATCCGGTTCATATTCTATTTTTAGCAGCTTCCTTGCCTTCAACACTTGCCATGTAGATTTTCCTACCACCGCCACGTTATTTTTGAAAGTCACTACATCAATAATTCCAGGCACTGCTTTCGCTGCAGCGGAATCAACGGACTTTATTTTCGTTCCGAATGCCGCTGGCCGCTGGATCATTGCGTGCACCATTCCTTCACGGTAAAAATCCAATCCAAATAAAGGCTTACCAGTATATATGGCATCGGCGTCAACATTACTGACACCTGTGCCGATGATCTTGAAGTCTTTTACGTCTTTCAGCTTGACATCCGTTGGAACAGCCATCGACGCTGCATCCGTGGCAAGTGCTCCATACGACAGTCTCTGGCCATTGGGACCGATTACCATTCCTTTGTCCGTCTTCAATGTGCTGGCTGAAACATTCCATTTCTTCGCGGCGGCTTCCATCAGCATTTGTCTGGCCGTGGCGCCTGCTTTCCGAAGGCGCTCCCATGAATGCGGGATTGCTCCGCTTCCGCCAGTCAGCTGCCTTTCAAATTTCTTTACGTCAAGCGGAGACTGAAGCACCTTCACCTTAGACCAATCAGCGTCAAGTTCCTCAGCAACGATCATGGGGAATGAGGTCTTGATGTTTTGGCCCAACTCCGGGTTCGGCGAATAAATCGTGATGACATCTTCTGGTGAAATGGCCAGATAGGAATTGAATGTCAGATCCGCGCCTGCCGCTTCAAGTGTCGCCCCTGGAATGACTTCCATCGACTTCGCAGCAGAGTCAAGCATATTAAAGCCAAGCATTAAGCCACCACCGGCAGTGATGCTCAATTTCAGGAAGTTACGCCTGTTTGATTTTAGTAAAGTGGACATTGGCTATTTGATTTTGGAGGATGCTAATAGAACTGCTTCACGAACTTTATGATAGGTTCCGCACCGGCAGATATTGCCGTTCATGGCGGCGTCAATCTGATCGTTGGTGGGTTTGGGATTTTTTGCCAGCAATGCGCTTGCGGCCATGATCTGCCCTGCCTGACAGTAGCCGCACTGGGCTACGTCGACTTCCTTCCAGGCCTGCTGGACCGGGTGGTCCCCATTTGGCGAAAGGCCTTCAATCGTAGTTACGCTCTTAGTACCTACTGCTGAAACCGGCAGTGAGCACGCTTTAACGGGAACACCGTTGAGGTGGACCGTACAGGCACCGCATTGCGCGATGCCGCATCCGAATTTGGTTCCGACCATGCCGAGACTATCCCTTAATACCCACAATAAAGGTGTGTCTGCTTCAACGTCGGCTTCATAGGCGCGTCCGTTGATCTGCAAATTGAAATGAGCCATAGTGCAAGCTTATTTTAGCTTACTAAGGTAGCAAAATTCAGATCGCTAATCTCATGTTTTGGGTCGACCGGTGTTTCCCATTTTTTGCCGGTGAATCATCAAAAGAAGCCGAAGATCAGTCGCATAATGCTCCTGAACGGATGAGGCATTCGGCGAAGAGATGCAACGCGTAGCGATGTGGCTGTCTTGACTACTTAATACTTCACCGTTATCACTGCATTCAGGGTCGATGGGATTTCTTTCCATTCGCCGAAGCTGGTTTTTCTTTCAAAGGTTTGGAGCGACTCGGTTTCTTTTTTCTTTCCGGTCTCTACCATGAGTCCTGTAAATGGAGGCAGATCTTTAAAACCAGGCCAGTTCATCATGTTGCCGTGGTATTTATAATGAATTACTTCGCTTCCGGATTCCCGCGTGACAATTTGTTCCACTTTTTGATTGTGATTATGGTACTGCTCCATTTTCCATCGTTCCCAGGCCCGTAGTCCCTTAAGCATCTTTTCACGGGAAAGACGATCATCAATCCATTCAAACCCAATAAAGAATTTCTTTTCACCAACCTGAATATCATAGGATGATAAATCACATCGCACCCAACCAAATCTCTTATTGTCTTTCAAGATTATTTCCTTCGACAACAATTCTTCTCCGGGCGCCTTCCGGATGGAATCATATGCATAGATGTGAAAGCGGAATTTGAGCGTGTCCTTCGAATTGTACATGAGTCGAAACTGCAGCTTGTCTGCATACCACGCACGACCAGGACTTTCAACTAACAAAGCAACGGCGCCGCCGCCCTGAATGGTGTCAAAAGGCAGCACACCATCACGGCCTCCCATCCATCCGAGGCGCGCGGTTCGCGTCTTCTTTCCAACAATAGTCACCGCATTGAGTACTGTGCTTTCCGGTTTCAATTTGATCGTAGCGATTCTGCCTTTGATCGATGCCACTGGAATCTTTTCCCGTTTGTAACCAATCGCCGAAAAAATAATCGAATCTCTTATGAGCGTCGTAGGAACACTCAATTCGAAACTGCCATCTGGATCGGATAGTGTACCGCGGTTCTTCGCAAAGAATCCTATATTAACAAAAGGAACTCCCTGGCCTGTCTCGCTGTCGATTACTTTGCCCGAGACAACTGATCCTGAGTTCAAGGATCTACATGCACTCCACGCATCTGGGTTTGATGCCAGTGAATCCAAAGAGATCATGCAATCGCCATTGCTGAAGATTTCCGGGAGTTTAATGTTTATCGAATTTTTGAAATCTCTTTTATTGAAAATATAAATCGTTCGTGACTTAAGATCATAGATATTGGAATATACCGTGAGTGAATCCTGGTGCGTCTGCTCCAGAATCTGCTTCATGTTATCTATAGAAGCTTCACGGTTTCCAGCCAAATGCTTTGTTGCCTTTTCGAATCGCCAACAAACTGGCTCTTCGCTCAACTCGGGGTTCCACGGATTGAAATTCGTTTGCAGCATGTAAGGAGTTTGCTCTGCGTTCAATACAACTTTTCCATCCTTGACGCCTACCCTGGCAACGTGCCCACCGGCGTCTGCAATGATGACATTCAATTCACTGAGTTCCGGAATTCTAAAATCCTTAAGTATGGCGATCGCCTCGTCCACAGTCGCGGCACGGTCAAGAATATGCTGCCAGATATATCCGTGAAACTCTTTTGTGTGGGCGTCAAACGTAACGTTCTGAAATGGCGTATATGCGCCGTCAAAGAAGAGACCGCGCTCATTCATACCACCCTGCGCCCATCCTTCGTTCATGAACGTGAAGATCACAGAACCGTATTTCCCGTTCACCGGTGGATTAATCTTCACGCCGGCGTCGTTGGCGAACCAGTCTTCATGATTACCGACCAAGACATGACTGCCATCCGATAGGAAAAGGATAAAGCAAGCGCCCGCTCTTTCAACGGAGCCAAATAAGAGGGCGGCGACAAACAGAAGGTTTTTCATCTTCCAGAAGATGAATAATTAACATGTTAGGTTGCAGCAATCCTGCAACTATATGGTCACGCTTTCACGGCAGCCAAATTCTTGCTCAACAAATATGGAGTATAGAATGCAGGTATGTTGCTCAATGGCAACACTTCTGGCTTGATTTTGATACCAATCTGGTTGATCATGAATTCGCGCCGGGCAATCACACGCTTCCACGATTCGGGAAATTTCGAAGCCCATTCCCTTCTCAGATTCTCATCCGCGAGCGCAATGCCGTCCTCCATGTTCGCACAGACAAATTCTTTGCTGGCAACTGGAATGATGTCCATTTGCAACGCCATCCCAGAATAAAGTCGAGCGTGCGAGCCTTTCACAAAAGGTGAGTTGACCCACTCATCAATATGTAACGTGTGACCAGTATTTACCGCAAATTCAAATACGTCCTTTGGTCTGGCATTTTCCACTGTGTCTGTAACTTCCCCGGAAGATGCGCCAATTCCAACACCTTCATACCACGTGGCAACAGTTCGAAAATATCCTTTCCAGTAATGGTCAAAGAAATTCGCGGTCGATGGTGACAATTGATCGGGCCCAGTTGCCACCATGCCAGCCCTCGCTGTAAGTGCTCCCCAAATACCCATGGCTGACGTAAATGGATCTCCCGTGACAACTTTGTTATCAGAAGGACTGCTCAGCCCCATTGAAGCTTTCTTGCCACTCGAGACCATGGGGTGACAAGAATAGGGCAAGCCATTGCTGTTATAATTGCGAGCGAGATCGAATTCCCTTTCACCAGGTTGCAGCTGCAAAAGTAGTTGTTTCATGCTTTCAGACGTCCGTGTACCTGCCCATTCAAACCGAACCAGCTGTTCAAGACTGTTGTGATGGCGAAGCCCAGTTTCGTTATCCATGAAGATGTCGCCGCAATTGATCACGTCCGTTCCTGTCAAGGTCCTCAGCCCATCGGCCAGGAATGAGGGAATGTCCAACTTCTTCAGATCCGGAAAATATTTGTGGTAGGCACAGCCGACAACGGAGCCAGACCGTATGCCGAAGCTCGTGAGTATGTCGGTGATTGTACGCGACTTTGTACGATCCTGACCCATCAGACTAAAATCCTGGAACAGTTCAAATTCCATTGGTATCGGACAAATGCCGGTATAGCCCATACACTCATTGCCCAGCAGCATCTTTCTTTTGCCTGCTTTGTCCAGAAGCAGCATTCCTTCTTCGAAGCGAGGGTCAAGGTTGGTAAGAAACGCGAGGTTTGCACAGTGTTCACGGTCAGCGAAGACAATCACATAGTCGAGCTGGCGCAGTGACATCGCTTTGACTACCGAATTGATTCTCGATTCAAATTCTGATGGCGGCAATTCCGGAAGAGCGCCTTCTGTGCCGAAGTTTGGAAGGGTGATGGATTTGAGTTGAATGTTCAAGAGGCCAGGGTTTAGAATGCAAAGATAATTGTTTCAATGCGGAGTGATGGTATTCGAATCTGGCAAATGAATACTTATTAATTGAGAATGCTTTGGCCACCGATGCACAGATTGCCACTGATGAAAACAAGATTTCTGATGCTGCAGATCAGTGCATCTGTGGCAATATTTTATATTGAATAGCCAGAGATTCTTAAATGGATTTTTTGCCACTGATGCACAGATTACCACTGATGAAAACTATATTTCTGATGCTGCAGATCAGTGCATCAGTGGCAATATTTCATATTGAATAGCCAGAGATTTTTAAATAGATTTTTTGCCACTGATGCACAGATTACCACTGATCAAAACTAGATTTCTGATGCTGCAGATCCGTACATCAGTGGCAATATTTTATATTGAATAGCCAGAGATTCTTAAATGGATTTTTTG
>JBGALO010000022.1:0-32542 GCA_044223825.1 Cyclobacteriaceae bacterium | reverse complement strand
AACACGATTTGCAAATCGCTGCGCACATCCTTTACAACACCGGAAGACGGTTGGACTTTAATCGATACCTCTTTGGTAATGCCCTTGATCGTCAAATCCCCGACAAGATCAAATCCGCCCCCAGAGGGAACTGCTTTTTTCGAAACAAAAGTTATCCTCGGAAACTTTGCTACATCAAACCAATTTTCAGATTTAAGATCTTTGTCGCGATACTCGTTATCGGTGTTGATGCTTTCAGCTTTGATCGCGAAAGAGACTGACGTCCTGGACGGGTTTTTCTGATCATAGTAGATCAGGCCGTCGAAGTCCGTGAATCGTCCCTTAAATCGAGCATACCCCATATAGGTAATCGTAAATTCGACATACGAATGGCTTGCTTCAACCGGGAACAGCTGACTCAATTCAAGGCGTTCCTGTGCGATTGCTGAAAAACCAAGTAAGATGAAAAAGAGCGTTTTCCTCATAGACGTTTTTGAGCACAAGTAGCACGTCAACCGATGCCCCTTCGGCAACATTTATAAGGATTTACGCTTTTTTCGAAATTTCTTTAATGTAGCCGCTGGGTGTTTTCCCTTTAAGCTTCTTGAAATGCCTGTTGAAGGACACCTTGTTATTGAATCCCGAGGCAAACGCGAGTTCAAGGATGTTGATCTTCTTGTTTTCCCTGCCGAGACCGTCCATGGTGGCGATGACGTGGTTGATTCGGAAATCATTTATGAATTCGAAAAACGATGTTCCTGCCTCGCGGTTAATAATCTCAGAGAGCTGGTGATAACTGATGCCACTCTCCTGCGCCAAATCAGAAAGCCGCAGCTCAGGATTGAGATACAGCTTTTTGGATAAAATGATCTCGTTGATCCTTTCAAAGTATCGGCGTGACGCTTCTTTTTCAAGCCTCGACTGCTGGTACCGCGAGCCGTTTTCAATCTTCTTAGCAGCCGCCCACGCCGGCTGTTTCAGGGCATAATAGGAGAACAGGTAAATACAAAATGTTTGCGGCAGGATGTAGATGTAATCCAATTCACGCACGTACCATTGGCTTTTTAAAAGGATCGAAATGAAGACGATCGAGGTGATGGTGAAGAGAGTAATTGCGGCTACCGTTCCTTTTAAAAATCCCAGCATCGACTGCCGGCTATCGGAGGAAGTCAGTCTCATCTCCCTTTGAAATCGCACTACTAAAACATCCGAGAACGAGAGATAAACAGCTGCATGGATAAATTGAAATATAAAAAGGTAGCCATACACCGTATTCAGCCAGTGAGCAGCGAGCATTGGAAATTTCAGTACAGACAGCATACCATATCCGACAACCCGTTGCGGCACAGTCTCATTTGTCACGAGCGGAATGATCAGCGCAAACAATAGAAATGGTATGTAGTGCAGCCACATTCGAAACCCATTATGAAGTTTGCCAAACCGGCTTGCCAGGTAGTGATAGATCAGTGGCCCCAACAAAAGCCACGCCCCATGACGGCTCACGAAGAAAAAACTACTTGATATCAGAAACGATCTCCTAAGTACCAGGAATTCCAATTGAAGCCAGACTATCCACAACAGGAGTACGATTATGAAGACGTTCGATGTCGGGTGAGGCTTTCGGTTAAGCTGGAAGAAAACCAATAACAGAATTGCCTGAAAAATCCCAGCCACACTCACTGCCGACCAAAAGTCCCATGAAGTCATGCGTGAAAAATAGCGAATAAACGGCAGCAATCACGCTCATGCAGAACGCGTGATTTATGAAGGAAGGTCCTGACCTATTACTTTTCGACGTACCCGCGCAGCATCGATGAAGTGATTTCCTTCCACCCTGCCTCGAAGTTGCTCTTTGCAAAGTCCGGATTGGTTTCAGCAGGAAAAGAGCTGAGCCCGGCGTGTGTCAATCTGAGCCGCGTCTTCTTCCCTTCAGGAAAAAGCTCAAACGTCAGCGTTGACATTCCCGGATAGCCCTTATAGCTCCACGTATAGGAAAGTTTTTTCTCTTTAATCACTTCGACGACTTTACAGAGGTGCGTGTAGGATTTTTCCGGTGTTCCGCCCTCAAATTGAAATTCAAATCCCACCTCGGCTTTGAATCCCGACACATCGAAATACCACTCCTTCATTTGCGCTTTGTCCGTGAGTGCCTGCCAGATCCTTTGTACAGGTGCATCATATACCTGCTCGATTACGAATGGTGTGTCTTTCATTTTGATTTTGATTTAAGTGTTTTTCGTTTCGATTGAGTTTGTTCTTTTGTAAGGAATGACTTCAACGCAGAAAGTTTACCCGTCCAGAAAGAACGGTAAGGTTCAATCCACTCGGACACCTCCTGCAGTTGCCGCAGGTTTGCCTGACAATGTCGCTCCCTTCCCTGCCGGGTGACCATAACGAGCCCGCATTCTGTAAGTATTTTGATGTGCCGCGAAATAGCCGGCCTGCTGACGTCAAAATTGTTCGCCACGGCATTCAGCGTAAGCGGTTCTTTGGCAATAAGGCTAATGATGGCCCGCCGTGTGGGGTCCGCAATTCCCTGAAAAACATCGCGTCTCATGTTATTGGATATGTAATCGATCGGTTACAAATATATACGTAACTCATTGGTTACGCAAATAATTGACATAGAATTATTAACAATTGATGCGCGTAGAGATAACTCTACACTACCGCAAATCCGCCAGGAAACAGGTCCCGAAGTGTGAAAGAAAAGCTACAAAGGCTCGCGGAATAATTTTTAAACAATCAATTGAAACGAAGTTTCAAACTTAAATTCTAATGCTATGGCAAAGTATTCAAAGGGCGCACAGGAAAAAGTAGAAAAGACAATGCACGAACGTAAGCATGGCACACTGAAAAGTGGCCGCAGCGGAAAGAAGGTTACCAGCCGCCGGCAGGCGATTGCCATCGGTCTATCCGAAGCCCGCAAGGCAGGCGCGAAAGTTCCGAAGAAGAAGTCGTCAAGCAAGCGTTGATATTGTGACGGCTATGAGAACCTTTAGCAAGTGCCAGCGGATTATCTTGCTGGCACTTTTTTGTTTAGTGATTGCCTGCACGACCCGGGGACCAAAAGACCGAAATGATGCTGTGCGGGCAACGAACAATGTTAAGTTTTCACGGACAGAAATAAAGGATGATGCTACGTTTACTTCCGTCAGCATCGACGACGGTCTCTTTCAGGTGGAAGCTGCCAGGCTGGCAACTAAACATGCCCACGCCGACGATGTTATTCAGTTGGGTCAATTGCTGCTCGAAGATCATACCAATGCCAACAAACAATTACGTCGGATTGCCAGCAGCCTGAATATTTCCTTTCCCGTCGAATTGAGCAATGATAATCAACAGGATCTCAACAATCTGCAAAGCAAAAATGGAGTCGCTTTTGACGAAGCCTACACATCCATGATCGTAAAAAGACTTCACGCGATGATCAATTCTTTCGAACGGGAAGCTCAAACAGGAGCTCAACCCGATCTTAAGAAGTGGGCATCTGATAAAATCATCGTACTGCAGATGGACCTTGAAATGTCTACCCGGGCAAAGGCAGCCGTAAATCGCGAGCGATAGAGGGTCTTCTGCAGGGGGCGTTTTCGCTTAGTCGTTCGTTGGCACCTTGCCCATAGAGCGCTATATTTGCCGCCTTATTTTGAATTCATGATTTCAGTAGATGCGGTGACGGTTGAGTTTAATGGTTCAGCCCTTTTCAGTGATATTTCATTCAATATTAATCCGGACGATCGGATCGCCCTCATGGGCAAAAATGGTGCTGGCAAGTCCACACTCCTCAAGATCATTGCAGGGATCAGCAAACCGACCCGCGGCAAAGTGTCGATTCCTAAGGACGCAGTAGTGGCCTACCTGCCTCAGCACCTGTTGACAGAAGACAATGCAACGGTGTTCGAAGAGGCATCCAAGGCCTTCGGCAAGATCCTGGGAATGAAGGCACAAATGGACGCACTCAACAAACAACTTGAGACGCGTACCGACTACGAATCAGATGAATATTCGAAGATCATAGAACAAGTCTCGGAGCTCAGTGAAAAGTATTATTCAATTGAAGAAATCAACTTTGACGCCGAGGTTGAGAAAACTTTGATGGGCCTGGGATTCCTTCGGTCCGACTTTACCCGACCCACCAGTGAATTCAGCGGTGGCTGGCGCATGAGGATCGAACTTGCCAAGATATTGCTTCAGAAACCAGACCTGATCCTTCTTGACGAGCCGACAAATCACATGGACATTGAATCGATCCAGTGGCTGGAAGAGTTCCTTGTGAGCAACGCAAAGGCCGTAATCGTGATATCACACGACAAGACTTTTGTGGACAACATCACCAACCGGACGATCGAGGTGACCATGGGAAGGATTTATGATTACCGCACGAACTATACGCATTACCTGCAGCTTCGAAAAGAAAGACGCGAGCAGCAGCAAAAGCAGTTTGATGATCAGGCAAAACAAATCGCAGATATTCAAGAATTTATTGAGCGTTTTAAAGGAACTTACTCGAAGACACTTCAGGTGCAGTCGCGGGTGAAAATGCTTGAGAAGATCGAAATCATTCAGGTCGATGAAGTCGACTCATCGGCACTCAATCTTAAGTTCCCTCCTGCCCCACGCTCCGGTAACTATCCGGTAATCATAGACGGGCTCACAAAGAAATATGGCGATCACACCGTGCTGCGGGATGTCTCGCTGACCATTGGCCGCGGTGAAAGAATTGCGTTTGTTGGAAAAAATGGAGAAGGAAAGTCGACGCTTGTGAAGGCGATCATGGGTGAGATCGAATTCGAAGGAAAACTGCAATTGGGCCATGGGAGCCTCATCGGTTACTTTGCCCAAAACCAGGCATCACTTCTGGATGAGGGACTTACTGTCTTTCAAACCATTGACCAGGTTGCTGTGGGCGAGATCCGAACTAAGATCAAAGACATTCTTGGTGCTTTTATGTTCAGTGGTGATGCCATCGAAAAGAAGGTAAAGATGCTTTCCGGTGGTGAGAAAACCAGACTTGCCATGATTAAGCTTCTGCTCCAACCTGTCAACTTGCTAATCCTGGATGAACCCACAAACCATCTCGATATCAAGACAAAAGACATTCTCAAAGATGCGCTTAACGCATTTGATGGAACGATGATACTCGTTTCACATGATCGCGACTTCCTGGATGGCCTTGCAACAAAAGTCTTTGAGTTCGGGAACAAGCGTGTAAAAGAGCACTTCGAGGACATTACGGGTTTTCTCCGCAACAAAAAGCTCGAGAATCTGCGCGAAATTGAAAGAACCGCTGCAGCGAAGTAGCAGGATCCCGTTTAAGCCGGATTATCTTAAAAGATCAGCCACCTATCGGGTGGCATGATTTTTTTGCATCAACCATCAGAGTTCGCCCGATTTTTTCAACTGGTTTTAACCCTTGATTCTGATGGAAAATAGTTGGCACCACAGTGATGTGAATGTATTTTGGGGAGAGATTGCCCCATGTGAACATGTCCTTCAGATTTACGAGAATGACGATGTGTTTCTGGATCTTTTAGTGGGTTATGTATCCGGCGGAATAAAAGCCGGCGATTGTGTTATCGTCATCGCCACACCTTCTCACCTTTCGCTTCTCGATACGCGCCTCCGTGCCGATGGTTTTAATTTATTTGACCTGACTCTACATGATCAGTATATTCCAATAAATGCGCATGATGCGTTGGAAGAATTCATGGTAAATGGATGGCCTGATCCCAATCTTTTCCATCACCTCGTATCAAGTCTCATTCAACGGGGGCGAAAAAACAAAAGACAAGTAAGAGCATTCGGAGAAATGGTGGCCTTGCTCTGGTCAGAAGGCAGTCAGGGCGCAACCGTACAACTGGAGCATCTTTGGTCAAGACTCTGTGAGTCTGATCCGTTTTGTCTTTTTTGTGCTTATCCAAAAAGTGGATTCACCAGCAACGCAAGTGAGTCGATCCTGCATATCTGCGGCACGCACTCAAAAGTCGTCAGACCCGCACCACACAGTGATGCAACCATTTTGTATCAATCGGTGAAACACAGCTCACCTGCTTAAGCGCGCGTGAGATTTGTAAAAGCCGTCATCTCCTTCCACAGCTTATCAAATTCCTTTTGGAACATATTCATCAATGTCCGGTCAGCCGTGACGATGATGTTTTCCTGATTGTATTTCGCTGCGCTGCGTGTCCAGTTATAGCTGCCGTTAACAAGGATTCTGTCGTCCACCAGCATAAACTTGTGATGCATGTGATTAGACGTGTTATCGACCTTTATGTCGATGCCCTCTCCGGCCAACCGGTTGATGTCCGAACCGAGATCATATAACTTGTCGTTATCGGTCAAGATAAGAATGTTAATACCGCGTTTTTTTGCTTTAATGATCGCATCAGTAATCAGATCATCACTGATCGTAAACACACAGATCTTCAGATTTGCATCTGCGGTGTTCAATTGGTGAATGATCGCGTCGCGGCAGGCGGTGCCGGGACTGAAGAAGGCGCTTGAAGGGGAAATCATGGACATTGGGAGGGATGAAACAGAAAAATGTAAAACACTAAATGTAAAATGTAAAGTGCGGTGAGTTGACCACTGTGCCACCACGAGCACTTTTACATTTAGCGTTCAGAGTTTTACATTTTACATTTCACCATTTAAAGTTTTTCCCCCAGCCTCACCGACTTCAGGGTCTCCTGAATCGTAAATGGCTGATTGTACAGTCTCTTGCCAGTTGCTTTGGCGATAGCGTTCGCAATTGCGCCGCCTGTTGGTGGGAGTGCCGGTTCGCCGAGGCCTGTAGGATCCACGCCGTTATTGACGAAATGCACATCTACGTCGGGCACTTCTTTAAACCTGATAAGCCTGTATGAGTTAAAATTCTTTTGCTCCGCAGCGCCATCTTTGAAACTTAAGTTGCCGAAGAGCGCATGGCCCATTCCATCTACAACGCCGCCCCTTACCTGCTGATTAGCACCAATTGGATTTACAACAATACCACAATCAGCACCGACGTGAATCTTTTTGATCACCGGCCGGCCCTTTTCCATTTCCACTTCCGCAACCTGGGCCACATAGGAACGGTGTGAGAAGTACACGCTGAATCCTTGCGCTACATTCTTCTTCGTTCCCCATTGAGCCTTTTCTTTAGCAAGATTAATCACACCTTTCATGCGATCAATATCATACTTGATAGCGCCTACAGGTGAATTTTTCGCTTTGTCCAGTAAGTCAAGCCTGAACTGAATAGGGTCTTTTCCGGCAGTTGCTGCTACTTCGTCAAGAAATGATTGTTCAGCGAACGCGAGGAAATTGGTAATCGGTGCACGCCACGCTCCCACTGTAATGGGTGACTTGTATTCTACTGAATCGATCAACAGGTTGTCGACTGCACCCGAAGGGAAATTATCCTCACGTGTTGAGTTCGCCGTGTTAATCCCAACACCTCTTAACTTATATCCGATCAAATTTCCTGATGCGTCTAATGCAGCTTCGAAACGATAACGGACTGCAGGCCGGTAACTTCCGCCTGTCATGTCATCTTCGCGTGTCCAAATAACTTTCACCGGCGCTTTGATGATACTTGAAAGTTCAGCCGCTTCAAGTACATAGTCTGCTTTAAGTCTACGGCCGAAGCCACCGCCTAGTCGCGTGATGTCAACTGTTACTGACTCGGGAGACATGCCGAGAAGTTTTGCAGTTTCGGTGCGCGCGAGGTCCGGTGTCTGGGTAGGTCCAATCAGTTCAGCACCATCTGCCCGCACGTGGGCGAAAAAATTCATCGGCTCCAGCGGACTGTGTGAGAGAAACGGACATTGATATTCACGGGTGATAACCTTTGCGGCATTCTTAAATGCCGCATCAACATCGCCATCTTTCCGACGAACAACAGCTTCTTTGCTGTCGAGCAATTCTTTAAAGCGTCGATCATGGTCAACCGTGCCTTCGATCACACTCGTGCCATCCGGTTCATATTCTATTTTTAGAAGCTTCCTTGCCTTCAACACCTGCCAGGTAGATTTTCCTACCACCGCCACGTTATTTTTGAAAGTCACCACATCAATAATTCCAGGCACTGCTTTCGCTGCAGCGGAATCAACGGACTTTATTTTCGTTCCGAATGCCGCTGGCCGCTGGATCATTGCGTGCACCATTCCTTCCCGGTGAAAATCCAATCCAAACAAAGGCTTGCCAGTATATATCGCGTCGGCGTCAACATTACTGACACCCGTGCCGATGATCTTGAAGTCTTTTACGTCTTTCAGCTTGACATCTGTTGGAACTGCCATCGACGCTGCATCCGTGGCAAGTGCTCCATACGACAGTCTCTGGCCATTGGGACCTATTACCATTCCTTTGTCGGTCTTCAATGAGCTGGCTGAAACATTCCATTTCTTCGCGGCGGCTTCCATCAGCATTTGTCTCGCTGTGGCGCCTGCTTTCCGAAGGCGCTCCCATGAATGTGGGATCGCTCCACTTCCACCAGTCAGCTGTCTTTCAAATTTCTTAACGTCCAGCGGAGACTGAAGCACCTTCACCTTAGACCAATCAGCGTCGAGTTCCTCGGCAACGATCATCGGGAATGAAGTTTTAATGTTTTGGCCTAACTCCGGGTTCGGTGAATAAATCGTGATGACATCCTCAGGTGAGATCGCCAAGTATGAATTGAATGTCAGATCCGCGCCTGCCGCTTCCAGTGTCGCCCCTGGAATGACTTCCATGGACTTCGCAGCGGAATCAAGCATATTAAAGCCAAGCATTAATCCACCACCTGCAGTGATGCTCAATTTCAGGAAGTTACGCCTGTTTGATTTTAGTAAAGTGGACATGGCTATTTGATTTTGGAGGATGCTAATAGAACTGCCTCACGAACTTTATGATACGTTCCGCACCGGCAGATATTGCCGTTCATTGCGGCGTCGATCTGATCGTTGGTGGGCTTGGGATTCTTTGCCAGCAATGCACTTGCGGCCATGATCTGACCTGCCTGGCAGTAGCCGCACTGTGCTACGTCGACTTCCTTCCACGCCTGCTGGACCGGGTGGTCACCATTCGGCGACAGGCCTTCAATCGTCGTTACGCTCTTGGTGCCTACCGCCGAAACAGGCAGTGAGCAAGCTTTAACAGGTACACCGTTGAGGTGGACCGTACATGCACCGCATTGCGCGATGCCGCACCCGAATTTGGTTCCGACCATGCCGAGACTGTCCCTCAATACCCACAATAAAGGTGTGTCGGCTTCAACGTCGGCTTCATATGCGCGCCCGTTGATCTGCAGATTGAAATGAGCCATAATGCAAGCTTATTTTAGCTTACTAAGGTAGCAAAAATCACATCGCCAATCTCATGTTTTGGGCCGACCGGCATCTCCCATTTTTTGCCGGTGAATTATATTATCAGGAGACAGAAATCAGCAGGCCGTTCAGCGTTACGCAGGATCCTCTTCCAGATCGTTGTGTCCATCGCCGCCCACACTGTAGCTGTTATTCTCTTCGTCTTCGCTCCCGACGGACTCCGCTTCATCGTCCATCTCACTACCCGGTATATCCAGGTCTTCCGCTGAAAAATCGACCGGTGTGGACCTGTGTTTCAAGTCTTCATCATCTCCTCCATCCATGCTCAGATCCGCGGGACCGAGCGCTTCAAGATCCTCGTTAGTGACGGTATATGCATCGTTAACTGGTACATCCGGCTCATCATCGATGCTGGCCTGAGGTATCTCGTCAACGCGTGTGGCTTTGTTTGCGTCCTGCGCTTTAACACTTTCTATATCTGCATCGATCCGTTCGCCCTTGTTCATAATATCATCTTGTGGCGAATAAAGCGGGTAGCCAGGCATCGGCTCATTGTCAGATTTTGCGACTCTTTTTGCAGCGCGTCTGGGGCGCGATTTCTTTTCCGTGGTTTTCATGGTAATGAAGGTTTATATACCAAGGCAGAATAAGTGTGCCATACCAGGGGGCAATGCAGTAAGCAGGGCAACGCAAAGTGGTGTTGAAATTTGTGGACAGTCAGAATACCCCACGCAAAGGCCTTGCTCTGCCGAAGCGGCTACGCAAAGGCGAAGCGCAAAGCTCGCAAAGCATAAATCGAGACAGGTTAATCTTCGTATTCCGGCATCTGCTTGCCACTCGACTGGCATTTTCAATCTTAATATTTTACCGTAATCACCGCATTGAGGGTCGATGGAATTTCCTTCCATTCGCCGAAGCTGGTTTTTCTTTCAAAGGTCCGGAGTGACTCGGTCTCTTTTTTCTTTCCTGTCTCTACCATGAGTCCGGTAAATGGCGGCAGATCTTTAAAACCCGGCCAGTTCATCATGTTGCCATGATATTTGTAATGAATCACTTCGCGTCCTGATTCCCGCATGACAATTTGCTCCACTTTTTGATTGTGGTTACGGTACTGCTCCATTTTCCATCGTTCCCAGGCCCGTAGTCCCTTAAGCATTCTTTCGCGGGAAAGACGATCATCAATCCATTCAAACCCAATGAAGAATTTCTTTTCATTAACCTGAATATCATAGGATGATAAATCACATCGCACCCAACCAAATCTTTTATTGTCTTTTAAGATTATCTCCTTCGATAACAATTCTTCGCCGGGTGACTTCGTGATGGAATCAAATGCATAGATGTGAAAGCGGAATTTGAGCGTGTCCTTCGAATTGTACATGAGTCGAAACTGCAACTTGTCTGCATACCAGGTGCGGCCAGGACTTTCAACCAACAGAGCAACGGCGCCGCCGCCCTGAATCGTGTCAAAAGGAAGCACCCCATCACGGCCGCCCATCCACCCAAGGCGCGCGGTTCGCGTCTTCTTGCCAACAATAGTCACTGCATTGAGTACTGTGCTTTCCGGTTTCAATTTGATCGTAGCGATTCTGCCTTTGATCGATGCCGCTGGAATCTTTTCCCGTTTGTAACCAATCGCCGAAAAAATAATCGAATCACCTGTGAGCGTCATAGGCACATTCAATTCAAAACTGCCATCGGGATCGGATAGCGTACCGCGGTTCTTTGCAAAGAATCCAATGTTAACGAAAGGAACTCCCTGACCGGTCTCGGTATCTATAACTTTGCCGGAGACAATTGATCCTGAATTCAAGGATCTACACGTGCCCCACGCACCTGGGTTTGATGCCAAGGAATCCAAAGAGAGCATGCAATCGCCATTGCTGAAGATTTCCGGGAGTTTAATGTTTATCGAACTTTTGAAATCTCTTTTATTGAACGTGTAAATCGTTCTCGACTTAAGATCATAGATATTGGAATATACCGTGAGTGAATCCTGGTGCGTCTGCTCCAGAATCTGCTTCATGTTATCTATAGAAGCTTCACGGTTTCCAGCCAAATGCCTTGTTGCCTTTTCGAATCGCCAACAAACTGGCTCTTCGCTCAACTCCGGGTTCCATGGATTGAAATTCGTTTGCAGCATGTAAGGAGTTTGCTCTGCGTTCAATACCACTTTTCCATCCTTCACGCCTACCCTGGCCACGTGCCCACCAGCGTCTGCGATGATGACATTCAATTCACTCAGTTCCGGAATTCTAAAATCCTTAAGTATGGCGATCGCCTCGTCTACAGTTGTGGCCCGGTCAAGAATATGCTGCCAGATGTAACCGTGAAACTCTTTGGTGTGTGCATCAAAAGTAACGTTCTGAAATGGTGTGTACGCACCGTCAAAGAAGAGACCACGCTCATTCATGCCGCCCTGCGCCCATCCTTCGTTCATAAACGTGAAGATCACAGATCCGTATTTTCCATTCATCGGTGGATTGATCTTCACGCCGGCGTCGTTGGCAAACCAGTCCTCATGATTACCTACCAGGACATGAGTGCCATCCGAAAGAAAAAGGATAAAACATGCGCCAGCTCTTTCAAACGAGCCAAGTAAGAGGGCGGCGACAAACAGAAGGTTTTTCATCTCAGCGAAGATGAATAATTGAGATATTAGGTTGCAGCGACCGTGCAACTATATCGGTTACGCTTTCACGGCAGCAATATTCTTATTCAACAAATATGGAGTATAGAAGGCAGGTATGTTGCTCAGTGGCAGGACTTCTGGCCTGATTTTGATACCAATCTGGTTGATCATGAATTCACGCCGGGCCATTATACGCTTCCACGATTCGGGAAATTTCGAAGCCCACTCCCTTCTCAAATTCTCACCTGCGAGCGCAATGCCGTCCTCCATATTCGCACAGACAAATTCTTTGCTGGCAACCGGAATGATGTCCATTTGCAACGCCATGCCCGAGTAAAGTCGAACGTGCGAGCCTTTCACAAAAGGTGAGTTGACCCACTCGTCAATATGTAACGTGTGACCGGTATTTACAGCAAATTCAAATACGTCCTTTGGTCTTACATTTTCCACTGCGTTTGTAACTTCCCCGGCAGAGGCGCCAATTCCAACACCTTCATACCACGTGGCAACAGTCTGGAAATATCCTTTCCAGTATTGTTCAAAAAACTTCGCAATCGATGGTGACAATTGATCGGGTCCTGTTGCCACCATGCCGGCCCTCGCTGTAAGTGCGCCCCAAATACCCATCGCTGACGTAAATGGATCCCCCACGACAACCTTGTTATCAGATGGGCTGCTCAATCCCATTGAAGCTTTCTTGCCACTCGAGACCATCGGGTGACATGAATAAGGCAAGCCATTGCTGTTATAATTTCGGGCGAGGTCGAATTCTCTTTCACCGGGTTGGAGCTGCAGAAGCAGTTGTTTCATACTTTCTGACGTCCGTGTACCCGCCCATTCAAAGCGAACAAGCTGCTCAAGGCTGTTATGGTGCCGAAGTCCCGTCTCGTTATCCATGAAGATGTCACCGCAATTGATCACGTCCGTTCCTGTCAAGGTCCTCAGCGTATCAGCCAGGTATGAGGGAACGTCCAACTTCTTCCGATCAGGAAAATATTTGTGATAAGCGCAGCCGACACCGGAGCCAGACCGTATGCCAAAACTCGTGAGTATGTCGGTGATTGTACGCGACTTTGTACGATCCTGACCCATCAGACTAAATTCCTGGAACAGTTCAAATTCCATAGGTATCGGACAAATGCCGGTATAGCCCATACACTCATTGCCTAGTAGCATTTTTCTTTTGCCCGCTTTGTCCAGTAGCAGCATTCCTTCTTCGAAGCGAGGGTCAAGGTTGGTAAGAAACGCGAGGTTTGCACAGTGTTCGCGGTCAGCGAAGACAATAACATAGTCGAGCTTGCGCTGCGACATCGCTTTGACTACGGAATTGATTCTCGATTCAAATTCTGATGACGGTAATTCCGGAAGAGCACCTTCTGTGCCGAAGTTTGGAAGGGTGATGGATTTGAGTTGAATGTTCAAGAGGCCAGGGTTTAGAACGCAAAGATAATTGTTTCAATGCGGAGTGATGGTATTCAAAATCCAGGCAATGAACTCAGAATTCTTTGCCACCGATGCACCGGCAGGCAGGTTTTCACTGATGACAGAAAATAGATTTCTGAAGCAATAGCATCAGTGCATCAGTGGCAATATTTTATATTGAACAGCCAGAGATTTTTAAATAGATTTTTTGCCACTGATGCACAGATTACCACTGATGAAAACTAGATTTCTGATGCTGCAGATCAGTGCATCTGTGGCAATATTTTATATTGAATAGCCAGAGATTTTTAAATAGATTTTTTGCCACTGATGCACAGATTACCACTGATGAAAACTAGATTTCCGATGCTGCAGATTAGTTCATCAGTGGCAATATTTCATATTGAATAGCCAGAGATTTTTAAATAGATTTTTTGCCACTGATGCACAGATTACCACTGATCAAAACTGGATTTCTGATGCTGCAGATCCGTACATCAGTGGCAATATTTTATATTGAATAGCCAGAGATTTTTAAATAGATTTTTTTTGCCACTGATGCACAGATTACCACTGATGAAAACTAGATTTCCGATGCTGCAGATCAGTGCATCAGTTGGCAATATTTTATATTGAATAGCCAGTGATTTTTAAATAGATTTTTTGCCACTGATGCACAGATTACCACTGATGAAAACTAGATTTCTGATGCTGCAGATCAATGCATCTGTGGCAATATTTTATATTGAATAGCCAGAGGTTTTTTTTGAATAGATTTTTTGCCACTGATGCGCAGATTACCACTGATGAAAACTAGATTTCTGATGCTGCAGATCAGTGCATCAGTGGCAATATTTTATATTGAATAGCCAGAGGTTTTTTTTGAATAGATTTTTTGCCACTGATGCGCAGATTACCACTGATGAAAACTAGATTTCTGATGCTGCAGATTAGTGCATCAGTGGCAATATTTTATATCGAATAGCCAGAGATTTTTAAATAGATTTTTTGCCACTGATGCACAGATTACCACTGATGAAAACTAGATTTCTGATGCTGCAGATCAGTGCATCAGTGGCAACCTGCTATTTATCGTATTAATCCACAAACAAATCCACGAACTCAAACTTCTCGCCATCAAACAACCCTTTGTCGCTGATCTTCAGTGCTGGAATAACCAACAGGGCCATAAATGATAATGTCATAAAGGGCGCTTCAAGTTTACTTCCCATGTCCTTCGCCATCTTATCGATTTCCTGGTACATGTTGCTCACCTCATAACCATTTCTGTCGGACATGATCCCGGCCACAGGAAGTGGAAGTATTTTCTCTGTAGCTCCATTGACTGCAGCTACTCCGCCCCTCGCCTCACTCACCATGTTGACAACGCGTGCAATAGACTCATCGTCGACGCCTACCACAATGATGTTGTGAGAATCGTGCGCGACCGATGAGGCGATGGCGCCAGTTCTTAATCCGAAGTTCTTTATAAATGCCACCGCAGGTTCACTGTCGGCATATCGATTGATGACTGCAATTTTCAACAGATCACGATCCACGTCACTTGTTGCAAAGCCTGCATGAATTGATGCGGACTCACTCTTTTCGTTTGTGATAAGCTGCCCATCCAAAGCCTCAATGGCACGGATCCTTGTGCCTGTAGCCTTGACGGCAAAATCCTGGGGTATCCGCTTTCGTCCGAAGAAATTATTGATCAACGTAGTCGGCGTTGTGCGTAGGTTGGTGATTCCATTCGCCGCAACCAGCGTACCATTGATAAATGTCTTCTTCACGTCCAAGTCCGTGAGATTATCCACCACAATAAAATCTGCGGAGTCTCCCACTTGCAGCGTGCCGACATTCAATCGATAGTGATCAACCGGATTAATACAAGCCGCCGTCAATACTTTGAATAGATCAATATTCATGGCGAGGGCTCTCCTGACCAATAAATCAATGTGACCTGCTTCAAGGCTATCGGGATGTTTGTCGTCAGAGCAAAGCATGATGTTCTCCCAGTGGTCATGCATGAGGGGTGCCAGCGCGTCAAAGTTTTTTGCCGCGCTTCCTTCCCGAATGAGAATCTTCATTCGACAGCTCAACTTTTCGAGCGCTTCGGCTGCGGTGAAGCATTCGTGATCAGTGCTGATGCCAGCCTGTGCATATCGTCTTGCTTGCTCTCCACGAAGTCCCGGCGCGTGACCGTCCACCACTTTATTATTTTTGATCGCGTGGCTAATGCGGGCCTTCACATCGGGATCACCGTTCAGGACACCGGGCCAGTTCATCATCTCGGCGAGGTAATGGATTTCCTTTTTCTCCAGAAGGTTGATAACAGCTTCATTATTGATCACACTTCCGGCAGTCTCGAAGGAAGTGGCTGGCACACAACTCGGTGCGCCGAAGAAGAATTTAAAAGGAACCTGCTTCCCATTTTCAATCATGTACTCCACTCCTTTTGTGCCCATCACATTTCCTATTTCATGGGGGTCAGATACAGTAGCGACCGTACCATGCACAACAACCATGCGTGCAAACTCTGACGGTACCACCATAGAGCTTTCTATGTGCACGTGGGCGTCTATGAACCCAGGAAGAATGAATTGATCCTCAGGATTTGGGATTTCCTTAATAGATTGAATAATTCCGTTGACGACCTCAATCTCACCTTTGTAGATGCGTTTCTTCCGTACGTCAACAATATGTCCTGAAATGCGCATTGGCTCTGATCAGTTGCGAGCCATGGACCACGGCGCGATGAAAATGTGTGGGTTCATGAAATGTGTGCTAATTTCACCGGCGAATTGTTATTAACGTCATCACAAGTAGCATAATTTTACAAAATAACAGTAACAAACAATAGCAGACATGTCACTGGATGAGTTGAACGGATTGCCACCTGACGGAGCAGCAAATGAGCTTTCGAAGTGCTGTGGATCTCCCGCCTGGGTCAACAAGATGGTCAGTGCACGGCCATTTTCAAATGAAGAAGCTATGTTCAAGCAAGGTCAGCAGGCGTGGTTTGGCGGGTCGCGTTCTGAATGGATTGCGGCATTCAATCAATATGCGGAAAGCGGTGCGAGCCGTGAACGGGCGGCGCAGCTCGAAAAGCTGGAAAAAGAATATGAAGCGCGTTTTGGCTATGCATTTGTGCTCCATGCCGTTGGCATATCCCCTGACGAAGTCATCGCGATCCTGAAAAGCCGCCTGCGGAACAACCCCTATGATGAAATTAAGATTGCTACCGCGGAGCAAAATAAAATCATCCGTTTGGGGTTAAAAAGCATGTTGTCCTAGATTTCAAATTGCAGACTTATCCCGCGGCATCATTTTTTTACGTTTACATAAGATAAGAATTGATCAGGCTATGCCGCGAGACACGCGACCTTTCCTCATTTTATTGCTTTTTATCTTTAGCTGGATGCATTGTGCAGGTCAGGACAGCTCCCGGATTGCCAGAGGCATGTTTGGAATCGGAACAGGCTACGCATACTCGGCACTCAAAAACGAAACGTTTTCACCGCTGATCCAAAGTGGTTCTGGGCTCCCGGTTCAAGTCTTCTATCGTCAGTCAACGGCGCAACGAAAACTGCACGGACAGTTTTATTATTCTTCACTTTCTCTCACGTCTGATTTTGATGCGCTCACCACTGATGAGCAGAATTACCAGTTTCAATTTGCAGATCATTATAGATTAGGAAAACGCCAACGAAAAATAACGACATGGGTGGGGTTCGTGATAGATGCCCAGGCTGTACAACGTAGCTTTTCCAGTCCCAATGGCAATGGGAGCGCGGGAAACAACAGCTCTGACGAAGGATTCTTTTCGTTTAACCCATCAGTGCTGTTTGAGAATAAGATTCGAAACAACGCGATATCCCTGCAGATATGGTTTTCCGCAGTGGCGTATGTGATCTGGCCCGCCAAGGGTATAGATCAAATAGACAGCAAGGTCATGAGCATCGGTTCGTTTTCAAAAACTGAAGCAAGATTATCCTATTCAAAATACTTAAGCCCGCGATGGGAAGGACGAATTGACGGCCAATTTCAATTTTATGCTTTAACGATTGACCAGACCCTTTACAAAATCAACAGCCAGGTGATCGCATCGATCGCCTACAAATTATGAGTGTATTGAATAAAATATCAATGATGTTGTTGATTGTGGGCGTCATTGCCGGATGCACAAAAACGCTTATTGGTGAAGAACCTGCAAACACACCCGTCGACACTTTTGAATCATTCTGGCATGGCATAGACGAAACGTGGCCGGAATTTGAATCAAAGCATCCAAACTGGGACTCCGTTTATAAGGTGTATCGCCCTCAGGTTACCCCGTCGACACCTCCCAGTGAACTGCAGCGAATATTTAAAGCAATGTTACCGGTACTTAAGGATGGACACACAAACGTGTATCCTAATTTAAATACGACGTTGGGCTACTTCCCCGGTTTTCCCAGAAACTATTTTGGATTCAGCTGGATCAGGACACACTACTTTCTCAATACACGGGGAAACAATTCGATGGTCTACAGTAAGCTTGGAACCGACATTGTTTACATCTACGTCGCAAACTTCTCGGGCAGTACATCGGATTATACGATTATCGACAACATTCTAAACGATTTTGGAACGGTAAAGGGAATCATCATTGATGTTCGCAACAATGGAGGTGGCAATACCAGGAACAGTCAGACCATCGCGTCGCGCTTCGCTGACAAGGAACATCTTTACGAATACGTGCGCTTTCGCGTCAGCGCGAAATCCAAGGCACTCGGAGATTTCATAGGTTATTCTCTCCCACCGGCTGGTGCGCAGCAGTTCAAAGGAAAAGTGGCGGTACTTACCAATCGCTACTCGTACAGTGCCACGGAAGATTTTATACTGATGATGAGGGCCTTTCCGAATGTCACTCTCATCGGAGACAACACCGGCGGAGGCAGTGGGTCAAGGCCGATCCTTAAAGAGCTTCCCAATGGCTGGACCTATCGTGTCTCCACATCACTTGTCAGCGGCACTGACAAAGTGCCCATTGCAAATGGCATTGTGCCCGATATTAAGATGACCATCACAAAATCGGACTCGGTCAGAGGCGTTGATCCGATTATTGAAATGGCGAAGAGTGTTGTGTTGAAATGAATGGGTCGCTACGCTCCCAGGAATACATTAACCACATAGACACATAGGCACATAAGGGACATAGGATCATAGTCGCTTACCATTTCCCAAATTCGCTATTCACTATTTCGCTGTTCACTAATCGATATTCTTGTCGCTACGCTCCCAGAATGCATTAACCACATAGGCACATAGGCGACACAGAACCATAGCTGTTTAGTATTTAGCAAATTCGCTATTCACTATTCGTTGTTCAACAATCAGTATCCTTGTCGCTACGCTCCCCGTAACGCATTAACCACATAGATACATAGAAACATAGGATCATAGTTTGATTTGCCTATGTATCTATGTGCCTATGTGGTTATATGTCTATCAAGTCTAAAATCAATACTTCACTTTCCTGTTGCTCTCCGCCCATTTTTTGAATGCTTCGAGCGCCTCGTCATGAAGCAATTGTTTCGTGAAGACTTTGCGTTGGTCCGGTAGAAGGGCAATCTCGTCGTAGATGAACTGGTCATCGAAGTTCACTTGGGCTGCGTCATGTTTGGTAGCAGCATAGAAAATCTTGTCAGGACGCGCCCAATAGATGGCGCCGAGACACATGGGACACGGCTCGCAGCTGCAATAGATCTCGCAGCCAGTCAGTTGAAATGATTTCAAGACTTCACACGCTTTCCTGATGGCAACAACTTCCGCGTGTGCGGTGGGGTCGTTGTTTGCAGTGACTTGATTCGTTCCCGACGCGATGATCTTGCCGTCTTTGACAATGACAGCGCCGAATGGTCCACCGGTACCCTTCTCTACATTTTCTATTGAGAGCCGGATGGCTTCTCGCATGAATTCATTTTCCATCAAGTCTAAATTCTTTGTGCTTCTTTGCGTCTCCGCGTCTTTGCGGTTAATCCACCAAAACTTTTACCGCTAAGGCGCGGAGACGCAAAGTTGCACGAAGGTTGAAGTTACAAACTCCATCACCCAAACCTTTTCGAGCTTAGAAATCCGATCGGAAGGCGCGTTGATCCATTCAGCGCAAGGTCTGCCAAAATTTCGCCAACCACGCTTACGAACTTGAAGCCATGGCCGCTAAAGCCGGATGCAAAAGCAACATCCTTGTCGTACCCTGATAAGTGATCGATAATAAAATTATTGTCTGGTGAATTCGTATATAAACATGTTTTCATGGTCAGCGTGCTTTCGTAACCATCTGGAATAAACTCGTTTAAAAAATCAATCAGTGTTTTCTCATCCGATTCCTTGTTGTTTCTATTTACTGCATCCGGATCCGTGGTCTCCGCACCCGGAAAATGAAGCGCGAGCTTAAGTCCTAATGGTCCGGCAAATTGGCCGACCGGAAGAATCGGGAATCCATAAAAGTCAAAATCATTTTTCTCCAAAATCCACCCACGCCACGGCTTGTCGGGTGACGGTCAGTTTAGAAGAAATCGATGGAATCATTTTCCCGGTCCAGGGTCCGGAAGTAATCACCAGCTTTCTGGCTTTGTAAGTGCCCTTGCTTGTCTTTACAGTGATCGTACCCGATGTATCCCGTGTCCATTCAAGCACCTTTTCCTTCGTGCGAATGGTTGCTCCTTTTAAAATCGCTTGCTGCACATACAAAAGTATGCTGCGCTCTGGCGTGATGAATCCTGCTTCAGGCTCTTCGAGTCTTTGATAATCAGACGGAAGTTTAAACTGAGGGTATTTGCGATTGCATTCTTCAACCGTGAGATTGTTCAACGGGATCTTATATTTCTCAGAAGAACCTTTTACTGTCTTTAGAAACGGATCATTGGGTGCACCGAAATATGCCAGGCCGGTTTTGAAATAGACCTGCGAACCCGTCTCCGACTCGAGCGCCTTCCAATTCTCGTAAGCCCTTTCCAGCAGCGGCACATAGTCGGAACCTTCGCCGTACGCTTTGCGGATGATGCGGCTTTGACCTGTGTGCGAACCCAGTTCATGCGGAATATCAAACTGTTCTAGGCCCAACACTTTAACACCCCTGCTGGTAAGATGATAACATGCGGACGAACCCATACTACCAACGCCTAAAACAATTACATCATAGTTTGTCTGTTCATTGGTCGGTTCAATCTGCTTTTGTATCTGAGCATAAAGCTCGGAATAGGTCAAAGATGCGGCTGCAATGCCGGATGTTTTGAGGAGGAAGTCACGGCGTTTTAAGGTCATTTGATAGGTAGCAACGGGTCTTTCAATGTACAATAATAATTTCAACCAGGCTTAGTTCATAATGGGATGCCTGACCAACCGAGGGTAAACGGATTGAAATGGATTGGAAGTCAGATTTTGAAGAGGCTCGGTATCCGCACATATTGAAGTGGCGGAATTTGCCGCAAAGGCTCGAAGGCGCGAAGTTGCGCGAAGAGAGGTTGCTTCAACAGTCTCGGCAACAAGGGATGGAATTGGATTTGGAAATCCGTTTTCGAATAATCTGGCAGTTTCAACGGATGGATCGGGATTGTGGGGACTCCCGACTTCGAATTAAGTACGATGGAATCAGTTCCTTCGATCTACGTTCGCACCGGCACGCGTCGGAAGACGTCGCGCCATAGTCTGTGCTTCGCGAACATGCGCGCTATATGGGTCTACGTTCGCACCGGCACCCCGATTGCATCGGGGCAAGCTGCGTCGGAGACGTCGCGCCATAACCGCGATAGAACACGCGCGCGATATGGGGTTTATTATCTTTTTTTGTCGAACATGTTCAGCTTATACGTCACGACCCACTGACCTCCAGCCTAGTCATACTGGATTGCTATCTTCTCTGCAATACGTCGTACTAGAAATATGTAGGGTATCAATTTTTTATTATTGTCAGGCGTCGGTAAGATTACCTTATTTTCTCTTTGCTCTCTTAAATGCACTAAAACGTTTCTTATTCTTTCTATATTTTTTCGAATTGCAGAAAGTGTGGCCTCATTAATTGCCTGAATATCTTCCTTTTTGTTAAACAGCTTTTTGACTATAAGGCCTCCGTCAAATTCAACGTCTTGACAGAAAAAGTCACAATTCGATTCAAGTTCAAGTCTAATATCTTCGATACTACAATGGTCAAAGATTAACTTCTCCATTTTGTCGGAATCATTCTTAAACCTATAGAAGTGATCCTGCAGTTTTTCAATTATAGATTTAGTGTATTCATTCGAATTTGAATTTATGTCTGGTTTTTTTAGAATATTACCTAGTTCCTTTTTTATACTATTATCTAAATAATAATACGAACAATACTCAAGGACTTGAAAGTAAAAGATAAATTGAAGTCTAATATCGTCTGTCTTGTTGGCGATGTCCAATGTTTCTAATACAGTAAAGTCTAATTGTCTTGCATTTATTGAATCAGGGAATTGCTTTGTTTTATCAAAATAGCAAGCAGGATTAAATTCCTCACTGTATTTTTCTTTCTTGAAGAGGATTACTTGTGGAGTTTCTCTGTCAAAATAAGCAAGATAAAAATTCAGTAGTCTGAGTAAGTATGAAAAATCAGTTGAATACTTTTCTAAATCACCCTCAAGATAAAATGAGTATGGTTCTGAATCTTTGAAAAATTCCTTAATAAAATCCGGTTGCTCTTCAATTGTAAAATAGTCATTGAACATCCGAAGTTCGCGATAATTTGTCCTAGAAGGAGACTCCAGAGGTTGAAATCCTTTGGCTAGTAATTCTAATGTTTTTGAAGACTTATCAAAATAACATTTGAATGTATCTCCATTATAATTAAAATCGAATTTTCGCTTAATGATTTCATTAGTCGTTTCAACGGGGCCAAAAATAAATTCAATCCTTTTTTCCTTCAAATGGTATATGGCAGCCAGATAGTCAACAAGGACAACGTTTTTAAACCTACTTAGATCTTCCTTTTTGTCAAGTAGAACAATAAAGGTGGAGTCGTCCCATGGCTTATTAATCTTAAGATGCTTAGTCTCATTCTCAATTTTGGAGTATGGGTTGTTTTTCTCAAACTCAGTAATTATTTCCATAGTTAAACTTTATCTAGAGCTCTGACCTACAACTAGCGGGCTATATGCAGTACTACATCGTAAATATAGTGTTCTTAAGAAACGAATCTACAACGTTTCTAGCCACCCCGCTATTGCATATAGCTTTTGTTGGTGGCTGTGCGACACATGGTAGTTTATAAATTTTCCGATGTGTCTTTCGGAACAGTCTTTAGACTGTCAGGTTTCTGCTGAATTGTTGGTGCGGACTGATTTTCGAGTTGTGAAGAATCTGTTCCGACGTCAGGATGACCTTGTCGGCATTGTTGGACCGATACTATTAGTGAGAAGATCGAAATGAGGAGAGCAGCAGCGGATACTCGATGAGGCCACCACTGTGTCTTGATCTGAAATGCAGAAATGTGGAGATTGTTCTCGGCTGTTTTGTTTTCAATGTCCGTTCGATTTTTCCTAGACAGCGTGAGCGCTTTCCAGCCACCCGCCTCATTCACAATTCTTCCCTGGTGTGTGATTATATGACCTGCATTTTTTTGGTCAGCCACAATGAGGTGTTCATGATTTAGGGCGTATTTTATTAGATGTATCTCGAGTTCATCTGCGGTTTCATTCACTGTCCGAAGCCACTCTGGAATGTATCTATCCAAGTCAGCCGGCCCGCTGCCGTTCAATTTCTCGAGCACTAAATGTATTTTTTCGTCAAGCGTCATAACAACATTAACAATTTTACTTTGCAGTGGCATTGCCACCAACGTTTTGCTATAACCAGTGGCGGGAGTTCGAAGCAGTCATTTTCCCACGTCACCAAATAAAATTTTAAAACCAAAGTACAAATTCAAGACAAGCCCCGCCATTGGTTATAGCTTTTGTTGTGGCCAGTGCCTACTTGTCCAATTTACAATTGAATGTGCCGTCAGCCTTTACTTTTCTATTGTCCTTAAAGAAGTCAACGGCATCTGTGTCGAAATTTATTTGTCCGGAAACTAATACGCTGTCACCAATTGTTTCATATCTTATTGAAAGGTTGTCCTTGGTCAATTTTGTTGTCAATTCATTTTCGCCATCGAACTGATTGTAGTCCGACCAGTACTTAACTGTTGATGAATGTCGTCCCATTTTATTACCGATTTCAATTGCAATTCCCCCAAAGGAATAACCTCGTGAAATATTTATTCCCAGGGAGTCAGCGGTCCGCCAACAGTAACAAATGTTTAAGGTATCCTTGGTTATACCATCATTTACAATTATGTCAGCAATTCCCGAAAATATTATGGGCTCTCGCTGCTGAGAACAGTTAGTCAGTCCAATTAAACACAGAATTGTAATCAGTTGTCTGTTCATTCTTGGCATTGGCCACAACTAGTGGCTATGTGTATTGCATATACTTCCAATATCGCAATTGCACATAGCCCGCCAAAACAGCCAGTTTTGCGCACCTTGTAAACAAATCACCCCTACTCCGCAATCTCCATCGCAATCCTCATCATATCCATGTACTTGACCTCACGGTCTTTCGAGGATGAGAACTCTCCGGTGATGATGTTGTCGCTCACGGTGAGCAGTGAAAGGGCTTTGACGTTCGAGCGCGCAGCGATGGTGTAGAGGATGCTGGTTTCCATCTCAACGCCGAGGATGCCATGTTCGGTCCACACGTCCCAACGGTTCTTGTCGTTGCTGTAGAAGGTGTCGGTGCTGAAAACGGTCCCGGCGAGTGGATTCATGTTCAAGGCCTTCGCGGCGGCGTGGGCTTTCGTTAACAAACTGAAATCTGCGGTGGCGGCGTAGTCCATACCGTTGAAATACAGTTTGTTGGTGCTCGAATCGGTTGAGGCGCTGATGGCAATAATCACTCTTCCCAACTCAATATCTTTCCTGATCGCGCCGCAGGTCCCGACGCGGATGATGTTCTTTACTTTGTATTCGGAGATAAGTTCATGCACATAGATGGCTGTCGAGGGAATACCCATTCCTGTTCCTTGTATCGACACGCGTTTGCCTTTGTAGTGGCCTGTAAACCCAAGCATGCCGCGCACTTCATTGTAACAAGTTACTTTCTCCAGCAAGGTGTTCGCTGCGTGCTTTGCTCTCAACGGATCTCCGGAGATCAAAACGGTGTCGGCGATGTCGCCAGGCTTGGCACCAATATGAAGGCTCATGCGTTTGGTTTTACTCTGTAGTATCGTTACTGCAGGGTTGAAATGAAAGTCAAATTATGATAGATTTGGTTCTGGGACAAGTGGGGCAACTTATTTAGGTTGAGATAAAAGGTGCCTCACGCAAAGACGCAAAGCTCGCAAAGGAAAAGAAAAATGGGGTTGAATAGGTTTCCCACGCCTGCCCGACCGTAGCCGCTTCGGCGAAGGCGGGCAAAGGCGCAAAGCTCGCAAAGGATAAAAAGGATATGCAAACCAATAGTATTCCGGAATCAGAACTTGTGTTGAACAAGGATGGCAGTGTGTATCATCTTCACGTGAAGGATGAGAACATCGCAGACAATGTGATTGTGGTGGGTGACCAGGGTCGCGTTGAGGTTATCAGCAAGTACTTCGACAAAGTTGAGTGCAAGATCAGCAACCGTGAGTTCGTAACGCATACGGGTACCTTCAAAGGGAAAAGGATCACGGCGCTGTCAACGGGTATCGGCACTGACAATATCGATATTGTTGTGAATGAGCTGGACGCGGCGGTCAACATAGACCCGGTCGCGAGGTCGATCAAGTCAAACAAACGAAAGCTCAGCATCGTACGCATTGGCACGTCAGGTGCGCTGCAGCCAGACATTGCGGTGGGTAGTAATGTTGTATCTGAATTTGGGCTGGGCTTCGATGGTTTGGTGTTTTATTACAACTACAATTTCAATCCTGTCGAACAAGAACTGATGGAATGGGTCAATCATCACCTCGAATGGAATGAGGACCTCGCCACGCCTTATATCACACAAGGATCTAAACGCTTGCTTTCAACTGTCGGTGCAAACATGATCAAAGGTGTCACTGCCACGGCATCAGGCTTTTACGGTCCGCAAGGCCGGCGCCTCTCGCTGGTTCCAAAGAATAGCGATGTCAACTCCCGACTTACTTCTTTCGCTTTCAGGGACCACCGCATCACCAACTGGGAAATGGAAACGTCGGCGTTATATGGTCTCGGCAATATGCTGGGACATGATTGCATCACGTGCTGCCTGATCATCGCGAACAGGATTCGGAAGGAGTTTAGTGAGGATCATGGACCGAATATGAGGAAGCTGATTGAGAGCGTGCTGGAGAAGATGTGATGGGGATGTTATGAGTTCTAAGTTCGGTGTTCTAAGTTCTGAGTTAAGATTTCAGAATTCAGAGTTTAGAATTTAGAATTTAGAGAGCGCGGCAAGTTGGAAAGATCACTCTTCGAATTCAGTGAAAGTTGCCAAAGGCCGGTGCCAAAATAGTTCAGAGTTCAGAGTTTAGAGTTCGCAACAAGTTTGAAACATCACACCTCGAATTCACTCTCCCCTGCCAACAGCCAACGGCCAACACCCAACGGCCTTTTTCATTCCCCGTACGGAATCCAAATATTCTTAATCTGCGTCGCGTACCGCAGGAACTGCTCTCCCTCTCCTTGCTCCGCGTCTGACCAGTTCCGGTACTTGCCGTAATTCACCCAGGTGCGCTTCATGTTTTCAGCGGAAGCTTTTTCCACTTGTGCGCTTCCCTCCTTCGATCCGAAATACCAGATCGCATCAACGTCATCGTGGTTGGCCAACACTCCTGCGAGTTCATCTTTCTTTCCTGTTACGATGTTAACCGTGCCGCCTGGGACGTCGGATGTGTCCATGATCTGATAAAGATCGGTCGCTGACAAGGGCGATACTTCAGATGGTACCACCACTACTCTATTCCCCATCGCGATGGCAGGAATGACAGTCGAGATAAAGCCAAGCAGTGGTGATTGATCGGGACAAACAATACCCATCACGCCTAATGCTTCGGGCATTGCAAGGGTAACGTTTCGCAGTGTTGTATGATGCACGTTGCCATCATACTTATCAGCCATGGCAGCATAGCGATAGATGCGCTCGATTGACAACGCTACTTCATTCTTAGCAGCTGCCGATGAAACGCCTGTCTGCGCAACAATCCTGTCGGCGAACTCATCTTTTCTTGCGGAGAGATTTTCAGCAAGGTAATACAGCACTTGCGCCCGTGCGTGGCCGGTCATACCTGTCCACGATTCAGCCGCATGTGCAGCCTCAACAGCATTTCTGATATCCTTACGATTGCCCGCGCCCACTTCACCTACAAAGTTTCCAGCAGGATCGGTAATGCGTGTGCTGTACCCGCTATCAGGACGAGCCTGCTTACCGCCGATGTAAAGCTTTGCTGTTCTGTCGATCTCTGGTATTGCGATTGCGCCGTTTTTCTTCTTCGCAGCTTTCACTACGTTCGGCGCTTTATCAGAGAGCTTATCGTCGGCTTTTAACTTCAGATATTCAATCAATCCTTCTTTGCCACCTTCGCGACCGAATCCCGACTCGCGATAGCCACCAAAACCGGACGCTGCATCAAAGGTGTTGGTGCAATTGATCCAAACGGTTCCCGCTTTAATCTTTGGTGCTACATCAAGCGCAAGGTTAATGTTCTCGGTCCAGATGCTGGAAGCAAGTCCATAGCGTGTATTGTTCGCCAGCTTGATTGCCTCCTGATGCGTTCTGAATGTCATCGCGACAAGCACTGGTCCGAATATCTCCACTTGCGCGATTGTCGCTGACGGAGAAACATCGGTGAACAATGTTGGAGGATAAAAATATCCGTCTTTAGGGCACGACCAACTCGGCTGCCACATGGTGCCGCCTTCCTCAACTCCTTTTTTAACTAATGTATCAATTGTAGTCAGCTGCACAGGCGCAACGATTGCACCAATGTCAACGCCTTTATCCAGCGAGTTCCCAACTACGAGCTTCTCCATCCGTGCACGGATCTTTTTATATAGCTTCTCCGCAACGCTCTCTTGAACAAGGAGTCGCGAGCCTGCACAGCAAACCTGACCCTGGTTGAACCAGATGGCGTCGACTACACCTTCGACGACGCTATCGAGGTCGGCATCTTCAAAAACAATAAACGGTGATTTACCACCGAGCTCAAGCGAAAGCTTCTTGCCCGATCCTGCCGTTGCTTTCCTGATGATCCGACCTACTTCGGTGGAACCCGTGAATGCAATCTTATCTACATCCGGATGATTGACGAGCGCAGCGCCAGTTTCACCAGCGCCGGTGATGATATTCACAACACCTGGAGGCAGTCCAACTTGTTCGCAGATCTCTGCGAAGAGCAACGCGGTGAGCGAAGTGAATTCAGCAGGTTTCAAAACGACGGTATTCCCCATCGCGATCGCCGGTGCAATTTTCCATGCCAGCATCAGCAATGGAAAATTCCATGGGATAATCTGACCGATCACCCCCACTTCCTTGTATTCCTTTAGATCTGTGTCGCGCAGTTGTGCCCAGCCGGCATGATAATAAAAGTGGCGAGCCACCAGCGGAATGTCAATGTCCCTTGTTTCTCGAATCGGCTTTCCATTATCCATCGACTCGAGCACTGCAAATAGTCTGGAATTCTTTTGTATCTGTCGCGCAAGAGCATACATATAGCGTGCGCGTACATGAGCGCCAGCTTTCACCCAAAGCGGTAACGCTTTCTTTGCTGCGGCTACCGCCTTATCAACATCTTTCTTATTTGCTTCAGCAAGCTTTGACAGAAATGACTTGTTCATCGGACTCACACTGTCGAAGTATTTCCCTGACAGAGGCAACTGCCACTTCCCATCTATGAACAGTTTGAACTTCTTATCATGTTGGGCTAACCAGTTATTTGCCTCTGCCGGACTTTCAGGCGCCGGCCCGTATTCCATTGTTTCGTAAATCTCTTTGATGTTCATCTGATATTTTTTATGCCATCGGGTGGCGGTTCGCAGCTGAATAACGTCCGGTAGCAAAGTGTTCCAATTGTCTTTCGATGTCGGCAAGCAAACTGCTTGCACCAAAGCGGAAAAGATCCGGTGAAAGCCAATCGTTGCCCAGCTCTTCTTTCATGAGCACCAGCCAGTCGAGCGCCTGCTTTGCTTTTTGAATTCCACCTGCGGGCTTGAATCCTACTTTATAGCCAGTGGCCTCATGATATTCGCGAATAGCGCGCACCATCACCAGGCTCACAGGAAGCGTAGCGTTGGAGGTTGCCTTTCCAGTACTGGTCTTTATGAAATCCGAGCCTGCCATCATGCACACATGACTTGCTTTGGCAACATTCGACAACGTCGAAAGCTCTCCCGTTTCAACGATGGCTTTCATGTGAGCATCACCGCAGGATTTCCGAAACAGCGAGACCTCTTCATACAGCGCCTTCCAGTTGCTGGTAAGCACGTTGGCTCTGCTGATAACAATGTCGATCTCTTTTGCGCCTGCCTTCACTGATTTCTCAATCTCATGAAGTTTTTGATCCAGCGTGATCTGCCCTGCGGGAAATCCAGTTGAAACCGCCGCGACCGGAATACCGGAATCGCCCAACGCTTCAACGGCCGTGCTGATGAGATTATGATATACGCAAACCGCCCCCACGTGAATGTTGGCGTCTGCCATACCCAGCGCCTCAAGCAGATCCGCGCGTACGGGATTTCTTGCTTTCGCGCATAAGCGAATAACATTGCCTGGCGTGTCATCGCCAGCCAGCGTTGTTAGGTCCATGCAGGCGATGGCCCGTAACAGCCATGCTGCCTGCCATTCCTTCTTTATGGAACGGCGTTGCGTCATTGTAGACGCGCGCCTCTCCACAGCACTTTTATTGACACGAATTCCTTTCAGCATGTTGGCATCCAGAGGAATGCCATCATTACGTTTCAGGGAGTCATGCGCCGCTTTGTTGTTCTTAGCCATTTGCCATGTTAAGGGATTTGCCCTTTATAACTTGCGATTAAACGGGTACCCGTTTCGGGAATTGAAATGCAATTTAGGAGATAATGGCAAAAGCTTCAAAGGTGAGTCACCAGAAGAGTCAAGAGCGAGGTATTGCGAAAAGATGGTTTCGATTCAATTGGTCATGCCCAGCGCTTTCGTGGCGGCGCTCACCATTGTATCGAAAGTCTTGCGTGGCACATTCTCAACACTGAACGGCTTGTAGGGCAGCGACGATAGTTCTTGCTTGCCCGCAATACTTCCATAGATCACCATGGCGGCAAGTAGGCTTCCATTATACGATGGGTGAAAGTTATCAGGGCCATAGAGTAAAAGATCCGGAGACGTATGCCACGCCTCCAGCCAGGCCTGGCCAGCAGGTGAAAAAATACTTTTGGTCGTGTCTGCCGCGAGCTTGTAGTTGCGATAAACTCCCGCAAAATCCTGCATGCGATTTCTTGCAGGCCAGACCATATAAAAGACGAGCTTGACACCATACTTCTTACAAAGCGGCGACAAGATAAATCCCGCATTCAGTAACCACTCCATTCCCTCCGTTTGCGCAGAAGGTCCTTGTTGCGCGACCAGAAAATCAAATTTACCCGATTCAATTTTCTTTTGAATTTTTCCTTCGCTGAGATGATCCATCAGTGCGTAGTCGGGATTGGCAACGGATTCAACCGAGAGATGTACGCCATCGGCGGCAGCAACTTTCTTCACTATCTCTGGAAGGTTGTTAAAGTAAGTCAGGCTGTTGCCAACAAAAAGAACACGTGATTTCTTTTGGCATAGCGCGCAGTCTGAGCCAAAAGTGCATAGCAAAACGATGACGAGAAATCGAACCATCAAGTAAGATTGCGTTAAAAGTTGATTGAAAAATAGGCAAGTTTCAATCGATATTTTCTAACGCCTCGTCGGGGATTTTCGCTTACCACGAAGCCCCACGAAGTTCAAGATGTTTACCCTATCGTGCCACCTTGTGTACCTCGTGAACTTCGTGGCTATCACAACGCTCAATTTGGCGATGGCATCAGCTCCCGTAGAAAAACTGTTCTTTAATAATCAGCCCGTCTTTCCAATGTTGCACGGATGCTTGCGTGTATTTACGCACGCCCCACTCTTTGTGCGTATAGTCGTAACTCCAAACGACAGTTGTGACATTGTCACCAACGGCCAGAGCTTTTACTTCAGCGCCGCGGAAATCCGTGATGCTGCCAAAGAATTCTTTTTCGCGCTGGAGGTTGGCGGCTTTTCCCATAGTAGGCGCCCCTTCATTTTCCTGCATTACCACGTCATCGTGATAAAATTTCTCAAAAGCCTCAAGTGCCTTTCCTGACAAAACCAAACTATTTAGTTCTGTAATCTTTTCTTTTAATGTGTTCATTCCTTTGCTTTTTTGTTATGACAAAGGTGGGACAGCGTGTGTCGGGAGGCATTGATATTTGATAAGAAATGAGGTTGATGTAGATCAATAAGGGCTTTTGGCCCTTGGCCTTTGGCTGTTGGCAGGGCGCAGTAGAATTGGGAATAAAATTCCAATAGGGAAAAATCCTACTTGTATTGATGTTGCCGAACTCTAGTGAATGGATTTGCGGACACGACTCAGGGTCTCAGGTGTGATCCCGAGGTAGGATGCGATTTGAACCTGGGGTACGCGTTGCTGCAACGCCGGATATTTCTGAATAAATGAAAGATATCGTTCTTCGGCGGTCTGACTGATCGCCCCCAGGATTCTCCGCTGTTGTGAGACGAACGCATTCTGAAAAGCGATGCGCATGAATCGTTCGAACTTAGGAACTTGTGTGTACAGTTTTTCGAGATTTGGTTTTTCGATACAAACAACTTCCGTGTCCTCCAGCGCATCGATGTGTAATGTTGAGGGTGTATCTGTCAGCAAACTGTACAGATCTGATATCCACCAATCCTCGGGCGCAAACATGATGATGCGCTCGGTACCCTGATCGTCAACGTTGTAGGCGCGAAGCAATCCTTTGGTCACAAACGTCTCAAAACGACATACATCTCCTGCCTGCAGCAAGTATTGATGCTTTCGCAATTTCCTTACCGTCAGAAATGAGAAAAGGATATCCCTTTCTGCATCACTCAGTGCGATGTGCCTGGAAATATTCTTAAGGAGAAGATCGTACATGCATCAGATCAATGCCAATGCCTGATCGAGATCTCCGATTAGGTCGTCAACATTCTCGATGCCAACGGAATAGCGAATGAGGCTCTCGGGAATGCCCAACTGCCTGCGTTGATCCTCCGTCAATTCTACGTGACTTGTAGTGCGGGGCGGACCAGCCAATGTGCTCACGGAACCAAGGCTCGCCGCGAGGTGGACAAGCTTCAATGACGGAAGGAATTTCTTCACAGCATTGTAGTCCCCTTTGATGGCGAAACTCATCATACCCCCAAAGCCGCTCATCTGAGACTTTGCGATAGCGTGTCCCTGGTGACTCTCAAGTCCGGGGTAGAAAACATCAATAACCTTAGGATGCGCTTTTAGGTGTTTTGCAATTTTTAACGCAGAAACATTTTGCCTTTCAATTCGCAACTCCAGAGTTTTCATTCCACGGGCAATCATATAGGCTGGATCAGGCTGCAAGCTTGCTCCATTGATTTCCCGGAAACGGAAGACTTTTTCAACCAGCTCTTTCTTTCCGCAAAGAAGTCCGCCCATTGCATCCGAATGACCGCACAGAAACTTTGTAGCACTGTGCACGACAAGGTCAGCGCCCAGCGCCAGGGGATTTTGATTCACCGGTGTAGCAAATGTGTTATCGACAACAACAATGGCATTTACTTTCTTTGCTGCCGCACTCAACCGTTTGATATCGACAACTTTTAATGTCGGGTTTGTCGGTGTCTCCAGGTATAAAAGGTCGCAGCCCTTGGCAACCTCTGCTTCGATCTGCTCATGATCGGTTGTATCACAAAGCTTCACATTAACGTTGTACCCTGGCAGGAATTCAAGAAAAATCTTGCTTGTGCCACCATACGAATCCTTGATCGACACGACACGCTTTCCGGGGCTCAGCAGCGCGAACAATGTGTTGCTGATCGCTCCCATTCCGGTAGCAAACGATGTGGACGCTTCTGCACCTTCCAGGACGCGAATCTTCTCCTCCAGTACGCGAACTGTTGGATTGGTGTTCCTGCTGTAAATAAAACCTTTGTCTTTTCCCGTAGCGACGTCATACCA
>JBGALO010000010.1:0-229859 GCA_044223825.1 Cyclobacteriaceae bacterium | reverse complement strand
TAAGTCGCAACACTTAGTTGTGCGCATAGTGCTCCGGCTGCTTTTTGTGGATAAGCTGGATAACCGAAACGGTAATCCACTTACCCACAAAATTCATTGTTATTATTGTGTTTTGAAATACGATTTGAATCTAAAGGTTGGGCACAAGCTTTTAAACGAAATTCATGAATCACCGGGTTATTGGAGTAGTTGGACTCTCTATTGCAATTTTATTTCTATCAGGTTTTGTAGCTCTTTTTGTGTATAATCCGCAGACGCTTGAAGAGGTCGACAATATACCCAGTATTGCCGCATACAATCTGAGTGGAATGAATGGACGATGGTTGGCCGCCTATTTAAACTACTTGACAATCGGATTCCTTAATTTGGTTTTTGCAATTGGGCTCTTTAAACTGTCAAAAAATGACTTACCTATTATCATTGGGAAAATCCTAATTCTAGCTTCCGGACTTGTATGGGCAAGCTTTGGAATCATTTCTTGGGACCCAAATTCAGATATAGGCGTTCATAGCGTTTTGATTAGAGCGTTTTCAATTTTGTTAATTGCTCCACTTGGACTTATCCTTCTAGGAGCAGAATTTGAAAAGGTGATGAAAGACAATTTTTCAAAATACTACACATTGACCACTGGACTAACAATTCTTCTGCTTGGCATTTTGAGTGCGTTTGTATTCAATGACAAGACGTGGACCAGAACAAACATCTCGCTGGCGATCTATTTTTTGTGGTTTGGGGTTATCGGATTGAGATTAGTTCAAAAAGCCAGCGCCCACCATAAGCTATACGCAATAGCGGGGGAAATTCATAAGTTGTAGATTCGTTTTCTTAAGAACCGTATAGTTACGATGAAGTTACGAAACAGGTCCTCGCTTGACATTCCGCTTCGCTGCATTTTCAAGCGCTCCAATTGTAAGCTCCCCCGAAAATAGGACAGCTTGAAATTGGACGGAATGTGAGCTCTACATTTCTAACACACAAATCCAAAAAGACCATTCCTAAAAAAAAGCGGCAGGCTATCTCCTAACCTGCCGCTGAAATTATCTCTTAATTTAATCTTTAGCTCGTCGCCCAGGCCTTACCAACCTCGGCCAACGGCTTGCATCCGTGGTATGCACCTGGCACGGCCTCGTATTGCAACACCTGCGTCGCGCCGATTTCTGATGTGAAGAAGCCTGAAACGGTGAACTCCTTTGTTGTCAACACAAAATGCCCTGCGTCAGGATGGGCAGCAACTTCCTTGATTTTGTTGGTATGGCGGTCAACACCAAATCCAAAGTTGCCTGTCTTATAGTATGTCACAATATCCGCGGTGTCTGTCGCCGCAATGGCTTCAGGTGCGCCATATTCCTTTTCCATCTCGGATTTGAACGCATCATCATAGATCTTTCCTACAAGCTTCCGCTTCGCCTCATTCAACATCTTTGACCGGTCAACCGCTTCTTTGTTGAGGCGGGTTACGAGTTCGGTCTGCTTGGCAGGATCAAGGTCCAGGAAGCTGTCGCCCTGGGATTTCTTCGCTTCTTCATCGAACGCCGTGATCGAATCAAGGAACCGTTGCTGATCTTTTTTCTTATAGCATTCACGCAGCAACTGATCGATAAACGCAGGAACGCCTGCTTCTTTCGCACCCGGTGTATCCGTCTTTGGAATGATAATCTGCGCCACTTCACTCACAATGGCAGCCTGATCATTGTTGAAAAAAACAGGCTTGTAGGTTAGCTCCGGCGCAGCTTTGCATCCTTTCATGATGCCCGCGAGGACAGGTGCTGAAACAGCATAGCCCAACACAAGGCCTGCGCGCTGGATTGCTTCTCTTCTATTCATAGCTCAAATATTTTGATCTGATCAGATATTATTCTTTTTCAACTCACTTACAGCGTGGTCTACCGCCCGTGCCGTAAACGCCATGTACGTCAACGATGGGTTCACGCATGCAGCAGATGTCATGAACGATCCATCCGTTACAAACACATTCTTGCAGGCATGCACCTGGTTGAACTTATTCAACACAGAGGTCTTGGGATCTTTGCCCATGCGCGCTGTTCCCATTTCGTGAATACCAAGTCCAGGACCGCCAGGATTATCATTTGTCCTAATGTTTTTCGCACCGGCCGCCTCCAGCATTTCCGCCGCATCGTTCACCATGTCTTTCCGCATCTTCCACTCATTCTCTTTCAATTCAACATCGAAAGTGAGTGTTGGCAGTCCATACTTGTCTCTCTTGTCTTTATTGAGTGTGACGCGATTCTCTTGATACGGAAGGAATTCACCAAATCCACCCATACCAAGTGACCACATGCCAGGAGTCATCGCTGCTTTCTTCAGGTCCTCACCTATTGCATACTCAGCAACCATGCGCGACCAGCCTTGACGACTTCCGCCGCCCTGATATCCGAATCCACGCAGGTAGTCTCGTTTATCTTTTCCAACATTCCGGTAACGTGGAATGTAGAAACCATTCGCGCGCCTTCCTGAATGATACATGTCTTCCATTCCCGGAAGCTCTCCGTTCGCACCCGCATTCAAATGGTGGTCCATGATGTTGCGGCCAAGCTGATCGCTGTCATTTCCGAATCCATTCGGGAAGCGGCTTGATATTGAGTTCAGCATGATGTGTGTTGATCCAAATGTTGACGCACAGAGGAAGATCACATTTGCAAAAAATTCTTCCGTCTGTCCTGTCTCTGCATCCTGAATGCGAACTCCCGTTGCTTTGCCTTTCTTCTCATCATAAATGAGTTCGTGCACGATGGAGTTTGGTCTCAACGTCATGTTGCCGGTCTTCTCAGCGGCTACAAGTGTCGAAGACAAGCTGCTGAAGTATGCGCCATAGGGACAACCTCTGATACAAAGATTTCTAAACTGACATGTTCCGCGTTGCGGGCTGTGTGCCAGCGGAGCGGTCAGGTGCGCCGTGCGACCAATGGTCAGTGCACGACCAAACTTCTCTTTGATGGAAGTTTTAAGTACGTTTTCGGCACAGGTCAATTCCATTGGTGGCAAGTATTTTCCGTCTGGCAATTGATATAAACCTTCGGTCTGTCCGCTTACACCTATATATTGTTCCACGTAATCATACCACGGAGATATCTCAGCGTAGCGTACCGGCCAATCGATCGCAATTCCATCTTTCAGGTTAGCTTCGAAGTCCATGTCGCCGAGACGATAGCTCTGACGACCCCACGTAATCGAACGACCCCCGACATGGTAGCCACGCATCCAGTCGAATCGTTTTGTTTCGGTATACGGATTCTCAAGGTCGTTAACAAACCAATGCTTGCTCGACTGTCTGATTGTATAACCTGTCCTGTTTTGAACTCCCTGTTGTTTGAGGTCCTCTTGCGTGGGACGGTCACCGTTCGGGAATTCCCATGGATCCTTGGTTGCCGTAGGATAGTCGGGATGTTTAACCATGCGGCCCCTTTCGAGCACAAGCGTTTTCAAGCCCTTTTCGGTCAGCTCTTTCGCAGCCCAGCCACCGCTGATACCTGTTCCAACAACAATCGCGTCGTAGGAGTTATTTTTCTGCAATTCCGTATTTAAATACATGACAGTTTATTTTGCGAACTGGGAAGTTAGTGGTTTTATACCTGAGCAATCAAATTTTTTTACACCAGATTGGATTGAAGATGTGGATGGAGGGGAGGATGTGGCTGGTTGCCTGTTGCTGGTTGCCTGTCGCCGGTAGCCAGTTACCTGTTACCTGTTGCAGGTAAATGAAACGTTTAAGGTTTTGAATAGATCAGTTAACAAATGTTAGCTCTTTGAATGCGAACTTGTGCGTGGATCCATTGGTCTCGACGCACAGCTTGCCGTCTTCATCCACGTCCTGTATGACACCTGTAAATTTCTGGCCAGATGCTTCGAAATGGTGTTGTTCCCGGAATTTGAAAAGGGAAGCGAGATATTTCTGCTTAAGGAGGGACACGTTTCCGTTTTTCAGGGCGAGATATTCGGTCTCGATACATTCAAGTAGCAACCTGAATACAGCGCCGAGGTCATGATCGGAACCCGAAGCCAGGGCCATTGACGTTGCGGTAGAAATCGAAAAGTCACGTTGATTTACATTAAGTCCGATTCCGGCGACAGCAGCAGAAATCGATGTTCCTTGTATTTGGTTTTCGATCAAAATCCCGCCCATTTTTTTTCCATGGAGGAAAATATCGTTTGGCCACTTAAGCTTTACCGGAGTTATTGAAATTTTTTCGATGGCTGTGGCGATCGCAATCGAAATAGCCATGTTCAGACGAAACTGATCTTTTGCGCCAACAAATCGTGGCTTCAACAAAACGGAGAAAGTCAGGTTGAGGCCTGGCGCCGCCTCCCATGAATTTCCGCGCTGTCCCCTTCCTGCTGTCTGTTTATCGGTAATTACGACCGTTCCTTCAGCAAGGTCGGATTGGTTATTCAGATCATTTAATAGTGAATTTGTGGAATGACATTCTGGCACGAAAATCAGGTTTTGCCCTACGAAAAGGGTATTGGCAGGGATTTTATACAAGGGATTTTATTTAACTTTACAGATTGTTTTTTCACCAACCGAAGATAGTGAATGCCTAATAGAACGAAGGCTGACCATTCCGAAAAATTAAGCCAGCTGGTAGTAAAGGGGATGCAGGAAAAAAAGGCGAGTGACATTGTGATCATGGATCTCCGGAAAGTGAGAAATGCAGTAGCCGACTTTTTCGTGATCTGTTCGGGAAATTCCGACAAGCAACTTGACGCGATTGCCGATTCGATCGACGAGGAGGTGTTCAAATCCCTGAAAGAAGCACCCTGGCATGCTGAGGGAAGAAACAATAAAGAGTGGGTGTTACTCGACTATACGAATGTGGTGGCTCATGTTTTCAAGAAAGACCGACGCAGTTTTTATGCCCTGGAAAAGCTTTGGGGCGATGCGGAAATCACAGAAATTGAGGATTGAACCAATTGAGTATAGACACGTTATTGAGATAATTATTTAAGCTGAAAAATAGAATGCCTGACAAAGAAAGAAAAGATAAGATGATTCCCCCGCGCGTGCCGCGGCCGAACTACCAGATCTGGATTATCCTTGGATTGGTGGCGGTGATTTTGGGGGTCAGCTACTTCAGAACCGGAGAGTTGACGGAACTGCAATCCAGCAAGTTTGAAGACATGGTGCAAAGCCGTGACATCAAAAAGCTGGTGTTGATAGAAAATGAAAAAGAGGTTGAGATCACGCTTAAGCCGGAAGCGCTTCAGAACGCGAAGTATAAGCAAGAGATCGAAAGAAACAGTCCGCTGGGATTGAATGCAAACGGTCCTCATTACAAAATGAAGATCGGCTCAATCGACAAGTTCATTGAGAAGTACGACGACCTCACGAAGAATATACCGCGTGAGCAAAAAGTTGATCTGCGTTTTGAAGAGCGCAATGATATCGGCGGCGTGTTGCTGCAGTGGGGATTTTTATTCCTGCTCTTGTTCGGATTCTGGATGCTGATGCGCCGCATGACCGGCGGCGGTGGTCCGGGTGGACAGATTTTCAACATCGGAAAATCAAAGGCCGCACTGTTCGATGCGGAGAGCAAAGTCAAAATAACATTTGAAGATGCTGCGGGTCTCGATGAGGCGAAGGAAGAGATCATGGAGATCGTGGAGTTCCTGAAGAACCCCAGCAAGTTCACTAAGCTTGGAGGCAAGATCCCTAAAGGCGCCTTACTTGTAGGCCCTCCCGGAACCGGAAAGACTTTGCTTGCAAAAGCAGTAGCCGGTGAAGCGGGCGTTCCATTCTTCTCACTATCTGGATCTGACTTCGTTGAGATGTTTGTTGGTGTCGGTGCGGCCCGGGTGCGCGACCTTTTCAAACAGGCAAAAGAAAAAGCGCCTTGTATCATTTTCATAGATGAGATCGATGCTATAGGACGTTCGCGTGGAAGAGGACAAGTTCCTGGTGCCAATGACGAACGTGAAAACACATTGAACTCATTGCTTGTCGAGATGGATGGATTTGCCACAGACAGCGGTGTGATCATTCTTGCTGCGACTAACCGTCCAGATGTGCTTGACTCGGCGTTGCTGCGTCCAGGTCGCTTCGACCGTCAGATCAGCATCGACAAGCCGGACATCATCGGTCGCGAAGCGATCTTCAAAGTACACCTCAAGCCTATCAAACTTTCGAAAGAAGTTGATACTAAAAAACTCGCTGCTCAAACTCCTGGTTTTGCCGGTGCCGAGATTGCGAACGTCTGCAACGAAGCCGCGTTGATTGCAGCACGGAAGGACAAGAAAGAAGTTGAGATGAAAGATTTTCATGATGCTATCGATCGCGTAATCGGAGGTCTTGAAAAGAAAAATAAGATCATCTCTCCTGAAGAAAAGAAGATCGTTGCCTATCATGAATCCGGGCATGCGGTTGCTGGTTGGTTCCTGGAACATGCCGATCCGCTCGTGAAGGTGAGCATCGTACCAAGAGGTATTGCAGCATTGGGCTACGCACAATATTTGCCGAAGGAACAATTCCTCTATCAAACTGACCAACTCATTGACGAGATGTGTATGTCATTTGGCGGCCGCGTTGCGGAGGATATTGTATTCAATAAAATCTCGACGGGTGCGTTAAGTGATCTTGAGCGCGTTACGAAGATGGCTTACAGCATTGTCACTGTCTATGGTATGAACAAGGAGATTGGCAATATCTCTTTCTATGACAGCAAGCAATCTGAATACAATTTCCAGAAGCCGTATTCTGATGCCACAGCTGAAAAGATCGACAAGGAAGTGCGTGCACTCATCGACTTCTGTTATCAGCGCACGAAGAAACTTTTGAATGATCACCGTGAACACCTGGAGATCATCGCGAAAGAACTTCTTGAAAAAGAAATTCTGTTCCAGACAGACCTCGAGCGACTGATCGGCAAGCGTCCATTCAACAGCCAGACGAGCTACGAGAAGTTCACGAACGGACAAGAAAGAAAAGAAGCAGAAAAGAATTCAGGGCCATCTCCTGAGCCGCTGACAGAGCCGTCGGATATACCGAAGGATTTGCCCATCGGGAGTTAAAGGTTCAGCCTGCCCGTCGAAGCGTTTCGCGCAGGCGTGAGTTCAGAGTTTAGAGTTCAGAGTCGGGCGCTGAGAAGGTGCCCGATTTTTTTTAATCATTTTATAAAGAGTTAATTTGTCTTCGGGTCAAACCGACATAATGCAATCGCTCAACATTTCACTGCCTGCTGGAAAGAAAATCTACTTCGCATCAGATTTTCATTTGGGCGTTCCCAATCCAGCCAGCAGTCTCGAGCGCGAGCGCAAAGTTATTCGCTGGCTAGATTCCATTCGACATGACGCCCACACGATTTTTTTGATCGGTGACATTTTTGATTTCTGGTTCGAATACATGCATACTATCCCGAAAGGTTTCATACGCCTGCAGGGCAAACTTGCAGAGATGCGCGACAGCGGGATCGACATCGCATTTTTTACCGGCAATCACGACATGTGGATGTTCGATTATTTTCCGAAAGAGCTGGGTATACCGATTTACCGGCAGCCAGTGCAGATAATGGCCGGATCGCAGAAATTATTGGTTGGTCACGGCGATGGACTTGGTCCCGGAGAACATTCTTATAAAATCCTGAAAGCGTTTTTTAACAGCCGCATCTGTCAATGGTTGTTTGCGCGTCTTCATCCCAATCTCGGCATGAGCATTGCGACCTATTGGAGCAGGCAGAGCCGCATTAACAACATGAAGCGCGAGGAAAGCTTTAACGGACCGGAAAACGAATATCTTTTTGTGTGGTGTCGCGAAAATGAAAAGAAGTCACATCATGATTTTTATGTTTTCGGTCATCGTCACTTGCCCTTGGATCTTCAGGTCAGTGAGCATAGTCGCTACATCAACACCGGTGAATGGGTGCATCGCCCGACGTTTGCCGTGTATGATGGCACTCAGGTTGCGTTGAAAAATTTTGAGTCATGAGATCGCTCAGATCGGTATTGCTCGTTGCGACTTCCGTTTTCGGTTCGACAGTTCCGAACAGTGACACGTTTGCTCAGGCAGCCAAGGTATCGTTCGAGACGAACTCCGGAATCATATGGGCAGGCGTAGATCGCCCCGGGGACTTGTTGCTTGTACTGGAAACTGGAGAGGTTTTCAAATATGATAAAGATGGAAAGCAAATCGGCACCCACGGATTTGAGGTGCCTCCTACCCTACTCGACCCGCTTGACGGCGTTCAGTCTTTTTACTTCGATGAAGCGAGCGAGCATTATGGAAATCTTTCATCTGATCTTTCATCGGCATCCAAGCACGCAGTAGATCCTGCCTTTGCCGTGAGACCCTGGCTCGTCTGCCCTTCGCTTCATGAATTGTGGATACTTGATTCGGCGGACTTCAGCATTAAGAAGACAAAAATGAAGTCCACTGCGATCTCATTGGAAAGTGTGATCATTCACTTGCCATCCAAACAGATTAAGGATTTCACTTACATGCGCGAATACCAGAACTATCTTTTCCTGCTTGACAAAAATGCTGGCATTCACATCTACAACAGCCTGGGGAAATTTGTAAAAACAATCGGCGAAAAGGGTCTTGAATATTTCAGTTTTTTCGGTGAAGAGATCTACTACATGAAAAACAACCAATTGTTCCTCACCGATCTTTACACAAATGAAAAGCGGACCCTTCAAGTGCCCATAAATTGCCGGTTTGCGTTGCTGCGGGATGATTATTTGTATGCCGTTGAAGCGAATCGCGTTACTGTTTTTGAATTTAAGCCGTGAATGAGTACTAAGCGTGCCTAAAGGCACTTCAGCAGATTTGAAACACATAGAAACATAGACACATAGGTACTCAAACCAAAGCGTGACCATTTCGTTGCTCCACAGCTAAATCTAAAATCTAAATTCTAAAATCTGAGTTCTGAACTCAGGACTTAGAGTTCGAACTCAGAACTCAGATTTTAGAACTCATAATTCAGAATTAAAATGGGTATCCCATCGCGATTTTGAAAAATAGGATTAAACGTTTTCTTCAAAACGACGGTCGGGGAAAGTGGAAATGAAAGGGCCTCGCTAGCGCAAGTTGGCTGCTATCGGGACAGAGTAAGTTTCAGCGGCTACTTCTTTTGAAAGATGTATGTCGGTGAAAGCATCGTTGTTGGACTTGTGGTCGTCTTGATTGCAGCGCGTCCATTGTACCGCGCGTCGTCAACTTTGGCGCAAATGTCATCGCCCCCTGGTCTGATACTTGCCAACAGTTTTATCGTGTCTACATCCCCGCCGATATTGATATAAAAATCAGTGATCTTGTCCCTGGCGCTTACGATGGGCGCCGTACCTGAAAAATAATAGAATGGATAGGGTGAACCGTTTGGAAACGGCCGGATGCAGCTTGTTGACGGACACTCACTCTTTATGCTTTGAGCCGCTCCATTTTTGAAATAGTAGATGTCCACGAGGTTAGGATCTGCAGCTTTGAACAGAGTATTTCCCTGAGTGTCCAGCACCACAAACTCAAAGTGTTCCAATGGGCAAGAGTCTTTGACCGTCTTTTGACATCCGCCAGTTGCAATAATAGCAGAGAGCAACAAAATAAATTTCATGCAGGTCTTGACACTGGAATTTAAGGGTGAATATTCATGAGGGTTTTAACGTTTAATATCATGTGAAAGCCCGCGATTATTCGGCAGAGTAACATGTTCAGTAAAAAAAGCCAAGCATGACGATCAAACTTCACCCGCTCCATTCTTTAGTCAAGGGGTGCCTCCATCATCAAATGCGCCACTCTATTTCCATTTGTACCTAGCTACCTTCTTGGTCGTAATTGGATCATCAGGCTCCCTATCGACATTCGTGATTTCTTTAATTAGTAAATAATCACCACTCAATTCCAAAATCCAAGACTTCAACGCTCCTTTCACGAAAAGAAAATTAACATCAGTTAACCAATGATCACAATGACATCGCAGTTCATCTTCTTTAAGAATTCTTACAAGGCTTGGACGCTTGCGCTTAACGAATTGATCATTCAACAAAAGCACATTGGCCAGCTCATATGGATCTTCTGAGTTTTCAAACTGACCTTTAGGAAGATTGACAAATTTGCCTTGAATGTTATTGTACTTTAAAAACAAAGAATCACCGCTGAAAATCAATCTAATTTCTGATTGACGAGGATCTAATTTTATTGCTTCAAACTCCAAATGTTGAGATTTCTTTAAGGAGTATAGATCGGGCTCATTCTTACCAAATCCCCTTAGAGAAATGGCACGGAATGAATTCAAATCGCTTGTATCTAACTCAATCGAATAATAGCCCGAAATGTTTTTTTCACATTCGCATGGCAATCCACTTTCTAAACACTCAATATATTCAACATTGATCCAGGAACGAGTTCCTGTGTTCCTTAACGAATTTGCATAACAAAAGACGAAGTTTGCCGCAAGCAATAAGCCCAAAACAATTTGTTTCCTCATATTCTATTGATTTTTTCTAACCTCCGTAATCGTATAGCTAGAATATGATGTTCGGCCGCCAGGGGTTGTATTGTCAGTCATTATTCCAGTTGAAGTGTCAAGTATAAAATTATTGTTTTCTGAGCTTTTGCCAGTTGAGGCTTTTGCATTATCCAAATAGTTAAATGATACTACGCCATTTGCATCCACTGTCGCGGACCGAATTACAACAAAATGGCCTGTTAGTGCATTTCTATTATTTGGATTTGGTACCGTGCTATCTTTAACTTCTTTAACCCCCACCAGAACAGGATTCCCCTCGTTCAATTCACTTTGTATCCTGATGGCTCCTCCAACAGGATCGGCAACTAACGTGGCGTCATTGTTAGATTTATTGTTGACAGCGGCGCTATTGTCAACAACAGTTTGAATAGCGTGATCTCTGCCCATTTCAGTAACACCTTCATCACTTAATTGTGCCGCAGCAGCTGTATAACAGTTTCCAAATTGAGAATATGTTCTGAGTGCCGCATCATTCGTCACATCTGCGACTGTCTGAAAATAATCTGCAAAGGCAACGCTTCCGTTCGTTAAGGCTTCCAATCCAGCAGCCGTTCCCGATTGTATATGTGCCGAAGCTTGTGCGTTGGTCATCGAAGAATTTACTACCCTGACATCCATATTTTCCCCGACCTGACCCAGAAGACTACCATCCGCAGCATAATAACGTTGCAGTCCCCAAAGATCAATATTTGCAATCGGTGAGTTCTCCGCATAATTATAGGTAGTGAGCCAGTTGTATTTATCAGCAAGGGGATCTACACCCAGGAACCTGCCGAGCAGCGGATCATACATCCTCCTCCCGAAATCAAGCCAATTCAGCCCCAGCTCGTCTTGCTCTTCTTTTCCATTGTATTTGAACTCCTGCGACGCGCTGTTCTCCCTGCTAAAAGAATTAAATGTCAGTCCAAAGGGATAGTAGTCCTGCTGTTGTATGACGGGGCCCTTGACATGTGTCACCGTGAAGTCGTCGAAGTACACTTCCAATGCGTTCATCTCTTCATTACTATACCATGTATAGACATGCCCCGGTTCGCGAATCAATAAATCCGGAGAACTCAATCGTTCATGTCCCGCATCCTGACCGTATTCGCGTGCGAACGAACTCATTCTGCTATAACCGTAGTCGATCAATGAATCACGGCCATCAAATATAAGCCAATTCAAATATGCCTTTGGACCCGGCGATTCGTCGTGTTGGATTAAGTCGCCAAAAAGGAATGAAGAGCCGCTTGACGCATACGACGACCCATCGCGAACCACTGATGTCGTGCCGAGATTTATCAGATTCAGCAAGGAAGTCAATGCCTTCGTCCTATTCGCGGGATCGGGGTCAATGTATTTTCCATACACCTCGATCCGCACCGTATCGCCCGGCATGACAGCAACAGATCGCGCCAATCCATACTTTTCATTTGTAGTGCCATTCAATCGTTGAGACCAACCTGCAATTTTACCATTCGTGTGATCAAGCAGCGAGGAGAGTACGCGCCTGGCATTGTCATAACGGAGAAATTCGCCTCGCTCCTCAACTCTCACTTCGGACTCAAGCGTCGCCTTTTCAGTTTGAATATCCGGTAACGTGGTAAATGTCATCCTCACATTGTCCAAATGGTCCTTCAGGTGATATTGATATTCAACTATGGACTTCGTTTCCATAGCTCCATTTTTTGCATCATACTCATAGAGTTGAATGGTATTCAAGTACACAGCATTTCCTTTGGTGACGCGATTGAACCTAATCCCAAGCCGGATGTTGGACACTCCTGCCGGAACAACAAATTCGCGACTAACCCACCCCTCTTCAACGGCGGGCACAGCATCACCACTCCACACGATGGCTGAACCCGTTTCTGATTGAACATAGAGAAAGGCATTTGCTGATGCACAATATCCCCGAACGCGCAACTGATACCGTTGCCTTGGCTTGACGTTCACAAGGTCAGAAATCATTCCGGGAGTGGAGTTTGAATTCACATTTGACACCAACTTAACATACGTCTCACCAACTACACTTGTGAAATTTGAAATCGTCATACTGAGGTTGCCGTACACTTTAAACGCAGCTGCGTTGTTGCATTCGCTAAAGCCGAGCAACTGCTGCGAGACAACGAGCCTATCCGTCATCACGACGCGGCCTTCTTCGTGGTTAACAAATCTCAACGAATCGTTTTCATATATAAAATCACCTGAATAGTCTGTTGACTTTCTTTGCTTCCCGGCTACAAGGCTTTGAGATAATTTATGGCCGGTAGCATCATAAGAATAGTAAACCTTACTACCACCTTTACTTACAACATAGGGAAGATTGAAAAGATTATAGGTAATGGCTGTGATGCCTTTGTTCTTGTCCCGTGTCATATTTCCATTTGCGTCATAGGCATAGTCGTTGCCCGAAGTAAGCAGTGGCTCGACAAACCCCCTGCTCTTATCGCCAGTGTCAGAAACTTTCAGGAGCTGATTGCCGCCTGACGTGCCGTAATCGAATCTTAACACGTCGAGATTTTCTCCGGAAGGGCCGTTGCGCCATAGACCGATAATGTTACCATTCAAGTCATAGTCGTATCCGCCCTCGTTGAACGCTTTTCGACTGTTGGTCCATACTCCCTTATTGTCCTTAATAAAATCTGCGCCCATTATCCTACCGAGCGGATCATATTTATAATTGTAAGCGACGTCTTTCACTGCACTCAACCCAGAATTTGTGCTCCATTTCATACCTCCAATGTTCCCGTTATAAAGGGGCGCATTGCCAGTACCAATACTGTTTTCATATCCAAGCTCAAGCCCGAACAAGTCATTGTTTTCGTCGTTTGTCGCTCCATTATCATTGCGAAGTCGCGCGTTATTTATCGACTCGAGCCATCCACGGATGTTATATCGAAAATCAACACTTTGCGCGAAGTGACTTTTGCCTTCAATTGAATGCAGACTCTTATCAATCAGTTGCCCCAACTCATTGTATTCATTGCGTGCGATGATAAACTCCGGATTGCTATCCAATTTATGATGGATCACAAGCAGGCGACCCGCGTGATCATATTCAAAGCGTCTGATGACGACGTTGGACGTAGTGCTAAAAGAGCTACGGACACCCGCCAGCGTTGCTCCGTTCGAGAAGAAAGCCACATCTATCAGAAGATTTCCTGCGGACGGAATTCCCGAAGTTTCTACGCTGATACCGTCGCGCAGGTATTTTATTTCCGAACCACTTCGTTCGATACGAAGAACCTCGCCAGGTACATAAGGCCCCAGTGTTTTCTTCACTACTCCCCTTTCAACAATTAGAAGATCTCCATTTGATTGATGAAAGGCATAGTCGATGCTCGTATAGTTAGCATCCGCATTGACCGCGGACAGTCCGATTACCCGGGAAGTTGATGGCTCCGTGGTAATGAATTCGACCCAACCATCCTGTCCAGGCTGCAGTTGTTGAATCGACGCAGCGCCACTGTTGCCCCATTGATCTGCTTGCGTTGCACTGTTAAAGAGTTTGTTTCCCACCAACGTAACACCAACCTGATCTTTCCATGTCGGATCAGACACAATATGCAATGCCTTTGACGTCATCACTTTTCCCATGAAATCGGCGAGGTAACTCACCCGATCTGTTCCGCCTTTATAATTGTCAGTAATAGTTTGAATGATCCGGTATTTGTCATCATAATAATTAACTGATTTCAACCACGTGTACCCTCCCGTAATGCCACCATCCAATACCTTGGTCATTGTCCCTGTGATCTGACCTTCAACCCATTCGAACGCATGTTCGCGCTGCGCGTAGGTCCTGGCATTGGCAACAGCCGACAATTCCTCATTCACATAGTCATAACCTGACGGCCAGCTCTGTCGAAATACATAATTATCATAATAGGTAACGGTTAGATAATTATTCACATTCATATCCGAAGCTGTTGCACTCGTCATGACCGGGTACGCTTTGTTCGAATAGCCATGAACATTTCCGGGCGCGTTTCCGATATAGTTCTCATACCAACATGACGAGTTTCGGGTATAATGATCGTTTACCACTGCCTGCATTGCTTCCTGCGAAAGTGCCAATGTATCTCTTACGCCCATCAGGATTGGTCGGTTAAGCTGATCATACTTCGTAAACGTCCAGTAGTTTGTAGTTCCGACGCGTTGGTTGCCGTCTTGCATGAGCACCTGTCGGTCACGATCGTCGTAAACCATAAACACCCAATCAGCACCAGGGACTTTCTTATGCGTCATGCGTCGTTTTGAATCGTATTTGTATCTGAAGCAATAGCTGTCGATGATTGATGCCAACGTGGTCATGGCAGCCCGCCCTCCTTTGGCAAACAGACTTGCCCTTCCAACTATTTGCTTAACTGCTTCAGGTGGCAATACAACCGTGAGGTTTGAAAAATCGTCGTAAACGTAGTACGTACACGCATACTGCTTCAAACCAGCGAGCACATCAATCTGTAGATGTTTGGAAATTGTGCGACCTAATTTATCGATGAACTCAATCGTTTCATTATTATGTTCGTCTATCGATTTATTCGACAGCAATTCGTTCGCCTGATAGTATGCGTCTGAGCCGCCGGGCCATAGAGCAATTCCCATAGATGAACTGAAAGTAAACTGACAGACTTCATTCGGGCCGTTTAGTAAATACTTTTTTTCAATCGTACGATCGTCGCGCCCGATCGAGTCAGGTTGCCATGCGACACCTGCGGCCCCTTGCTTCATGACGCGGCCCAGCGGTGACGATTCAAATATCGTTTTAATGTTAGGACTATTATCGATTGCCACCCCAAAAGTGCGTCCGTCATAAAAATCATGCTGAGGTGAATGCGCATATTGCAACTCACTGCTCCCCACAGGATCTGATTTATAGTAACCATCATTGTTAGCCGTGAACGGCAAATACTTAACTGGTTCTCTTCCATAGGCATCATACACTACAGGAATAACAACATCTCTTCTTTGCGGTGAGGATCGCCAACTCACAGATTGGATTTGTCGTCCCAGGCCGTCGTAAAATATCGTGTTCCTGGTTTTTGAATGCTCGTCGAGTGAGGCTATGATATTTGAATCCGAAATACCATTCACCAGCATCACCTCCTCGGTCGAATAATTTCCGCCCTCCGCGACAATTAATGATGGAACCGAAAGTGCAGGACATTGGCCGTTCGCGACAGCTAAAGAAATTTCTCCGCCGGCTTTCCTGAAGTTTGCTTTAACACGTGGTGTCCCTTGCCCTGCGACTATTGAGCCTCCCGTTACCTGCCAATTGTAATCTGAAATATTAAAGGAGGCGTCAGGAACAGAGTAACTATAGGGTTGACCAAACAGGACATTTCTCTGACCTACAATATTTCCAGCGGTTGGACGGCTATTTACAACAACAGTCACTGATTCTCCATCTTTGCATGTATTGCCAGGGTCATCACAAAAACCACACGCCGTATTGTTGCGAACTTTATACAGGTAAGTGCCCGGCACAGGCGGTGCGTGCTCAAATTGCATGGCGCCGACATAGCCATCATCAATTACATTCCAACTTAACCCTCCGTCTGAACTGCAATAAAAATGGGTAGTACCAGTTCCGCCTAGTGCGGAAATCCGAACACTTTCACCGACACATATTGATGTCGAGGATGCAACAAGGTCACTGTTCTTCGGGCGTTCAGAAACCGTCACAAAATACTGGTAACGCGTGCCTTCACATCCAGTGGTAGCGCTGAACGAACGATACGACGCTACCCAAAAGGATGTAGATTGATACAATGGTCCGGTCGAAAGTTCCGCAGTGTACGGAAACGAATTCAATGGTGTAACCGCGTCCGGACTATTGTACCAACGCATCGTTATCCCGGGATCTCCCGGAAGGACATGAATGCGTGTACTATCTCCGGCACAGACGAGCGGGTCAGGTCCTGCAAATTGAGGTCCTGATGGCGGAGCCCAAACGGAGATCGTCGAAATCATGCGCTGACTGTTTTGACCGCATGTCTGCGACCAATATTCAAAGTACCATTCTCCATCCTCTGTGAGAGTATATTCAAATGACGTTCCGAGGTTTGCGGCATCTTCCACGCTCACGATATCAGGTGTACCATCATGGTTGAGATCCTTCTTGTAATAGATATTGTAATAGGCGGTACCGACGTTGTTAATGAGCGACACGGGGATCCGCGTTCCTGCGCAAACATTACGGTCAGCTTTATTTAAAAACAATTCACCTGAATTTGCTGCCGGGAGGACAATAACTGTTACCGTCGACCCAGCAGTACAACTATTTCCCGCATCCCAACAAAATCCGCACACGTCGGTCTTATTTCGGACATGGAAGATGTAAGTGCCTGCCGTCAGCGTGCTAAACGCAAATGAATTTTCTCCCGAATGTCGATCAGCAAACACATCCCAGCTCGCCATTCCATTTGAACTTGCCCAGTAATGTGGTGATCCGACTCCACCAGCGCTTCCTATCATAAACGTTTCACCTGCGCATACTGTGATCGGACCACTTGAATTGTTTGCCATGATTACCGCATCAACAGGCCGTGGCGGCATTGTGACCTCTACTGGACGCGACGTTCCGCCGATGACTTCGGGATGATCGTGGCTTCTACTCTGAACGTAGTATGTACCATTGGCATAAACATCAATCGAAGGCGAAATACTTACAAAATTTCCGTACCCATCAATCCAATACCAATCGACGTCTGCCGGTTTGTATTGCGTGCGCATCGAAATTGTAACTCGCCCGCATTGCAAAGTTTCTATGTACGGATCGTCAGGCGGCCCCGGCACGTTCCAGGCAATAACATTCACCTGGGTGCCGAATGCATTGTCATGCGTGATTGAAAAGCCCCCTTGCCCAAGTATGGGAATCGAAAGTATCTCAGATGATTGGGTTGGCGTTCCAATCACGCCCGGTGTCGCATTGGTTACGTACCACACACCTCCCGGTGTTCCTCCCCAATAGTAGTACGCTGTTTGCCCGGCAAAAACGGTTGTTGGGCCTTCAAAGCAGTTAGTGCATTGACCAACCAGGCGCGTTTGCGAAAAGACAAATACGAATAAAGCGAGTGTGAATAGATGATACGATTTCATTGCAAATGATTTTTATTGTCCGCTGAAGTGATAAGAAAATTTTTTAAGGATATCGCCATTGTTGTCAGCGATGAGTGCAAGGCGACCAAGACTGTCATAACGATAGAATGTTGTGACGTTATTTTGATCAGTCACGGAAGTGAGTCCCATCAGTGGCTCGTATGTGTAGGTGGTCATAAACGCCCCAGTAGGGAACACGCGGATATCATCGAGCGCTATGCCTGGAGATGAAATTGAGTTACTAAAAGGAAGGACACCGCTGAAAAGCCATTGGTTGTCTTTCCAATACCAATAGCTCATGTTGAGCGGTGAGGAATTTGATGGCGAGAAACTGGCGTTGATCGCAAAATCATAGATGCCGGCATTCCAATATTTCTTGCCGGTGCGTGCAGGTCTTCCCGGGCTCGCGGCGAGTCCAGAATACTCAAACCCCGAAAAGAATGTTGAACCACTGAATGCTCCCTGCACTTTCGCAACTGGTGACGGTGATCCTGGTTCCCAGAGCAGTGAGACAGGAACCTGGTCCCGTGACATCACCTGGACCGTGTTGCCGCGATCGTCATAGCGCACGTCGGCATTGCGGATAAACATGTCAAGGTCTGGGTTAACAGGATCTGATGACCAGCTTACCGCTGAACCAAGAAGTTGTTCTTTCATCGTAAACCCAGTCTCAGGCGCCACAAAAAAACTTGCATCAGGTCGGGTGAAAATGCCTGGCGCAGTTATGCTGCCACCCGTGCTTAAACCATTTCGTGTCTTTCGAACCTCAATAGGAGAACCTATCATATGGAGGTTCTGTGATTTCATATGTGTAATGGGATGATTAAGATCCGTGATCGAGGCGTAGTCATCGGGATAGCGGTACTCGACTGTCTCTGTTTCTCCGCGGCTGCCCGTAGTTATTTGTTTGGTGAGCTGTCCATGTTGAGGGCTCTCATAGAAAAAATCCACAATCTTATTGTATTGGCTGTAAGGAGTCTGCTGAATCTGTGTTTCAATATTCCGGCTGACGTTGACCGTGCCCGAAGAATATTTATAAATCGAATACAGCCAGTCGATGTTTGGTCTCAGCGTTTGCATTCTCAGACCGTACACAGCATTGCGATCTTTTATGAGGGGAATATTCTCGTTGATGATCAATTCGAATCCCGCAGCATCTTTATAAGTGGTCTTTTTAAGAAATCCCCGCTTCCGATCAACATTATCACGATTAATAAATGGCCAGGCTGGACGTCCCGGAAAGGAATAAGTTTCCTGAAACACCGTGCTGGTCGTGTTGGTAAAAACATAACTGATAGCGTTGGATTCCGTCTCCGGGTTATCCGGATATTCAATGCCTGTCGTGTACTCGTAGGTGATGCTCCCATTGCCATCATAATTCTCGGTGACGGTTTGATATCCAATCGGTGATCCTTGCGTTTGGCCCAACGATGTATGCGAGCCCGAGCTAACCTCGAGATATGCATTCGTGTCGTCAGAAGAGTACACGTCGCAGTGTTGCAAGAAGCTCCCTTGCGAAAACACGTACGTTGAATACTTCGGGCCGTCAATCAATACGCCTAATCCATAGTCGTATGTTTTTTTACCAGCGGATCGACCATTCTCATCGAAGGTTTCAACTTTTTTAATTCGAATGCCACCTGCTGTTTTGTGTGCTGTGAGATCAGAGAGCTCAATGGTGTTTTCTGAAGGATAGTGGAACCATGCGTAGATGTCCGTAGGCGCATCCGCATCTTTGTCGACCCTGAACGTATAGGAGCCATAAGTAAGATTCAGTCCTGTAATATCTGCCTTGATGTTCCCTTCAGCATCCGGCATAATTGCCGGCCCTGTGATAAATCCATCTTTGTAAACATGAAACCCGCCGTCTCCCGGAATCCATTTAAGGGCAGCGACCTCATGCCCCGCTGGATCGATAAGCACGACGCTGTTCCCCTGGAATAATTCGAAGTCGGGCTGTGCATTAACCGCATTGCAGTCGTAAGGACGGCGCCGTGTATTTGGATCCCAGCAGGTTGCCGCAAACTCAACCGTGATGGTGGCTGCAAGGCTTGCATTTACAACTACCTGATCGGTCAGTATGTTACCGCGAGCAGGAACAAACAACTGGGCTATGGCCTCGCCACGAGTTACAACATATCCACCTTTACTGCTCTCATACGCATACCTGTGCGGTTCAAATTGAAAACTGGTATGTCCACCAGTAGGATACATGATGTCTGTCAACACTCCGTATTGGCATTCCGGAAAATGTGGTTCGCGGTTTGCGCCTTGCACGACAAAAGATCCCTGCCCGGCTATTGTTGCGGTACAACCAGGGGAGACTTTCGCATTGAAGTTTGAATCAAATTTTCCGAATGGCCCATTGTAGCCGGGCCACAAATCCTGGTTTGACGAACCGTTGAAGTAACCCCAGTGGTCTTGTGCCGGGGATAACTTGTTCGGAAGCAAATCCTCGTTGTCTTCATTTCTCCCCGCATACGTAAACAGGAATGGTGGTTTTTCGAGCACGTCATCACCAGAAATCTCTCTTACGCTTTTGAGATACAGGCGTTGGTTGACATACGCGTTTAGCCCATTGGCTGGCGGATCAGTTCCACGCAATTGCGTGTAAGGCTTGGAGGTCGTGATCGTTTCATAGATAAAGTCGAACCTCTTCTTCAATTCTCCATCGCCATCAAAAAATTTGATAGCTTTTAGCGCGCGGGCTCCCTTCGAAAGAGACGAGAAGAACAAATCCTTCCGGGGCAAATCCTCAGGGACAAATTGGACACTGACGCCGAAGTTTGTTTTAATATTGGTGAGTCGCAGTGAATTGTTCGTCGTAATGGCATACGTTGCCGGGTACGCGTCGAACATAATGTTGGTCGGCCGGATGCGCTTGACAGGGCGACTTAACGAATAAGTTGCAGAGAGTTCCCCGACATAGGAAAAGTCGATTACTTCTTTTCCGGTCGGCGAAATAATTTTTGATAAATAAATTCCAGAAACCCCGACAGACGTAGAAGCGCCGGCATATGAGCTGTTCTCAATTCTATCAAATATGTACTGAGTACCATTCTCTGTTGTGATGGTGTACTTATACTTGTTCACGGGATCACGGACGATGCGAATATCTTTTGCGTCTTCCAGCACCGCATTGCCGTTCGCATCCAGCACGAAGCTTCCCGAATAGCCTGTAAAATTGAAAAAGAAAAGATCCGGCTCTGGGTCATAGACATTATTCTGGATATCGTTCAGTATTATGCTTTTATCTGCAGCAGAAAGTGGCATCTGGTCGGGAGGACGTGGCTTGCCTGCGGCATCTTCATGCCCGCGGATCGTACAGGTTATCACACCCCCTGCGTTCAGGCTCCAACCCGTCCCCACCCATGACGCGTTGTCTTCCACTTTGACACCCCGAGCCATATATGAAAGGCTGATCGGAAGTTGAAGTTCCGTGCCGGTCAGTGTCCCAATCGGGATTGAAATATTAGGAGTTCCCGTGTAGAGACTGATTGGTGTGTCGCCATATTTTCCCAGCGAACTGGCTGTAGGCGATGGAGCGATAAACCTATTGTAGTCGAACTGTGACTTCGCTTGCGTACCAATCAATAAGAACAACAGCGAGAAAAAATTCGTCTGCAACAAAAATTTTATTGCGGTGACATGGTGTGACGCGTGTTTCATGTTCATAAGATTTTAGTGAACCAAAACAACGAATCACTTTGAAGAGAAAAGCATCACCGATGCAGTACGTCAGGAAGACCGTACAAGGGGGTGGTAGGATGAGGCGCGTTTGTTGGTGGTGTGCGCGTAGAAATAGTAAGCTGTAAGCGCTGATCTGGTAGGCACAACAATCTTATGTCCTGCCAATTGATTTTGCGGGATTGGCAAAGGCCGCTCGTCCAGCATGGAAGCTGACTGTCACGAAAGAAATAGCGATTGCCAGAGCCCCGGCAAGGACATACAATGAAGTGGGGATGTTCGTGCGATGCGAAAATCCTTCCAGCCAAGAGTTAATCAACCAGGTCGCCAGGGGTATTGAAATACAAAAAGCGAGCAACACGAGTCCGATAAATTGCCTCGAGAGGAGAATTATGACCCCGAGTTCGGAAATACCCAACACTTTGCGGATGCCTACCTCTTTCGTTCGTTTATTAACGACGTACGAACTGAGACCAAACAGACCAATGCAAGCGATGAAAATCGCGAGCGCCGAAAAAATGCCGAACAGTTTCCAGAATTGCTCGTCGGAGCGATACTGGCGATCGAAAAAATCATCTAAAAAGAAATAGTCTATCGCGTTATCCGGAAACACCTGACTGTAAGCTTCCGTGACCAACCGAACATCATTACGTATATCCTGTGACTTCAATGAAACGGTCAGGTAATCATTGTGCCACGGAATAAATGATAGAACAATGGGCGATGGATTTTTTTTCAAAGACTCCTGCTGGAAATCTTTCACCACCCCGACAATTCTTTTGATGTCGTAGTTTGTCTCAATCTCCTGCCCCACCGCGCTCTCCGGATTTTTTAAACCAAGGACCTGAAGCGCTGTCTCATTGATAATAGCTGTTCCGCCAAAATCGGCAGCGTTATTTTCCGAGAAATTTCTACCTGCCAACAAGCGAATTCCATATTGTGAAATAAAATCTTCATCGACAGAAAGAATTTTCAGGTCTCGAAAATCTTCGTCGCCATTTTGCTTTAGCTTACAGTTTGTACTCCAAAAAATTTCCTTTCCCGGAACCTCGGATGAGCTGGTCACTCCCCGGACAGAAGAATGCTGTTTTAGCTTAGCCTTGAAAGCATCGATGCCATTCAGGTAGCCGTCCTTCAATAATCGCGGCGCACGAATGACAAGTTTATGCTCAACATCGATTTCCATATCCTGGCTTCGCAGAAACATCAACTGTCGCCCAATACCGAAAGTGCCGATGATCAAGACTATTGCGATGGTAAACTGAACGACCACAAATACCTTGCGGAGCGTGGGAGCGTCTCCTCCTGCTGATCCGTTGCGAATAGCTTTCAAAGGTGTAATAGAGGAAGCTGCCATTGCCGGATAAAGTGCTGAAATAAGCATACCCAGCATAAGGATAACGAGGGCAACAATCCAATATGAAGTATTGGAAATAAGGAGGCGCGGCAATCTTACCACCGGAAGCAATTCCCAGGAATTCACCACGAACAATAACGTGCTTGCGACAAAAACGGAAAATGTGAAAATCAAAAGCGATTCGACAACAAAGCCATTGATCACTTGGGACCTCCTGGCACCCAGGATTTTCTGCATTCCGATCTCTTTGATGCGATCAAATATTGTCGCCGTGGAAAGGTTGACGTAGTTGAGCCACACGATCAGCATGATCACAGAGGCAATGATGAGAGCGAAATACACAAACTGGTAATTGCCGTTCGTAGCTATTTCATACGGGAGGTTAGAGTAAAGATGAATGTCGGTCAACGGCTGCAAGATGAATTCCTGCCTCGTTCCTGAAGTCCTGAGCAGCCTTCCCACATTGCTCTCGAGCAACGCAGATATTTTTGGCTCAAGCCCGTTGACATCAGTCCCCGGCTTAAAAAGCATGTAGTTATAGAAATTTTCCCAGTACCACCCGCCGTTCTTGAACTGATCGTTGACAAGAAGCCGGTCAATCGAGAACAAGAAATCGAAATAGAAATGACTGTTCGCCTCAACATCCTTGAATATGCCGTCAATTACATATTCACCCGGCGCCCATCCCGTCGTCAAATGGATGGCCTTCCCTATTGGATCTTCTTCTCCAAAATATTTTCTGGCGGTGGATTGTGAAACAAGCACTGAGTTAGGATTCCGCAGCACAGAATTGCGATCGCCCTTTATTAAGGGAAAAGAGAAAACGGAAAAAAAAGATGAGTCAGTATAAAATCCATTTTGCTCGAAATGACTGATCACATTACCATTTTGGTCATAGTAGTTAACCATACCATCCGCCCGATGAAGCCGGACATAGTTGACCACCTCTGGAAATTGCTCTTTAACAGCAGGCGACGCAGCATAGTAACTGGCAGCAGACTTGTATTCCAATTCTTTCCCCTTATAACAGTTAAGTTGGATCCTGTAGATATTCGACGCATTGTTATGAAACCGGTCATAGCTTAACTCGACAGCAACATATGTCAGCAAGATCAGGGATGATGCCAGCCCCAAGGCAAGGCCAATAACGTGCACAAAAGTCGAAACCTTGTTCTTCTTTAAATGACGCAATCCGATAAGGAAATAATTCTTTAGCATGATCTTAAATTTTGAAGCAACTGAGAATGCGTATTCATGCTTGACGAGAGATTCTTGAATCAAGAACATCCAAAAACTCTGGCGTCAGCTTAGGGCTATCGGGTCACACAATAAAGATACTAAATCCCGCCTTCGACTCTGTTCAGCCTGACTTCGACTCTGCGCAGGGTGACTTCAAATCCACAAGCAGCCCGTGCCAAGCGCCAGCACTCGGCCCCAAATAAACCCCTATCCGCAGCGTGACAATTCGTTGATTATCTGCTCTCAACTTTAAAAACCCTCGAGTTCACGACCTATCCCCACCCGTATGAAAACAATACAAACGCTCACACTCGTTGTAGCGATCGGTATTCGTGCGTTCGCGCAAGACTGTGACGACATCCGCAACTCTACGGAATACTTTAGCGCGTTCGCAAACGGCGCAACGGAGCAAGACGCGAGGATCAACGCACTCACGCTCCTGGCAGAAAATATCTCGTCGGTTGTGTCGTCAAGAACAGACATGCTCACGAACGATGATGGCGCTGCGGGCCGTCAGAAGTTTTCAAACTACAGCAAGTCAACTTCCCTCCTGCAACTCAAAGGGGTCCGATACATCACCTGCGACCGCAACAAAAAATCGGGTATCACCACACTCGCATTCATCAGCAGAAAAGATCTTGAACAAAGCGCTGCAGAGGTGTCGGCACGGGTACATCAATACCTTTCATTGATGGAGCAGAAAGAGGCAGGCGGCAATGATTTTCTGCCCGAGGCATACATCGCTTATCTCAATACGTTTATGAGTCCTTATGCTATTGAGTATCACTCCGACAAGCGCAACATCAGCAATGTCCGGGGATATCTTGAGTCATACCTGCGGACGTTCCTTTCCAATATCACCGTGACCTCTCCCGCTGTGGTGGTAAATCCTGAATATCCGGATCAACAATTAACCATGGCGATATCGTTGAGCGGAACCAACAACACGCGCATGGGATTTCAAGTCGAAATACCGGAGTACAATGCGAAGAGTATTCTCGATGGTGCCAACGGCAACATGGACATTATCATGACACCTGATTCGAAGGTAGCCAGGTTCAACGCGAGGCTGTCCCTGATCCCTCCTCCGCTGGAGGCCGACCTCAAAGACATCAGCGACCGCGTGGGCTTCAGTCGCGAAGTAAGTTTCGAAGCGAACATGTCTGGCATTGTAAAGCTGGATTTCAATGTGAGCCGCGAAGGAAACTACATGCGACTGACTCCTGTAACCGAACATCTGATCATTCACAGGCTCGAGTGGTTTTCGGCAGGTACACTGCTCAGCACGGATCCTCAGCCACGAATAGCTGCCGAAGGATTAAAGGAGATTACGTTACGCGTGAATGGCAACGACAACCTCATCGTCAGCAAAAACTTACCGTCGAACGGGATAGCAGACGTTGGGACTTCTTATCCTGTTGTGGGAAAGACCGCGATCACACTTGAGGGAATAGACAATGTGCCCACAACTCAAATGCCGCTAGCGCAATCCACCGCGTTGTTTCCACACGACGCAATCGTTCTTGTTTATTCGGACAAAAGAGACCTGTCGTTTCACAGCTCGATGGCGGCAATCGAAAGGCAGACCTACAACCCGATGGCGGGACGATATGAGCTGCTGGTGAAGCCGGTGAAGCAGATACTTTCTGTGGAAACAGAAGGAATGATGGAGAAGAGCAAACAAATCATCAATCCGCAGTCAGGCGATATCCTTTATTTCAAAGCGAGCATGGTCTCACTTTCAAAAGCTCTGCTGAGCATCAACTCCTACCCGCCCAATGCAGTAGTGTTGATCAATGATATCGAAACCATCCACAGAACACCGTGCACGATAGAAGTTAACGCCGGATTGACAAAAGTTTCTCTACACAAAACATACTTCGCACGAGAAGACACAACAGTCCGCGTTGATGCTGGTGAATCGCGCGAATTAACGATAAGCTTGTTGCGCGCGCCGGAGACATTCAACAGCAACGATGCACTGAGTTATCTCAATGGCAGGCATGAGCGGGAATATTATACACCTGAGGATCCTGCAAAAATCGAAGCCGCAACCGCCTACAGAACTTACCAGCGGCAGACCCTGATCCTGAAAAGAAGAGCAGCGATGTATTATACCACCGCAGTACTTGGCATTAGTCTCGGAGCCGGCTATCACTGGCTCGACAGAACACTGTTTGACAACAGCAGCGGTCCGCATACATCCGTGATGAGTGGCATGGGCAATGCGCTGTATATCATGGGCGGCGCAGCGCTCGTGGGAGGAATTATCACTTCAGTAAAATTGTCCCACGTCAAAAAGAACTGGAATATTCAACCGGTGCCGAATCCCGGCGGGGCGGGTGTCTTGTTTACGTATCGATTTAAGTAATCGGTATGGGGTAATCGGTAATCAGTGCACCATGAATCGTCCTGAAAAAAGTTGAAGCAATTATCAGATGCCGTCAATTGTTCAACCAATCGACCGCATCTTTTATTATGGTGTCACTCGACGAAACCATATCGGGTTGAATCGGCACACCATACCTTTTCTTGTTTCTATCGGCCTGGTAGGCCGTTGTTAGTTGTAATGTCCAGCCATTGCTCAGGACGTATCCTGCATTCACTGTGGAGAGTCCGCATGTGGCAGATCCAAAGCTCTTTGATTTTGTCCTTCCAATAAAACTGATGGCCACTATTTCACCAGAACTCGCGACTCCATTGTCCAAGAGGACTGCAACCTTTGGCGACGGCGATAAGAGGGTGTAGGTCGGTATTAATGTGGTAACCGCAACACCATTGGATAACGATGCGCCATTAGCAAATCCCCATGACGTGTAGGTGCCGTCGGGGCTGTCGAAGTATCCGGCGACACCGTCCCCAAGTATGGGGCCAATACCCGCGATCATTGGCCACATGTTCCCACCCCCGTTGCCACGCAAGTCGACAATCCAGCCGATAATGCCGTTGGAGTCCTGGTTTTTTATTTGATCCTGTATTGCCTGCGCAAACGCGATTGCCTGTGTGGATGTCGAGCCACCGCTGAATGAATTCACCTTGACATAGCCGATGCTAGTCGGCACTGAAGGGCGCGAGGCGACCGGAACAATGCAAAGCGAGCCCGCAAAAATACTTGTACCATCGGTTTTGACTATGAAACTGTGGCCGTCTCCGAGCATTTTAAGTGCTTCATAAAGCCCATCTTTAGTCTGCTCTACCGTTTGAGCACCTTGCGCCTTCGCATACATTTGGGTCCTGAAATCTATCCAATTAATCTTATCCCTGTTGATTGAGTTCCGCTGCATGATATTCATGACCTCATCCAAGAACTTCACTGCAGTGTCCGACAATCCATTGGGATTCGGTGACACGCCATCGTCCTTTTTACATCCCGCAAACGTGACGACGAGGACAATCCAAAGCAAACGCCTCATAGGAATGATATTTTTAATAAAGAAAATAAGACTGAATAATCAGATCAGAAGAAAGTCGAGTTCGGTAGGGTGTTGAAGGTAGGATACAACGTCGTTATCTAAATTATGAAATTAGGATGAGAGTCCAAAAGAATTACGCAACTAATAAAGTAGCCTCCCCGGCAAGGGTCAAAATCAGGATTAAAACATTTCACATATTTTTTCTTACTTGGATGAATATTGCATCTTATTATTAGGAGCATATGGCCGTCAATAAGAGCCTCGACAAAGTTTACAAAAGCGCGAAGAAGAAATCACGACTGATTATCGGATTGATGTCGGGCACGTCGATGGATGGGCTCGATGTGGCACTATGTAAAATAACCGGTAGCGGGCTTCAAACAAAAGTGTCGCTATTGAAGTTTGTCACCGTCCCCTACACACCAGAAACCAAGGCCAAGATCAGTGAAGTGTTCGCGAAGTCACAGGTTGATTTTGTAAGGCTATCAAACCTGAACGCATGGATCGGAAGATTGCATGCCTCGATTGTTCTGGGCTGTCTCCGGAAGTGGCGGATAAAAACTAGTACAATAGATGCCGTCGCATCGCATGGACAAACGGTGATGCATGCACCGGCGTTTCTTCATCCGGATGATCCGATCAACTCAACGTTTCAGATTGGCGATGGAGATCATATTGCTGTTGCAACGGGAATTCCAACCATCAGCGACTTCCGGCAAAAGCATGTAGCTGCTGGTGGTGAAGGAGCTCCGTTGGCAGTGTATGGTGACTACCTGATCCTTTCGCATCCGAAAGAAAACAGAATACTGTTAAACATAGGAGGCATTGCGAATTTTACCTGTTTGCCCGCAGGCAGAAAAGCATCAAAAGTTTTTGTTACTGATACTGGTCCTGGAAACACGCTCATTGACCAGGGTGTAAGACATTATTTTCCCGGAGAATACTTCGACAAGGATTCGGCCAGAGCGATACAGGGTCAGGTAAATAACGATTTGTTAAAGGCATTGAAGTCCCATGCATTCTTTGCGATGGCGTTGCCCAGAACGATCGGACCTGAGTTGTTTAACCTGGAATATGTGCGTCGCGCACAGCAGCGATCAAACACAATGTCACTGTCTGTGAACGACCTCCTCGCGACACTCACCCGCTTCAGTGCCGAGACCATCGTCGAACCAATTCTTTCAACAATCGGGAAAAACAAATACGAAATCTATCTGAGTGGCGGCGGTGCTCACAATCCTTTGCTGGTAAAGTGGATTCAGGAATTGCTCGGTGTTGCCAAGCTTCGTTCAACAGATGAGCTCGGTATTCCGGGTAATGCAAAAGAAGCAATACTGTTTGCCGTGCTGGCTAATGAAACTCTTTGCGGAAAACGTATTGATTTCGGAAAGCGTGCGCGAATTCCTTCTGTGCACATGGGGAAGCTGTCTTTTCCCGAGTGAGCTTTAAAACACATAGGCACCTAGATTGATCTCTATGTGCCTATGCGTTAAGAGTTTTTTGAAATTATCAGTGCGCTATATCAGTTTCTCTTCAACATAACTGGCACGACAGCAGATTTTTTTACTGCCAGTACCCGCGTTAAAATCATTGATGTCGCCAGCAGCAACGATATCGTAAACATCGTTTGAATTCCGCCAAGATTAGCGAATACAAGTGCCGTGGGCGCTGCGATTGCGATTTCTGTCCAATTGATTTTTTTCATAACTGTAATGTTTATTAATGATCCTACACGGAATGGGTGAGAGAAGGTTTGTGGTGGAAAAAATAAAGGGGAAATAATTTAAAGAGGTGTAACATTCAGACAGCTTTTGTTGTCTCATCGCATTTTCGCTGTTTTTAGGGTCATTTGAAGGTCGGCTGTTACTTTTCCTGATCCGTCGCATTACTTCAATACATCCAACTAAATAATCTTTTTATGAGAACGACGAGCCGCATAAGCATCGTCATAGTGACGATCTGTGCCAATGCATGTGTCATGAACCCTTTCGAGAACCTCGAATTGGGGAGCGCACAATCATATCGGGCGCTTACGTTGATTCCTGTGTATGCCAACAACAATTTCATCAAGCATCGCCGCTACATGGGAGGTTATCTTACCCTTAAAGAAGCCGTCGATGACGACAAAGTACGGGTGACGGAACATGTGTCGGATGATCCAAGGTACGGCGGGCCAGAGGTGAATACGCTTTACATTGAAAACATTTCTGCCGACACGGTTCTAATTCTTAACGGTGAAGTAGTGACGGGTGGAAGCCAGGATCGCATGGTTCAAACAGATGTAGTTCTCGTACCGCACAGCGGAAAAATTGATCTGTCAGTATATTGTGTCGAGGCACACCGGTGGCAGGGCGACAGCGACGCATTCAGCGTAGTAGAAAACTCTCTCCCTCCGAATGAAATCCGCATGGCTGCAATGAACGGTTCAAGTCAGGAAACTGTCTGGGAAAGGGTTGAGTCAAAATTGAATAAGAATGACGTGCACTCGGAAAATTCCAGAATCCTGGACATTCGCCTCGACAGCACATTTCAAGAACATGTAAAAAACTACGTCGCAGCGCTACGCGACGCGTTCCGCGAAAAATCTGAAATCATTGGAGTAGTGGTGGTTTCAGGGAGCGAAGTAATCGGGTGTGAATTGTTTGCCACCAACAATCTTTTCAAAAAACATTTTCCCAATCTTTTGCAATCCTATGCTTCACAGGTGGAAGATACTCATACACGTGCGATGAATCAGCAAGACGTCGAAGCCTTCTGGCGTCGGGTGATGATCACCTTAAAAGGTGACGATGGCTTTCTTCGCACTGCTAAGAACCTTGGTAGAAAAAAAGATCCGGCACATTTTACAATGATTAATGAATGATCACTTCACGCAGGTGTTCACAGACCAATCACCAGTCGCTGGTGCATTTCAATCTGCGAACATCTGCGTGGTTTACATGTACGCAGCGAACCCTTAGATTCGGGACACAAACCATTGCCCTCCGATAATAAAGCGGACCCCGACCCGCTCAAGTCTTGCCATTTACGCTTCTCGATCCCAAATACTATCTTTATTATTTCAACCCTTCACTTAATGTACAATACCTCAAAAGTAAGTTCCGCAGAAGCCATGCGGCTTCTCGAGTCTGCGATTAAACAAGCAAAACAATTTGGAAGACCACTGGCTGCCGCGGTATGCGGACCTGAAGGCGAACTCATAGCTTTCGTCCGCATGGACGGAACCAATCCGGCATCATCGCGCATATCTCAGAACAAAGCATACACTTCTGCCATCGATCTCATCGAGACCAGCAAGCTTGGAGAACGCATGCGCACGACCGACAATCCTGCCTTTTGGGGAGATCCAAAAGTGACAGGCTTCGGTGGCGGCGTTCCCATCATCGTTGACGGAAAAGTTATCGGTGGCTTCGGCGTGAGCGGTTTGCCTGAAGCAGATGATATCGTGATCGCGAAGAAGGCGGTGGCGGAGGTTTTTAGTTAGGAGTAAGGAGTTAAGGAGATAAGGAGTTAAGTAGTTAAGGAGGCGGCATGAAGTAGCTGCACTTTTACTTTTTACATTTATTGTTTTACATTTTACATTTCACTCCCACCTAATGCCCTCTCCTGCCCCGCAATCCCGTCTTCGTCGAATTGTAAGCGTCGGGTTCGGCGTGGCCATTATCGTAGGAGGTACTATCGGCGTAGGAATCATGCGAATGCCCGCGATCGTGGCAGGTTATACATCCAATCCTTTCCTATTTATTTTTTTCTGGATACTGGGCGGGTTCATCGCAATGGTGGGCGCGTCGATCTACGCGGAGTTGGGCACACGCATGCCCCAGGCCGGCGGACCATTTGTATTCGCGCAAAAAGCGTTTGGTGACAAAATCGGTTTTCTCACGGGCTGCTTCGACTGGTTTTTTCAAACGGGCGCCATGTCGTATCTGTCCATCGCCATTGCTGAATATGTGAACCGACTGATGAATTGGAATTTGCCGTTGGGTATCAGCGCTTCACTGCTCACGATCCTGTTTGTACTCTTTCAATGGCAGGGACTTAAATCGAGCAGCAACTTTCAGAAAATAATGAGTGTCATCACTTCACTTTGCATTCTGCTTTTCGTCAGCGCCTGCTTCATTCATTTTTTCAACAGACCAGGAGCTGCTCCAGCGGGTCCCCAGGTTGTGGACACGCTTCCGGTAATGGCCATCTTCATTCTCTCCATTCGTTCTGTCTTCATGACGTTCACAGGCTGGAATTGTGCCGTATATTTTGTTGAAGAAGATACCGATCCAACGAAGAATCTCCCACGCGCTCTCTTCACCGGTGTAGCCAGCGTTACAATCATATTCACCCTGATCAACCTTGGGCTTTTGGCAGTGCTGCCATTGCCGGCCATGGCAAAAACAAATCTGCCTGCCGCCGACGCTGCGCAAATAATATTCGGTGGCTGGGGTGGAAACATCGTGACGATCATTTCTATTGTGTCGCTGGTCGCATGCCTTGCCGCCACCGCCCTTGTCCCTCAGCGTATCCTCTTTGCGATGTCGCGCCGCGAACTTTTCTTTCGGGCTTTCAGCAAGCTCAACAAGCATCAAATTCCCGGCAACGCTCTACTGCTGACAGCAGGCATCTCGATTATTTTTTCCCTCACCGGAATTTTTAACGTGGTGGTAAATGTGGCAGCACTGTTCGCACTGCTGGCAGATTTGTCGGTGTATGTCTCGATCTTTTTCGTGAGAAGACAGGAAGCTCGACAACCAGCAGGAACTTCTGAAGAACCAAAATTTTATAAAGCCTGGATGTATCCTATTGGACCGATCTTTATGACAGCCGTAAGCTTGTCACTGGTAGTGGGACTGTTCATCGAAGACACGTGGAATTGTGTGTACGCGCTGATAATCTTAACGATCACTTTCCCATTCTATCTTTTGTTCAGGAAAATGGAGGTGGTGAGGAGTGGGCGGCAGTAAGCAGTAGGCAGTAAGCAGTGGGCAGTAAGCAGTAGGCAGTAAGCAGTGGGCAGTAGGCAGTAAGCAGTAGGCAGGGTTGTAGTGCAGACATAAGCTGCCAAACACCCAATTCCCATCCCGATCCCGATCGGCACTATCGGGACCAGGACCTAGCACCCAGCCTAAGCAATAAGCGGCGCGCAGCGCTTCATTGTCTCCTCCATCCCGCGGCCACTGTTGATATTGGCCTGAATGGTAGTGATCAAATCCGTAACGTTTTCACGCTTATAACCGAATTTGATGGCAAAGAGTGTGCACAGCCGACGTTCCTCTGCATGAACTGATTTGTCCACCGACATCATCAATGCGAGGTCAAACAGTTGGCTGAATTTTTCCTTCGGTTCTGCCGGAAGCTCGAACGCAACAGCACCTGGGTTCTTACGGATGTCAGCGATTTGCTTTTCAGTAATGCCATTACGCTTGGCGATGTCATGAAGCAAATCCATTTCCTGAGGAGCAAATGTGCCGTCAGCGGCAGCCATCTCAATGAGGTTTTTCATGTGGCTCCTTGCAGTGCTTTTGCCTTGCCGGAAACCGGAGAGGATATCCGAGAATTTCATAAGGGGTTAGTGTTTGGGGGACAACGGACAAGATACACGTCAAAGCGCAAAATGCAAAAGCGTGGAAATCAAAATCTCGCTGACTTTGGTCAGATCAATGTCTTGCAACCGATCTCATATCAAAATACCATAAAACCCTGAGTGATTTATTTCGGGTTACCGGTATGCCCATTAAAAACATTGAGACAACAATCGGGGAATCATCCCTCCGAACGGACGATAGTTACAACTAAATATTTACTTAGAAATCCCCGTGTGAAGGCAGCTATTTTTTGAGATATTCCACCGGACTGACCAGTTTCCAATCCACATTCATTTCAAACATCTGGTTGATGATCGGCTTGTGCCCCGCACCAACAATCACAAGTATCTTCTTATCGGCGGGCTCGACGGTTCTTATAATATTGGAATACATCTTGATATTCCGCTTATACCATTCGGCTAAAAATTCAGCTCCGCCGTATTCACCGGGTTTTCCAAGATAAGGCGCCATCGACACAAAGTTACCGCGCCACAGATCGCGCTTGCTCGGCGAGTTCATGATGATAAAATTCTCGCTGATCGTCCGGTTAAATTTCAAGGAGTCAAAGGTTAAATACTCCTTCTTAAGCTCGGTAATATCATCTTCGAACTTCTTCATCTGATTTCCTTTTTTTGCTGCCGCCACGAGGGAATCGTACAAAAAATCCCCGGCTGCGTCCATACAATACAATTTTTTATGACCCAGCATTTTTCCAAGCCTGTACCCAATCTGGTAGACTTCATTGGCCTGCAATTCGAATTTACCCTGAAGGTATAAGGAGTAGGTACTGTCCAGGAACCGTCCCCTTTGACTCTGCTTCCACTCCACAAATATTTTGTCGGGGTTAAAGGTTTTTAGCTTCGCAGCGAGGTCTTTGATTTCCTTTTGCCGCTTCTCTGACATCACATCGTCGAGCTTTGACTTCATCATATCATTGTTGCTCGCAAAATGATAGACTCCGAGCAACATAGCTTCTTTCTCCTGTGCGTGGGCACAGAAAAAGGACAGGCTAAGGGAAAGAATTACAAGGAAAATGGAGCGGCGACGAGAATTTGTCATGGTTTGGGTTGGTTTTTCTCCTAAGACATTCAATATGTGGCAACGGTTGCAACTAAATTATGGAAAATTATAACCCCACCCTCCGATTCTTCAGGATGCCATGCGTGTAAAATATGCCCAAGTTCCTACTAACAAAGCGGTATATTTTGATTCTGCTTTAAAAAATATCTAGAACAAAGTTGACACCCACTTACTCACACCACTACAACACAAAAAGGCTTTCACAGTCTTCTTCAACACATGCAGCGAAGGCAGTAGAAAATCTCAAGAATTGGAAAGAGGCTGTTGACGAGATCCGAACCTGGCCTGAATATTCGCCACAGCCATTGCATCAACTTAAAAGAACTGCAAAACGGCTCGGTATCGCGAACCTGTTTTATAAAGATGAAAGCCAACGCTTCGGCAGTGAACTCGCAAGCTTCAAAGCACTCGGCGCTCCGTATACGGTATCAAGGATCCTTTGCGACGAGGTTGAGCGTGCGACAGGAATTCGCCCCAGCACCAACGACCTACGAAACGGAAAGTACCGTCACATTACGGAGAAAGTCACTGTAGCAGTTGCCACCGACGGCAATCAGGGACGAGGCCTCGCCTACGGCGCCAAGACTTTTGGTTGTCGCTGCGTGACTTACATTCATAGTCATGTAAGTCGTGGTCGCAAGGAAGCCATGGAAAAACTTGGCGCGATCGTTATCCGCATCGATGGAGAATATGAAGCATCGGTAGCGCGCGCACGGGAGGATGTGAGAATCAACGGTTGGCATTTTGTAAGCAGCACATCATGGGACGACTACGCTTCTTTATTACCTCGTCGTGTAATGAATGCATACATGGTCATGGTAGAAGAAGCGCTCGCTCAACTACCCGATATTAATTCCGTCACGCACGTCTTTGTTCAGGGAGGCGTTGGCAGCATTGCAGCGGCAATCTTCCTCGGCTTCCAGCAACGATGCACCACATTGCCCCGGTTTGTATTGGTTGAACCGATAGAAGCAGATTGTCTGTATCAGTCCGCAGTGCATGGCAAGCCCACGCCTTCCGCGGGCTCACTGCATACGATCAGCGCCGGACTTGCTTGCCGCGAAGTATCACCGGCTGCGTGGAAAATTCTCGAATGGCTTGCCAGTGATTTCGTGCGCATCCCAGACTCATGGGTTGTGGATGCGATGAAGGCGCTAGCTGATGGTGGCGGCGACACTCCGATTGTTTGCGGTGAAACTGCTGGTGGTGGAATGGCTGTTGTGATGAAGGCGGCGGAAGATCCGGTGCTCAAAAGTGCACTTGGCTTGAATACGAGCAGCCAGGTATTGCTATTTGGATTAGAGGGCGCAACCGATCCGGAGATTTATGGTCAATTGTTGAAAGGCTGAGTGTATTCTTACCCTTCCGTTCGTGTAGTTAATATTCACGACGGATTTGAATACAACTTTTCAGCAACTCAGCACATCGAATCGTCAGGTGGGCTCACATTTGTTTATGAAATGTGGCTTGTTTCCTAAATCTGCTTGATTATATATCCTTATGATACAGAACTACCTTAAAGTCGCTTCCCGCAACATCTTCAAGCGGAAAATGTATTCATTCATCAATGCCTTCGGTCTCAGCATCGGCATCGCGTTTTGCATCCTTATTTTTCTATTCATCCGTGATGAAAAAAGCTTTGATGAATTCCACGCCAACAAGGACCGTCTATACAGAATGGAGTCTAGGTGGTTCAATACGTGGGATCCAAAAGCAAAAGAACGTTTTCACGGCGACGCCTGGCTTCAAACGGGTTTGCTGCCAGCGTTGAAGAGTGACATTCCTGAAATAGAAGCGGGAACACGGTTCAATTCCTCGACCGGCATTCTCGCATTCGGGGACAAAGTTTTCAATGAGAAGATCGCTTTCGCAGACGCGGATTTTTTTAAGATGTTCTCCTTTGAGTTGATAAAAGGAAATCCAAACAAGATTTTCCTCAACAAATCCGAAATCGTGCTCACGCCGGCAATCGCAGAGAAATACTTCGGCAATGAAGAACCGATTGGAAAAACTTTTACGCTTGCAACCGGCGAAGGTGATCCGCTGCCGCTCACGGTAACGGGAGTGATTGAATCCCCTCCTGCCAACTCAAGTTTGGATTTCACCATCCTCATCCCACAGGAAAATCGTCCAGGCTATGAGCGCAACTTGACAAGGTTTGGCAACTTCAATACGGCCACATTTGTGCAGCTAGCACCAGGAACAGACCTGGAAAAGTTTCAGTCAAACCTGGACAAAGAAGTCGAGAAGCTGATGAGCACGCGATTGAAAAGGGATCGCGACGAGTCAGTTGTTCCGGTGCCCGATGATGTCAAGGTCTTCCAGTTGAAGTTCACAAACATCACCGGCATTCACCTGAAGAAAGAAGTTGGCTGGGAGAAAGTCAGTGACCCGCAATACTCATTAATTCTAGGCGGCATCGCCCTGCTCATTCTTATTATCGCCTGCATCAATTATGTTTCCCTCGCGCTTACTACTTCTACATCACGGCGCACAGAAGTCGGTATTCGAAAAGTCGTGGGCGCGCAGAAGAAGCAACTGATCTACCAGTTCGGGTTCGAATCGATATTACTCTCCGTGTTGTCCATGATCATCGGTCTCGGTATGGCACTCGCCTTCTTACCCTCTTTCAATAGTTTCACAAAGAAATCTATCGAGCTCGATGTTCCGGGAATGGCGCTTGCTGCCGGTGTCAGCTTTGCTCTCGCGCTGATCGTCGGTGTGCTTGCTGGAAGTTATCCTGCACTGTTCCTTTCGCGGTTCCGGCCGGCCGTTGTGTTGAAGGGCGGATTTACATCGCGACTGCAGGCGGGATTTACCAGGCCGCTCGTCGTGTTGCAGTTTTCGTTGTCAGCATTCCTGATCATCAGCTCGGTAATTATGTATCGGCAAATGCGTTTCGTGACGACCAAAGACCTGGGTTATAATCGGAACCAACTGATCATTGTTCCCACACAAATGGGCTGGACCAACGCTTCCGACAAAATGGTTACGCGGTTTAGGGAAATGGCGTCACAGCAACCGTCGATACTCTCGGTCGCAGGAACAACCTCATCATTCAATCAAGGCTATTCTCTGTATGGATACAAAATCAATGGTGAAAATAAATCTGCCTACGTGTATGCAGGCGATCCTTACTATATACCTACGCTTGGAATAGAATTATTGCAAGGCAGGAATTTTGATTCAAACATACCCAACGACTCGAATGTTGTCATCGTCAACGAAGCGCTTGTAAAAGATATGAAGTGGAACGACCCACTCAATGAATATCTCAACTGGCAGGAAGATTCCGTCGGGATCGGATCGAAAGTGATCGGTGTAGTCAAAGATTACCATTTCCTTTCTCTTGAAAAAAACATTGAGCCGATGTTTATTTCCATGAACAAAAATGCGGTGGGCCACCTGATGCACATGCTCATTAAGGTTGAGGCAGGCGATCTGCCGGAAAGGGTTCGGGCAGTTCAAAGTATCTTCAAAGAACTGGCTCCCGACAAACCTTTTGAATACACATTCCTTGATGAAGATGTTGCCAAACAATACGCGTCTTACACGCGATGGATGAGTATCATGGGCCTTGCGACGGGTTTTGCGATATTGATATCGTGCCTGGGACTGTTCGGGCTGGCGGGTATCAATGCTGTCAACAAAACGAAAGAGATCGGAATACGAAAAGTGTTGGGTGCAGATCTTGGAAGCATCTTTGTATTGCTGAACAGGCAATACATTTGGCTATCGTTGATCGCATTTGCGATGGCAGCCCCTGCTTCATATTATATAATGAATAAGTGGCTGGGCGATTTTAAGTTCCATATTGCTATCGGATGGGAGCTTTTTGCGGTGAGCATGGTCGGTGGACTTCTGGTTGCGTTGCTTACGGTGAGTTACCACGCAGTCAAAGCTTCGATGGTCAATCCTGCGGAGACGTTGAAGTATGAGTAGTAAACGTTTTTTAGCCACGGATTACACGGATGGACACGGATAGTCGCTTTCGCTCCTGCATTTGTCCGTGTCAATCCGCGTCCTCCGTGGCTCCCCGAATTCTCTCAAAAAAACTGATATCCATACCCTTCCAACTGTGACAACAGCGTGGGTGGAGCGTCGGTTGCCGTAACACGACCTTCAATACGAGGGAGGATGGGCGAATGAACTGCCAGGTAATCGATCATCGCCTGGTGGATGGTAACGCCAAGCCGTGTGGGCTCTTTCACGTGCCCCAACCTGCACATGGTGTCGTCGGGGTCACCTTCCCTTTCGCACGTAACAATGGAATAAACCTTTTCAAAGTCGATAGGTTTCTCGTTGATCAGTATCCAATTCAAGCGCTTACCGTTTTCTTCGCGCATGGTAAAGTTCACTTTCATGCCCTGCATTCTGACAACCCAACCTCCCTGGCGGTCGCCGGGCTTCGACGCAAAAACATTATGCAACTCGTTCTCCATCCAATCCCAAAGCTGTTTGCCCGTCGCAAATCCAGATTTTATGGCAGAATCCAATGGCATCATGCTCCACAAGTAATCCATCGTAATGAGCGCTTCACGAGTTCCATGTTGCGGCACCAACGGCGGACAAAAACGAAAACCATTGCTCAACGCGATGTCCGGTTTAAACTTCCACATCAACGCATCGGTGATCATGTTGTCCATCGGATTTTCAAGGACGTAGTACCGAACCAAGGGTATTCGTGATTTCCCAACGACTTTGTCGAGTTGCTCTTTATAGGGCGCGCGCTGCTCTTTTATCAACGCCGTCATCTTTGCATCCGGCTTGTATTTTTCCGGATCAACTTCGAGCAGCTGGTAACGTCTGTCTTTCACAATACCGTCTTCTACCACCAAATCAAGTTTGGAGATGAAGGATCCGAATGCGCCAGGCTCTGTCACCTGCGCGTACGTACATTTCATCGGCGTGCGGACGCGTTCGTGTGTGTCGGCGCCAAGAATATAATCAGCGCCTTTCACCGCCTCGTTGTTCGCGAGATCAACTTGTTGCGCCAAGCCCATGTGTGTTACGAGGAACACCATTGCGCACTGCTCATCCTCTTTCAACACCTTTATGTATTTCGCAACGGAATCAAGCGGGTTCACAAATCGCATTCCTTTGCTGAAAGCTGGCGGCTGACGTTTCGGTACTTTTGGATCATTATAACCTATGAATCCAACTTTCAATCCGGCAATCCTGGTTGTCCAGTACGGACGGAAAATCAATTGCCCGTTCAGCGCATCATCGGTGTCATGCAGCATGTTTGCACATATCGTGGCTGCTGAATATCCGCCGAGATCTTTCAGCATCATCTCTTTCCCGTATACCACCTCCCAGTTTCCCGGAAGCATCAGGTCATAGCCGATTTCGTTGATGAGCGGAACAATGGCACGCCCTTCCGTCAATGTAGCGAGTCCTCCTCCCTGAAAACAGTCACCTCCATCAATAAGCAACGTGTTGCCTGGATTTTCGGCTCTCAGTTTGTTGATCATCGTCTTAAGCACTGCAAAGCCGCCACGTTTTTTATAAGTCACCTGGCCGTCCTCAATGAAGAATTCATCATGGGTGTTCAACTGAGCGTGCAGATCGGCAGTATGCAGGATTGTCGCCACGGTTGCCTTTCCCGCCTCAATGGCCGCACTCCTTCCGAACAGCTTAGCACCGGCGGCCGCTTTCTCTGCATTCGACAGAATGGGAGTAGCAATGCTACCCAAAGTCATGATCGAAAGCTTTTTCAGGAAATCACGCCTGGGTTGGTTGATCTGTTTTGTCCGGGATGCTGAGGTCATAGGAGGTAAAATTTAATATTCCAATTATCCCCGTTGTTGTTTCGCCTTCACCCGCCTGGTAGCGGTGTATTCGAACGAGATCGTATGATTGATACTATTGAATTTTACGAGACGGATGGCAACGGCTCCATGTCCGTTTTTCAGATTAAGCGTCTCAATTTCTTCCTGGTGAAAACCGATCTCTGTTTTCTCGGAAAATTCGGTAAAGAAAGGTCGGAAATCTTTTTTAATTTCTTCCCAGTCATGCATTGCCATCGGCAAATCCGTGAGTTTATAGTCTATTGACAGTTTAAACATCACACTTTCGCGATTGCCGGAAGGTGTAATTTGAATGACCAACTGGTTTCTCGCCGACCCCGGATTGATGTGTTCATGCTGAGCGATGCTACCCGTTATTGATGTCGCCTCGTCTCTGTTAGGATCACGGTAAATCGTGAAGTCCTTGTTTTCTGCCAGTTTGTCTCGCAGGTTTTTGATATCTGCTTCGAGCGAAAGTCCGAAAAAATATTCCGACAACTTTTGACTTAGCTCAGTGTCGTTCGCCTCAGGATCGCCTACCAGGATGCAGAGAAAGTTTAAGGTTATCAAAAGTAATGTTTTCATGTTGGCTGGTTGAGATTTGAAGTTTGGTCCAAAAAGGCAAAATCTTACAAGCTCTGGCCTGTAAGATTTTGTTTTCGCTTAGCGGAAGATTGCGTTCGCTCCGCCAAACAATTCCTTCATCGGTATTCTGTAGATGTCTACATTCTTTTCAGCTACCTGCTTGGAGAAGTAAGCAAACTGCTTGCAGTGTGTGATGCAGAAGAACTCTTCGTCCATCGGGCCATTCACCACCGGGCCCAGGTTTTCAGGCTCACTCCAGTTTGTCCAGGTCTCGTCAAGGCGGCGTGACATGTACACATCGTAACCGCCGTAACCGTTGTGACCTTTCGAAGCGAAATACAGTGTCTTCTTGTCGCAAGCGAGGTAAGGTGATGATTCGTCAAGGTTTGAGTTAATGACTGGACCCATGTTGATCGGTTCTGTAGCTTCGCCACCTACCCAGAAGCTCACATACAAATCTCTCTTTCCGTAAGTCTCATAACGCTCTACCGCAGAGATGATCACATTGGCACGAAGGGACACATATGAGTTACCGTGCTCAGAAAGGTTGTAGTCGTTCTTGATCGAGATTGCCTTCGGGCCGCCGAATTTTCCATTCACTTTCGTGCTGAGGGAAATTCCTGCTCTCATCTTACCGTTCTTCTGGTAAGTATTGCCAAGGATAATCGTATCACCTGTAACACTTACTCCACTCACGTAATTCGGTCCGCTGTTGTTCAATTGTCCTTCCAGGCGCTTGGGCTCTGACATTTTATTTTCATTGTCTTTGTCGATCTCAGAATACCAGATATCCTCTTTGTCTTCCGCGCCACCCGTGTTCATAGGATGCATTGAGCGGCTGAAGTACAGGCGGTCTCCGTGCAACGCGATCGCAGGCTTATATTCTGCGAAGGGACTGTTTACAGTTTCAATCGCCGTTGCGACTGCGCTGAGGTTAAGATTTTTCGCCAGGCGTATGCCGGCAGCTTTCTTGCTGTCAGTAGTGCGCGTCAAAGAATCCGAGCCCATTGATGCATTCTCATCAAAGGAAGCTTGTGCGAAACATGCGTACATCGAAGTCAGAAACATGAAAAGTGTCATGAACAAGGCGTCGATGATTTTTCTGAAGAATTTGCTATTCGTTTCCATAACATTCTGAATTTTAAAAGTTGTAGTAATTTTTGATTGATATTTATTTGGTTTAACTATTAAGGTTCTGGCGTGATTACAGCAAATGTGCTGTCCGGGGAGGCGATCGGGTCAACAAATGCCGCAGCGTTTGTACGACGTGCTTTGCTGGAGAAGTAGCTCGCTGCCAAAGCGCACGCGAGGAACAATGACAGCATGATCGCATTAAATTTTTGAAGAGAGTTGAGTTTCATAATATCTGCTATTTATTGACTGTACTTTTTTCGACTTGACTTCTCCTTTTCTCATGAGCATCCTTTTGCAGTGATTGATGAGTATCTCTCGTCAGCACGCCGACGATGAGGAACATACACACTACCGCAGTAGGATAACATATCAGGATCAATGGCGCCAGGAATGCTCTCGCTCTGATCGCCATTCTTCTGATTGTTGTCTTCTTCGTTTTCATTTCTCTTTGTCTTTGATGATTCAAAATTCGCCTTGCTCTCTCTTCTTTCTGTCAGGACAATCTTGATTTATAAGAATCAGGATTTTCCTGAGTCGATCTCTATTTCAAACTGTCGAGTACTGACTTATTTAATTTATGAGTAAGCGTCACCATCATCTCGGTGAATTTTGCCGGCACTGTATCAAAGTCTGCCTGGAAGAGCGCCGAAAGTTTAGCCAATGATGTAAGCTTATCCTGGACACTCATTTTTTTGAACATGTCTGTCGTAAGGATGTTCAACAGTTGACCTTGCTTTACTTGCTGCTGATTCCTGCGGATTCTTAAGCAGCGCTTCACGAGTCCTTTGATTGTTGTCAGCGTTTTCATAACCGATTGTTTTTTCGTTTTGATTTTTTCTTGCCGTTTCAATGAGTCAAAGGTGCAAGGATGACCACCGCTATCCTTCGGCAACAACCTGAATGTGCAGAATCAGGGAAAACCTGAGAGCTCCGGGAATGGATGAGATCAAAACAAAAAAGTAAAATGAAAAAATGCGCGCCAGTATTCCTGACGCGCATTCGATGTTAAAGAGGTTGAAAAAAATGATGTAAGATTTTTCTCTAAAGTGTAGAATTCGGAAGCGTCAACGTGAAGGCCGATCCTTTGCCTGGTTCTGAGGTCACGTCAATGCTGCCTCCCATCTTGGTGAGCACTTCGTTTACAACGTATAAGCCAATACCTGTTCCGGTCGATTTTTCGCTGCCGCGGAAGAACAATTCGAAGATCTTTTTGATGCATTCTGCAGGAATGCCAATGCCGTTGTCAATGACTTCAATGTCGCAGATCGTGGGGTTTATGGTGACGTGCACACGAATCTGTTTCAGCGTTTTCTGGTCATCCCTGAATTGTATTGCATTAAGGAGAAGGTTCTTCAGCACTAACGCGATCCGGTGGCGGTCTGCATGAAAGGGGGCGTTCTCGCAGATTTCGATGCTCACATTGATCTTGTTGGCGTCGATTTCCTTTCTGTTTTGCCTGATAATACCCTCCAAAATCGAACGAAAATCGACTTTTGCAATAACAACCTTGCGGTTTGTGTTCTCCAGGAAGTGCTCCATTTCGTCAAGCTGGTGTTCCATCTTATCGGCGACTTTCGCAATCATATCCAGAAAAAGGGAGGCGTTGGGATCATCATTGGGCGTTGTGCGAATGAGATTAACAAGACCCTCAATTGATTTGATGGGCCCGCGAAGGCTGTGGGAACAACTGGTAATAAACTGACCGATGATCTCATTGGCCTTTTTCAGCTCTTCCAGGCTTCTTTGGTCTTGTGTTGACGTCAACTGGCTGTGATTTACGCTGTAATTATTCATAAGGGGCTGTGCGTTTTTGTCTTAATTGTTACACAAAATTGTCCCCCAATAGCCCCCTTTTTGTCAGGCTGACGCTGTTTTGCAAAAGTCAGGAAAGGTCCCATGCATCAGGAATCTCCTGATGATCAATGAAGGATAGGAAAGATTTAAGGGATGATTTACTTCCGGTCGAGCGAAATCAGGTTATTCTCGATGGCCCATTTCACCAGTTGTGCAGTATTGGAAAGGCCCAGCTTATCCTGGATGTGCATCTTATGTGTTTCAACAGTTTTGTTGCTGATGAATAATTCTTCAGCCACTTCTTTCAAACTTTTTCCCTGAGCAATGAGCACCAGCACTTCTTCTTCACGCTTGCTCAGGACCGAGGATTTTTTCGTAGGCAGACCTTTTCCGCCTTTTTCTTTGAGATAAAAATCCTGGAACACCAGCGCGGTAACCTCCGGACTGAAATACTTCTCCCCTTTCATCACCGTTTCAATGGCTTTGTGAAGGGTTTCTCCATCAATGTCTTTGTTGAGATACCCGTCAATGCCGGTTTTGATACCTGCAGAGATAAAATCCTTATTGATTTCACTTGAGATCAGGATGATTTTTACTTTGGGTGATTGCTCTTTGATCCAGCGCGTCGCTTCTATGCCAGTCATTCCACGCATTACAATGTCAAGCAGAAAAACTTCGGGTGGCTGGTTTCGGGCAAAATTCACAGCCTCTTCGCCGCTCGACATTTCTCCCACGAGCTCAATGTCTTCCATGTTGTTGAGTAGCGCTATGATACCCTGCCGGAGCAGCGCATGGTCATCTGCGATTGCCACTTTGATAAATCCACTCATGATTTCTTCTGTTTAAATGCATCTGTTACAGCCTTCAAAAATATTTCGATGGAACAAGGCTTGATAACATATGCTGTCGCGCCAAGTTTAATAGTTTTTTCAATGACGTCAGGTTCAGCCATGGCTGAGTGGACAAGGATGGGTATGTGACTCCATCGTTCATCCTGCCGCACGAGCTTGATCAGCTCAAAGCCGTCAATTTTGATCATACGAAGGTCTGTGATGATGAGGTCAGGAATTTTCGTTTTGAGCTCATCGAGTGCCGCCGCGCCGTCCTTTGTCTGAATAACGTCGTAGCCCTCCAGCTCCAATGATTCACTCATGTTCCAGAGTGAGTCGGATGTATCGTCGGCGATCAGGATGGTCTTCTTTTTCATGTTGGGTGTCAAATAGGAATCGAGATCTTGAATTCTGTGCCAGCCCCGAGCTCACTCTTTACGTCAATCTTTCCACCCAGCATATCGACCGCTTTCTTTACAATAGACAAGCCGAGGCCGGTTCCCTCTATCTCCGACACATTGCTCCCCCGGGAAAACGTGTTAAAAAGATTGGGTAGATCTTGTTCAGGAATACCTACGCCAAAATCACGAACTACCATGGTCAACATTTTATCGTCACCCTGAAGTTCCATCATCACCCGATCCGCCTCAGGAGAGAACTTCACTGCGTTGGTAATCAGGTTAATAATAATATTACGCACCAGTTTTTCATCAGTAACGATCAACTGGCGCTGAAAATCATTGACAAAAATCAGCTTGTGCTTTTTTGCAGTGCTTTGGATGGCTTCCTGTGCCAGTTTCTTGAAATGGTTAACATCCATTTCTCCCATCTTCACCTGCAGTTTGCCAGCATCGGCTTTTCCAATTGTCAGGATGTCGTCCAGCAGATAAGTCATCTGATTCACCTGCTTATCGATGTTTTCAAGCTTGCGGTCTATTTCAGCATTGGTGAGTTTGCTCTTATGACGCTTCACAAAGCCAGCTGCCAATGCAATCGTAGAAAGCGGTGTGCGGAACTCATGCGACGCGATAGACACAAATTTGCTTTTCACCGCCACCAATTCTTTTTCTTTTTCCAGTGCCTCATTTAACTCGCGCGTGCGGGCTTCGACCATCTTTTCAAGGCCTCGCCGATATTCAACGAGTTCGGTTATATCCTGCATTGCTCCAATAACACGCACTGGTTTCCCTTCGTGATAAACGATATAGCCCTTATCAAGCACATATTTATAAGATTTGTCTGCACACTCGTAGCGATATTCAAGTGTCAGCGTGTTTTGCTGCGTCTCGAACAATTTCTGAATCTGCGAAACGATGCGGTCAACGTCATCCGGATGGATCCTTTCTTGCCACCAGGCATCGCTTGATTCAAGACTCCTGTTCTTGTACCCGAAAATTGTCTCAATGCCATGATTCCAAATTACGGACCCTGTCTTCACATCCCAATCCCAGATCGCCTCGTTGGTCGCTTTTGACAAGAGCTCATGGCGCTGGTGATACTCCGTCAACTTCTTTTCAGTTTGCCTGAGTGCAGTCACATCCATTGACACGCCGTAAAGCCGGGCGGCGTTGCCATCATTGTCAAACTCATAGTTGGCGACTGAATACAGGTTTCTCTCAATCCCGTCATTCGTTATTATTCTATGGAGCGCCGACAATGAAGTAAATTGTTTCGCCGAGTCAGCCAGCACTTTGCGCACCATCTCAACATCTTCGGGGTGCACGTGACTAAAGAAAAGTTCAATTGTCGGTGTGCATTCCTCTGGCCGGAAACCAAACAGGCGGTATGTTTCATCTGACCACACCGTTTCCTCGGTGACGATGTCATAAAACCAGTGCCCGATGCTGGCAATCTCCTCGGCTCTTTTGAATCGGTTGACTGTCAACTGTAAATCGGCAGATGTCTCCTTTAATTCGGTACTGCGTTGTGCAAGGGTGGACTCGGTGTTCTTTCGCGTGGTTATATCAAGTACGGAGACCAGGAACATCAAGCCTTCTCCGGCCTCAATGGGACTAAGTCCGAGTTCAACCGGAAACTGCGATCCATCTTTCCTCGTTGCCATGAACTCAAGTCCCATGACAGGCTCCGACACACCTTTTACCTGATGCTCCGCGGCACGCGAGACGAACTTGCGCCAATCCTCTTTGGGAATAAGTGTCGAAACATTCTTACCCACAAGGTCCCGTCGACTGTATCCAAAAAGGGATTCTGTCTTCGAATTCACCAATGTCACCTCCCCATCGGCTTTGACCAATATTTTTCCGAAAGGCGAACCCTCTACGACCAACCGAAACCGATCATTTGCAATTTTCTCACTCGTGACGTCTTTAAAATTTGTCACAATGGCACCAACCGATTCATCATAAAGCATGTTGGTTATCCATCCTTCCACCCACAAATAGTGGCCCTGCTTGTGGCGGGTCCGGAAGGTAATAGGCATGGACCGGCCTGGTTGTTTGAGAATCTCGGCAATCACACGATTGACATATTCTGCATCATCAGGATGGGTGCTTCCCACGCTGCCCCTCGACTCTATCCTGTCACTCATCGTCCAGCCGAGGGCGCGCTCTGCGGATGGACTCCTGTAAATAATCTGCATATCCTTGTCCACAAGACTCAGAATATCAGAACTGTTTTCAATGAGGCTTCTGAATTGACGTTCACTTCGCACCAGGTCTGACGTGCGCTCAAACACTCTTTTCTCAAGTATTTCATTCACCTCAGCCAGCTTGCGCGCTGACCTATGTTCATCTTCATCATGCTGGTTAAGCAGACGCGTATTGAAAGCAGTTATTAAGATAAAGACGATGATAATCGACATCACCAGCAACAGAATACCTTCTTCGACGGAAAAAAGGCCGTTCCAATGACTCCACAGTCGAAGTAATCCGAGAACGACCGGTAGTAAAATCGCCAGTGGAATAAGCACCCTCGCCGTTCTGCTTCCAATGTAGACGCCGGTAAATTCCTGCATGAACCCTGTCGCGGGACGCGCAAAAAGAATTCCTATTGCCAGGAGAATAAAACAAATGGCACTGCTTCCCGACATATTCAAAAATTGAAAGATGCCATCCTTTCTCACGACATATATATAGGTCATCGCCGCGACCAAACCGATCAAGCCAATCACCAGCGCCATGTATTGGGATGGGAACTTGTCGCGTGCGGATCGCTGATCGATCATCAACAACGCCGAACCTGTGAGCATAAAACACATCGCAGTACCAAATGACGTGTGGTTGAAATTTTCTATTGGAGTCGCCTCAGCTTCTGTTTGCTTAAAAATTGACTCGAGCAGATCGATGTTCAGAAAGGCTTGTATAAAATCAAATGCAGCAACAACTATTATTACAACCGCGAAGATGTTCGCGCGACGGTGATCGTGGCTGCGTTCGCCTCCCAGTGCAAGCAATGCGCACGCCGCCAAAAAGAAAGTCGCCGCCGTCAAAGGATCTATTGCGGTAAATCTGGAAACCAACGGGGGAAGGACGCCAGGCTGAAACTGCCAGTTCACAAAACCGAAGAGTGCGAAAAAAATGATCGCGCCCTCCAGCCATGTTGCGAGGGTTTTCAGGAAAGACAGGATGTCTCTTGAAGGGTTGGACACATTCATTTTTGGACCCAATCCTGTACCCGTCGGACCGATAGTTCCGCCAGATCGTTCAAACTCCCTTTCATTTGAATTACTGATCAACATGAAATGAGAAATTGCGCCGTTGCAATCGTTCTTTATCCTATAGCCCGGTTGCGAAAAGGGCCATGAAAGAGCATTACTGTTTAGGTACGAAAGTATCGACCAATTATCAGTCGAGCTTCCAATGTCTTGTTTGAGTTACGTCATTCTTTGATGAAAATGACGGTCCAATGGGGTATAATCAAAGGTACCTACCGTACATATCATTTCAAAGGCTTTGCGGGCCAAGTAGGCCATGCAAATCTGCTTTTTTACTATCGCGGAAGGACTTTTTTGAACTTTGGATTGACAGAGGAATGTCAAAGTCGCCGCCGCTCACTTACCGGGAAAGAAATACAAACCAAATAATTTACGCTGACTTTTGTCAGTGGCACACCTTATTTACACAAGCGGAGGTGTAGATCGGTGGGGTGCATTGGCGATACATGGGCGCGAACCGGGAAGATGAATGCTTAAACCGCAAAGGTCGCAAAGAGCCGCAAAGATATTAACCATTAACTATTAACTGCTTAAACCGCAAAGGTCGCAAAGGGCCGCAAAGAAAAACCACCTATCTATTAACCATTAACTATTAACTGCTCAAAACCGCAAAGGTCGCAGAGAGCCGCAAAAAAAATCACTTATCTATTAACCATTAACTATTACCTGCTTAAACCGCAAAGGTCGCAGAGAGCCTGCAAAGAAAAATCAATTATCTATTAACCATTAACTATTAACTGCTTAAACCGCAAAGGTCGCAAAGGGCCGCAAAGAAAAACCACCTATCTATTAACCATTAACTATTAGCTGCTCAAAACCGCAAAGGTCGCAAAGCCGCAAAGAAAAATCACTTACCTATTAACCATTCGCTATTAACCATTAACTATTAACGATCAACTATTCGGTCTCGTCCCCACAAATTGGACCACTCGCCCCTCCGCCAATCCGTATGATTTTAAAGAAAATTCCACGACATGCATTCGCACCCGCATCTTATTGTTGTAATTCACAGCACCATGAAATTATTCAGCATTCTTGCTGCGTTCACGTGTGCCGTTATTGTCTCGACATACACGTTCGCGCAAACACAAATTGAAGACGTGTACGCGTTGAAGATCGCGACCAAAGGAAAAGTCCCGATCGCTGCCATCGCCGTCGGAGCCAACTCAAAAGACAGCGTTTCGACGTGCTACATGTTCTGGGCATTGAAAACGACCAATGGAAAAACAATTCTTGTCGACGCTGGCTTTACTGACACCACGGCCTTGAATCTCTTTAGCTATACGCGTCCTGACGTTGCGCTCGCACGAATTAACATTCAACCGAAAGACGTATCCGACATTATCATCACGCATCCACACAGAGATCACCTTAACGGCATCGAGCTATTTCCGGATGCAATGATCTGGATGCAAAAAGAGGATTACAACTACTTCGTTGGTGCAGCCTGGCAGAAAGGCGGCTCGACGATTGGATTCAAAAAGAAAGACGTCATGCAGTTGGTGCAACGCAATCTCGATAAGAAATTGACGCTGGTGAATGGTGACAACATTGAAATCATTCCGGGAATACGGGTGTTCACAGGATCAAAGCACACGTATGAATCCCAGTTTGTGCAGATAACAACAAAAACTGATGTTGTCGTGATCGCTTCCGATGCGAGCTGGTTTTATTACAATGTGTTGAATGACCTGCCGATACCGATGACACTCGATGCGAAGGGATACACCGCTAATCTGAAGAAGATGAAGGGAATGGTAAATGATGCGTACAAGGTGATCCCGGGCCATGATCCGATGGTGTTCAGTAAGTTTCAGAAGGTGGCGGAGGATGTGGTGAGGATAGGGAAGTGAAATACAGAAACCGCAAAGACCGCAGAGAATCGCGAAGGATGACACGTCTGCCCGAATGAATTCATGCTGTCATGAATTTCTGATAAAGATCTGTTCTAGTCACACTTGTCGCAGGGCTCGACTGATTTCCCGGTTTCAAGTTTCCAGCACTCCTCATAGATGGAGCAGTAGCAAATGGTTAACTGCACTTTATGCTTCGCCAGGGCAGGAAGCACCAATGCCGCCGTCGTCGAGTCTTTGAATTCAGCGAAAGTGATCTGGTCGCCTGGGGACAACACCCTCGAACGTATGTTGGTATAGCCCGACAGCACATGTTTCTTGCCGGTGATGGCGTCTACCAGAGAATCAATCTTACGCTGACTTTCGGAGAAGCGGACGTTATCGGCTGTGATGTGAGCCGACTTCACGATCGCCGGACCCGCGCCTTTGTTCTGTACATAGATATAAAATGAGTTGTCACTGGTTGAAAAGTTCACTTCGAGATAAGGCCATGCTGCTGCGTGCATTTGCTTGCTCATGATATTGGCCTGGTAGATGTAAACGAACATTGTCGCGAGACCAATGATCATCGCCATGAGCGCTACTACAAGATCGGCACGAAGAGAAGTGAGTTTTGACAACATAGGGTTAAAGTAAGATAAGGTAAGATATAAAATTACCGGGTCACGATCTGCATGCCTGGTCGAGCCCTTTACTGCCTACTGCTTACTGCCTACTGCTTACTGCCTACTGCCTACTGCCTACTGCTTACTGCCTACCGCTTACCGCCTACTACTCATCATCCTCCCCCACATTCGGCACCACAAACGCCGCTCTCGTCGGTCCCGGAAAAGGCACATCTCCCTTCAACCCATGCCATAGCACCCGATTGAACTCCACATCGTTGTTCGCATCCTCTTTCTTGAAATTGAACTGCTCCGACTTTCGCTGCCAAATGTTCATCGCCACGTTCTTCTCTTCCAGGTTGACCTTCGGCGCAGTGGCTTTGAAGTCCGACGGCATAGGACCCGACATAAAACAATTCCACATCGGCCGCGCGGCCGCATCGTACTGCGTCATCGGCTCCATGCCCAGCAACAGTTCGATCGTCCGCAACACCGACGACGTAGTATACGGCGTGTGGTCAACAAAATTTCTTTTGATCATCCCTCCCGCGATGTACGCCGTGCTGCGATGCGCATCGACGTGATCGGCACCATTCTGTGCGTCGTCTTCAAGGATGAAAACTACTGACTCGTTCCAGATCGGACTCGCAGCCAGATGTTCTATGAAAAGTCCGACAGCGTAATCATTGTCCGCAACATGCGCGTACGGCGATGTCCTTCCTAATCTCATGCCTTCAGTATGATCATTGCCAAACCGCATTGTATTGAACTGCGGAACGGAATTCGTCTTAAGCATTTTGTCAAACTCTCTCTTCCACGCGTGGAACCTCACCGTGTCGCGGATGGAGAGATCGTAGCCAGGATAATCCGGACACACATGACCATCAAGCACTTTGATCGTCGCTTTGCCTTCATCGGCGAACTCGCCATAGGTGCGATACGATACACCGGAGCGTTTGCAATTGTCCCAGATAAACATCTTGTTGTTGGCGATCTCGCGTTCACCTTCGCCGCCATACGTGCCGCCGCGACCGCCATAGCTTGTGGGCCAGGTTTTCTCGAGATAGTCGTTCGCATAGCCGCCCATGCTCCAGTTGTGTCCGTCGGCGCTGACCTCCGCATCGACAAAGAAATTGTCCAGGAGCACGAACGATTCCACCAGCTTGTGTTGGTTCGGCGTGATCTTCCTTCCAAACAATAACAATGTTGTGTCACCATTGCCACCTTTCACATCGGATAATACCTGATCGTATGTGCGGTTCTCTTTTATTATGTAGAACACGTGTTTCACGTGCCCTGAAGCGACGAAGTCTGCTTCAGGGGCTTCACCGTTCCTATAGTCGGAATATGGCGAATTCTTATACACCGCCTCACTGTATTCTTTCAGCGTCTGCTCCGACGGCACATCAATAACACTCATCGTGCCTGTGAACAGCGCTGCGATGTATTCCACCTGACTCCCCTTGCGTGTCTCGAAGCCATGATGAATGACATCTTCGCGCTTGCGTGTGGGCGCGGGACCAAAAGGATTTGGTTTGGATGTGAATCCCTTTCCATTGGAGACCCAGATCTTTCCATTGATCATCCGCACACACGTCGGGTACCAGCCAGTGGGAATAAATCCCTTCGGCATGCTCGCGCCGGGTTTGGAGACATCGAACACCGCGATGCAGTTGTTATCGGCGTTAGCGATGTAGAGCATATTTTTCTTCGCATCCAATGCCAGGCTGTTCGGCGTAGATCCGCTTGGTGACTGCGGGAACAGCGCCGCATCCAGCGTTTCAATCACCTGCCGTGATTTGATGTCAATGACAGACACCGTATTGTCATTGGCATTGCAGATATACATGTATTTGCCATTCGGTGTCAACAATATTTCGTTGGGATTATCACCGACAGCAATCTGATCCTTCCATGCATTCTTCACCAGATCATACGTCAGCAGCTTATCGCAACCCCAGCACGTGATGAACAACTCCGAATTGTCTTTGCTGAGCTTGCATGCATACCCTTCCGCATCGAGCGGCAGCGCATTGACAACCTGTTTCGTTTTGAGATCGACGATGTAAAGCTTTTTGTCTTCACGCGTGACCGTGTACAAGCGATTTCTTTTTTCATCGATCGCAATGCCCGCAGGACCGACACGTTCCGGCCATTTTTTTCCCAGCACCAGACTGTCCGCGAGCTTAAGCTTGCCTCCGGCGAACGCATATTTCAGTATCATATTATTATGGCCTGCGGCTGCATAGAGAAACTTCTCATCCGCCGAGAACGCGAGACCATACCACAGCTTATTCACCACCAAAGAATCCGTCTTCTTCCTGCTTGCCGTCTCGATGATCTGCAGCGTCTGCGTACCCTGACCATTATTCGTCACCGCCGCATATTTCCCCGACGGACTCACCTCGATATTCAGCGGCAGATCTCCGAGCACAAAGCCCGTTCCCGCGGGGCTGAGTTTCCAACCGTTGGGGAGCTGGACGGGTTGCGGGAGGGGTTGGGAGAAGGTGGCGATGCACGTAAAGGTGCATGCGAAGAAAGAAAGAAGGATTCTCATAGTTCAAATATCTAAGGGTCAATTCCTCCCTGAAGCGATCGATCTCGAAGTCATCGACGAAGGAGATATACTTCTTGAGAGATCTGCTTCAGGGGGTGAATAAAGATACGAAGAGACAACGCGAGAGAGATGATGCGTATGTTAAGGCGTTTCAACCTGGAGCAGACGGTGAAGTTTTTTGCCACAGATGGCACGAATTACCACAGATAACCCAAGAAAATGACAAGAAAATATTACATAGAAATCCTGACAAGTCGGGCCACGCGGTGCAACCAAACTTTATCACGTTCTCATGATTAGTCCTTTGGATAATTAAAGGTCCAAAGGGGAGAAAGAACAAAGATGAAGGGATGTTAAGGTAGATGAATTAGCATCCGCAAGAGCCGTAGAAATCTAAAACTTTGCTTCCACCATTATTTTCGATGGCGATTGTGCCAACGTTAATCCAAACCTCTTCTCCCTCTTCAGGAGAACCCCTGTATTTCACATCGACAGTAACTTTAATATCGCCTAACTCATACACATCGACATGGTCATAGTCACCAAACGTCATCGGGTCACGACCAGATGAAACCAACTTTAATTTTTGCAGATGATGGTTGAAAGAAACAAAAGCGATGCTGTCGAACCCTGATACAAATATGTATTCTTTATTTCGGAAATCTGATTCAGAGAGGGAATACGCACAGCTACAGCCTTCGATTCCATCAGGAAAACCAGTAAAATGATCAAGCGATATGATATTATCATTAACGAGTAAACCTTTACCGGAGGTCGAGCTTGAGTCATTCACTGTAACAGAATCGGGAAAGCGGTTGAATGTGTGTTTGTCCGGTGATCCACAGCAAGTAAAAATTGCCACAGTAATGCAAAAAGACAACTTCAATGTACTTGATCGCAAGTGTTGTGTTGGAACCATATAGCAATTTCAACAAAAAATCGCGACTCACTTCAATAATCAGCGGCAGGTCTCCCAGCACGAAGCCGTCCCTGCCGAACTGAATTTTCAGCTATTGGGAAGCTGGACGGTTGAGGAAGTGCGATGGTGTAGAATAGAGTGTACGGGAGATACGCGAAGATGATTCTCTTGTTCAAAAATTGGGTTAGGTTACAAATACAACCCAATAGACGAAAGGCGGTGGTCAAAGGCTTCAGACGGCTGGCCGCCTTAATGCCATCTAAATAATCATTTAGATAAAATTGCGAATTTCAGTTCTCTCCTTACTCTATTCCTCAACAAAGAAAAATTGAGTACTTAGGTTCAGATTTATACATAGCTTCCGCCACCAGATCTCATGGGACAAACAATAATTAAATACCAATGCAATTTTCGTCGACCCTAATCTAGTCAAATGAACTCCTTGAAAGACATAACAGATTTTCAACTTGAAAAATAAGCGATTGCCAAATCCAATCTCTTGATCAAAAAAAGTAATGGAAAAGACTTTAAATCAAACATATGGCGTTTATGAAAGAAATTGATGGGCTCACGGATGGGGCAAAATTTGTTCGCGCTGATCTTCACATTCACTCATTTGGACCGAAGGGCTCGTATGACGTGAAGGATAATCAGATGACGCCGGAGAACATCGTAAACCTCGCCATCAAAGAAGGGCTTTCAATCATAAGTATTACTGACCACAACGAGGTCGGCAATGTCGAAGATGCTCTAAAACATAGTGAAGGGAAATCATTATTAGTTATTCCTGGTATCGAGCTATCAACGACAGATGGCCACCTTCTAATTTATATGCCAAATGTTGCCGTTCTACAGCAACTTGTCGGAAAATTGAATATTTCTATGGACAAAAAAACATGCAACAACACGATTGTTCAGTGCCTCGACTTTGCGCATTTGCTGGGGGGATTTGGCGTTGCCGCACATATCGATCTAGACAACGGATTTGAGATGTACATGAAAGGCTATACGCCTTTTAAAGAGGCGGTCGTCAGGCATCATTCCCTGTTGGGCCTTGAAGTGTCTCGGGGAGCAAACTCAACCTGGTTTTCAGATTCCGACACCGACGCCAATAGACGGAAATTGATCCATTCGAGGAGAGCGGCACTTTCGGAAGACAATACTTACGAATTAGCAAAGGTGATGTCATCCGACTCTCATGTTTTGGAAGCATTAGGCAAGAATGCTTCAGGAAACAAAAAACTAACGCGTTTGAAAGTAGATTCACTAAATTTTCACTCTTTCAAAATAGCTTTTCTAGACCCAAGTGCGAGAATAAGGATTGAGGACTTTATCCCGTCTTCGGTTCCATTCATCAAGGGAGCAAAATTTAATGGAGGATTCTTAAGTGGCCAAGCCATCAAATTCAATAGGAATCTCACGTGCATTATCGGCGGCCGAGGTGCTGGGAAGTCAACTGTTATGGAATCGGTGAGGGCATGTTCGGGGAACGGCGCGCGGCCAAATCTAATTGACAATGAAGTGTGGCCCGAAAGAATCGAACTTTTGTACGAGGATGAGACCGGTCGCGAACAAATATTCACAAAAGACAAGCTTCGCCAAGTCATAAACTCAACTGATCCTGAGGAAGGAATGACTCAAATCAAAATTGAAAGCTTTGGACAAGGGGAAACCGCAGAAACTATCCAACACAGCGACAAAGATCGAAGCGTATTGACTAAGTTTTTCGATAGCTTCATTGATTTTGAAACCCTAAAAGCGGATGACCAAAGAATTTGTCAGCAACTACTTGATAACCAAACGTCCATTGAACGCGCTCTGATAGAAGTAAATACAATCCCGCAGATCGAAAAGGCCAAGAAAAGCGCAGACGAGCAAGTAAAGCTTCTAAAAGCAAAAGATGCAAAAAAGGCCGTAGAACTTGAAGAGGGATTAGCCAACGAAAGAACCTTAAGAGATGAGCTTGTCAAGCATCTTCAAAATCTTGTAAATAATATTTCTCAGAGCCTTTCCGACAAAAAAGTATTTGATCTAGTATCCAGATTTAAGGAAGATAGAATAATCATTGGAAAAGATGAATTCAAAGAAGTTAAGTCTATCGTGAATAATTTTTCAAAGGCAATTGATGGACATTCAACCGACATAAAAAAAGATTCAGCAAAGGTGAATGCGGAAATCATGGCTCAGCTGAAGACTTGGAAAGACAAAGAGAAAAAATCACAAGACCAAATTGAAGAAATTAGAAAGGAGATTGAAGCGAAGGGTGGCAAATTGGACATCGGATTTATTAGAAAGATAACGAAAGACTCCAGTGATTACGAGTTGAGATTATCACAACTCAGCGGCAAAAAAGGAGAGCTCGAAAAACTAAGAGCGACAAGAATCGACCTACTGAAAGCTAGAAGGGAAATTAAGAATAAAATATACCGAAAGCGATTTGAATTTACTTATAAGGTCAATTCAAATCTCAAATCAACCGTAGTAGATTTTCAGATTGATATTGTGCTGAAGGAAGGACTATACTCGCCCACTCTCGCAACGCTCATCAAGGACACGATGGGTTGGCGAACCGCCCAGGTGCCAAAAGCTGATCTAATTGTCGAAAACATTCATTGCTTCAATCTGCTCGAAATTCTAAGAAAGGGCAATGCATCAGCGATCCGTGATTTAAAAGGACCAGAAGGTGGTGAAGTTTTCACAAAAATTGAGGCTGAACAAATAATACGAAACCTAAACGCACCGCAAGTTTTAGGTCAAATTGAAAGATGCGAATTCGATGACGTAGTGGAAGTGACTTTGACCAGAAGTCACCTGGACGAATCTGGTAAAGAAATATTTGTCAAGCGAACATTTGGAAAACTTTCATTAGGGCAACAACAATCAATTTTGCTTGCAGTACTCTTGTTTTCAGATAGAAATTGCCCATTACTAATTGATCAACCAGAGGATAACCTAGACAGTGAATTTATTTACAAGACAATCGTAAAAAATTTGCGTAGAGTAAAGGAGCTTAGACAAGTAATTATTGTTACCCACAATGCAAATATTGCAGTCCTCGGCGACGCAGAGCTAATAGTACCGCTCAAAAGCACGAACGAGAAAACTCACATTATTGATAGGGGATCAATTGATAGCACTGCCACTAAAAAGATTACGTGCGCGATTCTTGAAGGTGGAGAGAAAGCATTCATGAAACGAAAAGAAATATATGGCCTTTGATTCCTCGGTCTCGCTTCAGTAGAACCAAGGCCGCAACAAAAACACGGCCGACTAAACCTAAACGCAAACAACCAAGTGAAGTGGCTTCTCCCAAAAAATCAAAGGTGAAGAAAGTGGTGATTCTTGATAAGATTGCGGACGCCGTCGAATACGGAAACCTTGGAATCTTGATTGGGGCTGGGTTGCCAATGGCTATTTTCAATCAAAATCAAAAAAGAGCGCTTTCATGGCCTGAATTACTTGAAAAATGCGCGAAGATATTAAAAGTTGATTTCGGCAAAGTGAACAAACCCGGAGTATCACACCCCGAAATGGCCACCCAAATTTGCAAGATGTACTCAAAAAAGACGGGGTTTCCTTTAAACGATTCTGTCCTCATTCTCAAACAGCAAATTGCCGATCTCACAAGCTTTTATCCTAACCCATCGACCAGGGCGCGATACAATGAGTTCTTTGACGTGTTAAAGCCGAAATGGGCACTAACGACGAATTATGATACCGTCTTGGAAAGCATTTTAACTGGAAAAGGTCACTCCTTGGCTCCAGCCGATTTTTTGAGCGCACCGACGGGACAAATGCCCATTTATCACCTGCACGGAAGTCGTCTGAATCCTTCCTCTATTGTTATTACCCAACAGGATTATGTAGAGCTTTTAAGGCCCAATCACTATCGTCAGCTTCGATTGTCACTGCTGATGACTGAATCTCTGACTTTATTGATTGGATATCGTCTCGGCGATGTCAATGTTCAGACCGCGGTCGATTGGTCTCGCAATGTCTACAAACGTTCAAGGGAATCGAAACACAACTTCCCAAATGATTTGATCCAATTAGTTTATAGCAAAAGACCAAGAAAAGAACCCTACAGAGATAATCACGTGCTAGTGATTGAATTTGCAGACCTTGAAGACTGTCTCATAGAAATTTGTGAACATATTGAGGATCGGCAAGTGGTACACAAATCAAGGCTTCGAAAGCTTCGCGTAATCGAAAAGAGATATTTGGAGCCAACCCCCCATATGATTGACAGGTTTATTGAAACCGAAAATGCTCGTGATCTGGCCATTAAGCATCTGAAAGACAACGAAAGCTTCTTTATTAATGCGTTCATTGAATTTCTTTCCAGAGTTCTCGATAATGTCTGGGGAAAGGCGCGTGAAAATGGTGGCTTCAGACATTACGACGTTTACCTCAAATTGATTTTTGAAATAATTGAGAAAGTCAATTTTCCACAAGGTGCGCCTGCCCTTATCCAAACCTTGTGTTCAAGGCTTGACAAAGTTGCATTTTTTATCGGTCCCGGTTTTGGAGAGGCGAATCAGGCTTACAAAACTTGGAAAATTCGCGCTGGTGGCCTTCGGACCGAAATGAAGAACGAGTTAAGAAACATTTGTCGGACCGATCCAGATTATTCAAATCTCAGTCGACTCCTTGGTGAAATTGATTGAGCTAACAGGCGATGCGACGCGGAGTGCCATACCATCGTCGCATCACTCTGCATCATCATAAACCTCTTGCAAACTGTTCATTTTCGTACAATATTGCACCCTGACGTCCAGTGCTTTGTATGAAAAACCTCGAATTTAGCCCCTCCCGCTGCTGGCATGAAATTTCCTTGAAAAAAGCACTTGGCTGTTGGGTCTTGGGCGTTGGCAACGCACCCAAGCGTCGAACTACCACCACCTAATAACCTGAACGACTGTGAACGAAGGCAAAATTTTAATGATCGTGGAACCAGTTGACAGTTGGCAACCCACTTCGCTCCGCTCGTGGGTAGTTGACAATATTCACCCAAACGACCTCAATCCTAACACCTAATAAACTGGAACCGCCGTGAATGAAGGAAAGATATTAATGATTGATGATGATGAAGACGTTTTGCTTGCGGCAAAAATGCTTCTGAAAAAATACAACTACCAGGTCATCATCGAAAAGAACCCGAACAAGATCCCGTTCCTATTAAATAACGACACCTACGATGTGATCCTGCTGGATATGAATTTCAGCAAGGATACTACGAGTGGTAAGGAGGGCTTCGAGTGGCTGGGGAAAATAAAAGAGAAAGATCCGCAGGCGGTGGTCATCATGATCACGGCGTTCGGTGATGTGGAGATGGCGGTGCGGGCATTGAAAGAAGGTGCTACGGATTTTATCCTCAAACCGTGGCAGAATGAAAAGCTCATCGCCACGATCTCTACGGCGATCAAATTGAAAAAATCCTACAACGAGGTAGACAAGCTGCGCAAGGCCAAGCAGATGCTCGAAGAGCAGATCAGCCAGCCTTTCCGCGATATCATCGGCAGCAGTCCTTCGATGAAAGAAGTGTACTCCATGATCGACCGTGTCGCAAAAACGGATGCGAATGTGTTGATCCTCGGCGAAAACGGTACGGGCAAGGAACTCATCGCACGCGCCATCCACCAGAAGTCGCTGCGCGCGGACAACTCGTTCGTCGCGGTGGACATGGGCGCGATCACAGAAACGCTTTTCGAGAGCGAACTCTTCGGTCACAAGAAAGGCGCTTTCACAGATGCACGCGAAGATCGTCCTGGTAGGTTCGAGCTCGCCAACGAAGGCACTTTGTTTTTGGATGAGATCGGCAACCTGAGCCTGAGTCTGCAAAGCAAGTTGCTGAGCGCACTGCAGTCGAGGAAGGTCACGCGCGTGGGATCGAACACATCCATCGATGTAGACATTCGCCTGATCTGCGCCACGAACATGCCGCTGCACCAGATGGTGAAGGATGGGAAGTTCAGGCAGGACCTTTTATACAGGATCAACACGGTAGAGATCCAGCTCCCTCCGCTCGGCGAACGCGTGGATGATATTCCTACGCTGGCGAACCACTTCCTGGATCATTATTCAAAGAAATACCGCAAAGAAGTGTTGTCGATCTCGCAAGAGGCGATCACCAAACTGAAAAAGTACGCGTGGCCCGGCAACGTGCGCGAGCTGCAACATGCTATCGAGCGCGCAGTGATCATGGCGGACTCTCCTACTTTACAAGAGAGTGATTTCTTGTTCAGCCGGAAGTCAGATACAAGCACCAACGTAGACACATTGAATCTCGATGAAGTGGAAAAGGCCGCGGTGGTGAAAGCGCTGCAGTTACATAATGGGAATATCTCTAAAGCTGCTGACGAGTTGGGGCTTACGCGGGCGTCACTTTACAGGAGGATGGAGAAGTATGGAGTGTGATCAAGTAGTAGGTCCCGATAGCTATCGGGAGCAGTGGGCAGTAGGCAGGGGGCAGTGGGCAGTAGGCGGTAGATAAAAAAGTAAGCGGTAATCAGTAAGAGGTAATCGGTAGCGCGCACTTAATATTAACTGTAACCCACCGATCACAGATTACCGAATACTGATTACTAGTTTTGACAGATACTTATTACAGAAGACAGAAATCAAGATGACCCCGGAGCACATAGTACGCGAACTCTCCACCCCCTACCCCCTTTCCCAAAAAGAAATAAACTCCTTCCGCGAGAATGGCTTCATCAAGCTGAAATCTGTGCTTTCTCCGGAGCTCATGGAATACATGAACAAGACGATCAGCGCCGAGGTCAAGCGTCTCAACACGCAGCACCTGCCGCTGGAGCAGCGCGACACCTATGGTAAGGCGTTCCTGCAGATCATGAACATCTGGACACAGTCGGAACCGGTAAAGGAGATTGTCTTCAGCAAACGCTTTGCGAAGCTGGCGACGGACTTGCTCGAAGTGAAGGGCGTGCGCCTCTACCACGACCAGGCATTATATAAGGAGGCTGGCGGCGGCATCACGCCGTGGCATGCTGATCAATACTATTGGCCATTATCTTCAGACAAGACCGTAACACTCTGGGCTCCACTGCAGGCAACACCGAACGAACTCGGTCCGCTGGAGTTCAGTGCGAAGAGCAACCACCTCATGACAGGCCGCGACCTGAAGATCGGCGACGAAAGTCAGCAGATGCTGGAAGAGACCCTCGCGAAAGAAGGATACAAGACCGTTGCCGGTCCGTTCGACATTGGCGAAGTGAGTTACCACACCGGCTGGCTCTACCACCGCGCCGGCGCCAACAAAAGCAAACAGATGCGCGCCGTGATGACAGTTATTTATATGGACAAGGATATCAAGCTGAAAGAACCATCGAATGAGAACCAGTTGCAGGATTGGAAAGCGTGGCTGCCTGGAGCGCGTGTTGGAGAGGTTGTTGATACTAAACTGAATCCGGTACTGTATGAAAGTTAGAGCGCTCGAATCGTAAGTGGTAAGTAGTAAGCCGTGAGCCGTATCCACCCCCATATAATTAATGTAATTATTGAATTTAAGATTATAGAAAAATCGAAGCCAGCAAGTGACCAACACCGCGCACTACAACTTACCGCTTACGGCTCACGGCTTACAGATAAGGCGCATCACTGTTTTCGATAACGTAAAGACTGCATAAACAGCGAATGAATCCAAACTGGCAAAACCCTCTCATGAAGCGCCTCCTGATCCTCGCGGCGACGGTGTTCGTGTTTGCGTTTTTCGTGGGGAAGGGAAGCAATACGGTGCTGGTGATATTATCATGTGTGGCTGTGGGGTTTCAATTGATACGGTTCGCACATATTTTCGAAGACGTGGGCGAGCCGGCGCCACCGGATCTTTCGTCGATCTCATTCGATGAAGCGTCGCAGACATTCAAAGCGAACTCTAACGATCAGAAAGTCCAGGAGCAAAGCATAAAAATGAACGAGGCGTTCAACGCCACGAAACAGTCACGGCGCGAGCGCGACTCCGACTACCAGTTCTTCCGCAACATCGTGCAGCACGTGGGGATAGGACTGCTCACATTCAAGAAAGACGGCACGGTGCAGATCATCAACAGCGCGGCAAGAAAGCTGTTGCGGGTGAACCAGATCCAAAACATCAAAGAGCTGAGCAACACCAGCGACACACTGGTCGAGGCGTTTCAGAAACTGAAGACAGGAGGACGTGAGCTCATCCGGCTGAAGATCGGCGACGACACCGTCCAACTTTCTGTCTTCGCGATAGAGCTTACGCTGCGCGGCGAAGAGATCAAGCTCATCTCGATGAGCAACATCCAGAGCGAACTCGAAGAGAAAGAGATGGAGGCGTGGCAGAACCTCGTGCGCGTGCTCACCCACGAGATCATGAACTCCGTCACTCCTATTTCGTCGCTGGCAGGAACGGTAGAAGAAGAGTTGCAGCGTCAGCTTCGCAATGAGAAAGTCGAGTTGCGCAAAGACGAGCTCGAAGACATGCACCTCTCTTTGCAGACGATCACACGCAGAAGTGAAGGGCTGATACGTTTTGTGAAAGAGTTCAGAAGCCTCACGCAGGTGCCCAATCCGCGCATGACGGAGATTGCAATTCAGCCGATGCTCGACGAGATGGCGATGCTGCACAAGAAAGAACTCGCCGACAAAGGTGTTGCCATCACCGTGAAAGTTGAGCCGCCGCAGCTGACAATCCTTGCCGACAAGAACATGATCGAGCAAGTGCTGATCAACTTAATAAAGAATGCAATCCAGGCATTCGATGAAGAGCGCACCGACAAGCGCATCGACGTCGCCGCCTACACCAGCGACAAAGGTCGTCCCATCATTAGCGTCACTGACAACGGCTCAGGCATTGACTCAGAGGCATTGGAAAAAATCTTCATACCGTTCTTCTCAACGAAAAAGACTGGATCGGGTATTGGGCTCAGTCTGTCGAGACAGATCATGCGGGTGCATGAGGGAAGGATTACGGTGAAGTCGAAGTTGGGAGAAGGGACGGAGTTTTTGTTGAGATTCTGAAAAATACAGAAACCGCAAAGAGCGGCGAGGGCCGCAAAGGGTACTTTGAGATCCGAAAGCTCGATGGAGTCTTATTTAACTTTACTTTGAATGTAAGCAACCGCTTCGCTGATGGTTTGCATCTTTTCAGCGTCGTCATCTGGAATCTTAATATCGAATGTTTGTTCGAATTCCATCACAAGTTCGGCATAGTCAAGGGAGTCAATACCCAAGTCCTTAACAAAACTCGCATCAGGGGTAATTTCTGATTCCGGAATACCAAGCTTGTCGGTAAGAATCGACGTGATCTTTTTCTGTATGTCCTGCATAGGCGCCCAAATGTAGAAAATCTTGGAGAAATGAACCAAAAATTAGTTTTTCGCTGGTTCATGAACCTCATTTAACAAATCGAAGCCACCTCCGAATTGTCAGGAAAACAAGATTGCGAATTAATGTGCGGTCAACAAGCTTTGCTCGATGAGCGAAGATGAAATCTCACGGAAAATAATTGGATGCGCTATCAGCGTTCATCGGGAACTTGGGCCAGGACTACTTGAATCATCATATATGGCCTGCTTACATTTTGAATTATTGCAAGCGGGGCTCTTCGTCGAGCGTGAGAAGCCGGTGCCATTGATTTATAAAGATATAAAGCTTGATTGCGGCTACCGGATCGATCTGCTGGTTGAGAAAAAAGTTGTCATTGAAGGGAAGGCAGTAGAAGGCTTAAATGATATACATCTCGCCCAGGTCCTCACTCAGCTAAAGCTGTCAAACTACAAGCTCGGACTGCTGATCAATTTCAATGTCATTCGACTAAAAGACGGAATAAGAAGAATTGTAAACAATCTTTAAGATCCCCATATATCGGGCAGTTCATGGTGCATCTGAGTTGTTAGAGAATTCAGAAACCGCAAAGAACGCAAAGAAACGCAAAGGATCTTTGTATTCACTTTGCGGCCCTCGGCGCGCTTTGCGGTTTCATATTGCGCTTGCGCACGCATCCGTGTCCATTCGTGTCCTCCCCATCCGACTGTCGTCAGCCGGGCGCGGCGTGGCCAAATATTTCCTTTGCGTTTCTTTGCGCCCTTTGCGGTTTCCAGCATTAGACTTTCATGCATATCTTTAAACTCTTAATATCTCTCCTTGCCCATGTCTCTCCCAGATTTCAAACCACGCAGATTCAAATTCAAAGCATGGGACAGCGACTCGAAGCTTTTAATGCGTCTCAACAGCATTGAATGCAACAAGGGTGAGCTCTTTAAAAAAGATCACATCCTCCTCCAGTTCACTGGCATGACCGACGTCAACGGCGACGAGATCTACGAGATGGACACACTCATCATCTCCAACGAAAAATATGTCGTCTTCTGGAATGAAATTGGAAATGGGGGCTGGTTCTATTTTCCATTAAAAAACCCAAACGACAAAAAAATTTTCCCGCCGGAACAAGCGATCAAGATGATTCGGTTGGGAAATTATTTTGAGCTGACGTTTCCGCCGGATCCAAAGGAGAAACGACGGTAGAAGGTCGCTACGCTCCATCAAATGTTTAACCGCGGAGTGCGCAAAGACCGCAAAGGAAATTCAAGAATCTTTGCGTTCTCCGCGCCCCTTGCGGTTTTTTGTTCGATCGGAGCGTAGCGACCACGTGCATTATTATCTTTGCCACCCATGTCCTCCAAGATTCTCTTCATCATCAATAAGTACTCCGGCACGGGTTTCCGTGACTCCGTGGAAGGGAGAATTATTGATGCATGTGCAAAGCTTAATCTCGAGGCAACGATAGAGTACACTCAACACAAAGGACACGCTACCGAACTTGCACGTCAGGCAGTGCGTGATGGTGTCTCCCGCGTGTTCGCCATGGGCGGCGACGGCACCGTGAATGAAGTCGCGCAGGGACTAGTTCACAGCGGCACAGCCCTCGGCATCCTCCCGAAAGGTTCCGGCAACGGACTTGCACGACACCTGGGCATTCCACTAAGAATTCACAATGCATTAAGACTACTTGAACGTCATCAGATCATCGAGATGGACACGTTCAGTGTCAATGAGCGGCTATCAGTCAATGTATCGGGCATCGGCTTTGACGCACATGTTGCAAGCAAGTTTGGCAAAGACGGCAAACGCGGCCTCATGGGATACGGCAAGCTTGTGATGCAGGAATTTTTACGCTTCCGCGAATTTCCCATGAAGATCAATGTCGATGGCAAGGCGATGAATAAAAAGATATTTATCCTCGCGCTGGCCAATTCATCTCAGTTCGGAAACAACGCGAAGGTTGCGCCTCATGCTTCGGTGTGTGATCAATTGATCGACATCAGTCTTATAAAAAAAGTACCGATCACCCGCGCCGTTGATTTCATCCGAAGAATGTTTACAGGACACATCAACAGGTCGCGCTTTGTGGATATCATCCAGGGAAAAGAGATTCACCTGAAATTTATTAAGCCCATGCCTTTTCATATCGATGGTGAAAGCATGGATCCGCAGATGGAGTTTAATATTAAAGTCGAGCCGGCGTCGTTGAAGATGATCGTGCCGGTGAATCCGAGGCTGAGATTTTGAAAAGCTTTTGGCTGTTAGCTATTGGCCGTTGGCGGAGGCTATACTTTTGAAGTGACTCTTTTTGCAGCGAAATCTTTGTGAAACTTCGCGCCTTTGAGTCTTAGCGGCAAAATTCCCACATGAAGAAAAATATGAACTTCGGAGCAAAGTCACGGGCCTTTGCCGCGAAGGCGCCAAAGACTCGAAGTAACGCTAAGAATACAAGATGTTCGAAATTCAGCACCAACACCAGAAATCACGGTTCATTGCCAACAGCCATCCAGATAGCTATCGGGACCCAAGCTAAACGCAGTTCTTCAAAATACCACACCCCGAGTTAGCCCATTCCACAGCCGCGTCCGTATAAGACCTCGGTCATAGCATACACTCAACCAAAAAAACCAATTATGAGGAAAACTTCATTACTCTTTCTCCCGATCGTCCCGATAGCTATCGTGATCGGGTTCGTGCTCATCGTAAGTAATACAATGGGTCAGTCACTATCCGCGCCGCCAAGTGGCGACAATCAAAAATCAAAAGTGATTCAATGGATCGGCCCGGTGGAAGTCAGCATTACTTACAGCAGCCCCGACGTACATGGTCCTAATGGTGAAGATCGCACCGGTAAAATCTGGGGAACACCAATCGCGCACTATGGTTTTATAAATCAGGGATTCGGTAGCGGCAAAGAAGCGCCGTGGCGTGCGGGTGCAAATGAAAATACGATCATTACTTTTTCCAATGATGTGAAGATCGAAGGCAAAGATCTGAAAGCCGGAACGTATGGACTGTTCCTCGCGGTAGCAAAGACTGGTCCATGGACGTGGGTGTTCTCAAAAAACAGTTCAAGCTGGGGAAGCTACTTCTATGATCCAGCCGAAGATGCACTGCGTGTCGATGTAGAAGCGAAAGATGGTCCTTACACAGAAAACCTCGCGTATGGATTTGATGAGCGCAAAGCAAATTCCGCAACAGCATTCTTGCAGTGGGAAAACAAAAAGATCTCCTTCAAAATCGAAGTTCCGAATGTGAATGAACTTTGGGTAAGCAAGATGCGCGACGAGCTTCGCTCCTCTCCGGGATTCGATCCAAGAAATTTCTCAGGTGCTGCGTTGTTCTGTGCACAGCAGAAAATCAACCTCGATGAAGCACTCGTGTGGGCCGACCAGGCCATGAGTCCCAACATCGGAGGTACGATAGACTTCAACTCTCTACAGGCGAAAGCTGCTGTGTTGAACGCGATGGGCAAAGGTCAGGAAGCTGGTCAGGTGATGGACAAGGCTATCAGACTTCCAGGGGTGAGCGTGCAACAGATCCATCAATATGGACGAACACTGCTTAATGGGGGTTTTAAAGACAAAGCGATGGAAGTGTTCCAATACAATGCGAAGACCCATCCTGAAGAAAAGTTCACACCGAATGTTGGGCTCGCGAGAGGGTATACTGCGCTCGGGGATAAGAAGAATGCAATCAAATATTGGCAGCTGGCCATTGCAAACATTCCTGACAACCAGAAGCCGAATATTGCTTTGTATGAGGCGGAGGTGAAGAAGCTGCAGGAGGGGAAGTAGAGAATGGAGAATAGTTAATAGTTCAGAGTTCAGAGCTTTCCCCGATGAAGCGTCTCGCGTAATCGGAGTTCAAAGCTTAATGGAGAAGGTTAATTCAACGCTTAGTGTTTTGAACTAAGGCGAGAATGCAATAAACCGCAAAGGTCGCAGAGCTGCGCAAAGGGATAAACTTCTTTGCGGCTCTCTGCGGGCTTTGCGGTTTGTGTTTTTTAATACAGGATTATCAATACATGCTTTAGCCACGGATGACACGGATGAACACGGATGAGCGGCTTGGGCCGCCGCGAAAACTAAAGACTAAAGAATAAGATCTCTACTGTCCTTCTGCCGCCAGGCAGCCTCCGTGTCTCTCCGTGTCTTACCTGTCTTCGCCGACGCGGCCACGTGCAGGCAGGTATGGCCCAAAAGTTTCTTTGCGGCTCTTTGCGGCCTTTGCGGTTTTCGTTTTTGAATACATGTTTGTTTAGCGTGATTTCACCGACCGGGATCGGACAATTGCTCTCACTACCGTACATCGTTGGCGCAAGAACACTCGTTTTGTCCCAAATAAAGCCGAATAACGATCTTGGCACTCCGATTGACTTAACTGCCCCAAATCCTTTCTCATGTTTTCCAACTATCTGAAGATCGCGATCCGCAGCCTGTTCAAAAACAAAGCATATTCTTTTGTCAACATCACGGGACTTGCTTTGGGACTCGCATGTGTTTGTGTCATCGTTCAATACCTGACAAGAGAGCTGTCGTACGACCGCTTTCACAACAGCGCTGAAAATATTTACCGGATCGCGTGGGCAGACGAGAATCCACAGACGCGCACACCACATCCCATGGCACAGGCGATGGTTCATGATTTTCCAGAAGTGGAAAGTGCGGTGAGCTTAACTCCGCTGCATGGCTTCGGACTGGGGCGCGAAACGTATTCTTTCAGGAACCCTGAAAAAGATGTTCGGTTTGATGAACAAAACATCTTTGCAGTTGACACCACGTTCTTCGATGTATTCACTTTTCCGATGGTGTACGGCGTTGGCAAAGAGGCACTGAAGAACCCGGGAGGATTGCTGATATCGGAATCGATGGCTAAAAAATATTTTGGTGACGAGAACCCGGTCGGAAAGCAACTTTCTGTCAACGACGACAGGTATATCGTCGAGGTTGCAGGTGTTTTCAAAGACGTTCCGGAAGCATCACATTTTCACTTTGATTTTCTGGTATCGTATGTCAGGGAGAAATCAATGGACGATCCCAAGAGTTCGTTTTACACGTGGAGAGATTTCGGGCATTACAACTACATTCGGCTCAAGCCCGGCGCCAACGCAAAAGAACTTGAGGCGAAACTTCTTGGTTGGATCAGGCAGTATATCGACGTCGCTGATGACTCGTTCAGCAAGCTCCAGGAGAAAGGCTATGGTTTCAGATTGCAGCCCATCACCGACATTCATCTTAAATCCCATATTAATTGGGAGCTCGAAACAAACGGGTACATCGCGTATGTCTACATGATGGCGGCAGCTGCGCTTCTGATATTGTTCATAGGTTGCGTGAATTTTATAAATCTGTCAACGGCGCAATCAGCAGAACGCGCCAAAGAGATCGGCGTCAGAAAGTCATTGGGCGCATTTCGTGGACAACTGGCTCTACAATTTACGGGTGAGTCTGTGCTGGTAAGTTTATTCGCGGCCGTGGTCGCTGCTATCATCCTTGAATCGTCGCTACCATTTTTCGGCGCCGTCACCGGCGCAGCATTCACGCTCAATCACAGCTTCTTTCTGCCTACACTTTTGATATTGTCATTGATCACTGGCGCGCTCGCGGGCCTATTCCCTTCCCTCTTCCTTGCATCAGCAAAACCGGGACTGATTCTCAAAGGAAAGTTCTTGCAAAACCCGCGCGGAACGGGCTTCCGTCAGGCATTCACAACCTTTCAGTTCTTTGCTTCAATGATCCTCATCTCGAGCAGCATCGTTATCTATTCGCAACTAAACTTCATCCAGAATCGTGAGCTCGGCTTCGACGAGGAAGAGACGATCATACTGCCGATAAAAAATCGCGGGGCCATCAGACCCAAGCTCGATGAACTTAGAAATGAATTGATGAAGGTGCCCGGCATCAAAGGCGTATCGGCTGCTTCGAACGTTCCGGGTACATCTTACAATCAGAATCCCGTCTTCGCAACCACAAACCCAACGATCAAAAGCGCAGCATCGGAAGCACTCGTCGACTACGATTTCTTTGACGTGATGGGAATAACTTTTGTTGAAGGCCGGAAATTTTCCCGTGAGAATCCGGCGGATAAAGAAGGTTTTATACTCAACGAAACAGCTGCTAACAGTCTTTATCCCGAGGGGGCGCTCGGAAAAGAATTTTCATGGGATTTTGATGACAATGGAATCGTGGAAGGCACTGTCATCGGCGTAGTGAAAGATTTTCATTTTCAGTCACTTCATCAGCCGGTACATCCGATGCTCTTCCGGCTCCTGCCCTACTATAGGTTCGTCATCGTAAAACTGAACACGAATGACCTGCCCGCAACGTTGAAAGGATTGGAAACAACCTGGAAAAAATTTGATGATCGATTCGAATTCGAGTTCTCGTTTCTGAAAGAGAATCTCAACAAGCTATACTCACAAGAACAAAACATGGCTTCTGTGCTGATGGTTTTTTCAATTATTGCGATGACCATTGCATGCTTTGGTCTGTTGGCGATCGCGGCTCTGACCTTCAGACAAAAGACCAAAGAGATCAGCGTGAGAAAAGTACTCGGCGCTTCGTTGTCGAGCCTCGCCTATCTTCTTATCCGTGATTTCACCCGCATCGTGTTAGTCGCCATTATACTTGCCATTCCACTCGTATGGTGGGTCATGAACGGCTGGCTGGAGAACTTCACATTCCGGACCACGATCAACCCATTGATCTTCATTGCGTCGGGCATTCTTCTGATCGCCGTCGCGTGGATAACACTTAGCTACCTGACAATTAAGATTGCGAGAGTGAACCCAGCCGAGACGCTGAAAAGCGAGTAGTTTAGCGTCGAGAGTTCAGAGTTCAGGGTTCAGAGTTGGGCGACAAGATCGCGCGGTATGTTATAGAGAATACGTTTAAGGTTTAAGGTTCAAAGTTCAAGGGCTTATCCAAATTTACTTGACATTCCTTCGTTGGGGATGCGATGATTCACCGCCCTTTTACATTTTACATTTATTATCTTACATTTTACATTTAACTCCAATTAATTTCACCCCATCTACGCCCACTATCCCCCCGCCCTCTTCGCCTTGTATCCTTCCTTCACCAGTATCCCAATTATTTTTTCGCGAACATCTCCCTGAATAAGTATTTCTCCATCCTTCGATGATCCTCCGACTCCACATTTTGTTTTGAGGAGTTTTGTAAGTGCTTCGAGGTCGTTAGTCGATCCCACGAATCCGGAAACAATCGTCACCTGCTTGCCGGCACGCATGCTCTTGTCAAGAAATACTTTCAAGTTTTGTTGCGCTGCCGGAAGTGTCGCTTCGTCAGCATTGCCCTGATATTGAAATTGGAAATCGGAGTTGGTGGAGTAGACAACACCATCGCGCTTCTTCCAGTCGTTCTTTTTCATAGAATAGAGAAATATAAAAACAGTGCATTAAAAAATAAAACAATGCAGATGGATACCTGCATGTTGAACCTCGACTCGATGCCGGTCCTCATGCGCCAACAGATCAATGACATGATCATCAGTATCACAGGCGCTCCGAGGAAGCTTGAATAAATCGTGGCCAAACCTTCGATCTTGTATTTTCCTCCCTCCGCTTCGATTCGAACAGGAACGTTGAGCATCGGTGATGTAACAATTGTAGCGATCGACTTCACGGGGAAGAATTGCGCGCCTTCTGCAGGAACAGGGAACTGATGTCCTTTGTCAGTAACCACCACGTTGGGTACATGATGAAATTGCCAGCTCATGACGCGCTCGCTTTCAGGTATTACGGTCTCTCGTGTCATTCGCGGAGGTAATGTATAATCCAACAGCAGCATGGCGCACCAGGCGATCCCCGCGAAGGTTACGGCATGCTGATATTTCAGAAAGTGCGCCATCATCAACATCCGTTCAGACGGACGATACGGCGGTGGACGATAGCCTGCCTGTTGCTTTCTTCTATAGGCCGGATCGCGGTGCCATTTTACGGGCGGCTGCGGAGATAAAGTATCGAAAGCCTGGAGCAACAGTTCGTCGTAACGAAGGCGCTTGTCCGGATCAGAGAGTATAGAGTGGGCCTCGTTGATTTCCTGGAACAACGCGGCCGATTCCAGTGATGGATTTTTATCAGGATGAAAAACCACGGCCAGCCGACGGTAAGCTCTCTTGATATCGTCCCTGCTTGCCTGCTTGCTTACACGCAGTATTTTGTAATAGTCTTTCATTCGAAACTACATGCCCCTCGGCAACCGAACCAAAAACTTAAACGACAAAAAATTTACATGCCACTGATTGCACGAATTACCACTGATGGTCAACCACGAATCCTTTCTTTCACGACGAACGTGAGAACAGGGCGCTTAGTGTGGCTTGCAACACCTTCTGCAACACTGCCCGCAATTACGTGCGCAAATCCGGAACGTCCATGAGTTGCCATGGCGATGAGGTCAGCATTTACGTTGTCGGCAAAACGAATAACGCCGTCTTCGATCGTGAGATCATTGTAGATGTTCAGTGTAAAATTCTTGAAGCCGAGTTTTTTCGCAAAATCATTCATGTAGTTCTTGACAACGTGATCCTGCTGGAAACTTCCGGGAGAGTTGACGCGAACAATGTGCACGGTCGAGTTGTACATCAACTGTGTCTGTTTCACAATGCGCGAAAAAACTTCTTCGCCGCGTGACATCGAAGTTGCATATACGATATTTTTAAAGTCACCGCCGGCGGGCTTTTCCTTGAGCGTGAGAACCGGGCAATTCGAATTGCGGATTACCCTCTCGGTGTTGGAGCCCAGCAGATCAGTTGAATTGGCTTTACCTGCAGTACCCATCACAACCAGGTCAACTTTCTTTTCAGCAACGATGGTAATCATCCCGTGGTATGCATTTCCCATCCTCAGCTCGCCATCAACTTTTACATCCTTATATTTTGGATCGTTCACCACCTTTTCAAGCTGTGCTTTCGCTTTTTGGATCATCTTCATGTTGAACAGTTTCTGGCCGAAATCACTGCCTCCAACTTGTCCTTCCACGTTAAACGATCCGCCTCCCGTGATCTGGTCTATCACATGCAACAGAACGATGCTTGCGCCCGATTTTTTTGCGATGTCAAAGGCAACGTCAGTGGCCGCTGTGGCATTTTTCGAAAAGTCGGTGGGGACGAGTATTTTTTTCATAGAGTATGGATTTTTTGCTTGATCCGATTCTAAAAATAGGGATTTCGTAGCAATTATTAGAACGAAATGTTACCGGGGTTCATTATGAAAGCCTGGGAAATAAAGGGTTCAGGGTTTAGAGTTCAGAGTTCAGAGTTCAGGGTTCAGAGTTTGGAGTTCCCCGACGACCGCGTGTCACCAAAGCTTTCGCGGTGGCGCAAGCGTTTCGCGTAGTCGGGATCTAAAGTTTAAAGGTTCAGAGTTCAGGTACGACCAAATACCATGGAAATTGAGCTCCACTAGCTGAACTTTTACATTTTACATTTAGTGTTTTACATTTTGCAGTTTAATCCGTAGTGGGTCGGGCGCGCTTTCATAAATTGTGCCTCGTAAATGTCCCCCGACTCCGCACATACCCTCGAGCATCTTTTCCGGCACGAATCAGGTAAGTTGGTTTCGGTGTTAACGAAAATATTCGGCCCTCATAATCTGGAGCTCGCGGAAGATGTGGTTCAGGACACATTATTAAAGGCGCTTGAGCATTGGAAATTCAACGGCATCCCCGACAACCCCTCTGCTTGGCTCTTCACCGCGGCACGCAACAAGGCGCTGGATGTGCTGCGACGGGATAAATACCAGAAAGAGTTTGCAGCGGAGATCTCACCTCTGCTGAAATCAGAATATTCAGTAAGACCAACGCTGGAAAACCTCGTTACAGAAAATCAAATCGAAGACGAACAACTCCAGATGATGTTTGTGTGTTGCCATCCTTCGGTTTCTGAGGAAGGACAACTGGCGCTGATCTTAAAAACTCTGTGCGGATTCAGTGTGGGTGAAATTGCAAAAGCATTTCTCACATCGGAGGAAACGATTACCAAACGGCTCTACCGCGCGCGCGAACAATTCCGCGAGAAGAAAGTGGAGTTTGAAATGCCGTCGTCATCTGATCTGCAAAGGCGCCTCGAAAATGTCCTCACTGCCGTCTATCTCATCTTTAATGAAGGCTACAGTTCATCCTATCACGATTCACTGGTTCGTGAAGATTTGGTGGAAGAATCGCTCCGCCTTGGCAAGATGCTGGCCGATCATCCTGTTACAAAACAACCGGAAAGTCTCGCGTTGCTTGCGCTAATGTGTTTTCAGTCGGCGAGGATTCCGTCACGAATTGATAAAGATGGTAACCTCGTTCAGTTGAAAGACCAGGACCGGAAGTTATGGAGCCAGGAGTTGATTGCATTGGGAGTCAACTATCTCGAGCGTGCATCAGTTGGTGATAAGATCTCGCCTTACCACCTCGAAGCCGCCATCGCGCATGAACACTGCATTGCAAAAGACTATGCCGCAACCGACTGGAAGAAGATCTTGAAGCTATATGACTGGCTCCTGGAAGTGAAGCCTGACGCGTTAATAGAATTGAACAGACTTATTGCGTTCAGCGAAGTGAATGGTCCTTCAGTGGCCATCCGGGAAATAGAAAAGTTGTCTAACCTCGAGCGCGTAAAAAACTACTATCTCTACCCTGCGGTATTAGGAGAATGGCACGCGCAGCTTGAAAAAAATGATGAAGCGAGAAAGTATTTTGAAAGAGCAATGGAGCTAACGCACTCAGCGACGGAAAAGCAGTTGTTGATGGGGAAGATCAAGAAACTCGATCACAGACCTGAATGAACTTGCTATTGCTTCTAACCACGAGGTACACAAAATTCTCAAAGTTACACGATAGTGTCACTTGGTGAGCCTTGTGCACTTAGTGGCAAATGTTTTTTGGTCAACCTCAGAAGAGCAAATATCAAACGGTGAGCGGTGTCGTCACCGCACTTCGCAATTCAACACTCATCAATCACCAATCGTACTTCTGCACTGAATGACCTCAACCACAATGTCGAATGATGATTGTTGAGTTGTGAATTTTGAAATAATAATCCCAACTAATGAGTGTTCACTTCGCCCCCGGTCCCCTCAGCACCCTTCCGCTTCTCGCACCGGTATGTTTTCCGAATTCAGCAACAACTTCACCATTCACAATCACATAGTGAAATCCATCAGCATAAGCATGCGGCTTCACAAACGTAGCCTGGTCCCCAACTTTGCTTTCGTCAAAGACCACAATGTCAGCAGCCATTCCTTCGCGGATGAGTCCGCGGTCGCGCAACTGAAACTTCTGTGCAGGTAGTGAAGTCATGCGACGGATCGCTTCCTCTAGCGTAATCACTTTCAACGTCCTGACGTATTGCCCTAATACTTTTGAATTTGTTCCATAGGCTCGTGGGTGCGGCATGCCTGATCCGTAGCGCGCTATCCCGGCGTCCGAAGCAAACATATTGAAGGGATACCGCATGATGCGTTTCAGGTCCTCTTCGTTCATACTAAAATAAATCATGCCTGCACTACCGTTCTCCACCATTTCCAGGACAGTTTCTGCTTGATCCTCAAGCACGGGCTTTCTTTTCTTCAAGAGATTGATCTCGGAAATCTTCTTCCCATTGTAAGAAGTATCCGCTGCGTAATACGCGACAACAGCAAAATCATAACTATTCATTTGCTTCTTCCGAATGCTCTCGACAACTTCTTTTTTGATCTTCGCGCGGATCGCAGGGTCTTTCAACCGGGCGTTCAAAGAATCCGTTCCTCCTGACAATGCCCAGCTTGGGATTTGCGTATTGAGCGTGGTGCTGCTCGCAACATATGGATACTGGTCGATTGTCACATCGATTCCATCCTTGCGCGCATTTTCCACCTGGGCGAGAGTGCCGACAGATTTTCCCCAATTCGGTTTATATGTCACCTTGAAGTGAGAGATCTCAACCGGAATGTGTGCCTCGCGTCCAATGTTGATCGCCTCTTCCACTGCGGCTGTCACAAAATCTCCTTCATCACGAATGTGTGATGCATAAACACCATTGTGTTTGGACGCCGCCTTTGCAAGTCCGATGACTTCAGGTGTCTTAGAATATGTTCCGGGCGTATAAATCAGTCCTGTGGATAATCCAACTGCACCGTCCTGCATCGCTTTCTCGACAAGGGCTTCCATTTTCAGTTGTTCCTCTTCGGATGGATCGCGCTGCTGTCCTCCCATCGCCGCCGTGCGTACGCTGTTGTGTCCTATCAGCGTCGCGACATTGATAGAAGTCTTCACGCTATCCAGTTGCCTGAAATACTTTGCAACGTCGACATTGGAGCTACCACAGTTTCCTGTGACGACAGAAGTCACGCCATCCATGATAAAATTTCCTGCGGTGGGAACGAGCAGATCATTACCTTCTATATGGGTATGTACGTCGACAAAGCCGGGCGCTACAATAAGACCTTTCGCTTCGATGATGCGCGGGGCAGACCAATCCTTTGATCTTCCGATCTTCACGATCTTACCGTCCCTGATAGCCACGTCGCCGTAGTACCATGAATTACCAGAGCCATCGATAATCTTTCCATTGGTAATTATTACATCCATCTGCTGCCGCTGCTGGGCATGGAGCGCAGGCAGAAATACCAGAAGGGCGAGGGTAAGGTGAAGTTTCTTCATACCATGAAAATAACAAAAATTAAAAAGGTGAACTGCTCCGTTGCTTCGCTACTTTTGCAAGTTATATGAACGGTATCCAGCAGCTTCACGAAACACTTGAGCTGATCAAGCTCGAAAGGGCTGCAGATCTTGAGCAATACAGGCAGAAAGTCCTGTTGCGCTCTTTAAGTCAACGCACCAAAGAAGGTGTCACATGGTATCCCGTTCGTTTGAAGCGTGACTACATCGGCACCGGCGAACGCATTATCATCGAGCTCGAAAGAACAAACCATCTCGACCAGCCACACAGTTTTCAAAGTGGAAAGCTCGTCAGCGTTTTTTGTAATGCATCGGGCAAGCCAGAAAAAGAACATGCGAATGCGGTAGTCAACTACGTCAGCGACAATACGCTCGTGATCACATTAAACGGCGATGAACTTCCCGACTGGATCAACGACGGTATGCTCGGCGTTGACGTGATGTTCGATGAGATGAGCTACAAGGAGATGGAGTATGCGATGAAGGTTGTGATGAAGGCAGAAGGCAATCGTCTGGCAGAACTGAGAGATATTTTGTTGGGAGAGGCGGCGGTAGTCAGTCGCCCGTCTCCGGTTGCCGGTCACCGGTCACCGGCAACCGGCGACATGCAACCCGCAACAAGCAACATTCTCAACGACAGTCAGAACAAAGCGCTGTTGAAAGTCCTCCAATCGAGCGACGTCGCTTTCGTTCACGGGCCTCCCGGTACCGGAAAGACCACTACCCTTTCACAGGCGATTTTGTTTACCGTGAAGTCGGAGCACCAGGTGTTGGTTTGCACACCAAGCAATGCGGCAATTGATTTGCTGGTAGAGAAGCTGACGGAATTAGGATTGAATGTAGTTCGGATCGGACATCCAGCACGTGTCACGGAGCAATCGATGAGCAAAACATTGGATGCCCGTATCGCAGCTCATCCCAGCTATCCAGAATTGCGATCATTAAGAAAGCGCATGGAACAAGTGCGTGCCCAGGCCGGAAAGTTCAAGCGCAATTTTGGTCATCATGAGCGTGCGGAACGTCGGGCGTTGAAAGAAGAAGCAAGGGTTTTGAAGGCCGATGCCGACATGCTGGAATTCTATATTATAAATGACCTACTGAACAGTGCGGAAGTAATTTGTTCCACGCTGGTGGGTTCATCGCATCCGGTATTGAAGGGAAGAAAATTCAAAACCGCATTTATCGATGAAGCGGCTCAGGCACTGGAACCAGCATGCTGGATTCCATTGCTGCGATCTGAAAGAGTCATTCTTGCGGGCGATCATTTCCAGCTCCCACCTACGATCAAATCTAACGAAGCGGCAAAGCGTGGATTGGCAAAGACATTATTTGAAAAAGGTATTGAACATCATCCGGAAATGGCAACCATGTTGCGTGTGCAGTATCGCATGCACCAGAAAATCATGGAATTTCCATCCCGTTATTTTTATAGCAATGAGCTTGTCGCGCACGAATCCGTTAAACACGAACTACTCCGGCCTCACCAACCGCCCGTTGAATTCATCGATACTGCCGGCGCTGGTTACTCAGAAGCACAGGATCCTGAAACGCTTAGTCGGTATAACGAGGAAGAGGCCAGGTTGCTGATACAATTGACAGAATCACTTGTGACAGATATTGGCACAGAGGAATGGATACAGCAGTCGATTACGATGGCAATCATCACGCCTTATCGAGCACAGGTCGATTACCTGACCAAGCTTGCAGAAAGCTCTGCTATTCTGGAACCCTTAAATAAACTCATCGCCATAAACACCGTCGACGCATTCCAGGGACAGGAACGGGATGTCATCGCCATCAGCTTCGTACGGAGCAATGAAAAAGGTGAGGTTGGATTTCTTGGCGATATTCGTCGTACCAACGTAGCCATGACTCGTGCGCGCAAGAAGTTGATCATGGTGGGTGACAGCGCAACGTTGGGGTCACATCCCTTTTATGTGGAGTTACTGGAGTTCGTACAGAAAAACGAATTTTATAGGAGCGTTTTTGAGATTTCGCGATAGCAAATGCAACGATCACTAAGGGCACAAAGCCATGTCCACGTGAAATAGGTGATGAAACAGAAATCAATATGTTTAGCGACCAAATCCTCTCTTTTTACAAACAACTACGCATCGACCAGAAACTTCCCAAAGGTGTGATGGTGATGAATCCCTATCAAGACGACTACACCTTTGAGCTTTGCAGAACTTTCTACACGCGGTTTTACAATGACAAGAATCCGCGTACCCTGTTACTTGGAATTAATCCGGGAAGGTTTGGTTCGGGCGCCACAGGCATTTCATTTACAGATCCCGTCAAACTCGAAAACGAATACGGCATCGAAAACACGTTACCGAAGAAAGCTGAGTTGTCTGCCGATTTCATGTTCAGAATGATGATGGCATTCGGTGGACCGAAAGAGTTTTACAAGCATTACTTTATTTCTTCGGTATCACCTCTTGGGTTTACAAAGGATGGCATCAACATCAATTATTATGATGACAAAAAACTCGAACGTGCTATTCTTCCTTTTGTCATCGATTCAATCGAAAAGATGATTGCCATGGGGTGCAACAGAAATATTTGCTTTTGTATCGGCGAAGGAAAGAACCTTGATTTCCTTTTGAATCTGAACGAAAGGCAAAAGTGGTTTGGGGAGATAAAGGGGTTGCCGCATCCGAGGTTTATTATGCAGTATCGGAGGAAGCGCGTTGAGGAATACGTAGAAATCTATCTGAAAGAGCTCTCCTCTCAACCAAATTTGAAAATTTGAAAATTTGGAGATTTGAAAATTGGGGATCGCTAAATATTCTTTAACACCATGCAATTGAGCTGCATATAAATCGTCGCAGACGCAAAATTCATCGCTGGTACCATCCTTTCACATTTTATATTTAGTGTTTTATCCCGACAGCTATCGGGACTGTTTCACGCCCGCCGTTTGACCCCCCTGACAGCTTTTGCCGTAAATGGATCTTCCGGCCATGAGTGTTTCGGATATCTCATCCGCAGCTCCTTACGCACTTCATGATAGGTTGTCTGCCAAAAGCTCTCTAGATCTTGCGTGACTTGAACGGGCTTGTATCCCGGAGAGAGTAGGTGAAGCAGGACTTTGGTTCGCCCTCCATTAACCGACGGGGTTTCAAGCAGGCCAAACATTTCCTGAAGGCGCACTTCCATCACCGGTGGTCGTCCATCATCAAAGTAGTTAATGCGTATCATTGAGCCGCTTGGCACTTCCATACGCGGGGGAACGAGTTCATCAAGCCTTGATTGCTTATCCAACAGCAACATACCCGTGAGAATAGTTTTCATATCCAGCTTCTTAAGCTCGGACAGTTTGTAAACGCCGGTCAGATAAGGTGTCAGCCATGCTTCAATAGTGGTCACCAGATTTTCATCGCTTACGTCGGGCCATCCTTCGTCTTTGCGCCACATCTGGAGACTTTGCATCCGCGCCCTCACCGATTCCGCGTCTTCATTCCAATCCAGTATCCGAAGGCCTTTATCGCGGATAACCTCAAGCAGCACTTGATTTTTAAGTTCCTCGTCTGGCTTCCCTGCCGGCCTGCTTTTTAATATCAATGTGCCCGCGCGCAATTCAACGACCGCTGCCACCATTTCTCTTTCTTCATCCCATCTGACTGCCACCGATTCAACGGCAGACTTCATGAGATCATCGCCCGAAACAGCAGCGGCCAGAAAAATTTTTCCTTCACGCTGACCTGCATCGAGCTGACTGGCACAAATCCATTGCTCATGCATCAACGGATCATGATCCGGCAGTTTCGCAACGCGACCATTCGCAAGCGTGTAAACCAGGCTCTGCTTCGATTGTTGCTTTGCTATTCGTTCGGGATATGCCTCGATCAGAAATCTTCCGGTGTCGTATCCGCCGGGGCGCTCGTTGTCAGGCTGTGTTTTCAACAGCTTGCGCCAATTCAATGAAAGTCGTTCGATACGCTCAAGTACATTCCTGTCGAGAAATGTTTTTTCGCCGCGTCTCCATGCTCGTAACGCTTCTACCCTTAGTCCAAGGTCTGAGCCTGCTTCTTTACCCATTGGATCCCGCTCTTCCAGCAATGCTGCAATGTCAGCAACCAGTGCTTTCTCTTTTTCATTTTTTGCCGAAAGCAGCAAGTGTGAAATTCTCGGATGCGTGGGGAGTGATAACATCTCCTTTCCGCGAGGAGTGATACCACCGTGATCATTCAATGCACCGAGATTTGACAAAAGTGTTTTTGCCTGGCTCACCGCACCGGATGGTGGCGTTGTGATCCACGAAATGTCATTCACATCTTTCACACCCCAATTCGCCAGTTCGAGAATCATCGTAGCGAGATCAGCCTCCACGATCTCGGGCTTTCGATTCGGCAAGAGATTTCTTTGCGTGGCTTCCGTCCAAAGACGGTAACAAACACCCGGTCCCAGTCGACCCGCTCTGCCTGCGCGCTGGTCCGCTGCGTCTTTCGTGACACGCAAAGTCTCCAGGCGCGTCAATCCACTGCGGGGATCGAACTTCGGAACACGCGCAAGTCCGCTGTCAATTACAATGTTGATACCCTGTATTGTCAAAGACGTTTCTGCGATCGACGTTGCCAGCACTACTTTCCTTCGTCCGCTCGGCGAAGGGACGATCGCTTCCTGTTGTTGACGAAACGTAAGCTCGCCATACAGCGGCAGCACCTGAGCGCCGATGCCAACTTCTTCCAATTGTTGCTGAGTACGCCTTATCTCCGCGACACCGGGAAGAAAAGCGAGAATGTCGCCTTGACTATCGCGCATCGCCCGGTTGATCGCTGCGCTCATCGTATTTTCAATTCGCGATTCGCTGTCAGTTTTTTGATACTGTCTATCAACAGGGAATTGTTTTCCAAGCGATGTGATTACCTGAGCCCCTGCAACTGCAGATGAAATTTGCTCTGCATCAATTGTCGCGGACATGATCAGAAGTCGCAGGTCGTCACGAAGTACCTGTCGAATCTGAATACTAAGTGCAAGTGCCAGGTCGGCATGCAGACTGCGCTCATGAAACTCATCGAATATTACAAGTCCGATTCCTTCGAGGCTGTTATCCGTTTGAATCATGCGCGTGAGAATGCCTTCGGTCACCACCTCGATTCTTGTCGCATCACTCACCTTTGTGTCGAAACGTACGCGGTAGCCCACTGACTTTCCAACGTCTTCTTCCCGCAAGTCTGCCATGCGCTCAGCAACAGATTTTGCAGCGAGTCGTCTGGGCTCCAGCATGATCATCTTCCTGCTATTCAGCCATGGCTCATCGAGAAGCTGCAATGGGAGGATGGTCGACTTACCGGCACCGGGAGGCGCCTGGAGTACTACGATCCTGTTTTCAGAGAGGGCTTGCTTTAGATTGGGAAGTATGTCGAGTACGGGATATTCCACGAAATTTTACCTCCCGCAAATCTCGCGAATCTCGCAGATCTTTTTTGGCTAAATCAAAAAAACGCTTGCATTAATCTGTGAGATCTGTGCGAGGAGCGGGAGAAAAAAATGCATGTTACATATCAGGTACCTATCTTTATCAACCACCTGAAATCTTCACCATGAAAAAACCAACGTTTGTCGCCGCATTCATTTTAGTCTTCAACATAATAGCCCACGCGCAAGTGACAATCCAAACCGTCACCTGCGAGAATCTCACCAATCCAATTGGCCTCGACATAAAGCAGCCGAGATTCAGTTGGGTCCTGGCCTCTCCCGGAAGAAACGTGTCGCAGTCGGCCTACGAAATCCATGTAAGCAAAGATGCAGCATCATTAGGAAAAGCTACAGTGTGGAACTCTGGTCGCGTGCAGTCCGATCAATCGGTCTTCATTCCGTACGCTGGTCCGGCATTGGAAAGTGGCGAAAAATATTACTGGCAGGTGAAAGTATGGGACAACGCAGGAAAAGCTTCCGCTTGGAGCGCGCCAGCGTCTTGGCAAATGGGACTGCTCAACGCAACCGACTGGAAAGCGAAATGGATACAGGTGACATATAAAGAAGATTCCACCGGCCAACCCAGTCCGCTGTTCCGGAAGGAATTCAAAATTGGAAAAAAAATAAAATCAGCCACAGCATACATCACAGCATTGGGTCTCTATGAAGCTAGCCTCAACGGCAAGCGCATCGGAGACGCGTACCTGACGCCGGGATGGACAAGTTATAACAAGCGTCTTCAATACCAGCAGTACGATGTCTCTGGTTTGTTAAAAGAGAGCGACAACTGCGTCGGGGCCATGTTGGGCAATGGTTGGTATCGTGGATTCATCGGGTTCCAGGGACAAAAGAACTATTACGGCAAAGAACTGGGGTTGCTTCTTCAGATTACGATTAATTACACAGATGGAACCTCCGAAACAATCGGCACGGATAACACCTGGAAGTGTTCAACTGGAAGCGTACTTGAATCGGAAATCTACAACGGCGAAACCGTAGACAATCGGAAAAACAGAGCAGGTTGGAATACCGCTGGATATAAAGACACCGACTGGATGCCGGTAAAAATTGCAGTTGGAGAGCCGATGAACGTGATCGCAACTTATAATGAGCCGATCAGGAAAAAAGAGTTCATCAAGCCAGTTAAAATGATCATGACGCCCAAAGGAGAAAAAGTTATCGACTTCGGACAGAATCTAACAGGATGGGTGCAGCTTAAAGTAAAAGGAGCAGCAGGCGACAAAATCGCTGTTTATCACGCCGAAGTACTTGACAAGCAAGGCAATTTCTACATCGCCAATCTCCGCCCTGCCAAACAATTGAATACTTTCATTCTGAAAGGCGGTGGTGAAGAATATTTTGAACCACGCTTCACCTTCCAGGGATTCAGGTACATCAAGATTGAGAGCACGTTGGACCTGAAAATGGAAAACTTCACTGCTGCAGTTCTTTATTCAGATATAAAGACCACCGGCACTTTCACTTGCTCAAATCCACTTATCAACCAGCTTCAACATAATATTCAATGGGGCCAAAAAGGAAATTTCCTGGATGTTCCCACTGATTGCCCGCAACGCGATGAGCGACTTGGATGGACAGGAGACGCCCAGGCATTTTCTCGTACCGCCGCATTCAACATGGACGTTCATAATTTCTTTGTGAAATGGCTAAAAGATGTCGAAGCAGACCAGGTTGATGGAAGCGTTCCCTGGGTAGTTCCGAATGTGCTCGGTCCGAATGCAACGGGCTCTGCAGGTTGGGCCGATGCAGCGACAATCATTCCATGGAACATGTACCTCGCCTATGGCGACAAGAAAATTCTTGAGGAACAATATGGAAGCATGAAGGCGTGGGTCGATTGGATTCATCGAAAGAGCATTAATAACTTATGGAACTCAGGATTTCATTATGGCGATTGGCTGTTCTATCGACCGTTTGATGACAACGAAGGACTGTCCGCCGTAACAGATAAGTATCTCATTGCGCAAACCTTCTTCGCGCATTCCACGCAGCTTCTTATAAATACCGCAGAAGTACTTGGCAAAAAGGACGATGCAGCAAAGTATCGTGAGTTACTGCAAAAAATAAAGGATGCCTTTAATAAGGAGTACGTGACAGGCAGTGGCCGGCTTGTTTCAAGCACCCAAACTGCGTATGTGCTCGCATTGAATTTTGACATGCTTCCGGAAAATCAGCGGCAGGCGGCAGCGCAACGTCTCGTGGAAAATATCAAAGCTTACAAGATGCACCTTACTACCGGCTTTTTAGGAACGCCGTACCTCACGCATGTCCTGACACGGTTTGGATATGCTGACGTTGCCTACAGTTTGTTGTTGCAGGAAACGTACCCATCATGGCTTTATCCGGTGAAGATGGGGGCAACAACCATTTGGGAACGCTGGGACGGTATTAAGCCTGACAGCACCTTTCAAACGCCAACGATGAATTCTTTTAATCATTATGCCTATGGCGCGATCGGCGATTGGATGTATAGGATCGTTGGAGGAATTGACACAAAGGAAGCGGCGCCGGGTTACAAAGAAATCGTTATAAAGCCTTTCCTCGACAAACGACTAAACCAAAGTACAACTTCATTACAAACCCCTTACGGCAAAGTCGAGTCGGACTGGAAGTTTGAAGGGAAGAACTTGACTATGAACGTCACCATTCCGGTTAATACACGGGCGACTGTGTATATCCCTGAGGGCGAATCGGAAGTTCTGCGGGAAAATGGTGCTGTGGCAAAAGACCGAAAAGATCTTTCGATAAAAGGAAAGGATGGGGATTACTTGATGATTGAGGTGGGCTCTGGAACTTATAAATTCACTTCAAGCATGAAATAGGAATTTGTTGAGGGATAGTGAAATGTCGCCATCTCGACATACCAACAACAGTCATGAATCTTGAAGCGCGAGCATGCTTGAATCTTTAAAGCCTGCGCTTGCGCAGCCAATCCGTGTTCATCCGTGTCCTCCGTGGCCTAATAACGCATCTTCGTCCCTTGTTCGTCGCTTGTTGGTGTTGCCGCCTCAGCGCACCAACAACCAAAAGCATTTGACCCACGACTTTGTCGCTCCCTCCCACTTACATTGTCGCAGACGCACCTTCAAAGTCTTTTATTTGTCACGCAGCTTTGTATCGTAAACAAATCGAAGGAACGCCATGAGAAAAATAACCGTGTTATCGATGATCAGCCTTGACGGCGTAATGCAGGCACCTGGTGGACAAAAAGAAGACACATCAGGTAGGTTTAAGTATGGAGGTTGGACAGAACCCTTCGGTGACGATGCATTGAACAAAGTCATCATGGGGGAATTGAAACCTGCAGATTATTTGTTGGGAAGAAAAACCTATTCTATTTGGGCTGCCTACTGGCCGCATCACGGCAATTTCTGGCCTGGCATCAATGAAGGAACCAAATATGTATTTTCAAAAAAGCTGAAGAAGAATGACCCGATGGTAGCGAGTTGGAAAACTTCGGTCGTTTTGAAAACACCAGCTCAAATTAAAAAGCTGAAGCAAACAAAGGGCGCCGACATCCAGGTTTGGGGTAGCAGCAAGTTGATACAATTGTTGTTGAAAAATGATCTTGTCGACGAACTTCGGCTGAAGATATACCCGTTGACACTTGGTAAGGGAAAGAAATTATTCGCCAATGGTGCTATCCCAGGGACATTTACATTAACTGAAAGTGTTGTAACCTCAAAAGGTGTGATTATTGCCTGCTACAAACGAGCGGGAAAAGTCAAGACAGGCAATATTGAGGTTTAAATCCTACCAATGGCATTAAGGTGCAAAGGAAACAATTGTGAACCCTGTGTACCTTGTGCTGCCCACAGGGCAGTTGTGGTGGAAAAAATATCATGAGAAACTTTAGCCACAAAGTACACCAGGTACACAAAGGAACACAATAGTGCACCCCGTGTACGTCGTGCTATCCACAGGGCAGTTGTTGTGAAAAAAATATCATGAGAAACTTTAGCCACAAAGTACACCAGGTACACAAAGGAACACAATAGTGCACCCTGTGTACCTTGTGCTGCCCACAGGGCAGTTGTGGTCGAAAAAAATATCATGAGAAACTTTAGCCACAAAGTACACCAGGTACACAAGGGAACACAATAGTGCACCCTGTGTACCTCGTGCTGCCCACAGGGCAGTTGTGGTGAAAAAAAAATCAACTTCGCACATGTCACGAACATTAATCAACGACATCATCCGCCAACTGAATAACCTCGAAAACGGCTCCCTATGGTTCGACCAATCTTTTAAAGATAAGCTCGGCAACCTATCAGATGAAGAAGCATTCGCGCAGCCCATGCCCGGCGTTCACAGTGTTGCTGAACACGTTTCTCATATGATCGCATGGCGTGATGAATGTATTCTGCGGTTTAAAGGCTCCAAAAGAGAACTAATGAACAGTCCCCAAGACTGGAAAGACAATGCTGAATTAAGAAAGATCGGATGGACTACACTGCTAAACGCATTGTATGAAAGCCGGACAGAATTAATAGAACTATTCAACGATCGCGATGACAGCTACCTTGAAACAAAATTTCAGGACACAGAATACAATTTTCATTACCTGATCGAAGGGATCATCCAGCATGATTTGTATCATTTGGGGCAAATAGGAGTCACACTCAAGTTGTTGAGAAATCCCAGAAGTAACCCATTTGAAATAATATAGAGTCTGCCCGGCCATTGCCACAGCTTCAAAATGGCGTATTCTGCGCTATCGAACAGTAAAAGAAGTCGTCATATTTTCGTTAACGCTATGAAAATTAAAATTGACTTAATCCCTGCAGCATCAATGCTGTTTCTTTCGTTGAATGCGTCTGCGCAAAATGCACCATCGGCATGGCAAAGAATCACAGAAAATCATAAAGAAGATTTTCATGCGTCATTCAGTCCGGATGGAAAAGCCGTTTTGTTTGATTCTGACCGAACGGGACACAACGAAATATATGTTTACGATCTTCTGACAAAGCAAACCCGTCAGTTGACGAACTCGAATCTCAAAAGTGATCATCCAAAATGGATCGACAACGGCAAAAACATTTTATATGAAGTGTATGATGGTAGCGGACTCGAGGTGTTTAAAATGGAAGCGGATGGTTCCCACCAAACAAAGCTCACCGAAAGCTCAGGTCACAATGCCGCAGGATTTGCTTCTCCAGATGGAAAGTATATCCTCTTGAACTCTACACGCGACGGAAATTGGGAATTTTATGTCATGGATTCTAACGGCGATAATATTAGACGGCTGACCTCCAACACGTGGGATGATGTCGGCGCTCAATGGTCTCCGGTCGCCTCACGGATCGTATTCATGTCCAAAGTAGACGGCCATTGGCAGATCTGCATTATCGATACCGACGGAAAAAATCTTCATCAACTAACACATAACAAATCTTCCAACGAAGGCCCAAGTTGGAGTCCCGATGGAAGAACGATCCTGTTTAGTTCGAATATGGATGGTCGAAACTCAAACCTGTACCGTATGAATGCCGATGGCAGTCACTTAAAAAAACTAACCGATCTTACAGCCGTTTCCGAAGGAGTATGGTCGCCCGACGGAACCCGAATACTTTTCATTGCGGGCGATGAAAAAGATGCTGACATCTGGGTGATGAATGCTGACGGCAGCGGTCAAAAAAATCTCACTGCAAACAAAGCCAGAGAAGCCAACCCGTCATGGTCGCCGGATGGGAAGTCAATTTTGTTTGTTTCAGAAATCAATGGCAATCTTGACATTTACAAGATGCCATTGAATTGACATCCCAGCGTAACAATTTAGAATTGGGTTACTTTTCTTAGCTTGGGCCCCACCAAACCCAACCCAATGAAATACTCCCTACCTTTCCTGTTATGCACCCTTAGCATTCTTCCTTTCGATGCAACGTCTCAAGAGAATTATAATAAAGAGATAAAGAAATACGCAGTCGAACTTTATAGCTCATTCAGCAAGACACAAAAATTCTCGGGCCAGCTTTCCATGACCGATACATCGCGTCTGAAGTGGAATAACCTGCCGGTTGGGCTGAGGGCCAGGGTTGGTGTAAGTATCGGCAATATGACTAATGAACAGCGCAGGCTCGTCCACCGAATGCTCTCAGCATCTCTCAGCTCGCAAGGCTACTTGAAAGCTACGAGTATCATCCACCTTGACGAGTTGATCAACAGATTTTACGATACGCTGTATGTAAGGAAGGCTTTTTCAGACACTACTTATAGATTCCTGAAAAATCTGAAGTGGGCGCCAGGCAATTTCTATTTCGCCTTCTTCGGATCGCCGAGCAGCAACCAGTGGGGATACAAACTCGAAGGACACCACCTGTCGCTCAATATGACGTTTGTGAACGAAAAGATTGCAGTGACACCATTTTTTGTTGGTACGGATCCAGCAGAATACCTATTCTCTGAATATGCAGGCTGGCGGGTATTGGGTCAGGAAGAGGATCTTGGATTGAAGCTCATCAACTCGTTCAGCGAACAGCAAAAGAAAGTCGCAATTAAAAGCGGTGATGCACCGCGTGACATTATCACTGCGGCAGAGAGTGGCAAGAGGCTGGTCGACGATTGGGGGATCAAAGCCGCGCAAATGACGCCGCAGCAAAAATCCGTGCTGGTCAACATGATAAAAGAGTATGTTTTCAATTTCGAAAATGAGAAGGCGGTGTCAGAGTATGACAAGATCACGAAGGCCGGGTTCGACAATATTTATTTTGGCTGGATCGGCGGCGTCGATGAAAAGCAACCGCATTACTTCGTTATCAATGGCCCGACGTTTCTCATCGAATTTGACAACAATGGTGGCCCACGGCAAGAAGCAAACCACATTCATTCTATTTGGCGTGAGAAAGGCAACGAATACGGGGAGGATGTTCTGAAGAAACATTATACCGCTGAAAAACACTAGCATGTTAGTCCCTTAGCCCCTTGTTGGTGTTCCCGTCTCGGGGTCACCAACAAGGTCATTCGTTCCCGTCTCGGGTCGCCGACAAGGTCATTCCCGTCTGGGTTCACCGACTAGGTCGTTCCCGCCTCGGGTCACTATCAGAGTACCTCTACCTTTCTTTCAAAGCAATCAGCCGAACAGGACCCATTAATCCCGATTCCTTCAGCTGCCATCCGGATGCATCGAAGATTCCCCCCTTCCGGTTTTCCGGTTTCCGTGCGGCAATATTCACGTTGTAAAATTTTTTCCAATACACGTTTCTTTTATCCATATCCGCAATGCGGTTGGCCATGAGATTTGAAACCCGAATCTCAAGTGTATTCTTTTCTGTAAGCAAATCAGAATGTATGTTCAATTGATAAGCGGGTCCGATGAGCGTTCCCAATGCCCTTCCATTGAGATAGACTTCTGCACTTTCATGCACCGTTCCGAGATCTAATCGCCACATCGCGGATTTCAACGCGGGCTTAGAAAAAGACAGCGTATAATTAGCCGTCCCTGAAAAGGCTCCATAATCCTTTCCAAAAGAAGTCCAGGAGCCCAGGCTTTCTTTTGTCACAGACGGCAGCGTTCCGTCAGGGGCCGTGAATTTGATTTGCCATTTGCCTTTCAGTTCAATCGCCCCTTCCCTTTCATCATAATACCTGAACGGTGGTCCTGATACGTCTTTCACGCTGGTCTGTACAAACATGGTTTGTTGAGGATCAATCTCAACATATACCTCAATTTTATGTTGTGCATTTTCACGAACCCGTGCCGAACCCCACACCCCATTCATCGGATCGTACTGCGTTACAGACGATGTTCCGGATTGCAGTGGCAACCACCCTATGAATTTTTTATCTCTTCCATTCACCAACATATAGATCGTTTCGCCGTCCTGTTTTTTCTTCCTAATGAATTGAATTCTATTTTCAAAAGTCTCTTTTCTCACCGACGCCTTCGTCAGCATTGATTTGAGGTCATTACCAATGAACACGCGACCTCTTTCAACTCCTGCCGCTATTCGCTTACGAATGGCATCCAATCGGGCGGTGCCATTGTAAGTTGCGTATCCTGCATTAGCATCTGGTTGTCCATCCAGGAAAATTACTTTTGCGCCCGTCTCGGCGAGTGACATAATGTTTTCAAGCGTTTTCACTGGTATGAATTTGCAATGCGGCACTACAAGGACTTGATACCGGGCGTCGGCTTGCGTAATCAACGTACCTGCTTTCGTCCACGTATTTCCGATCTGCTTATCCGAAATGTAGTCGAACTGATAGCCCGCAGTCTGCATTTCTTCCGCCGCACGTTCGAAGGTCGATCCTGCGAACTGCTTTCCAATGCCATCAAAATGCTCGAGCATTTCAGCACCGCGCGTTGAAAAGGCGTCGTAAATCGGGTAATACAACAACACATCATTATCCGATTGCGAGTTCTGTAGGAACGATTGACATCGTGCCACATAGCTATTCAAAGCATCGAAGTCATTCCAAAGCGGATTGCGCGGATTGAGATGCACTGCCGCATAAAATAACCATCCCGGCCAAGGCTCGCCTGGCGGTGAATAACAAGTGCCATGATAAAATATATGATTCACGCCGTTCAGCATGAACCGATCAACAGCGCCCTTGATATCGGAAAGGCTCGAAAGGAAATGTTCATTCAACCAGGTCGCAGATTCAGACGAAACAAGTTTCTTGCCTGTAACATTGCCGGCAGATGATGCCATTTTGATACGCAAAGGTTCGGTCCCTTCAATCTCCGGTATGTCTATTTCAGCATAGAGATCCAAAATATTCGAAGGCGAGCCATGCGCCTGGTTGCGGACGATCGCACCATTTTTTGTGGCCCATTGTCTCCATTGCTGCGTGAAATTTTCAAGCAGCAATTCCGAAACCGTCTCACGATAATCGCAAAGGACTCGCGCATTCTTTTCTTCATCATCACGGCCAAACAAGGCCGGCAGCTGCTCACGCAGGTCATAACCTCGTCTTTGCTGAAACTCCGTAAACAAAGTCGGCGTCCAGTCCGCTGTCCCACGGGCATCATCAACTTCGTAGGAGTCATTGAAAAACGCCCGCAATGAACTGATATCTTTTCCCGCGAACGCCTGATCAAACTTGCTGAGATAATTTTTCAATGCCTGCGACGAAAAATGATCGATGACATAGCCCTCACCTCCAGGTCCTGCCCGCTCAACCATCTTTCCATGCCAACCTTCAAACACAGCGTAAACCTTCCACTCTCCTTTTGTTGGAGTCCAATTTAGCTTTCCCGACACATCCACCTTATCAATCAGGTTCAGGGTTTCACCCTGGTTGCTACATCCCATTAACGCAACCAGCTTAAGCGGCTTCTCAAACTTGATTTGTTCAATCGCCAGCTGTTGTAGGTTCTTATTTTCACCAACTGGCTGTTTGATCTGGGTGATGTTAATGTCCTTAGGATCCAGTCTCATGCCCGCGAGCGCTGGTCCCGGAGCAACACTACTCTCAACTTTTTGTTTTGACTCGCGCTGGTAGACTGGGTTGCCAATCGCTCGAAGAAATGGTTGCTGGGTAAATTCAATTTTCTCAGAGAGTGTCATGCCGGCTTTGACTTCATATACTTTGAAGTTCATGTCTTTGCTGGCGTCTTCATCTTTTACCCACGGTCCGCCGAATGGCCAGCCAGTGCCAGTGGCCATGTCTACACCAAGACCGAGGCGTTGTCCTTCTTTCAAGGTGTGTAACAGGAGCTCCATCCACTGCGGAGATAAGAAATCCACAAACTTATTTTCGTATCCAACAACACCGTAGATCGGCGTGATCTCAACACCACCAAGGCCAGCTTTTTTATAAGCTTCCAACTCTGCAGTAATTCCCTCTTTCGTTACCGCACTACCATGCCACCACCAGCGCGTCCACGGTTTTGTTTCGGTTGTCGTGGCGGGCCAACCTGAATGAGTTCGAACATCAGACTGGGCATTGGCAAACTGCAAAATGCAGGTACACACCAGCATGGCGAGAGCACTGCCACGGCAAATTGAATTTGAAAGACGGAGCAAAGTCATACTGATAATGCTAAATCTACAAATAGGAGGCGATGATTTCTATTATGCTATCAGTCAAACTGGTCGTGTAAGGGACAGCACGTTAAACTCCCGTCATTTCTGTAATTGACAATAAATTATTAACTCAAAGGTCTAAAATCACTTTCACTTGGGCGTACTCGCAGGTGTTCTCTTTCATTTCATCGGAGGCTTCGCATCCGGCAGTTTTTACATTGTATTTAAAGGTGTAAAAGGATGGGCGTGGGAAAGCTATTGGATCATCGGAGGACTTTTCTCGTGGCTGATTGTACCGCCACTCGCTGCGTGGCTCACGGTGCCTGGCTTTGCTGAGATAATCAGTGCGACCAATCCTTCCACACTGGGCTGGACATACTTCCTCGGGGTGCTGTGGGGAATCGGAGGCCTGACATATGGTCTCGGCATTCGGTTCCTGGGCATGTCTCTTGGGAACTCAGTTATCCTCGGATTTTGTGCGGTTTTCGGCTCGATCATCCCGCGTTTGTTCTACGATATGTTTCCATCGCCGGGGCAAATTGGTCTTTCACACATGATGTCGAGTGATGGAGGAAGGCTTGTGTTGCTGGGTGTTGTTGTGTGCCTTACGGGAATATTCATTTGCGGTCGCGCCGGCATGTTGAAAGAAAAAGATCTGACGCCGGAAGAAAAGAAAACAAGCATCGAAGAATTTAGTCTGATCAAAGGTCTTGTTGTTGCAACGATCTCCGGGATATTAAGCGCCTGCTTCAATTTTGGAATCGAAGCCGGCAAACCAATGGCGGAAGAAGCTGTTAGGCTAGGGTTCAATCCGTTGTTTCAAAATAATGTCACCTATGTGGTATTGCTCTGGGGCGGACTCACCACCAATTTCATCTGGTGTATCGTCCTCAACGCGCGAAATAAAACTTTTTCAGATTACGCAAACGGCAACACGCCGTTGTTAAAAAATTACATCTTCTCTGCGCTCGCCGGAATTACCTGGTTCCTGCAATTCTTCTTTTATGGTATGGGCGAAAGTAAGCTTGGGAATGGCGCAAGCTCATGGATACTGCATATGGCATTCATCATATTTATTTCGAATATGTGGGGTATCGTTCTGAACGAGTGGAAAGGCGTCAGAAAGAAAACATTATTAACTATTACCGCCGGGATCGTAACAATTGTTGCGTCAGTGATCCTGGTCGGCTACGGAAATTCATTGCAACACTAGATATAAACACAAAGAATTTATGGCGACAGGTATGGCACAGCGATTTAAGAATGTCAGCTATCTATGGGATGAAAGCAAAGCGGCTGCGCTCGCCGGTGATGAGGTTGCATTACTGATCTATCGGTCCAACTTATTGGGCGCCGACCTGAGGCTCACCAATTACGGTGGTGGAAACACATCGTGTAAGGCGATGGCAAAAGACCCACTCACAGGCAAAGAAACGGAGGTGATGTGGGTAAAAGGTTCAGGAGGTGATATTGGCACACTGAAAAAAAGTGGACTCGCAGCGCTGTACATCGATAGATTGAGAAGCCTGCAAAAGATCTACAAAGGAATCGAACTTGAAGATGAAATGGTTGAGCTGTTCAATCATTGTATTTACGACCTCGCTTCGAAAGCTCCATCTATCGACACGCCGCTACACGGATTTCTTCCCTTTAAGCACATTGATCACCTGCACCCCGACGCAGCGATCGCCATCGCGGCCGCCAAAGACGGAAAAAAGATTACGGAGAAACTCTTCAATGGAACGATCGGTTGGGTCGAGTGGCAACGCCCGGGCTTCGATCTCGGACTCAAGCTTAAAGCATGCCTCGACCAAAACCCAGGTATTCGTGGCATTATGCTCGGGTCGCACGGGCTATTTACATGGGGCGACACGGCGTATGATTGCTATGTAAACACACTCGAAGTTGTCGAGCGTTGCGCCGAATATCTTGAAGAGAACTACGGAAAACAAAAACCCATCTTTGGTGGCATCAAACTCAGCAGGCTCCCTAAAGCGGGGCGTCTCGAACAAGCTGCAGCGCTTGCGCCTGTGCTCCGCGGGTTCTGTTCTTCTGAAATACGCATGATCGGACATTTTACTGATGATGAACGCGTGCTGGAGTTTGTGAACTCAAAAGATCTTGAGCGTCTTGCCGCTATGGGCACCAGTTGTCCAGATCATTTTTTGAGAACGAAGATCAGTCCGCTCGTACTCAAACTTTCTCCTGGTGAAGACCTCTCTGATGTGAATGCATTGAAAGAGAAGCTTCGTCCTGCATTCGAAGCGTACCGGAACATGTACCGTGAGTACTACAACAAATGCAAGCATCTGAATAGCCCTGCCATTCGGGATCAGAACCCCGTCGTGATTTTGTATCCAGGCGTTGGCATGTTCACGTTTGCCAAAGACAAGCAGACCGCACGTGTGGCATCGGAGTTTTATATCAATGCCATCAACGTGATGAAAGGCGCTGAGGCCGTTTCAGAATACACATCGCTGCCACACCAGGAAGCGTTCAACATTGAATACTGGTTGCTCGAAGAGGCCAAGCTCCAACGCATGCCGAAACCAAAGGCATTGTCGGGCAAAGTAGCGTTGGTCACGGGAAGCGCAGGTGGCATTGGGAAAGCGATCGCCAAAAAACTTGTGGCCGAAGGAGCATGCGTCGTGATCAGTGACAATGATGCTGACCGACTCAAGAACGCGCATGAAGAATTCACGCAGCAATTTGGCAAAGATGCTTTTCAATCAGTGTCACTGGACGTTACGAGCATGAAGCAGGCGGAAGATGCCATGAAAATTGCTGCAGTGTCATTCGGAGGATTGGACATCCTTGTAAATAACGCTGGCCTTTCAATTTCCAAGCCGCTCGAAGAGCACACCGAAAAAGACTGGGACCTTTTATATGACGTACTCGTCAAAGGTCAATTCATCTTGACACAAGCAGGCGTGGCAGTCATGCGAAAACAAAATCTCGGCGGTGATATTATTAATATAGCAAGCAAGAACGCTTTGGTAAGTGGTCCAAACAATGCCGGCTATGGTTCCGCAAAAGCTGCGCAACTTCACTTGAGCCGACTCAATGCTGCAGAGCTAGGCAAAGATAAGATCAGGGTCAATGTTATCAATCCTGACGCCGTCATCGAAGACAGTAAGATCTGGAAAGGAGCCTGGGCAGAAGGACGTGCTAAAGCTTACGGCGTGACCGTTGAAGAACTTCCGGCATTCTATGCGAAACGTACGTTGCTCAATGAGATCATCCTTGGAGAAGATATTGCAAATGGATGTTTTGCGCTCGTGGGCGGACTGCTGAACAAGTCCACCGGAAATGTTGTGAATGTTGATGGCGGAGTAGCTGCCGGCTTTGTTCGATAAAAACGCACGATCATGGAACGGATCGCATTTAAGATGCAACTCACAAAAGGATTCGAGCAGGAATATAAAAAGCGGCACGATGAGATCTGGCCCGACCTTTCAACACTACTCAAAAGCACTGGGATCAGTAACTATACCATTTACCTCGACGAGGCGACCGGAGCTTTATTTGCATCGATGGAAGTTGATGACAGCGCAAGACTCGCCGACCTCCCTCATCACCCTGTTATGAAAAAATGGTGGAAAGCCATGGCAGACATCATGGAAACAAATACCGATAATTCGCCGGTATCCATCCCTTTAAAGGAAGTGTTCCATCTTCCCTAACTTACGATTATGAGAATCTCCAGGAGCGAAATAAAATCACACAATGACAAGCACCTTACCGGTCATCAACGAAAGCTCGCGGCATTGACAGGTTTCCTGGGCAATAGCGAAGAGATCATTAAGAGGCTTGTGGATTTTCAGATTGCCATTCCAAGCTGGGCGCTCGGTACTGGTGGAACGCGATTTGGCAGATTTCCTGGCCCCGGCGAGCCTGGAAGTCTCGAAGAAAAGATTGAGGACATTGGATTGCTTCACGCGCTAAATGCGTCGAGCGGTGCAATCTCATTACATATACCCTGGGATATTCCAAAAGATCCTCAGGCAATTCGCAATCAAGCTGCTGAACTTGGAATTCGTTTTGATGCCGTCAATTCGAATACCTTTCAGGACCAGGAAAACCAGGCGTTGAGCTACAAGTTTGGGTCATTACAACATGTTGATAAGCATGTTAGAGATCAGGCAGTGCGTCACAACATAGAAGTTATCCGGTGGGGCGAAGCGCTCGGCTCAAAATCAATAACAGTTTGGTTGTCGGATGGCTCCTGTTTCCCAGGTCAGCTGAACTTCAGAAAAGCATTTCAAAACACATTGGAAGGGCTCGAAAAAATCTATGAGGCACTTCCCGCCGATTGGAAAGTGTTTGTAGAATACAAGGCCTTTGAACCGAACTTCTATTCAATGACCGTTGCGGATTGGGGTCAGGCACTGCTGTATAGCTCCAAGTTGGGACCAAAGGCGTACACCCTCGTCGACCTTGGTCATCATTTGCCTTCTGCCAATATCGAGCAGATCGTATCCCTCCTGCTGATGGAAAAAAAACTTGGTGGCTTCCATTTCAATGATTCGAAATATGGCGACGATGATCTGACTGTTGGGAGCATCAATCCATACCGATTGTTTCTGATATTCAATGAGCTCGTGGAAGGTATGGATGCGCGAAAGATGAATCATGCCCGTGACCTCGCCTGGATGATCGACGCATCACACAATGTGAAAGATCCTCTCGAAGATATTCTGCAATCGGTAGAAGCCATTAAGCTTGCCTATGCACAGGCGCTGCTGGTGGACACGCCGGCACTCGAAACAGCACGTCAGGCAAATGATGTCGTTGCCGCCCAGAACATTTTACAGGATGCATACCGGACCGACGTTCGGCCCTTGCTTGCAGAAGCGCGATTGCGCGTCGGCGCTGCACTGGACCCATTGAAATTATTTAGGGAAGCGGCAGTGCGCGACCATCTCGTCAAAGAACGCGGCACAAAAAACCGCGCAACCGGTTTATAAAGCTTCAACGTGAAATCGGTACCTGTCATCGCTGTTTTTGACATCGGAAAGACAAACAAGAAGATCGTCCTGTTCGATGAGAAGTACTCAATGGTGCGGGAAGATTCAGTACAATTTCCTGAAATAACTGATGAGGATGGAGATCGCTGCGAAAACATTACAGCGGTTACAGAATGGGTGAAGCGATCGATCGCCGACCTGCTGAAGGATCAGGCAATCACAGTCAAAGCAATTAATGTTTCTGCGTATGGCGCAAGCTTTGTGAATATTGGCGAAGATTCACAACCGGTCACACCCCTATACAATTACCTCAAGAACTTTCCAGAAAAGCTTAAGTCGAAATTCTATAGCACCTACGGTGGTGAGCTTAAGTTTTCGATGGAGACGGCATCCCCCGTGCTTGGCAGCCTAAACTCTGGAATGCAGCTGTATCGGTTAAAACACGAGAAGCCCAAAGTCTTTAAGACAATTCAATATTCGTTACATCTCCCGCAGTACATCAGCCAGGTGATCACCTCAAAAAAATATTCGGATATCACGAGCATAGGATGTCATACCAACCTTTGGAATTATTACACGGAGAGTTACCATACCTGGCTTTACCGCGAAGGCATTGATCGCAAAATGGCGCCCATGCTAAAAAGTGACGAGGTGAGCTGGTGTGAACCGTTACAGGTTCCGGTCGGCGGCGGCCTTCATGACAGTTCCGCGGCCCTCATACCTTACCTCAAAACGTTTCGCGAGCCATTTATCCTGGTGTCGACAGGAACTTGGTGCATCAGTCTCAACCCTTTCAATCACACACCCCTCACAGAAGAAGAATTAAAAAAAGATTGCCTCTGCTACCTAAGCTTTAAAGGTGAGCCCGTGAAAGCATCGCGGCTATTCGCAGGGCATGATCACGAACTACAGACAAAGCGTATCGCTGCGCATTTCAATGTCTCGCCGGAGTTTTATAAGTCCATTGATTTCAATGTGGACAAATTACGTTCAACTGCACCCGGAGCTGTTGGTGAAAGCACAACCTCAACACAACTTGTCGGTCTCGGAAATTCTACCTTTGAAAAACGGGATCTGAGTCAATTCAGTGATACGTCAGAAGCGTACTATCAGCTGATGAGTGACATCATGGCATTGCAGAAAACTTCCATCGAACTTGTACTGAGAAATTCGCCCGTAGAAAAGATTTTCGTGGATGGCGGATTCAGTAAGAACGCAGTATACATGAACATGCTTGCCCGTTGCTTTCCTCAGACCGAAGTGTACGGTGCGGCGATTGCGCAATCCACGTCACTCGGCGCCGCACTTGCCATTCACCGGCATTGGAATCCCATGACGGTTCCGGAGAATCTGATTACGTTGAGAAGGTATGTGCCTTAGGCACGTTCGAGTGCCCGGTTTAAATTGGAATTTCATACGCACCGAATGGGCAAGATGCCTCTCGCGGTTCATACCCGCATTATTCCCAAACAAATTGTTCATTAAATTCGGCTTCATGCTCTTTTAAAATCATTCGATACTCGTCCTGGAAATTTTTCGTGTCGTGATGAGCATGTTGATTTTCAATGTAACCCTTCACGATGTCGACCTCAGACGGTTTCACTGAAAACGCTCCATATCCATTTTGCCAATAGAAATTTCGAAGGCGATGATCTTTTGTCTTCATCCATAACGATGAATGCGATTTCAATTCCTCCACGAGCTTCATCAATGGAATTTTCTTTGAAAGAAAGCAAAGGATATGAACGTGGTCGTAGTGTCCTCCTATTTTGATTGGCGTGCAATCGAGGTTGTTGCAAATTCCACCCAGGTAGCTGTAGAGTTCGTTCTCTATCCAAGGAAAAATCAACGGCTGACGATACTTCGTGCTGAATACGATGTGAATGTAGTTTCTTACTAAGGACTGCCCCATCGCTATTTTATTACGCCTTTTTAGGGCTGATTAACAGCCGGTTCTCATTACTCGCGCGGAGCTACGCATCGCGATAAACATCTGTCTCCCTTTCAGGCCTTGATTCGTATTGGTAAGCCTGGTAACCAATCTCATCCACGGTAGTATCGAATGAAATTCAATTTGGCACCATTCCCCTCGAAATCATATAAGTGTTGACCCCGGTTTTCCTGATGTTTTTATTAGCCCTGAGAAGATCGAATATCCCGGCATCGCGAACTGCTAATGGAGGAAAGCCCTGAAAGGGCGCCAGACAATAGCAATGATAGTTTTGATAATTCACTAGAGCCCTGAAAGGGCGCAATACCATTTCTATTTCAACATAATTCCGGACGTGAGTGCGCGCAGGTACGAGAAGATATTTCGCCCCTTCAGGGCTCAACGGATTGCTAAATACTTAGTCCTATTTGATTGCGCCCTTTCAGGGCTGCTAGACTCTAAACAAATTGAAATTTCCACACACACGGAAAGGGCGCTGCACATTAGCAGTGGGCATTCCGACAGTTCACAAGCCCTGAAAGGATGCCAGACAATCGCAATGATTGGTCTTGATGATTCATTGGAGCCCTGAAAGGGCGCTAGACAATAGCAATGAATAGTTTCGGCAATTCCTAAGCCCTGAAAGGGCGCAATACCATTTTTATTTCAATATAATTCCGGACGTGAGTGCGCGCTGGTACGAGAAGATATTTCGCCCCTTCAGGGCTCAATGGATCGTAAAATATTTTGCCCCGATAGATTGCGCCCTTTCAGGGCTGCTAAACTCTAAACAAATCTGAAATATCCACACGCGGAAAGGGCGCTGCACATTAACAGTGGGCATTCCGGCAGTTCACAAGCCCTGAAAGGATGCTAGCCAATTGCAATGATAGTTTTGAAAATTCATTAGAGCCCTGAAAGCGCGCTAGACAATAGCCATGAATCGTTCCGACAATTCCCAAGCCCTGTAAGGGCGCAAGACCATTTTTGATTTCAATATAATTCCAGATGTGAGCGCGCGCAGGTACGAGAAGATATTTCGCCCCTTCAGGGCTCAATGGATCGTAAAATATTTTGCCCCGATAGATTGCGCCCTTTCAGGGCTGCTAACGCTGAACCAATCTAAATCTTTCAACCCCTGAAAGGGCGGAATATTTGTTACCGGAAAATTCCGATTACGTGAGATCCTTCTTCAGGGCGAACTCAGAACCTAGAACTTAGAACTTAAATGCGCGCCTGATACGTATACAGCTCAAAGTACCTTCCTTTCTTATCTATCAGCTCCTGGTGTTTACCTCTTTCAACAATGACACCGTTCTCTACAACAAGAATCTGGTCTGCCTGGCGAATAGTACTTAGCCTGTGCGCAATAACGAATGTCGTGCGTCCCTTCATCAGGCTCCTCAAACTCTCCTGAATATACGACTCGCTTTCTGTGTCGAGGTTAGAGGTAGCTTCGTCGAGGATTAATATTCGGGGATCAGCCAATATCGCGCGGGCAATAGCAATGCGCTGTCGCTGACCGCCACTGAGTTTTACCCCGCGCTCTCCAATCACAGTGTCCAGTCCGATTTCGAACCGGTTTGTGAACTCATCCACGTGCGCCGCCTTGACAGCTGCGAGCACCTGTTGTTCAGTGGCATTCGGTCTTGGGAACAAAATATTTTCGCGGATTGTACCTTCAAAAAGAAAATCATCCTGTAACACGACACCCAACTGACTTCGGTATGTTTCGAGAGAAATTTTTGAAAGATCTACACCATCAACCGTGATGACTCCACTGATAGGCGTCAGGAATGAGGCGGCCAGCCCCGCAGTCGTAGTCTTTCCTGAACCTGAAGTGCCGACCAAAGCAGTTACTGATCCGGACGGCGCGCTGAATGTGATGTTGCGCACCACCTCTTTGCCTTCTTCATAAGAAAATGAAACATCCTTGAACTCAATATCACCTTTGATTGCTCCTATCTTGATCGTTCTTGTGCTTCCGTCATCTTCCGGCGACATGTTCATGAGTTCTTCAGTGCGATCCAGTCCCGCAAAGGCTTCCGACAGCTGGCTTCCAATGTTACTCATTTGAACAATGGGTGCAATCATAAATCCGAGCAGTACAGTGAACGCAACAAAATCTCCGATCGACAAATTGTTTTCAATCATCATATATCCGCCAATGCCCATGATTCCAGCTGAAGCCAATCCGAGAAGGAACGTGGCGGAGCTCGTGATCAAACTCGTCGAGGTAAGGCTTGCTTTGATATTCAGGAATAGTCGTTCGACACCCTGTTCGAATGTCTTTATCTCCTGCTTTTCAGCATTGAAGCCCTTGATTACACGAACACCATTTAAGGTTTCTGTCAGCCTACCGGTAACTTCAGCAGTGATTTTTCCACGTTCGCGGAATATCGGGCGGATTTTAGCGAATGCTTTTAGTGAAATCAATCCAAACACAAGCACCGGCACCAACACATAGAGCGTCATCATCGGACTGATTCTGATCAGCAACACGAGACATATTACCGAAGTGAGCACACCCCCTACCAATTGCACCAACCCTGTGCCGACCAAATTGCGAACGCCTTCCACATCATTCATGATGCGGCTCACGAGCGCACCCGCCTTGCTGTTGTCGAAGAAGCGGATGGGAAGTCGCAACACGTGCCTGCCAACGTCGGCGCGCAGGATTGAGATCAGTCGCTGCGCCTCGACACTGAGGATCTGAGTGAGAATATAAGATGTAATCGCCTGCACAGAAATCGCGGCGACAACGGCGCCGATAACCAGCTTAAGCATGTACATATCGCCTTTCGCGATGACATCATCGAGCAAGTATTTCGTGGCACCCGGGAGAATCAATCCCGAGAGGCGGCTGATTACAATGAGGATCAAGCCGACAAAGAGAATGTTCTTCCTGGGCCAAATAATAGTTTTAAAGACCTGAAGGAGAGTTACTTTGGGTTTTTTCGCCATGAAGGGTAGGAAATGGGGTACAAGGTAATGACGAAATACCTTTCGTTTTATTGCAGGTTCGAAAAATCAAATGCAGTTCTCACGGATTGCACAGATTGAATGCACACGGATTTTCACAGATTCATGTAAATCCTCGCCTTACCAAGAAGTTGAAAATTGAGACATCGCCAGCATCAGTAACCGTTCAATATTCTTATGATAGACTTATCGATCCGGGCGCTGTTAAAATTCACGAGAATACCCAATCTTTTTTCGGCAAGTACAAGATATGTCAGGACTTGCTTGTGATGAACATCGTTTAGCTCTTCAACAGGTTTTATTTCGATAATTACTTGCCCTTCAACAAGGAGATCGATTCTAAAACCCAAGTCTAGCCTTATTGTATCGTAGATCATGGGAAGTGGAACCTGGCTTTCGACTCTTAAGCCTGCTTTTTTAAGTTCATAAATCAACGCAACTTCGTATGCAGATTCAAGGAGTCCAGGACCCGTTTTGTTGTAGACAGCAAAAATTGCTCCACGGATCTTGTATGAGATTTCGTCAAGTGTCATTCAGAAATCTGAACATTTCATCTCGTATTTTCCAGAGGCAGAAAAGCAACATCCGGATTTCTGGACACTATGAATGTTTTGTTTTCAGATTAGAATGCCGGTTCAACCGAAAAAATTATTACATCCGTGAAAATCCGTGATACTTAATCTGTGTGATCCGTGAGAAACGTATTTCCTACTTATACCCCGTGCCTCCACCATGAAATGTAGAAACATCACTCTCGCCCACTCGACTACATATCGCCACCACCTTTCCTCCCTCCGAAACCGAAATCTTCCCCTCCCCAAAACTCCACCGCTGCGTTGGCGAAGATTGAATTGCGAACGTTCCATCCGCTTGCTTGAGCAACAACTCTGGTGTATCACCCAGGCGCTGCAACTTCAATCGTCCGGCTTCCACCATCACACGCAAAGTTCTTCTATAAAAATCATATGACCTATGACGCGCCGGGTCCGGTGCAAGCTTCCACACGAAAGTCCCGATAAGTTTCTTTTGTTCATCCACAGATACATCATTGTCTGCAAGATCAATCTTCGTTTGCGCTCTATCAGGGAGTGCCGGCAATCCCAACAATTTTAATCCAATCGCCTCACCGATTTCATTCGCATATTGATTCGACGTGTTTGCCAGCACAACAACGCTGATGTCTTTCTCCTTAAAATAATAACAGTGACTGCTGTAACCCGGCAACGCGCCGTGTAATCCGATTACAGTCTGGTTGCCAACCTTTTTTATCCTGAGAATATACCCAAATTGCAAAGTGGGATCTACCGTGCTGATTTGTTTGGCAGCTCCCTCAGGTGTTGTCATCGAAGCAAAGCTCTTCGCGCTGACAATGCCGTTATTCTTTATTCCATTCCAGATGGCAAGTAAATCGCCGGTAGAGGTGCTGAGCCGCAGCGAAGGATCGTACGTGATCATGGATTGATATGTCGGATAAAGGTCCTCTCCTTGTTTCCCGTAGCCACGTGCCAGATTTTTGATAATGATCTTCTCCTCGATATAACGTGTCGCACTCAGGCCCAGCGGGGCGATTACGTTTTTGTTAAGATAATCGGGATAGCTCATGCCACTAACTTTCTCCAGGATCTCCACCAGCAGTGCAAAGTTTGAGATGGACCAATCCCATTTGCTGCCGGGCGCATCTGTTGTGTAGGGCCTGCCAGAAAACAAAGCCCTTACTTCATCGGATGACTTGGGAGTTCGGTATGTCGCTTCAAGTGGATCACCAAGATAATGATAGTCGATGATGCCTGAAGTTGAGGTGATGAGGTGACGCACCGTGACCTTCCTCCCCTGCAACGGAAAATCCGGCAGGTATTTCGAGAGCTCGTCGTCGAGGGAAATTTTTCCCTGCTCTACCAATTGCATGATGGATGCTGAGAGAATAAATCCACCAGGGCCAACGAGAAAATAAGTTGTCTCAGGAGTCGTTTTAACACTGTGCGAAAGATCCGCATAGCCATATCCCTTGTTGAGTAAAGTCTTTCCCTGCACAGTGACTAGTACAGATGCGCCCGCAATGTTGAGGCCTTTGAACTTCGTTTCAACGAAAGTATCAAGCTCGTCCGAAGTGACTTGCGCAATGCTATGAATGCATACAAATAGGGAAATTACAACGAGGAATTTTTTCATTGGGAAGAATTTGTTGTTGAAGCTAAGATCATGAATGCATGAAACCGCAAAGGACGCGGAGGAACGCAGAGGAATTTACTCAGGCGGCGTCATTGGGTTTCCAATGCATTTCCCACGTCAGCCCGAATGACTCGGTCGGACGGGCGTGGGAAATGTATCTATATCAAATCCACATGATATACATCCTGCTCATTCCGCTCGATGTTTTTAACAAAGAAGCCTCCCGGCTCCGCAATATCCTCCAGCATATCAAACCGCTGACACGATTTTGGAAGTCCCGCGAAAATTAAAAGAAAAGTGAACGGCTTGAGGTCAGGGATTAATGTCCACTGCGGGGCATAAGAAATATTTTCAGCATGAATAAGCTGCGAGCGCGTACCACCCGCGCGATCTATAATAAATGTGGTCTTCCAAATCCTGATTAGCATGTCCTGCCATTTGTTTTCAAAATGACAATGAACATAGACATAAGAATCATCCATCAATTCCGGATGAATGGAGGCAAGCACCTCCATGTCAACGGAAGGCTTTGCCTTAACAGGTGGTTCCTTAATCGTAGGAAGTGCCATCTAACCCGCTAGCTCATTTACGATTGCGATCGCTCTGTCAATTTCCTCAGTACTATTAAATATATGTGTTGAGTGTCGCACCCCAAATTGATCACCAGCCGAACGCGGACGCATCCTTCCCTTTGCCCAATACTCATCTTGCATGCGCGCGCCCGTAAATCCTTCGATGTTGTAAACTGTAATGCCCGCACACATCGATTCATCGGATGGTGAAAATATCTTCACCTTTTTATTCTTGCGAAGCCCGGTTCTCAGTCGTTCGCCGAGAAACTTGATTCTGGCATAAACCTTATCGGCGCCGATTTGATTGTGAAAATCAATCGATGCTTCAAGACCTTTCAAAACCGGAAAGTTGCCAGTGCCGCGTTGAGTAAATCTGAAACCTTCGTCGGCATGATCATCCCACTTTGTGCTGGCAACAGTAGTATAAATGTCTTTGATCTTGTCTTTCTTGATATACATGAATCCGGTGCCAGCAGGCGCTCCCATCCATTTGTGGAAACATCCCAGGTAACAATCGCAATCAATGTCTTTGATATCGATCTTGATATGACCCACAGTCTGCGCGCCATCCAGTACGGTAAAAATCCCGCGCTTCCTTGCTTCAGCACATAATTCTTTGACTGGCAGTATCGCGCCACTGCCTGATATCATGTGCGACACCATCAATACTTTTGTTTTTGGCGTGAGTGCTTTAACAATCACATCATATACTTCCTGCGGACTGTGAGCCGGCTTCGGGATCGCCACCGTTTTGAACAAAACACCATAGCGTTTCTCTTTCACAAGCCACCCTCCTCTTCCACCGGGATGCTCCTGATCGGTGGTCAGTACTTCATCGCCGGATTGAAGGGTGATGCCATTGGCGATGTAACTCATACCATGCGTCACGTTGTCTGTCATTGCGATGTCGGCGGGATCGGCGTTGAGCATCGCCCCGACTTTAGTCCGGATACCTAGAAGGTTATTGTATCCGCTGATAAACTCTTCCTTGTTGTCATCTTTATACGCCCAGTCTGCAACATTTTCTGCGAGGTAGCGAACGTGTTCCACCATTTTATCTACGACCACTTTCGGCATCGCGCCGACTGTTCCTGGATTGAAAAAAACTTTGTCTTTCGCTAGGGAGAACTGATCGCGGATCTTACTCCAATACTGAGGATCGTCAGCCTCTGGGAAATTCGGATCAAAAACTGTATTGCTTTCGGCAAAGGCGGGAATTGCGCTGAGGGCCATGGTACTCAGGCCGAGGTTCTTCAATAATTTTCTTCTGGATACGTTCATATGGGCGTTATTTTGGGAGAGGGGAAGTTAGATTTAATTTCGGATTTCTTTAGCCACGGATTACACGGATGGACACGGATAAACACAATTTGGCGTTGGCAAAACCTTCAAGGTAGAGTCGCCTGCATGGAGCTCTGCTTAGTGCGTGTGTAAACAATCAAAAATCGCGGAGTCCCCTCACGGGAGACTCCGCTAAGAAGCAGAATGAAACCAATCAATACGCGGAGGCCCCTCACGGGAGATTCCGCTAAGAAACCAACAGTATTTGTAAAACGATCGCAGCTTCCCGGCGCCGGAAAAGGACTATTTGCAAAAATAGATTTCTCGAAAGGTGACCGAATCACTGAATACGCCGGACGTAGAAGAAAATGGAAAGATGTGAAACACGAAGATGGATACAACGCCTATTTGCTTCGACTAACTCGTACGACTGCGATCGATGCTCGAAATTCAAAGTCTCCTGGACGCTATGCGAATGATGCTGCAGGATTGGTGAAAATCAAAGGACTCAGAAACAACGCCGAGTATTTGATCTATGGTAACAAATGTTTCATCGAAGCGATAAGAAAGATTAAGAAAGGTGAAGAGATTTTCGTGAGCTACGGGAAAGAGTTTTGGAAGCTTCAGAAAAAGATCGGTGGCACGCGCTCTTAGCGAACCTTTGAGTCTTTGCGTCTTCGTGGCTAAGTGCCGGTATTTTGCCGCGAAGACACTAAGGCGCGAAGTAACGCGAAGCATTCGTCGAGTACCTAGTTCTTTACCTCAGCAGCGGCAGCACGGAGATTGTCGATTATTTTGTTCTTCAATCTTGTATGACTGTCTCCATCAAGAATGCATTGTCCGTGTTAATCCGTGTCATCCGTGGCTAAAAAAATTCTTTACCTAGCATTCCCTACCACCCGTTAGCTTAATCTTTCCTATTTTTGATCGAATAAGGGCTTTCTCCCTTTACGACTCATGAGCCAGCAGACAGCATCTCCCGAAAAAGCAGAGAAAAAGAACCTCGGAGGCCACCAGGCACCGCAACCCTATTCCCCAAAAAATAAAGTCAGGATCGTTACCGCCGCAAGTCTTTTCGATGGTCACGACGCTGCTATTAATATAATGAGGCGGATCATCCAGGCCACGGGCTGTGAAGTCATCCACCTCGGCCACGACCGAAGTGTTGATGAAGTCGTAAACACCGCGATCCAGGAAGATGCACAGGCAATCGCCATGACCAGCTACCAGGGCGGACACACTGAGTATTTCAAATACATGTATGATCTCCTGAAAGAGAAAGGTGCCGGTCATATCAAAATATTCGCAGGTGGCGGTGGCGTAATTCTCCCGGAAGAAATAAAGGAGCTCATGGATTATGGCATCACGCGGATTTATTCTCCCGATGATGGACGTGCGATGGGTCTTCAGGGGATGATCAACGATCTTGTAGAACAGAGTGATTATGCGCTTGGGCAAAAGCTCACGGATGAAACAAAAAAGCTCACCGACAAAAATCCTGTTGCTATCGCACGATTAATCTCGGCGGCAGAAAACTATTACGACATTCATAAAGAGGTTTTCAAAGAAATAAATTCTGCAGCTGAAAAAAATAAGGTGCCGGTTCTTGGAATTACAGGCACCGGTGGCGCAGGAAAGTCATCGATGGTGGATGAAATCGTAAGGCGTTTCCTTTTGGATTTCAAAGACAAAACGGTCGGACTTATTTCTGTGGATCCTTCCAAGAGAAAGACGGGCGGCGCACTGCTGGGCGACCGCATCCGCATGAATGCGATCAATCATCCCCGCGTGTTCATGCGATCACTCGCAACGCGTCAATCCAATCTTGCGTTGTCGGCCTATGTAAAAGAGGCAACACAAGTGCTAAAGGCAGCCCGCTATGATCTCATCATTCTTGAGACATCCGGCATTGGACAAAGCGACACAGAGATCATTGATCACAGCGACGTGGCATTGTATGTAATGACGCCGGAATACGGTGCCGCAACCCAACTTGAAAAGATCGACATGCTCGATTTTGCCGATGTCATCGCTCTGAACAAGTTTGACAAGCGCGGTGCGCTCGATGCTTTACGCGATGTAAAGAAACAATATCAGCGTAACCATAAGCTGTGGGATCAGAAAGTTGAGGACATGCCGGTGTTCGGCACGATCGCATCCCAATTCAATGATCCGGGCACAAACCAGCTTTACGTCCAGGTAATCGAAAAAATTTCTTCAAAAACAGGTGCAGCGCTAAAATCCACTTTCCACGCAAACCGGCAGATGTCGGAGAAGATCTTTGTTATTCCCCCCAACCGCACGCGGTATTTGAGTGAGATCTCGGAGAACAACAGAGCCTACGACAAATGGGTCGCTGAACAAAGCGAAACGGCGCAGCAACTATACGCGCTGGACAAAGTGTCAAAGCTCTTGAAAAAAGATTCGTCAGGCATCACTGAGGAAATTGCAAAGGTCAAACTGAATCTCGATCCAAAAAACCAAAAACTGATCGAAGAGTGGCCAAAGAAAGTAAAGTCTTATAAAGATCCTGTATTCAAGTTCAAAGTCCGTGACAAAGAGATTGGCATCAAAACGCACGCTGAATCATTGTCGCATCTGCAGATTCCAAAAATTTCACTTCCGCGCTATGAAGCGTGGGGCGATCTCTTGAAATGGTCACTACAGGAGAATGTTCCGGGTGAGTTTCCTTATACGTCGGGGATCTATCCCTTCAAGCGGGAGGGCGAAGACCCAACACGCATGTTCGCAGGCGAAGGCGGACCCGAGCGTACCAACAGGAGATTCCACTACGTCAGCATGGCGATGCCAGCAAAGCGTTTGTCCACGGCTTTCGATTCGGTGACGCTCTATGGAAATGACCCTGACTACAGGCCAGATATCTATGGTAAGATCGGCAACTCAGGCGTCAGCATCTGCTGCCTGGACGACGCAAAGAAGTTGTACAGCGGGTTCGACCTTATTGATCCCAAGACGTCCGTGTCGATGACGATCAACGGCCCCGCTCCTATGCTACTGGGTTTCTTTCTGAATGCAGCAATCGACCAGCAGTGTGAGCGCTACATCAGAGAGCATGGAATGGCGGACGAAGTTGAAAAGAAGATCGAAAAAATTTACAAAGACAAAAGCATCGAGCGACCTCGTTACCAGGGCGTTTTGCCTAAGGGTAATGACGGTCTCGGCTTGATGCTGCTTGGCACGACCGGTGATCAGGTGCTGCCAAAAGATGTATATGAAAAAATAAAGGCAGCGACATTATCCCAAGTGCGCGGCACCGTTCAGGCCGATATCCTTAAGGAAGACCAGGCGCAAAACACATGCATTTTCTCAACCGAATTTGCATTGCGACTGATGGGAGACGTACAGCAATACTTTATCGACAAGAATGTTCGAAATTTCTATTCAGTCTCAATCTCAGGCTATCATATTGCAGAGGCAGGTGCGAATCCTATTTCACAGCTGGCATTCACGTTGGCCAACGGCTTCACGTATGTGGAATACTATCTCAGCCGCGGGATGCACATCGATGATTTCGCTCCGAACCTGTCGTTCTTTTTCAGTAACGGTATCGACCCTGAATACGCCGTTATCGGACGCGTCGCGCGCAGACTTTGGGCGAAGGCGATGAAGAACAAATACGGCGCTAATGCGCGCAGCCAGATGCTGAAGTACCACATCCAGACGTCCGGACGATCACTTCACGCGCAAGAGATCGATTTCAACGACATACGAACAACCTTGCAGGCACTCTACGCCATTTACGACAACTGTAATTCACTGCACACCAACGCCTACGACGAAGCCATTACGACGCCTACTGAAGAATCGGTTCGTCGTGCTATGGCCATCCAGCTCATTATTAATAAGGAGCTCGGATTGGCAAAAAATGAAAACCCGTTGCAGGGGTCGTTTATCATTGAAGAACTCACTGACCTGGTTGAAGAAGCGGTGCTCGCTGAGTTCGACAGGATCACCGAACGAGGCGGCGTGCTTGGCGCGATGGAGACCATGTACCAGCGCGGGAAAATCCAGGAAGAAAGTCTTTACTATGAAACTTTAAAACATACCGGTGAATACCCGATCATCGGCGTCAACACGTTCCTAAGCTCCAAGGGTTCTCCCACCATCATTCCCCAGGAGGTGATCCGTGCAACCACCGAAGAAAAGGAATACCAGATCAAGATGCTTCGAGCCCTTCACCAGGCGCATGCCGATGCTTCGCCCTCTCAATTGGAAAACCTACAAGAGATATCTGTCGCAAACAAGAACATCTTCGAAGCGCTAATGGAAGCATGCAAGGTGTGCTCGCTGGGACAAATTACGAAAGCGCTGTTTGAGGTCGGAGGGCAATACAGGAGGAATATGTGAGTGACAGCACGTGCCCTTGGCAAAATGTAAAATACAAAACACTAAATGTAAAATGTAAAAGTTCCGGTTATAGCCTCTTCTTTGCTGTCGAAATACTTTTTGTGAAGATGGCTACGAGCTCATTGTTTTCTTGTATCAGTGCAACGTCCTGTAGTAGTGATCTCTTGTCAAGTATCTTTAAAGAGATTGAAGTTTCCCTTAACTCTTTTAGAATAACTCTCAATTTGTGAACAAAGTCCTTTGGGGACTCCGCTGATTGTGCTTCCCCGTCGTTTAATGCAGGAGAGGTTCCTGAACGAAGGATTTGACCGGCCAAATAGTTTGCTATGCGCGTGTCTGGCAAATTCTCGCCGACAGAAATCACGCGGTCAGCAAAACCGACCAGTCGGTCTTCCAAGTCATATTGTCTGGGCATATCCGGAAAATTATGATGCTAAATAACAACGCGCGACGACTACCGCGCAATCATGGTTTCCTGATCAAATTCAGTTGCAGATCCGGTTCTTAATTGCCCAGAACTTCATTACAGATGGTTGTCACGAACACCATCTTGACATTTAAAATCAACCGCACCCTTCCATTTCCTGTTGAAAACGTACCTTCCACCAACACTTTACATTTTACATTCCCAGTATTCTACATTTTACATTTCACCCCACAAAAAAAAGCCCCGCTCATCCGAGCAGGGCCTCCTCATTAGGTCAAGCAGATTACTTTATCCTTCTCACTGCTCCTGTTCCATCCGTAACTTCAAAGCTGGGCACACCAGACACATTCGTTAGGTTGAAAACCACGCCGAAGTTCCCCTCGATGTTGCGGACTTCTGAGTGAACGAGGTTATCAGATCCGTCGAAGATGCGGACATTAAGTTGCTCTGCGCCCGTGTTAGACACTGCAAGCAGGTACTTTGACTCATTACCAATCTTAGTAACACGAATTGCTTTTACAGTCGAAGGTTTACCATAAACCACTTTCTGAGTCGACAAACCGTTCTTGTCGGTAATCTCAATCGTGTATTCGCCAGGCAGCATGCCAGAGAAGTTCACCTTGCGAACAAAGCCGTCAATGTTTTGGCTTGACTCGGAGAAAACCACATCGTTGCTTCCATTGAGAATGGTCATACGCACCGCGCCGGCCTCCTGGCCTTTGTAGATTACCTTAAAGACACCACCATTGAGATCGAGAACGGCAACACGGGGAGTCACCGGATCTGCAAATGCCGCAGTACTAGCCAGTACAATCACGGCCGCCATAAAAAATCTTGTTTTCATAGTTTTTAGTTTTTTAGTTTTTCTTGTTTGACTACGTAGCAAATGTACGCGCGCGCTGAACCGATGATCGTTCGCTGTAAGAAAACATGATTTTTAATTTGAAAAATCGATTGCAGAAAGAAGAATCATGTTCTATCGAATTAATAGATTGATAGGAGGCATAATTGAGGCTTTTGTGAGAAGACTATTCAATTGTGAAAGCGAAAACGGTTGCAGTAATTAATCCCACGCAAAGACGCAAAGAGCGCAAGGGAAAACACTCCTCACTTGCACCGGAGTGTCGGCCTGCAGTCATTTCAAATGCTACTGCATATTTATCTCTCTTCTGATTTCTCCGCGAGCTTTACGCCTTTGCGTCGAGAAAAAAAAGAGCCGCTCATCGCGGCTCCTTGTTATTTGGGGTGTTCAGTGATTATTTGCTGATGCTCTTCACGAGGCCGGCTTCGTCAGTTACTTCGAAAAGCAACTCTCCTTTAACATCGTTCAATTTAAAGACCTGCGCGAAGTCGCCTGCAACTCTTTGCTTCTTATGATAAATCAGCTTACCGGAAGACTGGAAAATTCTGACGTTCAATTCCTGGTCATGAGAACCTGGCACTGAGAGAAGATATCTTCCATCGTTCAGGGTTGTAAGGTGTGCAAGTTTTTCAACTACACCCGCTTTATACTGGACGGTTTCGGTGAGCCAGTTTGAACCGTTGTCAACGCGAATGGTGTACTTGCCATCCTCGAGGCTTGCAAAGTTATAAGGACGCGCGAAGCCATCGGACATTTTAATCGTTTCAGTAAACACAACCTGATTCTTTGCGTCGTAAATCTCCACCTGCACATCCGACTGCAATTCCGACTTGTAAATCAGTTTGTAGGATGTCGCGCTGCTTTTCAATACAGCAATTCCCGCAAGTGCGCTGGGACTTTTTGTTGCAGTTTCTTTTGCAAAAGAAACTGAGCTGATGGCCATCACAGCCAGCATGAAATAAATCTTTTTCATAACCTAAACCTTTGGGTGTTTTTTGTTTGTGGTAATCAGACGTTCTGACTCCGTCGGATGTTGCAGCAGAAATGTTAAAAAATAAACAACGCTAACTGTGCAATCGGTACAATGTGATTTAAAGGCGGGTTGAAAAAAATAAAATTCAAACAGAAAACTTATTGAACTGAATTACGTGTGTATGGGATTCAATGGTGATTGTGTACGTGGTGCTAACCATGTCACAACATAATACCCCGGACCTTAAGGTCTGGGCTATTATGGTCCGGACAATGAAATGTTATCAAATCAGCGGGCTTTAGCCCGCCAAGAGTTGTCAATGCCCGACGGGCGTAAATGCATTAATTCAAATGAAACACATCTTTTGACTTTTCCGCTTCGGAAAGAAGATGCTTTTGAAATCTGATTCGGGCTGAGAGGAAATTTTCCTTCTTATCGTCGTCGGTTGAGACAAATTTCATTTTGTCATCAAGATCAAGCGTGAGTTCATTCGCGACGTGGAAAATTGAGCAAGGCTCAGGGATTTTGCTAATCTTCAATATCTGCATGAACTCGGAAAACTCTGCGTGGAGCTTGTCACTGACAGATTTTTGCAGGTCTACATGCCAGCATTCCACTTCGCCACCCGGGTATAATTTATCCTTATAATTTCTGAAAAGCATCTCCATCCGAAAGAGATCCTGACATTTGACAATAATATCTGATTCACCGCCCTCATGTCGTTTGATTACGCTTTCAAGCTTGACGAGGGAACCAATCTTTTCAACATTCATCGCATGATTGAAATAGATGCCGAACGTGATGTCCCGTTCTTCGGCATCGATCAGAAGCTGACGATAGCGCGGCTCAAAGATATGAAGCGGAACCAGCTCCCCCGGAAGCGGGAAGATTGAAAGGGGAAACATTGGGATCCGCACTTTGTCAGCCATATACACCGTTACTACTAAGTTATGCTAAAGTTATGCCATTAAAAACTCACAAGGTAATGCGGCTGAACGCCGAATTCATCATACAAACGCTTTTCCCCGGGTAAAAACGACAAATTGATGATGAATGAATATCCAACAACTTTTCCGCCCAATTGTTTAATTAATTTTCCTGCTGCCCCTGCTGTACCTCCCGTAGCCAACAGATCATCATGAATGATTACCCGTGCTCCCTCCAGCACTGCGTCTTCATGCATTTCTATCTCAGCCTTGCCGTACTCAAGGGAGTACTCCTGGCGGATTTTCCTGAATGGCAACTTGCCTGCTTTGCGCACCGGTACGAAAGGTATTTGTAGTCGGTCCGCAATGAGCATTCCGAAAATAAATCCGCGTGCCTCAACCGCAGCAATGGCATCAGGTTTAATAACACGGAAATGATCTGCCATAGCATCTACAACTTCGGTTCTTGTGGAAGGGTGTGCCAACAAAGGCGTGATATCTTTGAAAAGAACACCAGGCTTCGGAAAATCAGGAACGTCGCGGAGCAGGGACTTAAGCTTATCGGATAGCGTCATAGTTCGCAAAATAGGTAAATTTATGGTTTAAGAAGACGAACCACATGGACGCACAGTAACATAGGTTCTCTTTAACCATATAGTAAACATTTTATGAAAATAGTAACAAAGATGCTTGGTGACGAATTGTTTGAAGGAATGAATCACTTCGGCAACTCGGTCAGGATTGATATGAGAAAGGGGGGCGACAAAGTAAATCTCTCCCCGACCGAAATGGTTTTATCGGCATTGGCAGGATGCAGCGCGGTAGATGTTGTGTCGATGCTTCGGAAGCGCAAAAAAACAATCGACGCATTTATCATCGAGACTGACGGAACGAAGCACGAACCGGCACCGCATTATTTTACAAAAATCGATATCTCCTTCATTCTCACCTCGCCCGATGCTACCGAAGATGAGTTACAGAAGATCTGTGCGCTCGCGCTTGAGAAATATTGTTCGGTTGCATCATCGCTGAAAGCAGAAATTACGTTTTCTGTCAAGGTTAAAAGACCAGAATAGCGATTTTATTCAGTAGGAAAAATATGCTGCAGCTTCGGGGCTTCCGAAAAAGTTATCAATCGCACCTCGTGCTTTCAGTCGAAGCGCTGGATATCCCTTCTGGCATCAACTGGCTAAAGGGTGAGAACGGTGCGGGCAAGACATCTCTTTTCAAATCGCTAGCCGGCATCCTTCCATTCGATGGTGAAGTAACACTCGATTCGGTTAGTCTGAAAAAAGATCCGATTGCTTTCCGCCGTATTGTAAATTACAGTGAGGCCGAGCCATTGTACCCAGAGTTCCTGACCGCAAAGGATCTTGTCCGTTTCGTCGGAAACGCGAAGGGAAGCGCAACCGACGAGCAGGATTTTTATTGCGCTCGGCTCGGGGTCAATACCTACTTCAACAAGCCTTGTGGTACATTCTCGTCCGGCATGCTTAAGAAGCTTTCGTTGGCAATCGCTTTCCTTGGTAATCCGCGACTGATTATCCTTGACGAGCCGCTCGTAACACTGGACGAGGCTTCACGGGAAAGTCTGATGAAGCTTATAATGGACAAGCTTGCCGACCCGAGGGTGACATTCCTTCTCTCGTCCCATCAAAGTATGGACACGTCGGTTCTCCCGGTAAAAAATATCTATACCATCAAGAATAAATCCATCGAAGTGGCGTGAAGATGCAGAACAATATCTTCCAGCGGGCTTATGCAACTGAATTCTATTCTCAGAACGCGATGTTCTTCTTATTAATATTGGGACTTGCCTTCGGATTTATGCGTGGCAATGAACATATGGCATTGGCCGAATTTATCATAGCATTGCCAATCTGCACACTGATTCCAATTGCCGTCTGGACATTCTATACAATTAAGATCGTCACCTTCAACACCCGTACAAGTCACCTCCCTGAGATGAGCTTTGCGTTCGATCTGATGCTGACTCCGAGGCGCCAACGACTGCCACCACTTTTGCTGGTGAGCGTAAATCAGTTCATGCCAGCAATCGCGTATGGCTTTTTTTTGATTGTGACGGGGATTAAAAATCAGGCGTGGATAGCGACCTCAATCTTGTCCGGATCATTGATAATTTTTGTCTGCGCTATTACAGTATTTCTCCATCGTGCCATCAGGCACCCGCACCTTCAAATGGAAGTGTCAGAATTTAAGACCTGGCTCGACAGCAAGTCAGAAAAAAATCACACCCGAATTTTCACCGAATGGTTAATAAGGACACACCCAGGCATGGCTTTCTTTACGAAAGTCGCGGGTTGCATTTTGCTTTTTGCTGTATGTCAGCTGTATAAATATGATGTGTACGATTCACGTTTGCTCGCCATGGCCGGATTGGTGGCGTTCTGTGCCATGATTGCAATTGTTTACCAGTATGTTTTGTTTGAAAGTAGTCGGTTCGACATTTTGCGGAATCTTCCGTTCCCACTGACAAAACGAGTCACTCAATTTATTTTGTGTATGGCTGCATTCTGCATTCCCGACATAGTTACACTTAGCTGGTGCTATCCCGAATATCTTTCGTTGTCACACTTTGCTCAAATTCTGATCTTCGGATTTTCATTATTGCTTGCGGGGTACTGTTATCTGTTAGGGAAGAGTATCGCTTTTGAGAAACTTACCACCACGCTTTTCTTTTTTGGGATGGCGCTGTTTCTGTTGATCTTACTGAAAGTGCCAACGCTAATCTTGTCTGGAGCCGCGATTGTCTATGTACTCCTGAGCTTTAGGAGAAATTTCTATGGCTTTGAGGTGATTATCGAGAAGAATCAATAGACAATAAAACTATCACGCCTCGTTGGGGCTATGAACCATCCCCATCCGTTCACCGCGCCAAGCTTCGCATGACGCTTATAAAATTGCGGCTAGTTAGGCCTTCGCTATCCAACCATTTCAAACTTGAGATTTGAATCCATATCTCGCCTGGTTAGGGCTTGAGGTCACGAGCTGCCGATTCGTCGCGCCACGCTTCGCATGGCGCTTAGAAAATTCCGGCCCGTTGGGCCTTCATCACCAATGATTCTTCGGTGAAATCTCTAGACAGGTATCCGCAGGCATCCTATTTATTGAATACTTCAATCAAGACTTCGCCCGTACCTATCTCAATAACATAGTCTCCTCTTTCATTGGAGTGTTGACAGCTGTAGACCACCTGGTTGGCGATACTCGGCGACAGGTCGCGCTTGCGGATATACGCGCTCCATTCTTTTATATCACTTTCGGTAAGTGTGTTCGTCCTCTGCTTCTCCATCATCTTTATCATGAAAGGCTCTCGCGAATTACTTGTCCAACGGTTGGCATCCTGCCTCACCTCGACTTTGTATTTTCCTTTGACTGGTCCTTGACTTTGAGGCACGAAGAACCGGCCCATCTCTCCTGTGCCGGTGTTATTAATGTAGATCACCACGGGAGGGCCATATTTATTTTCAACCGGCGTCAGGATCACCATTCCTTTGACTAACGGTGAACCGTTTAACTTCACCACGCCCGACAACGAAACTCTTGGTTTATCGGTGAGGAACCCGCCAGCCAACAGCCAGTTGTTCAAAAGTTTTGTCCATTCGCCAAGCACGGGATCGCCCAACGCAAACCCGGTTCCGTGAATTCCATTCTGGAAGAAATGTGCTTCGACCGGCGCTCCTGCGCGATACAAGCGTGAATACATTTCAAGCATTCCCGTCTGACTGCCTTTGTCTTCCACAGTACCATACATGAATGTCGGCGGCAGTGCAGCAATTTTTGCCGAATCGGTATCAGCGGGAATGCGCATCGCGCCATATCCTAATATCAGGAAATCGGGTTTGGACCCAAAACGATCAAGCGGATCGTTCGCAGTTAGTTTTGATGATAAGGGATTTAAAGTCATATCAGCGATCAGGTTTGCGCCGGCCGAAAATCCAATCGCTCCTACCCGATTTGGTGATAAGTTGTAATCAGACGCATGCGCCCTTATGTATTGCATCGCGCGCTGGCCATCATTAACCCATTCATTGCGTGTGTAGATTGGTCGCAGGCGGTATCGAAGTACAAATGCGGTGATGCCATGTTCTTTCAGCCATTGTGCCACCAACACTCCCTCGTGGTCGACCGCGCGGATAGTAAAACCGCCGCCGGGCACTACAAGAATGGCGGCACCATTTCGTTTCGTCGCGTCAGGGATAAAAGGAATAATCGCGGGCTTATCTTCGTCGCTCGTTCCTGTAGCCCCCGGCGCACCGTTGGGCCAGAGCAAAATGGGATCCGCGAGCTTCTGGGCACAGGTTAGCGATGCAGTTGCGAGGACAATAAGAAAAACAAAAGTAACTTTCATGACAACAACTTTAAAACATTAACACATTAACACATTAACACTTTAACACTTTAACACGCAGGAACATCGAACCGCCGGCCAAATAAATGACTGATATCCTAAGGCAACGCCAACGCTACCAATTCTCCTGGATGATTGACGGCGCCAACAGCCATCACAATATACTGTTTGCCATTGATCGAGTACGTCATCGGAATGCCTGCCTGATTAGCCGGTAATTCCAATTCAGAAATAATTTCACCAGTAGCTTTATCGAGTGCGCGGAATTTATTTCCACCGCCGCCATCGGACACATACAACCCGGAACCCTCACCGGAAAACAAAAGTGTCTTTGTTACAAGCAATCCCACACGGTCGGGTGTTCCAGTCCTGGGAATGTTCAAACCTTTCAGTGCCGGAATATTCTTTACCCATTCCGGTGTGTCCGCATTCGGGATCATCCATCGGTGATCGCCTGTGTTGAGATCAATAGCAGTTATCCTTCCATAAGGTGGCTTCACCAACGGCAATCCGTATGGACCGATGCGCGAGCTCGACTGAAAGGCAACATAATCCATATCTGATAGATCGGGAGCCGACTGTAAACTCATCGGCCGGATCACGGTGCTGGATGCCACATAAAGTATTCCTGTCTCAGGATCCAATACGCCACCTTGCCAGTTAGCGCCGCCTACGGCATCGGGAAGCATCAGTGTTCCACGACTCTTCGGTGGATTGTATACGGTAATGGGAGTGTATAGCGGTCCTTGCCTGTATTGACTTGCAATCGCGATTGCTTGCTTCTTTATCTCCGGCGTAAAGTCCACAAGTATATCTTCTGAAAAACCCTGGCGGTCGAATGCTGCAGGCTTTGTTGGAAATGGTTGAGTCGGTGACGTCCATTCACCCTTGACGTCGCTCTTGGGAACTGGTCTTTCCTCGATGGGCCAAACCGGTTTGCCGGTGAAACGATCGAAAACATAAGCAAAAGCCTGCTTGGTGACTTGAACAACCGCTTGAATGTCTTTTCCATCGACATGAATGTCGGCAAGTATCGGAGGTGCCGGTGTATCATAATCCCAGATATCATGGTGGATCAACTGATAGTGCCAAACCTTTTTTCCAGTCTTAACATCGAGGCATACCAAACTCTGCGAAAACAAATTATTGCCCGGACGATGCCCTCCATAAAAATCACCGGTCGCCGCTTCCAGCGGAAGATATACGTAACCTAGTTTCGGGTCTGCTGTCAGCGGTGCCCATGCTCCAGCGTTGCCGGTGTATTTCCAACTGCCCTGCTCCCATGTTTCATTTCCCTCTTCACCTTGCTGCGGTATTGGATGAAAGGTCCAAAGTCTCTTGCCAGTTCTGACATCAAAGCCCATGATATCACCGCGAACTGCATTTTTCGAAGCCGGGGCCAGCCCTACTGGAAAGCTCGCTCCTACGACAATAACATCATTAACAATAATGGGTGGTGATGTAGATCCAATCTTTGCATCTGGCGCCACTCTCATTGCTTTCTTAAGGTCAACAACACCACCGTCACCGAAGCTTTGGACGAGTTTACCGGATTGCGCATCAAGTGCATACATCTGAAAGCCCGATGTGATAGAAATGATTCGCCCTTTTCCTTTTTCCGGCGAAGCCCAATAGGCAACGCCCCTTCCGGAGTTCAATCTCGGCACAGACTTTCTTCTGTCCTGCTCGTCGAACCTAAAAGTCCACAATGTCTCGCCCGTGATGCCATCGATCGCCGCAACCGTCCGGCTCAGTCCGGCTGTTGTGTAAAGCACACCATTTACCATCAGCGGAGTTGCTTTGAAATATATTTCAGGAACGGGTCCGAAGTTATCTGTCTTCCAGCGCCATGCGATCTTCAAATTTTTTACATTTTCTCTGTTGATCTGGTCGAGCGGAGAATAGTTCGTACTGGCGAAGTCTCCACGGTGTTGAAGCCACTCTCCTTCGATTGTTTTCGATTTTGGTGGTTCTGACGCAGAAGGAGTCGTTATCGTTCGTGACGGAGGCGTTCCTATGATTATCCTTTGAAGATCTTCCTTCGTTGAAGGCAAATCATCATCCCCACCAGGAAAATTGTTAGCGTTAAGAATGAATGCCAACACACCTGCATATGCGGCATCATCGAGAGAATGTGGAGCCGTCTTGGGCATTGTGGATTTTGTGAGTGCAAAAAGTTCAGCCATCGACTTCGATTTCCACTTATCGATGAACGCACCGCCAATCAAAGCATTGCCTCCTTCAGTCCCGCGCAGGTCGGCACCATGACATGCGGCGCAGCTGTTGGTATAGATGCCAGAACCAAATTGCATCTGCTTGCGCGTGAACACACCATCAGTAGCCGCAACGATGGAGTCTCCCCGATGGCTTGGCGATGATCCGGCGTCAGAACTCTTTTGTTGCGTGCAAGAGAAAGATGTGAAGACTAACAATAAATAGATGACGGCAAAATCAAGATCACGAAAAGCTTTCATGACCAATGGAGAGCTTAACAACATAGAATGGTACTGATATTTGAGAGGACCAGGCTTTTAGCTGGCTGAATTTAACGAGGAAGGTGCCAAACAGCAACTTCGCTTCAAGGTTGTTGGTGACCTGGGGCGGGAACACCGACAACGGCCTAGAACTTAAGAGGCGGCCCAACGACTTTCATGCCGTGTGCTTCCCAGAGGTCTTTACGGGGTCGATCCTGACTATCTGAAATACTTGTTCCGAGTTTGGCCATCTCTTTGAAGAAGACTTCCATGGTGCCGGCTGGCTGAAAGAGGACAAGCATATGGGATTCACCTTCACCGATGCTGGCAAATGCATGTGGAATTGCTCGTGGCGCAAATGCAGACTCGCCTGGCTTCAGGCTAAAAGTATCATCTCCGACTTTCACGACGAAATCACCTTTGATGACATAAAACCATTCATCCTGTTTGTAATGGAGATGTAGTGCGGGTCCGCCCTTCTCCTGCCGCACTGTGTTATAAATACAAAGATCACCTTCGGTATCTTTTGTTGATACGATACAGTTGAATTGTCCACCCATGATGTGCAGCTCCTCCTGGAACCGGCTTTGTCCCGGGCCAACTTTAAACCCTTTTTTAGGTCGCTCGTCAGCAAGTGCTTGTGTGCTTGCAGCAAGGGCAAAGGACAATATTGGGAGCTTAAGGAAGTGTTCGCGTTTCATAATGGAAGTCTCATTTCTTTGTCGGATAAACAAATCCTGTCTCCTGTTCTTTCGTTTTTATCGGTCTCACCTCGATGGTTGCGGACGGAACATAGCTGAATTCAGGATTATTTTTTGCGATGTGAATTGCTTCTGCAAGATCTGTTGCTAAAATGTGATAATAACCGACCTGTGTTTCAGCGTTGGCATTGATGTCCTTTTCAATCCAACCGTCATTGGTTTTTGTAAGGATTACCCCTTCTCTCACAATAGGTTGTGCAGCGATTAGTTTACCCTCCCTCTTCAATTTTCCAATGTAAACCTCGCACTCTTTGATGAAGGCAAGGTGCCGATCGCCCGTAAGGGTCTTTTTCGCGTCCTTTTCATTCCGGATGTATAACATGAATTCTTTCATGGGATAGTCGCCATTGGGTGAATAAAATTAACCGCGAAGACGCGAAGACGCAACGGGAACGCAAAGAACGTTGGGTCTTCCAAGTTGTTGGTGACCCGAGACGGAACGCCAACAACGGCCTGATTAAATGAAATTAGCCACGAAAGCTCAAAGACACAAAGGGGCACAAAGTTTGCCTTGCTCCAAAACTTATAACCTAACGAGAAGTTTTCCTTCTCCCCGTTTGTCTGTTCCTATGTCAAAAGATATGATGTTACCCTGTTTATCACGCACGATTTTTATTCCATGAGCATTGCCGATGCCGTTGCGACCGATCTCTAGCTTATGTCCCCTGGATTTTAAGCCTTCAACGGTTTTGGAAGAAAGGTCCTTTTCAACAATCAGAATGTCGGGTTCCACAAATGCGATTTTGGGCGCATCGATCGCCTGCTGTATCGACATGTTGAAGTCAATCAGGTTGAATATAATTTGCGGGACATTTTGAGTAATCGTGTGACCTCCCGGTGTTCCCAACGCAGCCCAGACTGCATTGTCTTTAAGAATAATAACCGGGCAATCGCCTGAAAGCTTATGCCTACCGGGGAATGCGTCCATCGGATTTCCTTTTGGTTCGAAAGTGGAATAGGCCATCGAGTTATTCAGCCATACGCCCGTGCCCTCGACCATCACGCGACTTCCAAACAAGTTCCCCAGCGTTTGTGTAGCGCTTACCACGTTACCCCATTGGTCCGCGACAACGAAATGCGTTGTGTTTTTACTATTGTTTGAAAACGGCGGCTGAAAGACGGAAGCCCTTGTTCGATCAATCTTGCTCGCCTGAGTCTTCAGGAAAGACGGATTCAAAATACTGTCCAACGGAACCGGGCGAATATCTGGATCAAAAGAATAAGCCAATCTTGCTTTGTAAGATTCCTTCGTCATCTCAGCAAACAGATGCAAATAGTCGGAAGAGTTCTGCGTCAATTTTTCATTTGAAAACTGCAGCATCAGGCCAAGGTTCACAAACGCTGCGAACGAGTTCGCTGGAGGTGACGCCGTGTAAACTTCAAATCCTTTGTAATCGAGTTTTATCGGATCATACCATTCAGGCGCATTGCCTCTCAAATCCTCGATTGAAAGAAAACTTCCGATTTCGGACATCTTCTTATCGATAGCCATGGCAATCTCTCCTGAATAGAATGGGGCCACACCCGCTGTCGCAATTCGTTGAAATGTCTTTGCCAGGTCAGACTGGATCAACGTATCTCCTTTTGCCAAAGGCTTGCCATTCTTAAAATAGAATGACTGCGTGTACGGTGAAAAATCCTTTGACGCGACCTGGATCATTCTTCCGCTCATTTCGGTCAGGACGAATCCTTTTTCAGCGTGACGGATGGCATCTTTAAACAATTGATCCCACGCAACCTTACCATACTGTTTGTGCATCGAAGCCCAGGCGTTCAGATTTCCGGGAGTAGAGATTGATTTCGGTCCGGTCTGGTTTTGTTCATAATTCGGTGACGGTGCGCGCATCAGATCCGAGTTGGTCTTAACTGGGAAGCGCCCACTGCAGTTAAGAAACCTGATTCTCTTTTCTTTCGCGTCGTAGATCAGTATCGTGCCATAGCCACCGATGCCCGACATCATGGGTTCGACGACATTTAATGTTGACGCAATGGCAACGGCAGCATCGAAAGCGTTGCCGCCGTTGCGGAGTACGTTAAGACCAGCTTCTGTTGCCAAAGGATGAGCCGACGAGACGGCCATTAAAGGAGTTTTTCGTCCTGATTTTTGTTGACTGAAAATCAGGAGCGGTAATAATAGCAGCAGGAATAGAAAGGTGATAGCGCGTTTCACGGGATATGATAGAATTGTAAGATGGAAATTAGCCACGAAGGCGCGAAGACGCAAAGGGCAGGAAGAATAATGGGGCCTAAAGACTTAAAGTAGTCGGGATCAAATTATGCCATTAGATATAGCAAGTTGTTGGTGACCCGAGACGGAACACCAACAACGGGCTAAAATAGCACTCAATCCGGAATCCAAAATGCAAATGACACTTTACCAACCCATGCGTTGCTAACCTTCCACTCCTTTATAGCCTCACCCCCGCGAAATACAGCAATCCGGTCGACATCTGAATCAATGATTAAGCTGTCACCAGCAGCAAACTTTTTTAAGTCACCGACATACAGCTTGAACCCATGCTCGGAAGGGAACAAAATACGTAAACGCTTGTGTTCTTTAAGAAGCGATCCAAGTGAATCCTCCACAGATCGACTAAATCTCCCTGACGTCAAAGAGCAAGATAAAAATCCTCTGACATTCCTGGCGGATGCATCATATACAACAACAGAATCCACGCTTGCTGTCAATTTATACTTAAGGCCCTTCACGTAATTTTGTACCTCATCGTCGATTGCGTTGTTTGTGGTATAAACGACTCGTGCTGAAGCGAAGACGAGCAGGAGCACAATTCCAAAGAAAATCCAAGTCTTCAATTTGAGTTTTGGCTCTCTGATCGCAAAAAATAAGCCAAAAAACTGGGGGCCTAAAGGCTTAAAGTAGTCGCGATCAAATTATACCATTAGGCGTAGCAAATGGCGTAAAACACTTTTTAGCCACGCCTGCCTGCGCGTAGCCGCTTCGGCGAAGGCAGGGATGACACGGATTGACACGGACGAGTGCATTTGAACGTAGTAATTAAATCATTCATTGTTGCAAATCAATCAAGTTGTTATCCCAAAGGAATCAAATCATCGGGTGTTGCAAGTTGTTGGTTATCCGAGACGGGAACACCGGCAACGGCCCACACTGCGCGAGGATGAACAGAGCAATCAGCAGATAAGATCTATTCACATCAATCGGTTCATTCAACTTGACGGCCTCTTAGCACAACTCGAAAAATATGACTTCCCCCAAACGCATAGGGCGAATACGCCAACGAAGGCATCGGTTTCGTGATAAAGAAGTTTGCGACCTTTCCCTTCGTGATGCTTCCGTGTGAATTCAAAAGTCCAAGCGTGTAGGCTGTATTGATTGTCGAAGCATTGAACGCCTCTTCAGGGGTAATCTTCATCCGAATACAGGCAAGCGACAACATCTGCAGCATGTTGCCCGAAGGTGCACTTCCAGGATTGTAATCTGATGCAATAGCAAGCGGCAATCCTGCCTGAATAATTTTCCGTGCAGGCGGCATCGGCAAATTCAGAAAGAAGGCAGCGCCTGGCAAGGCTGTGGGCATGGTCTTCGTTCCTTTCAAAGCTTCGATCTCTTCGTCACCGATATTTTCCAGGTGGTCTACACTGATGGCGCCTGTATTCACACCAGCTTGCACGCCACCGGAGCGGTGAAGTTGGTTAGCATGAATGCGCGGTGTCATTCCAAATTCTTTCCCCCGCTCCATGATTGTCTCCGTCTCCTGTTGTGTGAAAAAACCTTGTTCACAAAACGCGTCGATGTAGTCGGCCAGCTTCTCCTCAGCAACAGCCGGGATCATCTCTTCTATAATCAATTTGATATAGTCTTCCTTTTTCATTTCACGTGGCACGGCATGTGCACCCAGAAATGTGGTCTTCACCGTCAACGGTGTTTCTTCTCCAATGCGTTTCGCAACGCGCAACATCTTGAGCTCATCCTTGACGGTCAATCCATACCCGCTCTTGATCTCGACAGCGCCCGTTCCGGTCCTGATAATCTCCCACGCGCGGGGAACGGATCGCTCGAACAATTCGTCTTCCGATATTGCCTGCAATTTTTTTGCTGAGTTTAAAATTCCACCTCCGCTTGCAGCGATCTGTTCGTAGGTCGCGCCTTTGATTTTCATTACAAATTCCTCTTCGCGGTAAGCGGCAAAAACGAGGTGGGTGTGACTGTCAACAAAGCTTGGAAAAACAAACCCGCCTTTTGCGTCAATGACTTCGTAACCGTCAGTCGACGGCATCTCGCTCATTTTGCCGAAGCCAGAGATCTTGTCTTCTTGAGTGATCAAATAGGCATCGTCGATTGTGGGAAGTGTTGACATGGCGTCGCCGGCGAGGAACGATGGTGTAGACTCGCGTACTTGGACGAGGGTTCGGATGTTTTTAATGAGGAGCGCCATTGAAGGGCAAGATAATCAAAGACAAGAATACAGGGTCTCAAGCACACGAAGCAATGCCCACGAAGGACACAATAAGAAAAATGCAAGGATCACGACGGACACTAAGAAATGCACACGAAGAACACAAAGAATGCATCATTAGGCCACGGAGGACACGGATGGACACGGATGGCTGCGCAAGCGCAGCTTAATGGAAACCAATCTTGAAATATATCATTGACTATCTAAAGTCATAGAATGCAAAGTCGGCCTGCTGGTAAGTTTTTGTGGGACAAAATTCGATTACAAAAGACTGTTTCTCTAATCCAACCTGACGAAAACATTATTGCATTTGTCCGTGTCTTTCCGTGTCCTCCCTGTCTTCGCCGAAGCGGCTACGCGCAGGCAGGCGTGGCTAAAAAAATACTTCTCGTGTCTTGATGTACCTGAGCGCAGCGAAGGGTGTTGTGTTATTTGCCTGTCAGCAGGAAGATTGCCTGCATTCCAGCGCGTCTTGCGCGTCATTCTATCGCCACCAACTCCCCATTCCTGAAATACACGAACGGAACCTCGGCGTTGTCGCGGTTGGGTGAAAGCTTGTAGCCTTTTGTAAGCCATCCGGGGAAGAGTCCATCTTTGGATAGTCCTTCCTGGAAATTGACACCATATTTATGAAGGGCGCGGCCGGCAAACATCATGAAGTCAAATCCAATCTTAGTGTAATTCAAATATTCAGCGGGGAAAGAGCCGTGTGTCTTGATATATTTTCTCCTGAAGTTCACAAAAGCCGGCGATGTAAGCGGCGTAAAATTCGGCGCCGCAAACATTACGTGAAGGCGCTCATACTTTGTCAAATCCACAGACGTGTTGTCCAGCCACGACTCAGCTCCAATCACGACGACCGAATCACCTCTCGCTTCGACACTGCTGATGACTTTAGTGTAAATAAGTGGATCGTCGGACGCCACGAAAATACTACCGATGCTATCTTTCTTGAGCTTGAATTGTTTTGGGTTTTTAAACTCGTCAAATTCAGTGGGTGTGGCAAGAATGGTGAGTATCCTTGCAGCGGTTTCCTTTCTGAACTCCTCCGCCCACGTGACATTCAATCCCAGTTCCTTTGCCTGATTTGAGAAGTTCACGGCCATCACAGAATCTTTCGGTTTGTCACCATAAAAGATCATGCAATTCTTGTTGCGAATCCTTTTTGCCAACACCTGTGCCGACTTCAGGCCGAGGGTTTCATAGGAAGGCTGATATAGATATGCAAAAGGATCATCCGCGATGTAATCAGAATAGTTTTGCACTGGATTAAACATGTTTGTCTGGTTCGTCTGCGAAAAGCTCAGCACTGGCTTTACTTCGTCCCTGAACAACGGTCCAACGATCAGATCGGTGTTGCGAATTTCATCCGTGGCAAGAAGTTTTTGTACCGTCTCCGGATTGCGATCGGTATCATACGCCAGCAGGTTGATATTGACTCCTGTCTTTTTCAGCGAGTCATTCGCCAGGCGCATGCCTTCATAAAGGTCGAGCATAACACGGTTTTTGCTTCTTGCCGGGCGATGGGTCGGTAAACGTGAGGAAGAGAAACGGAACCAGACACATTAGTCGCGCTAACTGTGGTTGCTTAACGGCAATGACAACGCATACTGATCGCGTGGCAAATTGAATTTGGTAATGACGGAGTTAACGGCGCTGTTTATCAGCGATGATAGCTGCCTTGATATTGCACGCGCCAGTGGCACCGCCGACCTCAGTAATGTCATCGGGATAGTTTTCCCACATCATGCGCAGGATCTCCGGATCTGAGATACCCATGAGGTAATGGTGTTCAAGCTTCGCCGTCTCCTGCATCGCGATGTAGTCCTCCTGTTTTACCTGGCGCAGCATATTCATCCCCTGGAAATATTCTCGCAGGTCGAAATAAATAATCGCAAGCCAGTAGTTGACTTCACTCGCCTGATCCCAATCGGGATACAGCTTTCGCATTTGCAGGAATTGGTCTTTTGCAACAGCCTTAAATCCCTGTCGATAGGCAGCTACAGCGTAACGAAAGCAAGCGTATTCGAGATAAGGATTGTTCTTATCATAGACCATTAAAGGTTTAAACATCTCCATGGCAAGGCTGTACTTGCCCTGATTGAAAAGCTCCATTGCGTTCTTGTACTGACGCTTTGGATCCTGAGCGGATGCGGTCTCAAAAAGAAAGAAAACCACAACGCACAACAGTGCGCGGCGAAGCCAAAAAGACACAGAAGTTATCCTGAAGTTTATTCCCATTCTATCGTTGCCGGTGGCTTCGAGCTGATATCGTAAACCACTCTGTTTACACCCTTCACTTTGTTAATGATCTCTGACGACATTTCACTTAAAAACTCGTACGGTAAATGAGCCCAATCGGCGGTCATCCCGTCAACACTTATCACAGCACGAAGCGCCACCACTTTTTCATAGGTCCGCTCGTCTCCCATCACACCCACAGCCTGCACAGGCAACAAAATCGCGCCAGCCTGCCACACTTTGTCATACAAGTTATGATTTCTAAGCCCCTGTATGAAAATGTAATCGACATCCTGCAATATCCGTACCTTTTCTGCCGTAATATCCCCTAAAATGCGAATGCCGAGGCCCGGACCAGGAAATGGATGGCGGCCAAGGATAGCAGGATCGATCTTCAAGGTTTTACCTACCAACCGCACTTCATCTTTAAAAAGTGTATTCAGCGGCTCAACCACTTTCAGGTGCATCTTCTCCGGAAGTCCACCCACATTATGATGAGATTTAATTGTTACGGAAGGTCCTTTTACAGATACTGACTCGATCACATCAGGATATATCGTTCCTTGCCCGAGCCATTTCACATCGCTGATCTTGTGCGCCTCTTCATCGAAGACTTCAATAAACGTTCTGCCGATCGCTTTGCGCTTGGCTTCTGGTTCGGAAAGATCTTTTAATGCTGTATAAAATTTTTCTTTTGCATCGACACCCTTGATGTTCAGGCCCATTCCTTTGTAGGATGTAAGCACCTGATCGAATTCTCCTTTGCGTAGCAAACCGTTGTCAACGAAAATGCAGTAAAGGTTTTTGCCGATAGCTTTGTGTACAAGCATGGCCGCAACCGTTGAGTCAACACCACCCGACAGCGCCATCACAACTTTATCATTTCCGAGTTTCTTCTTCAGTCCTTCGACAGTTGTGTCAACAAACTGGTCGGGTGTCCAATCCTGACGGCAGCCGCAGATGTGAACAACAAAATTCCGCAACAGGTTCTTTCCCTCCAGCGTGTGAGTCACTTCCGGGTGGAACTGAATACAGTATATCTTCTCACCTTTCTTTCGGAAGGCCGCAATCTTCACCGACGGCGTACTGGCGATAATTTCAAAATCGCTGCTTATTGACTCAATCGTGTCGGCATGTGACATCCAAACCTGTGAGTCAATGGATATCTCCTTCATCAACTCATTGTGATGATCGACAGAGGAAAGCTTCGCGCGGCCGTATTCACGCATGTGTGAAGGCAACACCTGTCCACCCGTTTTTTGAGCAATCAACTGGGCTCCGTAACAAATGCCCAAAACCGGAACATTCTTGAAAAGGGCCAGGTCGACGTCCGGCGATCCGGCATCACGCACGGAGCAAGGGCTGCCTGAGAGGATTACACCTTTCACGTCAGCGGTTATTGCGGGGACCTTGTTGAAGGGGTGGATTTCGCAGTAGACGTTGAGTTCGCGTATCCGTCTGGCTATCAATTGTGTGTATTGCGACCCAAAATCGAGGATGAGAATTTGCTCTGCCATGCGCAAAAATAGAGGTCGCGGCGAGGTTTAAAAAGGATGGAGGAAATATTTCTCTGATAGGATAAAGCTGCGGTGATTGAGAATTGCAGGTTGCATGTTACCTGTCGCATGTTACCTGTCGCCTGTTACATGTTGCCTGTTACATGTTGCCTGTTACCGGTTGCCTGTTACCGGTTGCCTGTCCCTTCACTTGTCCCGTGATCTCAATTGACGGATGAATTCCGCCACCGGCAACCGGTGACGGGCGACAGTTTCTACCAGTCGAAGAACACCACCCCCACCCTGAATCCGAGATTCATACAATTATCGTAGCTGAAATCTTTGCTTCCAGCCGTGGGGTAGTCGAGATGCACGGCGGCGAAGACGATGGAGATGTCGTTTGGTTTAAAAGATGATGTGGGGAGAAAAATCTACGGTGGCAGGCGTTGGCCAAGGCTGAAGCTTAAGCCGGCGCTCCCTAATTATCGTCTGTCGGATAACAATATTCCTTCAGATACTCTCCTGCCTCATCCATACCAGCATAAAATGCGCGATTGAGACACTTGCATCCCTCGTCGGTGCGGTCGAGCTCGATGAGTGCGATGCCCTTGTAAAAAATTGCTTCTTTGTTTTTGGGGTCGAGCCTAAGGGCGAGGTTGAGGTACTCGAGGGCAAGTTTGTAGTTATTATCCTCCAGCGAGACAGAACCAGCATACAGGTAAGCCGGTGAATACATTGCGTCCAGCTCTATAGACTTGTTAAAACTCATGTACGCGCTATCCTTTTGATGAACATTATAATAAACGAGACCGAGGTAGGTTTCAACTTCGGGATCATCCTGAAGAAGCCTCGCCAACATGAGATCTTGCTTTGCTTTCTCGTACTCGGATTTTTGCAAATACAACATGCCGCGCCACTTGAGCAGGTCAGGATTGGGCGGCTGTGATGCCATCGCTTCCTCGAGGTTCTCAAGCTGCTTTACATCATCTCCCTGTTCACGATAAATAAAGGCCCGAAGAAGTTTAGCCTGCGAAACATTCGGATACTGCGGGATGAATAAATCGAGATCCTTCAGCGCAGCATCGAACTCACCTAATGAATAATAGCTGACTGCACGCTTATATACTGACCGGTAGGCATCTTTTTCCTTGAGCTTGCTGGCTTCGATGGCCTTGGTGTACATCTTCACAGCTTCCTTGAAATCCTCCTGCTTGTAGAGTGTGTCGGCCTTGACCTCCCACTCCTTCCATTTGGAGTCCTGGGAAAAAGCAATCAAACACACGCCGGACAGAAACACTGTCGCGAAGACTATTGTGATTGTTCGCTGCTGAACTGTCATTGAATGCGTTTCCGCGATAAAATCAATCGGCTACGACTGCCTTGTTGCGTTCACGCTTCCGATCGTTCTCGTTCAGGTAAATTTTTCTGATCCGGATCGACTTCGGCGTCACCTCAACATATTCGTCAGCCTGTATATATTCTAACGCTTCTTCCAGAGAAAACTTCACCGCCGGTGCAATTCTCATTTTCTCTTCTGAGCCTGTCGCGCGCATGTTGGTAAGCTTCTTGGTCTTCGTGATGTTAACAACCAGGTCACCACCGCGGCTGTGTTCACCAATTACCTGACCTTCATAAACCGGATCACTGGGCTCGACAAAAAACTTACCGCGATCCTGCAAGTTGTGCAAGCTGTAAGGAATAGCTTCGCCTTGTTCCATAGAAATAAGAGATCCCGCGATCCTTCCAGGAATTTCTCCACGATAGGGAGCATATTCTTTGAAGCGGTGAGTAACTACGGCTTCACCGGCGGTTACGTTCAGCAGATAGTTTCTGAGGCCAATGATACCGCGTGAAGGCATCATGAACTTCAATATCATGCGATCGCCTTTCGGCTCCATATTCGTCATCTCACCCTTGCGCATAGAAACCGTTTCGATCGCCTTACCGGCATCAGTCTCGGGCAAGTCAATAGTCAATTCTTCCATAGGCTCGCACTTCACACCGTCGATCTCTTTGTAGATCACTTGCGGTTGTCCAATTTGAAGTTCATAGCCTTCACGGCGCATCGTTTCAATCAACACAGAAAGGTGAAGTACACCACGACCAAACACAAGGGTGCTGTCTGCTGAGCCGGTGTCGGCTGTGCGCAGCGCCAGGTTCTTCTCCAACTCAAGATTCAGGCGGTCTTTAATGTGACGTGACGTTACAAACTTCCCTTCCTTACCATAGAAAGGCGAGTTGTTAATAGTGAACAACATGCTCATCGTCGGCTCGTCGATCGCAATGGATTCCATTGCCTCCGGATTCAGTGGATCAGCAACCGTATCGCCGATTTCAAATCCTTCGAGTCCTACGAGCGCGCAAATCTCACCTGCCTTTACCTCCTCTGCTTTTTGCTTTTCAAAACCTTCAAAGACATAAAGTTCCTTGATGCGTGATTTGACAATCGGACCACCGTCGCGTTTCATCAACACAACCTGTTGTCCGGTCTTTACAGAACCCCGGTGTACGCGTCCAATTGCCACACGACCTATATATGAGGAGTATTCCAACGACGTGATCAACATCTGCGTAGTACCTTCTTCAACAACAGGCGATGGAATATATTTCACGATACCATCGAGCAGCGGGATAATGTCAGTAGTTGGGGTTTTCCAATCAGTGCTCATCCAACCGTTTTTGGCCGAACCGTAGAACGTAGGGAAATCCAATTGCTCTTCAGTTGCATCGAGTGAAAACATGAGATCAAACACGGCCTCATGAACTTCATCCGGCGTACAGTTTTTCTTGTCGACCTTGTTAATTACAACAATAGGCTTCAATCCAAGCTGGAGAGCCTTCTGCAACACAAAGCGAGTTTGAGGCATCGGTCCTTCAAAGGCATCGACAAGCAACAAACAGCCGTCGGCCATATTGAGCACGCGCTCCACCTCACCGCCAAAGTCGCTGTGACCAGGGGTATCGATAATATTGATCTTGTAATCTTTGTATCTCACCGACACGTTCTTCGCAAGGATCGTGATACCGCGTTCCCGTTCCAGCGGGTTGCTGTCCATGATCAATTCGCCGGGGTTCTCATGTGCCTTAAAAAGATGGCCTGCATGAAGCAGTTTATCGACCAGCGTAGTCTTTCCGTGGTCGACGTGAGCAATAATTGCAATGTTCCTGATCTTACTAACCTCCATAAATCCTTAAAATCTCCGCTTTTTCTTGAAATGAGCCGCAAAGATAGGGGTTTTTGGGGGGAATGCGAAGAAGAGTCGGAACATCGTTTCCCGTGCCCCGTAAGTTGCCAGTCGCCGGTCGCCAGTCTCCAGTAGGTCGCCACGGGAATGCATTAACAGGCAACTGGCAACAAGTGACAAAAACTACTGTTGATTGGATCGGCTACTAAGTGCAACTTAATGCTATGAAAATCCAGCCCTTCAAACTCGCGCGTTACTTCGACAAGTATGAATTGAGGAAATACCCCACACAAAGCCGCAAAGAGCGCAAAGTTTCTTATAGGCTTTTTGCTAAGATATTTCATGTGTGACTTGCAAAATGGACAGCAGTAAGTGGTTTAGTTGAAAACGCCTCGACACAGCACTTTTACATTTTACATTTAGTATTTTACATTTTGCGGTTTTACCAGATATGAAAATCCAGCCCTTCAAACTCGAGCGTTACTTCGACAAGTACGAATTCAAGACCCAGTATCTCCTATCCAGTTCAGACTGTGATGGATATAGTCTGGATTATGTAGTGAGCTGTGCGGATGGCGACGAACGCAAACTGTGGGACAATCTGAAATTGGGATATACAGAATCCCAGGGAAGTCCACTGTTACGAAAAGTCATTGGAAAGCAATACAAGAACATTAATGAGCATGAAGTGCTGGTGCTGTCACCGGGCGAAGCGAATTTCATTTTGATGAATGTTGTGTTGGAGCCGGGCGATCACGTTATCTGTATGTCGCCAGCGTACCAGTCGCTATACCAAGTCGCCCTAGACATTGGCGCGACTGTTTCCTTCTGGACACCGGAAAATGATGGAAGTCTTCGCAGCCACGAGGGATGGCATTACAATCCCAAGGGCCTGGAAGCGTTGGTGCGTGAGAACACGAAGTTGATCATCGTCAACTTCCCTCACAACCCCACGGGCTTTCTGCCGACGCGCGCAGAAGTGGATCAGATTGTCGCCATCGCGAAAAAAAATAATATCGTTCTCTTCTCCGACGAAATGTATTCGCGCATGGCGCAGAATCCCGCCGACGATATCCCGTCTCTTTGTGATGTGTATCCCAACGCAATCAGTCTTTGGGGAATGGCGAAGTCCTTTGGGTTAGCGGGTTTGCGCATTGGCTGGATCGCAACAAAGAACACAGAGATCCTGAAAGCGATGTTGAGTTTCAAAGATTATCTCACGATCTGCAACAATTCCATGAGTGAAGTATTGACGATGATCGCACTCAATCACCAGGAAAAATTCATCGCACCCAACGTAGCCAAGATCAAAAGGAACATTGCGGCGTTTGAGGAATTTGCAAAAAAGCACCAGAACTTGATTGAGTTCAGGAAACCGGTAGCAGGATCTACGTCTTTCATCAGACTCAAGGTCCACGAAAATGCGTTGGACTACTGCGAGCGCATGGTAAAGGAAAGTGGCATCATGTTGCTGCCATCGGAGATGTTTGATTATGGTATCAGTCATGCGCGAATTGGTCTGGGGAGGGAAAATATGCCGGAGGTGCTGGAGAGGTGGGATGGGTATATTAGGAGTTAAGGAGTTAAGGAGTTAAGGAGGTAAGGAGGTAAGGGGCCGTCGCGCGCCCTCCAACTCCCTGAAGGGAGAGTCTGCGCGCGGGGACCCTTTAAAGGAAGGGCGTGCGGGGGAATTGGAAGTAAGAACTCAGAACTCAGAGTTAAGAATTAAGAAGGAAGAAAGAAGAATCGTTCGCTGCGCTCACTTGAATACAAAGGAACCGCAGAGACGCAAAGGCGCAAAGGATAAAAGGAAAAGTCAGCGCGCGGGGACCCTTTAGGGGAAGGGCGTGCGGGGGAATTGGAAGTAAGAGCTCAGAATTAAGAATTAAGAATTAAAAATTAAGAATTAAGAATTAAGAACTCAGAACTCAGAGTTAAGAAGGAAGAAAAAAGAAGGAAGAATCGTTCGCTACGCTCACCTGAAATACATTGTAACCGCGGAGACCGCAAAGGACGCAAAGGAGTCAGGGTGAACCAGCGCGAGGACCCTTTAGGGGAAAAGAGGCGTGCGGGGGGAGTTGGGAGAAAGAAGTAAAAATTCAGAGTTCAGAATTCAGAACTAAGAAGTAAGAAGAATCAATATGAAACTACTAACATTATTTCTTGTGGTAATGAGCTGCGCCTTATTTGGCCAGTCGTCGCCGACGCCGGTGAAGCCGGTGCGGGTGCTTTTCATCGGCAACAGCTACATCTATTACAATGACATGCCGATCATGCTGGAAAAGATGACGGCTTCCTATCAGGAGTACATCCAATCGGAAAGTGAAACGCCGGGCGGCTATACTTTCAAACACCAGGTGTCGGATGGCAAAGCGCTGCAGAAAATCCAAAAAGGCATTTGGCATTATGTTGTGCTGCAGGAGCAAAGTGAAGCGCCGGCAGCACCAATCAACGACGTAAAAGTCAACACGTATCCGTTCGCGCGCTACCTCGACAGTGTGGCGATCAAATACAACAAAGGATGCAAGAGTATTTTCTATATGACATGGGGTCGAAAGAATGGCAGCACAAACTTTTGCAATAAATGGCCGGATGTGTGCACGTACGAGGGAATGGACAACTTACTTGCTCAACGATATACGACCATGGCAAGAGACAATCACGCCATTCTCGCTCCCGTCGGCGCTGTATGGAAATACATTCGTAAAAATTATCCAAAGATCGAGTTATACGACCCCGATGGAAGTCATCCGTCGGAAGCGGGCTCCTACGCGGCTGCATGCACGTTTGCCACAATTATCTTTAAGAGGGATCCGATGGAGATTAAGTTTGATTCAAAGCTGACAGCCGGTGAGGCGGAACAGATTCGGGTCGCAACAAAAAAGGTCGTGTTTGATCGATTGGGAGAATGGTACTTTTAATGGCTCTTAGGTATTGGCTATTGGCCGTTGGTCGTGCGCTCTTAAATCGAAGCTATCCCTTTCCTCATTACGGCGAACGATTGTCAACTGTCGGTTGTCAACTGTCAACTCTTTCCGTACACCGGATTCAACCACTTCTCCGCCGGCTCATACTTACTCGCACTTGCCCAGCGTATGCCGCGCTTCATCATCTCCAACGCTTCGGGTTGATCGAGTACGTGCTGGAGGTTGTGGCCTACTGATGTATAAAATATCCGGCCCTTGCCATGCATTTTTTTCCAGGTCACGGGAATGACTGCACCATCAATCCACGGCGTAGGTTTCTGCCACGGCTGATCGCCTTCCGGTTTGACGTTACCATTAAATCGCGTTGTCGCAAGCACCTTCACGTTCGGATCAATGTGCATGTAGTACTGCTCACTCTTCATTTTAAAGTCTTTCAGCCCTTTTGTGACCTCGTCCTGATGGTCAGTGATTTTTACTTCATAATCAACCACACCTCCGGGATGCACAACCCATTGTCCGCCGGTCATGAATTGGTAATCGGGGTTTTCACGGAACGCATCGCACATGCCACCGTGCCATCCAGCCATTGCTGTTCCGTTGTTCTGAACGGCAGACAATAGACCAGCTTCTTGTTCTTTGCTAATTTTTGACATCGTGAAAACCTGGATCACGAGATCAATCGTGTCCATGAGTCCTTTGTCGGTGTAGGGATCGAGTGTTGTGAAAGACTGAACGTCCGCTCCTTCTTCTTTCAGCCACGGGATCATGTAATTCGCAAACTTCTCCGGCTCATGTCCTGGCCAGCCCCCGTACAAGAAAAGGACCCTTCTTCCTTTCAATGAAGGAAGAGGCTTAAAAGAATCCTTTGTTTCAGTCGTTTTGCTGAAGCCAGCGAGAGGCAATGCTGCGGCCGATCCAAGTGCGATTGCTTTTGTGAGGAATTCTCTGCGGTTGTTCTTTTTCATGGGAGAATGTTTGAAAGCTTAATTAACGAAAAATTTCCGTGTAAATCCGTGTCATCCGTGGCTAAAAAATATTAAGTCTAGCCACGGATTACACGGATGGACACGGACAAAATAAGAAATCAAAAATGAAAAAAATTGACACGGATGGCAGCTTTGCTGCCGAATCCGTGTTAATCCGTGTCATCCCTGCCTTCGCCGAAGCGGCTACGCGCAGGCAGGCGTGGCTAAAAAAAAATTATATTTTAGGAGTTGTAGCACAGTTCTACTTTGTCGCATACTCATAAATCATCTTCGACACATTCGCCATGGCCTCTACGCCTGCCTGCTCGTCTTTCATATTGCGGGAAAGCAACACGAGCACATACGGGTTTCCGTTTTCCGGATACACGATCCCTGAATCATGATGAAGGCCGGTGATCCAACCGGTCTTGTGAGCGACTTTGGTTCCCTCAGGAAGTTTGGCCGGGATGATCGTATTAAAATCCTGCTCAAGCAAAATGTCAAGCATGCTGTCGGATGCTTCTTTGCTTACCGCAGTACCATTCCCTATTTTCTCAAAGATGAGCATAAGATCGTACGCAGTCACTTTGTTGCTCAAGCCTGCCTGAAACGCTTTGCTATCTTCAACGCCGCGAAGCACCAAAAGATCTTTCGCGCCCATATCACGCATGGTTTGTGTAACATTTTTAGGGTCGACCAGCTCAATCACAATGTTCGTTGCCAGGTTGCTGCTGGCAGTGATCATGTCATACACAAGCGATGAAAGTGTTGCCTTCTTTCCAATCTCGTCGTACAATGGCGCATAGCTGTCATCTGATGACGACAACTTGTAAGGACTTCCATCTACAATGCTTTTGAATTCATCTTTCACCAGGATTGAGTCCGTCAATGCAAACTTGCCTTCTATGGCTTGTTTATAGACCTCGATCATCACCGGTGTCTTCATGGTGCTAGCCGCATGAAACAGGTCGTGCTCGTTTATCAAAAATTCTTTCCCGCTTCTGAGATCTTTATAAGCGACGGCAAAAGTGCCCAACTCCTTTTTTAGCTCCGCCTCAATATTCTTTCTGAGTTTCTCCTCGCGGGATTGGCATGACATCGTTACCAATCCGAGCACCGCGATGATGAAGAGGAGTGAATTTCGCACCATAATCCAACTTTACTCAATGATATACCAAAAAACTGACACAAACCTTGTTTGTTGATGTGTAATTAATGCAAAGTTATATCAGTGGCCTTATTAAATTTCAACAAAATAACCCGCTCCATGAAACGCGCAACCGTTCTCCTGCTATTGCTATTAATTACCCTCCCCGCCTACCGTCCGTTTGATTTTGGCAAAGCACCGTTGTACGCGAACAAAGTTATAGTCGCGTCCGACAGCCAGATAGCTTCAAGAGTCGGTAAAGAGATTTTTCGCCAGGGTGGCAACGTCATCGACGCAGCTGTCGCAACTGCATTTGCCATGGCAGTTACTTTTCCCGGAGCTGGAAACATCGGTGGTGGCGGGTTCATGGTGTATCACGACAACAAGGGCTTCGCCACAACAATCGATTTTCGCGAAAAGGCTCCGGCTGGTGCAACGCAGAACATGTATGTTGACGCTAAGGGCAACTACATCCAGGATATTGCTCACAATGGCATTCTTTCGGTTGGCGTGCCCGGCACAGTCGCCGGACTTTTCCTCGCACATAGTAAATATGGTAAGCTTCCCTGGGCGAAGGTCGTCGAGCCGGCAGTGAAACTCGCTGAAGGAGGATTCGAACTGCCTTACACACTGTTCCTCGATGCCCAGTATTACGAAAAGCAATGGCGATCATATTCGTCGACTGCCCATGTCATGTTCAAATCAAACGGTGAGCTCTACCAACCGGGCGAATTATGGAAGCAGCCGGATCTCGCAGCAACATTGAAACGCATTAAAGAAAAAGGCAAAGACGGATTTTATAAAGGAGAGACGGCGGAGAAGCTGGCATCCTTCTTCAAACAAAACAAAGGATTGATTACAAAAGAAGATCTCGAAAAATATGAAGCCATTGAAAGGAAACCCGTAACCGGAACGTACCGCGGATATGGCATCACCTCGATGCCACCACCGAGTTCGGGAGGTATCAGTTTAATTCAGATGTTAAATATTCTCGAAGGATATGATCTGAAGAAAATGGGATTCAATTCTGCCGAATACGTGCACGTTCTTTCTGAAAGCATGCGAAGGGCATACGCAAACCGCGCTGAACATCTCGGCGATCCCGATTTCAATTCGGCTATTCCGGTAGATAAACTCATATCAAAAGAGTACGCCAACACGTTGCGCGTCGGCATCAGCATGGACAAAGCGTCGGTCAGTGATTCAACGCGTTTTGCAAAAAGTTATGAAGGCACCCACACTACGCATTTGTCGGTGATGGATGCAGAAGGCAACGGTGTTTCATTGACGTACACCATTGAACAAGGATACGGATCGCAGATCGTTGCCGAAGGGCTTGGATTTTTTCTGAATGATGAAATGGGTGACTTCAATGTTGTTCCCAACCTCACCAACAGTCAGGGTGACATTGGCACGGCACCCAATCTTGTCAAACCCGGCAAGCGGATGCTGTCGAGCATGACGCCGACGATCGTTACGAAAGATGGAAAGGTCGTGATGGTGGTCGGTGCTGAAGGAGGCCGCACGATCATCACAACCGTTTTACAAACGATTCTCAATTGTATCGATCACGGCATGAACATCGGCGAAGCCCAGGATGCAGGGCGCATTCATCATCAATGGCTGCCGGACGCGATCTATTATGAGAAGTTCTCATTGTCGGCAGACGCAATCAATATCCTGAAACAAAAAGGTCATAAGCTTATCGAGACAGGATACCAGGGATCGGCGACCGGAATTTATTATGATGCTAAGCAGAAGGCGTTGACGGGGTCGGTGGATTCGAGGTTTTCACCAGATGTGGCGGAGGGGTATTGAAGTTCGCAGGCTCACAGGAATGCATTTAACCGCAGAGAGCGCAAAGGACGCAAAGAGGAATACATGGATTTAATAAATAGATAACACTGGTATGCGCTATCTGTGTAATTGAATGCGTGCTCATCAATGATCAACCGCATTTTTCTCCGCATTCAAAACCTCTGCGTTCTTCGCGTCCTTTGCGGTTTTTGCATTAGACCCGAAATCTACAATACGTTCCCATCGGCAAATCAAATCCTTTCTTCGGATGCAAATAAAATTCGCCTGTTTCAATCTTTGCTGAATCAAAATGCGTCTTCACCACATTCAATCCCACAGTTGAAGAAAGCCCGACAGCGTACATGGACAGAATAAAGAAATGCTGATCTTTTTCAAGTAACTGCTTCGACACGCCAATCAATTCATCAAGCTGCTCTTGCAGTGTCCACTTCTCTCCATCGGGACCGCGACCGTATGGAGGTGGATCCATGATGATGCCATTATATTTATTACCGCGCTTCGCTTCACGCTTGACAAACTTAAATGCATCCTCATACACCCAGCGTATGTCGGTCTGGTTGTTGAGTTGCATGTTTTGGTTGGCCCAGTTGAGACCTGGTCGTGATGCATCGCAGTGTGTAACATCGGCGCCTGCAATGCGTGCAACGACGGATGCTGCTCCTGTATACGCAAACAGGTTTAACACCCGCGACTTCGACTTCCAACCTTTGACGGTATCATGGATAAAATTCCAATTCGAACCTTGCTCAGGAAAAATTCCAACGTGTCCGAATCCGGTGAGTGCAAGACGCAGTGTAAGTGACAGGTCGTTGTAACGGTATGTCACCTGCCAGCTTTCGGGGATGTCTTTCAGTTTCTTCCATCCACCTTTGACTTCATCGGTGAAGCGGAATTTATCGGCCTGCTCGCGCGAGAAGTGAGCGTGGGCCATGCGCTTCCATTCTTCTGTTGGCATCAAGGACTGCCAGATGGCTTGAGGTTCGGGGCGGATGAGGATGTATTTCCCGAAGCGCTCGAGTTTCTCGAAGTTGCCGGAGTCGATGAGCTCGTAGTCGGACCAGGAAGATGGGTGGAGGAGGTTCACGGGGGCAAGTTAAGGAATTGGTCGCTAGGCGCCTGAATGCATTTAACCGCAGAGAGCGCAAAGAGCGCAAAGGAATACAAAATGCAGTTCCCACGGACCAACACAGATTGAGTATCACAGATATGCACGGATCTGTGTGAATCCCTGCCTTCGCCGAAGCGGCTACGCGGCAGGCAGGCGTGTGCATTCACTGTGCCATCCGTGAGAACCTGCATTTCCACACTTCAATATCAATTTTACCCTCACCGCGAAAAATACCATCACAATTCACCGCCCCTACCAAAAGCCAACAGCCAATGGCCAACGACCTCTAATACGTAAACATTCTATCATTCTCAATCGCCAACTGCAGCAACACATTCGGCATGGCAAACTGTCCATTGCTTTCTTTGATGTCCGCGTCAGTCACTCCCCGCACTTTGCTTGACATACCAGAGAAATAAAATTTCCCGCCACCTTTTACGATCGCGTCATAGTGCTCGCGCAACTTGCCGGTGCCAAGGCCTGTGAGGTTGTCGAGAATATCTTTGCGAATGAGTTGAACAGCGTCACCTGCGAGGAAAAGTGATACCGTGTGACCCTCATCGACAGCAGTTTTGGCGACCAGAAATGCCAGCGCAGCCTTCGTCGGATTCTCGGGACCTTGTGTGACGTGGATGAGAATTTTCATCTTGGGCTTTGCAGGTTGTGTCTGAGCGGTCGCGCCGAAAGCAGCAAACACAAGTAATAGACAAATCACTAAGTTGTTTTTCATAAGAGTGGGTTTGATGGATTGGAAATTATATTCTAAGTAAATCAATTTCGCACAAAGGGCGCTAAGGAATGCAAAATGCAGTTCACAAAGATTTCACGGATTGAAATGCACACGGATTTTCACGGACTTGCCCACCGGCAGGCAGTCTGTGTAAATCCGTGATACTAAATCTGTGTTATCCGTGGTCAACTGCATTTCCGTATCTCCAATACCACCCTTTCCCTCACCATAAAAAATTTCCCCTCATACCTAACCGCCCCTGCCAAAGCCATCGCCAAAGCTTTCGCAGCTCCACGAATATTATATTTGCATACATCCCGATACACATTGAAAGAAGGAATCGTCATCACCTCCACCCACAACCCAAAGGTCAAAAGCCTGTTGTCTCTCGAAAAACCCCGTGAGCGAAGACGCCAGCAGCAGTTTATCATTGAAGGAAAAAAAGAAATCGGCCTCGCTCTGGAAGCAGGATATAGGATCGGCAACTTGTTTTATTGTGTCGATATTTTTCCGGAGCGGGATCTTAAATCATTACACATCGCAGATAAATTCCTCGTGCCAGTAACGCAGGAGGTATTCGAGAAAATCGCCGTTCGCGAAAACTCCGGTGGTGTGATCGCTGTAGCGGAGATGAAAGCACATCGGTTGGATGACATTCAACTCAGCACCAATCCGCTGGTGTTGATCCTCGAATCGGTAGAGAAGCCGGGCAACCTCGGTGCAATATTAAGAACCAGCGATGCAGCGGGCATTGACGCGGTGATCAGCTGTGATCCGCAAACAGATTTTTATAATCCGAACGTGGTGAGGTCAAGTTTGGGATGTGTGTTCACAAAACAGATTGCCTCGGCGACGTCGGAAGAGACGATCGCGTGGTTGAAGAAAAATAATATCGGGATCTATTGCACGTATCTCAAGGCGTCGAAGCCGTACCATTCAGTCGATTACAAACGGGCGTCGGCGATTGTGATGGGTACCGAAGCGACGGGGTTGTCGGATGTGTGGGTGAAAAATTCGTCGGCGAATATTATTATCCCGATGCAGGGAAAGATTGATTCGATGAATGTGTCGACGGCGGCGGCCGTCGTTGTATTCGAAGCCATGCGACAGCGGGGTTTCAAGAAATCATAGATTTTTTTACCACGAAGTACACTTATGTACACAAAGTTGCACTATAGTGTTCCCTTGTATACTTAGTGTACGTTGTGGTCAATACTTTTTACGCCTGCCTGCGCGTAGCCGCTTGCACCACCGCTGAAGCTTTAGTGACACGCGGTCGGCGAAGGCAGGGATTATCACAGATCTGCGCGAATCCGTGATACTCAATCTGTGTGAATCCGTGAGAACTGCATTTCGTCGTTAACTCACAGGAATTCATTCAATAAAAAAACGCAAAACACCGCCAATCTCTCGGCGATCCTTTGCGTCTTTGCGCCTTTGCGGTTAAATCCGGAGCGTAGCGACTTGTATTCCTACTGATCCTTCTTACTCTTCACCTTCACCTCAGGATTCTTCACCACCCCGGGCTCGCGTTTTAAGAACTCATCATACAACAATGTCTGCCTGCTCTGCATCGGCATCTGATAACCGTCGATGAACACGTTGCTGACTTGTGTCTTGGTTTCGAAGATGTCGCCGTTGGCAACAAACAAGTTCGCGGTCTTCCCTACTTCGATCGAACCAAGCTTATCTCCCAATCCCATGATCTCCGCCGGTGCGATGGTGATTGCTTTCAAAGCATCTTCTTTGCTCATACCGTATGCCACTGCGAAGCCTGCATGGTATGGCAGGTTGCGATAGTTTCCATTGCCGTCTTCTGAACTCCGTATCGCCACTTTCACGCCGGCTTTCTTCAACAAACCTGCATTGGCATACACGGCATCATAACGATCGTAGTCGCGGGTAGGGATGCCGATCACGGGACCAACAATACATGAGATGCCCGCCTTAGCAATGTTGTCCGCTTCACGCCAACCTTCGGTAACACCCATGAATACCACTTTCTTCACTTTATGATCTTTCACCCACTTCAATGCAGTCTGTATGTCTTTCTGTGCATTCACTTCAATCATCAATGCTGTTGTGCCGCGCACCACAGGAAGCATCGCCTGCATTTCAGGATAGTATGTCAAACCTTTGCCGCCTGTTGCGGAATCCAGTTTATGATATTCGATGGCTTTATCCCAAACATCATTGAGTTGCTTCAAAGATTTTTCCATTCCTTTCTTGATCTCCTCCTCCGTGCGACGATCGAAGAAACCACGGCGACCGGTATTCGGGAATGTCACCACCACTCCTTCAAATCCTGCTGCCATTTGATCGGGTGTGTAACCATAGAGGTTTACAAGACCTGCCGTTCCTGGTAACAGTCCGCCTTCCGGTACAACCAATGTTGTAGTTACGCCGCTGATACGTGTGACGGGAATCGCCACAGCATTAGGGTTCACCGCAGTGAGCGCTTTCATCTGGGGAATGACTTCACCGTCTTCTTTCTCGTCTGTCGCCTGGGGTATCTGACCAATCTCCAGCAAGCCTATCTTCGTACCGCTGTCGATCATTCCGGGATAGATTGTCTGTCCGGCGCAATCAATGATTTGTGCGCCTTCCGGAATCGCAACGCCGGTTCCCACCGCAGCAATCTTGCCATCTTTAATGACGACGGTTCCACCTTTGATCGTGCCTTTCGTAACGGTCTCAATATTAGCATTGATCAGCGCGAAGGTGCCGGACTTTGCTTTCGGATTTTGTGCATCGACTTGCAGCACGAAAAAACAAATTGCTGCTACGATAACTCCATATATAGATTTCATCTTTCTCATGGTGATTGTCATTTTTTAGATGTTCCGAAAAGTTCTTCAAAGTCGATGCTGCCTTCCATGCAATTGTCGTCGTAGTGTCCGTTCTGCTGGAACGTCACATCAATAGTCTCCTTAGGATCAACCATGATGCGCACGTCGGCAGGATCGTTGGCCTTATCAAATCGCACAACGCCGTCAACGATGGTATAAACCGGAACTGTATAAATCGACAGCGGATGTCCTTTGAAGATCGCCACGTCGCCATCCTTACCTACTTCAAGTGAACCGATTCTGTTTTCAACACCCAATTGCTTTGCCGGATTGATGGTGATTGTCGCCAATGCTTCATCATCGGTCAAACCGCCGTACTTCTGTGTCTTACCGGCTTCGTGGTAGAGGTGACGGATAAGATCGGGTGAATCGGAGTTGATCGATGTCACAACGCCGTTCCTTACAAGGATCGCTGCATTGTAAGCTGTCGAGTAATACACTTCAAGTTTGTATTGCCACCAATCCGCGAACACGGATGCCATCGCCCCTTGTGCTGCGAGCTCGGGCGCAACTTTGAATCCTTCGTTGGTGTGCTGGAACACAAGACGCTTGATGCCGAAATCCTTACATACTTTCAACAGCATGTTGATCTCATCAGCGCGGTAGCTGTGGCAGTGGAGAATGATCTTGCCGTCAAGAATGTCGGCGAGGGTCTCATACCTCAGACTATAATTAGGAGGTGTTCCTCTCCATCCTTTCACCTGCTTGTTCTTGTTATATGTGTTCCACTTGTCGCGATACTGTCTTGCTTCAGAGAATGCCTCGCGGATCACGAACTCCACACCCATGCGTGATTGCGGCTGCTGACCGTCTCTCCTACCGTGGCCTGTTACGTTTTCACCGAGCGCGAACTTGATTGTGCGGGGCGCACCTTCCATCTTCATCAGGTCGCCATCATAGACACCATAGCGGTGCTTAATGGTTTGCGACTGTCCGCCGATTGCGTTGGCAGAACCGTGCAACGCGTGTGATACAGTACAACCACCTGCCAGCGCGCGATAGATGCTCACCTGAAAAGGATTGATCGCATCGCCCGTCCAAACTTCCGCGGTGACAGCGTTGGTTCCTTCGTTGATGGCATCGAGTCCGATGTGTGAGTGTGCATCGACGATGCCGGGCATTACGAACAGGCCGTTTGCATCAATCACTTTTACACCTGCAGGCGCTGCAATGTTTTTTCCGATCTGGGCGATCTTACCATCCCGTACCAACACGTCGGTGTTTTCGAGATTACCCTTGGTGATCGTGAGCACCGTGCCGTTCTTGATCAGCAGGTTTCCTTTTTCGATCTGAGCGTTCGCCGCTAAGACGATCACACTCGCGATGACTATTGAAAATATCTTTTTCATCTCTTTAAACTTTAAGATGTTGGATTAATTCTTGGGATCTTTTGTGCCTTCTGTCGGGAATGATCCAAAGCTTCCCACCGATGACGTTCCTTTGAACGTATCGCCGTCGAACGTTACTTCCACTTCCACCTTGACGATGTTCGCGCCGAAGTTCAGTGTATAATTAAATGTCAGCGTGTTGCCTTCCAGAGAAAGCTCTTTCATATCAACCGGCGCGGGAAGTCTTCCGCCAGAAACTGTTCCGCTGTAGTTGCTGCCGTCTTTCTTGAATGTCCACTTGCCATCGGTGTTGCCTTGCGGACTTTGTGTCGATGATGTCCACGTGCCTTCGATCGCGACTGCCGCGGCGCCATCAGTCTTCTTCGTGTCTTTTACTTCCATCTTATGGAGAACGCCGTCCACAAACACGTACTTCACTTTCGCTTTCTCATTGAAGTACGGCTTATTGGTGATCACCAGGTTCGCCATTTTACCATTTTCGATCGTTCCCATGCGGTCGGACAAGCCGAGCAACGTCGCAGGTGTTGTAGTCAATGCTGCGAGTGCCGCGTCTTCCGACAATCCCGCTGCGATCATGCGACGCAGGTTGGCGGGAATATCTTTTGATTTTGCTGACATCGTTGAAAATCCGAAGGGCACGCCTGCCTTCTGGAAAGCGGATGCTTGCGCCGCGTATAATGCAATTGATTCAGCGCGACGCTTGTCGAGGGCTTCTTTCTCAGCCTGCGCGCTGGTTTTTGTAGTGTTGGCGTCGGCTTTCTTATCATCTTTCTTCTTATCATCCTTCTTCATCTCTTCGGGAAGATCGAGTGAGAGGAAAATTTTTGAATTCGATGCTTTGATCTTATTAGCAAGCGGCCATCCTTCTTTCACATCGGCAAGTGTGAGCGTGAAGCCGAGGTCGCTCTTCAGTGCGAGCACCCGATTAACATCGTTGATCTTTTCAGCTTTGAAGAGAACAGGTTCTCTTTGGTCGATTACGGGATAGAATGCTTCGAGTATGCGATCAAAAACAGGGCGCTCCAATCCTACTCTGTTAGAAGCGTATGTGTTTTCATAAGATTTTGCCTGCGACGCCTGACGATACAGTTCGCGCCACTTCGCCATCACGCCGAGGATCGTCGCGGGATAGATCTGCGTAGCGGGTGTGAGTTCAGAGTACAATGCTGACTTTGATTCGAGCACCATCTTATCAGGTGTTTCGCCTGCGGTGAGAACGATTGCCGCCTGACCAGCGAGAAGATTTCCGTGCGGCACCAACTGAGCTGTAGTGAATCCAAGATTGCGCAGCTCTTCAAGCGCCTTGTCACTGGGATTTATAAAATAGCGAACATCGACCTGAGGATTGATGCCTGCCCTTTCGTTGGGAGGATTGCCAGGATCTTTGACTTTCTCTTTGCTTTCATCTTTAGGTTTTGAAACGCCCGAGCGGGTAAGACCATCGATGAAGCCCGCATAGATAAAGAGCGAGTCGCCTTTGATGACGATGGCATCAGATGGTATCGCTACGCCCTTACCAACAGCAGTGATCAATCCATCTTTCATCACGACCGTCGCGCCATCCATTTTACGACCAGGTCCCTGGACGACCGTTGCATTTGTGATTGCGTATGTGCGCGTGACTGGCGCGAGATCTTTGTCGTCCTGAGCAGAAAGGACAACGGGGAAGAAAAGGACCACCATCAGAATGGCCCATCGGTTTCTCAAAATCATGTGTGCTTGTTTAGGGCGGGAAATGTAGAAAGAAATTTGAAAGGATGGGGAACGGGTTACAGGAGCGGTGAGATAGGATTTTTTTGGGCCACGGAGGACACGGAGAGACACGGATAAATGCAGTTCTCACGGATTAACACGGATTGAGTATCACGGATTACCACAGATCCGTGCAAATCCGTGTGCATTCAATCCGTGGGATCCGTGAGAACTGTATTCCGGAACGTAGCGGCCCTCCAGATTTACCCTTATCTTTCACGCCCGAAACCCACCGCACGCCCCTTATCCATAAAGGGTCCGCGCGCACCGGTTTCAAATGAGATGAACTATAAAATCAAAGTGCTCACGACCAGTAACTAGCAACTAGAATCCCATACCTTTCAACATGAACGCATCAATTCGTAAACAATTCCCTTCACTCCAACGGACGCACAACTCCAACCCCCTCGTCTTCATTGACGGCCCTGCCGGCACGCAAGTCCCCCAGTCCGTCATCGACAGCATCGTACATTATTATAGTAACTCCAACGCCAACACCCACGGCTCGTTTGTCACCACCAACGAGACCGACAGCGTGATCGCATCGATGCGCCAGGCCATGGCCACGTTCCTCAACGCCGAGAGCGCACGGAACATCTCCATCGGTCAGAACATGACGACACTAAACTTCGCGCTCGCCCGTGCGATGTCGCGCGTGATACAGCCTGGTGAAGAGGTGCTGATCACCCAACTCGACCACGAAGCGAACAGAGGTCCGTGGCTAACATTACGTGCACATGGAATCAAGGTGCGTGAAGTGAGATTGAATCAGAATGGCATGCTCGACTACGACGACTTCGCCTCGAAGATCAACGAGAACACGCGATTGGTTTGCATGGGTATGTCCGCGAACTCCATCGGCACAGTAAATGATTTCAAGCTCGTGCGTGAGCTCACGTATAAATACAACACCTGGCTCCTCCTCGACGCCGTTCACTATGCGCCGCATTTTTCAATCGACGTGCAGGCATTGGGATGTGATTTCTTGTTGTGTTCAGCGTATAAGTTTTACGGTCCGCATGTTGGGATACTCTACAGCCGCCCGGGTCTCCTCGACCGACTCCCTGTAGATCGTTTGAGAACACAGGAACAAGTTGCACCGGATGTCATTGAAACCGGCACGTTGAATCACGCCGCCATCGCAGGCGTGAAAGCAGCTGTTGATTTTCTTGCCACACTGGGAACCGGCAACACACAACGCGAAAAATTGGTGAATGCGTTTGATATCATTTCCAAGCATGAACACGCGCTCGCGAGCAAACTGTATTCAGGTTTGAAGAAACTCGATGGGGTCACCATCATCGGACAAGATTTCTCTAAAGCATCGCGCACCCCAACAGTGTCATTCACATTGAAAGGCAAGACACCGTTACAAGTCTGCGATCTCCTTGCCGCAAAAAATATCTGCGCGTGGGATGGGAATTTCTTCGCGATCCGGCCGATTGAGGTGCTGGGGTTGTTTGAAAAGGGTGGCGTGACGAGGATGGGAATCTCGTTATACAACACCGATGAGGAGATTAGTTATGTATTGGAGGAAATGGGTAAGATAAGTAGGCAGTAGGCAGGGGGCAGTAGGCAGGGGTTTACGTTGTGATCTTCGTGTCTTCCTGCGAGGCATTTGTGAACCTATATTTTGCGAGAATGCATTTTTTTCCTCCCGCACTTCGCCTTCGCGTAGCCGCTTCGGCGGAGCGAGGGATGACACAGATCTCGCAGATTAATGCAAGATCGCTTCGCTCCGGAAGTTAACCGCAAAGGACGCTGAGGGCGCAAAGGGTCGCTACGCTCCGGACAATACAGGATCACTACGAACACGACGGAGTGCACACGAAGGGCACTACGAGCTCGTCGTGTTCTTCGCAAACCCTGAGCGTAGCGAAAGGGCGTCGTGTTCTTTGTGACCCCTTTGCATTCATATTTCATTAAAAAAAATCTGCGCCTGCCGGCAGGTGGGCTGATTAGGCGCGAGCGGGAGTTGCTGCGCAACGTTCGTGGTGCCTTTTTCTTTTGGTTACTTTTCTTTTGGGCAAACAAAAGAAAAGTGACAAACTAAGATCGAAGCATGAATTACATCGCTTCCATCAAAGTTCGATCTCCGCCGAAACTCCTATCTTGTAGTAGTTTACCTACAAGCAAATGGACAAACGAACCTTTCTTAAAAGCGCTGCATTAATGGGCCTCGGCGGCCTCGCCTCCTTCGAAGCCCTCGCCAATCAAGTTGCACTGATAAGCCACCTGTCTCCCGAAGAGGCAGCGGCCTCCGAAGACTTCTGGCTCTCCATCCGCGGCGGCTACCGCCTCAAACCCGACTACATCAACCTCGAGAACGGATACTACTGCATCCTCCCCACCGAAACCCTCGAGCACTTCATCAACCACGTCCGCGAGGTGAACTACCAGGGCAGCTACTACATGCGCACCGTGCAGTTCGACAACAAGAAAAACGTTGCAGCGAAGCTCGCGAAACTCGCAGGCTGTCCTGAAGACGAGCTCATCATCACCCGTAACACCACCGAATCCCTCGACATGGTCATCGGCGGCCTCGACTGGAAAGTAGGTGACGAAGCCGTGATGGCCGAACAAGACTACGGCGCGATGCTCGACCACTTCAAGCTCATTGCAAAAAGATATGGCGTTGTAAACAAAGTCGTCTCCGTTCCAAACCATCCCAAATCCGACGAAGAGCTTGTTGAACTCTATTCCAAAGCCATCACTCCGAAGACACGCCTGTTGATGATCGGCCACATGATCAACATCACAGGTCACATCCTTCCCGTGCGGAAGATCTGTGACATGGCACACAGCAAAGGCGTACAGGTGATGGTGGACGGCGCGCATGCGTTCGCGCACATACGATATAATATACCCGACCTCGACTGCGACTACTATGCCACGAGCCTGCACAAGTGGCTGAGCGTTCCCCTCGGCGCCGGGTTCTTATGGGTGAAGAAAGACAACATCGCCAAAGTATGGCCCCTCCTCGCCGACAGCCCCGACCGCAAGCCCGACGACATCGGACGATTGAACCATATCGGTACGCACCCGGTCCACACAGACCTTGCGATCTCCAACGCCATCGACTTCTACAATACCCTCGGTCCGGAGCGCAAGGAAGCGCGCCTCCGCTTTCTCCAGAACTACTGGACCTCGCGGGCTGTGAAGTTTCCGCACGTGGTCATCAACACACCCGTTGAAGACCAGACCCGCTGTTGCGGTATCGCCAACGTAGGCATCAAAGGCATGAAGCCCGGTGACCTGGCGAAGACGCTGCTGGACAAGTTCAAGGTTTATACGGTGGCGATCGATGGGGCGAATGTGCAAGGATGCAGGATCACGCCGAATGTGTATACGACGACGAGTGAACTTGATACGTTTGTGAAGGCGTTGGGAGAGCTGGGGTGAATGTCTCGCAATTGAATGTTATCAGTTAATGGTTAATAGGGATGAACCCCAACTTGACTCGACCTCTTATTAACTATAAACCATTAACTATCAACTATTTCTAAAATAGGCGACGGAGGAGCTGGATAGGTTTGTGAAAGCGTTGGGGGAGTTGGGGTGAACAAAACAGATCTTTCTACGCAGAGCGGACGCAACCCGTAATGGGCAATTTGAGGTTGTAAACATTTATTTGGATTTTAGCCATCAATTCCAAAATCCAATACACAAATAGCAGTGACTGACGTTCATTCGAAAAGAGTTAGAAGCTTTAACATGAGTCGGATCAAAGGCAAAGACACTGTGCCCGAGATTATTGTTAGAAAATTTCTTTTTTCTCGTGGTTACCGGTTTCGACTCCATGACAAAAAACTTCCAGGTAAACCAGACATTGTTTTACCAAAGTATCGCACGGTAATTTTTGTTCACGGGTGTTTTTGGCATGGTCATGACAGATGCAAGTATTTTATTGTTCCAAAAACTCGAACCAAATGGTGGCTTGAAAAAATAGGTCAAAACAAGACCAGAGATATTTTGGTCTCAAATAAATTGAGGGAAGAACACTGGAAAGTGTTATCGGTCTTTGAATGCGAACTAAGGCCATTGCAACAAGAGAAAACACTCAAGACTATCTTAAAATATTTAGAAATTGGCTATTCCAATAATTGACATTTTTGCGGGACCAGGCGGACTGGGTGAAGGATTTTCCGCTGTTGAAAATGCGAAAGGTGTTCCCGAGTTTAAGATTGTCTTGTCGATAGAAAAAGATAAGTCCGCACACACAACGCTGACCCTTAGAAGTTTCTTCAGGCAGTTCAATAAAGATCAAGTTCCAGAAGACTATTATGACTTTGTGAGAGGGAAAATTACCTTGAACGATCTGTATGCCAAGTGGCCAATCCAAGCCAAGGCAGCAAGTGAAGAGGCGTGGCTTGCCACACTTGGAAGTAAAAAGCGTGCTACGCCCCATACTGAAGTCGACCAGAGGATAAGAAAGGCTCTCAATGGACAAAAAGATTGGCTGCTGATCGGTGGGCCGCCATGCCAGGCATATTCTGTTATTGGCCGAGTTCGAAAAAAAAGAAAGACACTTAACGAGAAGAAGGATGAAAGAGTGGGGCTTTACAAACAGTACCTGCGAATTCTTGCAATTCACAATCCCGCAGTCTTTGTTATGGAAAATGTCAGGGGGTTATTAACCGCCAAAACAAAAACAAGTCCGGTATTTGAAAAAATGCTAGAGGACCTCAGTAATCCAGTCGCTGCGTATAAGGTTGACTTCATTCAGAATGGTCAACAATTAATTTGCCCAGGCTATGAAATTTATTCACTCGTAAAAAAAAAGCAAAAAAAACAGGACAATTCGAACAAGGAACTTCGCCCCAAAGACTACCTTATCAAGTCTGAGAATTATGGAATCCCCCAGACAAGACACCGCGTGATCCTTCTTGGAATTAGAAAAGATTTGCTCACCACGCCAAAAGTACTTGAGAAGCAAAAGGACATTCCGATCTCCGAAGTAATATCTGGGCTTCCTAAACTTAGAAGTAAACTTTCAAGATCCAAGGATGACGGCATCAAGTGGAAAAAAATCGTGTGTGAGTTGATAGAAAACAATCAATTAAATGATTGCGATGAATCGGTTTTAGAGCAAATTAATAAGCAGATTAATCAGATCACATTGCCTAAAATAGGAATTGGACGTGAATTTATCTCAACGGAAAATGACAAAATTGGTCATAAACCAACCTGGTTCTTAGATCATCGCCTTGGCGGCATTTGCAACCATGTCGCCAGGAGTCATATGAAGGGTGACCTTCACAGATATTTTTTCGTATCTTGTTTTGGACGAACTAAAAAGAGATCTCCAACTCTTAGCGATTTCCCCGTCTCACTTTTGCCAGCTCATAAAAACGTTCAAAATGCTGATGGTGAGATTACGAGAAAATTCGCGGATAGGTTTAAGGTTCAATTGAAGGGTAAGCCATCGAAAACAATAACGAGTCACATTTCCCAAGACGGTCATTATTACATTCACTACGATCCAACACAATGCCGAAGCCTCACAGTACGAGAAGCAGCAAGAATTCAAACGTTTCCCGACAATTATTTTTTTTGTGGTCCGAGAACGTCACAATTCATTCAAGTAGGAAATGCAGTTCCCCCACTTCTTGCGAATCAAATAGCTTGCATTGTAATAAGTATATTTAATGAGCAAAGTGAAGGCAAGAAAATTACCGCAACCCGACGAACCTTACATCCGATAGGATAATTGCGATCAAACAGGATGCAAATTGTCCCAATTTAATTTCAAAATATGCCGGTCCCATTGTTTGAAGATTTGATGAATCCTACCCTGCAAGCTCTAAAAGGCCTAGGGGGGGAGGGTCACATTAAAGAAATCGAAGAGAAAGTTGCAGAATTTTTGAATCTATCGGATGAAGATGTATTAGAGGTGCACAAGGGAAATCGGACCAAGCTGGGTTATCGGCTCGCGTGGTCAAGAAACTACTTGAAACGATTTGGCTTGCTCCAAAAAATCGGTCGGGCATATTGGGCACTTACGTTTGAAGGTCGGAATACGAATTTTATCGACAAAGATCAAGTCATTCGAAAAATCAAAACACTAGATGGACGAACCGCGAATGCAGACGAGGAACTAGAGCTAGATGATGACGTAAGAAAAGATCTTGACGACACGATTATTAGGGAGCAGTTCAACCCGGATGTTGAGCACGAAGACATTCGGGGTGCCGAAATTATCAAGCCGTTTGATCCAAAAAAAATTGACATTACAGCAAAAACATTAATTCTCGATTCGATATTCAAACGCATTTCTCGAAATGAAATAAATTTACTTACTGACTTTCAAAGGCAAGGCAATTTATGGGACCTTACTAAACAAAGTAGACTAATCGAATCAATCCTCATTCGATTTCCATTGCCAGCTTTCTATTTCGACGGAACAAATGAAAACCAGTGGCTAGTTGTCGATGGTCTTCAAAGAATCAGCACGTTTAAAAATTTCGTTATTGACAAATCTTTGAAGCTTCAAAAGCTAGAATTTCTTTCTCAATTTGATGGGTATGGTTATGAAGACTTGCCAAGAAACCTCCAACGACGAATCGACGAAGCGGAGATAACAGTTTACATAATAAATCCGGGCACACCTGATGAGGTGAAATACAATGTATTTAAGAGAATTAATACAACCGCCCTTATCCTTGAACCACAAGAAATCCGGCATGCGATTAACCAAGGGATACCATCCCGTTTTGTGAAAGACCTGGCTGACCTTGATGAATTTAAAAAAGCTACTTGTTATACGATAAAAACCCACAGGATGCTTGATAGAGATTTCATTACGCGATTTATTTCCTTTTATCTCAATAAGTACAGCGAGTATCAACCGGATCTAGACACCTTTATGAATAAATCAATGGCAAGTCTGAAGGAACTTGACGACGTAAAACGCGAGGAAATAAAATCGAATTTTAAGTCAGCAATGGCCGCGTCATATCAGATTTTTGGAGACGATGCCTTCCGAAAACGATTTGCGCGTGACGATAATCGCAAACCAATTAACAAAGCACTTTTTGAGGTTTGGTCAGTTACACTAGCAAAACTTGCATCTCGTGACATTGCGACCTTAATTCAGCGAAAAGATGATCTCAAGGACTCATTCATTTCCTTGCTAAACGACGATCCGGCCTTTTCCGAGTCACTAAGCTCCGGGACAAGCGACAAAACAAGAGTCATAAAGAGATTTGGCGCAATAGAAGAATTGGTTCAAAAAACATTGCAACGATGATTCGACGTATTGAAATTGAAAATTTTAAACTGTTTAAGCGTGCAGACCTCGCACTAAGTCGACTCAATCTGTTTACGGGCCTTAATGGAACTGGGAAATCATCTTTTATTCAAACCCTCCTTCTTTTAAGACAATCGCATCAAGCTGGCATGTTGCGTGATAATGGCTTAATGCTAAAGGGCGCTTTGGCAGAATTGGGAACCGGGAAGGATGTATTTTATCAATTTGCAGGAAAAGATGATCTTATTGCAATCAGACTTAATACATCCAACCGTAGTTACTACTGGAATTTTAAGTATCTACCTGACTTCGATATTTTATCGACAACCAGCAGGACAACCTACACTGGCGCGTTGTCTGAATTCAATCTGTTCAATCGGGATTTTCAATACCTGAATGCTGAGCACATCGTACCGCTAAACACGTATAAGAAATCTGAATTTGAAGTAGTTCAAAACAGACAAATAGGCAAACACGGAGAATACGCAGTTCATTACCTTTCGGAATATAGTTTAGAGGTAGTATCGAACGAGGCGTTAATTCATCCAAACGCAAAATCAAATAGATTGATTCACAATGTTGAGGCGTGGTTGCAAGAAATAAGCCCTGGAATCAAAATCATAGTAGAAGACATCAAGGGGCTCGACTTGGTTCGATTAAGTTTTCAATATGAGGCTGAAAGTGGGTACACCAACGAATACAAGCCGATAAATGTTGGTTTTGGAATCACATATGCGCTTCCAGTAATTCTTTGCCTTCTAACTGCAAGTCAAGAAAAACTCATTATTATAGAAAACCCGGAATCGCACGTACATCCAAAAGGGCAAGCAAAATTGGGTGAACTTATTGCTATAGCTTGTTCAACTGGGGCTCAATTTTTCATCGAAACACATAGTGATCATGTCATCAATGGAATAAGAGCGGCAGTTAAAGAACATAAAATTAAAGACTCTGAAGTTGCAATACACTACTTCGAAAGAAATGCACACAACAAGGCAGACCATGAGTCTACAATTACAACAATTAGCATTGACAAAAACGGAGAGTTAAGCGAATATCCAAAAGGATTGCTGGACGAGTGGGGAACGCAGCTTTTCAGATTAATTTAATACCTATGGATTTTATCTTTAACGAGCTGAGCTTTGACAGTCTAAATCATAATATCCATACTGGCAAACAAAGAATGCAGGACATGTTACAGGTTTGTAAACATGGTCGAGAAAAAGGCATGTCGCGATTGGCTATAAGATATGATTTCTACGAACAACCCCTGTCAAATGACTACACCGTGCACAATTGGTTGAGCGACCAAGCCGTAAGCCCAATTCTAAAGAATCTTTTTCAAAGTATTGTCAGACATCCGTATATCAACAAAAAGGATAAAGCAATTGAGGATCGATATATCTCATCGTACGCTTATCTCATTGAAGGTCAACGAATCGCGGTCGAGGGGCTTGTCGTGGCATATTTGTATAATACAATTGGCATCAGTTTTTTTTCATCGGAAAAGTGGAACGCTAACGAAATCGAGTTGCACTTCTCGGAAGGCCCCATTACTAACCAAACTGTTCAAACTAAACATGCAAGTACTGTATCTCACTTTAAGGCTCATGAAGATTGGCTAACAAAAAGAATTGGGGTAAAGCTGACGTTAACTGAAAAGGAAATTGAGCAAAAGAGGATCACGCTACGACATGATCACGGCAGAGATACTCTGCTCACCTTTTCAAAAAAATTAATTCGATCCCCTTTCGTTGTGGAGATAATTAACTCCATGCCATTCAATCCTCACGAAACGTCATTCATACGACGTTGTTATGAGGATGGGAAAGTTGAAATTGTACTTACACGTTCTGACGCTGGCTTCGGCGTCATTATTCAGACAACAGGCAGAACCTTGCTCGAAACGGAAGAAATAGGGAAAATATTAGACAGAGATTATCAACACGCATATTAAGTAATGTTATTAGTTCTCTCCAATTAATGACTAATCCTCCGCGCAGTTCGAAACCGACCTTGAGTCGGAGATTTACTGTAAATGAGTCGCTTCACCTAACACCCAATCAATGAGAAAAGTAACCAGCATACCAAATGCATCGAGAACATTTGAAGCGCTGCGCAGCTTAGGATACGATCTTAATTCATCCATCGCAGATTTATTAGACAATTCGATTACCCCTACAGTTGGCGCGACGGAGGTTAGAATACATTTGGTCAGAGAACGTGATCATTTCAAAATTAGAATTCAAGATGATGGTTGTGGGATGAATGCTTCCATCCTTGAAGAAGCGATGAGAATTGGTGCTGAAAGTACATATAAAAAGGGCGATTTAGGAAAGTTTGGTATGGGCATGAAGACTGCTTCATTAAGCCATTGTCATGTTCTAACCATAATTTCTAAATGCACTTCTGGCACTTTCGGTTTTAGATGGGATTTAAATCACGTAAGGGAAACAGATGATGGATGGGTACTGTTTGAACTCAGTGCCTTGGAAATAAAGGAAATATTGGAAATAGAAAAATTAAGTATTCACAAAACAGGCACAATTGTCTTCTGGGACGATCTTTTTCTTTTAGACGAAGAGTATGGGACATTCAAAAATGAAAAGCTGGCAACGAATTACATTTTTCAGCTTGAAGAAAGACTGAGGCTGCATTTGAGAATGGTTTTTCATCGTTTTATTAAGGAAAATAAGATTCAAATTTTCGTTAACGATCGTGTAAAACTGTTGCCTTGGGACCCATTTTACAGAAATGAGAAGAATACCCATGAAATAAAACTGTCGGAAGATTTATCCCAATTTAGAATAAAAGGGTACCCTAAACCCGTGCTAATCCGGGCTTTTGTACTTCCAAACCGGGAAGCATTTTCATCGGAGGAGGCTTGGAAAGAAGCAAAAGGCTTGCTGTCATGGAATGATTCCCAGGGTTATTATATCTACAGGTCGAATCGGATAATTCGCTTCGGCGGCTGGCAGGGTACGAGGTCAAAAGACGAGCATGACAAGCTAGCTAGAGTGAGCATTGACATTGATCCCTCTTTGGATAGGTTTTTTAGGATAAACGTCAACAAGGCAACAGTTCAGTTTCCTGAATCTCTATTTAATCATCTCAAAAACAACATTAACCCAGTAGTTTCAAGATATGCTCAACGGGAATATAGAAGCGCAGCCAAGAATGAAAAATTTGAGAACAGATTCCGCCGGCAAGAACAAAAGCTTAACGGCATTTCGAGATCACTTGTCAACAAGAGCGGGGTAAAGACAAGCACAAAGTTAGGCGGAACGAATGTGTACGTCTCGAATCAGTCTGGAACATGGTTAGCAAATAAAGTATCTGAATTTTTGAAATATGGGTCTAATAAGGATTTTGAAGTCGTGTCTGGTGAAGTACCCGACGGCCACCTTTGGAGGGTGATATGCAATACGAACGAAAAAATAAAAGTCATTGTGAATAACAAACACCCTTTCTATGGAAAGATATACGGATCATCTTCCAATAAAAACATTACAAACGCGATTGATGCCCTCATTTTCTCACTTGCATTTGCCGAATTATTCAACAAAAGCGACCAAAATGCACAGCTCTTTGACACGTTTAAAACTGTTTGTGCCCAAGCACTTTCTCGTTTGACCAAAGAGGAAATAATATAAGCATGGAAGAAAGATACATATCACATTTCATTCAAAGTCTGGTTGAAAGATTTGAATACCTTGGAGAGAACGGGTTCGACTTAACCAAAGAGTTAGAATTCTTGGTTCATCCAGTTACGCGGACGCCCCTAGTTACCGAAGACCTCCGAAGAATTGAAACAGGTTTTCTTGAAAGAATTCAATATAGACGATCCCATGATGGCGCTGTTCTTGTTCCAGTCTCTGTGGTATCTGACCCGAGAGAACATGAAGAGTGGTTCGAAGCTTGGTTCAATGAAAATAACAATAACGTTGGCAGTTATTACTGGAAACGTTTAGAAGAGTTTCTTTCAAGGGCTCTTACAAGGAAATACGGCCCGCACAAAGCAGGCAGGGTAGTTAGGTCAATTGATGAAGCTACACATAGCATTATTGCGCGCCTTGCAAATCCAGTACGAAGAGAATTCAGCTACAAAGGTCTTGTTGTTGGATATGTTCAAAGCGGCAAGACCGCAAATTTCACAGCCTTGATTGCGAAAGCGGCTGATGCAGGTTATCGGTTAATCATTGTCCTCTCAGGAATTCACAGCGTCCTTAGGCGCCAAACACAAATTCGCCTCGATAAGGAATTGACGGGGATGAACGACTTGGCCATTCAGGAGCTTTTCATTGACGAACCGTCGGACATAAAAAGATGGAATAGAATTACAACTTCGAGACTTAGGACGCGACGTTCACGAGATGGACAGTTAAGAATAAGGGACTTAGGTGAGTTTGATACTGTTAACGTAGACCCTTTTGACTCCCTTTGCAATCGAGCTACCCCCACATTGGCCATCATAAAAAAGAATGTGAGGGTGCTAAACAAACTAATTGAATACATATCGCAATCAACCGAAGAGAATCGCAGAAACATTCCATTGCTCATAATAGACGATGAGGCAGACCAAGCATCCATAGATGGAAACGCCAACGATCCGGATTCAGATCCAACCGGAACTAACGACAGGATTAGGCGCATTTTGTCTTTATTTCCCCGAAAAGCATATGTTGGATATACAGCAACCCCGTTTGCAAATGTGTTGATTGACATGGCGTCTGAGCATCAAGAATTAGAAGACGATTTGTATCCTCGTAATTTTATCGTCTCACTACCAAAGCCAGAAAATTACTTTGGAACAACTTTGCTTTTTCAAAGTGATTTGTCTCAACGATTTATAGTTGAGATCCCTAGGGAAATAGGCGATGATGTTTATGACGAAGCTCGGTCACTAATCAGAGAAGGTAGAATCACTGAGTACTTGTCACGGGCTATCGATCAATTCATTTTAGGTTGTTGCGTCCGCAACACACGTGGACAGACAATGTTACCTATGAGCATGCTTATCCATGTGTCCCATAGAATCAGCGACATGGCAGTTATTCACAGTTTGGTGAATAACTACGTTGCGGGCATAATTGGTCGTTACCGACATGGGACTCATTCAGAAGCTTTGAGAGAACAATTCGAAGCGGAATGGCTTGATTTTATAGAAGATTCGGAGGCAATCAATCAAGAACTGGAGTTATCAAATGAGATTCCAGAGTTTGAAGTGGTTTGGAATCAGGTCGAAGCTGTATTTAGAATCTTGCGGGTGATGGTACTCAATAGTAGCTCGGAGGACACGCTTGACTATACTACGGGTGAAGAAATCAAAGTAATCGCAATAGGGGGAAATCAATTGTCAAGAGGTCTTACATTGGAGGGACTAATGATTAGCTATTATTTACGAGCAAATCGAGCTATAGCATATGATACATTATTACAAATGGGTAGGTGGTTTGGTTACCGGCAAGGCTATGAAGACTTAACTAGAGTTCACACCACCGATCAAATTTGGGATTACTTTGAGCATCTCGCACTTGTTGAAGAAGAACTAAGAAGTGAGATTTATCGATATGAAGAGGAAGGTTTAACGCCGCTGCAGATGGCCGTTGCGATCCGGGCGCACCAAAACCTAACAATAACTGCACCTAATAAGATGGGTGCTGCAAACTTGCGGCAGACCTCATATAGCAATTCATTAAGTCAAACTATATGGCTTCCCCTTGATAACGCAGCTATACTTACAGCAAATTATAGGCTGGGCGAAAGTTTTATTCGTAGACTAAATGACGACGTAGGTTTTGGAGTTAATAACGGCATCTTCATAGCCAATCAACGAATTCCAGCAAATCGGGTTATGCGAGAATTCTTGACTAGGTACAGATTTGTCGATCGGGAAAGCACCGGTGGTCCAGGATTGGATTCGGAAAAATTACTTGCATACATAGATCGAAGAATTACATACTCAGCCCCCGAACTCCAAGAATGGAGTATTGGTGTGGTCAGTAATATAAATCCAACGGCTAGTGATGATCCTTTAGACTACGGCGGCCTACCGATTAATCGAATTCAACGAAGTCGCAAACACACCGAAAGAGGATATAATATTGGCGTTCTCACCGAACCTTACCATTTAAATGCGGATTTAACAAATGAACAACCAAGGTCAAGTCAGAATCCGTTCCTTTTATTGTATCTAATTTGGAAAGATAGTCGCGCATTGAGGCAAAGGACTAACCCTTCATTCGACGAAAGGATAGATCTATTTCGATTCATCAATAGTGATCGAGTTGACGTCTTGGGTATTGCCATCGTATTACCCAAGAGTGATTACGAGCCCAACAGCTACATTGGACAGTAATGGATTACAGGAAACTTTCAACGTTGACGTGGAATGAGCTTGATACATTTGGTAATATCGTTTCAGGATATACGGGGAGATGGCTCTCTTCAAACGATAACCTCGCATCGCCGATTCACATTTTCAAAGATGAGACAAAAAGATATCATTTAACAATTGAAATCAATGGTACCCAACTGCCAGTACAAAACGTTCAAGTTAACGGCTTGAGTATCGGACCAGCGCAATACAGAATAAGTGGCGATCAACCAAAACACGTTATCGACTTGTGCTGCAATTCATCTGGATATCTTGAAGAATTCACGGAAATAGCCAAAGAAATTTCAAGAAACATTCTCGACAATCATGAGAAACCCATTGATGCAGTCAACCGAGTTGTTCGAAATTGGATTTCATTTTGGTCTATACCAAACAAAAATATTCTTAGTGACAATGAAATTATCGGACTGATCTGTGAGCTAGATATTTTGACTACACTGCTTCAAATTAACGCACCACTGGCTTTAATCTCTTGGACCGGGCCAAATGGCAGTAGGCACGATTTCACTTTTACCGATTGGACTATGGAGGTTAAAGGGACAAAAAATGGAAAGCATGCTCATATAATCAACGGAATTGACCAATTGAAACCGGTTACCGACAAGTCGCTGGCTATTTTATCATGCGTGCTGATTGAATCTGATTTGGGTGACGCGATTAGCCTTCAAAGTTTAATCGATACAATTACCGAGATACACTTGCAGTTGCGACCTGATCTCACAGTTCGTTTTAACGAGCTACTCGCGAGCGTTGGCTATTCCCCCCTCTATGCCTCGGAATACAAGAAAAGGAAATTCAAAATGGTTGAATCCACGCTTTTTGAACTAGATGACTCTTTTCCGAAGCTTACTTCTGATGATCTTATAAATCCCCTGAACAGCCGCATTTCGAGCGTTAAATATACCGTAACGTTAGAAGGTTTTGCTGGTGCCAATGCGCGGGCGCTCAATTGGGGTAAGTATTTTTATTGACAGGTCAAGTCAATTGTTTTCTTAAATCCACTCAAATTCCGGACGTTTTCAATACCTTAAAATCTTCCCCCATGCCCAATAAGCCCCTTCACTGAAACTCGAGGCGTGGCCGGTACGCGGTTGAAAAAAAATCTAAAAGAAATGAGAGTCAGAACGATACCCCACGTCGGCCTCGACATTCCGTCGAAACACCCTGTGTTTACGTCTTAACCCCATTCGAACTTAATTGCTTCCACCTTTCTCGTTACTTTTCCCTCCTCTTCCCATTCCTCTCCTTATGATCACTGGGCACTTTTTGATAGCCATGCGCTATCTCCTCAAAAACCCGCCCTCGCTGCGCTACGGACGGGCAAGCGCGGAGATGCCAAGGAATACAGAAGATAACAAGTGCAATAAAAGACGTCGCTTATGCTTATCAACTACTTCAAAATCGCCTTCCGGTATCTTATGAAGAACCGGATCTTTTCCCTCATCAACATCGCCGGCCTCTCCCTTTCCCTCGCCTGCGCGATGCTCATGATCCTATACACCAAAGATGAGCTGACGTTCGACCGGTTTCATAAAGAGGGCGAGTCGCTGTACCTGATCACCATCGATGTGAGGTTTCCGGATGGGAGAAGATGGTCGCTACGCTCCGGGAATACATTAACCGCAAAGGACGCAGAGGGCCGCAAAGTAGAAGATGAAAAAGCCCGTCATTAAGAAAGTCTTTGCGGGCCTTTGCGCCCGGCAGGCAGGTCTGCGGTTTCGGAATTAGCGACACGCGAAGCATTTTTATACCCCCAGCAAATCCACCAGGGGTTTATTGATGTATAACTGATACTTACCTACCTGCTGATGCTTAAGGAATTTTTCTTTTTCCAGCTGTTTCAAATAGCGGGTTGCGGTAGTGTAATGTACGCCCAGCTTGCTGCCAAGTCGGACCGGCGTCACAATCGGTAACGAAAACAATTGCTCCACCAGGTCAGAAGAATAAATATTGCCACACTTTGTTTTTATTCCCTCCCTGTATAAATGGAACAGGTCCATCACCTTAAATAATTGCTCTTTCGTTTCCCGCGCCTGCAAGTAAAAGCCACGTAATATGTACTCAATGAACTCACACCAGTTTTTTTTGGTCGTGACCTCGCGTAGTAAACGATAATAATCACTCCGGTTTTGATTGATAAATCCACTGATAAACAGTATAGGATAATTCAATAACCCCGCTTGCACCAGGTACAGCACCATTAATATTCGTCCGGTCCTTCCATTGCCATCACCAAACGGGTGGATTGCCTCGAACTGGTAGTGGGAGATCGCGCACCGAATGAGAGGATCGAGGTTCTCATCGTCGTGATGAATATATTTCTCCCAATTGCTGATGAGTCTGCCGATTTCGGTGGCCGCAGGCGGCGTGTACAGAACTTCGCCTGTGCCGGAGTTTTCAATCTTGTTTTGCGTCGTCCTGTATCCGTGACTGCGCTCGCCAAGTAACCGTTTATGAATGCCAAGGATAAGTCGATTGCCAATGGGCAGCTTACCCATGCTTTCGAATCCCCATATGATCGCATCGCGGTAGCGAAGCACTTCCTTGTTTTCAGGTTTTTGTTCTGCCTCAGGATAAAGTTGTTGCTCAAGAACTTTCTCAATCGTGGTGTTGATGTTTTCAATTTCCGAACTGGCCACGGATTCGCGGATGATAGCCGGACTCAACAACAACATGGGATTGGGCAAGGAATGCGAATATCCTTTCAGCTCCGCTAGTTCAGTGCGGGCTTTGAGCAACCACGGCATGAACCGCTCCTGGACGCAATTGAGCTTTGGAGGCAGTTCAGGCAGGGGAAAAGGATATGTTGCACGAAATGACATACCATGTTAGATATATTACAAAATTAATAAAAATGTGATATATCGCAAACCGATATGTTGCATTTCGCATATGCATGCAATCAAAAGAATGGCGTCGAAAGCCCCGCCTTTCCGACCGTAACCCTTCCTCGCTGCAATCCCCGGTTTTTTCTCGTTACTTTTCTAAAGGCGCTACATTCTTCCAGTTATGGTTACAAGCTATTCGGGAATAAGGCCTGCGCTATTTGCTAAAAAACAAAGTCTACTACCTCATCAACATCGGCGAAAATGCAGAAACCGCTAAGGACGCAAAGGGCCGCAGAGGAGAATATAGATAAGTAAAGCACTAAAAGAATTTCATCTATGCTCACCAACTACTTCAAAATCGCTCTCCGGTATGTCTTAAAGAACCGGGTCTTTTCTCTCATTAACATCGGGAATACAGAAACCGCAAAGGGCGCAAAGGGCCGCAAAGAAATGTAAAGGTCATATCTAAGGGTTAAAACGACTTCTATGTTTACCAACTACTTCAAAATCGCTCTCCGGTATGTTTTAAAGAACCGGGTCTTTTCTCTCATTAACATAGCGGGTTTGAGCCTGAGCCTTGCCTGTGCGATGCTCATGATCCTCTACACCAAAGATGAGCTGACTTTCGACCGGTTTCATAAAGAGGGCGAGTCGCTGTATTTGATCACCATCGATGTGAGGTTTCCGGATGGGAGTTCCATGGACAAGATGGGTATGACGGGATTTTTGCAAGGTCCACGCTTTCGTGCGAGCATTCCGGAGATCGAAACGTTCTCGCGGTCTACTACGTCGTACCGCAATGTCCAGCTCGGAGACAATGTGCAAAGCCAGTTGGTCATGCTCGCGGATACGAATTTCTTCAGCTTGTTTACGTTCCCGCTCCTGAGCGGGAACCCCCATCAAGCACTGGTGAATCCCAACAGCGTAGTGCTCTCCGAAGATGCGGCGATCAAATACTTCGGAACAACAGACGCGCTGAACAAAACGATCCTGGTGGAAAAAGATGCCATGTACGAACCGGGTGAGGCAGGATTTAAGTCTTATGTCGTCACTGGTGTCGCAAAAAGGTGCCCGCAGAATTCGTCGATACAATTTGATATGCTGTTCCCCGCGGATATCAAGCCGGAAATGGAATCGAATCCGGAAGGCTGGGCAGGTATTGCTGTGAACACATTTGTAAAACTCAGGAAGGGAGCGGATCCGCTTGGGGTCGCCGAAAAAATGCGAGGGGTCTACGATCGTGAATCGAAAGAGGTGATGGACAGGATCCACGCAACGGGCTTTAATGAGACTTTCTTCCACGAGCTGCGGCCACTCGCCGATGTCCACCTCCACCCGGATGTCAACGCACCCGTGGGCATCACCAACGGTAGCCAGCCGATCTACTCCTACATCCTGTCGGGCATCGCGGTGTTCGTGCTGGTGATCGCGTGTATCAACTTCATCAACCTCACGATCGCGCGCTCGGTGCGGAGGTCGAAAGAAATCGGCATCCGCAAGGTGATCGGCGGCGCCAGGAAACAACTCATCATGCAGTTTCTCGGCGAATCGTTCCTCATCAGCAGCCTGTCATTCATCGCGGCCATATTTCTGTCGCAAATGCTGCTGCCCTGGTTCAATGGTATCGTCAACAAACAACTGGCTCTCGCCTATTTACTGGATACAAAACTGATCACCGTTTACATTGTATTATTTCTGATCACCGGCTTACTCGCGGGCTTCTACCCTGCGGTCGTCCTCTCCGGCTACAGTCCGGTAGCCACGCTGTACAATCAATTTAAAATCGCGGGCAGCAATTTCTTACAGAAGACGCTCATCGTATTCCAGTTCACACTGGCAACGTTCATGATCGTCGCTACGTTCGGCATCGCCACGCAGTTCGATTACCTCACGCATAAAGACCTGGGCTATCGCTCCGACCACATCGTAGAGGTGCCAAGCCGGGGATTCACTGGTGCGAACGCAAAGGTGTTCGGCGAAGAGCTGCTGCGCGATCACAACATCCTCATGGTCACGCCCTACGGTCCGTGGCGGGAGGCCGCCAAGATCAACGGCGACTCGATCTACAATTTTCCTGCGATGACGATCGGAAAAGATTTTATCGAACTCCTGGACCTGAAGATCGTGGAAGGAAGAAATTTCTCCGATGCGTTTCCGGGTGATTCGGCACACTCCGTGCTCGTCAACGAATCATTCGCAAAACTTACAGGCTGGAGCAGCTCACTCGGCAAAGAAATTCACACACTGCCTCTCAAGGGCGACAAGCGCACGATCGTCGGCGTCGTCAAAGACTATCACTATAATTCTTTGTCGAAAGAGATCGAACCGCAGATGTTCAGTCTCGCCCCCTGTTCCCAAAATCTTCTCTACAGCCGCATGCTTATCCGCATCAAACCGAACTCCGAAACGGCAAGCCTGGCGCACATCGAGCGCACTTTTAGAAAAATGTTTCCGATGTTACCCTACTCCTACGAGTTCACCGACGAAGTCAACCGCAAGAACTATACTGCCGAATCAAAATGGAAGGGGGTGATCTTCGCCGCCGCCGGTCTCACGATCTTCATCGCCTGCATCGGCTTGTTGGGACTCTCCATGCTCACCACGGAAAGACGCTTCAAAGAGATCGGCATCCGCAAGGTGATGGGCGCCTCGGTGAAGAGCATCGTGCTCACGTTGTCGAAAGACTTCGTGTTTCTGATCGCGCTCGCGCTGCTCATCGCCATGCCCTTCGCGTGGTACGTGGTGAACCTGTGGCTGGAGCGGTATCCTTATCGTACAGAGATCACGCCATTACTCTATGCAAGTGCGGGGTTGCTGGTGCTGGTGGTAGCGATACTGACGACGGGGTATCATTCGGTGAAGGCGGGGAGGATGAATCCGGTGGAGGTGATAAGGAGGGAGTGAAGGAGTCGCTACGCTCCTGGGAATAAAGAGTACAGAAACCGCAAAGGCCGCAGAGGGCCGCAAAGGCAAAATACAAATACAGTTCCAACGCCTGCCCGAATGAATTCATTCAGGCGGGGATCTCACAGATTTAGCCCACACGCCTGCCTGCGCGTAGCCGCTTGCGCCACCGCTAAAGCTTTAGCGACACGCGGTCGGCGAAGGCAGGGATCACTGCAGATCCGTGAAAATCCGTGATATTCAATCTGTGCAAATCCGTGGTCAACTGCATTCCTTTGCGGAACTTTGCGCTCTTTGCGGTTTAATGCATTCCAGGCGCTTGCGCCCCTAATTCCCTAAATAAAAATCTATCGCTCTCTTCTGAAAAAAGATCTCCCGCAGATCTCGCTGATCAAATAAAACGACTTTGCGATCCTTTGCGGAACTTTGCGCTCTTTGCGGTTTAATGCATTTGGGAGCTTGCGACCCTAATTCCCCAAATAAAAATCTATCGCCCTCTTCTGCAGATACAAACTTATCGCCGCCTGCGCCCTATTCTGCTTCGCTAGCAACAAATTATTCTGCGCGTTCGACAACTCTATGAAATTCGCGGCGCCCACATTGTACCTCGCAGTCAACGTTTCAAACGCCTGGTTTGCAGCGAGCAGTCCTTTCTCAGATGTCTCCGTTTGCGCGAGGGCAGTGCGGTAGTTGCTGAGCGCTTGTTTTACTTCCGATGCGATCTGTATCCCCGTGTTCTCATAGTCGATGCGCGCGTTCGCGGCGTTGATGCGTGCGGCCGCGACGTTGGATTTGGTGACATACTTATCAAAGATGTTCCATCCCAGGTTCAACGACATCACGCCGTAGATCTGGTCGGTGAGCTGTGTGCCGATAGAGCGCTGCTCCGCAGGCAACAAGTCATTACCATTGACATACAGCTTGCTGAACTGTGCTGCCACGCCATACGCGCCGGCGCTCGCCGTGATCCTGGGGAGATAGCCGCTACGTGATCTTTTCACATACCACAACGCAGCGTCTTGTGACCGCTGTGATGATTTCAGATCTGCACGCTGACTCATCGCTCTTTCAATCATCGCGTTCTCATCTGCGAACTCTGCAGAGAGTGGATTCTCGTCGATGATCACGTCATCAAATTCATAATTCTCCGATGGATTGATGCGCAGTCTTTGCAGCAACGCGATCTTGTCGATGTTGAGTTTGTTCGTCGCATTGGTCAGAAACTGCTGGTCTAGGCTGGTTTGCGATTGCTGCTGATACAGATCCGATTGCGGACGCCGTCCGACTTGCACCAGCTCTTTCAACTGATCTTCGCGCTTCTGAGATGTTTCAAAATTCTGTCTCCCGAAATCAACGATTTGTTTGTCGAGCACGACCTGTAGGTATGCCTGTGTGACATCGAGCGCTACTTGTTGCTTCGCACGTTCCAGCGTCAACTCCGACATCTCTTTGCTCAGCAACGCCGCGTTGAGCGCCGCGCGGTTCGCATAACCATTATAGATATTGATGCTGCTGACAATCTGATAGAATACGTTCGTGCGCTGTGAGTTGACCAGCGTCGGCACCGTCACCGTCAACAAGTTCGTACCACCCGTGTACGTCGCCGCCGCACCCAGCACCGCATCCGGCAAAAATTGTCCATGCGCCGCCAACACCTGCGCACCATTGAGATCAACCGCATTCGTTCCTTTCAAAATTGTCGTAGAGTTCGTGACTGCCAGCTGCACAGCCTGCTCCAATGTCATTTTCTTGGGAGATTCTTGCGCGCTCGCAACAAAGAATGCGAATATGGCAACAACGCAGATCGCCCTTTTCAACAGAACTATTTTATCCGTGTTCATCCGTGTCCTCCGTGGCTCAAAAAATTTTTTCACTTCTGCACAATCACCTTCTGCCCCTCCTCATAACTATCCCCAATACTCAACGCTATCATATCCCCCTCATTCACTCCCTCCAGTATTGTGATCCTATCCCCGGTATTCTCCCCGATCTTCACCGGCACAAAATGCAGCGTACTGTTCTCCGCCACCGTCGCGACAGAATACTTCCCTCCTTCTTTAATGATGAGCCCCTCCCTTGGTATCTGCAGCTTCGGCACACCCGGCGATTCAATCATCACCTGCACAAAACTTCCGGGGATCACTTTGTTGTCAGAATTGTCCAGATCAATCTCCGTCAGCATCATGCGCGTCCGCGGATCGAGTTCACCTGAAATACGTGTCACCGTTGCCGCAATCTTCTCATTCGATTTTTCAAACAACACGATGTTCACCGGATAGCCATCTTTTATATAAGAAGCATCCTTCTGTTCTACGTAAGTATAGATCCTCACTTTATCCAACTGCGAGATCATCACCACCGGCAACGCGCCCGACGACGCATTCGCAGCATTCTGCACCAGCGCACCGACATCCGCATAACGTGCGGTGACTGTACCATCAAACGGCGCACGTAGTATTCTATATTCCCGCTGCTCGCTAATAGAGCTTAATCTCGCTTTCGCAATTCTTACCGCGGTCTCCGATTGCTCTTTCTCCTGTGCCGAGATATAATTCTTCGCCAGCAACGTCTCATCGCGCGTGAGGATCTTCTTCTTATTCTCGAGATCAGCAACAGCAGAGTTATACTCCTGATCGATCTCCGGCGCCACAATCGTCGCGATGATCTGATCTTTTTTCACTTTATCGCCCTTGTCGACGTTGATCTTATTCATGTAGCCGCTGGTCTTCGCGTAAAGCGTCACCGACTGGAACGGTCTTACCTCTCCGATCAGACTAAATTCGCGGCCCCCTTTCGACTTCGTGACTTTCGCGGTCTTCACGATCGGACCCGCTTCCAGTTTCGCAGCGCGCGCCTGTCGCTCTGCCGCAACGTTTTCTTTTTGTTTGAGGGCCAGGATAATAACACCAATTATCGCGGCAAGCAGGATGATCGCTCCCCCTACAAATATGCGTCGCGTATTACTCGCTTTGGGTTGTGACATAGTCAATTCTATTTTCCAGAAAGTGTATATTCTTCTTTTGATTCGGCTTCGAACTTCGCGTCAAGCAGGTGCAATGTGGGTTGTTTCTTTCTCAGGATAGAATACACCACAGGCACCACGAACAACGTAACGAATGTCGCGACTACCAATCCACCAATGACTGCACGTCCTAACGGCGCATTCTGCTCGCCACCAGTTCCGGCTCCGATCGCCATGGGTATCATTCCGAGGATCATTGCAATGGCGGTCATGAGTACAGGACGCAAACGGGTCTTGCCTGCTTCAAGCGCAGCAGAAAACGCATCGAGTCCGTGTTCTTTACGAACTTCATTTGCAAAGCTCACAAGCAGGATGGAGTTCGAAACGGCAATACCAATCGCCACGATCGAACCCATCAGCGACACGACGTTGATTGTCGTTCCGGTCACCGCCAGCATCCACATGATGCCAATGAAGGCTCCGGGTACGGCGATCATAATAATAAAGGGATCGAGCCACGACTGGAACAAGACCACCATCAATAAATAGACAAGTATAATCGCCAATCCCATTCCCAATCCGAGCGTACTGAATGAATTCCGCATCTCCTGCGCCTGACCGCGAACAGTAATGCGCATGCCGGGCGGCAGATCTTTCAACTCATCGATCTTCTGTTGTATTTCCGCTGACACCGAACCGAGGTCGCGTCCTTCAACGTTCGCGTTGATGTCGATCACTCGCGCTACAGTGTAGTGACTTATAATATTAAACCTGCTTTCAGTCGACAGTGAAGCAATGTTGCCCAAAGTTTGTGTCTGCGATCCTGGAACGTCGACGATTGCCCGTCCTGAGTTTCTGGTGAGACCGCCCGGTGCATTGACCGGCGACGCCATCAATCGCTCCACCGAATTCAATTTTGCCATCGGCACTTTCACCGCGACCTGGTAGTTCACATTGTTCGCAGGGTTGATGAACCACGACGGCGAGATGGTGGCACTCGACGACAATGAGATGAGCATGTCATTCGCTACGTCGCGCTGATTCAATCCCAACTGAGCCGCTCTTACGCGATCTACATTGAGCTTTAATGTGGGATAATCCAATACCTGTTTGATGTTCACATCCTCCGTGCCCGGGATCTTCTTGATCTCGTCGCGAAGTCTGCGTGCATATTGATAGGCAACTGGATAGTTCGGGAATGAGATCTGAATGTTGATAGGCGATGACAAGCCGAAGTTTAACACCTGCGTAACAATATCCGCCGACTGAAAATACACCACGCACCCCGGAAAGTTCTGCGCGAAGTCCTCGCGGATCAGTTTCATGTATTCTTTTGTCGGGCGGTGTTCCGGCTTCAATGACACAAGAATATCCGCATCCATGCCACTGGAATTGTCGGTCTGAATGAAGGCCGTGTTCACATACGACGGCTGGCCGATCATGTCATTGATACCCTGAAGCTCATTGGGAGGTATAATCTTTTGAATACGCTCCTCCGCCAGGTCCACCAGCTTCTCCGTTTCTTCAATACGCGTTCCCGATGGCGCACGGAAGTGCAGCTTCATCAAGCCGGTGTCGGTGGTTGGGAAGAAATCTGTACCGACCACACCCAGCAATCCAGCCGAGGCGATCAAAGTGAAGACCGCCGTCCACAACGTAAACTTCTTATTGATCAGCAGCGTATGCAATATCCTTCCATAGCTTTCGCGAAAACGGTCGAAGTTGCGGTCGCGCCATGCATTGAAGCGTTGCGACATTGTCATCTTTGTTTGTCCTGGTTTTAGCTCATCATGATGCAGATGTTCATTCTCCATCAGCATCCGCGACAGCGTCGGCACTAATGTCCGTGATAACACGTACGACGCGAGCATCGCCATCACCACCGACAATGCCATTGGCGTAAACAGGAATCGCGACGGTCCTGTGAGCAGCACCACCGGGAAGAACACGATACAGATCGCGAGTGTCGCCATAAGGGCCGGAATGGAAATCTCCTGCGCACCGTCAAGGATCGCCACAGTCAATGGCTTTCCTAATAATCTGTTTCGGTGAATGTTTTCAACGGTCACTGTTGCATCATCGACAAGCATACCGATCGCCAGTGCCAGTCCACCGAGCGTCATGATGTTGAGTGAGTTGCCCGTGAGCTTCAGTCCGATGATCGACACAAGAATTGCCAATGGAATGGAAGTACAAACAATGATCACGCTGCGCCAGCTTCCGAGGAAGAACAGGATCATCAGCGACACAAGTATCGACGCAGCCACCGCTTCGTCCAGCACGCTTGTGATGGCAGCCTTTACAAACACCGATTGATCAAAATCGATGCGCATGTCAAGTCCATCCGGCGCAACTTCCTTAATAGATGGAATAATCTCTTTCGCTGCCTCCACAACCGCCAGCGTCGATGCATTGGATTTCTTTAATATCACGAGATACGTCGCACGCGTACGATTGACGCGGACGATGTTGGTCTGGTCAGCAAAGCTGTCGGAGATACGGGCTACATCGCCCAGTCTGACAGGTATACCATTGACGATCCTGACAGGAATATCCCCGAACTGATCTACTGCTTCGGGACTAGAGTTGAGCGCGACATTGTACTCCGTTGTTCCGATGCGCGCTGTTCCAGCGGGTATGATCACATTCGATGCCTGAATCGCCGACATTATATCTGAAGGTGACAATCCTTTCGCGGTCATCGCAAGTGGATCGAGGTCGACAACAATTTGTCGTGTCTTCCCGCCGACGGGCCAAGGTGTAGATAGGCCAGGAATCGTGAACAGGCGCAGGCGAAGGAAGTTGAGACCATAGTCATACATGCGGTCTTCCGTCAGCGTCTTGCTATTTAAAATAAGTTGCGCTACAGGCAGGTTTGACGCGTTGAATTGAAGAATACCGGGCGGCGTCATCCCGGGCGGCATGTTGCGCGCCGACGTGTTCGAGACTGCCGCCATCTGCGCGATCGCCGAACCGATGTCGGTACCTTCCTGGAAATACACTTTAATATAAGAGATGCCTGGCAGCGACTGTGATTCAATTCGCTCGACACCATTCACCGTCGTCGAGATACCACGCTCACTGATCAGCGTCACGCGCTTCTCCATCTCGTCCGCGGACAACCCAGGATAAGACCACGTCATTGCTACGACAGGAATATCGATCACCGGAAAAATATCGACCAGCATCGACCGGATCGACAGCACCCCCATGATGAGGATGATGAAGGCGGACACGCCGATGGTGTAAGGTCTTCTAAGCGCTAATCGTACAATCCACATAGTCGGTAATCAGGTAATCGGTAATCAGGTAATCGGTATTCAGTAATCGGTGTTACTTCAAAATTCACTATTCAGCATTCACTATTCACTCTCAGTAATCAGTTAATCGTTAATGGTTAATAGGGGTGGCTCGTGTTGGTTAAGTGTCCCCCTTATTAACTATTCTCTATTAACCCCCACAACCGCCATCACTTCACAATTCACTATTCACTATTCAGCATTCGCTAATTTCAGTTATCAGGTAATCGGTAATCGGTGTCCCGTAGTCGGTAGTCGCCATCACTTCAACATTCACTATTCACTATTCAGCATTCATAATTCCGCACCCTTCTTCCCCAAAAGCCCCACAACCGCCCTCTTCGCCGACTGCAACGGTCCTGTGCCTCGAAACACCTGGCACTGCATCGTCGCGCCGTCGAACAATAAGAAGATTGTCTCGGCAAGTTCGGCCGCACGTTTCTTATCGGGTTCCACTGCTTCTGTCAGTTTCAAAAAGAACTTTCTATGCTTCTCCTTCTGCAGCTTCACGGCCTGATTAATCTTATCTCCCCGTTGCGGCATCTCAGAAATGATCCGGATGTGACTGCATCCACCGAAGTTGTTTTTCTTCATGTGAATAGCGCGGTAGTCAAATGTCTTGATGATGCGCTGCTTCGGATCGGTGGTACCGTCGAGGTAGGCTTCAAGTCCGGAGAACCAGAGGTTATTTCTTCTATGTAAATACGCTACGCACAAGTCTTCTTTGGAAGGAAAATGATAATACAAACTCGCCTTCGCCACGCCTGCCTCCTCGATGATCTGGTTGATACCCGTGAGGTTGTAGCCCTGCTCGTGAAATAAGTGCGTGGCTGTCTGGAGGATATGCTCCCGCACGGTAATCTCCTGCGTTTCCATGGGTGCAAAACAAGTCAATGACTTCCATCCAGACAAGTCTGTCTACATGAATTTTGATGAGCGGTCGGTGCAAACGGATTAGAAAGATGAAATGTGAGGTCGCTACGCTCCGGAGACTACATTGACCGCAAAGGACGCAAAGGGCCGCAAAGTTATAATGAAGGTCGCTACGCTCCTGAAATACATTCAAATGCAGTTCTCCCGGATCACACAGATTGAGTTTCACGCTGCCGGCGCGAAGCCGCTTGCGCCACCGCTACAGCATTGGCGACACGCGATCGGCGAAGGCAGAGACTTACACGGATTTTTTGCATTTGATACCGCTAAAGCTTTGGCAACGCGCGGTCCCCGATGCAAGCAGGAATCCAGAATCCTAGAATCCAGAATCCATTTCACTCCAACGGCAACATCTCCCTCGAAAGCTTTCTGATTGTCGTATCCATCTCCCGCGTCTCGCGGTCCACGGTCTCCACGAGCCATTCACATCCCAACTCGCGGTCGACGCGATACAACTCTACCACTCCCATCAGTCGCGCAACGGGTCCTCGCACATGATGCGAGTTTGCATAGGCATACGAAATAATGCTTTGCCGCTGTGAATAGATCTTTCTCGCACGGATCTCTAACAACTCTTCCAATTGCTTGTTGACTTCACTCAGCTCCGACCGGCTGACGAGCAGCTCGCGGTTCTGCGATTCGATGATGGCATTTTTTTCTTGTAAACGTTTCAGCAAACGCGTATTGATCTCATCATTCTTATAAATCGTGCGACGTAACACATAGCAGCTTCCCGCGACGAGAATATAGGCCATGATAAAACGCATCTGCATGAACTGGTAGTCCTCCCCTGCATCAGTTAATCTCAAACCAAATGCACCGAGTATGACTTCAAAGAAGAGCACCGACACAATGGAGGGCAATGTTCCGATAATAAAAAGTCCTTTGTTGCTTCTTCCCAGGATGAGAAACGGAATGCAACTCACTGCCAACAAGTACAGCCGCAAGCCATCGTAAATCGTCACGTCAATTGTCGGCAACCCCATCATGCCGCTGATGAAGGCGTACCAAATTACTGCGATTGGTACGATTGAAAGATATAGTTGGCTGGCCGTGTGACGATGTGCGCGGTTTAGCAAAACAGGGACACCGAACAGCAAAGCCTCGAACAGCAATATAAAAGATGGTGCCTGCGCGAATAAAATCGCACGGATAAGGAACAACATCGTCAATACCGCCACCAGGATCAATGAAATGCTGTTGGTCATCAACGTGACGCGACGCTGTTGGTAGTCGTGCGGTTTTCTGAATCCGCTCTCCAGTAGATTTTTAATCAAATTCTTCAAGGTTCTATTCAAGTAACTTTTTAACACCTCCATTTTTTTTACAAAACCGGGTTAACGAATTTCTGTTCTCAATGTTGCATACGGGGGAATACACCAGGGCAAACGCCCTGGGTCGCACTACGCCCAGAAATTTTTTGCTAACCAGATATTTCGAAGCTGGCTACCCAGCTCTTATCACAAACTCCCGTCGGAAGCTGCTCCAAACTCATTGCACAACGCAAACGGTTGAGGAATGAATTCTACAGCAAAGATACATAGCAGAATCCGTGGAGATTTCGTCAAAGAATAATTTTTGTGCGCGCAGAACAAAACATCAACCGAAGACATGAAAACCAAAGAAAATATTCCGCGCCTCTCGTCAGACAGGCGTGACGCACGCGACTACATTCGGAGACGTCCGAGACAGCCAACAGCCAATAGCCAACAGCCATCTTTCACTACACATATTCCACAACTCAGGTCATTCCAATTGGTTAGGGTGTATCCCCACCCCACATTTGTGCCGTCTATAGCCTTAAAAAGGAACAATTATGAAAAGCCGGTCAATCGCCCTGATGTTATTTGTAGGAGTGTTCGCGCTATCAGCAAGGGCCCAATACACCTCTATCACCACTTCCCGCAGTGGGGAAAGGACGACCTATAAGAACAGTTACGGGGTCTCAAATTTTACTGTCGAATCAAGGGGAAAATTCGAGCTCTCGGATGACGACAAAGATATCAAGAGCATGTCGCCAGATGGCTACCTCGAGATCACGAAGACTGTATTCGGCAACCGGCGATCCATCGTCATCACACCAGGCAATAGCGGATTGAAATACGAATACTATGAAGGAAGGACTCAGGTTCCCTTCGAGCCTGAAGGCCGCAAATGGCTATCAGAGATCCTTCCCGAACTGGTGCAAAGCACGACCATAGGTGCAGAAAGTCGTGTCAACCGTTTTTATAAGCAAGGTGGGACCAAGCGCGTCCTCGACGAGATGTCGAACATGGACAGCGACCATGTCAAGGCTCATTATGCCAACCTCCTCGTTGGACTCAACGTCCCCGAAAAAGACTATGCGACTGTGATCTCAAAGTTTACAGACATGACGGAGTCTGATCACTACAGGACGGAGTTTTTGAAAAAGAATATGTCACGCTTCCTGCAAAATAAAGAGGCGACCGAGGCAGTGTTCATGGCAACACAAAAAATGGAGTCCGACCACTACAGAACTGAAGTTATTAAGGAGGCACTCAGAAGCGGTCCCGCGTCACTGGAGAATGTTAAGGTGATTCTGCAGGCAATGGAGAGAATGGAGTCGGATCACTACAAAACAGAAGTATTGAATAGCCTCCTGCGCCAGAACAATCTTAATGATGCAGTGATCTCTGAAATGATCAATGCCACAAAATCAATCGACTCCGATCATTACCGGTCTCAGGTTTTGAAGCGGGCACTGGGCAAAGATGGACTATCGAGCGCTTCTTACCAGCGCGTTCTGGAGTCTGTGAAAGACATTGAATCCGATCATTACAAAACAGAAGTTCTTACCGATTTATTGCGCAACCAGATGAACGCCGAAGCGCAAGCCAGCCTCATCAATGTTGTAACGTCGATTGAGTCGGACCACTATGTAACAACGGTGGCAAACGAAATGCTTAAGCGCCAGAACCTTACCGACGATGTGTTCCAAAAGTTGCTCGATACGATCGGGCAGCATGACAGCGACTATTATGTTTCTGTGTTTCTGAAAACAGCGATGGAGCGTCCGAACCTCAGCAAGCAAAACATCGCAGCGATTCTCAACGCTACAGGGCGAATGGAGTCGGATCATTACATCACGGAAGTGCTTATGGATGTTGCACCAAAGGTTAAGTCGATGAATGACGCATCGTTAAAAGACACTTACCGCCTTGCTGCCAAGAAAATTGAATCCGACACGTACTATGGACGTGCCATCAAGGCCATCGACTGAGATCTCCAGCTTCTTCAGGAGGGTCAGGGCAAAATTTGCTAGATTGGCATTATGCCTGGCCTTTCCGTTTCAAGAACATATTTCATGAAGAAATATATCCTTTTGACGTTGGGGTGCATTGCACTTGGATGCCTGTCATTCATGTATATCCAATACAGCATGACCGGCGCTTTCCCGTCCCCGGCAACGCGCGTCAAAGAATATTTTGTTGCCGCTGCATTCACGATAGTGCTTGGATTTATCATCTTCCATGCAGACAAACTCCTCGACCGGCTCATTCATTGGAAAAATAATTTCTTGCTGCGTTTTATCAGTGGTCTTGGTGCTAACATGATTATTCTTGTAGCCTTTCAGACCACGGTGAGCAACTGGCTGCTTGCGCGAAATGCTGAAGAGACGCTTAAGCTCATTATCCTCTTCATCATTATCGTTTTCATTTACGAGATCTTCTACGGACTCTTCTTCTCGTACCGTTATTATGCGGTGACACAGGCCGAGCAGCTTCGCTCAGAGCGGTGGCAACTCGAACTTCAATTCGAATCATTGAAGAGTCAGATCAGCCCACACTATCTTTTTAATTGCCTGAATACTGTTTCCAGCCTTCTTTACAAAGACACACACGTCGCAGAGGAATTTATCAGGCGTATGGCAGATACCTTTCGATATGTGTTGGCACACGAAAAGCAAAAACTCGTGACCCTTCGCGAAGAAATTGAATTTGTCAAGGCCTATTATTTTCTCCTTCAGGTCCGGTATGAATACCATCTTCAACTGGAAATCAACCTTGGGCAAAATGTGCTTGACTCGATGATTCCACCAATGACGCTGCAACTGCTGGTAGAGAATGCCGTGAAACACAACGCCATCAGCAAGGATCAGCCGTTGCTCGTCTACATCAGCGCGGTCGACAACACCAGTCTCCAGGTTTTTAACACAAAGACGCGCTCCGTGAAGCCCACTACCAGCTTCAAGGTCGGCCTTGACAACATTCATAAGCGATACAGTTTTTTCACAAGCGAAAAGGTGCTGGTCCGCGATGAGGAGAAGTTCATGGTCCAGCTTCCAATTTTAAGAAACGTACAAGCCGCCTAGCTGCATGAAGCGCATATTCATACACAATCCATTTTTTCGCTTGCTGGCGGCGCCGATATACGGGATACTGGTGTATCTGATCATCCTGCTGTTCGCGAACAATGTTGAACAACTCGGCAGCTTGTTCAGCAACCAGGAATTGTATGTCAGCATCGCGCTGGCGTTCATCTCATTCGAATCGATGCGACTGACCATCGTCATTCTTGGACGGAGCAATTTTTATAAGAATAAAGCAGCGCTGCAGTTGCTGATCACCACCGTCATCAGCGTCGCAATGGTGCTTCTGGCAATATCCCAGTACTACAAATACGTTATTGGGTTCGATATCAGCATCCGGGAAATGATGCGATTCGGTGTCATTTTCACCTTGACGTCGTTCCTTTACAACGCTCTTTATATAGGGAATCAATATCTGCTGCAGGAAAATACCTTGCGTATTGAACAAGAACAGAAACTGAGAGAAAGCCTCGAATCAGAATTCATGACCTTTCGCCAGGAAATCAATCCTGATCTGCTGTACGACAGTCTGGAAGAGCTGATCCTTTGCCTACACCGCAACTCAGAAATCTCTGAGGAGCTCATTGATAGTCTCGCGGCGTTGTATCGGTATCAACTTATCCACCGAAAAAGTGAGTTCGTCTCTCTGACCGATGAGATTGGTGCAGTCAAACACCTGCTGCGACTCGCCAATCAAAAGCACCACAACAACATTCGCTGGAATAACAACATTGAACAGGGCGATGACATACAGCTGATGCCTGGCGCACTCATCACCACAGTCGACAGCATTATCAGAAACACTTTAATATCATCGGATACACCGCTTGTGCTCACGCTGACGCAGGAAGATGAAGACTACTTTGTATTGCAACATGATCTGAATGACAAGTTGCAGCTTCATCCCGAAAGCCTCCAGGCATTTCAACGATTGCAACGCTCCTACTCTGTCTATAGTGACCGCCCTTTCATACAGGTAAAGGCAGGGCGTGAAAATTATATTAAATTTCCGCTTATCACCGTGGATCAATCCATAAACGAAGTAGCATGAGTGTTTCGCTGAATGTCCTGATCATTGAAGATGAAACACCCGCTGTCGAAAAACTCGAGCGCTACCTGCAAAAATACAGCGCATCTATTTCTGTGCTCGGCACCTGCGACTCCGTAGAAACCGCCGTCGCGTGGCTGAAAGAGAACCAATCGAAGATTGATCTCATCTTCATGGATATCCAGCTCAAGGACGGTCTCAGCTTCAAGATTTTTCAGGAGGTCACCGTACAGAAGCCGGTGATATTTATTACCGCATACAACGAATATGCGCTCGACGCATTTAAAGTTAATAGCATCGACTATCTGCTGAAACCTGTTACTTTTTCTGATTTGAGTGCCAGCCTTCAAAAACTGGAAAACCTCCGTGATCAGTTGGTTATCAATGACGACAAACTCGGGAAATTAAAATCGTTGGCCGGAGAGAATGCTGCCAAAGTTTACAAAAGCCGTTTCATGGTTAAGGTCGGCGATCACATACGATCCATCACTGCCGACCAGATCATTTTCTTCTTTGCCGACGGCCGCGACGTCTATCTCGTGACGCAGCAACTAAGAAAATTTATCATCGATTTCACTCTTGAAGCACTCGAGGACGTTCTCGAGCCGAAGAATTTCTTCCGCGTCAACCGAACGTACATCATTAACATCAATGCAATCCAGGATGTGGTGATGTATTCAAACAGTCGGCTGAAGATCACAACGCAGCCGACGTGGGATAAAGAAATTATCGTAAGCCGCGAAAAGGTGAATGAGTTTAAGGAATGGTTTGATGGGATGCACTGAATGCAAAGGATGTAATAAACACATAGGCACATAGATACATAGAATTCAATCATCCAGACCTCTATGTTCCTATGTGCCTATGTGGTTAGAAAAAGATCAGAATTTCAGCATCGCATATCCCCTCATCTGGTAGGTCGTCAAAATCGTCAGCATCGACACAGAAACCTTGACCTCCGGTACCATTTTCATTCGATCAACCTCCCGACCGATCAACGACTGCCCACAAACAAAAATTTTCACACCCGCATCGGCCAATTCTTTATAGAGTTTAAGATTGGGATTGTCGACTTTGTACTTCGCCTTGTACGCATCGTTGTTCATCACAGTGTAGGTCGCGCCACCGTGGATTGCAAGCACGACATGCAAATTCTTCGGTGGCACACCCCCAATCGCATGCAGGTTGATCATCCGTGCCACATTGTTTAACGCCCAGTTGATCGTGTCGGGCTTTTCACTGGCACGCTCCACCTCCACCACGATGTTGTAAGTCTGATTCGGATCCGGTTTCTCATCCGCATACGGAATTTCAAATATGCCGCCGAAGTTTTTGATAACTGGATTCACCCTCGACTGAGAAAAGGTGGCTGCACTGATGAGCAGCAGAGATAGTGAAATAAAAAGTCTCATAGATGGTCTTTTAAAATGTTAGCACCCGCAATGAATATTAAGACTGCCGTTATTCTTCTGATGTAAACTGCATTAAATGACTTTGCTCCTAAGCGTGAACCGATTTGACCACCGACTAATACAGCGGCCAGCAAGGGAACCAAAAACTGCCATCGGAAATCTGGGATGCCTCTGTTAAACTGACCAGCCAGTCCGCCAATTGAATTTACAAGAATAAAGAGGCTTGCGATGGCAGATATTCTTTTAGGCTCAGACCATCTCAGCAGGTGAAGTGCAGGCGACAAGAAAATTCCGCCACCAATACCTACCAGTCCGGACAAAAATCCTATCGCCCCACCCAGCGTAGATTTTTGCAAAATGCTCTTCGTGTCAACCTCGGCTCCACCGTTCTCTTGTGGTTGAAACCATAGAAAAAATGGCACGGTCACCAGCGTCATGCCTAGCAAAATAAAGAAGGTGCCTTCTTTTATTGGCCAAAAACCTCCGACATACGCCATCGGAACACTGATCACCATGTAGGGCCAGCACTCTTTAAGAGAAAGTTTTCCCTCACGATAGAAAACAAACACACCGCCTGTGGCGACGATGATGTTGCAAAACAGTGCTGTGGAACGAATGATCGGAAAGGCGAGTCCGAATAATGAAAGTGACAACACCGCCAGATAGCTGGAGCCGCCGGCAAAGCCCACAGATGAATAAATAAGCGCGATGATAAAAAACGAAGCGAGCAGGATATAAAAATCCATGACTATTGGGCGCGCTTCACTTCAATTGTCGAAAGGGCTTTCACGTGGCGTCTGCCCGTCATCCTGTCTTTTGGCGAGATCATCAGGATGGAATCATCCATCGACGAAGCGTCTTTGCCGTTTTTTTCTGTGATAATATAAGCTGTATCGCCCGTGGCGGTATTGAAAATTTCGTTCCATGAATAGACAACGGTATAGTTGTCATTTGCTTTGCACACAAAGTAGTACTCACTAAGCACTTTCGGACTTTCAGCGTTTATTTCTACAGATTTAAGAACATCCCTGATTAAAACTCCTTTTAATCCCTTCGCCTCACTTTTCTTCTCTCCCAAATGATTTGTAATGACAACATCTCCAACATTCACAGCAGTCCACTTCTTAAGATCGGCAATTGTTATTGTGGCCGGCGACTTTACATCACCCCAAATCGTGAACGATGTGGTGGGTTTCACCGATTCCTTTTGTGCATAACCAATGGTAGCGACAAATACACACGCCAGTAGAAAACAATTTCTCATAGATTATCCTCCTATTGTTGACATCGATTCTGAAACAACGCCGGCCTTGCGTCGCTCCTCTCCTTCGAACCCATCTTTGGGTCGGTTTGAAAATGCTGCCCGTAATTTCATCTCGATCTCATTGTCACTCGCACCGGCGCGCATCAGTTCCTTTATATTCATTACCCCGTCATCGTACAAGCATGTTTTAAGTGTGCCTTGTGCCGTGACTCGAATCCGGTTGCAGGTGCCACAAAATGTTCTGCTAAAGGAAGCGATGATCCCGATAGTTCCTTTGAAGCCGGGAATCTTATAATGATAGGCCGTCGAGTTGCGTGGATCTTCAATCTTTTTTATGTCAGGAAAATGCTCGCTGATGTGCGCAAGTATCCTTTTGTACGTCCAGCTTAACTTCTGATAGTGACTACCTTCACCGTTGAAGGGCATCTCCTCGATAAATCGAACCGACACATCCTCGTTCCTCGCCAACTCCACGATCGGAATAATGTCCTCAATGTTTTTTCCCTCCATGACCACAGTGTTTATCTTCACCGGAATCTTGTGGGCAATCAGGTGATGCAACGTCTCAAAAGTCTTTCCGAACTCATCCCGCCGTGTGATCATTCTGAAGCGATCACGATCGAGCGTATCCATACTCAGGTTGACAGAAGCGATACCAAGTTTTTTTAATTCAGGAATATGCGCGGCAGTGAGAATTCCATTAGTAGTCAAATGGAGGTCATGTATCCCTTCGATCGCGACAATCCGGCGGATCAGGTCCATCAGATCCGTTCGAACAAATGGTTCTCCGCCTGTGAGCCGCACCTTTGAAATACCCATTCCGGCGAACAACGTCACCAGTCTTTCGATCTCTTCGAAAGTCAGCAAGTCTTTCTTAGGCATATACTTGATGCCAGACTCCGGCATACAATAAAAACACCGGAGATTGCAGCGGTCAGTAACAGCCAGTCGGAGGTAATTCACCGGTCTTCCATGATTGTCAAAAATCTGCACTGCTGCCATCGTACGAAGATCAACAAAAATAAGATCATTCGTTAAACCATGAAAATACCTTCTCTTCTGGTTAGCTACATGCTTCGCTATGACCGCTGTCACAGAATCACCGTGAAAATCTGTGCATCAGTGGCATTTTTTTCATGCCCACTATCACGTGGGGTTTGTTGAATGGACAAGCTATCTTTAGGCAATGGCGCCCGACACCAAATCGATAAAATCACAATTCCCGATTTTCAATCATCACCCGGGTCTGATTTACCTCGACAATGCCGCCACTTCACAAAAGCCCGCCAACGTGATCAGGGCAATGAACGAATTTTATGAACGGTCGAACGCCAATGTGCACCGCGGCCTTTATAAACTTTCGTCGGAGGCCACACGGTCATATGAAGAAGTCAGAGCACGTGTCGCGAAATTTATTGGCGCCTCTTCGACACGCACGATCGCATTTACAAAAGGCACCACTGAATCGATCAACATCGTTGCACAGGGATTCTTGCAAAAGAAATTGCAGCCCGGAGATACTGTGATCGTTTCAGCCATGGAACATCACGCAAACTTCATCCCATGGCAGCAGGTCTGCCGGGAAACAAAGAGTCGCCTGGAAATTATTCCTGTCGATGGTGATGGAAACATAGTGTGGAAGGATTTTATTGCCGCACTGGATCGCAATCCCCGGTTTGTCGCCATCACCCATGTATCCAATGTGTTGGGAACGATCAATCCCATTGAACGACTTATCACCGCTTGTCATTCAAAGAACATCCCCGTGTTGGTGGATGCCGCGCAAAGTATCGGTCATATGCCGGTGAATGTTGAGAATTGGGGGGCTGACTTCGTCGCCTTCTCAGCGCATAAAATGTTCGGTCCCATGGGGGTCGGTGTCTTGTATGCGCGATCGGAAATTCTTAATGACATCGAACCTTTGATCTTCGGCGGTGGTGCGATAAAGAATGTAACACCGACTCAAACTGAATTCCTTGAATATCCTTTTCACCTCGAAGCAGGAACACCCAATGTTGCTGGCGTTGTCGGACTGGGAGCTGCGATCGATTTTGTAGCACAGCTTGACATGCGGGAGTGCAGCGAGCACGTGAAAAATCTGGCGCAGCATCTACGAGACCAACTCAAAGGATTGCTCTTTATTAAACTTGTGGGTCAACCCGATGATTTCGGTGGCATTGTATCGTTCTATCTTGAGAACATTCACGCACACGATGCAGCGGGATTTCTCGCCGATCGGAATATCGCAGTACGCGCTGGTCACCACTGTACGCAACCGCTGCACGACATGATCGGTGTTCCGGCGACCGTGCGGGTTTCGTTTTCGATCTACAATTCTTTCGACGACGCCAACGCTGTGATCAATACATTAATCGACCTGAAAAGATTCTGGTCATGAACGAGCGGATCAAAAAACTTTATCCCGAAGCAATCAAAGCGCATAACGAGCGGCCGTATCACTTTGGCAAACAAGATAGTGCACTATCACTCAAAGCATACAATCCGATCTGCGGCGATAAGTTTCAACTGTTCATTGCGAAAAAAGGAGATTCTTTGGGTGACATTTATTTCAATGGCTTTGGATGTGCAGTCTCAAAAGCATCCACATCGATATTGACTAAGACACTAGAGGGAAAGAAATTTGACGAGGCGCTGATGCTGTGTGAAAAATTTCTGACTTACCTGCGGGAGGCGTCAACGAAAGATGACACTACGTTAAACGAAGAATTCAAAGCATTCTCCGCGATCCATGAATTTCCCGAACGATTCGAATGCGCATCGCTCGCATGGATCGAAATGCAAAAATTCCTGGAATCAAAAGTTAAAAATTAGCGTTTACGCTCACATGAAGATCAACTTGCTTGCATTCGGCATCGCCCGCGAAATTTTGAAGGCAAAGAATTTGGAATTGGATGTCCAATCAGGCGCTACCATTGCGCTGCTAAAAGAAAATCTTCTTAAGCAGTATCCCGATCTCGGAAAATTGAAGTCACTATCTTTTGCTGTCGGCGAAAACTACCAGCAGGACTCTTACACGCTTTCAGAAAAAGATGAAGTAGCAATCATTCCGCCAGTGAGCGGCGGGTAAGATTTCTTCCCTTTGCGAGCTTTGCGCCTTTGCGTGGGGTCGTATTTCTGCAATCACCTTCCGAGCATTGTATTCCTCACCTTCACCAAACTCCCCATAATACTCAACGCAATCTCCTTCGCCCCAATCGCCTGTATATCCATACCAATCGGAGACTCGATCCTTGCAATCTCTTCCGTTGAAAAACCGGATTCTCTCAAACGCGCCACTCTTTTCTCATGAGTCTTTCGACTTCCCAAAGCTCCGATGTACGCAACATTCGATTTCAACAGAATATGCAATGCATTGTCATCAATTTTTGGATCATGTGATAAGACAACCGCAAAGGTGTTCTCATTCAGACTGAATTCACACAACACCTCAGAAGGATAACTCTCAATTAGCCGGTCAGGTTTCGTGAGAAACTGCGTTTTGCTAGTAAATGCACCGCGCGGATCGATCACAATCGTTTCAAAGTCAAACGCAGCCGCCAGTTGAACAAGGTCTACGGTTATATGGGCAGCACCGATAATGAGTAGTTGGCTTTTCAAAGGAAACGTTTGTATGAAATAAGTTACTCCAGCTTCTTCTATCAGCTCACTCCGCCGCGATTTAAGAAGCTCCGTTGCCTTTTTTCGAATTGATTCCGGAGGGATGTCACCTTCAACTCTATCACCTGACATGATGCAGGTATCGATCCGGTCGCCCGAATAAGTGGTGATCATCAGGCTGCCTTTGATCGGGTTGTGGTTTAACAATTGAGGCAACCTGGACTTCGAACAATCTTCTAATAGAATTTTGATCTTACCGCCGCAAGACAAACCGACATTCCAGGCTTCGTCATCTGTCACACCGTAATTCAGAATTTTATATCCGCCAGTGTCGATAACTGACTTCGCCTCTTTTACTACGGCACCTTCCACACAACCACCACTGACCGATCCTACCAATTCCCCAGTCGACGAAATCAGTAGCGCCGAGCCTACGGGTCTGGGTGACGATCCCCAGGTTTCGAGGACGCGCGCCAATGCGAACGGCTTCGCCTCACGAGTCCATCGTTGCATTATCGGGATTAGCTCTTCCATGGATAGCTTTACAAAAAAATAAAATCTAATTTTATTATCCTGTTCAACAAAGTAAAGCAAAAACGGCTCATGGCCAATGTAAGGTTTACTTCTGCTTTAAAGCGCTTTTTCCCTACGCTTGCCGAAGGTCATATTGACGGCAACACCGTTAGGGAAACGTTGAGCAATATTGAAAAGACTTATCCAGGAATTCTGAATTATCTCGTCGAGGACAATGGTCAGCTGCGCAAACACGTGAACATTTTTGTCAGGGGCGAATTGATAAAAGACAGAGCAACGCTGAATGACTCCGTGGGTGCTCAAGACGAATTGCTGATTTTCCAGGCGCTTTCCGGCGGCTAAGAACCCAAGACATCAGATGAAACTTCTGGCAGGCACTTCCAAAGGACTCGTGACGTTCGAAAAGAAACAAGCGCAGTGGGAAGTCTGCTCAGTTCAGTTTGAAGGATTGAATGTCTCGATGGCATATATCGATGACAGAACAAGCACGTGGTGGATAGGCCTCTCCCATCGCCATTGGGGAGAGAAACTACACTACTCAAATGATCAGGGTATCACCTGGCATGAAGCAGGTATTCCCAGCTACACTGGGTATCAATATCATCCAAATAAGCCCACATCTCTGAAGAAGATTTGGGTGATGGAACAAGCAGGTGATGACAAACCGGGATGCCTATGGCTGGGAACCGAACCGGGTGGCCTCTTTTACAGTGACGATGGCGGAAAATCTTTTCATCTGAATGAAAGTCTCTGGAATCATCCAAGCCGAATGGACGCAAAGCAATGGTTCGGCGCTGGCAAGGACTATCCATTCATCCATTCGGTTGTCGTCGATAAGAGGGATAGCAACCATGTCTTTGTCGGGGTCAGCTGTGCGGGTATGTTTGAAACAAGAGATGGCGGCAAAACCTGGACGGCAAGAAACAAAGGTTTGGTTGCGGCTTACTTGCCAAATCAGAACGCTGAAGTGGGACACGATCCGCATCGGATCATTGCATGCGGAAAAAATCAAGATGTGCTTTGGCAGCAAAATCATTGCGGCATTTTCAGATCGGGAGACGGCGGCCAAAACTGGATTGAAGTGAGTGGCCAAACTGGTTTCCCGAAATATGGATTTGCATTGGCAATCGAACATGAAAATTGCGATGAAGCATGGGTGATCCCGGCGCAAAGCGATGAAATCAGGATACCTGTTCGACTGAAGTTGGTTGTCTGCAAGACTTCTGATGGCGGACAGAACTGGACTGCCATCGATAAGGGTTTACCCACTTCACATTCGTTCGACGTAGTACTGCGGCATGCTTTTGTCAAAAAAGACAAAACAATGTCTTTTGGAACGAATAATGGAAACCTATATATCTCGGAAGATCGTGGCGAAAGCTGGATGACGATCACACAAAATCTGCCGACGATCAATTGCGTCGTATTGGTTGAATGATTCAGTGCTAAAGCCCGATACATTTTGTTACCCAATAGCCCGGACCTTAAGGTCCGGGCTAAATAAATGCCGGAAAACCAAAAGGGCTTTAGCCCTAGTATAATTCAATATTATGGTCCACCTCTTTTTGCCACGCAATCAAACCGCCTTCCATATTCAACACATTATTAAACCCCTTTTCAGTTAGGCGTCGCACGGCCTCCATGCTCCGTTGCCCACTTTTGCAATGAAGAACAACAGGAATTTCTTTCTCTATTAAATCGAGTCGATTGAGAATTTCACCAAGTGGAATATTTGTCCCTCCGATATTCACCAGATTGTATTCGAAGACTTCCCGAACATCGACTATCTGAAAGTTTTCCTTTGCTGCGAGCATTTCTTTTACTCCGCGAGGCGAAATTGTTTTTTCAGATTTCGCGTGAGACGCAGGGTTACAAAACGCTTCGTAGTCGATGAGTTTGGTGACGGGAGTATTCGCCGGATTTGATTTGATATTTAAGAAATGCGTTGTGAAATCAAGGCTATCGAAGATCATCAACCGCCCCGACAATGTCTTGCCAATACCGGCGATAACTTTTATTGCTTCATGTGCCTGCATCGACCCGATGATACCAGGCAACGTGCCCAACACACCACTCACGTTACACGATGGAACCATTTCAGGCGGCGGCGGTTCAGGAAATAAATCGCGGTAGTTTGGTCCGCGTGTTCCATCAAATCCCCGCTGATTAAAGACACTCACGTGGCCTTCAAATTGGAAGATCGCACCATATATCAATGTCTTGTTCAGAATCAGACAAGCATCGTTGACAAGATATCGCGTCGGAAGGTTGTCTGAACCGTCAATAACAACATCATATTCCGAAAATATTTCCAGCGCATTCGTCGAATCCAGTGCAACGTTGTGGACACAAATCTGAATCATAGGATTCAACCCTTGGAGTCTTTCGCCGGCCCGAACAGCCTTCAACAAACCTGCATCCGAACTGCTGTACAGAATTTGTCGTTGCAGATTGCTTGTGTCAACCTGATCGAAATCCAACACCCCAATTTTCCCCATACCGGCCGCAGCGAGGTAGAGCAACGCCGGTGAACCCAGTCCACCTGCGCCAATCACCAGTACACGACCATTTTTGAGTCGCTCCTGTCCTTCTATCCCCAACTCAGGCAAAAGGATCTGACGGTTATATCGACGAAGCTCTTGTGGCGTTAGCATCAGATAAATTTTCGCGGGACAAGCGATAAAGTTACAGACAGAATTCCGAACATAATTATCTTTTACTCCGTGACAGATCGTATCCTGGCAATCACCATTAGATCTTGAAATTCATCGCACGATTAGGTACTTTTCAACTAGAATCCCCGACTTCGCAGAGACTGTTTTGTCGGGGCAAGCCAGAATCCAGAATCCCAGAATCTAGAATCCTAGAATCCAGAATCCAGAATCCTAGAATCCCGAACGCCATGATCAAAATCACCGACAAATCGATCGACGTGCAGAAAGTAATCGAAGCGGCGTCGAGCCTGGAAGCAGGAGCCATCAATGTATTCATTGGCGTAGTGCGGAACACCGCGCGCGACAAAAAAGTTATCTGGCTGGAATATGAAGCCTATGAAAGCATGGCAGTGGCCGAAACCCGAAAAATCATTGATGAAGCAGCCGCCCGCTGGAGTCTGATGGGTTGGGCTGTGAGCCACCGGGTGGGAACACTAAAGCCGGGAGAAGTCGCCGTCGCCGTAGCCATCTCTACGCGCCACAGAAAAGAATCGTTCGAAGCGTGCCAGTTTATTATCGATAAGCTGAAGGAAAAAGTACCGATCTTCAAGAAAGAAGTTTTCGAAGATGGCGAGGAATGGGTCGACGCTGCCCTAAAGAAGTAGACCGCCTTTGAGGACTACCGGCGTACTATGGCTGCGACATTATCATAAAACCCACGGTGACGATCGCCATCGAAACCAGGAAACCCGCGAGTATTATAATCACCATGTCACGGTAGATGGGATTGAATCCCGGAGAATAAAGCTTGAATTTCATTGCCAACTATTTTCACCTAAATTAACAGTACAGGTGGTGAAAAGTTCCGAATTCAAATCACTCCAGGCTTACTTGTAAGTTTTCTCCTGAGATTCAACCTTAAGGAACGCAATGCAGTGGTCGAAAAGTCAATTGAAGATTAAACCTGCGCCTCTCAACTTACTCACCCTGTGATGGTTCGGGAAATTCAACAAATCGAAACGTATTCCAGCAATCTGATGTAAGGTCGGTACACCGTTGGTCGTTTTTCTAAAAATCTCAACGTCGGCGAAAGGGCTTTTTGCCGCCCGTTTTTTCCAGAAGCATGATTCCGTCGATGGTGATCTCATGTGATAACGCCTTACACATGTCATACACGGTCAGCGCGGCGACAGTAACAGCGGTGAGCGCCTCCATCTCAACGCCAGTTCGTGCATTCACCACAGCCTCAGATTCAATAATAACTTTAAGGCCTTTCACAGTGATGCGGACCTGGCAATCATCGAGTCCGATAGAATGGCAAAATGGAATCAGGGATGCCGTCTGTTTCGCCCCCATTACGCCGGCAATAATAGCAGTTTGAAAAACCGGGCCTTTCTTCGTCAACAGCTCGTCATTCTTTAATAGCGACAAGATCTCCTTACCAAGATGGACAGTGGCCTGTGCGCGCGCAACCCTTCGTGTTACCTCTTTCGCAGAAACATCGACCATCGTGGGATTCCCGGACTGGTCGACATGACTTAGCTTGCCTTTCATTTTTTTCACAGTTAACTCTTTTGGTTTTCGCTATCTTGAACAAAAACTGATACCAATTAGTAAAGAAAACATTAAGACAAATGTGGACAGTGTCTCAGATGTCACCCAGGAATCGCACCAAGCCGGCAGAACTTTGCGAATATTTCCTTTGCGGTCTTGGCGCCTCTGCGTGAGTTGCATCTTGAAATTGTCCAAATAAAATTCTAACCAAAAATAGACATTCATGGTCAGTGTTGCAGAGGCTGGTTCGATAATTCAACAGCACCTTTTCCGCCCTGAAAAGGAAAGGGTCGATCTTGAAAATGCAGAAGGCAGAGTTCTCGCAGAGCAAATCAAAGCCGACCGGGATCTGCCCCCTTTCGATCGCGTGGCCATGGATGGAGTCGCCATCAGGTTTGAGTCATTCGAGGAGGGCTGGCGTGATTTTAAAGTTGAAGGTGTACAGCGTGCAGGACAGCCCCGGATCACCATGAAAGATCCGAATAACTGTATCGAAGTGATGACGGGCGCCATGCTTCCGATTGGTTGCGATACTGTCGTGCGCTATGAAGATGTTTCCTTTGTCAATAAGATCGCGCACGTAAAGGTTGATGTACAGCGAGGACAAAGCGTTCATACCCGAGGCCTTGATGCGAAGCGGGGTGATACACTTCTCGAACCTGGGATTGTTATTTCTCCTGCAGAGATCGCATTGATTGCATCTGTAGGACGTCCCCGGACGGAGTCTTATGTGGGAATGAAAACTGCAATCATCAGCACCGGTGACGAGCTTGTCGATGTAAACCAGGTTCCTTTGCCACACCAAATCCGCCGATCGAATTCACACATGATTCAATCCGCACTTGCGCCCCTTGGAACGAAGTCAACCCTTTTTCATTTGACGGACGATCGCAATAAAATGGAGAAAGAGCTGATTAAGATCTTCGTCGACCACAATGTGATCATTATGAGCGGCGGGGTCTCCAAAGGTAAATTCGATTTCGTTCCTGAAGTTTTGGAAACGCTTGGCGTCAAAAATCTTTTTCATCAGGTGAGTCAAAAGCCCGGCAAGCCATTTTGGTTCGGGGTTTCCAAAAGGCAAACTGTCTTTGCGCTACCCGGAAATCCTGTTTCAACTTTCCTTTGTTTTTACCGCTTCATAAAACCCTGGTTGCTGAAAAGTATGGGATATGAAAACCCAACACTGTACGCAAGGCTGGCGCAGGATTTTGAGTTCAGGCAGCCACTGACCTATTTCCTCCAGGTACGGATAAAAAATGAACGCGGCATTCTGACTGCCTTTCCTCAGGAGGGTGGCGGGTCCGGTGATTTCACCAACCTCACCAAAGCAGATGGGTTTTTAGAGCTCCCGCTGGAAAAAGATCAATTCAAAAAGGGAGAAGAATTTCCTTTCATTCCATTCAGGAATTTCTTCAAGTGACCATTCTAATCGCACCGGATAAATTTAAGGGCTCACTCACTGCGGAGCAGGCTTGCACTGCAATTGAAAAAGGTATTCGCGATGTTTCTGATTCACTCAAAATAGTAAGCGTTCCGCTTGCCGACGGAGGAGAAGGCACCGCTGACCTCCTGACACGATTCAGTGGAGGAACAACAATAACCGTTGAGGCTGTTGATCCGCTCTGGCGACCAATAAAAGCAACTTACGGCGTATCATCCGATCGAAGCACTGCCTTCATTGAAATGGCAAAAGTATCGGGCCTTCAGTTATTGAAGAAAGATGAACGAAATCCCCTGGTCACAACAACGTTCGGAACCGGGCAATTGATAAAGGATGCACTTTCGCGCGGCGTCTCACACATTGTACTAGGCATTGGTGGCAGCGCGACAAACGATGCTGGATGTGGCATGGCGGCAGCGCTTGGGTTTTCCTTTCTCGACAGCAATGGGCAACCGCTAAAAGCTGTCGGCGGCAACCTGATCGATATTCATTCTATAACGCCTGGCAACATCAGCTTGATAAGGCAAGCAAAATTTACTGTCCTGTGCGATGTTGATAATCCATTATATGGTGAAACAGGTGCTGCATTCGTGTTCGCTCCACAAAAGGGAGCCAACTCATCTACTGTTCGCCTGCTTGACAACGGCCTGAGAAGATTTGAAGACGTTGTCCGACGCGAGATGAATCTTGAAACCAATTTTCCCGGAGCAGGCGCCGCGGGTGGAATGGGTGCTGGCGCAAGAACCTTCCTCAGTGCCACACTTGCCAGTGGCTTCGATTTCATTTCAGGATTTACAAGACTGGAAGAGCACGTACGGGCAGCTGATCTGGTGATTACAGGCGAAGGAAAGATCGATACACAGACGCTGTCGGGCAAAGTGATTAAAGGTGTTGCCACGCTCGCTGCGAACTATGGCAAGCGTTGTATTGCCATCGCGGGCGCTTGCGATCTGGATCCGTCAATCCTTCACCAACTACAGTTGAGCGAGGTGATTACCCTCGTCGATCCATCGATCTCACCAGAAGAAGCCATGCGGTCGGCCTCAGCAATACTTGAAAAAAAGTCCGCTGAGTTGATAAGGCGCTGGATTTCAACATTTTAAACTTGATTTGCAGGGCCTCTCCCAGCCCCGTAACTTTGCGCCCCGCCTTCATGAAAGGCACAATTTTTACAGCATAGCATTTACATCATGTTCGACAGCTTAAGTCTAAAACTAGAGAAGGCCTTTCAAACCCTGAAAGGACAAGGACGCATTACAGAAATCAACGTCGCGAATACCGTTAAAGAGATTCGAAAAGCACTTATTGATGCCGATGTCAACTATAAGGTTGCAAAGGAAGTAACCGATGAGATCAAGGAGAAAGCCATGGGCCAGGACGTTCTCACGGCCATCAGTCCAGGGCAGCTTTTAACCAAGATTACCAACGATGAGCTTACGCGGCTCATGGGTGGACAGAGTGAAGACATCCGGATTGATGGAAATCCGTCCATCGTACTTATCGCGGGATTGCAAGGATCAGGTAAGACAACATTTTCCGGTAAGCTGGCTAACTATTTAAAACGTCAAGGCAGGCAAGTGCTGCTGACAGCGTGTGACATTTACCGGCCAGCAGCTATCGATCAGCTCAAGGTTCTCGGGCAACAAGTAGGTGTGGAAGTGTATGCTGAACCTGAAAACAAAGACGCAGTTGCGATTGCACGTGCCGCCATTGAGTTCGCGAAAAAGAATAATCACCGCGTCGTGATTGTCGATACCGCTGGCCGTCTTGCCGTGGACGAAGAGATGATGAATGAAATCTCACGGCTAAAGGATGCCTTGAAACCAGCCGAAACGCTTTTTGTCGTTGACTCGATGACTGGACAAGATGCAGTCAACACCGCGAAAGTCTTCAATGATCGCCTGAATTTTGATGGGGTGGTGTTAACCAAACTGGATGGAGACACGCGCGGTGGTGCGGCCCTTTCAATCCGGCGCGTCGTTGAAAAGCCGATCAAATTTGTCAGTTCGGGCGAGAAAATGGAGGCCCTTGATCGCTTCTATCCCGACCGGATGGCTGGTCGCATCCTGGGAATGGGGGACGTAGTGAGTCTTGTTGAAAAAGCACAGGAAACATTCAGTGCAGAGGAAGCCGCCCGACTTCAGAAGAAACTTCGCAAGAACCAGTTCGACTTTAATGACTTTTTATCCCAGCTTGAACAGATCAAGAAAATGGGAAATATGAAAGATCTTCTCGGTATGGTACCGGGCATTGGCAAAGCGATTAAGGACGTTGACATTGATGATAACTCATTCAAACCGATCGAAGCGATTATCCGGTCAATGACCCATGAAGAGCGTGAAAATTCCGCCATCATCAACAGCAGCCGGAAAAACCGCATTGCGAAAGGAAGCGGAACATCAGTACAACAGGTGAATCAATTGCTGAAACAGTTCGAAGAGATGAGGAAAATGATGAAGACAATGAATAAAATGGGTGGTGGAAAACGCGCTTTATCGGCCTTGAATCCATTTGGACGGTAAATTCTACCTTTTCAAAATATTTCCCTCAGCATGGAAATAACTTATTCCGATACAGTTTCGTTAGAGTGTTTGTTTGCAGACAGTTCTTCAATTTAAAATTCAAAAAAAATGCCCTGGAATCCGGGGCATTTTTTGTGTCGATGAAATTACTAACCAAATCAATAAGCAAATGAAACAATCAATTTCAATCATCGTGTTGCTCATGGCAACAACATTCGCGTTCTCACAGGAGAAAATGGCGAGTCCTCCCGCCAAGGCAGAAGGCACCGCCGGCAAAGCAAAAATCACGGTCAACTACCATCAGCCACAAATGAAAGGACGTAAGATCATGGGTGGCCTTGTTCCTTACGGTGAAGTGTGGCGCACTGGCGCAAACGAAACTACGACCATTGAATTCAGCGCACCTGTCAAAGTTGAGGGCAAAGACGTCGCTGCTGGCAAATATGGTTTGTTCACGATCCCTGGCGAAAACGAGTGGACGATCATCATCAATAAAGGAATTAAATGGGGTGCTTACACTTACAAGCAGGATGAAGATGTTATCCGCGTGGCTGTGAAGCCAACGAAGACTTCAGGTCCTGTTGAGGCTTTCACTATTTCTGTTGAGAACGGACAAGTGATCATGAAGTGGGAAAACACCCAGGTCGCTTTCAATGTGAAGGGATAGTACTCCGGCAATCAAAAAAAAGCCCTGAAGCAAATTGCTTCAGGGCTTTTTTCATTTCGTCCTATTCCTTTATTCCTATTGGAATACCGGCAGTTTTGCAAACTGGTTCGGTGCAGGATTAGGAGTATTAGGATTCGTATTGATCTCGTTCTGAGGATAGATGAAACGCGCTGGCAATTGAGTTCCTGAGTTAACTGGAATACCGAGGCTGATGACCGGAGTCGCAACGGCAAGTCTTCTCATTTCATTGAACGCTTCATACTGCATCAGCAAGATCACGAATTTCTCAGACGCAATTTCCCTAAGCAACGCAGTCTGAACAGGCTTGTTGGCATTAGGACCTGTTGCTGGGTTAGCAGCTCCGCCCGGGGCAAAGTCAGTTGCGATATAGGGAACATAGTTGCTTGTACCCAGTGAGTACGTCTTTCCAAATAACTTTCCTGCCTGAAGTCCATTACGAACGTTGTTCAGTTTAGCAATTGCAGTTGGATCCGCTACGGTAGCTGCTGTTTGACGAGCAAGCGCCTCCGCCCAGATCAACTGGTTCTCATAATACGTGATCATAGGGCTTGGTGAATCCTTCTGGAAAATGCCAGTTTTTACGTTGGCATCCCATGAGCTCGCCTGCACCGCTTCGTATTTGAACATCGCATTGAAGATGCCTGTTTCATCAGTCTTCGAGTTGCGAACCGCAGCACCAACTGTTCCACGTACGCCAGTTGCGATATCGGTGCACATGAAACCAGGGAGATATGCGCTCAAACCTGGACCCAGCAATGGATCAAAAGCCGTATCACCAGGACGTGAGTTCACAAAGAAGTCATAGTTCAGGTTCTGGTCAACCTGCTGAGACTGACCGTGCGGAATGAGCATGTCATCTGCAGCACTGGCAATCCCCTGTGAAGCAGCAGTAGCGGCAGCAGTGTAATTCTTCAGGTGAAGGTATAATCTCGCCTGAAGCGTTCTTGCAGCAGCAGCCCATTTCGTAGCGTCACCACCATAGATGAAATCGCCCTGAATACCACCGCCTGCGTTCAGGTTTGTTACAGCTTTGTCGAGCAACGCAACTAACGTAGCATACAATGCAGCCTGACCATCATACTTGGGCTTTGGATGGTTCTCCAAATCCATAGCTTCGGTGTAGGGAACATCGCCATACAATGCGGCCATCTTTGCAAAAAGGAAGGCTTCAGCAACTTGTCCAAGTCCGATCTGTGCTTTGGAAATAGACTGATTTTGCAACGCACGCAGGTTCACGGCTGTATTGTAATAGTTTGACCAGCCAAATGTTCCTGAGCTAACGTTATAAATCTGGAAAGTAAGGTGCTGACGGCTGGTACCAGCCAATTGACCACCCCAGATAGCAGCGATACGGTTGTCTGTGTCTTCTGACAATACAGATAATCCTACCAAAGCATACGTCGTCAACTGAGCCACACCCACCTGACTAGGTATCGGGCTGTTTGGGTTACTCTTTATGTCGGCTTTATCGAACAAGTCAGTGCATGATGAGAACATCACGATCACTGCGAGGGCGATTGCAGATTTCTTTAAGATATATGTTTTCATATTCGTTTCGTCGTTAAGAATTAGTAAGTGATCTTGATGGTAAACAGAACGGAACGAGTAGCAGGGCTGATGAACCAGTCAGAGCCACGTGCCAACGAAGCACCAGTGATGTTACCTTCAGGGTCAATACCGGTGTAATTCGTCCACAGAATTAGGTTCCTGCCTGTCAAGCTCAAGTCAATTGAAGAGAGCTTGGTTGCATTTCTGAAACCCTGACCGCGGATGCTGTAGCTCATAGTAACCTCACGAAGGCGGGTAGATCCACCATCTTCCTTGAAGAGGTTTACGTTACCGCTACCAAACGCAGTTCCAAGACCTTGATACCATGCCTGAGTAAGTGCAACCGGGCCACCGCCGAAGTCCTGGATGTTACCACGGAAGCGGGTGCCAGCTGGGATAACTGAACCGTCAGCAGTCTTAAGTGCAGTCTGAGCTACAGAAAGATTGCCTGTCTCCTGTGACACACCAAAGCTGTTGAGCGCGCCGCGGGTACCGTTCCAGAAGTCGTTGCCGTACACCTTGTCAAACAAGACGTAGAGTGAAAGACCTTTGAATGAAACAGTTGTTCCGAGACCAGCTCTCCATGCAGGGTTCGGGTTACCGAACACTTCACTCTGCGTACCTCCCTGAGGGAAGCCATTGGCATCAAGAATGTATTTGCCTTTCTCGTCGTGGAGAAGTGTCTGACCATAAAATACTCCAAACGGTTGTCCTTCAATCAAAGATTGACCACCATAAGTACCTACGCCAGGGACTGTCTGTGCTTCTGAACCAGCAAGAGAAACAACTTTGTTTCTGTTTGCGGCCCAGTTACCAGTGATACTCCAGCTGAAGTTACCCTTCTTGATGATGTCATATCCCAATTCGATTTCAAGACCTTTATTTTCGATTTGCGCCGCGTTACGAGGCTGTTGATCGAAGCCGGTCGATGAAGGAAGGTTGAGGTTAAGAATAACGTCATCAGTGTGGTTGCTATAAGCAGTGATGTTAAGAGAAAGACGGTTCTGCAGGAACCTCAAGTCGGCACCTACTTCAAATTCTGTCTTTCTTTCAGGCTTAAGGCCAGGGTTGCCGGCAAGGTTGTTTTGACCAAAACCACCGGTTGTTCCATATACCGCGCTTGAAGACTGGAGTCCGTAAGCATATGAATCAAAGAAGAGTCCAGGTATAGCAATCGTTTGGTTCAGATATGGCTGAGGCTGGATACCTACCTGGCCCCATGTAACGCGCAATTTACCGAAGCTCAGGAAAGAGTTGTCTTTCAGTGCTTCCAGTTTGGTAAACTGCCATGCTACGGCCGCTGAAGGGAAGAAGAAGCTGTTAGCAAAAGTTGAAGCGCTTTCAGAGCGGCCTGTCAACGTCACAAACAACTGATTAAACGCCTGCAGATCTGCCTGTGCATAGTAAGCATAAGTTCTGATGTGCGTCTTGTACGTCCAAGCCTGGAGGTTTGAGTTCAAACCGTTGTTCAAGTTGGTAGGAGCGTCAGGTACAGTGAAATTAGTGATCTGAGAGTGATCAGTTTCTCTGAAGCGGTCGTTGTAGTTCACCCCGGCCAACAGGGTACCAGTGAAATTCTCGTTGAAAGTTTTTGATGCTTTCGCGAAGAAGTCCATGTTCACCTGCTTCTCAGTGGTATTATTCACCTGGAAGAATCCAGTAGGGAACGTAGCTGAGTGCAGCGGGAACAATTCATTGTTCTTGTCTGTGAAATAGTCAACGCCAGCGCGACCCGTCAGGTTTAACCATGAAGTAGGATCTGCAGACAATTCCATATTTCCAATGAAGCGGTCAACCTGTGTGGTGTTCTTGTTGTTGTTGATGTTCCACAGCGGGTTTGAATATACCGGGTGATCACTCGCACCAAGCTGATCGCGGTAAGCGACGTGCTGGTTAGGAGTAAGGACGCCAGTACCATCATTGTAAGTACCAGTGTAATAGGCGTTGTTGAAGTCCGGAGGAGTTCTGAGACCACCCAGCATCAAACCATCGAGGTTATCACCAGTTTGTGCACGAGTAGAATATGTTCCCATATAAGAAGCTGAAGCAGTACCTCTGATCCAATCAGTAAACTGGCTGGAAACGTTGATCCTGGCTGAGTTCCTCATGTAGTCGCTGAAGTTCTTAATAACACCCTGTTGGGTAAGATTTGAGTAGCTCATCAAGAAGTTCGTGCGTGCGTTACCACCACTGATTGTCAGGTTATTATCAACAAAGTGACCAGTTTGGAACACATCTTTTTGGTGATCATAGGTTGAACGATCGTTCTTGCCGCCGTGTGCATCAACCGGACCTCCCTGAGACGTAGCATTTGTTCCATCCCAGGTGGCACCTGTACCGCCGGCAACTGCATAGCGCTTGGTTCCATCGGCAAACTGAACATAAGCTGATCCTGTCGGAGTATCTGATCCACCTTTTCTGTCAGCGATAAGATCACCCCAGCTATTTCTGTTGTTGAATTTGTAAACGCCGTTTGTACCGTTACCGAAAACGGTCTGAAGGCCGTGCATCTTGTTCACTTCGTCAAACGATACCGTTGACTTGAACGACACGTTAACCTTTCCTTTTGAATCCTGACCCTTCTTTGTAGTGATGATGATCACACCGTTTGCAGCTCTTGTTCCCCAGAGGGCCGCTGCAGATGCACCTTTCAACACTTCCATTGAAGCAATGTCTTCAGGGTTAATGTCGTTGATACGAGACTGGGTTACGATCGCGTTTCCAGCACCGGAAATCTGGCCGCCAGAGAAAGGGTTCGTATACTCGTTTGAGTTGTTAACAGGAATACCGTCAACAATGAACAGAGGCTGTGCGTTACCGTTGATCGTGTTTTGTCCGCGGATCTGGATATAAGCACCTGCACCTGGGTCACCACCGTTACGGGTGATAAGCACACCGGCTGTTTTTCCAGTCAATCCCTGCAAAACGCCAGTTTCACCAGATTTTGCAACGTTTCCCCCTTGTACCGTTGAAATTGATGAAGCGAATTTATCGCGGTCTACCTTTTCACCGATAGCCGTTACAACCACTTCGTTCAACTGCTGGACGTCCGACTTCAATCCGAGGTCAATTACAGACCTTTCGCCGATAGCCTCCTCCTGCGTCTGCATTCCAATGAAGGAGAACACGAGTGTGCCTCCGCCAGAGGGTACAGTAAGCCGGTAATTTCCGTCTGCGCCTGTCACAGTTCCATTAGAAGTGCCTTTTAGCACAACGTTGGCGCCCGGGATTGCCGACCCGTCCTCACTGCTCGTTACTTTTCCGGTTATGACCCTTTCCTGGGCCTGAACCGCAAATGCAAAGAGCACTACCAAGTACGTTAGTAATAGTCTTTTCATAGATTTTTGGTTTAGATTAAAGACATAAATTGAACGTTTCTGCCGGTAAAAGAAAGTTTTTATTAAAAAAAAATTAAACAAAGGCTAACAAACGATTGATTTCGGGGCATATGGTCAAAAAAATCACGCATTTTTCGCAGGTCGGGGCCAAAAATTATAGCTCGCCCTACGGGAACTACTACCCCCCCGAAATTGATGACGATAAGCCCCGGATATCAAAAATCCCAGACTTCAGAAGTGCAGGATAACCAAGCTGGCACGCAAATCCGTTATTTTGTAGGAAATTCGAGGCTTTTATGGAAATTTTAGGACGGTCGGATCGGGTTGACCTGCCAGGGTTGGGCCTGGAGGACATTCACGCCAAAATCGACACCGGAGCCTACACATCCAGTCTGCATTGCCTGCGGGCTGAAGTGAAAGATGGGGTGCTGGAGTTTGTGCTGCTCGACGAGGAACACCCGGAATTCACGGGCATGAAATACACGGTCAAGAAATTCGAGCAGCGAGAAATAAAAAACTCATTCGGGGAAGCTGAGTTGCGTTACGTAATCAAGACTAAGGTCAAGATTCTGGGTCACGTAATACGCGCGGAATTTTCCTTGAGCAATCGTGGCAACCTGAAGTTCCCAGTATTGCTGGGTCGCAAGATTCTACGCCATCGCTTCCTGATTGACGTCACTAAAAAAGATTTATCTTTCACTTCCAAGCAAATGCCTTCAGGGCCAATGTAATTTCGCACATGAACATTGCCATTCTATCACGCGATGCCAAGCTATACTCCACCACACGCCTGAAAGAGGCGGGCGAGCGTCGCGGGCATAAAGTGGAAATAATCGATCACATGAAATGTGTTCTGCTGATCGAAAAAAAGAATCCGATGGTCTGGTACAATGGTCGCAAACTCGACTATATAGATGCAATTATTCCGCGCATCGGTGCGTCGGTGACATTCTACGGAGCGGCAGTCGTGCGGCAGTTTGAGATGATGAAGGTTTTCAGTGCCGTGGAATCTCAGGCCCTGATCCGCTCTCGCGATAAGCTGCGCAGCATGCAGATCTTGTCACGAGCCGGTCTCGGACTTCCGAAAACAATCTTCATGGATTACTCCAAAGACACGGAAGGAGTCATTGAGGCCGTCGGTGGCGCACCGGTCGTGATAAAATTACTTGAAGGGACACAAGGACTAGGTGTTGTTCTTGCTGAAAACAAGAAAGCTGCTCAATCAGTGATAGAAGCGTTTCACGGAGTGAAAGCCCGCATTATTGTTCAGGAATTCATTAAAGAGGCAAAAGGCGCAGACATTCGCGCATTTGTTGTGAACGGCGAGGTGATTGGTGCGATGAAACGTCAGGCACGCGATGGAGAATTTCGTTCCAACCTCCACCGCGGCGGACATGCACAAGTTGTCAAGTTGGACCGTCATCAAAAGCATGCAGCAATCATTGCAGCAAAAAAATTGGGGCTCGGTGTCGCCGGCGTAGATATGCTACCTTCCAAGCGCGGTCCACTCATCATTGAAGTGAATTCGTCTCCTGGCCTCGAAGGAATCGAGGCGGCAACAAAAGTTGACATTGCAGGAAGGATCATTCAGTATCTTGAAAACAATGCCGGTAAAAAGAAGATCCAGAAAGACAAAATCAATGCATAGCACGTTCAACATATTCCATCACGCTACCAAGTGCGCATGATACTCGCTGAACGAATGCTAATCATCGTTGGATCGGCAATTTTTCTGTCACTGGGATCCCTGCACCTTTATTATACTTTCTTTTCCGAAAAGTTTGATCCGCGAAATCCGGTAACGACAGCCGAAATGAAGAAGGATTTCCTGCGCCTCACAAAACAAACAACTGTCTGGCGCGCGTGGACCGGCTTCAATGCGAGTCATAGCATCGGTGCGATGTACTTTGGCTTGATTAACATCATCATTGCTCTATTATTTTTTGAGAACATTGGTAATGTGTGGATAGTGAGTCTTCTAAACGCAATCACCGCCGCATTCTTCCTTTTTCTTGCGAGAAATTATTGGTTCAGTGTTCCCTTTCGCGGTATACTCATTGCAACCATTTGCTTTGTTGTTGCATTTACACTCAGCATTATCCGATGAACCGTGAACTAATCATCGCTGACCAGGTTATCCAACCCGGAGAATTCAAAGAGGTCAATATCAATATTGCAAGGCTGCCCTCCCGCACGCAGATAGACACACCTATATATGTGTATCGCGCCCCGGAAGACGGGCCTGTTCTTGCACTGACAGCGGGGATGCACGGCGATGAGATCAACGGGATGGAGATCGTGAGACGAATTATCGCCGGTGGCTATCACAAGGTTTTGCGCGGCACGACCGTCTGCATGCCTATAATCAATGTGTATGGATTCCTCAATTACTCAAGGGAGGTGCCGGACGGCAAAGATGTGAACAGGTCATTTCCCGGGAGCAAAACGGGATCTCTGGCTTCCCGGGTCGCCTACCACATGACACACGATGTTATTCCTTTCATCGATGCTGGCGTCGACTTTCACACCGGTGGTGCCATGAGGACGAACTATCCGCAGGTACGATGCATGATGCAGGAACCCCGCAATGTGGAGCTTGCCAATGCATTTCATGCTCCATTCACCATCGACTCACCGTTTCGGCCGCATTCATTACGGCAGACTGCAGCGAAGAAGGGAAAAAATATTATCGTATATGAAGGCGGTGAATCCCTTCGCATGGATGACCATGCCATAGAAGAAGGTATTCAGGGAACGCTTCGCCTTATGAGGTATCTCAACATGATCGATGCTGCACCACAGCCAAAAGAGACAAACCGAATTGTGTGGAGTTCCGCGTGGATTCGCGCGCGCACCGCAGGTCTCTTTCATCCCGTCATCAAAGCAGGTCAATTGATTCACAAGAATCAACATATCGGCTCTATCACCGATCCATTCGGCGAGTTCACAGAAGCAGTGAAATCACAAGTAACTGGTTATGTAGTCGGCCTTAATAACAATCCCGTTGTCAATGCCGGCGATGCCTTGCTTCATGTGGGAATGGATGACCATTGCAAACTGGATGGCGGAGGGGAAGAGTAACTAGTAGGCAGTAGGCAGTAAGCAGTGCGCGGTAGCTGTCTAAAAGTCAGGACAAGGGATGATCAACTTATCTTTCGGTGGCTTGCGGGGATTGCGTGTCGGCCATGAATACACGAGACTGAATTCATGCGCGCCGCCACTGCCGGGTCCGAGCTTTGACACGGTATAATCATAACTGTAGCCGATGTTGAGAATATCTTTCTCTCCTTTCAACGTAAGTCCGACCAGCAATACAATCGATTCGTTATTGGCAAAACCATTAACCGTCTTGAAAGGAATGCCACGATACCATGTACCAATGATGAGCGGTTCGAACGTGTAATACATACCGATGTCCGCCTGATCAAACTTTCCCTGATGCCTATATTGAATAACAGGGGCGATGCTTCGTTCACGCGGCCGTGAAAACACACCCGTGCCCAAACTTCCCGGGCGGAAGAAAAATTTATAACCACCATGAACCGAAAGTTTCATATCCAGACGATCTTGTTCACCGAGGATTGATTGATTGGGTTGCGTGATATGGTGTGCCGCTACCCCGAGCCACGCATTCTTTGAGAACAGCAAGCCTCCGAATGATATGTCTGGGAAAAATTTGCTTTGCCCGGTGTTCAATGCTTCTGCTGTGGCACGGGTAATCTCACCCGTGGCCGGATCAAACTGATCACCGAAAGTGAGATCACCAAAATTGATCGAGCGATTAACAATTCCCACCTGGACGCCCGGCCGAAACATCAGCGACTTGGTAAGCTGAACTTGATAGGCATACTGCGCCGCAAAACTTATCGACTGAAGTCCGACAATCCCGACGTAATCACGGGTCAGCAATGCACCCACACCGCTGTTCTTATCTTCTATATAAAAATCACCATACGCGGAGATCGTAGAAAAATTTGCATCAATGGCAGGCCATTGATTTCTGTAATTCATTCCCACACGCGCCTGTTGCGTGGATCCCGCGAATGCAGGATTCAGATACAATGGGGCCGCGTAAAATTGTGAAAACTGTGGATCCTGGGCAGTTACCCGAAGTGCCATCAACAGCATCAATCCTGCGAGCGAAAGTGTCGGAGTGTTCCGATACACCAGCATGGGGTAAATCAATCGCCTCATCTGAGCAAAGTAAATCTATTTGATGGTCTTATGAAAATGTCTCCCGGTCGATTAGTTAACGACAAATTCCGTCAAATTATATACTTTAGCGAAGATTGATCGTTTTAAAATTGAGCTTGATTTCATGAATGCGGAGGTTGTGTGAAGGTCCGGCGTTTGTACTATGTCTAGCATGCGAAAGTTATTTCTTTTCATAATATTCAGTTCGATTCTCTTCTCCGGTTTCTCTCAAAACCTGGAACGATACAATTGGCACTTCGGCAGTTCTACGCAGGCAATTCGCTTCAACCGCACAAGCGCCAAGCCGTCCATTATTACAAAGGGTATTCCGTTTGGAGGTGCCGGCGCTGGTACTGTTTCAGATCCCGCGAACGGTAATTTGCTTTTCTACACCGACGGAGCACGCATCTACGATGCCTCGAATCTCGTGATGCCGAATGGCGCCGGACTCACGGCGAATACTGCGGGTAATCAGCCTGTTGCGATGTGTCCGGTACCAGGACAAGCAAAAAAATATTTCGTCTTCACCAATACCGGAAACTTTACCACGGGCGGCACCATTAGCGTCACCGTCGTCGATATGAACTTATTCGGCAACGCTGCCTTTCCGACGCCAGCACTCGGTGACGTTGAAACCAAAAACGTTGCTACTGGCTTGACAGGTAGAGCTGAAGGTATGATCATCATACCGCATAACAACGGTACTGACTTCTGGCTCGTCACCGAGCAAGTAAATTCACTCGCTTTTTCCGTAACCTTAATCAATGCCGCCAGCTACACTGGTACATTCACCACAACCACTACAACCGGACTTTCTTCGTTTCCCATCACCGCAGCCAACCTCTCATTCCATGCTGGAAAAAGTAAGATCGCCGTTTCGCCGCAAGATACCAGCACAGATGCGATCATTCTGAATTTCAATACGACAACGGGTGCACTCGCGTTCGACCGTTACATTTTTAACTCTGGATTTGCGACAACAGCCGGTCAATCTATATATGATATTGAGTGGTCGCTGAAAGGTGATTATCTGTACCTCTCACGGTTTGGTGAGCCTGGTGTGCAAGCAAACTTGTTTCAATATGATTATGTCAATCCAACCACATCGCTGACCACTGTTTTGCCTTCGCCTGTGTTCAGAAGCTTTGGTGTTCAAATGGCTCCTGACAGCAATATTTATCACTTGTATCAAGCAGTTTCCGGCGGACCTGTGTTAGTCGGCACCATTACAAAACCCGACACGATTGCAAGTCAGGTCAAATACAAAACATCACAACTCTCCACCACAAGTTTCCAGGCGCAACAGTTTCCGGTGTTCGCGCCAAAAGGAAACATCACCCTTACGGTCGACTTCACTTTTATCGGCACCTGTCAAAACAACAACACAACGTTCTTTCCCAGCGTCACTCCTGGTGCAGACAGCGTTGCATGGGACTTCGGGGATGCAACTACTTCAAATGACTGGAGTCCGGTTCATAAATTCGGACAGCCTCAGGGTTACAACGTAAAGTTGACCGCGTTCTACGAAGGACAAAGTCAGTCTATTACGAAGCCCGTCACCATTACGCCATTCCCATTAAAGCTGCAGCTCGTACAGGATACAACCGCATGCCGGAGTGAGTTTCCTCCGCCACGCGGGAAATCATCGCCGGTTCAATTCTCGGTTACTGTAAAAACAACTGGCGGTACGCCAACTTCATATACATGGTCGAACGGCGACACGGGGGCCAAGCTCACGCCGGACTCCGCAGGATACTATTACGTGGTTGTCACCGATGCCTCAGGCTGCTCGGCATATGCAGGCGTCAACGTTAAGGAATATGGCTTGCAGGATCAACGCAAAAATATCTGGTTCTTCGGAGGCAATGCTGGTATCGATTTTAACAAAAACCCGGCAGTGCCGCTGACGAACAGCGCCATGGACGCACCTGAAGGTTGTGCAATTGTCTGTGACAGGAATGGCAAGACAATATTCTATACCAATGGTGATAACGTCTACAACAGGAAAGATGCATTGATAACCTCTGGGATTGGCGGCAGTACGGGTGCCTCACAGTCTTCGATTATTGTGCCTGTGCCCGGAGACGAGACACTATATTATATATTCACCAACGAGGCCATTGATGGCGGGACGAATGTCACGAAATACTCATTGTTCGACCTGAAGTTAAACGGTGGTTTCGGCGATGTTCCGGTATCAAATCAAACACTATTCAGCAGAGGCACCGAGCGCATCACGGCAAGCGGGAAGTGGATTGTCATTCACGAATGGGGTAACAATACTTTCAGGGTGTATCCTTTTTCTGCCGCCGGAATCGGTGAGCCAATCCTGACAGCAATCGGATCAGACCACACGTTTGCCAGCGTGGAAGCAGGACGTGGTTATATGAAACTGGGTCCGAAAAATAACCTGGCGGTAGCTCTCTCCTTGCCGACGGGAAATTTCGTCGAAGTGTTCCATCTGAATGATACGACTGGTAAGCTCACAAATTATCGTAAGATTGATCTGAGTAAGATCGATCCGACGATCAATAATCCCACAAATCATGTTTATGGAATTGAGTTCTCTCCAGCTGGAAATAAGTTGTATGCTTCTGTCACCGGTGCTGATAAAATCTTTGAATACTTTATCGATTCCATCGGACACATTTATCCCCAGAAGCCTCGCCCAACCTCTTTCTCACAGCCAAACGTCGGCGCACTTCAGTTAGGTCCGGATGGACAGATCTATGTCGCAGTCGGCAACAACAGTCCCTCATTGGGAAGACTTTCGCCGGTTGAAGACACTACACGCGTCTCTTCGTATCAGGCGAACGCATTTAATCTTGCAGGTAAAACCAGTCATCTCGGCTTACCGAATTTCATACAACAACAGTCGAATGCATTCGGCGGCCCGAGTTTCGACTTTTCCGGAATATGTCTCGGTGACTCAACAAAGTTCCTCGGGGTACCGACAGATGCAATTGATCATTTTGCGTGGTTCTTCGGTGACGGTGCCAGTGGCCCTGACTCAGCATCAGTCCGACACCTTTACGCCACCGCAAATACTTTCGTCGCATCCATGCGGCTTACAAACCGATGCGGACTTGATACAACGTTGGTGAAAAACGTGGTCATCAATAATCCTCCGGCCAAGCCTACCATTCCCGGCGCAGCTGCTTTATGCAATGGCCCCGTCACGCTCGACGCTAACAAGACTAATACACCCAATCTGTTTTATAAATGGTCGACCGGGGATTCGGTTAAATCGATTACCGTTTCGCAGCAATCCATTGTAGCAGTCAAGATCACAGACCTGAACGGCTGTACTTCGAATGGACAATCAATCATCGCCGACAATCGACCGCAAGTCGTGCTGGGGCCTAATACGACGGTTTGTCAAAATGTTAACACCCCGGCATTGGATGCAAGAAACCCAGGTGCTACCTATGCGTGGTCGATCAATGGCACCCCGTCTCTTACATCGCAAGGTCAACCCGTAAACACAACCGTTCCGGGTCTATTTACTTATAAAGTTGTTGTGACTGATCCTGTGACAACCTGTACAGCAACAGATCAAACAACATTTACCGTCATCGCATCGCCACTATTCACCTTGAATGGAACAAACCCCACTGCCTGCAACGCAGCAGATGGTACATTACAATTGAGCTTGTCTGTTACGACTCCAGCTACAGGCCCTTACTCCTATTTTCTCACCGGCCCATCGGGCTTTAATCAGCAAGCGGTCGATCAAACCGCACCGCAGACGGTAAATGTTGCTGCGCTTAAGGCAGGAACTTATTCAGCCATTATTAATGACCAGATTTCAGGGTGTACGCTATCACAATCCTTCGGTCTGTCCGATCAGGGGGTTGGAACGCCGACGGCGAATGTTTTCCCCGGCTGCGAACCTCAGACGGTCCAGATAACAACGGGCCAGCCTTTTCCAATTACATTTCAAGCAACAAATGGAGCAACGGGAGTTGTCACAATACCAAGTCCCCAACCGGCCTCGTCTCCTGCAAATTTGATTTTGACGGCTGGAACTTACACAGTTCAGCTAAAGGATAATCTCGGGTGTACAACGACAATTAACAACGTCGCAGTTGTACCGGCTACACCCGTCTCAGTGACCGTAACTCCGAATATTTGTAATACTGCGCCGACAATTACAGCGAGCGGCCCTGCGCCATCATATACATGGAGTGGACCCGGCATTGTAAGTGGGGCAACCAGTGCGACAGTAAGTATCTCCGGAGTCGGTTCCCAAACGTATACCGTGGTCGCTGCTGCACCACCTGGCGGCTGTCCAAATACCGTGACACAAACTGTAGTGCTCGACAATCCTGTACCGGATTTTACGCAGAGCGACCCTTGCCAGACTTCAGTAATACTTACAGCAACACCGCAAGGAACTTATACCTACAGATGGTACAAAGGGGGCGTGTTCCAACCTGCGCTTCTGGGACGACAGATTTCTTTAACGCAGGCGGACGACGGCTCTTCATTTCAAACTGAATTATTCAGCACATTGAATGGTTGCGCGTACCGATCGAATCCAGCAAAACCTGTAAGCATCGCGGGTCAGGTAACAGCGGGCCTCAGCGCTACACCGGCCTGCGAAGACAATAAGCCATTCACACTGACCTCCACAACAAACGCTACGGGTGTTAGCTATGCATGGTTCAAGAACAACACGGTGATAACCGGACAATCTACCGCTGCAATCAATCAGACCGATGCCGGCACGTATCGTGTTGAAATAAGTAAAGCGACCTGCAAGGCAACTGCACAGATTTCAGTTACCAAAGCGCCATTGCCCGTAGGGACGCTGCCAAACCGGGAAGTGATTTGCAATGATCCGGACAACAAAGATCCCAAGACAAACAACGTGGATTTGGATCCCGGTGCCTTCACCAAGTACAACTGGTTTAAGAATGAACTAACATTGAACTACAGCAAGCGCGTTTACAACGCGACGAGTCAGGGTAAATACAAAGTTGATATTACGAATTCGTTTGGCTGCGTTGCCTCGGATGAGGTGGAAGTAAGAAGTGAGTGCATACCACGGATCGACGCGCCGAATGCTTTCCGGCCGACGTCATCCCTCACCGACAATAAGGAGTTTTATGTGTTCACATTCTTCATAAAAGATGAGAACTTCCAGGTATTCATTTACAATCGCTGGGGCGAGCTCGTGTACAGCAGTCCTAGCCGCGACTTTAAATGGAATGGCGGTTACAATAACAACATCAATCAGCCGCTTCCCGGAGGCTCGTATGCCTGGGTGATTAAATATGTCAGCTCCTTCCATCCTGAAAGGGGTGTTCAGGAAAAGCGCGGCGGAATCTCGCTACTCCGATAAATCCATCGTTAACAAACACGAGATCATTTAGCGATGCATGTAATACAGAAGGGAATTTTCTTCTGAAATTCAGGCGAGATAGTTAACTATGCACTCGCAACCATATTAGAACCAGCTATGAAAAAATTCACTCCTTTGTTTGTTATGCTTCTGCTGATGGCAACTGCCGAAGCTCAGATCATAAAGACTTCATTGACAATGACTGTTCGCGACGAGCTTGGTAATACTGTCGAAGGCGCGACCGTAAAATTGTATGAGAATCAGGCAGACTATACGGCTGAGAAAAATGCGGCGGCCGAAGGAACCACAGATGCCAAGGGGACTGTCAAGTTCAAAAACCTGAAAGCTATCGCCTATTTCATCCTTGCTAGAAAAGACGACAAAGACAACGCGGGTGGTGGCGAGCAAACCGGCAAGCTCGAAGAGAAGCGCATCAACAAAGCGACCGTCGTTATTCAATGAACGACCGGAATTCATTTGCCAGTCAGATCCGAAAATATCATCCGATCGATAAAGCCGAGGAAGCATTCAAAGCAAAATTCCTGACCCTGCTACAGCATGCGGATGCTTTTCAGCGTACCCATCTTCCAGGACACATCACAGGATCGTCATTTATAATATCTGACGACGGACAACAAACCCTGCTCGTGCATCACGCTAAGCTGAACCGGTGGCTTCAACCGGGTGGACATGCAGACGGCGATACAAATGTTCAGGGCGTCGCGTTGCGTGAAGCAAACGAAGAAACGGGACTTAATAACATTACATTATTGCAGTCGGATATTTTTGATCTTGATATCCACGTCATTCCCGCTCGAAAGGACTTTCCGCAACACGAACATTATGATGTGCGCTACCTATTTCGGGCATCAATGAGCGAACCGATTGTAGTAAGTGAGGAGTCGCACGATGTGAAATGGGTTCCGCTATCAGAACTGGAAAAATATAACAACGAAGCGGCGTTGCTGCGAATGAGGGATAAGTTTGTTGCTGGTAACAGGTAACGGGCAACGCGCAACATACGACAGTCTCACAACTAATTCTTCACTCCCCCTATCTTTGTCCCTGAAACATATGGCTACCATTGGTCAGGACATTGAACGGGCAAAGCAGCTGCTGGAAAGCGGTGCATTGGTGGCGATACCAACGGAGACTGTCTATGGTCTTGCAGGGAATGCGCTTGAGCCTTCGGCAGTATCGAAAATTTTTGAAGTAAAGAACCGGCCAGACTTTGATCCCCTCATCGTGCACGTAGCGTCACTGGGAAGAGTAAGCACATTTGTCAGAGAGATTCCTGATCAGGCACACCTGCTTGTCGAGAGGTTTTGGCCCGGACCACTCACCTTGCTGCTCCCCAAAACAGATCTGATCCCCGATATAGTAACAGCTGGCCTCGATCGCGTGGGAATGCGGTGCCCGGATCATCCACTCACACGAGCCCTGCTTGAGCAATTGACCTTCCCACTTGCGGCGCCGAGCGCTAATCCATTTGGCTATGTTAGTCCGACCACACCTCAGCATGTACAGGACCAGCTTGGTGAAAAGATTCAGTATATCCTTGATGGTGGTCCCTGCGCAATAGGTATAGAATCAACCGTGATCGGATGGGAAGATCAAGAACCGGTTATTTACAGGATGGGCGGCATTAGCACCGAACAGATCGAAGCCGTAATTGGACGTGTGAAAGTCCAGCATCAATCAACTTCAAAGCCTCAAGCGCCAGGTCAGGTCACCAGTCACTACGCACCTCGCAAGAAATTTATGCTTGGTAACCTGGAAACGCTGCTTGCTTCCAATAACTCCAAACGCTGCGGTGTTTTATCATTCAAACAAAAGATAGCGGACGTGCAAGCGGGCAATCAACTTATCCTGTCTCCATCAGGCAACCTCGCCGAAGCAGCGCACAATCTTTTTAGCATGCTCCGACAATTTGATCAAATGGATGTCGATGTGGTGCTTGCAGAAGAAGTCCCGGATGAGGGGCTGGGAAGAGCGATTAATGACCGTCTCAGAAGAGCAGCAGCAAAGAAATAGTGTTTAAGCTAGGTTCAAGGTTTAAAGTTCAAGGTTGATAGCCTAAGCCGCTGATGCAACCATGTCTGTTTGCTGGAGTGCCTAAACGGAATGACTTAAAATCTACTTTGCGAGCTTTGCGCCTTGGCGTGGGGCTTCATCGGATCACCCCGCAAACTTTTCTTCTATCCCCAACCCAAACAATGCAAAGTCGTACTTCACCGGATCGACCGGGTCGAGCTTCTTCAACCGGTTGGTGAGCTCCAACGCAGTTTCCCAGTCGACATTTTTTCTTTTGATAAGTTTGAGCTTACGGGCAACGCGATCGACATGCAAGTCGATCGGGCACACGAGCATCGCAGGCGTGAGTTTTTTCCATATACCGAAATCAACACCCGCATTGTCCTTTCGAACCATCCACCGCAAATACATATTGATTCGCTTGCATGCCGATTTCCGCAAGGGTGTCGCAATATGTTTTCTCGTCCTCGCCGGAAAATCCGGCAAAGAAAAAAATGCATCATGAAAATTAATGAGACCTTTCTCTACATTCTCCTCTTGTGGCTCAGAAAGAAATAATTGTTCCAGTGAAAGACTTCTCCGGTAATGCTCTTTTAAAAAGGCAAAGAAATAAAACAGATCGATACGGTTAAACGTACGATGCTTGAAGTCCTTAAATCCCTTCAGGTCGGGTTGTTCATAATTCACAATGAACTCATGCGGCGCGTGATCCATTTTCTCAACGAGATCCAGGCAGTTCTTAATAATGGTGGTTCGTTGGCCCCAGGCAAGAACAGCGGCGAACAAGCCCGCTATCTCGATATCCTGTTTCTTTGAAAAAAGGTGAGGAATCGATATCGGATCCAGAGCAATAAAATCGGGGCGATTGTACTTCTCAACTTTCTCGTCGAGGAAACCTTTCAGATCCATTGGGTCATTTAAGAAATCTGACCTCAACTCTCCGGTTTAAGGTCCGGGCAGATTCGTCTTTGGCTTCGACAAGGGGCCGCTGTTTTCCGTATCCATTAATCAACAACCGGTTTGCAGCAATACCTTTTGACTTGAGATATTCTCCTACACTTTGTGCGCGATTGCGTGAAAGCTCGAGGTTATATTCTTCACTCCCTACGTCGTCAGTGTGACCATTCAGCTCTGCCTTCCAATCAGATTTTTCGATGAGAATCTTCGCAAGCTTGTCAAGCTCCGGAAAAGACACCGGCAGCAACACGTATTTATCAAATTCGAATTGAATATTTTTAAGGATGTAAGTCTCTTCAGGTTTGATCTCACGACCATCTGTCCAAACGATAGGTTCAGGAACCACCACAGGCTCAGGATCGAGAGGTGTGACAGAAACGTCGTCTACATAAAAATAAGCGCTACCCGACAACATGGGACTTCTCCCCTTCCGGTTATCCATTTGCGTGAACTGCGTCGACAGATTGTCGAAGAAGTTTCCGATCAGGATATATCGCTCGCCACCCTTCGCAACATATTCCATTTCTCCCTGGTCCCAGCCATTCTTTGTGATAGGCTCGTTTCGCACAACAGAAAGTGTCGGTGTCTGCTGAATTACCTGGTCTCCTGACTTCTGCTTTAACGTGTCGGTAACCAACATCCCAATACGGTCTACCGAGTACACCGAGTATGAAGCCAGCTTGAAAAAAAATTCAAGTTTATACCGCTTGCCTTCTTTCAACGGTTCCTTGAGCTCACCCTGCAAATATTCCCGATAGCTTCTGGGTTTGTTATTGGGCCGGCTCCAGACATAAATACCCGCGTAGCCAAAACCCGAATGGGCATTCGACTCGCCCGCCCAGTTGAACGGAACATCGCAGTCGCCCCAACTGCATTGATGGTAGTAATCCGGTGTCCCGGAATTGCCGGAGCGCCAGCCTGGCAAGACAAACTCTTTTGCACTTGTACTGAAATTGTTAGGGCAACGGAAATGCTCCTCGAAGCTTGGGTTCAGCACGAGATTTTGTGCGTTGCCCAGACCAACAACCAACAACAAAAGCAGCAACAGGGCAGGCTTCATTTAAGAATTTCACTTATAATAAGTGATCTCGGCCCGAAATTTCGGATCGGTTGCTCCAAGTCTATCGTATGCAGATTTGGATATCCTGACAATGGTTGAAGGATCAGACCCAGGGATTGTGCCGGTCACGCGAACAAATACTTCCTGGTTGGTAGCAAGATTTCTGATTTTCACAATTGTTCCCGGCTTGATGGTGCGGTGCTGCGCGAGATACTTTCGGTTTCCTTCGGATCCATCAATCAATTCAGCCGTTCCTGTCTCCCTGAGTTCATCGGTGCCACTCACACCTTCAGATATTGCAATCGTACTAGTCACTGGAGTTGTTGTCGTGATCGGTGTTGAAGTTGTAGTCGTCGTGGAAGTTGACGCCACGACCGGCGTGACCGCAGTGGGCCCCGACACAGACAACACTTGTCCTATTTTTAGTTCCGCATCCTTGATTCCATTCCATTCCTGCAACTGCTGCCACGTAACACCATATTGCCGCGCGATTGAAAACAACGTCTCCTTTGCAGCGACAGTATGCGTTTTTGCTTTTTGACTTGAGGTAGTAACAACCGGCGCATCAGCAGGTTTCTTTCTGATCAGCAGGGTTTGCCCAAGGGTGAGTGAGTTCTCTTTCAGAGAGTTCCACATCTTAATATCATCGACAGAAACATTATACTGCCGCGCAATTGAGAAGAGCGTTTCCTTTGCTTCAACCTTGTGAAGAACGCCCTCAGCCGTCTGAACGGGAGGGGCAGTCTTGGCCTTGGGCGCATATGGAACTTTCAGTATTTGTCCCACTTCAATGCCAGCATCGGCATTGGGATTCTGTTCCAATATTGCGAGAATAGTTGCACCATAGCGTCTCGAAATGCTATACAGCGTCTCCTTCTCTTCCACCTGGTGAACGACGTACACTTTGCCATTGATTGTCTCCGTGCGGAGAGAATCGGCGGGTATATGGCTAGCAAGCGTAAAAAGCAGTATTCCAAACATAAGGCGTAATTCAAACGAAAATTACCACTTCAAACTTGCATAGTCCAACCCAAAAACGTTGAATTACCAGGAACCACCCTGAAAATACCTCTTCGGTTCTGTATTTTTGGCGAAATCAACAATATGAAAAGACTGTTGCTTTTTGTTCTGAGCGTGTTGAGCCTTACTCTTTCTGGATTCTCCCAGGACAAGAAGAAGGTAATGGTAATGGATATTAAATCAGAAATCGATCCGCGGATGCTCCGCTATGTCACCCTTGCCCTTGAAAATGCCGAAAAAACAAATGCAGATTATGTCATCATTGACATGGACACATATGGTGGCGTGCTTACAGACGCAAAAGAAATTGTCGATCTGATCATGGATTTCAAAAAGCCCATCTGGGTGTTCGTAAACTCCGACGCGGCCTCTGCAGGAGCCTTAATCTCCATTGCCTGTGACAGCATTTATATGTCACCGGGTGCAAGCATTGGAGCCGCTACTGTTGTCGAGGGTGCTGGAGGTCAGGCGGCACCAGACAAATACCAATCATACATGCGATCCATCATGCGGTCTACTGCCGAGGAAAACGGACGAGATCCCCGGATCGCCGAAGGGATGGTCGATGAACGCGTTGTCATTGATAGTGTGAAGCAAGCAGGTAAAGTCATTACGTTCACCACTACCGAAGCAATTGAACACGGCTATTGTGAGGCGAAAGTGGAGTCCATTGCCGAGATCCTGAAACGAAACAAAGTGGCCGACTATGAGATAGACCACTTCCAATTGGGTGTTGTCGAAAAAATAATTGCGTTTTTCCTGAACCCATTTATCAGCGGTCTATTGATTCTTGTAATTATTGGTGGGATTTATTTCGAGTTGCAGACACCGGGCGTAGGGTTTCCGCTTTTTGCAGCGATCATTGCGCTGGTACTGTACCTTGTCCCCTACTACCTCAACGGACTTGCCGAGTATTGGGAAATACTTGCGTTGTTCTGCGGCCTCATTCTACTGGTTGCAGAAATTTTCGTGATTCCCGGCTTCGGTGTTGCCGGCATTTTGGGTGTGGCACTCACCGTTGGATCACTCATCCTCATCATGCTTAACAACGATTTCTTCAATTTCGATTTCGTTCCGTTCGGCGACATAGTAGTTGCGATCGTGGCAGCTGTCGGAGGGCTCATGGCGTCTGGTCTGTTGCTCATTTTCGGTAGCGGCAAGCTGACTCAAACGAGGGCTTTCAGCAGAATGACGTTAACCGATACACAGGAAAAAGAACAGGGCTACACGGTAAACTTTTATGGCGAACCGATGGTGGGAAAGACAGGCAACGCTTTTACAGTACTGCGACCTGGGGGCAAAGTTATTATTGATGGGAAAATCTTCGATGCATTCACACGCGGCGAGTACGTTGAAAAAGATGATCCGATCGAAGTGATCAGTATTGAAAGTTCAACGCTTCGTGTAAAGAAAATTATAAAATGAAAATATTGGGCGTCATCCCGGCGAGATATGCATCCTCACGATTTCCAGGCAAACCGCTTGCAGATCTCCTGGGAAAATCGATGGTTCATCGCGTTTATCTCCAATGTAAAAAAGCGCGGCACCTGGATGAAGTGGTAGTAGCAACCGATCACCGGGAAATTCTTGATCACGTGCATGCCTTTGGCGGAAAAGCTGTCCTCACGTCTGACCAACATCCAAGTGGAACGGACCGTTGTCGTGAGGCAATGGAACTTCAAAAAGAAGCGTTTGATTTTGTTATCAACATACAGGGCGATGAGCCATTCATCGATCCAAAACAAATCGATCTTCTTTGCGAAACACTTAGTCCCGCGACGGAGCTGGCCACGCTCATCCAAAAAATAAAGACCCTAGAACAAATCCTTTCGTTGGGTGAGGCGAAAGTCGTGTTGAATGCCAACAAGGAAGCAATGTATTTCAGTCGCTCCCCTATTCCTTTTGTGCAGAAAGCAGATCAGGCGACGTGGCTTTCAAAGACGATCTTCTATCGCCACGTTGGTTTGTACGCGTACCGTCACGACATTTTGAAAAAAATCACGATGTTGCCCGTTTCACCTTTGGAACGGGCCGAGTCACTTGAGCAGTTGCGCTGGATTGAAAACGGATTCAGGATAAAAACTGTTGAAACCGATATTGAAGATGGCATGTGCATCGACACGCCCGAGGACCTTGAAAAGGCCAGGATCTATTTGAAGGCGTCACTCACCGACGGGCTTCATTCCTAGTTTTTCAATTGCGAATTTTTTTGCCGCGGCGAAAACAGCCGGGACATCTTTTGAGGTGTATCTTGAACTGATAACGTGGGCGCCCGCATCGGGAATCGGAACGGTTTCTTTCATTGACGACGGCGTGCTGATCGCTTCATTCATTTCCAGCATGGCACTCACTTTTACCTGCGGATCCTGGTGTTCTTCATCCTTATAATAATATATCGTGAGGCTCGGCGCCTTGACTTTTTTGAATTCAGCATCTGTCATTTTACTCTCCAGCAACTCCTGAAGTTGAGCAACCGCCTCCAGTCTATATTTATTATTCCAGTAGCGATTGTCCATTAAAGTATCCGCCCCGGGCTTTGGTTTTTTTATATTGTACTTGCCATCAAATACAAGGCGCGCAATCTCAACACCCCAGGGATTATTTGCAATGAACGCGAGCGGGTCATTGATGGCGATATTTGGTGACATGTTGACCAGTGCAAAAACATCATCCGGGTACTCGGCTGCCAGCATTAACGCGAGTGTGCCGCCAGTGGAACAACTCAATATAATCACCTTTTCACCGATCGCTTTCCCGATCGCCAAAGCCTGCTTGCCGCTTTGCCACATGCGGTCCGGGGTGAAATAGAGCAACTGTTCGGTCGTATCAACTCCATGATCTGCCAGGCGCGCAAGGAAAAGATTACAACCAAACGTCTTAGCAAAATCACGATGTACCGGGTCTCCTTCACCCTGGCTCGCCGAAAAACCATGAAGATAAATTACACTGTACGGTGTTTTCTTCTTACTCGAGTCTGCCCATACTATTCTTGCTTCGTTGTCGATCTTGAGCTTATGGGCTGCTTCCTGCTTTTGAATGTATTCCTCTAACGCTACTGGGTTTTGCGGAACAGACGGGATAGTAGCATCCCATTTCGGCGCGTCAGGTTCGGGTCCCATGAAATACACCGCTGTTAATAGAATTACCGGAAAGGTGATGAAAATGAATTTTCGCGACATGACTGAATCTTTCCTTTAAATATAAGTATTGCGAACAAACTAGTTCCCCACAAATTCCTCCGTCAATTTTGTCAAAATGTAAGAATTCAAAGCGTCGTAACTAAAATGTAAGCCTGTGTAAAAACGAACAAATCGATAACGGGCTGCAAAAACGGCGCCGTGGGGACTGTTCCAGTTGGAAAACATGTCAAATGCATTTTTATCTATTGCAGAAGCTTACAAAAAATTGCATATTCGTTTACTCCCACACATTACTCAACTTCATTAACTAAAATTCATCTATGAAAGCAAGACTACTTTGTATTGTTTCGAGTGTCGCGTGGGCATTTAGTACGGTTTGTTCATTTGGACAAACCGACCAAAAGCTCGGTGGTCAGCAAATAAACCATGCATCCAACATTGAAACAGGTGTGATCGCGGAGCCTTTGGATGGACGTGTGAATTCGGCATTTATCGAGTATGGTCCCACATTGACTAAAGATGGAAAACGTTTGTATTTCAGCAGGCAGGGCCATCCAAAAAATACCGGCGGCGCGAAGGACGAGGACATCTGGTATTGCGAGTTTATCGATTCAACCCAGACATGGACAGAAGCCAAGAGAATGGATCCTCCTTTGAATAATCTCGGGCCAAACTTCATTTGTGGCGTGGGTGTCAATGGCGATACCATATTATTGGGGAATGAATATTTAAAAAATGGCAAGATGAAGGCGGGCCTTTCCATTTCAATACGAAATGGGCAAAACTGGTCCTTTCCTCAGGCAGTCAACATCGAAAACAACTACAACTTGTCTGCACGGACAAGTTTTGACATTTCGAATGATCGAAAAGCGCTCATAATCTCGCAGAAAAAAACCGATTCACAGGGAGAGCTTGACCTTTACGTAACGTTCAGAAAACCCAATGCAAAAAATCCGTATTCAGCGGCCGAAAGCATAAATATGGGCCCTGTGATCAATTCCTTTGGAGACGAAACCTCTCCTTTCCTGGCGTATGATAACAGGACATTATACTTTTCCTCCAACGGCCATAACGGTTATGGGAAGCAGGACATTTTTGTATCTCATCGGCTTGATGAAACCTGGACGAACTGGTCTCGACCAGAAAACCTCGGTCCCGGGATCAATACGACCTATGATGACACTTTTTTTGGATTTACGCCTCGCAGTCGCTACGCATATTACTCTCGTGGGATAACACCGGAGAACCTTGACATCTACAGGCTTGATATGACATACCTGTTTAAGCCCAGCGCTAAACCGCTTAACCAGATGGACTCTCTCATCAATGTAGCCCAAATCGGGCAATCCCTGGTTTTGGACTCAATCTTTAATGATAACAGCGCCGACATCAGACCGCAAGCTCAAAAAAAACTGCGTCAAATCGCGGATTACATGAATGCTTACAAGGGGTACACCATCATGGTCTCAACCCACTCCAATAAACACGCTACACGAAAGCAAAGTCAGATTCTGTCTGACAGAAGGGCTGCAAACGTCATCGAATTTCTGATGAATGAAGGCATCGACAAGGGGCAGGTGGAGCCGTTGGGATACGGCCACGACATTGTAGCAAACGTAGACAACCTTCCGACACTACCCCGAATGAAGACTCAGATTGCCAATTCAGTAGAATTCCGTTTGGTCGGCTATACGAAATATGTGAAGGCAGAATTCAGGTAGTTGCGCGGCCAACATTGTTGCGCGCGACCCGGCTTTGCCTCATGCAACTCACTGCAGCAGCAAGCTCAAGGAGCGCAGTGATATCTTTGTTCGAGGTATCGAGTTTCAGCAGTGCCTCCAGCCGGGGTAAGGTAATTATGTTTATATATTTTTTTACCTCGTTTGATTCTTCCTCCGACAAACCAGTGATGTCTAAACAGCATCCGTAACGGCAGTTGACCTTTCCATTTTCCTCTATCTCGAACCCGCCCATAGAATAGAGGCTTCTCACCACACGGCTCTTACAGACAATCCGAAGGAAAAAAGAAAACGGTGTGAGCGACTTCGTTGCCTGATGAATAGACTCTGTAACGAAATCACGATCGTCCCTATGAAGATATTTCATCAGGACATCCACAGAAGGAGAATGGATGTTTGGCTGCAATCCATAAATCATAAACATTTCCTTTGACCAGAAAGTCTGACCGGTTTCAAAATCAGTTTGCCAGAGCCCAAGGCCGGGAACGTCCTGAAAAAGCATCGATCAAAATAGCAGAACGATCAAATAATAGCAACATCTGATCTCTCCCCGGCAATTCGGCACAGCATTCTGGTGGTACGAAATCGCATGAGTTTTTGCTAATCGCATTCTTAACTCAGGGATACATTCAATTTTTTTGGCAAAAAAACGCTTAAACGACAGATTTCGGAGGCGAATTGAGCTACCGTCATTTGCCGTATTTTTTTCGTCCGGAGATTGTCACTATAATTAATACTTAATATTTTTTGTCATTGTTGGCATGGGCGATTGAATCCCTTTTTTGCCTACACCCGCTGCTGACAAAACACCCAAAACCCAAACATGACGAATGTAGTTGCAACGTTCGAATTGAATCGTCTTTCATCTGCGCTTGACACACAATGGTGGAACAAAGATGAATTTATCGTCTTTTCAGGCCCAGTCCCGCCTCCAGTGTTGAAGACCCCATACCGACAAGACTATTACTCTTTTTTCATTGCCGAATCCGGCATCCTTGAAATGGACATCGATATGGTAAAATACGTCGTACGCCGGAACGATCTTCTCTTCATGAATCCTTCTCAGGTCGCACAAGTGCATTCCATCTCACCCGATATGGCAGCAAAAGTTATAGCCTTTAAAAAGGAATTTCTGGACGGCGAGATTTTGAATCCTACAGATAAAATGCGTTTTATTAATTCAACACCCTTTCTCAGTGTGGATGAAAAAGAAGCGGCCATGATAAGCGACCTCATGGAGGATATGAAAATGAAACTGACAGACAGCACGCGACCCAATAGACGCCAGATAGCCATTAATCTGATCAGCGTGCTGATCCACGAGATAGACGCCATTTTCTGGCTAAAACACGGCAATTCAGAGAAGAAACCAACGAGCAGAGAGACCATCAACAATCAGTTCCATAATCTCGTCTCTACTTTCTACTTAAAGGAAAGGTCACTGAAATTTTACGCTGACATGCTCAATGTTACACCACGCTATCTGAATGAGCTCATAAAGGAAATCACGGGCAAATCAGCCAGCGATCAGATAGACGAGATGCTGATTAGGGAAGCAAAGATTCTTCTCAAGAATACAAACTTATCCGTCAAACAAATTGCTGAAACACTGAATTTCAGCGATCAGTTTGCGTTCAGCAAATACTTCAAAAAGTTCGTCAAGATATCTCCTACCGACTATCGGAATTCTGCTTAAATATCGCGTTCGTCCAGAGTCAAAGCCGGCGTCTAAACAGCGGCCAAGCATACTTTGTCATATTAACGGTCATTTAGCATATCTAATACACTTCTAATGTACTGGATCAATGAATAGTCAGGCAATTCAGGAAACTTGAATAAGCCTTGTCATGTTAATAGGTATTGTAGGTACACGGTCCCAAGGTCGGAGCCATTCATGCGAAAAAAAATATGACAAAAACGTCGATTTTCTTACATCTGTACTTTTATAGACAAATAGTCATCTGTCAACGTTTGACATTCAACTTGTAAAAATGGACATGGCAATTCTGTGCCAAAGATTTCATTTTAGTAAAGTGGCTAAGGTTAACCGAAGGAATGCGCAGTCGAAACGCATCGACGACTGTTGGAAATGAAATAGCAGAGCGCGCCTTTACAGCATTCTGATACGTAAGGTGAGTTCATCACTTTTCATGATGTAGTTGTTCCATTCCCAGGCCCTCGGCCAAATTCTCAAGTTCACGATGTTCAATAAAATGGTATCGTGTGGCTCAATAAACAAAAGTGTTAATGAAACTGCGGGGCGAGAAACTGGATTCAAACAATGTGCTCAGGATTTTGTGGGTGGAAGACCGGCAAGACGATTTCATGCTTGCTGAACGGGAGCTGCGGCACAGCGGACTTCATTTCACGGCTGAACGTGTCATGACACGCGAAGAATTCATTGAAGCACTCGAGAGACTTGCACCGCACCTTATCCTTTCAGATCATAGTCTTCCGCAGTTCAATTCTGAAGAAGCATTTTCAATTTACAGGGAGAAAGAACTGAATATTCCATTCATCCTGGTCACTGGAACAGTATCCGAAGAGTTCGCCGTCAACTGCCTGAAACACGGTGTCGATGACTATGTCCTCAAGTCGAACCTGAAACGGCTTCCCTCCGCAATCCTCAATGCACTCCATGACCGGGAGATTCGCAATGCAAAACAGGAGCAATCGGAAGCGATCGCACGACAAAATGAATTACTGGAAGATGAAGTGCGGAAACGCACCCAAGAACTGAACGAACAGAAAAACTTTGCTGACTCGATCGTTAACAGCATGCCTGGCATTTTCTATGTTATCAGCGATGAGAAGATGATCCGCTGGAACCAAAACCTTGAAAGTGTCACTGGATACGATGCAAATGAAATCGGCAGCCTCAATTTCCTCGACATTGTAGCAGAACGCAATACAGTCAAAAAGCAAATTCAAAGAATTCACAGGCTGGGCGTTTCCATGTATGAGTCGGCTATCCTGACAAAAAAGGGAAAAAGGATTCCGTATTATTTCACGGGAGTACTAAATAAAATAGGTAATAAATCGCTCATTGTTGGGATGGGAGTTGACATCTCCGAAGTGAAGAATGCACAGGAAACCCTACGGCTCCATGACGAGCGGCTCGAACTCGCGATCAGCAGTTCCGGAAATGCTTGGTGGGATTGGGATCTTGTTTCGGATACTGTAGAATCTCATCCGAACAGATACCTGGCCCTTGGTTACAACAAAGAAGATGTAACCACTCAAGCTCATTGGTGGGGCGAACTGATTCATCCTGAGGATGCCACTAAATCAAAAGCCGTTTTGCGGGAATGCATGACTGGCAAACTATCATCGTACGACAATCAGTGCAGGCTTCGCTGCAAAGACGGGTCATGGAAATGGTTTCGCATACTGGGCAAAGTAGTTACGAAGGGTGAAGATGGAAGACCATTGCGCATGATCGGAATGGCAAGTGACATTTCCGAAGACAAGGCTATAGAACAGGAGCTGATAGAGGCCAGGTATGCTGCAGAATCTTCCACTCGCGCAAAAAGTCAATTCCTTGCAAACATGTCGCATGAAATACGTACACCCATGAATGCGATCATTGGCCTCAGTCATCTAGCCCTTAAAACACAACTTACGCCCAAGCAGCTTGACTACGTTACCAAAATTCAATCTTCGAGCGAATCGCTGTTGAGCATCATCAATGATATTCTCGATTTCTCAAAAATCGAGGCCGGAAAATTAGTCCTCGAGGAAGTTCCTTTTGACCTCGAAGAAGTTTTTCAGCGCCTGTCCGACGTCATAACATATAGGGCTTATAACAAGGGATTAGAAGTTGCGTTCGGGATGGACAAGAATGTGCCAACCTATCTGATCGGAGATCCGGTGAGACTCGAGCAAGTCCTCACAAACCTTTGCAGTAATGCAGTAAAGTTTACAGATGCGGGTGAATTGGTAGTAAAAGCCCGGCTGGTGGAGGAATCCGGCGACGACGTTATGCTGGAGTTTCGCGTAAGCGACACCGGAATCGGTATGGATAAAGAGCAAATCAGCAAGCTCTTTACTCCGTTTACACAGGCCGACAGTTCAATCTCACGAAAATATGGCGGGACGGGGTTGGGGTTATCCATCATTAAGCGCCTGGTGGAATTCATGCATGGAGACGTATGGGTTGACAGCAAGCCGGGCGCGGGAAGTCATTTTTACTTTACGGTGCGTTTGAAAAAGCAAACTGCACCCATTTCACCAATGAAGGAGTCGAGAAAAAAGAAGATACGTGTATTGCTGGTCGATGACAATAAATCCTCACTGGACATTTTAAAAGAAACGCTTGAATCATTTTCGTTTGAAGTCCTGACAGCGGAGTCCGGCATTCATGCCCTTCATATTCTGAAGCGCGACGAAGGGAACGATACCATCAAGGTCGTGCTGATGGACTGGGAGATGCCAGAAATGGATGGCCTGACGGCAGCAGAGTCCATCCGTCGCGACCGCAACTTTGACCACATAAAAATAATCATGTTGTGCACCAGCTATGCCAATGACGAACTGTACATAAAATCAGAACTGCTCGGACTTTCCGGCATTCTAACCAAACCAATACGTCATTCCACGCTGTACGACACCATCATCCGCGCCCTCAACGAGGAGGAGGACCTCTTGCAAATGCATCAGCCGGGCCCTATCGAAAAAGAACTCGCAAGTTCTCATCAGGGACACCTGTTGCTTGTGGAAGACAATGACATTAATCAGCAGGTGGCCAGTGAACTCCTCGAAAAATTTGGTTTCACCGTGGAGATTGCAACCAACGGCATTGACGCAATAGAAAAAGTGAAAACATCAGGAAATCCCTCAAGATATGATTTGGTGTTAATGGACCTTCAAATGCCTGTCATGGGTGGTTATGCCGCTACCGAAGCGATACGAAAGATCGATGCCTACAGGACTCTGCCGATTATTGCCATGACTGCGGATGCCATGGAAGGTGTAAAGGACAGATGCATCGAAATGGGGATGATGGATTTTCTAACCAAACCAATCAATCCAGCCGTCATGCTCGAGGTCATAAAGAAATGGATTCCTAAGAGCACCCAACCAGATCGGCCAGCCATCGAAACCAGTATTCCCGCGGAGTCGGACCAGGGAATCGAAGGCGTTGATGTAGACGAAGGACTTTCGCACCTTGGCGGTAATCGAGCGCTGTTCAATGAGCTGCTTCATAAGTTCGTTGATCGAAATGAGCAATTCATCTCAACCCTAACAAAAGAGTTCAATGCAGGTAATTTCGATCTTGTCAAAAGAAATATTCATACCCTCAAGGGCATTTCCGGCAATCTCGGGATGAAGGGGCTCTACAAGTCATGTGTCGACGCTGAAAAAAATATAGGCACGGAAGCACGGGCATTCAATGAACTTGTAGGTAACCTGTCAAGAGAGCTGGATATCGTCCTCCGCAGCTTAAGATTCCATCATAAGAATCGAAATGAACACAGCCTTGCGTCCGTTGAATTCTCCGATGTCCAGGAGCACATTGCCAAACTGAAAGTGCTTTTGAAAAATCAGGATCCCGCTGCTGTTGGAGTCGCGCGCGAACTTGGCTCAGTGAAGGGTTACGAAAAAGAGTTTGAAGCACTCAGGAACTGCTTGAAGTCGTATGATTTCGACGCTGCAATTGAAATTCTAGAGACTGTGAAATTGGGAAATGACAAAATAACCCCCGCATGAACACCGATACCATACTCATCGTTGACGACACCCCTGAAAATATCGACATCCTGAACAGCCTGCTCTCAGACTTCAGGAAGAAAGTTGCAACAAATGGAGAAAAGGCTGTGCAACTGGCCCTTGAAGCCGTACAGCCGGACCTGATCCTACTGGATATTGATATGCCGGGGATGAACGGCTTTGAAGTATGCAAAGTGCTAAAAGAAAATCCTCAAACCAGTGGCATCCCAATCATCTTTCTCACGGCTCAGACGGATAAAAAAACGACTGTCGAGGGGTTCAAACTCGGTGCAAGTGATTTTATGACCAAACCCTTCAACCCCGAGGAACTGATGGTTCGTGTTAAAACTCAGCTTGACCTGCGGGAAACGCATCGCCGATTGGAGTCAACCATTCAACAAATGGAGACAACCGCCGTCATGCTCAAGCAATCGAGCACGGAATTGGAGCGGCAAAAGGACCAGATCGAGTCAGCAAAAAAGAAAGCGGACGAACTGTTGCTGAATGTTCTACCCGAATATGTGGCAAAAGAGCTTAAGGAAAAAGGTCATGTCGCCCCGCGCCATTTTCCTGTTGCAACGGTGTTATTTGCCGACCTCGTTGGGTTCTCAAAACTCTGCAAAGGCCTTTCACCAAAGGAGATTGTGGACGAACTGAATTATCTGTTTGTCGGATTTGACCTGATACTCGAAAATAATAATCTTGAAAAAATAAAGACCATCGGAGACGGCTATATGGCTGCTGGTGGTGTGCCCCTGCCAAACTCATCCAATCCTCAGGACGCAGTGAATGCAGCGTTGCAGATGATTCAATCGGTAGAAAAAGTTAAGAGGGCAAATTCAAAATCCGGAAAACCGCTCTGGGAAATACGCATTGGAATACACACGGGCGATCTCATTGCCGGAGTTATCGGAAAAAATAAGTTTGCATATGACATCTGGGGAAGCGCTGTTAATACGGCAGCTCGGATGGAGGCATCGGGAGAGCCCGGGAAAGTAAACATATCAGGCATTACATATCAATTCGTAAAAGACAAGTTCGCTTGTACGTACCGCGGAAACATCGAAGTGAAGAACATGGGCAGAATGGACATGTATTTTGTTTCTATGGACTGAAAGAACCTGCATCATCATGACACCTTCACCAACGGCAATCAACAAAGCCACCACGGATCCAAAAGTATGGGATAAGATTCTATCACATCGAATATTCAACGGTTTGACTTCGGAACAAGTGCCGACTGTTCTCGGATATTTCAGAATGACTTTTGCAAAGGCGAATACGATCCTCGAGCGCGAAGGGAAACTTGCATCAAAGGAATTATTCGTAATCATTGAAGGGGATCTCGAACTTCTCAAGGCTTCTAAAGAAAAATCCAGCATCTTTATCCGCAACACCAGCCAGCCATTTGTAGTCGCAACTATCACAGAGGGAGACCTTTTGGGCGAATTGTCATTCTTGATCGATGTTCCAAGATCAGCCACTATCCGCGTCGTATCGCCCTCCACCTTATTGAGCCTTACGCCGGACATGCTTTCGAAGATGAGGGAAGAGCTGCCTTCGGCGGCAGGACTTATAATGCAGAATCTTCTTCTTTACGTAAGCCAACGTCTCAAAGCAACAACGGATAATCAGGTGCAGGCACTGACCAGTCAATTAGAAGCCTCCGAACGGACGTCAAAAGCAAACATATTCTTCTCCTACGTAATTGGTCTGGTCTGTCTCTATAACATGGCTATTAACCTGATCTCACAATGGTCGACAAGTTCCCTGATGACTTCTCTTGTGAGCGCGGGCATCATTCTGGTGTTCTTCTTTGGGTGTTTGCTGATTATTATAAGAAGCAAATTACCCCTGGAACTGTTTGGTTTGACCTTCAGGAATTGGAAACCTGCCCTCCGGGAATCAATGGTCTGGACCTGCATCATCATGCTCGCAATGCTTCTGTTCAAATGGGGTCTAATCAATCTTATTCCATCCCTTCAAGGTCAGACACTCTTTCAATTTCAGCCATTTGCTCAGAAATATCAGACCTTCAATTTCATAATCTATGGCATGCACTCACCCATACAGGAGTTCATTGTCCGCGGTGTGTTACAAGGCAGTCTGCAACATTTCTTTGTTGGAAAAAATGTAACAGCAAAGGCCATCCTTGTTTCAAATGCGCTGTTCGCCGCAACGCACGTACACCTTTTCGGTGGATTGGCAATACTGGTGTTTGTCACCGGACTTTTCTGGGGCTGGCTTTATTCACGGCATCAGAACCTCATCGGTGTAAGCCTCTCACACATATTGATCGGATGGTGGGGCCTCTTTATTCTCAGCTTCGATAGTCTGTTTTGATTCCGGATATGATCATGAAACCAAAAATCACAAAGGCAATGGAGATGAAGAAATATGGTAAATCGATATCGAGACCACTTCATGCGTTCCTGGCTGCTCTATTAAGCTTGGCGGTATTTAACTTCATCGCTTATCTCGTTCCATTCAATTTTTTGACATTCTTTGGTGGCTCGGAACTCGACCGCAATACCATCATTAATTATGCCCCTGAAGTGTGGCTTGCGTTGCTCGCTTTTGTGTTTGGAACCCTTATTATCGTGATTTCAATTGCTTCTGAAAGCACTCCGAAACTAATCGACCTGTTTATTAAAGACTATAAGAGCAGGTATTATATCTGGGTCATAACCCTCTCGATACTCCAAAATGTGTTCCTTCAACTCTTACATACACAGCACACGGATTTTTTTGACAACCTGATCTATTTCAACAATTACCTCTTGCTGCCATTTTTCATTGTTCTGGCAATACCCTATATCTTTTATATTCTCAGATACACAAAAAGCTCAAACGTTATCGATAAGATCTACGATGAAAACCGATCCGCAATCCGTTCGGCAATAAAACTCACCAATTCGCCATTGGCAATAAACCAAAATCACCAGATCATATTTGAAACAATCAACCAGCTTCAGGACCTGCTCCAATACGTGCAGTTCAAAGAACCTAAAGCTGAGATCCTCAATAAATTTGGAAAGTCGTTGCGCTTCTACATAGAACGAAAACGACTATTTAATGAAAGGTACTTCATACTTAGCTATTCGGTTCAGAGCGATATCTCTTTCAAAACCCTGGTCGACAAATTCCAAACCATCGAAAAAGGTAAGATCTTTTATGAGCAAAAGGTGCTTAACGCCTTCACATCCTCCTATCACCTGCTGATCCAGGAAAGCCTTTTTGACCTCGCTTCGCTATGCGGTAATGAGCTTTATGAAACGGGGAAGACGGCGATTGATGCTGACGATGAAGCTGCCCTTGATCTTATTATTGTGCATTTCAACACCTTGATCCGGTTCGGGATGAACCAGGGTTTAAAGACCAAGGAGATCAGAAATGTTTACAACATGATTTTTCACTATACACAACTTATTCATGCGTTGATCAACAAAAGAGCAGATGACAAAATAGTTCAATGTTGTCGTTACCTGAATTTTTATGGAAATGAAATAGGAAAATTGAGCATCTCAGAGCATGTTTTCATATTCCTGCACGACGCAATTGCGATCGCGCTGAAAAAAATCCTGTTCTCTCTCTATGAAAACGGTTTCAGTCGCCCAATGCAAACCTCCATATTAAAAATGTTCAATGAGCTGTGTTCCCAGGAAATAGTAAGGATGACCAATGCCAAAGGCATGAATTACAGCAACACCCGCACAATTCAGTTTGCTCTTTGTCTTTTTTATCTGGAAAAAGACGAAAGAGAATTAATTGAAATCACGATCACATTTATCATAAAAGACCTTAAGAATCTTGAGCCTGACGTGGCGGAAAGGACAATTAATTCGACATGTGATAGAATCTCTGAAGAGGTCGAAAGTTTCTGGGAAGAAACAGATCAGGGCAACAGTAACATCTTCTATTCACCACACAAAAGTGGGATTCCGGAACTTCAGAAACAGTTGCTTGCAAAACTGCCAGTTAACGTGTGACTATGACTCCATCACTCTCGTCCATAATTATATTTCTTATTGGTCATTGGGTCGGCGACTACGTACTCCAGACCAATGCGATTGCAAAGGAAAAATCGGCCAGCTTTAAATGGCTGCTCATCCACGTAGCGATGTATACCGCTATCATCTCCATCTGTGCAATGATCGTGTTGCCACGTGAGATATGGGCTGGCTTTATTGCTCTAAACGGATTGCTCCATCTTCTCACCGACTTCGTTACGGGCAAACTAAGGGCAATATTCAGCGGCAGCCAGCGGTTGTATTTTATTATTATCGGGCTCGATCAAATGATCCACTCAATCACATTACTCGGCTCTGTTTACATACTTCCCGATATATTGACATGACAGACAATCGATTCCCTCCAAGTCAAATAGCGTCCATCGTTAAACAATTGGACGATGGAGCTGACGTCGACGCAATTTGCAGAAAGTATAATATCCACCTCAACACGCTATATGGTTGGAAGGCCCGATACGGCGGAACAGAATGCCTTTTACGAAGACTTGATGAGCTCGAAACCGAGAACTACCAGCTAAAAGGACGACTTTCAGATATTCAAATTCAGCGGAACGCCGGGGGATCGGGAGACACGGATCGCATATATCGCATTCTCGCGGCAAACATCCCCGGGACTGCAATCACGATACTAGACCGGGAAGAACGATATCTTTTAGCCGAAGGGGATTTTCTCGTCACCATGGGCTACGTAAAAGAGACAATGCCCGGCAAAAAAATTTCTGAAGTGATCAGCCCGGAGAACTATGAGGATTTTTACAAAGACGTGATCAAGCGGGCATTCGACGGCGAAAGCCTCCTTGTGGAGCGGCAGACTTTATCGAAGTACTACACCCTAATGAGAGTTGTGCCATTGCGAAACGGTGAAGGAGACATTTTTGCCGTGATGTTTGTGTTGATAGACGTCACACAAATGAAACATGCACAAACTGAGCTTTCCAAAATGAATGAGGCACTGGAGTTAAAGGTCGCCGATAGAACTGCCCAACTCGAAGAACTCAATCGGCAGTTGGAAGCATTCAGCTATTCCGTGTCACATGATCTCCGGGCGCCCCTACGCTCAATTCTAGGATTCGCAAAAATCCTGAAAGAAGACTTTTCCGCCAGAATAAACGATGAAGAATTTGACAATCTGGCAACCCGGGTGCTCGCCAACGCGTCAAGAATGGAAAATCTCATTTCTGATCTCCTCACTTTTTCACGTTTGGAGAGAAAAGAGATAATGAAAACAACAGTCGATATGGATGTCCTGGTGCGAGAGGTACTTAGTGAATTGATACCAGAACCGATGTCGCCAAAAATTCAAGTCACCAATGGCAAACTGCAACCAGCGACCGCTGATCATGCTCTTATCAGGCAGGTTTGGACCAACTTGATCTCAAATGCGATAAAATATAGCAGCAAGAAATCCGATCCAAGAATCGAAATAACCTGTCACTCAGAAAATGGTTTTACACAATATACCGTGTCCGACAACGGCGCTGGATTTAGCATGAAGTATACGCAAAAGCTTTTCGGGGTATTTCAGCGATTGCACACGACGAGCGAGTTTGAGGGAACGGGCGTGGGACTTGCACTTGTCAAAAGCATTGTGCAACGCCATGGCGGAAAAGTATGGGCAGAATCCGAAGTTGGAAAAGGCGCAACATTTCATTTTACCCTGCCATCGCCTCCGGAAAATCAGTTACGACACAATTTGTCGCCCTGATTTGACGAGGGCGATAAGTGATCATTTGCGGTCTGCCTTAAAATTGAAAAGCCGGACCATAGCGTCCGGCTTTCCAGCTCAAAAAATACATTCGATCGGGTGCAGTAAAAAATTTTATCCTGCTTCCCCCGAAGCAGAGCAAGCTCACTTCAGGGTTTCACGTGAAGGGAGTTTTTGCTCTCCTTCACGGGCCCAATCAAAAAGAAGGCATTCCGGCACCGGCAAAAAATATTTACAACCAACAACCACTACGAATGGAGTAAATAACCAGTCATGCCGGAAATGCCATTTCTT
>JBGALO010000009.1:0-236603 GCA_044223825.1 Cyclobacteriaceae bacterium | reverse complement strand
CGTTGCGATTCGAGTAACAGCAGATCATATTTTTTATTTTCTTTAGAGCTCCGGAGAGATGCCAGAGTGGCCGATCGGGGCGGTCTCGAAAACCGTTATCCGCGCAAGCGGATCCAGGGTTCGAATCCCTGTCTCTCCGCTATTATCGAGTACGTTGTTTGGCCAGCTACTGACGGCGTGATTGAATTCACTTGAGCCCGAGCTTTGGAAGGTCCCTTTACCAATAGGCTTTGCTGGGATCGAGTTGCAATGATACTCAATTGCGCGAAGCTTGTCACCTTTCTTAAATAGGTTTCAGCGCCGTTGCCAAAGGACATCACATCATTCGGCAACTCTTCAGTGTTGATCTCAAAGGCTGCAATTGCTTCATGATAATTCAGATTTCTGCCAAATACCGCAGATCATTGTGACAATCTAATATTCAGATCGAATCAAATAAGAAAAAGTAGTCACATCACCCGAAAATGGCGATGGCCGACTCTGCGGGCGTGAAATCTGTTTAGTATTTTTTGCCATCCTCTGCATCACCGTAAAATATTGACGTTCATGTAATTTTTTTGGCCTAAAACTCGCCCATTCGTTGAACTCGTTGCGAAAAGTGTCGTTCAAAGTGCTTCAGGTACTCTAAGTGCGAACAGTTTCAGGGAATAGGTTCATTTTTAAAGATCAAAGTGAATAACACCAGCAGGATCTTCTTCGTGTCCCTTGTGCTTTTAATACCGGTGCGCGGCATAGCACACGAATTCACCTTTGCTGCATTCGGGCAAAACGAAGGCCTCGCGCACACTCAGATCCTGAGTATTTCCGAGGATGCAAACGGAAACCTTTGGCTTGGGACGACAGCACAAGCGATTTATCGATTCGATGGGAAGCGATTTTACCAGCATAAGATTACTCTGCCTGATTATGATGGTGGTATCAGCATGTATAACATTTTGGCAGACCCTGAAAACCGAATTTGGCTGTTAACAAGTCAGGGACTTCTGCAGTTCGATGGGCGAATTTCTCGAAGAATTCCGAGTCAGGGGAATGCAATCATTGATGTTTCGTCCAGGATATTCCTTGATCAGTATCGCCGTGTTTGGCTGTTAGATGCGATTGGAAATGTTTATGAAGCGAAGCAGGACGGCCTTTTGAAGCGTTCGGACATTAACGCCGCCGTTGGTGATAGGATTGTGGGTTATTACCTCGACAAGGAAAATGTCAACTTTCACACCGCCTTCGGAGCTACAATCAGTGTCAACGCCTCGGGTGCTCCACAAAAGCAAATATTGCCGTGGTGGGTACCTTCGACTGTTATGGGCGTTTATCCAGCGGACGAATCGGTCGTTATCACTTCGCCTGGTCGTTTGTATGAGTTCAAGGGTGATTCATCAAAGCAATTGAAATTGCCAACTTCTTTCAGTAAGCATGTGATCACACAAGTTGTTTATGACCGAAACAACCATACATGGTTTCTCGCGGCAAATAAAGTTTTCGTCATTGAAAATGAAAAACTTCACCTTGTAAGTGGCACCGCCAACTTTCCTGCAAACTATTCCAATGTACTGTTCTGCGACTCCAACGGTGATGTGTGGATATCGGTAGATGGTTTAGGTCTTTTGAAATATAAAAAACAAGCCTGGAGTAAAGTTGCTGCCACCGGATCCAGTGACATAACCTGTATGGCCGAGTTACCCGGGACAAGCACAGTCATTTTTGGTACCTATGCCGATGGTATAATCGGTTTTGATAAACCCGTGTTAATTGGACGGCCGATTACATCGATTTGTCCGATCGATAGCCGGACGGCGCTGGCGGGCACTTTAGAGACAGGTCTGTTTAGGATTTTCGACAACATCCCAACCCACATGTCCCTCACCAACAACAGTGTTGAGTATGTTCACGGCGTTGGGGTGAAGGGAGACAGTATCCTTGTTGGAACACAATCGGCATTTTTTATAATCGAAGGGTCGGTTAAAAGTAAATATCAAAAGAAAGTTAAGGACCACTTTGTTCCTGTTGCGAATCCGGTTTCTGCTTCAAAGGAAATATATCTTTCCAGTATGTCCGGCGGACTCATGAAACTTGCAGGCGATTCGATTGCGACTATTGGTCCGGAGTTCTTGAACGAGTCAACGATTTATCTGATTAGGAGACAAAAATGGGGCGGGTACGTGGTGGCAGGTGAATTTTCAAAAATACTTTTTCTGGATGATCAATTTGTAATCAAATATTCGATTGATATTTCTGCCTTTGCATCCAACGTGTTGATCGCGGAATTTATCGATCAGTCGACTGCAATCATTGGTTCAAACGATGGATTATTCAAAGTCGTATTAGATGGGGACCATGTCCGCACTGTTAAAAAATATGGAAAAGGAGACGGATACGGTGGGGAGGAACTCTACGTTGGATCTTCTGTTACCAAGGCCAATGGAGAAATTCTCATCGGCACAACCGATGGAGCTTACGCTTATGATATGGAGAATGACGAAACGACGTTCACTCCGACAAATGTCTACCTCACTGCTTTTGAATGGATAAACCCGGGCAAGCCAGAGCCCTCGGAGAATCTCCATGGATACTTTCGGCTACCAAAAGACTTGAATCTGACGCATGTGCAGAACAGCGTAAGTGTTTCGTATGACTATAGCAACCTCGATAACTTCACCGACATCTTATTCCATCATTGGCTTGAAGGCCTAGAAGACGACTGGTCCCATGCAAACAAATCTCAGCAGGTTACATATTCAAACTTGCCGCCGGGTTCTTACACGTTTCATGTACAGGCATTAGCGGGTAAGGTTCCTGTTGGAAACATCTGCTCTTACGCCTTCACTATCGCGCCCGCATTTTGGCAAACGCCCTGGTTTGTCAGCCTCTCCACGGCCACTGTTGTTCTAATCGTTTTTTTAGTAACGAGGCAGGTTAGCAATTATCGCATACGTCAACACAAGCTTAAAACTGCGATCCGCGCTGAAGAATCCGTAAGGATCAGAAAGCAAATGTCGATGGATTTTCACGATGAGATGGGAAATCGACTTGCAGGAATGGTTGCCCAATCAAGTATGCATAAGATGCGCCATAAGAACACTGAGCTTGAAAGTATTTTCGACTACTTTGAAAAAAATGCTTATGCCATTTTCCATGGCACCAAAGACTTCATCTGGACCATTGATGTGCGTTCCGCCAACCTTAAGGAGGTCATTTTGTATTTGAGAGATTTTGGATGTCAATTGTTTGAGAGAAACGAAATTACATTTCATGTCGAAGACGATATTTTACTCGATGTTTTTGACATTCCGCTTGCCGATGGTGAGAACCGTCAGATTATCCTGATTTTTAAAGAAGCGATGACCAATGCATTGCGTCACGCGCACTGTAAAAATGTTTTTTTTACCGTGAAGCAAGAAGCTGGAAAGGTTGAAATGATATTTGCTGACGATGGAACGTGGGCCGAAAGGGCAGGGGCCTGGAACGGAATTAAGAACATGCAGAACAGGGCCCAAAAGATGGGTGCACAACTTTTTATCGGATATCGGAACGAGAGAACCACGATTTCTCTTTCATTTAACTGCAACAACACAGATGCGAACGGTTAATCATGGACTGTTTTACAGAATTGTAATCATCGAAGACAATGATGAATTGCGGGAAACATACCGAGTGCTAATTGACGGTTGCCAGGATTTTAGTGTCATCAATACATATTCAAATTGTGAAGATGCCATTAAGAACCTAAGGCGCGACTGTCCCGATTTGATTATCGTAGACTTGTCTTTGCCTGGCATCAATGGAATTGAAGGCACCCGGCGAATAAAGCGAATTGATCCCTCTATCAAGGTTTTGGTTGTGACGGTTCATGATGACAGTCAACACGTGTTCGATGCCTTGTGTGCCGGGGCTATTGGATACATCACCAAAGACCTCAATCAGAATGACTTGGTTTTTGCGATCAACCAAGTTTTGTCAGGGGGTTCGTCAATGAGCCCAAGAATTGCCACGCTCATTATTAAATCATTCCATCGAAACCCTGATACGCCGCTGACGGACCGGGAGACCGATGTGCTTAAGCAACTCGCGAATGGCAAGACATATGACTATATCGCGCGAGATCTTGTAATAAGTAAGGATACCGTGAAGACTCATCTTAAGCACATCTATGAAAAGCTGCAGGTGAGTAACAAATCGGAGGCATTAATTAAGGCGCGGAAGGATCATTTGGTATGAATTAATCTATTACGGTGTTATGGACCTGCGCAAATCGTCGGGGGTCTAGTCTACCTTCAAATGATGCGGTAGGAATCCTAGTCACTTGTTTCGAGTGACTCGGGAGATATTTGGTTGATCTATTTTTGAAAGGAGATCGGTCGAGGAACCACTCCGTGTCAACCGTGTGCTTCTTAATGCTTTTGGATTTTGACTTTCAGCCCAAGACAATCAATTTCGTGCATTGATCCCCTATGAAAAACCATCTTTTTACCTCAGTGATTTTTCTTCTGCTTCATACCTTGGTTCGGGCGCAATCGACAGTGACGATCGACCCGTACAAAGATACGGCGATCCTTCAGCCGGCACATGTTACTGTCAAGCCTGTAAAGTATAAAGGAAGGAAGGCGCTGAGAGTTGTTGAGTTGCCGAATGATCCCGGGGAGCAGTTTGTCAGGATAGATGGATTGAAGTTCAAGAACGGGGTGATCGAAACAACGCTAGCAGGCTGTGTTGCGCCGGGTGCCTTCGAGGGTGCAAGAGGCTTTGTCGGAATTGCTTTTCGAATTGCTGACGATGACGCCAGCATGGAATGCTTTTATCTCCGACCAACGAATGGGCGTTCTGAGGATCAACTCAGAAGGAATCATTCCGTGCAATACACTTCTTCACCTGATTATACCTGGCAGCGTCTGAGGAAGGAAAGCGCTGGGAAATATGAGTCATACGTTGACCTGGAGCCCTGTGAATGGACCAAAATCAAGATAATTGTTACCGGAGACAAGGCTCAACTCTTTGTTCACGATAGTAAGCAGCCCACTTTGATTGTAAATGATCTTAAAAGGGGCGCCGACGTGGAAGGCGCCATTGGGCTTTGGATAGGTCTGGGGACCGAGGCATATTTTTCGAAAGTCCACGTCAAAAGATTTGAATAGAAGCGACTAGTCATCGCCACCATCGCACCCCGCGACCTTTGGCTGTCGTTAGCTGTGACTCATCGGGACGGCTCGATGATGTCTTATTTACGCACATCGCCTTTTTCGGATGATTCTTTTCAGAGATGAGTCAGGTTATTTGCCACCGACTAAAATTCGGCTATATAATCCTGCTAAAAATGAAAAAAACAATTTGGGTTTCTATATCAGTCTTTTGCCTGTTTTCTACAGTAAGCCTGAAGGCTCAAAATAAAATTGACCTGATCAGGGTTTCTGATAGTGTCTATGTTTTTAAGCCAAAGATTGACTGGACTCACGGAAACGGCATAGCTATTATTGGTGAGAATGGTGTTTTTTTTATTGACACATTCATCATGCCAACATACGCTATCGAAGCAATTGAAAAATTGAGGACGATAACTAACCTGCCCGTTCAATTCGTTCTAAATACCCATTGGCATTATGATCACGTGATTGGAAATGATGAATTTAAGCAGGCTTTTCCGGGGTGTAAATTCATCATGCATGATTCAACAAATTATTTCATGAAGACAAAAGTGAAGGCAATTCTGGAAACTGATATTGAAACAAGCAAGCAGCAGCTTGCGCAGTTGGAAAACGAAAGGAAGACCAGAAAGACCAGCAATGGATTCCCTATCACCGATTCAATGGTGTGGTTCTGGGATTTGGAGATTCGGGAGGGTAGGGACCTCATTCAGGTTTATAAAAAGCCGGTAAAATTAATTACGGCAGACATTACCTTCCGTGACAGTCTTACTTTTTTCTGGGGAAGTCAAATAATTCAATTGATGCATTTGAAGCAATATGCACACTCGGAAGGTGACGTCATCGTTTGGATGCCGAAGAAACGAATAGTTGTCACGGGTGATATTGTGGTGGGCCCGACGCCATATGAATCGCAGGCAAATGCGCCTGGCATGGTGAAGGCATTGCAGCAAATTATTGACTTAAAGCCCCTGGTTGTTATTCCGGGTCACGGAGCCGTTCAGTATGATCTAAACTATGTTAACCTTGAAAAAGAGGCCTTCGTATCGTATCTGCGTGAGGTTGAGAAAGCTGTGAAAAACAAAGTTCCGCTAAAGGAAGCAGTTGCTTACATTAAATTAGATGATCTTGATTACAAATTTACAGGAGGCGATGATCTAAAAACGTGGACGTTCAGATCGATGTTCAAAAGCAACCTTATATACCAAACTTATAAACGCCTAGGCGCGTTGCCGAAGGAGTAGTTTACCTTTCCGATATTTATCATTTCAGTGATTCTATGATTCATCTGTGGATTCGTGGCGCATGGCGAAATCTCATCAGGTATAGGACCTTCTCTGTTCTCAATATCGCCGGCTTGTCCCTTGGCATTTGCTGCGTTATTTCTGTATTTCTGTACGTCACGGATGACTTGAAGTTCGATCACTTTCATGAAAAGGCGGATCGTATTTACCGCGTAAATACCATTAGCAGGTTTAATGCAATAGAAAACCGTTATTCGACCACATCAACGCCGTTGGCAGAGGCCATTCAACCCGATGTGCCAGAGGTCGAACGCGTTGCTCGATTATTCAATAGGGAGGCAACTTTACAGGTTTTGAGCGACGATGGCGGAGTTGTGGATACGAAAAAATTCAAAGAAGTACATTTCTATTTTGCAGACCCCAGTATTCTAAAGATACTTACATTTTCATTCCTCAAAGGAAATCCTGCTACCGCCTTGTCGATTCCTCAGCAGGCTATTGTTACGCGAAAAATTGCCGAGAAATATTTTGGCTCAGTTGACGAGGCTGTAGGAAAATTGTTGAAACTGGAGGGTGCAATTCCTCTGGTTGTTGCCGCCGTCATCGAGAACTACCCAGAGCAATCGCACCTGCGAATAGACGTGATCTCGCATTTTGAAAACTATTTTAACGTTGAGACCCCTGAGATTCGTGAATACCTGAGAAGAGATTGGCTTTATAGTCCCGTGTCCACTTATGTTTTGCTAAGCCCTGGCGTAAATCCAGACGAAATCGTTCGGAAAATCAATAGACTGACTGAGCGTTATGCCGACCCTCGCGTCAAAGAAAATGTTAGTTATGAATTGCAGTCACTGTTAAAAATACATTTGTTTTCAAATTTTACCTTTGAACAGGGTCGAAGCAGAATTCAATATGTGCTGCTCATTTCAGGGGTCGGATTGCTGGTGTTGTTGGTCGCGTGTATCAATTTCATCAACCTCTCCACTGTGCATTCGCTGAAGCGGTCAAGGGAAGTTGGTGTAAGAAAAGTACTAGGAGCTCAACAGGGGAGCTTAGCCACCCAATTCCTGATTGAATCGCTTTTATACGTTGTGATTGCTTGCGGAGTCGGTTTAGTCTTGTTCTATCTGCTATTGCCGATTATTCGCGAAATCGGGGAAAAAAATCTTGGAATTCGAATGCTGCTAACGCCCCTTGCGTTCGGAGGCATCCTTTCTGTTTTGCTGCTCACTGGTTTGCTTTCCGGACCATATCCTGCTTTTTTTATTGCGCGCTTTAACCCGATCCTGGCGCTAAAGGGATTGAAGCAATCAGGTGCCGGCACCGGTCCATGGTTGAGGCGATCATTAGTGGTCGTTCAGTTTACTGCATCGATCATTATGATTGTGTTCTCGATTGTCATTTTTCAACAGATAAAATTCATGCGTGAGAAACCGCTGGGGTTTCAAAGTGAATTCATGTTGACAATCCCGATTTTCAGTGACAATCCAAATTCGATCCTTGGAGGCGGAGTAGATGGATTATTAAGGTCAAGAATGAATGCGTTTGAGAATGAACTTCTTCAACATCCATTCATTGAGGCCGTCACGGTCTCTTCTGTGTTGCCAGGCTCTGGATCAGTGAGGGCGTTGGTGAAAACCGACAACGTCGACGCAAAAGACAACGTCTTTATTCCAGTAATTTCGGTTGATTACGATTTTCTTACCACATATAAAATTGAATTGCTCGCAGGCAGAAATTTCTCACGCGAGGCCGGCACAGATCACCTTCAGGCGTTTATCGCCAACCAGCAAGCTATCGCTTTGCTGGGTTGGGAATCGCCTGAACAGGCCATCGGGCAAAATATAGAAGTACTCGACAAAAAAGCTGTAATAGTTGGCGTCATCAAAGATTATCACTTTGAGGGTTTGCAACAGCCGCTCAGGCCATTACTGCTAGAGGTAAATGTCGGCAAGTTTACAATATTTTCTATCCGAGTTGACGGTTCCAGGATTGGATCATCAACAAGCAAGGTCAAGGAAATTTGGAATTCGATTTTTCCGGAGCGCGTGTTTGAATACCAATTTCTCGACCAGCACCTAAAGGAAAATTATCAGCGAGAAGAAAAGCTTGGAACGCTGACGAATTACCTTTCTTTCATAACCATTCTTATTTCATGTTTGGGTACATTCGGACAGGCAGCCTATATCAACCATCAAAAACAGAAGCAGGTGAGCATTAGAAAAGTGCTGGGTGCAAATACCTGGCAGGTCTTATGGAACCTTTCGCGTGAACTAGTAAGCATAGTTCTACTCGCTGTTATCGCAGCATTCCCAATTGCGCACTGGGTTGTTGATACCTGGCTCGAAAACTTTGCATACGCTGTCATTGTCGGATGGACTCCGTTTCTGATTGCCATATCCGTCACTGGAGCGCTGATATTTGTAACTACGGTTGGTCAGACGCTGAGAACCGCGCACGTGAACCCGGTAAACGCATTGAAAGAGGATTGACAAATCATTGTCCTCTTTGTAGGGTTCTTAATGCCTTTGCACGGTCCGCTTCTTACCTTCAGGGTTTTTTCATGCTGCCCGAAATGGGGTTCCGCTGTTCATCATGATCCCTATCCTTAGTGGCGCGCATCTTATCTCAATACTTTTTTCAATATTCTCCTTGGGCATGAGAATATTGCCATAGTACCACCCACACGGGGTGAAAACGTTGGAATTTCCCCGAATTGGTAGCAATAAAATGCCAAGTGATCTCTAATTCTTTTCGCCAACGGCTTCTCTTTTGTATTTTGAGCGAAAATTAAAACCACATGGGACTGCGTGTATCTAGGCTTATCGTGTTAGTTGCCTTTTTTGGCTCATTAACTTTTTCCTGCAAGAAGAGTGATCCTGCTCCGCTGGGCGCTCAGGTCAATGCCACGCTTTTGGCGGGCGATAAGGGAAAAAGCAAATCGTGGAAGCTGCGGGAGTTTGCATATGATTTTGGGAGTGGTAGTCAGGGAACAGCGTCGCTTCCTGGTTGTTTCATGGATAACGTTTATACGTTTACAAACAACGATTCACAAGATTACGCAGCGACAGAAGGTAACTCTCCGTGCGCTACTGGTGCACCTAATCAGATCGAGGCCGGTACCTGGGCTTTCACATTGGATGGGCTGACGCTAAACATAGAGGTTGACAACACGGCATCCACAAATGGACTTTTTTCGCCTGAGGCAATCCTGAATTATGCCAGCGATAACACAACTGTCACCGGGGCCAGCAATGCAGGATTGACACCATACCCTGCTTTTGTAAAGAAGATTGACGCCAATAACCTCGTGTTGGAAATAAACGGAACGGCAGGAAACTTTACGTTTAAGTACACCCTTACGTTCACGCCAGCCTAGTTGGATGATTCGCATAGCGTTAGTACTGGTTATCTTATTTTCGAAGTTGCAAGCGCAGGATATTTCCAGGACCGCCGAGACAAAGTTTCTTGCGCTCGGTGATTCGTATACCATCGGTGAAAGTGTGTCGGAACACGAACGTTGGCCTGAACAGCTTGCTGTTGCTCTAAGAGCAAGTGGCAAAAAAATTGAAAAGCCACATATTATCGCTGTCACTGGCTGGCGTACTGATCAGCTAAAGCAAGCCATTCTTGAAGCGAATCTGAAAAATGAATACGGCCTTGTCTCTCTTTTGATCGGAGTCAATAACCAATACCAAAAGAAATCTGCGGAAAGCTATCGGCCCGAGTTTGAGGGACTGTTGCAAATGGCAATTGCGCTTGCAGGGGGCAAAAAGGAAAATGTATTTGTAGTTTCAATTCCAGACTATGGCTACACGCCTTTTGGTAAAGAGAATCAGCCGACTATTTCCAAAGCCATAGATGAATTCAATGCCGTCAATCGATCGATTACGAAAAAGCACGGCATCAAGTACATTAACATAACGGATTTGACCCAGGAGGGACTCGCAAAACCGGAATATGTTGCCGGCGACGGTCTTCATCCTTCAGGAAAAATGTACACCCTCTGGGTGGAACGCATTTTACCGGCACTCCTTCATTAATCAGAGGAGCGGCTTAATAACCTTCATCACATTAGAAGCGACAATTCGATGGCCTTCGGCATTCGGATGTATTCCGTCAGCCTGGTTTAGCTTTTCAATGCCTCCGACATTTTCTAAAAGGAACGGAATAAGACTTGCGTTGTTCTTTTTTGCCAGGTCCTTAAAGAGATTTTGGAACGACGTCGCATATTCTTTTCCCATGTTGGGTGGAACCATCATGCCTGCGAGCACGATCTTGCAATGAGGATATTTGCTCTTTACTTTTTCGATAATCTGCTGGAGGTTCTTTTTTGTTTGATCAATGGGTAGACCGCGAAGACCATCGTTGGCTCCAAGCTCAAGGACAAACATATCTACCGGCTGGCGGAGGATCCAGTCAACGCGGGACAGTCCGCCCGCTGAAGTTTCGCCGCTCAGTCCTGCGTTGACCACTTTGACGCTGCGACCTTCCTTCGCGAGCGCTTTTTCTACCTGCGCGGGGAAAGCTTCTTCTGGTGAAAGGCCATAACCCGCCGTGAGGCTATCGCCAAAAAATAAAATAACTTTTACTGGAGCCGGCTGAAATATATAGACACCTACAATAAACAGGAATATCTTGCCGACCATATTGAAGCAGATTGCGTTTACGACAATTTTAGTTAATTAACCACTTATTTCGACACCTGGCGGTCATTCTATGGCAGAAATACTTTTAGAAGTTCGTGACTTGACAAAAAGCTATCCATCGGGAAGCAAAGAGCTGGTCGTTCTGGACCATGTATCATTTACAGTAGAACAGGGTTCACGCCTGGCACTGATCGGACCGTCGGGCAGCGGCAAGACAACACTCCTTGGTCTTTGTGCCGGCCTGGATGTTCCAACGAGCGGAACGGTTTCGCTCATGGGGTTCAAGCTCAATGCGATGGATGAGGACGATAGAGCATACCTTCGCAATCAATACACTGGTTTCGTCTTTCAGAATTTTCAACTTCTTTCCACACTGACAGCAATCGAAAATGTAATGGTTCCGCTGGAATTGCGTGGAGAACGTAATGCCGAGTCAAAGGCAAAAGATCTGCTTGCAAGGGTCGGGCTTTCCGACCGGTTTCATCATTACCCTACACAATTGTCAGGCGGGGAACAGCAACGCGTTGCCATTGCGCGCGCCTTTATTACGTCACCAAAAATACTTTTTGCCGATGAGCCCACTGGCAATCTCGATGAGGAAAATGCTAAACAGGTGATCGAGTTATTGTTTGGCATAAATGGCGAGGAGAAAACGACGCTGGTACTCGTTACACACAATCTTGAGCTTGCACAAATGACCGACAGAATACTGCAAATGAAAGGTGGTAAGCTGGTGAATGAACGTATTCTTATACCGGCATGATCGATTATACGATTCGTCTAAATAGAAAGGTCACGCCGGCGTGGCGCGATCGGTGGGTTTGGCAAATGGCCTGGCGTGATGCCAGACATAATTTCTCGCGATTATTTCTGCTTGTCGCGTCATTGATTACCGGTATTGCGGCCGTCGTTTCGATCGGATCGTTGAACTATTCCCTTCAGGAAACATTGGATCAGAATGCAAAAGAATTGCTCGGTGCAGACCTTGTTATTAACAGCAGCAGGAAGCTCGACGGAAATGTCACGCGAATCCTTGATTCAGCACGCCTACAATTGGCGAGCGATGCCGAGATGGCATCCATGATCATGTTTATGAATACCAGGCAAACGAGACTGGTTAAGTTAACGGCACTGAAGGGAGATTTTCCGTTCTATGGAAGTCTTGACACCCAGCCGGCGAATGCCTACAGTTTGATGAAAGGTGGACGGTATGCCATGCTGGATGAATCGCTGGCCCGCCAATTTGAAATCAGTTCAGAGGATTCTGTCAAACTGGGTAATACAACTTTTAAAGTTGCCGGCATCGTTACCAAGATACCAGGAGGCGGTGCCCTCACATCTACACTGGCGCCTTCCGTTTATATATCGATGGATGAATTGGACTCGACAGGTCTGGTGCAGTTCGGAAGTCGTGTGAGCTATAGAACTTTCGTTAAGACCAAAGATTCTGAACAGACCGAAAAAACCATTGAAAAAATAAAGCCAATAGCCAAGAAGGAAAGGTTTTCATACGAGACGGTGGAGGGTAGGAAAGAAGGTCTTGGTAAGAGTTTTGGGGCTGTATATCAATTTTTCTCACTGCTGGCTTTCGTCGCATTGATACTTGGCTGTATAGGAGTTGCGAGCTCGGTGCATATTTATGCGCGGGAGAAGCGCGATGAGGTCGCAGTATTGCGCTGTGTCGGATCCAGTGGGTGGCAGGCTTTTAATATCTATTTTATTCAGGTATTTTTTCTTGGTCTTATCGGTAGTGTGCTGGGTGCTGGACTGGGAGCCTTGATTCAAAAGGCGATTCCGATTGTCTTTAAGAATTTTATTCCAGTCGACATTCCCTTTGCGATATCCTGGGAAGCAGTGATTGAAGGGCTTGTTGTCGGTGCACTGGTTTCAGTTTTGTTTGCCATCCTGCCGTTGGTAGCAATTCGATTCGTGCCACCGCTGACGGTATTGCGTTCTGAAGCAGCGCCGGCGAAGTCGTTTTCAAAAATGCGGTTGACCGCAATAATTCTGATCGCACTGTTTCCAATTCTTGCGGCCTTTTACCAGACTAAGAATTTTGTCAGTGGCATTGCGTTCGCGGGTGGTCTTGCCGTTGCCCTTGCGTTCCTGGCGTTGATAGCAATGCTGCTGCTCAAACTGATCAGGCGATTCTTTCCGAAACGGGCAGCCTTTAGCTTCAGACATGCATTATCAAATTTGTACCGGCCTAATAATCAAACTCAGGTGCTGATGGTAACGATTGGGCTCGGTGGATTCATCGTTGCAACGCTGAATATCGTGCAGCACAGCCTGCTTGGACAGGTCGAATTCACCGGCAATCGTAATCAATCCAACACCATTCTGTTTGATATTCAACCCTCTCAAAAGGAAGGCGTTGTCAAACTTATTAATGACCATCATCTCCCGCTCAACCAGCTTGTTCCGATCATTACGTGCAGACTAAAGGAGGTGAAAGGGAGAACGGTAGAAGCCTTGCTTGCGGATACTGCTGCGCACATTCCTGAATGGTCATTGACGCGCGAGTACCGCGTCACATACAGGGATAGTCTTCATGTATCGGAGGAATTGACAAAAGGTGAAATCCATGCACTGAAGCATGGGCGGCGCGATTCTGTCTGGGTTACCATCTCATCGGGAATGCACGAGACGTTGCGCGTCGATCTCGGAGACTCATTGCTTTTTGACATCCAGGGGGTTCCCGTCCAGGCCCGGGTAGCTGGTGTTCGTAAAGTGGAATGGCCTAAAGACCCTCCGAACTTCCTGTTCGTTTTTCCGAAAGGAGCGATCGATGACGCGCCGCAGATCTGGGTTGCCACAACGCATGTAGGTGATACCAATCAGGCCAACCGCTTCCAGCAAGAGTTGGTGATGAAATATTCTAATGTTTCATTGGTTGATTTGAGGCTGGTTCTTGCGACGGTGGAGGACCTCTTCAACAAGATTCGGATAGTAATTCAATTTCTTGCACTGTTCAGTATTATCACGGGGCTTGTGGTGCTGGCCGGTGCTGTTGTTAACAGCAAGTTTGCCAGGATAAAGGAGAATGTCCTTCTTCGGACGATAGGAGCAAGATCCCGGCAGATTCTCCAAATAACTTTGATAGAGTATGCGTACCTCGGATTTTTTTCGGCGCTTACCGGTACAGTGCTTTCACTGGCAGGTGGATGGGCTCTATGCCGATTCTTTTTTGAGGTGCAACTCGGCGTATCATGGAGCGATTTGTTCTTTGTAAGCCTCACGATAATGATCCTGACCATGTTTATTGGATGGATCAATTCGCGCGAAGTCATTTCAACACCACCCTTGCAGGTTTTGAGAAAGGATAGTTAACCGATTAAATTACTACCGAAAGTCATCCAGGTCCTTCCAAAAATGACAACAGATGTTTGTTGAATAGAGCTGATTGCTCAATCATTGGAAGATGCCCGCATTGTTCAAGAAACTTGAGCTCTGAATTGGGCAGGAGATCGTGAAAGTGCAAGGCAACTTCTGGCGGCGTGATCTTATCATTTAATCCCCAGAGCAACAGGACTGGATGGGTAAGTTTGCCAAGAAATGGCGAGACACTGTTCTGTTTGGAGGACCGTGCAAGCTCACCCAAAACCATTCGCTTGGGAATATTCTGGACTGTATCGTACACCTCTTTGACAAGTTTGCCAGGCACAAAGGATTTATCGAAAAACACTTCACGGACTTTTTCGTCAACAAATTCGTAGGTGTCGCTGATGGCTTTTGTTGAGAGGAAAGGAGAATTCTCAAAAAGTCCTGAGCTTCCTGTCAATACGATCTTACGGACGTTGGCGGGATGCATGTTGGCATACATCAAAGCGACTTGTCCTCCAATGGCGTGACCGATCAAAGTAGCGTCTGTAATTTGATTCCAATTGAGGTAATCGTGCAATGCTTTCGCGAGAAACTTGATATTAGTTTGCTCAATTGGCAATTCAAGAATGGGGAGGCGGGGCACAATTACACGGTGCTCTTTTTTCGCGGCTTCAATCACCTCTTTCCACATTTGAAGATTGCCAAATAGCCCATGCAGCAAGACGACGGGCGGTCCATCGCCGATATCTATGTAGGTTTGATTGAATAGTGGAGGGTTCGCTTTCTTCATTTCCATCACCGCAGGCTGCTAATACGATTATTGCCACGCTCTTTCGTTACAGTTAAAATGCAAATATAAGTAAATATGTTAAATCTATAGTATTAATAGGATAATTGAGTAATCTATTATTAATCAGATTGTTACAACAAACTCAAGGGACTAGAGGTAACCAGAGATTCGGTAGGCGATGAAGCCGCTTATTTCTTTGATCAGGCCGCTCCAGAGGCCTAATGCCTCAAGCTTTGGGATAAACAGAACGTCAAACGTGAACGTACGCTCATGGCTTTGGAAGTCCGTGCTAAAGCAATCCATTGGCCAACCAACTTTGGCAAAGCAGGCTGCTGATCTTCGCATGTGGCTTGCTGAAGTGATCAGAATGCATTGTGATGGCATGGTAACAGGTTGAAGCATTTCTTTGACCGCAATTGAAGATTCATGTGTATTGCGTGAATCATGTTCGATGAGAATATCTTCCTTGGGTACACCCATGATCTGAAGCAATGCAGCAATCTCATCGGCTTCCTGCTCGCCGATATCAATTAGCCTTCCACTGCCGCCACTTACAAGGATATGGCGGATGTACCCCATTTTATACAGGTACACGGTGTGATTGACACGATCTGCCGCCGAGCCAACATACACCCGATCTTTGACGCCTGCGTCTCCCCGGGTTACGCCCGAAAGCAATATTCCATAATCATACTTTTTGGTCAGTGCGCTGAAGGGTGTCACTTTGATTTCCCACAGGTGCATGGCCTCATTTGCGATGAATTCATTTGATAAAAAAATAAGCAGACAAAGGCCTGTAATAAAAAGGCGTTTCTTCCACTTCGCGTTTTTTAGTATCAGAGACAAAATCAAGCAAAGGGAAATTATAACCAGTGGCTTCAGGAAATATGCCAGTGTCTTCGATAGGAAGAAAAACATCTGATTATCTTTTTAACGAAAGGTTTCCGAAACCATCTATCACTTTGCGAAAAATGTTGAAATACAACGTTGCGTAAAGAATTATCGACATAGCCCAAATCACACTTATGTTGAAAAACATGGTATCAATGGTCGCGTTGAGGAAGTGTTTCTTTGGTAAGTAAAATTGTGCATCGAAGTCGATCAGGTGATTCGGTTCCGGATCCTTGTACACCGGATATATTTTTTGAATAAGCTGGCCACGCGCCTCAATGATCCGCACCGGGTCATCCTGGTTCTTCACCAAAACTTCGATGGCCTCGTTTTGATAAGCGTCTCTGAACGAGTCAAATTTTTTCTTTCCACCCAGTTCGCTGATAATTTCCTCCGTAATCGCTTCCCTTTGCTGCGTTGCTTTTGTTGCCCTGTCAGAATAGTACTGCTTGAGCACCAGGAGAAAATGTTTCGTTTTTCTATACACTGTCGAGTCAAATGTGGTGGCATGGAGGAGAGCAACTTCGGGGAAATGTTGTCGGCCAATGCCTCGCAGTTCGCCTTCAATCTCACGCTGAATCAATGCTAGTCCATAATCTAATTCGCCGGCGTCCACGTCTTTTCTTTGATAGTTCAGATTGATGAAATCCAACTTGGATTCAAGCGTCGGGATAAAATAAATGCGCTTGTAATCTGCATCCGCAATAGTCTTGTCTGTATCATAAAATTTCTTTTCGAAAGGGTTTTCCTTGAATTGTGATACCATCTCAGCTTCAAATGCCCATCGTGAAGCCATGAGGTCGCCGACGAATGGAACGGTTTCAGAATTCCCAATCAATGGATTCAGTTTGTCGAACTTCACAACTACACCGCTGAGGATGAGTTGTGGAATCAGCAGGATGGGGATCAATATGTAAATCGTTACAGCTGAATTGAATGCGGAAGAGATATTGAGTCCCAGCATGTTGGCGAAACACGAGACGGTGAAGAGTATTCCCCAGTGGATCAATATCATTCCCTGGATTCCGAGGATTGAATTTCCTACCAGAACGAAAAGGAAAGTCTGTATCGCCGAAATCATGAACAGGATGCCAACCTTAGAAATAAGGTAGCTGCTACGACTCAGGTGCAAAAATGCTTCGCGCTTTAGAATCTTTTGATCCCGGATGATCTCTTCCGCGCTCACGGTCAGTCCCATGAACAACGCCACAATTACACTCATGAAGAGGTAGGCGGGGAGGTTCAGATTCTTTGCAAATACATATCCTGTGTGATAAGGGTCATCTGCGTTGTAGTAGCGCGTTATGAACGCAAGGATGAACGCCAGGAGTGGTGCTTCCAGCAGGTTGATTGCCAGATATTGCCGATTGCTCAGCTTCGACAGCAAGTCGCGGGCACCGAAGAGCCTTACTTGTTTTATCCATCCAGGCAGGTGAAGTGTCGAATGCGGTGGCTCAGATGAGGTTGTGAAGCGAGGGAGCTTTATTTTTTCCTTGAAGAAATGATTCCACAATTCAGGTGCAATCTTTCGTTCGTTCGTGAAGTTCCCAAAGTCATCAATGACTTTTGTTTCGATGATGTTGAAGATTTGTTCCGGATTTACGTTGCCGCATTCAGGACATTCACCCTGATCACTATTAACAAGATTGATGTTTTGTTTGAAATAGGTGACTGCGTCGACCGGGTTGCCATAGTAGATCTGGAAACCGCCGGTGTCGAGAATCACAAGGCGATCAAACATTTTAAATATGTCGGAGCTGGGTTGATGTATAACAGCAAATACAAGTTTTCCCTTGAGCGCAAGCTCTTTCAAAAGATCTATGATGTTCTCAGAATCACGCGAAGAGAGGCCTGAAGTTGGTTCGTCAACAAAAAGCACTGAGGGCTCACGCAGCAGTTCTAGTCCAATGTTAAGACGCTTGCGCTGGCCGCCGCTGATAGTTTTACGCAGGGGGGAACCCACGGTGAGGTCCTTTGTTTCCGACAGGCCGAGGTCGTCCAGGGTCTTCAATACCAGGGTATCTATTTCCGCTTCTTTGAGATTGTTAAAGCAAAGTTTGGCAGCGAAATAAAGGTTTTGATAAACGGTTAGGTCTTCGACGAGCAAATCGTCCTGAGGAACAAATCCAAAAACACCTTCCACCTTCTTTCCGTCGCGATGAATGTCAATGCCGTTGATGATCACCTGGCCTGAAGAGGGTTTTTCAGAACCATTCAACACCTGCAGGAGCGTGGATTTACCCGCACCACTAGCGCCCATGAGTGCGATCAGATTACCTGACTCTTCTGCAATGTTTATCTGCCTAAGGCCGAGTTTTCCATTCTTAAATTGGTAGGAGATGGACCTTGCTTCGAACGTGGTCCTTGCACCTCCACCAAGCTTTTTGAATTGACTTAATGTCTCACCAAAGTACACCGGGTCTGCGCCTTCCCAGCGCATACTGCTTCCGTGCGCGAGGGGATTGATGTTGGACGATTTCTGCGGAACACCATTGAGGTATACGTCTCCCGTGCCTGTATACTTGAAAAAATACAGATCACCCAGTTCGAGATGAAGGATGGCGATGGTGCCATCCAGCTTATCCCGATAAATATGTTTGCATGCCGCCGGCTTTTCCCGAATCGAATCGATCACCAGGATTCTATCTGAGGCAAAACTGTCACGGTGGCTGCCAAGGATATAATGGGTCATCAGGTCGATGTCAGAGTCGCTGACATTGAGCGTTCTGCCGATCATCTTTGCATATTCACTTTCCTTTTCTGAGATCACGCCGTCGGCGAGGATCACGGTCATCAATTCAAGCAGGATGATTGCTTTTTGTTTGTGTGTGACCTCGCGGTTGAGCTCCTGACAAAGTGCAGTGACATTCTTTTCCTGGTCGTCAGACAATCCTTTTACAAATTCGTCGAAGAATCCGATCTTCTCCATGACGGCTTTGCGGCCGAGGTGGTCATTAAGGAATGCGAGAATGTAGTCTCGTTCCTGTTGAGTGACCTGATCTTCTTTGGCGACGATTGCAAATAGTCGAAGGATGGCATTCAATACCGGTTCACTCATTGGTCAAGGGTTAGGATGTACAATATACGAGACTATGGAAACCACCCAAAACAAAAAAGGGATCGGTTTATACCAATCCCTTTTTTGTTAAAAAAATGATTCTTTACTGAACGATGTCAGAGCGGAGTTTTTCAACGGTGGCAGTAATTTCTGCCAAGGTCTTATCAGTTAACACCAGGTGTGCCTTGCCTTCCTTGATTTGATCATCGATTGTCAGGGCGTCATAGCTGGCCTGCAGGCTCTTGAGATCTGCCATAATGGTCGCAATGGGTCCGGTCTGGTCTACCGACGCAAGCATTTTTGACACTTCGCCTACCGACTTCTTCTGATCGATGATCACGCGCATGAGCGGAGTCAGGATCAGGTTTCTTTTGTCATCAGGCAGAATGTTGCGGGGATATGTCTTTACGATGCCAGTAGAAATGTAGAGGCTTTCTATAAAGCTTCCTGTCACCAGCAGGGCGCCAAGCTTACTGCGATTGTCGTCCTTCAGGTATCGGTCTGTTTTCTTCATTGCGTCGTTGAGAAGGGCAGCCAGAGAATCCTTGTTGGAAATATTGGATTCAAATTTCTCAAGCGTAGCGCGGTCGAAAGATCCAGTTACGCCAAGGTTGTCGGCGATGCTTTTGCACGCGTTGAGGTAATCGATTGACTCTTGTGTTTTGCCGTACGAGCTGAGATATCCTATATCGGCTGTGTAAACGCCCAGGTTGAGAGCTGCTTTGTCGCTTTGTGACTTATAAGAATCGGCTTTTTTGCGGTCGTTCACAAGGCTCTGGTTGAATTCTGCGCCAGAAGCTTCCAGCATGTAGGGAATCTCAGAGGGCGGAGGGATGCTGTAGGCAATATCCTTGATCTCCTCTTTCAGCGATTTTTCAGCATCGGCGAATTCATCGGAGTTTTTGTCTTTGTCACTCTTTGAACCGCAAGATACCAGCGCGAAACAGGCGAGGAGAGAGAGCAGTACACCAGTAAGTTTGAATTTCATAGGGTATGTAATTTTTTTAAGGGTCATGTGCCCATTCGCTGAATTACCATGACATATGAATCCTTTTCACAGGATTTTCACGGCTTTTACGTTTAGGCCTCCAATTTTAGCACATTTTTCCTCACGGATGAACACCGGAGAAACTTAATTTTTAGGGTTTCTGTCGCAAACCGTTGCTCATAGGGACACTTATCATCCATGTGGACCATGAAACGTGAGCGGGCTAACCTGCCAGGATATAACTGACGGGCAGCCCGCTTGTCAATGATGAGAATGTAAGTTTTGTGGGCCCTGTTGGACTTGAACCAACGGCCACCTGATTATGAGTCAGGTGCTCTAACCGTCTGAGCTAAGGGCCCTTAAAAAGTCTGCAAGTTTACGCTTTAAACTGCATGGGAAAAAGGCAAATTGTTATCCAACGCCATATTTTTCTAACAATTTGGAGGAAATTAATTCAGTTGATCATGGGATGTTGAATCGTTAAGAATTTTATTTGCAGCGCTATTTGGCAGGCCTATGGAACTCTCTCCCCGAAAAATTCTGACCCATCTGGGTCTTTTCATCCTGACGTTTATAACCACGACTCTTGCCGGGTCTGAATGGGTTTACGGAAAGTCCATCACTGCTTTGTTGGTGGGAGGAACCTATACATGGGAAGATTTTGCGCTAGGTATGCCTTACTCCATCCCGTTCCTTTTTATTCTCAGTGTTCATGAATTCGGTCATTACTTCACCGCAATTCACTATCGGGTAAGGACTACGTTGCCCTACTATATTCCACTGCCACCGATCTTACCACTGATGATAGGGACACTAGGCGCTTTGATTCGCATAAAGTCGAGGATACCGACGAAGCAACAAAACTTTGATATTGGAATAGCAGGCCCGCTGGCAGGATTCGTTGCTGCCGTCGGAGTTCTTTGGTATGGATTTGCCACCTTGCCTCCACCAGAATATATTTTCCAGTTCCATCCGGAATATGAAAAGTACGGACTGGATTATGCAGCGCATGTATACTCGCCAGATCATCTCATACCAAATACAATCGATGTTGTGATTGGGAAAAATCTGCTGTTTATCTTTTTTGAAAAGTTCGTCGCCGATCCCGCACGCTTGCCTAATCCGCATGAGATCATGCACTACCCGTACTTGCTTGCCGGATTTCTGTCATTGGTTTTCACCAGCATCAACTTGTTTCCGATCGGGCAGCTTGATGGTGGTCACGTTACGTACGGATTGTTTGGGTATCGTCGTCATAAAATTATCGCGACGGTCTTTTACATTGCTTTCCTTTTTTTTACAGGCCTTGGTTATGTGAATTTTGCCGGACCCGAAAAAGATCCCTGGTGGATGTCAATTTTGTATGTTGGTTTACTCTACGTGGGATTGACAGGACTTCGCATGCAGCCGAAGGATACGATCATGTATGCAATGATAATTTTTACCGTTCAGTTTGTCCTGGTGATGCTGATTCCGGGCTTGCAAGGCTATACTACCTATTTCTGGTTTGTAATTCTCATTGGACGATTGGTCGGTGTTGCTCATCCGCCTTCGGAGATTGAATATCCACTGACGCCCGGCCGAAAGATACTTGGCTGGATTGCATTGGTGGTATTGGTTGTATGCTTTACACCGCTTCCGGTAGAGGCAAGTATTATCACGCCACCGCCTCCGACGGACGGGACGGTTGTTAGTCAGCTAATACCATGACTTTTTCGGTGTGCAGCTTTCCTTTGATAAAGTACCGGACAATGACGAGCCCTGAAGTCGGCGAATGGAAAACGAGCGATTTCCGGTCTGATTGGGATTCCACGTCGGTACCCATGACTCTGCCGGTCACATCGATCACGATAACACCTTCGGCTTCGGCCGGCAAATAGCAAACTCCCCGTGCTGGATTGGGATAAATAGGGGTGACGGCCAATTCCGGTTCCAGTCCAACGGGAAGAGTATCATCCTTCGGCTTGCCGAAGCCTGGCCGAACCATCATGCTGCCTTTAACATTTGTGTTCTGCACCCATGTTCCATTAGTATTGTAGTAAAGTTTGTCACCGTTATTATTATTCTTATCAAGGCCGACAGGGATGTTCGCTGTATTGATTTGTTTCCAGCCGATATAAAACACGCCGGTCACCGGTACATCTTTCGTCAAAACATATCTCGTGAACTTATTCTGTGTCGTCCTCGTGACAACAATATTTTGATTGAGAAGAATCGATTCGGCCTTGTCTGACAAATCACTTCGTACCTGAAGTTGTACCGATTGATTGGAAAAGTCGCCAAACTGAGGAAAGTAGATGTCCACGTAAGTGAGCTTTTCAATTGTGTTGGATTTGAGCTGGTATTTAAACGCCAAAAAAGATCCAGCTGCGTTGAGGCCTGCTCCGTACTCCGCGCCGCCATCATCATATGCGTAATAAGTTGATAGCACATAGTTCGTCCTGACGCTGTCGTTCGTTCGAAAATCAATGGGGCTGTACTTTGCGGGATCATAGTCACCATTAAGAGGTCCGATCGGAACGTTGTCTTTGGTTGACATGCCATATCTGAACTTCATTCCGATGGAATCTGCCAGGGGACTAAAAGCACTTGCGGGCGGTACGGTGTTTAGCGTCAATGTTAGGAACTGCTGACCGGTCAAAATGGCGCCAGGATCTTGCTTCACGTCAAGTGGAAGCTTTGTCTTGGTGACCTGGCTCCCGGTCTTGGTGGTGATGATCGCATCGGTTGAATAGTCAAACGGCTGAAGATTTCCCGCGCGCATATTGTACAGCACGAGCGTCGGTTGCTTTATGTTCGATCCGGGGTTTTGACTGAAATGTTTGAGCGGTATGGCGTAGTAGTCATTGAACAAGGATGTGAGTGCACCGGACACGGTACGATCGGGATACGAGGTATCAAGGTTATTGCGACCATAGTTCAAATAAATGTAATCCACGTTCCATGTATCATACGGTCCCGAAATGCGGGCGAAATTCCTTAGCCTGAACTGAAACTTGCCGTGAAAGTATTTGGGGTCTGTGATTGGTACGAGTATCTGATAAAAAGTCTTTGGATCCTGCGAGCCATCGTTTTCAAGCACCGTGATGTTGTCCCATTGAAGGCTCGAATTCTTGAAAGAAAGAATCAATTGATCACCGATGTCGGGAGATTCTCCGTTGCCTTGCACCTGGTAGAAAAAACTGATGTACACCGTTCCTCGTAATGCGGGATCCACCAGGTCCATTCGGATAGGCAGTGAAACAAGACTGTCGGCGAACCCTTTCGCAAGCAAATCATTGACGTTGTAAGGCTTCCCGGTCGCATCCACCCCGTCGAATGTCGCTACATTTTTCGTCGGCTGATTGACGCCAATGCCGTTGTTCAAATACACCGTTTGACTGCTTTGCCAAAGATTGAGGTTGGGATAGGCAATCGAATCGCTATAAGAAAAATCGTCCCAAAACGGAAGATTAAGTACTGTGGCCTGCTGTCTCGCTGCAATGTGTCCGGACTTTCCAGCGTAGGTCGGCGCGAGCGGCATTTCGACCAGTTGACACAGCCCACAAAGAGGAATGCAAGACAGGAGATAGCACAGAAGAATTTTCACGCGCTGCGGGATTCCGTTTGATTTAGTGATTCTCTTCTTGCTCGTCGTCAGGGATTTCTTTGCCTTTAGGACCAATCCAGAAATTTACAGGATCGCCGATACTCACCGAGTCGCCGGCGGCCGGGGATTGCTTTAAAACGAAAAGTTCTATGCCCGTAGTATCTACGTCGCTGGGAATTTGAACGACGAGGTGCAGGCTCAGATTGGCAAGTCTTAGCTTGGCGTTTTCAAACGGCAGGCCCACGAAATTGCTGATCAGAAAGTCTTTCGGTCCGCCCCCGTCTCCAACGACAAGATCAATGACTGATCCTTTTGGTACGCGGCTTCCGGGCTCAATCACTTTGCCATTCATTCTCATTTCTATGATCAGATCACGGAAGGGACTATGTTGATAGAGAATCCTGCCACGACGTAACTCATTACTTCTGAGTACTGCTTCGGCATTTGCAAGTGAACCGCTTCCACTTTCAAGCAGGTTGGGGACTGGAAGGGTGGGAGGTGTCTTGCGGTTAATTGAAATGTAAATCTTTCGATTCTGTTTTACGCCGTGACCTGCTTTGGGAAATTGCCTTAGGACTGTAAGCGGGGGATGGTTTTCAGAATAGGATGAGTCGCCGACCTCAAACCGGATGTTCATTGGTGTGAGGATTGATTCAACTTCGAGCAGACCTTTGCCGGTAAGATCAGGAAGCGGCATCTCATCGCCGTGATTTGTAGAATTCGGGAGGTAAATATAAAAATAGGTTACACTCAGGATGATCACCAGCGAGACTGCCGTTGCAATATTTAACAGCATGCTGCCGAGAGAATCTCCAAAGAATGGGAATTTGAGCTTCATGCGCTGGTTAAAATTTTAGAGAAGACGCAAAATCATGTTGGATCCTTTTATTGAGTTTGGTGCGCTCAAGTGCAAGGTTTATCAACGTACTAATCAAGTCAGAAAATGAAATACCGCGCTCTTTCCACATCATCGGATACATGCTTGAATTTGTGAATCCCGGTATCGTGTTGATTTCATTGACATAGATTTCTCCCGAATCGGCGTAGAAGAGATCAACGCGGGCATAATCTTCACATTTTAATGCCTGGAATGCCCTGACAGAAAGCTCACGGACACGTTCGACAATGTGAGCAGGGAGCGTTGCAGGTACATCGATCTTTACGGCTTCACCGTCTACATATTTCGCATCGAACGTATAGAACTCATAATTCTTGCTGATGATGATCTCACCGGGAAGAGATGCCTTTGGCGGTTCATTGCCCAACACAGCACATTCGATCTCGCGGCCCTTCACATATTTCTCGAACAACAATTCATGATCGTAACGGAACGACTCTTCGACTGCCTTGCTGAACTCGGATTTTGATTTCACTTTTGTCACCCCCACCGATGAGCCAAGGCTCGCCGACTTCACCATGAATGGCACACCGAGTTTGCTATTGATCTCTTCGAATGACGGACGTGTCTTATCATAGAAATTCAAGGGAATGAAATCGGTAACCGGAATACCCGCTTCGCGAAGCAGTCTCTTTGCCACGATCTTATTCATCGAAAGGGACGACCCAAGAACACCCGTTCCAACAACCGGCAGATCCAGCGCTTTCAATAGGCCCTGAATGCTTCCGTCTTCACCATCAGTGCCGTGAAGGACGGGGAAAACAACATCGGCTTGCAATTTTGTAGCGCCGGCCTTGAGAATGGGCTTGCGCGGATCCAACTCCAGGGAAAGGGCTTTTCCCTTATTCATGTTTCTGGAGACGTCTTTAGTCAGGTGCCATTTTCCCTTTTGAGTAATGCCGATCGGAATGGGAGTGAATTTTTTCCGATCCATGAATTCGAAAATGTTCCTTGCTGAGTTGACCGAAACACCGTGCTCCACGGAACGGCCGCCATAGAGGATTGCTACCTTTGTTTTGCCCATCGATTTTAAATCGATTCAAAGATAGAAATTGGCAGACTAATGACCGACAAAAACTTTCGTCGTACTAAACTGATCGTCGATTTGCAACCTGAACAGGTAGATGCCCGCTGACTGCGTGCTCAAATCAAAATAATATGTTTGGTTGAGGGTGTCCGGCAGAGAAGTGTCGGTAACCACCTGGCCCATCACTGATAAAATCTGCAATCGCACATCCTTTTTTTCGGGAAGCGTGAAAGTTACGGCAACGTTATATTGAGGATGATCGGGTGGATAATAGAACTGATAGGAAAGCGAACTGACCGGTGGATTAGGATCGTCGCCTGCAAAGATTTCAATATTATCCAGATAAAGATTGTTGCCGTTGGCATTAATAGCGACGAACGCAAGTCTTACATTATTTTTTCCAGAAATTGAATCCAATGTGACGCGCTGACGACTCCAGTCGTTGGAAGTTGCGGGCACCCATTCTGAAGATGACAGGATGTTTTGAAACGAACTGCCTGTTTGGTCGAAGAGTATTCTGTCATATGTGACGCCGCAATCTGTGGATGCAAGGATCTGTAATCTGTCTTCTATCGGGATTCTTTGCGCATAGCTCAAATCGAAAAACAGGCTCTGTTGATTATAGCGGGAGAGGTCGAGCACCGGGCTCACGAACCACGATTCTTCGCCGAGCGTTGTATTCGAGTAGGCTTTATAGGTGGCCGAGACCTTCTTGCTGGTCGTTGTTACTGTTTCCCAGTTCTTTGCGTTGGGTGACGACGATGCTACGATCCAGGGCACCTCAAGCTGACTATCAAAGGTCAGTCTAAGTGGCGACGCGTCCTTGGATTGATCAAGATATGAGTTAAACGTAATCGTGTTGTTGGCAGGTGCAGAATCGGGTAGTCCGTTGGGATTATTAATAGTAATCGTTATTTGGTTCGTTCCCGACTTTAGTGTTACGGGATTCAGGGTAAATGTATTCTCCTGGTCCAGGTCTAAGTTCACATTAAAAGTCTGCGTCACCGAAGCGCCACCGTTTAATGTTCGCACCACGTCAAAAGTCGTAATCGGAGCTGTGCTGTAATTTTTTACCTTGAATTTAATCGCGGGATTGCTCACACAATGCACTACGCCCGGGCTGACGATCCCGGTGATACCGACGTCATTCACTTCCTTATCGGAGATTATGATAGTGTCGACATAAAGGTTATTGCCATAACCGTTTTTCCCGACAAACGCGATCTGGTACGATGTTGATGATGATAGTGTGCTCAACGACTTCACCTGTGTTTTCCATTGTGCCGCTGACGACGGTGTAAAACTCGCCGAGGTGCTCGATGCCGTAGCCAGCGCAGTTCCCGATGCATCATACAATAAGATACCTTGAGAAAGATCATGGCTGCAAGATGGCAGGGCGTACACCAGGAGTTCGTCATTCGACTCGCCTGGAAATTGAGCGTATGACCAGTTGAACTTTAGTTGTGAGGTCAAAGGATTCGAGAGATTGAAAGACGGAGTAACCAGCCAGTCAAGCGTACCCTCGCTTTGATAGTCATGAAAATTGATATACATCGCATGGTTAGTGGATGAGGCATCAGGAGCCGGTACATTCGTCCACGTTGTTTGGCCATCGGGATTGATGATTTGCCAACCAGTGGGTGTCGAGTTAAATGATTCCAGAATGGGGAGGGCTATTGTGGAAGGTGTGATCACGGTTTGTGATAGGTTGTTGTTGCTGGCCTTCCCATCTGTGTTTCCATTCGTTGTGATGATCGCAAATGAGACTGCTTGCGTAACTCCGGCAGCAAATACTATTGGGTTATTGAATGAAACGATCGTGGATTGAAGCGGAGTAAGGCTCAGTGAAAATGTTTTTGTTTCCGTGACAACGCTGTTGACAGAGACCTGCACCTGAACAGACGTCACATTATTGCTGCCATAGTTTTTGATTTCTATTTGTGGTGTGACCGATCCACTGCAGACTGACGCCTGCGGCGCTACAATTTGCCTGATGCCGGCATCGTCAGCGACCGGGGTTGGAGCGTTTGCACCTATAGAGGTGAGCAGGCTTGTTCGCCTCGGGCTGTTATTCAGAATTATCACCATCCTGTCGACCTGATTTTTTGTAAACAGATTCATACAAGCGTCGTTGGTGTAGTCCATGTAGTTCTGAAACATCTTATGATGTGTGCCGTCGGAACAGGTTACTGTTGCTGGGTTGGTTGGGCATCCCGAGGTGCTCGAAGGTTGTGTTGGGGTGTCGTTGACATAATCCGTGGCGCAATTCGCATCACCCCAAATATGGCGCAGGCCGAAAAAGTGTCCTACTTCGTGTGTTGCAGTGCGGCCCCGGTTATAGGATGCATCGAGAACGAACGAACCACCTGGTGGCGTAAAGTTGGAACCGAAATCCTTGTAGTGTATCGTCACGCCATCCGTAAGGCGATCATTTGAAGAATCTTCCAGTCCGCCGGCAAGGCCAGGGTCAATTGTTGGCAACTGAGAATACCCCAATAGTCCGGTACTCGCATCAAAATTAATTACCCAAATGTTCAGGTAATTTTCCGCAGGCCAGTAAGCAAGACTTTTGAATGTTGAGTTATCGGCAAGTGTCCATGATGCCTTCGTTCCTTTTGTTCGGGTGATGCCAGTAAGACCAGAAGGATTGCTTAGTCCTTCAGGGTCCTGTTGCGCAAGGACAAATTGTATATCGATACTACCTGCCACTGATTGAAACTCAGTCGGCGTATTCGATGCGTCAGCATTTAGTCGTTTGTAATCGTCATTTAGTACTTGAATTTGCGACTTGATTTGGTCGTCAGAGATGTTTGTTCCGGTGCCAATGGGTTCACCATTATGAATGACATGCACGACAACGGGAATGGTGTAGGTAAATGCCTGAAGCCGGTTTGCCTGAAAGGTTCGTGTACCACTCGCGACCTTGCTGCGAACCCACTGTTCGAACCTGGCTTCTCTTTCGTTCGACAAGTCGCCGTGGATCATCTTCTCATAAGCCACTGTGCCGCATCGCTCCTGCGCGAGGCTATTGAACGACGACAGAATAAAGATGAGCAGCAGGTAACGGATGGAAATCAAGGGACTGAAAGTGCTTCTGTCAGATAGAATACCGGGCTGTACGCAAACCATCTATAAATTGCTTTCAGTTAGATGTCATTTCGTCGGCAGGTCACTTGTGACTAAACGAAAGACTCGGCAAACTATGATTAATCCGCCAAAAAATAGATCAATGGCTTGAAAGTGGCGCCAGATTGATAACTTCTATAGACCGAATTTCCGGAACGGAACGGCGGATCGCTTCTTCCACGCCCGCCTTAAAAGTCATGGTTGACATGGCGCAGTTGCTGCAGTTCCCAAGAAATTCGAGTTTAACAACATGATCTTCTGTAATCTCCAGAACGCGAACATTTCCGCCGTCCGCTTCGAGATAAGGACGAATATTATCGAGCGATGATTCAATCCGCCGGACGATCTCCTCATTTTTAGTTTCAGTCGCGGGACTCATACGGTGATCTCAACTTTTTTCGTGGTGTCAAAGGTAGCATTTCTAATCGCAATTCTTCTTGCAAGGGACTCCGCCAATTCTTTGAAAGCATCTGCCGTAACACCCTCTTTAAGAACTGCGGGAAGTCCACTATCACCGCTTTCGCGAATACTTTGAACAAGCGGTATTTGTCCCAGCAGAGGAACGTCGAATTTCTCCGATAAGTTCTTGCCCCCGTCTTTCCCAAATATGTAATACTTGTTGTTCGGAAGTTCTTCCGGCGTGAAGTAAGCCATGTTCTCAACGACACCTAATATCGGCACGTTGATTTGTGGCTGACGGAACATTGCGAGGCCTTTTGTGGCGTCGGCCAGCGCTACTTTTTGCGGCGTAGTGACAATGACTGCACCGGTGACCGGAACAGTTTGCACAAGCGTGAGATGGATGTCGCTGGTGCCAGGTGGTAAATCAATAAAAAGATAATCGAGATCGCCCCAGATGGTGTCGGCGATAAATTGTTTTAGTGCTGAGCTTGCCATAGGACCACGCCATACGACAGCACTGTCTGGCGGCGCCAGGAATCCTATCGAAATAAGTTTTACGCCGTACTGCTCCAGGGGCAGAATGAAATTCTTTCCATTAATCGTCTTTACCTCCGGCTGATCACGCTCGCAGTTGAACATGACGGGAACAGAAGGTCCAAAAATATCGGCGTCAATCAGACCAACTTTCGCGCCTGCCTGAGCCAGTGCGACGGCGAGATTGGTGGTTACGGTAGACTTGCCAACGCCGCCTTTGCCAGAGGCAATGGCGACGATATTTTTTACGCCGGGAAGGAGGGGTGCATTGTCTCGTAACGAGGTTACTGACGATGTCATGTTGATCGTGATCGTCGCATCGTTTCCCACGACCTTTCGCACCGCCCGTTCGCAATCCTTTCTGATCATTTCCTTCAGCGGGCATGCCGGTGTCGTGAGTACAACGGTAAATTCAATCTGATTACCCTGCACTCGTATGTCCTTGATCATGTTGAGACTCACGAGATCTCTCTTTAGATCGGGATCATTTACCGTTGAAAGCGCTTTGAGGATGTCGCGCAAGTTAGGACTTGGTTTGCCAATTTTTAAAAAAGGTTTTGGTGTATCTTTGACGTTCATGATCAGTCGCGAGACCATTGACGAAGTAAAAAACCGCATTGACATCGTGGATGTGATCAGCGATTTCATTTCGCTTAAAAGGGCAGGACAGAATTACAAGGCTCTAAGTCCCTTTAACAATGAGAAAAGCCCATCTTTTTTTGTTGTTCCTGGCAAGGGAATTTTCAAGGATTTCAGCAGCGGGAAAGGCGGCGACGCGATCACCTTCGTGATGGAGCATGAGGGCATGAGCTATACAGAGGCGATCAAGTTTCTTGCGAAAAAATACGGAGTAGAGATTCAGGAGAATGCTCAGTCTGACGAATTGCGCGAACAACAAAGCGAACGCGACGGGCTTTATATCCTGATGAACTTTGCGAAGGACTACTATAAAGACAATCTGTTCAACACCGATGAGGGCCGGGGGATTGGGTTGAGCTACTTTCATGAGCGCGGCTTCAATGACCGTACCGTTAATAAATTCGAGCTCGGCTATGCCCTGGAAGGATGGAATCATCTCAGCGACGCCGCGATTAAAGCAAATTATAATAAGGAGCTCCTGGAAAAGACCGGCCTCGTTGTTAAAAATGATGAGGGTAGGACATACGATCGCTTTAGGGGGCGTGTCATATTTCCTGTGCATAACATGTCGGGCAAGGTGATCGCGTTCGGTGCGCGGATGTTAGGTAAAGAAAAGAACCAACCGAAGTACATCAACTCGCCCGAAACGGACATCTATCACAAGGGTGGTGTTTTGTATGGATTGTATCAGGCAAAGAACATCATCAGGCAAAAAGACAATTGCTTTCTTGTCGAGGGATACACCGATGTTATATCCATGCATCAGGCCGATGTTGAAAATGTAGTGGCTTCCTCCGGCACCGCATTGACAGAAGATCAGATTAAGCTTATCAGACGCTTTACAGACAACGTCACCGTACTCTTCGATGGAGACGATGCGGGGATAAGGGCGGCGCTCCGTGGTATTGACCTCATCCTCAAGGGGGGATTGAATGTCAGGGTGATCCTTTTTCCCGACGGCGAAGATCCCGATAGCTTTTCACGGAAAGTTGGGACAACAGAATTTCAAAAATACCTGGCAGATCATTCTCAGGATTTCATTTCTTTCAAAGCCGGACTCTTTGCAAAAGAAGCTGCTTCTGATCCTGTTAAAAAATCCGAGCTTATTCACGACATCGTCAACACCATTTCGTTGATCCCGGATCATCTTAAAAGGACGGTGTTCTTGCAGGAGTGCAGCAAGATCATGGCGATACCGTTTCAGTTGATTAATTCTGAGGTCAATAAACTGTTGATCAAAAGGCGTATCGATGATCGTCAACAGGGTGCCCCAGGAAAAAAAGAACCTTCGATGCTCAGCCTGTCTGATGTGCATGAGTTGTCAAAATCATTTGTATATGACCCTGTAGCGAGTGTGATACTGCTGGAAAAAGAATTCTTGAAGGTGCTTGTCCTGTTGGGAAATTTGAAGACGCCAAATGACGAATATGTGTATGAATATTTGTTTCATGAAAGTGAAGACATTCAGCTCTTAGATAAATCCCACCAGGCTGTGTTTGATACCTATCGGGGGGAAATTGCAAAAGGTATTCTGCCGACTCCTGAATCATTTTTGAAAGCGGTGCCCCGTGAGAATTTTCAGATCGTATCTGACCTGCTCGTTCAAAAATTTCATCTCAGTGAGGGATGGGGCAAGAAGAACATTTATGTAGGACCAGAATACCAAACGGACGAAGCACCTTCTAAAGTGATTCTTCGACTGAAGTTTGGTGCGCTGAATAAAATGTCGGTGGACAATCTTGAAAAGATAAAAGGAATGGCCGAAGGGTCAGAGCAGGATAATCTCATCGACACCCTCGCCAATATTAACATGGTCAAAAATCAAATCGCGGAATTACTCAGCATTGTAGTAGCCCGCAACGCGGTGAATCAGGTTGCGAACCAATAGCAGCCTAGCGGAACATAACAAACCCTTGACTTGTTGAAGACTCAGAGCGTCTATTCGGCGAAAAATCGCGAATATTGAATGCTGATTCCAAATAGGATAGATTGAATAGGATATGACCCAGGTACCTGCCATTAAGTTAGACCCGATAGAAGAAGCTGTTTCAGCCATAAAAAGCGGTAAGATGATCATCGTAGTGGATGATGAGGATCGTGAAAACGAAGGGGACTTTATTTGCGCAGCAGAAGCCATTACGCCTGAAATTGTGAATTTCATGACGAAGGAAGGCCGCGGTCTTATCTGCGCCCCACTTGTGGAGGGGCGCTGCGAAGAGCTCGGCCTTGATCTCATGGTCGGAAGAAACACGGCGGCGTATGAGACGCCCTTTACGGTTTCTGTAGACCTTCTCGGCAACGGATGTACAACTGGTATTTCAGCTCATGATCGTGCCAAAACCATCAAAGCCCTTGCGGATCCAACCACAAAGCCTGACGATTTTGGTAAGCCTGGACATATCTTCCCTTTGAAAGCCAAGAAGGAAGGTGTCTTGCGCCGTGCCGGGCACACCGAAGCAGCAATCGATTTTGCGCGGCTGGCTGGATTTAGTCCCGCGGGAGTACTTGTAGAGATCATGAATGAGGATGGGACCATGGCGCGCCTGGCTGATCTTCGTAAGGTAGCCGACAAGTTTTCTTTAAAGCTTGTCTCCATCAAGGATCTGATCGCATACCGGATGAAAACCGAATGCCAGGTGAGAAAGCGGGTCGATGTCAATATGCCAACAGCATACGGCGACTTTAAACTTTCTGCTTATGAGCAGATCGATACTGGCGAATTGCACCTTGCCCTTGTAAAAGGTGAATGGAAAAACGGCGACCCTGTATTGGTGCGCGTTCATTCATCTTGTGTGACGGGTGATATTTTTGGGTCATGTCGCTGCGATTGCGGCACGCAGCTTCACGTGGCAATGAAAATGGTAGAAAAAGAAGGAAGCGGTGTGGTTCTATACATGAAGCAGGAGGGGCGTGGGATAGGGTTACTGAACAAACTGAAAGCCTATAAATTACAGGAAGAGGGATTGGATACAGTCGAAGCGAACATTCAACTTGGTTTCGATATGGATAATCGTGACTACGGCATTGGGGCACAGATCCTCCATGATCTTGGTGTCACGAAACTTCGACTTATCACCAATAATCCGAAGAAGCGTGTGGGGCTCATGGGCTATGGTCTGGAAATTGTGGAGAATGTTCCCATCGAAACAGTGCCTAACAAACACAACGAAAAATATCTCAAGACGAAAAGGGATAAATTGGGTCACAACATTCTGAAACACTTATGAGGTTTCTGATTTTGATATGTTTGGTGATTGCGGGCTCGGCGGATGCTCAACGGTTCCCGTTTGAATTCTGGCACGAAGGTAAGATGGTGCTGGAAGAGGGAGATACACTCCGTGGCAACATCAAATACGATCTTCAAAGTGATCTGCTTCAATACGAAAAGGATAATAGGCTGGGATCTTATACGGCGCGCAAAGTTGTCTTTTTTGAAATATTCGACAAGACCGCAAAACGCTACCGCCATTTTTACTCGTTGCCATACGCTGCAATGGGTGCTTACAAAGCGCCTGTCTTTTTTGAGTTGCTGGCTGAAGGAAAATTAACACTGTTATGCCGCGAAGCGGTCGAATTGAGGAGTTATCCGAGCTCGTTTTATTACTATGGATCAACCAATAGGATGGTGTTGGTGTACAAATACTTTTTTCTGAATGAGCGAGGTGTTATCGAACCTTTCACTGGAAAGCGAAATGACCTTATCGCTATGATGGGGAACCAGGGAAACAGTGTTGAAAAATATATTAAGACCAATCGCTTAAGCCTCGATTCGAAATACGAGTTTGCCCAGATTATAGACTATTACAATTCACAATTTAAAGAATGACCAAGCCCCTGATCCTGGTTTCCAATGACGACGGTATAACGTCGCCCGGTATTCGCAATTTGGTAGAAGTAATGCAGTCACTGGGTGACGTCCTTGTTGTAGCGCCTAACAGGCCGCAATCAGGAATGGGTCATGCGATTACGGTGGGCGATACGCTTCGCTTGAAAGAATCTGACATATTCAAAGGCGCTCGTTCATTTGAATGCTCTGGCACGCCGGCTGACTGCGTAAAGATGGCGCGGCACTATGTATTAAAAGGCCAGCGTCAACCGGATGTCGTTGTCAGCGGCGTGAATCACGGAAGCAATACGTCTATCAGCGTACTCTATTCAGGAACAATGTCGGCGGCCATCGAGGCTGCTATTGAAGGAACACCCGCGATCGGCTTCTCACTCTGTGACTTCAGTGCGGATGCAGATTTTTCACACACGCGCGAGTACATCAGCAAAATCACAAGGCAAGTACTGACAAAAGGATTGCCGAAAGGAGTCGCGCTGAATGTCAACTTTCCCCCAAAGCAAAATGAAAATCTGAAGGGTATCAAAATTTGCCGTCAGGCCAATGCAAAATGGGTCGAAGAATTCGATGAGCGGCGAGACCCTAATGGTCGTCGCTATTTTTGGATGACTGGCAACTTCGTGAATTTTGACCGGGGTGAAGACAATGATGAATGGGCGATCATAAACAACTTTGTGTCAGTGGTGCCTTGTCAGTTCGATCTTACTGCGCATCATGCGATCCCTGTGCTGAACGATGATTGGAATACGATTCTGATCTGATCGGCATTGTACCCACAGAAAAATCTACGTCAAGGTTTAATTTTGTTGGATGCGGGCGGTATTAACTCTTTCTTTTTTATTGTCTGCCGTTGCGGCCATTTCGCAAAACGCGAGCATTGAAGGCCGCGTTCTGGATGCCAAAACGCAAGAGCCACTTCCATTCGCCAATGTTTTTATCAACAATACTACCGTGGGTGTCGCGGCCGATGAAAAAGGAAACTTTTTCTTGAAGCACGTTCCCGCGGGCCAGGTTGAGCTGGTGATTTCGTTTGTGGGCTACCACACTTATCTGACGAAATTGAATATTTCGCATGATCAGGCTTTGAAACTGTCTCCTGTGGAGTTGTTGATTGATGATAAGATTTTGGAAAACATCAGGATTGAAGGTAAGACGGATAAGGAGTGGGAGAGCAGCCTCAGGCGATTCAATACTATATTCCTTGGCAACAGCAGAATTGCCCGGCAGGCAAGGATATTAAATCCTTGGGTCCTGGATTTTAGAAAAGCAGGTGATGTCTTGCTTGCGACTGCATCCGAACCAATCGTGGTTGCAAATGAAGGACTCGGATATACCGTCACGTATATCCTCTCCAGATTCACAACAAGGAATGAGGAGTATTCCATTCTCGGCAAAGTAAAATTTGAGGAGATGAAGACCCTTGATCCGGTAATCGAACAGCGCTGGGTGCAAAACCGGTCGCAAGCCTATCTCGGATCGCAACGTCACTTTCTTCGATCGATCATTGAAAATAAAGTTACAGGCAACGGGTTTCGCGTGTACGTAGAAAAGATCACGCCCGAAACGAGGCCCCGAACGGCCGTCTTTGAAAAGGAATTGGGTAATTCCATCGAGGCGTATGATTCTACTGCTCGACGTATCACTTATGATCAAAGAACGAAGCTCCTGACGATTGACTTTCGCGAGGAGAAGATCGAAGTGCATTATATGAAAGCAAACTCACCAATAAAAAGCTACGATGATGTGAACTTTCAAGTCTCCTGGCTGGAGATGAAGTCGGGATTTATCAAAACGGATTCGACCGGAGCGTTCTTCGGACCAGACAACACTGTTGGGTCGGGTTACATGAGTTCCCTGCGTGTCGGCGATATGCTACCCAACGATTTTCACCCCGGTCAGGCGGCCGTGTTCCCGAAGAATGATCGCGAAGAATCCGATCTCGCTGATATGCGCGAAACTGTCTATCTCAATACGGATAGATCATATTATTACCGCGGCGATGTTATTTGGTTTGCCGGGCAACTTCGTTATGCTAATCCGCTGCGGGCAGACACTTTGAGCAAGGTGCTGTATGTAGAATTGATAAGTGCTGGAAAAAGAATCATCGGAAGGAAAACATATTTCATTGATGATGGTCGAATGAACGGAGAATTCAATTTGCCGGACAGTATGCCGCCCGGAGACTATTATCTGCGTGCCTATACGAATTGGATGCGGAATTTCGGAGAAAAGAGTTTTTACGTCAAACCTATCCGTGTCTTGACGTTGTTCGAACGCGTGGTGGCACCGCAAACCAGGGTGGCGGAAAAAAGGGTTGATACCACATTTGTAAAAATCTCCCCCGACCGAACCCAATATGGAAAGCGCGACAAGATATCGCTGGAATTCAAAATTCATCCGGGAGAACAGGACACTCGCCCAGCGGTATTCTCAGTCTCCGTTGTCGATGAAAATCAGGCAACAAAGCTGGACGCTGAAACCGTAGGGGAGGCGGCAAATGATGTTAATGATACGCCAATCCCGTACAAGCGGGCGGTCTATCCGATTGAAAAAGGTATCAGTGTGCAGGGGCATTTCGTCAACGAAAAGGGCAAGAGCGAACGGGCACGAGTCAATGTGATTCGGGGAAATCGTGAAGACTTTGCAAGTGTTGAAACCGATGGCAACGGCAAATTTTGGGTAACTGGCTTTCAATTTCGTGATTCCGCAACATTTGCACTTCAGGCAAAAAATGCACGAGGAAAAATTTATGGAAAGGTGATTGTCGATGAACAAATTCCGGCACCCATTGAAAATCTGCCGGCACCAATAGCAATTGAAGTCGAAGAGTCGCAGAAGCCTGAGCACTATAAGATAAATTATGAGGGCTTGAGCGGGAAGGTGCTGGAGGAAGTAGTGGTTCGGGATACTCGTGCCGCCCATTTTAAGCCGGACTATACGATTTCACGGGGGCGAATCGAAAAAGAGAGATTCGGGACATTGTTTACGCTGATAAGATCATCTATACCCGGACTTACAGTCTACGCGAACAGAGTTGGTAATGTAATTATTGGTGACTCGTATGCGTATGTGATTGTTTACCGCGGCAGGAATATGGAGCCTCTTTTAATCATTGATGGTATCGTTCAAATGACAGAGGAGTCCATAACGAACCGATTGAATCAGATTTCCTTAAGTAGTGTTGATCATGTAGATTTTATATCGTACGATTCACGTGCACGTTTCGGTGTGCGGGCAGAAGGCGGTGTTATCATGGTTTACACGAAGGATGGAGTTGACAGCACGTCGCCTGTTAATTCTCAGAAATTCAATCCAAAATTTTTTCAGTCTGTAAGGTTGAAGGGATATGACCGTATCACTGAATTTCGGATGCCCGACTACGGTGATGTGAATGAAGATCATTCACAACCAGATTTCAGGTCTACGATTTATTGGAATCCAAATGTAGTCACGGACACATTGGGTAAAGCAAAAGTGACGTTCTACTCTGCAGATATGCTAACCCGCTACCGGGTTGTTGTAGAGGGGGCAACTGCAACCGGTAAACCCTTTCACGCTGAGCAAGTGATTGAGATCAAATAAGGCTCCTTTGTGGCTTATACCGGATCTACATCGAAAAGGATAGAGATATTTCGATACGTTTTGTCCACGTAGAGTTGCTCCGCGATTTCCAATAATGTCAATTTGATCGCCGCAAGTTTTCCCTGATTGCGTGGAATCTTAATCAGGATCGTATGTAAAAACTCATTCCGGATTTTTGAGATCATCGGTTCGCCTGGACCCATAACACGAATTCCCTTTACTTCTTTTCGTGCCTTTTCCGTGAACCATGCGGCCGCATCACGACTTATTTTTCTGTCAGTGTGCTTAATGACTATTTCGATCAGGCGGGCAAAGGGCGGATAACTGAATAATTCACGATCACGGAGTTGGCCTTCCAGGAAGCCGGTGACATTGTGTTCCTTTATGAATTCAAACAGCGGATGTTGGGTATTGGATGTCTGTATGATCACTTTGCCTTGTTTACTGCGACGTCCTGCCCGCCCACTTACCTGCAGTATGAGTTGAAATGCGCGTTCATATGATCTGAAATCAGGGAAGTGCATCATCCTGTCGGCATCGAAGACGGCGACGAGATTGACTTTGTCAAAATCGAGTCCTTTCGTGACCATCTGTGTGCCGACGAGTATGTCTGTTTCACCTTTTTCGAAATCGTCGAGGATTGATTCATAGCCGCTCCTCGTCCGTGTTGTGTCCAGGTCCATGCGACTGACACTCGCTTCGGGGAAATGGATTTTGAGCTCTTCCTCCATTTTCTCGGTGCCATACCCTAGTGTGAGTATTCTTTTCGAAGAGCAAACCGGGCATTGCGCGGGAAGTTCTTCACGATATCCGCAATAATGGCAGATCACCGCGTGTCGATATTGATGATACGTGAGGCTCACTGCGCAATTGATGCACGTAGGAACCCACCCGCAATCTTCACACTGAACAAAAGGTGAGTGGCCTCTCCGGTTTTGAAAAAGAATGACCTGCTCTTTTGATGCAATGGTGTCCTTGATTTCTTTGAGGAGCATTGATGAAAAATCGCCTTTGTTCTTTTTTTGTCTTCTTTCTTTTGATAAATCTGCGAACGTGATTTCCGGCACCTTTGCATCGCCGAAACGCTGCTCGAGTGTGACAAATCCTGATTTCCCTGTTTTCGCGAGAAAATAACTCTCACACGATGGAGTTGCCGTCCCGAGGAGCACCTTTGCATGATGATGCTGTGCCATCATCAAAGCCACGTCGCGGGCATGGTAACGAGGTGCCGGCTCTTGTTGCTTGTAAGAAGGATCGTGTTCCTCGTCGATGATGATGAGCCCGAGGTTGTCAAAGGGAAGAAAAACAGATGAACGAACTCCCACGACAAACTTGAACTTACCTTCTAGTACGCCATTCCAAACTTCCACGCGTTCATTGTCTGAGAATTTGGAATGGTAGACGCCCATCGACGCGCCGAATATCTTTTTAAGACGTTGAACAATCTGTGTTGTCAACGCTATCTCTGGCAGCAAATAAAGCACTTGCGAACCACCTTCCAGTGTTTTCCGGATGAGGTCCACGTAGATCTCGGTTTTTCCGCTCCCCGTAATTCCATACAACAATGCTGTCCCGTTGGTTTCGAAACTTTGCATGATTTTGTTTCGCGCTTCCTCCTGTTTCTCACTGAGTAGGAGGGGATGTTCCGCTGTGATCTCGTCGAAGCCAAATCGTGGCACGACGATCTCAAACTCTTCAAGGACTTTGTTCTTTACCAAGGTCATCAACGACGACTCGGAAATATCTTCTGTGACGATGTCGTTCTTTGAAAGGCCCCGTTCATTCAAGGCTCGATCATTAAATACGGGTATTTCCTGGAGATACTTTAACAACACGCCTTCCTGTTTTGGTTTTGATGCCAGTGTTTCGAACAGGGATTCTAGTGCTTTCTTTTCAAGGTATTGCGCCGTAAGCCGGAACCGTTTCTCGGTTTTAGGCTTATACTTCTCCTTAACCTTTTCGAATAGGATAATGGCTTCTTTTGAGGACAGCGACTTCAGAATGCTATAAATAGACCTCACATCAAGAAGTTTGGCAACATCTGAATATGAAAGCGCCTCGCTTCTGAGGTGGTTAATAACGATCCTTTCCTTTTCGGAAAAATCGAATGGCGTTTCCTCGAGATTGAAAGAGGGATGCAACTGAACCATTGATTCGCTGGAGAGTTTCAATCCTGCGGGTAGCGCTGCATTCAGAACTTCACCTTGCGTACACATGTAGTAGCCCGCCATCCATTCATACAGGCGAAATTGAAATGATGTGATGACCTCGCGTTCATCGAGGATCTCCAGCAAATACTTTGCTTCATAATCTACCGGGGGCTGCTGATGGACCTTGGCGATTACGCCCGTGAGGATCTTGCGCTGTCCGAAAGGGACGATCGCCCGTTGCCCGACTTTAACAAGCTCGTTCCAGGCGGCGGGTACCCGATACGTAAAAAGCTTTGGTATCGGGACGGGCAAAATGAGTTCTGTGAAGTACGTTTCCTGGCTCAAGTTTCAGGGTTCAATTTTTCAAGGTCTGCAAATCCGAAGAAAGCAATTATTTCTTTAAAGCTTCTTCCAGTTGGGTAATTGCTTTCCTGACATTATCAACAGGCAATTTGCAAGTTTTATTGAAACACACGTAAAACAATGTTTTTCCCGGTATTGGTTCGCGGCCCTGCAGGAGGCTCAGGCTGGTCGGGCCCTGTGTGCCAAGGGTTACCGAGAATGGCTGATATGATTGATGAAGCTCACGCCGCATGTTTTCAAAATCGGAGCCTGAAACTACAACCTCTGCCATGCCCACCGTCAACTCCGCCAGCAGAATGCCCCAGTTTGACATGTATCCGGGCTCGGATTCTATGAGATTGGTGAGCTTTCCTGTCATCGTTGCCGACATGGATTTCCATTCGTCAATATCAAGCAGTGCTCCAAGATGAAGGAGATTTAAGGCCATCACCGAGTTCGATGAAGGAATAACATTATCGAAGACTTCTTTCTTTCTGGCAATCAATTCATCCGATCCGGAGAAATGAAAATAACCATCGCTCGAGTCGTAAAAATTGGAAATGGTGTATTCGCACCATTCCTTTGCCTTCGTGAGCATCGACTCATCAAATGTCACCTGGTACACGGAGGTATATGCCTGAATCATGAATGTATAGTCTTCAAGAAATGCTTCTGTGTCAGAATGTTTTTCCTTGAATGCCCGATAAATCTTTCCATTGGCCATCAAGCGTGTTTCAAGAAAATCGATATTTCTCTTTGCGATGTCCAGGAATCGGGAATCGCCAAAAGTACGATAGGCATCTGTAAGGCCTTGAATAGTCATGGCATTCCAACCAGTCAGTATTTTGTTGTCGAGGCCAGGCCTGATGCGACTCTTCCTGATGTTCAGTAGCTTTTCGTGCCACTTTCTCACTGCGTCGCCATTATCCACATTATCAGGTTGAAGAAGAATATTTCTGCCGTGCTCCCAATTGCCTTCTTCGTTTATATTAAAATATTTTGATGCCGACTCAAAATCTTCCCCTAAGGCAGACTTCAGTTCCTCAAATGTCCAGGTATAAAATTTCCCCTCGATGCCTTCGCTGTCAGCATCCAGCGCAGAGAAAAATCCGCCCAGCGAATGTGTCATTTCGCGGGTAAGCCATTCGACAGTTTTATAGACTACATCTTTGAAGAGTTCGTTTTTTGTGATCGCATATGCTTCACTGTAAAGGCTCAGGAGTTGAGCGTTATCATAGAGCATCTTTTCAAAATGCGGTGCAAACCATTCGGGATCGACCGAGTAACGGGAAAACCCGCCTCCAACCTGATCATACAATCCGCCTTTTGTCATTTTTTCGAGCGTCATCACCACCATGCGTAATGCTTGGCCATTTCCCGAAAGGTGATGATATCGCAACATGAACATCCAGATTGAAGGCATGACGAATTTTGGTGCTTTATCCATCCCGCCCCATGTATTGTCAAAACGCTTTTCAAGTATGCTGAACATTGCATCGAGCGTTTGCCGGTTGAACTTACCTGATGATGGATCATTTGAGAACCGCTGCAGGTCGGTGGTCTGAAGGTGCTGCCTCAGACTTTCTGCAGTGTCCTCAATTTCCTTTCGTCGTTGCTTGAATGCGGTGCTAAGTTGTAGCAATACGTTTGTCCAGTTTGCAGGCGGGAAATAAGTCCCACCGTAAAATGGCTTTTGATCTGGCGTGAGAAAAACATTCAGCGGCCACCCGCCTTGTTGCCGCATCGCCTGCACAGCCTCCATGTAGATTTGATCGATGTCGGGCCTTTCCTCCCGATCGACTTTGATACATACGAAGTGCTCGTTCATGATGCCGGCAATCTCTTCCTTTTCAAAGCACTCCCGCTCCATCACGTGACACCAATGACACGATGAGTATCCAATACTCACCAGTATCGGTTTGTCTTCCTGCTTCGCTTTGTTCAGGGCATCAGCGCCCCACTCGAACCAGTCCACGGGATTATAAGCATGCTGCAACAAGTAGGGACTTGTTGAATGAATCAGTCGATTGGCTTTTCTGTCTGGCTTTAGGCTCATGCGATTTCAAAAATCTGTGTCAAACAATCAGGCCATGTTAAATACGGGTAAGTGCGTTTAATGAGCTTTGTTAGCTAGTTGCGCTCGCACACCTTCAATTTCCTCGCCCACGTCAGCGGTGTTCTGGAGTCGTTCGAGTTCAGCGAGTAGATCACGCAGGAACTTTTTATGTGATGAGCTTTCAATGTCAAATGGCCTGTGTAAAAGACTTTTCCTTATGCGATTATAGCGGTTAATGAAGTCCAGTGTATCTCTTGAAAAATACGTGGCGCCAAATTTCTCCCATATATATTCTTCCGCTAAAGGCGTTGGATGAATAAGATCATCTTTGTAGTACCTGTAATCTCTAAGGTCGTCGAGCATAATCTCATACGCCGGAAAATACTCGATGCCATCGTCGATGTTGGTAAGCTCATTGCAGACAAGTCGAAGCACTGCTTTGCTTGCGCTATTGAGCGTCAGGGTATCTTTTACATGCCGGACCGGACTGACAGTCAACAAGATTTTCACGTTTGGATTTAGTGTGCGAAGACTATTTCGGGTGCTGTTGAAAGAATCGATGAGCTCTTCCGGTTTAGACAGCCTTTTTGCGAAAAGCTTTGCTGGCATTTTGTGGCAGTTTGCTACCGCCACACCAGTATCCTCAAGTTCATAGACCCACGCTGTGCCGTAGGTGATTATGATGGTTTTGCAGGTCTTTAAAAAATAATGAACCGACGCTATTGCCGTATTGATATTCTCCTGAATGTCACCGAGGCTCGAGCCATGAAAACGGCTGTGAAAGTCGTAGTTAAGGTGACGCTCCTGGTTTAGAATATACGTATGTGGCTGAGGATATTCCTGGAATACACTATAGTTGATCAGCTTGTGGATTGCAAGAGGGTGATAGCTCGTTCCAAAAGGATTTGCAAGGACTTGAAATTTGTTTTCAAGCAGTTTTCTGCCCATTGTTTCAGCAAAGCAAGAGCCGAGGGTAAGGATCGGGTCTTTTAAACCGATTTGAAATGTTGACGGTTTGACGTCAAGCTCCGTTCGAAAGTCCACAGCCTAAAGTTATGTTGAATTTATTGAGAACAATGGGCGGAAAAATTAATTTTACACGTATTAAAAATTACCTGATGACAGCAGACACGCAGACAGAAAAGATCCCGGTAAAAATATTTGCCACATCCGATGAAGGCTCAGTATTTGTCGCAAATGAAATCGCGACACTGATTCGACAACGGCAACGTGAGAAAAAGAATTGCGTGCTTGGATTGGCAACTGGTTCCACACCCACCAGGCTCTATGCAGAACTTGTCAAGTTACATTCGAAGGGTTTGAGCTTCAAAAACGTCATCACATTCAACCTTGACGAATATTATCCGATGCAGCCCGATTCATTGCAGAGCTACGTGAGGTTCATGCGGGAGCATCTATTCGATCATATCGATATTCCTGAAAAGAATATCAATATTCCGGATGGCACTATTTCAAAGCAAAAGGTGCAGGCGTTTTGCAAAGCCTACGAAAAGAAGATCGACTCATTGGGCGGTATCGACATCCAAATCCTCGGCATCGGCCGAACGGGACACATTGGGTTCAATGAACCTGGATCGTCAGAACGCACAGAGACGAGACTGATAACACTTGATCAAGTGACGCGAATCGATGCAGCGAGCGATTTTTTTGGAGAAGAAAATGTCCCGAAGAATGCATTGACAATGGGCGTCGGCACCATCCTGAAGTCGAAGCGCACAATTATGATGGCGTGGGGTGAGGGAAAGGCGCCGATCGTTCAGAAGGCAGTGGAAGGGCCGGTCACGGATCAGGTACCTTCAACATACTTGCAGCGACATCCAAATCCGTTGGTGATTCTGGACGAGGCAGCGTCGTCGCAGCTGACAAAAATCAAAACGCCTTGGCTCGTGAAAAGCTGCGAGTGGGATGATAAGTTAATTCGCAAGGCGATTGTATGGTTGTGTCAAACTTTGAAGAAGCCAATTCTGAAGCTGACGAACCATGACTACATGGAACATGGTATGAGTGATATTATCACCGAATACGGATCAGCTTACAACGTCAACATAAAAGTGTTTAATCATCTGCAACACACAATTACGGGATGGCCGGGTGGCAAGCCCAAAGCAGACGATACCAACAGGCCCGAGCGTGCAAAACCATTCCCAAAACGAGTAGTAATCTTTAGTCCACACCCTGACGACGATGTGATATCAATGGGTGGTACGTTTATCCGGCTAGTTGATCAAGGGCATGAAGTGCATGTTGCATACCAGACATCGGGTAACATTGCTGTGTTTGACGATGATGCGGTAAGGTTTGCGGATTTCGTTCGTGATTTCAATGCGTCATTTGGACAGACAAAATTTGAAGGCGAAAAATTCTACAAGCAAATCACCGATTCGATTCGAAAGAAAAAACCTGGGGAGGTCGATAGTCCTGAAGTGATGACAATCAAGAGTTTGATACGCAGGGGAGAAGCGAAGGCGGGTTGCCGCTATACCGGGATCCCTGATTCACAGGCACACTTTCTTGATATGCCGTTTTACGAAACAGGGAAGGTGAAGAAGAAACCACTCAGCGAGGCGGACATAAAGATTATTGTCGACTTGCTTCAGAAGATCAAGCCACATCAAATCTATGCTGCAGGAGATCTTTCGGATCCACATGGTACCCACCGGGTTTGTCTTGCCGCAATATTCAAAGCGTTGAGCAGGTTGAAAAGCCAATCATGGATGAAAGACTGTTACGTGTGGCTCTATCGTGGCGCATGGCAGGAGTGGGATATCGATCAGATTGAGATGGCTGTGCCGCTCAGCCCTGATGAACTTCTTCGGAAGCGCAAAGCTGTGTTTAAGCACCAGTCGCAAAAAGATAGTGCCTTGTTTCCTGGCAACGATCAGAGAGAGTTTTGGGTCCGGGCGGAAGATCGGAACCACGCCACGGCAGCCGCCTACAATCAACTAGGACTGGCTGAATATGAAGCAATTGAGGCGTTCGTAAGACATGATTTTCGTTGAGTAGAGGATTGTGTCCTGTCGTTGGCCTACATTTGAAGCAAACACCTCGGCATGCTTAATGGGTACTCCTACGGAGCGCAAATCCAGAATCCAGAATCCAGAATCCAGAATCCAGAATCCAGAATCCAGAATCCAGAACTATGCTCACCCTCGTATCATGGAATGTTAACGGTATCCGCGCAATCATCAAGAAAGGCTTTCTGGAAAGCATAAATGCGATGGCGCCAGATGTTTTGTGCCTGCAGGAAACGAAGGCGGCTGAGGATGAATCGAAATCAACCCTTGATGTTTTTCATACCCATCACGTGTATGCAAATTCATCAAAGGCGAGGAAAGGATATTCGGGTACTGCCATTATATCTAAGACTGAACCGATCAACGTCACCTATGATATTGGCCTCGAAGAATACGATAACGAGGGGAGGGTTATTACCGCCGAATTCATTAATTACTTTCTAGTCACTGTCTACACACCTAATTCAGGCGAGGGCCTCTCACGTCTTGACTATCGGGAGAAATGGGATGTAGAGTTCAGTGGCTACTTGTCGTGGTTGCGAAAAAGAAAACCGGTTATTGTGTGTGGAGATTTTAATGTAGCCCATCAGCCGATCGATCTGGCGCGCCCTAAAGAGAACTTCAATCGGTCGGCCGGTTATACGCAAAAAGAAATTGACGGATTTACGAAGCTGCTGGAGAGCGGTTTCACTGATACTTTTCGCCATTTTTATCCGACTACCGCGAAATACAGTTATTGGGATTACGTCACGTTCGCGCGTGACAAAAATGTTGGCTGGCGCATTGATCATTTCCTCGTCGACAACCGCATGATGCCGGCTGTGAAAGATGCTATGATCTTTAACGAGCATATGGGATCGGATCATTGCCCTGTCGGATTGAAGATCGACATTTAAATAGTTGCTCGTGAGAATGCTTTCCTTCTTGTTGATTGCAATGGCACTTGCTTCATGCGAAAAGACTGATAAAAAAGAGGAGGTGCAATTCGAAGGTGCGACGTTTGGGTTTATCTCTAAATCCAAAACGACACTCGAAACGACATTGCATTCGCGTCAGATTTATTTTAAGCCGGGCAACGGCGGGGATGAAAAAGTGCTTGTCGGATACGGATCCAAAGAGATGGATATTTTCCCGATAGATAAAGCAATTTTAAGTGATGTTGAATATGTAGTCATCGACACGGTAAGGTATGGGGACATGCAGCCGGCTACCGTGGCATCCAACACCCTTTACGTTGATCCTGCCGTTTTTACTAAAGAGGAGTATGATCTGATTGTTCGTTTTGTTCGATCAAATTTCAGGAACCCGATAACGGCAAACCAATTCGTAAAATGGCTGGATGACGACGTGCTCGGCTCAACTCCAGAAATTCCTTACTATACTATTTACGCTGTAGTGTATCAGAAAATGGCAGCGTTTGAGAGGGAGTTTAAATCGCCTGATGGATCTGATCATTTTGCCATTAGAGTAGATAATCACCTGAGTGTTTCAAAGACCCAGGATGGGCTTGAGATGCAAAGCATTTATGACTATATATTCCGAAACGACACTTTGTTTTTTCCTGCCTTTGAAGGAATTGATGAAGCGAAACGCATGCTGACATTTAGGGACACGGAAGGCCGAACTTTTGGTGAGCTTGCCAAAGTTTTGGTGCCGACTACTCCTGAGTAGCAGCGTCTTGATCCGCTTAAATAATTGATTGGGCGAAGAGTCTGTTAACTGCTATTTTGCAGTTATAACCCACCACTCATGTCATTTAAAAGAAGAGACTTCCTCAAAGCATCCGCCGCTGGCCTTGCAGGTGCAGCTATAACAACCACAGTCGGCGCACACACCGATTTTGAGACGGTGCAACCAATGGCTGGGGATGTGGTTCCGATCTCTGTCGACGAACGCAAAGCGCGTGTCGCCAAAGCTCAGAAGCTGATGGTTGAGAACAAAATCGATGCGATCTACCTCGATGGTGGAACGGCGATGAATTATTTCACAGGTGTCCAGTGGGGAAATAGCGAGCGCATGATGGCAGCCATAATTCCTGCTAAAGAAGATGTGAAATATGTAGTACCGCATTTTGAAGAGGCGCGATTAAGAGAATTGATTAAAATTGGTAACGATGTGCGCGTGTGGGAAGAGCACGAGAGTCCTTATAGAGTTGTTGCCGGGATCTTTTCTGACCTGGGAATAAAGACTGGCAGGATTGGAATGGAGGAGCGCGTGCGCTTCTTCCTGTTCGACGGCATTCGCAAAGAAGCATCGAATCTGGAATACGTGAGCGCAGATCCCGTGACGATGCAATGCCGCATCATCAAGAGCCCCGCAGAACTCGCGCTGATGCAAAAGGCAAATGACATTACTTTGGAATCATATCGTTTGGCCGTCGCCGAATTAAAAGAAGGGATGACACAAGGTGACCTTGCAGATCTTATATCCAAAGCTCATAGTAAGCTTGGGGCAAGGGGAGGAGCGCTCGTTTCATTTGGGGAGTTTACTGCGTTTCCGCACGGCAGTGTGGTGCCGCAAAAACTTAAGAAAGGCGATGTTGTCTTGATCGATGGAGGGTGCAGCGTGCATGGCTACGCATCTGACATAACCCGCACATTTGTGTTCGGCGAGCCCACCAAACGTCAGCGTGAGATTTGGAACCTTGAAAAGGCCGCTCAGGCCGCTGGTTTTGCTGCTGCAAAGCTGGGAGCGCCATGTGAGAACGTGGACATCGCAGCGCGTAAGGTCATTACAGACGCAGGCTTTGGTCCGGGTTACAAAGTGCCCGGCTTACCTCACCGTACGGGCCACGGCATTGGAATGGACGGACATGAGTGGGGCAACATGGTGCTGGGAAATAAGCTGCCGTTACGGCCGGGTATGTGTTTCAGCGTCGAGCCGACGATCTGTATTTATGGAGAGTTTGGTATTCGCATCGAGGACTGTGCCTACATGACCGAGCAAGGTGCGAAGTGGTTTACAACGCCAAGTGAGAGCATTGATAAGCCGTTTGTCTAGCCGTTAGATAACCTGCTCCTTAACTCCTTAACTCCTTAACTCCTTTACTTCTTCCCCTCCACCACCATCACCTCAATCGTTTCACTGGTCTCATTTACATCCGCGTGTTTCTTATTACCAGGCGGATCGGCATCCAACCAATATGCCTTTCCGGTTTCCCAAACAACTTTCCTCTTTTCGCCGGTATCCTGCTGGATGGTTAACGTGCCGCCCTTCAACACGACAATCGTACGGCCGTGTTCGTGACGATGCATCGAAAGGGGAGAGTTGGGGACAATCACAGTCTTCCAGACTTTCACATCATCGTTTTCAAACATGGGCACGCGGTGCGTCACCTTGGTATCTTGAGCGTGGGAGTCCGATATACCCATGGCGGTAATCAACGTTACGAAGAGAAATAACGCAGGGATAGTCTTAATCATAGCATACTTGTCAGGTAACGAGAAGGTAGGTATTTTTTAGAGATCACAGAAATGACATTGCCCCGTTTACCACTTTGGGCTTAAATTGTCGGGAACGTACAATCATCATTTACTCGTTAGTCTTATAGTTGAGTCCAGATATTTCAACCATAAAAATAAGCATTATGACCACGAAAGAAGTTGCAGCTAAATTTTACGATTACATGCAGCAGGGACAGTTCGAAAAAATCTACACCGAATTGTACAGCCCCAATTGCACGAGCGAGGAAACTCCTGGTTCAGACTGGAAGATCGCCAGGGGTATGAAAGAGATTCAGGAAAAAGGAAAGAAGTGGCAGGATATAACAGAAGAGATGTATGGTGGCACCACAGAAAAGCCGGTCGTTGCTGGAAACTATTTCACCTGCTACATGACAATGGATTTCAAACCGAAAGGTGGCCCCAGAACGACAATGGAAGAGATTGGATTCTATGAGGTGAAGGATGGGAAGATCGTTTCGGAGAAGTTTTATTATGAGGTGTGAATTTTGATCCCTTTATCGTTCCTGATCATTAAAGTTTTGAGGGATCGAACTCAAACAAGCTTTCACTAAAGTCCTGCAGGTTTCCGTTACTTAACAATCCAAAATATCCTTTTGTGCCAATGACGCCTGTTACTCCGGGCTGCCTATTGCCAATGGGAGGAAGACCGGCATACGTAAGTTTGAGGCTTTGAACATCGACCCCGTACTGAATCCCGGTGTTTGGGTCAAGCCCGAAAACCTTATCGGAAAAGACCATTGGTGCAAGTTGCATACGTGTGAATGCCGGGACAAAATTGGACGCCTGCGACGCCCACGAGTCTGTCGAAGGGTCATAACTTATGAATTGAATTTGACTGTTGATAAGGGTGATAAAATATCCTTTGCCATTCAGACTGAAATTCATGACGTAGGGATCGTCAAAGGAAGGCAGGTCTGCAAGACGAGTCCATGTATTCGCTGCAGGATTGTATTCCCAAAAACGCGAATCGGGCTGGTTGGCATAATTGTAACCTCCTCCCACATATATCTTTGAGCCTATTACAAATGATATCAGAAAAGATTCATATGCCGATCCGGGAAAACTGCCAAGCTGGTTCCAATCACCAGTGGGAGCGAAGCATTTCCAGAATTGAACTGATCCTGCCCAAATACCCGCATATCCAATGGCGTCAATACCAACGCTGACTGGTTTTGCTTGGGGCGTAGTCAGGTTAAGCGGGCCGGTATAATTCGGACCACTTGAATTCCAGTTGTCAAACGCAGGCGTATAGACGTAGACAGTTCTGGAGTTCGCGTAACTCCCAACGCCGGATGTTACGAAGAGTTGGTTGTTCGCGACAAAAGTAACTGGGTTAATACGTGCACCGCCTGGAAAAGACATTTTTTCGGTCCAGGGCGTTGGAGATCTTGTAATAGTTGGTGAAGTCATGAAAACCCTGCCGTCGCCAGCCACAAATTCAATTTGAAAAGACGAGGGGATTGAAGAGAACTGAGGAAATCCGAACTGAAACGTGTTGAGTGATTGGCTGATTGTTTGAAGAAGAATTGCTGTGTTAGCGACCCTGGCCATCACATTCTGGCAAGCAGGAAGGTAACTAAATGTCACGGGCAGTAAGTCGTCGGCAGAAATGATCGACGGGAAAGTTGTGGTTGCTTTGATTTCGTCAAAATTGATATCAAATGACCTTGTATCATCGAAGGTTGCAAATGAATTTAGAACTCCAGCAGAAACGCTTAGATGTACATTAATTTGCGGGCTTAAGTTTTTGGCAACGACCTTGATTTGCGTCGGGGTAACGCTCGTGACTTGCTGGACAACTCCGTTTATTTGGATGTAGTTGAAGAGGCGTCCGTAACTCTCCCAATTGATAACCAGTTCATCGCAATAACGCACGCTTGAATTGCTAATGGAGATCAGATGTGGATTCTTTAGTGTCAGGTCTGTCGGTGAAAAGACGGTTTTACCCTCAATCATTACTCCAACCTGCGCTGTCACCGTGGATATAAAGGGCACCAATACTTTCAGGGTTTTTGAATTTCCTTTAACTGGTTTTGTTGGGATGGTTAGGTTGCCACTTAAGAATATTACAGAATTGAAATTTAAGTTGTCATTGAAATTTATGCCCGTAATTGTAAGCGTATCACCGATAGCAACCAGTTTTGGCTGGAAGTCAGTGAACGTGGGGCCAGCACTGCCAGCGCTGATGAATGTCCGGGTGGGACCGTAGACCGTCTTCGTTTTGGTCTTAACAAACCCTCGAACGAAGTAGTTTGTTTTGTCCACCAGTGTCGACCTGATGCTTGTGGAAAATTGACTGGATGATGGCACTCCGAGATTTGATGCAAAGCTGGTGGCCAAAGGAAGATTGAGATCGGTGCCCCATATGAATCCGTGTTCCAGAATATCGGCTGGGTTTGCGTTTGAAAAAGATGCCGAAAAATCCGCTCCTGCTTTTGTTATTACTGAGACGGCATTCGTTGTAACGATGGGGTAGTTTCTTGTGAGATGATCTTCGTGACATCCCACAACCACCAGGACCAAAAGAAATAGAATTACCTGAACTCTGCTCATTAATAAATGAATCCCCCGGTTATTGAGAAAGAAGAAAACGTTACATTAAACTGGTTGGCGTTCTCCAGGCCACAAATTGCGGCTCGCTGCTGGTAAGAGATATCGAAGAAAAATCTACTCTTTTTGAATGCTGGAATACCATAACCAAGCCCAAGTTGAAGACCGGGTGCATTGGATATTGAAGTAACTTTCAACCCGTCCTGAATGTACACGGTGTTTCCGGAATAGGTATCGGAAATTGAACTGGACTTTAGATTCGTGACAAATGGAACGAAAATTCCAGCCCTGATGAAAAAGTGTTTACGATCCACCTCCCCGGCGCGGAATTGCAGGCCTACTGGAACCTGAAGTTCTGTAAATGACACATCATCTTCAGCCCCACCTCCTGAACTACTTCGGACGGCGGCGTATTTTTGTGGTACGTAACTTATTCCAGTTCGAAAAGCCCATCGGGGAGCTCGGTGCGCGAAGTTTGCCAATGCAATAGCGCCAGCAACATATGGCGCTGAATTGGATACTGACACCTTCGAAAATTGAGTTATATCATTAGAATTGCTCGGCTGGGTCGTTGTTCCGCTAAATCCCACGAACAAGCCCACTCGAACTTTGACTTGATATATTCCACTAAAGTATTCGCTGGGCGATTCTTTGCATGCGCGGTATTCTTCGAGTATATCACGAATACTGATGGTGGTAAATTTCGTCAACGATATCCGCGTTGATGCGTATGGACAATCTGCGAGAATTCGGCCGAGTACCCTCTTATAGTTTGAACGGGTGAGCTCGTGGAATTTCCGGGAACTGTCCTGAATAAGATATACGTTCAGTGCCTTAAATAATTTTGGGTTCTGGGTATCAAGTGTTTCAAAAAATAGGGATGCGTCGTTGCTTGTTTTGTGAGATATGAAGGTTCGTCCCCTGATAAAGCCATACCCGTTGATTTGATCCGGTGTAAGTTTTTGGATTGGAGTATGTAACGAATCTTTAAAATAGCAGATGTTTGACGGTAATGAATCCATCTCGAGGATATATCCGGCTTTTGCAGTGCCGTCCTTTTTAATCAGGTAGCCTACGCTAAAATCGCGGTTGTTCTGGCTACGCGCAGAAAATAAAAGACAAATGAAACCTATCGATAGAAGATATCGCATTGTCAGAAAAAAAAATAATTGTAAACCTATTCGCCGCGCTCAATCTGCGCGCCAAGTCTCTTCAATCGTCCCTCAATATCCTGATAGCCCCGGTCAATTTGCTCCGCGTTTGAAATCTCACTTTCACCTGATGCTGAAAGTGCTGCAATGAGCAAAGCAACTCCCGCTCTAATATCAGGTGAAGACATCTTAATCCCACGAAGTTTATACTTGCGGTCTATACCATTGACAGTCGCGCGATGTGGATCGCACAAAATGATCTGCGCGCCCATATCAATTAGCTTGTCTACAAAGAACAAGCGACTTTCAAACATTTTCTGATGGATCAGCACGCTGCCTTTTGCCTGCGTTGCAACCACAAGCGCTACGCTTATTAAATCGGGAGTAAATCCTGGCCAAGGGGCATCCGAGATGGTCATGATAGATCCATCAATGAAGCTTTCGATTTCTATATGTTCCTGCGCAGGAATAAAAATATCATCGCCACGGAATTCCATTTTTATTCCAAGCTTCCTGAAGGTGTCAGGGATGATACCCAACATATCAATGCGACAATTCTTAATCGTAATCTCCGACTGGGTCATGGCAGCAAGCCCAATGAAGCTGCCAATCTCAATCATGTCGGGGAGGAGGGTATGCTCGGTGCCTTTTAGTTTTCCGACTCCTTCAATGGTAAGTAGATTCGACCCGATACCACTGATCTTCGCGCCCATCCTGTTGAGCATTGCACAGAGCTGTTGCAGGTATGGCTCACATGCTGCGTAGTAAATCGTTGTTGTTCCTTTAGCGAGCGCTGCTGCCATTACGATGTTCGCCGTTCCGGTCACGGATGCCTCATCAAGAAGCATGTATGCGCCCTTTAACTCAGACGCATCGATGTGAAACAGATTTCCGTCCGAATCGAAATTGAACTTCGCACCCAGGTTTTGAAAGCCGATGAAATGTGTATCGAGCCGTCTTCTTCCAATCTTGTCACCGCCTGGCTTCGGAATGCTCGCCTTTCCATAACGCGATAGAATTGGCCCAAGCAACATGACTGAACCACGAAGGGCAGCCGCCTTCTTTCGGTACGAATCTGTCTCAAGATGTTTGATGTTAATGCTCGCTGCAGTGAAGCGATAAGACTGCTTGTCTAATCTTTCAACTTTACAGCCAAGGTCGCCAAGCAACTCAATCAGTTTGTTGACATCGACGATGTCAGGAACATTGTGGACTGTAACGGGCTCGGATGTGAGTAATACCGCGCAAAGAATTTGAAGGGCTTCGTTCTTGGCTCCCTGCGGAACGATTTCACCTTTGAGGCGCTGCCCGCCTTTAATGCGAAACGAACTCATTGATCTCTTCTGCGGTGCGGATTAAATCTTTTAAACGGTCTGCCACCGCCGCCTTGACGATTCTGGTGCCGGCCACCGCCACCGCCGCCGCCTTCGCGGTTATCACGGCCGTCTGGTCTTGGCTTCTTACGTTCACGATAGAGTTTTTCGAATAGGTTGTCTTCACGGACTTTGTCAAGATTCATGCTTAGCTTTCCGCCTGACATCAATTGAATGTCTTTGAGGATAACGGAGTCGTCTAGTATTTCTTTGTTCCAGGCGCCGTAGAAGGTCTTCATGAGTTTGCCGAGGTAAATAACAGCATCCTCCTTTTCCTGGGGATCATCTTTTTTCAACGCCTCCTTCACCAGTCGCTCAATATTCTTACCGTAATGCTTGAACCGAACCTCGCTTTGAGGATAGGGGACCCTCATGGGTTTCTTTGAAAGGATATCCCGCTCCGGCGGATTGAATGGATTATTGACGTCAAGGTCAAAGTCTGCGATAATCAGCAGGTCATCCCACAATCTTTGAGGGTTTTCCGCCGACTCGCGAACGGTAGGGTTGAGTTGCTTTATCAACTCGATAAGGGTATACGCTAATTCGGTCCGCTTTTCCTTATCAGGAACGGTCCGGATGTATTCAACAATCTTTTGCACGTTCCTGCCATATTCCTTGAGGATGATGAGCGGACGCTGTGAATTGTATTCAGGAATGGTCATCAGCAATTAATAAATAGTAAAAAGTCAGTGGTTTGGATTTCATTGACCAGGGAATCTCTGAACTCATTCTTGCGGTCAATTCTCGTGTATTTTCAACTTAGCAAAACTAAGCAATAACGTCTTCTCCCCAAAATCGTCGAACTGGATCTTAGCCTTCCTGTCGGCGCCGGTCTCATCAAGTTTGACCACCTGTCCAAACCCGAACTTCGGATGCTCCACTTTCATCCCTTCACGAAGTTTTGACGTATCGCTGGGGGCAAAGTCAGACGGGGCTTTATAGGAAGTGGCCCGCTGAACAGGCTGAGATGTAATCGTCTTTTTCATCCCAGTGACAAAACTCTTCGCAAAATTGCTCGCAGGAACTGAGTCCAATCCGGCGTACCGTGTGCTCACTTTGATAAAATTCTGGTCGACATCGTCCAGGAACCGACTGGGTTCACAGTTTTTTAGCCTTCCAAATCTGTACCGGGTCAGGGCATACGACATGAACAATCTTTTCTTGGCGCGTGTGATGGCGACATAAAAAAGGCGGCGTTCTTCTTCAAGCTCAGCGCGACTGCTTAGCATCATTTGCGACGGAAAAAGATCTTCCTCCATCCCAACTATGTATACATAGGCGAACTCGAGTCCCTTTGCCATGTGAATGGTCATGAGTGTGACCTTTTCCGGATCTTTGTCTTTGTCCTCATCCTGGCTCGTCAGCAAAGAGACTTCCTGCAGAAATGCACCCAAGCTCTTATCCTCGCGTTCAGGATCGTCAGTGAATTCTTTAATTGCATTCAGTAGTTCTTGCGTGTTTTCGTAGCGACTCAATCCTTCTACCGTTTTGTCTGCGTAAAGCTCGCGCAGCAGTCCGGATCCCTTCGCAATCTCTGCAGCAGCTTCATAGGCATCTTTGCGTTGCACTTCAATCCCGAAACGCCTGATCATTGCAACAAAGTCATCGATTCGACCAACGGCGGTACCACCAAGAAACGAACTTGCATTCTGTAATACATCCCAGATTGAGATGGCATGGTCGTTGGCAGCAACAACAATCTTATCTATTGTAGAATCGCCGATACCTCTTTTTGGAAGGTTGATGATGCGGCGGAAAGACGCCTCGTCCTGTTGGTTGATTGAAAAACGCAGGTATGCAAGCAAATCTTTAATCTCTTTCCGCTGGTAGAAGGAGAGGCCACCGACAACTTTATACCGAATATTCATTCGTCGAAGCGATTCTTCGATCGCCCGGCTTTGACTATTTGTTCGGTACAGGATCACAAAGTCACTGAACTTCACCTGGTGTTGCATCTTCTCTTCGAAGATCGACGAAGCGACAAGCTTACCCTCTTCATTATCCGACACGGATTTGATTAGTTCGATGAGCTGGCCGTCTTCATTCGCAGTCCAGACTTGTTTTGGAATTTGTGCCCGGTTTTTTGCGATAACGGAATTGGCAGCGTTAACGATATTTTTTGTTGACCTGTAATTTTGCTCAAGTTTAATGATGCGAAGGTCAGGATAGTCTTTTTCGAAATTGAGGATGTTGGAAATATCGGCTCCCCGGAATGCATAAATACTTTGTGCGTCGTCACCCACGACACATATATTTTCCCGAACGGCCGCCAGCTTGCGGATGATATAGTACTGGCAAAGGTTTGTGTCCTGAAACTCGTCAACAAGAATGTAGTGGATCTTTTGCTGATACTTATTCAGGACATCAAGATGCTCCCGAAAAAGTTTATCCGTATTGAACAACAAATCATCAAAGTCCATTGCTCCCGACTTGAAGCAGCGAAGGGAATAATTCCTGTAAATATTCCCGATCTCGGGACGCATGTTGGCGGCATCGTCACCCACCAGCATGGGGTTGGCTAGATAGTCCTGCCAGGAAATGAGTTTGTTTTTTGCGCCCGAAATGCGGTTGTAGACAGTACTAGGCTTGTATTGCGTTTCATCCAGTCCCATCTCTTTCACCACCTGCTTGATGACTGACTTTGAGTCGTCGGTGTCGTAGATGGTAAAGCTGTTTGGATAGCCAATGTGATGCGCTTCGGCTCGTAATATCCTCGCAAACACCGAGTGAAATGTCCCCATCCAAAGGTTCTTCGCATCGTGCCCTGCAACTTGCTCGATACGTTCGCGCATCTCACGCGAAGCTTTGTTGGTGAATGTTAACGCCATGATATTGAAGGCGTCCACACCCTTGCTTTTCAAAAGGTGAGCGATTCTATATGTCAGCACGCGAGTCTTACCGGAGCCTGCTCCGGCAATCAGCATACACGGACCTTCAGTATTGATAACCCCCTCGAGCTGAGGTGGATTAAGTTTTTCCAGATAATCCATTCAAAAATCTTCGCGCAAGTTAAACCCGGGAAGCCAATGATTTTGACGATTCTCCTGATAATTTTGGAGAAAATCCCGTTTCGATTGAAGCCTCATTTTCTTAACACCAGAAAAAAAGAATCGTTCAAGACCTGGCGGTTCAAAACGTTTCTGAACTGGGTTCCACTGTATTTTGGAACCGGTGGCAAGGTGTTATTCTGGGCGGGTGATTCATCGGAAGTACACCTTCGTTTGTCGCTGAATATCTGGACGTACAATGCTGTGGGAACCATCTTCGGAGGAAGTTTTTTTTCGGCCGCGGATCCCATTTACATGCTTATGTTAATGCGCATTCTCGGACCCAAGTACGTAGTATGGGATAAGAATGCCCATATCCGCTTCAAGAAGCCGGCACGGGTCAAATTGTATGCGATCCTTGCTGTTCAACCTGAAGACGTCCAAAGTATTAAAAACCAGGTGCGGGATTGTGGGCACGCCACAAAGACATTTGTTATCAAGTGGATCGACAATGACCAGACCGTTTATGCAGAGATCGAGCGACAGGTTTACGTCGCTGATCAGGAATTCTATCGCAAGCGAAAGGGCGCCACACAGACATCGAAATTTTAATTTGAACCGGACGCGTAGGCGCTCGTAAGCAAATTCGCAATTCCTGTTGACATAGCCAGGACCTTAAGGTCCGGGCTATGTGTTCCAAAAATAGTTCGGGCTTTAGCCCGTTGCCGCAGACGAGGTGATTTTCAATTCAGGAGATCTGCGCTATTGCTGTTTGAATTCGGATTACCTTTGGCACATGATTCAAGTAGGAGAGATTCTGGTTTCCGATGACATCAAGTCGGTCGAATTTGTTTGCCACCTGGAAAAATGTAAAGGCGCATGTTGTGTAGAGGGTGATTTGGGTGCGCCGCTGGAGGCCGATGAACTCCTCACGATGAAAAAGATTCAGAAGGCCGTCGCGCCGTACCTTTCTGAAGATGGAAAGAAGGCGATTGCGGAGCAGGGGCCTTATATTCTCGATGAGGATGGCGACTATTCCACCCCGACCATCGGTGGCAAGGAATGCGCGTATGCCATTTATGATGAAAAGGGAATTTTGAAATGTGGTATCGAGCAGGCTTATCTCGACGGGAAAACGAAGTTTAGAAAGCCGATCTCATGTCACTTATATCCAATCCGGATTACCAAGAAAAAAGGCTTTGAAGCGGTCAACTATCATAAGTGGAGCATCTGTTCTGCTGCTTGCAGCTTCGGAAAAGCGCTGCAGGTGCCGCTGTACAAATTCCTAAAGGACCCTTTGATTCGTAAATATGGAAAGAAGTGGTATAACGAATTGGTAAACACGATCGAGGCAAAATAAAAAAAAGCCGCTCTTTAGAAAGCGGCTTCTTAACTTCTTGTTGTTGCTTCTTACTCTGCCTCTACACGCACTTTGATGTCGTGCTTTACTTCTTTGTGAAGGTCAAGGTGAGCGACGTATTCGCCAACTTGTTTTGGCTGTTCTTTGAAGAAGATTTTCTTACGGTCAACATCGAAGCCTTTCGCCTTCAATGCTTCGGATACCTGCAGCGACGTAATAGCTCCGAAAATCTTTCCGGTTTCTCCAGCTTTAGTCTTCAGGTCAACTGTCAATTCTCCGATCTTAGCCGCAAGTGCCACCGCTTCATCCTTAATCTTGGCAGCTTTATGGGCCATCTGGCGCACGTTCTCTGCAACCATGCTCTTGTTTGAAGGATTTGCGATCAGTGCGAAACCGTTAGGAATGAGATAATTCCTTCCGTATCCGGGTCTCACTTTCACTACATCGTTCTTGTAGCCAAGTCCCTGTACGTCTTGTTTTAATATTACTTCCATTGTTGTGTCAGCGTTAAGGGTTATTTCAATGAGTCACCGAGGTAGGGCAGCAACGCGATGTGGCGTGCGCGCTTGATGGCCTGCGCAACTTTCTTCTGGTATTTCCAGCTGTTGCCGGTCAGCCTGCTGGGCAGAATCTTACCTTGTTCATTGATAAACTTCATTAAGAAATCCGGATTCTTGTAATCGATATAACGGATTCCGTTCTTTTTGAAGCGGCAGTATTTCGGCTTGATCTCTGCCCGCTTGATGGGTTCGTTTACGAGTGTCATGCGTGTGCCTCCTCTCTTTCTCTCCGTGCTGGAGCTGGTTTAACTTCCTTCTTTTTGTTGAATTCACCTTTGCGTCTGCGTGTATTGTACTCTGTCGCAAACTTATCAAGGCTGATGATCAGAAAACGCATTACTGACTCGTCCCTTCTGTATTCTGTCTCAAGGGTCGCGATGGTTTCCGGAGCTGCCGTAAATTCGATCAGGTTGTAGAAACCAGTAGACTTCTTCTGGATGGGATAGGCCATCTTCTTAAGTCCCCACTGCTCAACGTTTACCACGTTGGCCTTGCTGCTGGTCAATACCTTCACGAACTTTTCGACAGTATCCTTTGCCTGGTCCTCAGACAAAACGGGATTTAAAATGAATACCGTCTCGTAGTTGTTCATGTATTAATTTGTTTTAAAATGAGGGGGCAAAGGTAGGGGAAAACGTTTAATTTGCAAGGAACGCTTACGTAAAAACACGCCTTTTACACCAATTTACAAGGGATTTGTCTCATGTCGCCCGTCACGGGCAACCGGAAACAAGCAACGGGCACTCCCTTTACAAACTCTCGCAATCGGTTGGAAGGTGCCCGGCGACCTTTATTTCACTGCAAAAGTCGCCCTGCCCATCTCATATCCCTCACTGGCGTAGATTTCCACTACGTAGTTGCCAGAAGGGTAATCCGTCCCTTTCTCGTAGAAGAAGGTGAGTTTCTGTTTCGTATTGTCGAATAGAATTTCCTGCTGGGAGGTATAGAACTCTTCCTTACTGTTCAGCAAAAAGGTCCCTGAACCTTTTGCGACATCAAATATTACCTGACCGTTCTCGTCAATCACACGGATCACGATTTTCTTTCCCTCAATCGGCGCGACTTTGTTCTCGGCAAGCGTGAACTCCACCTTCAGCCTTTCAAATTGCTTGTTGCGAAAAGGAGATTCCCGTTCCTTGCCTTTAGCGTTCACAGCCATCACACTGATGTTTTCAGCCTTTAACTGACTGGCAATCGCGACCTTGGAGGCGAGTTCTGTTTTGGTGGTGGAAAGACGATTGATCGAATCGTTGAGAACATTCTTCTGGGTTTTGAGCTGCTTGTTCTCAGAGAAGAGCTCTTTGTTCACCGACTGCAGCTTCTCAATTTCATCGTCTTTGAGCTTAAGTAGTTCCTCATAGCCCTGCACCCGGTCCTTTAGCTCCTTGATGGCACGAGAACTGGTTGAAATGTTTCTCTTAAGCTGGGCATCGACTTCGGCTTTGGCTTTCTGTAGTTCACTGATATCGCCCCCGAGCTTTTGAATGGCAGTGATCTTTTCGTCCAGTTCCGCCTGAATCTCCTTAAGCCGCTGCATGGTCGATGATAGATCATCTTCTACCTTGGCTTTCTGCTCGGTAATTTCTCCCTTGTCCTTGTAGTCTAGGTAAATCTTAACGCTTTGAATTATGACCACAATCGACAACAATGCGATAATGATGCCGGCCTTATTAGACTTTTTCTGCTCGATTGGTTCGCTCATGCTTCGTGTTCTTACTTGTTGCTCCAGGATTCTGGATTCTAGGATGCTAGATTCTAGGATTCTGGCTTGCCCCGACGAAACTGCTTGAGTGAGTCGGGATTCTTGTTAAACGACGCGAAGTTACGAGGAATGATGTTCTATTTCAACGACCACACGAAATGCTGCTTGCCAAGCCGGGGATCGAAAAAGAGAATACCGCAGCGATACAGGTCGATGCTGCCATAAACAAGTATATCTGATTTGATTTCTTTCCAGGCTTTTTCCATTTCGGGCGATCGATGAATGTCATCGATTACGATGATACTTTTTTCATACACCCTTTTGGTGAGAAGCTGGTAGTAACGTAAGGTAGGACTGTATCGATGGTTGGCATCCATCAATACGAAGTCGACTTTTTGCGTTGACTCGAGAAACCTGTGAAGTGTGTTGTCAATGTTTCCCTCGATCACTTCTATGTTCTTTTTACCCGCCCATTCGAAGTTTGTAAGGGCCACGTTCACGATGTCATGACTTCCTTCGAAGGTAAAAATATTGGCATCTTTTTTTTGTGCGAGATAAAGTGTTGTAAGACCAAGCGATGTGCCCAGTTCGACCACGCGCTTCGCCTTGATGTAATACAGGAGATCAAGATAGAACATGGCTACCTTGAAAGGAGTGGAGCTGGTGCGTGCAATATCTCCAATCATCCGTCGCGAAGTGTTGAGGGTTTTATCCTGTGACCCCGCGCCAAAGTCCGTGACATTGAGGACACTTTTGTTACTCTCCATGTCATACCGAAGATTCTCGATGACGGGCAGGTCTGACTTATTGGGCTTTTTTACAACGCGCGAATATAAATCGAAAAAGAATGGTGAATGGATCGAGTGATCATCCGTTTCATAAAGCCAATGCTTGAAATATGACTTTACCTGAAAGAAAGAGGCCACGAACGCAGGGGGTGATTAATTCAGACTGTTAAGTAACTAGTTTAATCTCATGGGAGCGACCATGCTGAATTCCGGTATGTTCACATTAAACGTGGTACCGTCCACGATCCGCTCCATAAGATAAGTTCCAACCATTTTTCCAATACCGGACTTCAGATTACAGCCTGAAACATATTGATGCGTCTGGCCTGGCTCCAACACAGGCTGTTGTCCAACAACGCCTTCGCCCTCCACCTCGCGCGACATGAATCCTGCGTCGTAAATCTGCCAATGGCGACGCATCAGCTGAATGGTAAAATCTCCACCATTTTCGATCGTGATCCGATAGGTAAACACATAATGGTACTGGCTCGGGCTGGAGTAGGAAGGTTGATACTCCGTCTCGACCGTCACTTTTATTCCTTTTGTGATTTCCGTTACCATTCGGTCAAAAATATCGAATTTTTCTATTTTACAACCTTTTAACACTGAACCTTTCCAGCACGACAAAATGCCAAACGAAATAAGGATTGAAGCTTCCTGGAAAAATAGATTGAAAGATGAGTTTGAAAAGCCTTATTTCCAGACGCTTATTGAATTCGTTCGCAAAGAGTATCAAGCGGGGGCGGTGTACCCGCCAGGCGCCGAAATTTTTCATGCATTTGATGCCTGTCCATTCGACCAGGTAAAAGTGGTTGTTATCGGCCAGGATCCGTACCATGGCCCAGGACAAGCGAATGGGCTTTGCTTTTCCGTTCATGACAATATCAAAATGCCGCCATCACTGGTGAATATCTTTAAGGAGATCCAAGCCGACCTTGGTAAGCCATTTCCACCCACCGGAAATCTCGAACGATGGGCGAATCAGGGGGTACTGCTTCTCAATGCGACCCTAACTGTTCGGGCGTCATCGCCGGGTTCACATCAAAACAAAGGATGGGAGACTTTTACGGATGCGGCGATCGCGAAAATATCAGAAGAAAAAAGCAACGTAGTATTTCTTCTTTGGGGTGCATACGCTCAAAAGAAAGGTGAGGTAATAAACCGCAACAAGCACCTGATGCTCATGTCGGCGCATCCATCTCCTTTCTCAGCTGATCGCGGCTTTTTTGGCTGCAAACACTTCAGTAAAACCAACGCTTATTTGAAGCAACACGGTTTGGCAGAGATTGATTGGTAGAACCAGGTCCATAAATGTTGGAAGATTCCCAATGCAAAGAATGCCAAAGGCTAACGGCCAACCGCCAATAGCCCATTTCAGAGGCTAACGTATTAGATTAAAAAATCTTCCCCACCTGATCTTGTGCAGAAAGTCTCCATACTTATCAATCGACAGCCATATGAAGAATGCCTTCCCCACGATGTGGTCTTCAGGGACAAAGCCCCAATAGCGCGAATCAAGTGAGTTGTGCCGGTTGTCACCCATCATGAAATAGTAATCCTGATTGAACGTGTATTCTGATACGGGTTTACCGCCAATGACCAACGTGCTGTCAGTGAGCGTCACGTTCTCGTTATGATCATAGTCCCGGATCGTGCTGCCGTAAAAGGATAATGTTGAGTCGTTGATGGCGATCTTCATTCCTTTTTTCGGAACAGTTAAAGGACCATAATTGTCTCCATTCCATGAGACGAATTTGGAGCGTGGAAAAATCCGGCCGTCGGGCGAATCGTGTGTTCGTGAGTCATCGTCGACGGAAGTTACGTAGGGCAATTTCTTGATCTCCTCAGCTTTGTCTTTTGTTAGAAACATTTGATACACGACCCTGTTTCCTTCAGGCCGCCAAGGCGAACTGTAATCATCCGGGTCGAGTCCAAGTTGGTTCAGGTTGCGCTCCCGGATTTCATCTTTCGATGTTACGAGATAGCTGAATTGCATCTGAGGGGGATTCGGCAGGGGAGTACCATTAATGGCAACTTGTCTGTCTTTGATTGTGATAACATCGCCCGGAATACCTATGCACCTTTTGATGTAATTCGTTTTGAGGTCAACGGGATAGTCCTTCCCGTCATTGAGCTCCCGTGGTGGAACGTTAAACACGACTACATCACCATTTTTCACATGACTAATTCCGGGTAACCGGTATTGTGGCAATTGAATCCATGTCAGGTAAGATGGTATTTCAGTAAACCAGATTTTTTGGTGGGTCAATGGTACCTGGAGGATGGTTTTTGGAGTTCGAGTCCCGTAGTGGAATTTGCTCACAAAGAGAAAGTCTCCGACCAACAAAGAGTTCTCCATAGAAGGAGTGGGAATGGTATATGCTTCCATTATCAGCCACCGTATCAATGTGGCGGCGATCACCGCGAATCCAACTGCATCAAGCCATTCGCGAAAAAAAGACTTCTTAGGTTTTTCTTCCTGGTGCGCTTCACTCTCCTTTTTCCAGAATTTCCAATTCATGACTTCTTAATCAATAGTTGTTTTGAAACTGTCTTTGACCCGATAGACGGGTTAAAAACCCCGCAAATAAAAGTAAAATATTCGGAAGGAAGGTGAGGAATTTAAAGCGGAAATCGCTGTTTGTGGATTTCGCTAAAGGAAGTCGTCCATGCCCAGGACGCCTTTTTTTCCAGGCAACCATTCGGCCACCAGTACAGCACCTCTTGCAAATCCCTCGCGGGAATGTGCAGTGTGCTTGATCTCTATATCATCAATTGCAGACTCGTATCGTATGATATGCGTACCTGGCGCCGGATCCTCGCGGAAAGAACGGATGACAAGATCTTCAGAACCAACACCCGCTCCCTTGGTCCATTGCTTTTTTCTCTCGATGTTTTTCAGGACGCCTTCGGCCAGCGTGATCGCTGTGCCGCTGGGGGCATCCTTTTTTTGTGTATGGTGGATCTCATCGATGCTCACGTTGTACTCAGGATGGGACTCCATCATTCGTGCAAGTTTTTCATTGAGTTTGAAAAACATGTTTACACCGAGACTATAATTCGATGCGTAAAAGAACGTTCCGCCATTGCGGGTGCAGTAATCATCAACTTCGCGCTTCTGTTCAATCCATCCCGTCGTGCCCGATAAGACCGGGATTTTTTGATCAATGCACGTGCGGATATTGGCTGCCGCCGATGCAGGCTGGGTAAATTCAATGGCAACATCAGCGTGCGTTCGAAAGTCAAATGAAAATCCATTGACTGGGTCAATCTTTCCAACGATAGTATGATTTCTCTCGAGGGCAATCCTCTCTATTATCTTCCCCATTTTGCCATATCCTATAAGCAGAATGTGCATGGCTAAAAGGTTAATGTGAGCGACATCCCGGTTGCTTGTCCCGCGATTGTATTCTGCATACTGGGCTTTAATCCCAACTTCAGTTGAGGATTGAGGTCGAATTCTTTGAGATGCGCGTCTACATGGGCGTCGACCAGTTGGAGGATATACCAGAACACACCAATGATCAGGAAGTAATCTCGTTGCCGACGATACGTATCAACAACGGATCGAAGTTGCTCTTGCGTGTACCCCGAATAATCACCGGTGGGCTTGATTGACGGCACGGCAAGTGTTCCGAATAATTGTGTTTTGGATTCCTGGTAAAGACGATTGTAGCCAATTACCACGTAGGTTATGACCCCGAAGCCACCATATACAAGCGGAAGTTTCCAATATTTTTTGTTGTAGGCCTGGCCCAAACCCGGAAAGACCGCCGAGTAAAGCAATGCTTTCCTTGGTTGATATCGTTGGGCATAGGATTCGATGCTGATGATCCTCCCGTTCTTCATAATGCGGATGGAATCACCAGAATTACCAACAGAATCTTTAACGATTTCTACTTTTTGTGCAAGGCACGTCTGAGTGGTTAGCCCCAGAACTATTACAACTAGTATGAACAAACGATGTAGCATCAGCTTAGAGCTTGAAAATATCAAGGATCCTGTTGAGATCCTCGACCGACAGAAAGGGTATCTTGATTTCCCCCTTCTTCCCGTCGCTCTTCACACTAACTTTCGTGCCAAAATGCGATGAAAGTCTTCCTTGCAGTTGAACAATCTCGCGGGAAGCCGTAGGTGTGCCCGCTGCGGCCGTTTTTTCCCTGCTTCCGCGGTTCATATTCCGCGCCATTTCTTCGACTTGTCGAACCGAAAGGTCTTCTTTCAACGTTCGGTTGAAGATTAACAATTGAACGCCGGCGTCTTCGATATTGATAATTGCCCGGGCATGTCCCATCGAGAGTTTATTGTCACGTAACGCAATTTGAATATCGGGCGGAAGCTTTAATAAGCGCAGGTAGTTAGTCACGGTCGTGCGATTCTTGCCCACCCGTTCTCCCAACTCGTCCTGTTTCAGGTTGCATTCCGTAAGCAGACGCTGGTAGCTTAACGCAATTTCAATTGGATTAAGATTTTCGCGCTGGATATTTTCAATAAGAGACATTTCCAACATCTGTTGATCATCGGCGGATCTTACATATGCTGGAATAGACTTCAAACCCGCCAGGCGAGATGCCTGAAATCGCCTTTCACCCGAAATGAGTTGGTATTGATTTCTTGCAAGCTTCCTTACGGTAATGGGTTGAATGATCCCGTGTACCTTGATTGATTCAGACAACTCGCGCAGTGCCTCCTGGTCAAAGTGCTGTCTTGGCTGAAATGGATTAACCTCAATCTCACCAATCGGGAGCTCGTTCATATTCCCGGATGCGGCTGCAGGCGGGGCCTCCTCGAACTTGTTTACTTCCGGGGTATCACTGAGCAGGGCGCTGAGCCCGCGACCAAGCGCTTTCTTTTTCATTATTTGTCCAATCCATTTTTATCGAGAATCTCATGCGCCAGGTTCAAATACGCGATTGAACCTTTGCTCTCCGCATCGTGCACAATGGCAGGAAGTCCAAAGCTGGGTGATTCACTCAATTTTACGTTTCTTGGGATGATCGTCTTGAACGATATGTTCCTGAAATGCGTACGTACTTCTTCAACAACCTGGTTGCCCAATGAGGTGCGCGAGTCATACAAAGTGAGTAAGATGCCTTCTATCTCAAGTGCAGGATTCAGTCGAGTTTGAATAATCTTAATCGTGTTTAGCAATTTGCCCAAGCCTTCGAGGGCGAAATATTCACATTGTACCGGAATGATGAGAGAATCAGCCGCAGTAAGTGAATTAATCGTGATAAGACCAAGTGACGGCGAGCAGTCTATGATGATGAAATCATATTCATCCTTGATTTTTTTCAACGCCTCGCGCATCCTTTCTTCGCGGTGGTCTATGTTAACCATCTCCACCTCGGCACCTACGAGATCAATGTGGGAGGGAAGCACGCTGAGATATTTCAGGTCATTCTTTATGATCGCCTCATGAATGTCTGCCTCCTCAACCATACATTCATAAATGCTCAGCTTTACGCCCTTTGGATCGATACCCAATCCTGACGAAGAGTTTGCCTGGGGATCTGCGTCCAGCAACAATGTTTTCTTTTCCAGTACAGCGAGACTGGCCGCCAGATTGATTGCCGTCGTGGTTTTACCCACCCCACCTTTTTGGTTTGCTATCGCGATAATTTTCCCCATTCCGAGAATCCTAGGTCAGATTAAAAAAAAATACCCGGTCCTTTTTTGACCGGGGACAAATATAGTTATCCGTTATCAGTTATCAGGCATCGAAGTTGTCCCTTGATTCAGGGTTCTGCCATGATCAGCTTACAACGATCAAACTTTCATTTTAGCCTTTTCCCTTCCTACGGGCTTCCTCACTCGCCTTCATGGCCTCGCCAAGTTTGGTCATGAACTTCGACTTGGTGCCTGTGCCGGTGGCCATCTTCTTTTTATGGTCCTCCATCACAGCTTTGATCTTGTCTTCGTCGACGAATCGTTTGATAATTGCCTGCTGTGCAAATGTTACCAGGTTCGAAACGAAATAATAAAAACTGAGACCCGCAGAGAACGAGTTCAGCACGAAAAGAAAAATCACCGGCATAATCAACGACATTGATTTCATCGGACCGGTCACCGATGTTAGTTGATTGTTTTGCCAGGTATAGATAAGAGTTGAAGCTGTCATGAGTAGTACAAACAAGCTTACGTGATCGCCATAGAAAGGTATGGTAAATGGAAGCTGTGCAATCGAGTCGTACGTCGACAAATCATCCGCCCAAAGAAAAGGTTGTTGACGTAACTCAACCGATACCGGGAAGAAATAAAACATCGCGAACAGAATCGGCATTTGCAACAGGAGTGGAATACAGCCAGCAAATGGATTTACTCCAGCCTGCTGGTACAACTTCATCTGATCCTGTTGTGCCTGCGTCATGTTGTCTCCGTTCTTCTCTTTAATCAGATCGAGTTCCGGTTTCAGCAGACGCATTTTTGCCATACCGAGGTAAGAGCTGTACGATAGGGGGGTGAGAAGAAGTTTAATGATGATCACCATGATCATGATGATGATACCATAATTGCTGATGAAGCTTTCCAGGAAATGAAAGATAGGGATGATAACAAATTTACTCACCCAACTCACTGGTGGCCAGCCCAACGCGAGATTGCTACCGAAACCTTCTGTGATAGAAGTCAAAAGATCGTACTGATTCGGGCCAAAGAATAATTCATATTTCGCAGTGCCCGCAATAACATCCGCTTTCGGAATGAACAGTTTTACCTTGGCAGTTTTTGCTACTGTCGGGTCCGCAATATTGGCGGACGTGCTGACGTCTCCACCAGTGAATGTATTCTTCGCGATAATGGCGTTGGAAAAGAACATCTGTTTTATGTTCACCCATTTCAATGGCTCGGTGATCGTCTCTGACTCAGGGTCCGCGGAAGACTCGGATATCTTATTGAAATCTTCTTTTGCTGTGTACCAGGTGACAGTCGAATTGGTGCGCACGGGTGCGATATCTTTCTCCTGGTTAGGAATGTGGTCGACCCATTCCAGCGTCAGTCGGTCACCGTTGAGTGATTCAGCAAGGCCGGTTGAACCGATAGCGTAATTGATGACGTATCCGTTTGAAGGGATAGCATACATCTGCCTTACTACCTTGCCTTCAGCGATACGAGAAGTAAATGTTACAAACGCAGTATCTCCGGCGCCGTTGCGTGTTTCAGCTTCGTAAAAAATAGAATAAAGGTCCAACTCCTTTCCTTCAAAAGTTGCATTCAGCTTAAATTGATTGGCTTTCGGGGAAACGAGGAGGAGAGGGTCTTTGTAATAGGTCTTGAATTTCTTCAGCTCAAGTGATTCAATAATTCCGCCGCGATTCGAGAAAGTAACGATCATATCGTTCGTTTCGATCTTCGTCAGTTTTTCTTCGCCTGCTTGCAAAAATCCCAATGGTCCAGCAGCTTTTGCCGTGTCGGCAACTGTCGGTGTGTAATGCGTAAGGCTGTCAGTCGTCTCTGTCGTGATCGTTGCGGGTACTTCTTTCGGGGGTTCTGGTGCAAAGAAGTTGAAGTACACCAACAGCAGAACGGCAATCAATGTGAGTCCAATGGCAGAATTACGATCCATATTTTATGTAGAAAATAAGAGAATAGTTGATCTCAGGAATTCAATTTCTTGTTGTTCAAGGCAGCCTCAATGAAACGCACAAACAACGGGTGCGGATTTAGCACGGTGCTTTTTAACTCGGGATGAAATTGAACGCCGACAAACCACGGATGATCTTTTAGCTCTACAATTTCTACAAGCCCTGAATCTGGATTAACTCCTGTTGCTTTCATCCCGGCCTCTTCAATCTGCTCTAAGTATTTATTATTAAACTCATAGCGGTGGCGGTGACGTTCGTGTATGAGGGACTCGCCGTAGATTGCTGCCGCCTTCGATCCTTTCTTGATCTTACACTCATAAGATCCAAGACGCATGGTGCCTCCTTTTGTTGTAATCTTCTTCTGTTCGGCCATCATGTCGATCACCGGATGCTTCGTCTTAGGGTCCAATTCTGTTGAGCTTGAATCAAGCCCCAAGACATGGCGCGTGAATTCAACGACAGCGCATTGCATGCCGAGACAAATGCCGAGGAACGGAATCTTGTTTTCTCTAACATACTGAATAGCAGCGATTTTGCCTTCCAACCCGCGTTCTCCAAAACCAGGGGCGACCAGTACACCGTGAAGCCCTCCAAGAACATCTTTCACAGTCTCTTTGGTGATATCTTCAGACGATATCCACTTAAGATCGACCTTTGTGTCATTTTCAGCGCCGGCGTGGATGAAGGCCTCAGCGATTGATTTGTAGGCATCCGGCAAAGACACGTACTTGCCGACGAGGCCGATCTTAATCTCATCCGTAGGGTTCTTCAGTTTGCCTAAGAAATTCTTCCATTGCTCGAGATCGGGCTCGTTCTTGGCGTGAACTTTCAATTTTGAAAGAACGCGTTCATCAAGCTTTTCTTTTCTCATCAATAGCGGCACATCATATATAGTATCCGCATCGATCGCTTCTATTACAGAGTTGAGCTGTACGTTGCAAAAAAGACCAACTTTCTTGCGGATATCCATTGGAAGAGGCATTTCCGTACGGCAAACGAGGATGTCGGGCTGAACCCCTTCTTCCAGGAGCTTCTTAACAGAATGCTGGGTAGGTTTGGTTTTCAGCTCACCCGCTGCCTTTAGATAAGGAATAAGCGTAAGATGGATGACAAGTGAATGATTTGACCCTAGGTCCCAACGCACCTGGCGTACCGCTTCAACAAAGGGCAGTGACTCAATGTCGCCGACCGATCCACCGATCTCGGTGATGATGAAGTCATATTTGCCACTTTCTCCTAAAAGATAAATGTTGCGTTTTATTTCGTCCGTGATGTGGGGAATGACCTGAACGGTTTTTCCGAGGAATTCGCCCTTGCGCTCCTTGGTGATGACATTATTATATATGCGTCCAGTGGTGATGTTGTTTGCCTGGGAAGTCCGAATATTCAGGAATCGCTCATAATGTCCGAGATCCAGGTCAGTTTCGGCGCCATCATCAGTTACATAGCATTCCCCGTGCTCATATGGATTTAATGTACCCGGGTCAATATTAATATAGGGGTCGAATTTTTGGATAGTGACAGAGAACCCGCGGGCTTGAAGAAGCATTCCGAGCGATGCTGAAATGATGCCCTTTCCGAGGGAAGACGTTACGCCGCCGGTGACGAATATGTACTTAGCAGAAGAAGTCATGGGTAGCCCAAAAAATACGGCTGCAAAGGTAGATTATTTGGGCCCTGTTGAAACTGTCCTTTGAAATTATTTCATTTTTGAGGACTTTAGACGCTTTAAACTGACCCCTAACAGTGCCTGGTTACAATTTGTGTGGAGAGTTGTATTTATCCGGTGATAATCGATACCCTTTGATGCGCAACCTCCTTTCCCTTAGACGTCTAGTTTGCTTGCTCGGTTTTTTAGTTTTGCTTTCTGAAACGACTTTTGGTCAGACTGCAACCGTAGTCGCAAATGCCAGTAACCCAGATCATGGCTGTTCGTCTTGTCAAAACCAGCAAACGATTATTGTAAAATTTGATAACGGGTCAGGTGGGGCGATTTCGTTTACAGCAGCGAGTACTGTCTCCACCGCCCAATTCACTGTTACAATAAATGGTTCGGCAGTTACCACGACGGGGGCAAGCATTCTTGCGCCTGACAAGGTCGTGGTCACGTTCGATGCTACACCAGTGAATACTATTTATCCATTCCTTTTACCGGGACAGGTTTTGCGCGTTGCCTTCAATAATACAGGTAGTACTTTGAGAACGCTCGGATCGAATAATCCAGCGGCGAACTTTGGAGCGACGCAATCGAGGAACAATAATGCATGGTCCTGTGCGGAAACCGAATTTGCTGCGGAGGCCAACTATGCGAGTGTCGATGAATGTGCCCCTGTTGTAGCCAATTTTAGGCAGTGGATATATCGAGTTAGTCTTCTGATGGCCAACAGCTCAAATTTCACCACCCTTGTTAATGATATTGGACTTGAAATGAATTGGGGAGATGGAGTAGTTCAGTATCCCGTAGTTTATCAGTCAACAAATACTGGGGCGGCCTCCACAACTTATTTTGAATCGACTTTTACGGGAGGATTTCCATGCTTGCTAATGGCAATGCGACCTACGCATACCTATACCGGTCCGAATCCTACGGACTGTACGTTTGACTATAAGGTAACCCCTTACATTTATCCAATTTCGTCCCACTTTTGCTTTTCGGCAGCGAAGACTGGCTCGTTTGCTTATTATGACACGGACAATACCAACTCCGGAACGTTAGTCATGCCGTATAATCCTCCGGGCGCTGGAGAGACCACTGACCGTGTTTGCCTCGGTCAAAATGTTAACATGAAGTTTACTGATAATACTTTATTAAACTGTCGTGTTGCGATTGAGCCTAGTCTCCCGAATCAGAAAAAAAGGGTGATACGGATTGTGTACGGAAGTCAAAATAACGGCGGGGTAGGCAATATTCCGGATATTCGTGTCGGTGGTGTCCCCATAACAAACAACGATGCAACAGGTACTCTAATCTTCCCAAGCGGTTACTTCCCTACTGGTGTTGGTGGATTAGGAGTTCCTGATGCCCAGGGTGCAATTGACCTTGGTAATTCAGTCACAGCGGCCTCTGGCACGACTTACATGCGTCAGATAACAACCACGCTGACTAATTTTCAAGCGGTCGGTCAGCGTCTTTATGTTAGGTTGGATTATTGGGACGTTTGTAATCCATACAACCCCCTTGCCAGTGCCGCGACAAATGACGCGGCAAAAGTGAGTGTTTCTGGATATGTTGAAATTATTTCGAAGCCGGCACCTCTTACTACGGCAGGACTTGCTTTATGCTACACAAATCCAAGTGCAGGACAGAATTTTGTGGCTACGGGTGCAATTGCTACTCCTGCGCGTACCGCCGTGAATTGGTATAAGAACCTTGCAAGTGTCGGGGCGGGGGTCAAGATGACTAATACGGCCGGAACAAATAATCTTACGTTCGCGTCAAGTGATTATACCGTTGCGAACGGGGCAATAGGAGCTCCATTTACAAGCAACAATGCAGGAGGTAAATATTATTCGGTTTGGGCAACGCAAGTTACCGGAGGAACTAACAATTGCGAAAGCAGCCCGATAGAAATTGTAATAATTCAACAACCACGAATCGATATCGCTCCAGATCTGCCCTCTACGCCAGCAGGATTGTCGTCGATTTGCAACGGAACAACAGGGGTCGGTTATTCCACCTCCACACCGGGAGGGACCGACAAAACGATTCCGATCAACACTTCAACGAATACGTCTGCATCAGTGTACATGCCAGTAGAAAACATCTGGACTCAGGCATTCGGCGCAGGTGTCACCATTACTCCAGCATCGGGAATAGGAAATGCTATTACAATTGATTATTCGATAGCAGCTCAGCCGAACCCTTCTGTGACGGCAAACGTGAGCGTTGCTAGAAGATATGTCACTTCTACTAATATCGCCGTTGTTAGTCCCTTGACCGCACCTAACACGGTACCAACTTATAATATTAACCCGTTGGCCTGCACAAATACGGCCCAAACCTTGCCCGTTACGGTGTTTGGTATTAGTGATGGAGGCTTGATCACGGGTAGTCCAACCTTGTGCAACGGCGCCTCGACTGGCAATATGACTTTGAGCGGTCATCGGGGCACTATTGTTCAATGGGAGAGAAGTTTTAACGCGGGAGCTTTCGTAGCGATTGGTGCAACCGGTGGCCTGACAACATACAGTGAAGTACCCCCAAACGGCCCTGGTACATATAAATATAGGGTGCGTGTTCAGAATCAGAACACGCTAGGACCATGCGTTGATGCAACAACGATCGTTGCAAATCAAAATACGGTCACAGTAAATCCTGTGCCACCCAAGCCAACTATTACGCCCTCTGGTGTTACAACTTTTTGCGTTGGAGGAACTGTTACGCTGACCTCGAGCAATACAAATGCAAGCACTTATCTGTGGTTTAAAAACGGCGTGAGTACAGGTATTACGACACAGAACATAGTTCTTAATACAGTTGCTCAGAGTGGTGATTATACAGTTCAGGTGATTGGCATTGCTCCATCCCTTTGCACAAGTGTTGTCTCAGATCCAACAACTGTAACAATCAACCCACTTCCTACAGTAGTTAGCGCCACTGGAGGCGGTGCCGTGTGCACAATCGCCGGTGTGCCGCAACCTGCTCCTGATATTGTCTTTACATTAAGCGGTACCCCGCCTTTTACGCTGGCGTATACGAATGGTACATCAACATTTTCCGGAATCAACGAACCGACTACAACTTTTACAGTTAGTGCACCTGCAGTAATTGGTGCATATAAAATCACTTCTCTTGTGGATGCCAATGGCTGCTCCGCCACATCAATGGCGCCAACGCGAAGTGTGACTGTTGGTGGAACTGCGCCGACTTTTGCAAGTGGACCCTCACTGACGCCAACAGCTACATGCGTGAACGGAGCTTCGACGACAGACCCTCAATTGAATTTTACACTCGATGCGGGCTCTGCTTCATTGACAAATTTCACACTCACGTATAAAGTTGACGGCAGCGCGAACAGGACGAAGACCTTTAATACAAATGCAGGAAGTGCGCCAACGGCAGCAATAACTTTCTCAGATGTTGAATTAAATACTGTGCTTGCCCATACAGTTAGGATCGTTTCAATTCAATCGCTCGCTGGCTGTCAAACGACATTTAACACGGACCTGACTTTCACGGTCAATGCACTGCCTGCGGCACCCACCGGTGGGGTTCCCAATACCTATTGTTCAGTACCCAACACCCCGGGAGCACTTAGTGTAGCAAATCCAGGTGCTGGTTTGACAATCGATTGGTATGCTGCAGCAACAGGTGGCGTCGCACTTGCTTCATCAACACTTACCTATACCCCTACAGGTGGGCCCGGAAACTATTTTGCTGAAACTAGAAATACAGTAACTGGCTGCGTGAGTGCAACGCGTACATCTGTTGCTTCGATTTTGGACACAAGCCCGGCAACCGCCTCAGCTGGTCCTGCTCAGCCGAGTATTTGTTCTAGTGCCGGTTCTGTAACACTTGCCGCAACGGCAGTTGGATCCGGCGGTTCCGGATCCTGGTCAGTAAATGGAAAAGTTGCTTATTACCAGAACTTTGCAGCGTTTGCGAATGGTACAACAACGTCTGCGGCAGGAAACGGGTGGACAATAAACACAAGTAACGCCAACGCTTTCCCACAGCAGGGTGCGCCTGCATCAAGCTATTTTGAAGTAAGGTCGAATAGATTTGAGGCTGCAAATACCAATGGAAATCTTGGCGCAACCGTGGCAAATCAAGCAGACCTTATTTGGTTGTCACCGATCATCGATGTTACGGGAATTGCCGCTGGTAATGTGGCCGCAACTGTTGACTATATAAATGTCTCCGGTACTCTTTCTGGTACAGATGACAACATATCGATATTCTATAGGTTAAATGGAGGTGTAGTTGATGTTCCATTCACTACAAATGGAACTAACTCAGGCAACTTTGCTTCGGGAACTGCGTCAGTGACCGGCCTCACGGCTTCTCAACTTCAAATTGTCGTCAAGGTGAGGAATGATGGAACGACAGATAAGATAGGGTTTGATAACATTGTTATTCGGGAGGGTTCAGCCGGAGCGGCCGCCATTAGCTTTGCAAATCCGAACTTAAACACTACGACTGTATCAGGCCTTCCAGCTCCGGCGGACGGTGCAGCTCCGATAACTTCTACGCTCACCTGGACAACTGCAAGTGCACTGGGTGTGTGTCCAACTTCAACTTCAACGGTTGCCATTACGATCAATCCTGCGCCGAAGGTCCTTGCAGCCCAGTCTACGAGTGTATGTAGTGGAACAGCAGTCAATTATGAGATATTGCTTTCGCCAACTCTAAACTTTCCCGCGGGATCTACCTTTACCTGGGTTGATCCTGATGGTGCTGGTCCAGCGACTGCAAAAACAAACCTAGCCGCCGACCCCGCCGGCACAAAACACATTACCGATATCCTTGTCAACACAAGCGGAGCAACGACGTTCCTTGATTACCAGGTGCAACCCAAGAGTGCATTGGGCTGCGTCGGTGTGACTACCGCCGTAAGAGTCAATACGCTTCCGGCACCTAAGCTTAACACAGGCCAATCAAAAACAATCTGTAGTGGGCAGCCGGTGAACTATGAAATATTGATGACGCCTGTGAACGCACCAGCGGGGACAACCTATAGTTGGGTCGATCCTGATGGTCCGGCGGCGCCTGGAACTGCGAAGACTATTGCCGCAGACCCTGCTGGCACGAAACACATTACTGATGTACTTACAAACTTTACTGCCGCGCCCACGACTACTACTTATGTAGTTACGCCTACGGGACCTGGCCCGAGCAATTGCGTTGGTGCAAATCAGAACGTAGTTATTACGGTCAATCCTTTACCAACTGCTAACCCGGTAACCGGTTCATCTAGTGTTTGTGCGGGATCAACTGTGCTTTTGTATCAAGTGACACCGCACGCCGGCTCAACGTATGCATGGACTGTTCCGGCTCCGTTTGTAAAGTTCGGCGGTGGTACATCGACTGACTTCTTCGTGCTTGTTCAGTTTCCTACAGTAGGTTCAGGAAACATTACCATGACGGAGACAAATTCGTTCCCGGGTCTCAATTGTACCGGCCCGGTAAACACACTGGCGGTGACGGTAGCTAATGCGCCTGGAGCTTTGTCAATCAATGGTCCGGATCCAGTCTGTAAAAATCAAATTGGCGTTGCATATTCAGTGGCATCACCTACGCCTGGTTCAACATATAACTGGAGCGCTTCTGGGGCCACAATTACTAGTGCGTCCAGTGGTCCAAACCTTACCACGATTAGTGTCAATTTTAGTCTTGCTTCAACAGCCACGATCACTGTAAGTGAGGTTAGTACTTCCGGATGTACAGGAACGCCCTTCACAAAGAACATCGCCGTGTCGGATATACCGACAATGAACTCAGCGAACAACCAAAGTATTTGCAGCGGCGCTACCCCAAGTCTTGCATTTGGTGCGACGGTGCCGAGTAATTTCAGTTGGGAGGTAACAAATATTACTGGTGCGATCACCGCGGCAACTGCGCCTGTTCTTGCCGTTGGAAACACAGGAACTGGAAATTTAGGCGCAACATTTACGGGCGCACAAGCCTTGGTGAATAATTCATCAGCCGTTGGTTCAGTGACGTTTGATGTTACTCCTTCAACTTCTGCAGCCCCCTTCTGTCAAGGTCCGACACAAAGTGTTGTAATCACAGTAAATCCAAAGCCGGTGATACCGGCTCAAGTGTCAACGATTTGTAGCGGTGCGACATTTACGGTAACGCCCACTGACGGTAACCCAACTGCGGCTACGATTGTGCCAACCGCTACGACATACACTTGGGCTGCGCCGGTAGTATCGGGAGGCATTACTGGAGGAAGTGCTCAGGCTGTCCCGGTCTCTTCGATCAGTCAGGCACTTACGAATCCTACAAACAGTGTTCAAACAGCGACCTATACTGTTACGCCAACTTCTGGCGCGGCGGGTAGCTGCGCAGGTTCTCCTTTCACAGTGACCGTGACGGTTAATCCGAAGCCAGTCATACCTGCGCAGTCAGCCACAATCTGTAGCGGTACTTCATTTACCGTAACTCCTGCAAATGGAGTTCCGGCGGCGTCGACGATTGTTCCTACTGGAACAACATATACCTGGGGTGCGCCGATAGTGACTGGAGGAATTACAGGAGGAAGCGCACAGGTTATTGGTCAACCGAACATAAGCCAGACGCTTACCAATCCAACAAGCATTTCTCAAACTGCGACGTACACAGTTACACCGACATCTGGTGCCTCAGGCGCGTGTATTGGTGCGACATTTAATGTAACGGTTGTTGTTAATCCGACACCTGCAATCCCTATTCAAACAACGACTGTATGTAGCGCTACTACATTCATTGTTAGTCCTGCAGACGGATCGCCAACTGCTGCAACGATCGTTCCTGTGAACACGACATATACCTGGACAGCGCCAGTTGTTACGGGTGGCCTAACCGGAGGAAGTGCACAGGCAGCGCCTCAAACGACCATAAGTCAGACACTTTCTAATCCGACAAGTTCTCAGCAGACGGCAACGTATACGGTGACGCCAACGTCTGGCGCGGCTGGATCATGCGTTGGATCGCCCTTTACTGTTTCAGTTGCGGTCAACCCTTCACCGGCAATTCCGGCGCAGGCACAGGCAATTTGTAGTGGAGGCACTTTCACATTGACTCCGGCAAACGGAGTTCCCACTGCAGCCACCGTAGTACCGAGCGGCACTACATATACATGGACTAATCCTGTAGTGACCGGTGGTATCACAGGAGGTAGTGCACAAGCCGTTGGTCAGCCATCAATCAGCCAAACACTCACCAATCCAACGAATACAGTTCAAACAGCAACTTACACTGTAACGCCGACTTCGGGGGCAGTCGGATCATGCGTCGGTCCAAATTTTACCTTCGTTGTGACGGTCAATCCTATGCCGGTAATCCCGGCACAGACATCGGCGATCTGTAGCGGGGCAACATTCAACGTTGCGCCGGCGAATGGCATTCCCACCGCGGCGACGATCGTGCCATCATCGACCACGTATACCTGGACAGCACCGGTGGTGACCGGAGGTGTCACGGGTGGTAGTGCCCAGGCTGTTGGTCAACCAAGCATCTCCCAGACACTCACAAATCCGACAAACGCTGTTCAAACTGCAACATATACTGTGACTCCAACATCCGGAGCGGCTGGCTCTTGTGTCGGAGCAAACTTCACTTTGACAGTAACTATTAATCCAAAGCCGGTCATTGCGAATCAAACACCTGCTATCTGTAGTGGTGCGGCGTTTACCGTTGCGCCGGCGGACGGAGTTCCTTCAGCTGCTACAATCGTTCCTACTGGAACGACCTATACCTGGGCGGCGCCGATTGTTACTGGAGGCGTAACAGGAGCTAGCGCTCAGGCAGTACCCCAGCCTAACATAAGTCAAACTTTAACGAACCCCACCAATTCGGTACAGACCGTTACTTACACCGTGACGCCTACCTCGGGCGCAGCAGGTGCCTGTGTTGGTGCGACATTTACAATAACAGTAACAGTAAATCCGAAGCCGGTTATTCCGGCTCAAAGCGCGACGATCTGCAGCGGAGCTGCGTTCACAGTAACGCCTGCTGATGGCGTGCCGACTGCAACTACAATCGTACCTGCTGGTACAACCTACACATGGCCGGCTCCGGTTGTTTCTGGTGGAATCACTGGAGGCAGCGCGCAGCTTACAGGTGTGGCTTCAATTAGCCAGACTTTGATCAACCCGACGAGTATTGTTCAAAATGCGACCTATACAGTAACCCCTACCTCAGGTGCGTCAGGGGCATGTGTTGGCGCAACGTTTACAGTAAATGTGGCTGTTAACCCTAAGCCGGTTATTGCGAGTCAGCCCGCAGCGATCTGTAGTGGAACGGCGTTTTCGATTACTCCTGTCGATGGACTTCCTACTGCCGCCACGATTGTACCCCTCGGGACAACCTACGCATGGGGAGTTCCTGGTGTTACGGGCGGCATAACAGGCGGTAGTGCCCAGACGGGCCAGGCATCGATTGGACAGACACTAACCAATCCCACCAACACAACGCAGACTGCGACCTACACGGTAACCCCAACATCAGGGGCAGCTGGATCTTGTGTTGGCTCAGCGTTCACCGTTACTGTCACGGTTAATCCTTCGCCGGTAATACCTGCACAGGCTTCAACAATATGCAGCGGTGGGACCTTCACCGTCACACCTTCCAATGGTAACCCGACTGCAGCAACCGTTGTCCCAAGTGGAACGACCTATACATGGACCGCTCCTGTAGTTACTGGAGGTATTACAGGCGGAACTGCGCAGGCGATCGGTCAAACATCGATTAGTCAAACATTGACCAACCCAACAAACGCAGTACAAACAGCGACCTACACAGTGACGCCGACCTCAGGAGCTGCTGGCAACTGTGTCGGGGCGACCTTTACCCTCACGGTGTCGGTCAACCCGATCCCAGTCATTCCAGCACAAGTTTCAGCGATTTGTAGCGGAAATACATTCACAGTAAGTCCGACAAACGGAACACCGACTGCCGCAACCATCGTACCTGCATCAACCACTTACACATGGACAGCTCCGGTAGTAACTGGCGGTGTCACAGGAGGTAGCGCTCAGGCCGTTGCCCAACCAAACATTTCTCAAACGCTGACCAATCCTACTAATGCGGTTCAGACAGCAACCTATACGGTAACACCGACTTCGGGTGCTGCCGGCGGTTGTGTAGGTGCGGCATTTACATTGACCGTCACCGTCAATCCAAAACCTGTGATTGCCAATCAAACACCTGCTATCTGCAGCGGCACGGCATTCACGATTTCGCCTGCGGATGGAGTGCCATCTTCCGCGACAATTGTTCCTTCAGGTACAACCTATACATGGGGAGCACCTGTTGTGACAGGTGGTGTCACGGGTGCGAGTGCGCAAGCGGCGCCTCAGCCAAACATTAGTCAGACATTGACAAATCCTACAAACACTGCTCAAACAGTTACATATACTGTTACACCAACATCAGGAGCTTCTGGCGGTTGCGTGGGTTCGACCTTTACGGTGGCCGTCACGGTGAATCCAGTGCCGGTAATTCCTGCGCAGTCCTCAGTCATTTGTAGTGGTGCTGCCTTTTCTATAACACCTGCTAACGGAGCACCCACAGCGTCAACAATTGTTCCTGCCGGAACGACTTACACTTGGCCTGCACCGGTGGTTTCTGGCGGCGTTACTGGTGGATCTGCTCAGTTAACCGGGGTGGCAGCGATCAGTCAGACCTTAACGAATCCTACCAGTGTAGTTCAAAGCGCAACATATACCGTGACACCAACATCTGGCGCGTCAGGAAGTTGCGTGGGCGCAACGTTCACAGTAACAGTCACTATAAATCCGAAGCCGGTTATCGCAAATCAGACTTTGCCAATCTGTTCCGGAACGGCATTCTCTATAACACCCACCGACGGTCTGCCTACTGCCGCTACTATTGTGCCACTGGGTACCACGTATTCCTGGGGTGCACCTGTTGTGACAGGCGGAGTCACAGGTGGAAGCGCCCAAGCGGGCCAGGCAACTATAAGTCAAATCCTAAGCAATCCCACGAACGTAAATCAGACAGCGACCTATACCGTCACGCCAACTTCAGGTGCAGCGGGATCATGCGTGGGCTCACCTTTTACAGTTGTCGTGACAGTGAACCCTGTACCGGTTATTCCAAATCAGGCGACGGCCATATGTAGCGGTTCTGCGTTTACAGTGGCTCCGGCAAATGGATCACCTACCGCGGCGACAATCGTTCCAAGTGGAACCACTTACACGTGGACTAATCCAGTTGTAACTGGAGGAGTTACCGGCGCTAGTGCCCAGGCTTCGGGTCAAACTTCGATTAGCCAGACACTAACAAACCCGACAAACACGGCACAAACGGTGACCTATACAGTTACTCCAACATCGGGAGCGGGCGGCTCTTGCGTTGGCGCAACATTCCAGATTGTCGTGACTGTTAACCCTATGCCTGCAATTCCTGCGCAGGTCGCCGCTGTGTGCAGTGGAACAGCATTTACCGTAACTCCAGCCAATGGAGTGCCGACGGCCGCTGCGATCGTTCCAGTTGGAACCACCTACACGTGGGCAGCCCCGGTGGTAACTGGCGGCTTGACGGGGGGTAGTGCGCAAGCCGTTGGTCAGCCGAATATTAGTCAGATCCTTACTAATCCGACGAACAGCTCTCAAGTGGCAACCTACTCTGTCACGCCGCAATCTGGTGGTTGTATTGGTGCACCATTTAATATCATTGTCACTGTAAGTCCAAGGCCCGCAATTCCGGCCCAATCCGCATCAATCTGTAGTGGCACTTCATTTACCATTGCTCCAGTTGACGGTGTTCCGACGACGGCCACGATTGTCCCGGGCGGAACGACCTATACTTGGACTGCTCCGGTCGTGACCGGAGGTGTTACAGGATCCAGCGCACAGCCGGTTCCTCAGCCAAGCATTAGTCAGACGTTGACTAATCCTACGAATGCTGTACAGACTGTCACCTACACCGTCACGCCAACATCGGGGACATGTATTGGTTCAACTTTTACAATCATCGTAAACGTTAACCCCAAGCCTTTTATTCCTGATCAAACACCGACGATTTGTAGTGGTGCGGCATTTACAGTTAACCCAGCAGATGGTGTCCCTACTGCCGCGACAATAGTTCCTGCATCGACTACTTATTCATGGCCGGTACCAGTTGTGACAGGTGGCGTGACGGGTGCGACTGCGCAAAGCAATCAAACTTCTATCAGTCAGACTTTAAACAATCCTACCAATACTCCTCAAACAGCCACGTATACAGTGACGCCAACTTCTGGCGCTTCCGGCACCTGCGTAGGGGCAACATTCACGATCACGGTCACAGTGAATCCGAAGCCCTCAATTCCTGCGCAGTCTCCAGTAGTTTGCAGCGGCAGTGCATTCACAGTAAGTCCAGCGGATGGAATCCCGACCGCCGCCACGGTAGTACCTATTGGAACAACCTATACTTGGCCGGCGCCTGCAGTTACTGGTGGCATCACGGGTGCTAGTGCGCAGGCTGTTGGCGTAGCCTCGATCAGTCAAACGCTTACAAACCCGACGAACCTTGTTCAGACAGCTACATATTCAGTCACGCCAACATCTGGTGCAGCAGGGTCTTGCGTTGGATCTACGTTCACGATAAGTGTAACAGTTAATCCGAAGCCAGTGATCCCGGCCCAGGTAGCGACAATATGTAGTGGTGCATTGTTCACCGTGACTCCTGCGAACGGTGTGCCTACTGCCGCGACTATCGTACCCACAGGAACTACCTATACATGGTCTGCGCCAGCCGTCACAGGTGGTGTTACCGGCGGGTCTGCACAGTTGACGGGAGTTGCTTCCATCAGCCAGACTTTGACGAATCCTACAAACACGACGCAAACCGCAACTTACACAGTGACGCCAACGTCAGGGGCTGCCGGTTCTTGCGTAGGAGCGACCTTTACTGTAACGGTTAACGTTAACCCACTGCCGGTTATTCCTAATCAGGCAGTGCCGATATGCAGTGGGGCGTCATTCACAGTCAATCCTGCGAATGGTGTTCCAACTTCGGCAACTATTGTTCCTTCGAGCACCACTTACACTTGGACGGCTCCAGTTGTTACGGGCGGAATTCTCGGAGGAAGTGCACAAGTGGCAGGGCAGCCAACGATAAGCCAAACGCTTACAAACCCTACGAATACTCCGCAAACTGCTACATATACCGTGACACCGACGTCAGGTGCAGCGGGATCTTGTGTAGGTGCAACCTTTACAATTACTGTAACGGTCAATCCAAAGCCTGCAATTCCGAATCAGACTCCGGCAATATGCAGTGGAAGTACATTTACGGTTTCGCCGTCCGATGGTCTTCCAACTGCGGCGACAATCGTTCCCGCGGGAACAACCTACACATGGCCAGCACCCGCTGTGACAGGGGGCGTAACTGGTTCGAGCGCGCAACTGACAGGTGTGACGTCCATTAGCCAAACTCTCACTAATCCTACAAATACCGTTCAGACTGTGACCTATACGGTAACGCCAACTTCTGGAGCTGCCGGTGCATGCGTGGGCGCAACGTTCACGGTTACGGTGACGGTCAATCCTCAACCGGTGATACCGAACCAGGCTGCAGTAATTTGTAGCGGGAATGCATTTACGATTAACCCGATTAATGGCTCTCCGTCAGCCGCAACTATTGTTCCCTCTGGCACCACATATTCATGGGCCGTTCCAATTGTCACTGGAGGTATTACTGGTGGAAGCGCTCAATCGGGGCAAGCGTCCATAAGTCAGACGCTGACTAACCCCACAAACTCGGTGCAGACCGCGACTTACACGGTCATACCAACATCTGGTACGTCGGGTACGTGTGTTGGCTCCTCATTTACGGTCACAGTAACAGTAAATCCCAAGCCCGTTATTCCGGCACAGGCGACTGCAATCTGCAGTGGTGCGGCGTTCACGATAACGCCTGTCGATGGTTTTCCCAGCTCGGCTACAATCGTTCCGACAGGAACTACTTACACATGGACTGCGCCAGTGGTAACCGGCGGCGTGACCGGAGCGAGTGCACAGGCACTTGGGGTGGCTTCGATAAGCCAAACACTCACGAATCCGACCAATTCTGTTCAAACTGTCACATACACTGTAACACCGACATCGGGCTCGGCCGGCTCATGCGTAGGCTCAACTTTTACAGTTACAGTCACGGTAAATCCGAAGCCTGTCATTGCTAATCAGAGCCCAGCCATTTGTAGCGGCACAGCGTTCTCCGTCAGTCCGACCGACGGGGTACCTACAGCAGCGACGATTGTGCCCACCAATACAACCTATACATGGCCCGCACCAGTTGTGACAGGAGGGGTCACCGGCGCAAGCGCACAGACTTCTCAGACGTCAATCAGTCAAACTTTGGTCAATCCAACCAATACGGTCCAAACCGTCACTTATACTGTAACACCAACTTCGGGCGCTGCAGGGGCGTGCGTTGGTGCACCGTTCACAATTGTCGTGAGTGTAAATCCTGTTCCTGTTATCCCCGCGCAGACTGCGACCGTCTGCAGTGGAATCGCATTTAATGTTGCGCCGTCCAATGGTAATCCAACGGCAGCTACAATTGTTCCAACGGGAACGACTTATTCTTGGGCGGTGCCCATTGTGACTGGAGGTCTCACTGGAGGGTCAGCGCAAACAGGACAGACTTCGATTAGTCAGACATTAACGAATCCAACCAACAGTGTACAATCGGCAACTTACACAGTGACGCCAACTTCAGGCGCGGCCGGGTCTTGTATTGGGTCCACGTTTACGGTAACGGTAACAGTAAATCCGAAGCCTGTGATTCCTGATCAGACACGAACGATTTGCAGTGGTACGGCTTTCAGCGTGAGTCCTAGTGATGGTGTGCCAAGCTCAGCGACTATTGTTCCAGCCAGCACAAAGTACACATGGACCGCGCCAGTGGTTACGGGGGGTATTACCGGCGGAAGCGCTCAAGGGGTTCCTCAGAACTCCGTAAGTCAAACATTGACCAATCCTACGAACGTTGCGCAAACAGCGACTTACACAGTCACGCCGATATCAGGTGCCGCTGGCTCCTGCGTGGGTGCAACATTCCAGGTTGTTGTAAATGTGAACCCTGTCCCTGTCGGTCAGCCAGTCTCGTCAATCGAACGCTGCAGTGGTTCGGCTATCAATTTCAATCTTCAGGATATCATTAACAACGTGGCGCCTTTCACAGGTGGCAATTCCGTGAGTGCGCTCTTCGCCTATACGGTAGTTGCTGATTTCCCTCTGGACGTAGCGCCCGCTGTATTCCCTGGTACGTTCGACAGAATAACACCGTCTTCCGCGAACATTACTAACTCATTTACCAATGTTTCGAATCATGATGTAACGCTGGCATTCACAGTTACACCTTACAGTGTCATCGGAAACTGCGCCGGTTCGCCATTCACCTTTAATGTGGTATACCACCCTGAGCCCGTGGGTTCGAACTTTGTGCAGAGCGGCTGTAGTTCAACACTGAACTTCAACATTCAGACAAAAATAACAAACGGGCTGCCCAGTGTGTTCACCTATGTTGTCACCTCGTCTGACGAAGTGAATGTGCCGACACCTGCTGCCCTTGATAGGGTAGTGGCGAGCAACGCTCCGATCACTGACACATTTACGAACCCCACGAGTTCGGTTGTAACTGTAACCTATACGATTACTCCTTACAACTCAGCTCACCCGACGTGTGCTGGTGTTCCATTTACTTATAAGGTCGACATAGGGTCTATGCCGATCGCCTCGAGCGACACGAAAACTGCGGTTTGCTCAGATGTGCCATTCACGATTGATCCCCAGGGAAATATTACAAATGGGGTTATCAGCACATTCTCCTGGGTACCGAGCTATGATCCGGGCTTGACAGGTGGACCTGTAGGCACGCAGACCGGTGTCATTTCAATGACGCTTACAAACACATCAAATGTTCAGAAGAATGCGACGTTCACGATCACACCTTCTGCTGGCCCTTGTGCAGGAATGCCGTTCACGATAATCAAGCCGGTTAATCCAGAACCTGTAATGGACCCTACGCTGGCGACAAAGACCATCTGTAGCACGAATCCAACAAGTTCCAACAAAGTGAACATCACACTGGCAACTAACGGTGTCTCTGTGCCCGCGGCAAACTACAATATAACGTTGAAGAGCCAGGATGCTGGCTTGACCGGAACACCCACTACCGGCCTTGGCCTCGCGTCAACGGCAATTCTTAATGATACCTACAACAATGTGACGGCAGTAGCATTGAATGTTGTGTATACGATTGTTCCGGTTGCGGCTGGCGGGTGTCTTGGAGATCCTTTTGATATAACTGTCACCGTTAATCCAGAGCCCGTCGTAAGCGCTTCGCTCAATAATACAGTTTGTAGCACGGACGTATCCAATATTATTCTGAGTACTAATGGTGTATCGGTTGGTGCAGCAAGCTATAGACTGGTGAATGTGACTGTACCTGGTGGTTTGACTGCAAATCCGGGTAACACTGCTGTTGGTACAGTGACAGGAATAAACATGATTAAGAGTGACAGTTACACCAATAGCACCAATGGTGCATTGACTGTCCTTTATGATATCAGAGCAACAAGCCCTTCGGGCTGCGAAGGTGCATCACGAATCATTAATTTGACAGTTAGCCCCGCGCCCGTTCTTGACCCTTCACTTAATCCGACACCCGTGTGTAGCGGTATTAATTCCGGAGTGACACTGGGTGTTGCGCCGGGATCAGTTGCTGCGACTACTTACAATATCAACTCCATCTTGTTCCCTGGCCTTATTGCAGGTGGATCAAACACTGGTATCGGATCAGGTAAAGCAGCAAGTGCGATGTTCAATGACGTCTACGTCAATACGACGAACGCACCACTTACTGCCACCTACAAGATCGCGGCGGTGTCCGCATTGGGTTGTGTTGGACCACTTGGTACTGTTACGCTGACAATCAATCCTTCACCTGATTTGGATAATAGTATTGGCAGAACAGTATGTTCAACGAATGCTTCGGGAATAACTTTTGCCACTACGCCAAGTAGTGCCGTTGCGTCTACTTACAATTTAATAAGTGTTACCCCTGCAGGCGGACTTACACCGGGTGGGGGCAACGTGGCCCCTGGAAATGGAAAGCCAGCCAATTATATAGCAGCTGATACTTACACCAACCCGACCAACGGAATACTCATCGTCACCTACCGTGTTGAGCCTGTAACGGCGGCCGGATGTAAGGGGCCTCAGGAAGATGTTGTTTTGACTGTCGAGCCGGCAATTCTCGCGGCTCCAATCAATCACCTTCCGACGATCTGCAGCAACAGTGGACCTTCACCGACTGCCACGGACGTAGAGCTGCTGTCGCCGACTGTGCCTTCAGCTGGAACGATTACGTTTAATTACACTGCAGTGTCGAGTATCGGAGCGCAGATCACGGGATTTGTGCCAGCCCTGACAAACCTGGCAGCGGGTTACCGCATTCAGGATGCTCTTGTGAACAACTCGAACTCGAGCGCTTTTGTAACTTATACGATCACCCCTGTAGCAGCCGGCGCAAAGTCAGGCTCGGGATGTACAGGCGCTCCTGTAGCAGTCGTTGTGAACGTGGAGCCGAGACCGAAGCTCATTCCTTCTCCTTTGACGAAAACGGTTTGCGAGGGTACGCCGATTGGAATTTCATTGACTACAACAACAGTTCCATCAGCTGGTACTGTTGAATATTTGCTGGTGTCAAGCGTTGCAACCGGTGGTGTAACAGGAATGTCGGCAGCCGGGACAGTGTTTGCGGCGGTGTCAACCTTGAATGATAACCTCAGCAATCCTTTGACAACTACTCAAAGCGTCACGTACACATTCAGACCTCGCATCAACGGTGGGGCCGGATGTATTGGGGATGACGTGGTTGTAAGTGTTAATGTGAATCCACGTCCGATTATTACGGCGACGGGTGTTCCTGCAGCAATTTGCAGTGGTGATCAGGTAAATATCTCAATTGTCTCCGATGTGTCAAGTACTGTGTCGACATGGCCAGCACCTAGTATAGCACCAACAGCGGGTTCTGTCACAGGCGGAAGTGCAGGCGCAGGGGATCAGTTATTCCAGATACTGTTCAATAAGACCAGTCCTGTCGTACAGACAGTCACTTACACAGTTACGCCATCAGCAAGTGGGTGCGCTGGAAATCCGTTGACGATCAATGTGCCCGTGAATCCGGTGCCTAACGTATTGGGTACTTCGACTACAACAATTTGTAGTGGCGGTACGCTGAATGTTCCTTTAACCAGCAAAGTGACGGCCGGAGTCAACTTCACATGGACTGTTGATGATCCGAGCGGTCTCGGTGCACCGGGTGCGTTTGATGGAAGCGGTACAACTATTAATCAGGTGTTTACAAACAACACCGGTTCACAAGCTTCCCTAACCTACACGATTACACCAATACTCACTGCTCCTGGCACTACCTCAGGAACCTGTACTGGCGAGACAAAGATCATGTTCGTCACAGTCGCACCATCTCTTTCTGCAGCATTCCTGAATACTCCGTCTCCCGACTTTATCTGCGCTGGCAGCACCGAGTATCTCGTGTTCCAGTTCGGTGGACAGGCACCGTTTGATTTCACCTATACCAAGCAGCCGCCGACAGGTCCGGCCGTTCCTGTAACACTCACGAACAAAGGTCCCGTTGTCGTGGTGCAGGATGCGCTTTCAGCGCAGGGTGCCTATACGTACACGATCACTTCAGTAACATCGCATGTTAATGGCGTGTCTTGTACGACGCCTTTCAATGTTCCGTTCGTGGTGAATGTTGGAGATACAGATCCGAACTTCAATATCATAAGCCCTGTTGCAACGTGCAGTCCAAATACTGTTTCCTTCCAATATAACCAGGTAGCGGGTACCATTTACACCTGGAGATTTGGAGATTCGGCAGATTCCGTTTACACGGCTACGACCACGGTGCCCAATAAGGTTATCAAACATATCTACTCAAACCTGAGCCCAACCAGCACACTGAGTTATCCGGTTTCGATGCAGACTGAACTTCCTGCGCCTTATCCAGGATGTTTCAAGAGTATTGCACCAAAAACAATCTCGATCTATCCGAAGATCATCGCCAATATCATTGCTGATAAAACAACGATCTGTAGTGGCGAGACAATCAGATTCTCTAATCAGAGTGTCGGAGCGACTTCGCAAAGTTGGTCATATCGTGTTCAGGGACAGACCGCAGAGACGTCGCTGGGTACAAGTTTGAACATGAGCAATGCTTTCACAAACAACACGACCTCGAATCCGATCGTTTACGAAGTGATTTACCGTGGTACAAACGGCAACTGTCCTACGCCTGATCAAATAATTCCTATTCAGGTGTACCGACTAGCAGCGGCGTCTTTCAATGAGGGTACGGTACCACCTTTCGTCAATGGACAGTCAATTGTCAATTTTACCAACACCACAAGTATTCTTGACAATTCACAGTTTTCATACGACTGGACATTTGGTTCTGATTCTGATCCTAACAGCTATTCTGGTCTGACGCCTCCGGCAATCAAATACGTGAGGCCAGGTCCTAAGAACGTGACGCTGACGGTTATTAATAGAACTAATCCATTCTGTAAGATTATATTTGAGAAACAGATTAACGTAAATCTGTTGCCGCTCGTGGCAACTTTCAAAGCTACTCCCGCGGAGTCATGCTATCCCGCCAAGATTGTAGTGACGGAAAGCAATATCACAGGTGATGTGATTGAATGGAGAGTTTTTGATGGTAACGGCAGGACGGCTGCTACTTCAAGCGCGGCGCTTCCGACGTTCAACATTCCTTCAGAAGGAAAATACACCATCACGCTGAAGACTTCAAGCTCGTTGACCGGTCAGGTAGCCGTGGCGCAGAATCAAACAGTGACGGTCTATGCCAAGCCTTTTGCATCGTTTGACGCTCGTCCGGATGTTGTCTATGTTCCTGATACTGAACTGACGACGTTCAACTTCAGTACAGGTGCCAACCAATACTCATGGGATTTCGGAGATGGTGGTAAGTCGACGGATGAAGAGCCTAAGTACATCTACAAGATTGAGGGCATCTATGACATCACGCTGATTGCCATGTACGACCACGGTAATAAGATCGTATGTTCAGACACGCTCAAACATCAGGTTGTTGCGAAACAGGGTGGCGTAACAAAAGTGCCGAACGCATTTACTCCTAACCCTGCCGGACCTTCCGGTGGTGTCGCGGGAAGCGGATCATTCAACGATGTGTTCCTGCCGATCGTGAAAGGGGCAGAGGAATACAACCTTCAGATCTTCGATCGTTGGGGTAACATAATATTCGAAAGCAACAGCACCCAGATTGGCTGGGATGGATATAATGTTGATGGTAAACTATTGCCGGCGGGAGTATACGTTTACAAGTTGACCATTCGACTTTCTGATGGTCAGCGCTCGACGCAAATTGGTGATGTAACGATGATCCGGTAAATTAAGAGGCTATGTTGAGGACGATATCGGTTTTGATTTTCTTGGTGATGCTTGGAAGTGCTGTGTCCGCACAGGATCCTCAGTTCTCGCAATACTATCAATCGCCTTTGTATCTGAATCCTGGATTTACCGGGATTACGCCACAACAACGATTGACATTCAATCATCGCATTCAATGGCCGAACCTGCCGCAGGCCTTTTCAACATATGCCGCCTCTTACGATATCTTTGTTGATGAGCTGAAAAGCGGATTCGGTTTATTGATGACTACGGACAAAATGGGATCGGCAGGCTGGAGAACAACAACAGCAAGTCTGTTGTATAGTTATAAATTGAAGATCTCCGAAAATTTAGTTTTCTCACCCGGTCTTTCTTTTGGATATGGGATCAATGGACTGGATCGCACCAAGCTAAGTATGGGTGATGGGTTGGAGTTTAACGGACAATCTCTTGATCCGGATCTGAACAAACTTGGCAATCAGCAATATTTCGATTTCACCTCGGGCTTTCTGTTATACTCGAAGAGTCTTTGGCTGGGAGCCGCTTTCGCGCACATGAACCAACCTAACCTCTCATTGTTAAACAGTATCACGCGTCTACCAATGAAGGTTACAATACACGGTGGTGCCCGTATATCTCTGCTGGGCGGGCTGAGAACGTCATCACGGGTTTCATATTTGACGCCATCATTCATTTATCAAAGCCAGGGAGGTATTTCGCAGCTCAACCTTGGTTTGAATTATCACATTGATCCTGTTTTTATCGGATTTTGGTATCGTGGTAAGCCATTTGAGAAGAGTGTGACAGGGGCCGTCCAGCAAGATGCGCTTATCCTTCAGATGGGATTTTATCTTGATAAACTTACCATTGGCTATAGCTACGATTTCAACACGTCTGCTTTATCAACTTCTTCTGGTGGTGCTCACGAGCTCTCGATCATGTATGAGTTCAGTGCAAAGCCTATTCATCGCGGAGTCAAGAAGCGCAACAGACTGATTCCATGTCCGACAGGTGGAAGGCAGGAAGGATTCTGGAAGTAACACCTACAGCGACTGAACCGCTAATTCCCCCCGTTTACCGTCTAAAATTGCCATTCACCCACAATAGCGGTTTCTTAATGCCCACTTGAGTTATTTAAGTTGTCTGTAGCGGCTTAATCGGTTGTCATTCACTAACCGATTTGATGATTTTTATAAAGCACGCAATCCGTCTTCTGGGTTGTTTTGTTATTCTGCAACTCCTGCAGCCCTGCATATCATTTGCACAATGCGGTGGGATCATGGAGCCTGGCTTTGCTTTTCTCACAAGCAGCCGGGGTTGTGCCCCTTTTACCGTAAACATCCAAACGATCTATCTCTCTTCAGTTCCCGGTACGCAATATTATGTTGACTGGGGAGATGGGACACCAGAGCAAACGTATGTCCAGGGACCCTTGCCTGCTACCGGTGTAACAATGGTGCACAACTATCCGCTTGCCTCCGTAAACTGCGGATATGATGTTGTAATCGACGCATCGAATGCATGTAATCCCCGAGGCAGCGTAGTGCCCATCACGACTCAAGTGATTGTTTGGACAAACGATGTGGTGTCAGTAAGCCCGGCGGTGTTCAGGGTGTGCGCCGGGGCGGCTGCGGATGTCTTATTCACCGACAATAGTGCATGGAACTGTTTTCCGAGAGCGACCCGTGAGAATAATGCGCCAAGATGGATTCAGTGGATGTATGGGACGGGCGCGCCAGGAATTCAAATCCCAGGAACGCGCGTGAATGGCGTTGTGCCTGGATCGTTTCCTTATCTCGATCCGGCAGCAAATAGAAACCCAATGTACCCGGTACTTGCACCAGGTCAGGTCAGTCTGCCTGTCAATGTTCCGGCTTCCTTGCCGGCCGATATCGGGAAGGAGTTTGAAGTAACTTTGAAAAATTGGAATCAATGCAATCCATATGATAATGATGTTCTAGATGGGAATCCCAAAAACCCACAGAACGGAGATCTTGTCAACGGTGACAATCCCCCACAGGTAGCGACAGCCCGTGTCGTGATCGTTCCTGCTCCGCAACCGACATATGTAACACGGCTCGGTAATGCGGGTGGACCAATTCAATCTGTTTTTTGCATCAGTGATAATATTTATTTTGATAACAATACACCTGCCATCGCAGGCGCATCCTTTCTGAATACCTGGCAATTTTTTGACAACAATACTGGCGTCGGTGCACCTTTAGCGACTTCTAACAGCGTCAACCCAACATTTTCTTATGCTACATCCGGGCAAAAATTAATTCGGCTGTCGGTAAAAGATCAAAATGCTGCTGGAAATTGCGTTTCGGTTTTTGATGCGTTGATCACCATCTCGCCATCGCTCGTAGCAAAAATTCAAGCCTCTGATTTTTCCAATAATCCAATCGTGCCGGATTTCTGCCAGAATTCGGTTGCGCCGTTCAATTCATTTCAGGTAAGGTTTAGTGATGTTTCTGTCGGTGCGGCCACCGCGTCCACTGAATGGAAATGGGAGTTTTATGACGAAAACAACGTGCTTGTTCAACAGGCGCCTGTTGGTGGAGGATTTTCGCCGGTTCCGTTGGGACCTTTCGATCAATTGTATACCAATCGCGGCATCTATAAAGCTGTGCTTACCATTCGCGACAACATTACGTCGTGCCAAACTTCCGATCAAGTCCTCGTCAGAGTTTATGAAAACCCTGTGCCGCAATTCAATGCAACACGCGTATGTCAGGGGCAACAGACTGGTTTTGTTGAATCATCAACAGTGAATTCGATTAATGGCGAAACAATCATATTGAGAGAATGGGACTTTAACTATGATGGTGTAACATTTAATAAAGATCCTGCTTTCGACAATCAAACATCCTTTACCCGGGCATTGGGTGTAGGAGGTATCTATCAGGTTGCATTGCGGGTGACGACCAAGCAACATGGTTGTTCGGCCATCACGGCGATTCCTGTTGTGGTGGATCCGCTTCCAAATGCAAGTTTCACTCCAGACGTTACGTCGGGATGCAGTGTTTTGCATGTGACTTTCACAAATAGTTCTGTGCTGGGTCAACCGGATGTGATCGATCAATTTCTTTGGGAAATCGACAGTGGTTCAGGCTATGTCGTCGCAGCTACACAACACCCGACAGACCCTGGATTCAGCAACCAGTTTATACATGACTTTGTGAATTCGGGCACTGTAAACAAAGTGTTCAATGTGCAGTTGCGCGTTATAACTGCGCACGGCTGCGCTTCGGTATCAACTGCAGCAGCTGTAACTGTTTTTCCAGGTACTGCATCTGGTTTTATCTCGACAAATTATTCTCCTTTCAATGATAATTGTTCGCCAGTCAGTGTGAATTTCTCCGTCGATGCACAAACTCAATCTCTTGGACCTGTAAACTACCAGTGGCAGATCAGCGATGCTAATGGTGTTATTTCCGACGTGAGTACCGGAGCGATGCCGTCCTACACGGGAAATTTTATTAACACAACAGCCCTGATAAAGGATTTCAATGTTAAGCTTACAACGACGCTGCCATCGGGCTGTTATGGAGACTCTACGAGAGTCATCAGGGTAAGCCCTGTACCTAATTCGATTTTTGATATCGATACGTTGGTTTTCGATTGTCAGCGCCTGCGCGTAAAGTTAACAGCCCAGCAAAAGGGCCTTCAATACCATTGGATCATTTCAGAAAATGCCCTTATGATGCTCAACACCATTGCGTCAACGGATGTGCTTGAGTATGAAGTGGCACGTGCGGGAACCGATATTAACCTTGGAATCAGCCTGGATACGAAGAACATAGTAAATTGCGTAAGCAGTGTGACAACGCAAAGTATCGTGGTGCCACAGAAAGACGTCATCAATGCTTCGTTCACGGCATCACCCGCTAGTCAAACGCTGCCTTCATCGACCGTTTTCATAACAAATACAACGAATGCGGGCCCATGGACCTATGTATGGGATTTTGGTGATGGAGGGACCTCGACCACTTCAGCCACGACATTACAACATACCTATGTGACCTATGGTACTTATGTTATAAAGCTGAGGGTAACGAATAATGTTTGTGTAGCGGAAAGAGTTCAAACAATTGTAGTCAATGCTATTCCGCCTCTTGTTGATTTCAGTTACGACCCAGCGTCAGGTTGTCAACCGCTTACGGTTAACTTTAAGAACCTTTCGAAGTTTGCAGATGCAAGCTCATACGTCTGGAGTTTCGGGGATGGGCAAGCGACCTCGCATGCAGTAAATCCAACCTACACATATTTTCAACCAGGCAAGTATACCGTAAGTCTTTCCGCGTCCAACGTGACTGGTCAGGTTGTGACAGAAACCAAGCAAAATATTATTGAGGTTTTTGTAAAGCCCAGCGCCCAGTTCGAAACGAAACCGAAATTGGTTTACATACCTGGTGGTATCCTTTATACAAAGAACAACAGCTTTAATGCGGGGCGGTATTCCTGGGACTTTGGAGATGGAAGTACGTCCGACCTTGCCGAACCTCAGCATTCATATCAGGCCGAAGGTGCATACACGATCACCATGATTGCAATCAGTCCAAATAGTTGTACTGACACCGCAAGGGTGAAAAATGCAGTGGCGGTTCAAAAGGGAGGAGAGGTCCTCGTGCCAAATGCATTCTCCCCAAATCTGAATGGTCAGGCCTCCAATGGTCCGGCGGGCGGATTAAGTGACGGCAAAAACGATGTCTTCCTTCCACTCATGAGAGGTGTCGTTCAATTCGAAATGCTGGTGTTCAATCGATGGGGTGAATTGTTGTTTCAAAGTACCGATGCACAACACGGATGGGATGGATATTATCAGGGAAAGCTTTGTCCGCAGGATGTGTACGTTTATAAAATCATAGCGATGTATGACAATGGGGAACGAGTCATACGAACAGGGGACATTAATTTGATTCGGTGATGAGAATTGTCTTTACTGTGTTAGCGACATGTTGTGCCGTAGTAGGATTGAGTCAGGATCCTGAATTCTCACAATATTACGCTGCCCCACTGTATCTGAATCCTGCGTTTGCCGGTACTACTACCGACCATCGATTTATCGCGAACTACCGCAATCAATGGCCGAATATCGCCCGTGGTTATGTGACCACAGCCTTATCGTATGATTACGATCTCTATCATTACAACAGTGGTATCGGTTTTATGATTACTGACGACCGTGCTGGAACAGCGGGCATGAGGTCCACAGCATTGAATTTTATATACTCTTATAAACTTGCAATCGCACGTAAATGGGTGATCTCATCGGGGATAAACTTTGGATACGCATTCCGGTCCATCGATATGAATAAACTTGTGTTTGGAGATCAATTGGAGTTTGATTCAAAGGGTCAGGTTCCAACCGATGACCCAGCGCTGCTTAATTTGGGCATGACAGGCTATTTTGATTTTAATGCCGGCATGTTAGCGTACAACAAAACCTTTTGGTTTGGCTTCGCTGCCAGCCATATCAATCAACCGAATCGCTCACTCGTAGGGCAGGAAGCGTACTTACCGACAAAATGGACGATTCATGGGGGCGTCCGTATTCCTTTGTATGCCGGTCTTATGAAGAAAGACAGGCAAGCTGTCCTGGCGCCTTCTTTTGTATACAAAAATCAGGGTAGGTTTGATCAGCTGGATGTCGGTGTTTATTTCCTGTATGAACCCATCGTTGTTGGGCTTTGGTATAGAGGCATCCCTGTCCAGCAAAATGTCAAGGACAATATCAGTCAGGACGCCGTAGTTGTGATCCTTGGATTTCAATTGCCAAGAGTCGAGATCATGTACAGTTACGATATCACGGTGTCGGAGCTCGGGCCGATTTCCGGAGGGACCCATGAGTTGGCGTTAAAGTACAAACTTGCGATTCAAATGAGTGCGAAGAAAAAGAAGCCTCAGAAATTTATCCCTTGTCCCACCTTCACCCATCACAGCAAGTAAGCCTTTTACGGCCAGATGATAAGCTTTACCTTTGAAGGCTCAGGCCAGCAAAAAGGCTTATTGGATGAATTTTTCAAAGCATTTGGAGTCAAATCGAGTATTCAAGGTGGTTGCGGAGGCAGCTTATGACGAAGGCCTCCCTGGCTTTGTGGTGGGAGGGTATGTCAGAGATTTGATTCTGGGTCGACCTAATAAAGATATTGATTTCGTTTGTGTGGGAAGTGGAATTCGTTGGGCCGAAAGAGTCGGCGCCGCGCTGGGCGGCTTGCAAGTGACGGTGTTCAAGAACTTCGGCACGGCAATGATCAGGTTTGGAGAATTTGAGCTTGAATTTGTCGGTGCACGCAAAGAATCCTACAACCATGATTCTCGAAAGCCGATTGTCGAAGATGGAACGCTGGAGGATGATCAGAAGAGGCGGGATTTTACGATGAACGCAATGGCCATTAGCCTGAATCGTGAAAATTTTGGTGAGCTGATTGATCCGTTTAATGGCGTTGAACACATCAAGGAAAAGATGATAAGGACTCCAATGGATCCATCGATTACTTTTTCGGACGACCCATTGAGAATGATGCGTGCTGTTCGCTTTGCATCTCAGCTTACATTTGATATTGATCCGGATACCTTTCAGTCGATTGTGGCTAATCAAGAGCGCCTGAAGATCGTGTCAATGGAAAGGGTGATCGAAGAGGTCAATAAGATCATTCTTTCTCCAGTCCCATCATATGGTTTCAAGCTCCTGTTTATCTCTGGGTTGCTGAAGCAATTTTTTCCTGAAATGATCGCGTTGCACGGTGTTGAGTACGTTGATAACAAGGCGCACAAGGACAATTTTTATCATACGCTGCAGGTACTGGACAACGTGTCAAAGATGTCTGAAGATTTGTGGCTGCGGTGGGCAGCAATCCTTCACGATATTGCCAAGCCGTTAACGAAACGATTTGAACCTGGCCATGGATGGACGTTCCACGGTCATGAAGATAAAGGAGGGCGAATGGTCCCCGGAATTTTCAGGAGATTAAAGCTGCCTTTAAATGAGAAGATGGAATTTGTGCAAAAACTTGTGAGGCTTCACTTGCGCCCTATCGTGTTGGCGCAGGATGTCACCGATTCTGCGGTAAGAAGGTTGCTGTTTGAGGCAGGAGAAGATACGGAGGCCTTGATGAAGTTATGTCGCGCAGACATTACCTCAAAGAATCCCGATAAGGTCAAAAAATATTTGAGCAACTTCGGCCGCGTAGAAGAAAAGATGGTCGAAGTCGAGAAAAAAGATCATATTCGGAATTTTCAACCGCCGGTTACCGGCGATGAGATCATCCGGATGTTTAACTTGCCGCCCGGTCGGATTATTGGTGAAATGAAAGAGCAAATAAAGGAGGCCATTCTGGAAGGTGAAATAAAGAATGACCGCCAGGAAGCTCTTCAACTACTTGAAAAAATTGCCAAATCAAAAGGAATACTTAAAACTGAATTAAACCCTTGAAATTGAAGATGAAAAAAGTCATTATGCTGTGCGCAGGAATTTTCCTGACAATGTGTGTTGCATTTGCACAAACGGATAAATCGAAGTCGACACAAGGCAAGCAGCAGAGCACGGGCAAGCCGGCTACACAGACAAAGGCGCAGCCTGAGGCCGCTGTTGAAAGGAAACTCAGTCCCACGGCAGAGCATGCGTGGAGGAAATATAATCTCGCATCGAGCTGGAATGATCTTGATGTTGCTAAAGATGCTTTGTATGACCTGATCATTGAATTTCCAAATAATGACTCCCTGATTTTTGCGCTTGGTATGTATTACTACGATAATCAGAAATACGCATCGAGTGCGCTTATTGGGCAGGCTCTTCTCACCCGGGAACCCAAGAACCCTCAAATAATGGAGATGGTTGCGTCAAGCTATGAAGGTTTGAATATTATTGACCGCGCGTTGCAGCACTATGAAAGTCTTTACCTAATCACAAACGCATTGCCGACACTTTACAAAATGGCAATCCTGCAATATCAAACTAAGAAGTATCCTGAGAGTCTTACCAACATTGACATTCTCCTCTCCAATCCTGAGGTAGACACTATCAAACTCGTGTTCCAGGATGCACAAAAAAAGGAAAAGGAATATGCCATGCGGGTACCCATCCTGAACTTGAAAGGAATGGTGTATAAAGATCAGGGAGACAACGTGAATGCGAAGAAGTACTTTGACGAAGCCTTGAAAATTGCCCCGGATTTCGTGTTTGCGAAGGAGAATTCGGCTGGCCTGAAGTGATGCAACCTTTGGTACAACCAACGGTCCTTAGCTATTGAACTATGAGCTTGGAGGCTGGCACTTTTCACATTCACGCAGAAATTATTGAAAAATGCCGCCAGGGAGACCGGGAAGCGCACTATCAGCTTTACAAGCTCTATTCGAGAAGCATGTACAACGTTGGGTATCGTATTGTAAATAATGAGGAAGAGGCGCAGGATGTCCTGCAGGAAGCCTTCATCAGTGCATTCAAAAGTCTGGACCACTATCGTGGGGACGCGACGTTCGGCTCCTGGCTCAAGCGTATTGTCGTAAACAAGGCGATCAATGTCATCAAAAGGCGAAAACCCGAACCTTTGCCCGATGACGACAAGTTTGATGTTGCGGAGGAGGAATCTATATCCGAAGAATTTCAGTTTAGTGTGGAACAAGTCCGGGATGCAATTGAAAAATTGCCGGATGGATATCGTTCCGTTCTGTCGCTGTATTTACTTGAAGGTTACGACCATTCGGAAATTGCCGAAATTCTAGGTATTTCGGAATCGACGTCGAAATCTCAATTTAACAGATCAAAGAAGAAGCTCAGGGAGATCCTGGAAGGAGGTAGGTCATGAAAAAAGATGCATTAGAAAAACTGGTTAACGCGCATCGCGAAGAGTTTGACAACCGCGAGCCCTCCAACAACGTGTGGGAGCGAATCTCACATGCTGTTTTTGAAAATTCTGAAATCTCGCTTTGGAACTCTGTTGGAGTCTGGCGCGCGGCAGCCATCCTTTTGATGGGCTTGTCACTATTCCTATTCTTTACAAGACAAACGAACATGCCGTCTAGGGTTATCGCATCACAGGAATTTAATGACGTGGAATCATTTTATTCAGCACAGATCACCGAAAAAGCTGCATTGATTTCGAAAGAAGGTCTCTTTGTTGACGATTCATTTACACAAGATCTTCAAAAGCTGGAAGCAATGTATGCGGTGTTGGCGGAGGAGATGAAAAAACATCCTTCTGAAAAGGTGAAAGACGCTCTGGTGCTCAATATGCTTGTCAGGATCGACCTTATGAATCAGCAGATTCAGAAGCTGGAAGAGTCAAAGCAGAAAAAGAATGCTGAGACTATTATTTGAGAAGCCTCACGCAAAGACGCAAAGCACGCAAAGTTTTTGGAAATTTTTGAAAGCCTTTATTCTCATCCGGGCGATTGTGACTAGCGCCGTTGAAGGGTTGGCATTATTTAAAAATCCTCTTCGCTCTTCAATTCGATCAACTCCTTATTTGAATCGAGGATCTTTCCCTCTTCACATTTCAGAACGCGGTTTGGAAATTTCTTAATTAGGCCATAGCTGTGGGTAGCCATCAGAATCGCAGTGCCGCTTCGATTAATTTGTTGAAATACTTTCAAGATGCCTGATGAAACTTCCGGATCAAGGTTTCCGGTTGGCTCGTCCGCAATCAGAATATGGGGCTCATTCAGGAGCGCGCGGGCGATTACTACGCGCTGCTGTTCACCACCCGAGAGTTGGTGTGGCATTTTCTTTTCGACAGAGCCCAGCCCAACCTGCATAAGTACGTCGACAAGCCTGCTTTTCATTTTGACCGTGTCTCGCCAGCCGGTAGCACGCATGACGAACATAAGATTCTCAGCCACCGTGCGGTCAGAAAAAAGCTGGAAGTCCTGAAAGATGATTCCAATTTTCCTCCTCAGTAATGGAATTTTATTTGCAGGTATTCCACGGATCGTAAATCCGGCCACACTGATATCACCAAGCCTAAGCGGTAGGTCTGCGTACAATGTTTTTAGCAAAGAAGATTTTCCCGACCCTGTGCGGCCCACGAGAAATACAAAATCACCTTTCTCGATGTCAAAGCTGATATTTTGAAGGACGGCATCGCTGCCCTGAAATATCGAGGCATCCTTTACACGAACAACGGGATCAGACGAAAACATGTCAGATGTTTCCCATTAACCATTCACTTTCTTATGGTCGGCAAGAAATTTTGCAAGACCAGCATCCGTCAGTGGATGGTTCAACAAATCTGTAATGACTTTCAATGGACAGGTGGCAACATCAGCGCCGATTTCAGCACACTTCAGCAGGTGGATCGTGTGACGAATGCTCGCCGCCAATATCTCCGTTTTGAAGCCGTAGTTGTCGTAGATGAGTCGTATCTGTGCAATCAAATCTATACCGTCCTGTGAAATATCGTCCAGTCTTCCAAGAAAGGGCGATACATAAGTAGCGCCAGCCTTTGCTGCGAGCAGGGCCTGACCACCGCTGAAGACCAGGGTACAATTGGTGCGGATACCTTCCGCGGTAAGTTTTTTTATTGCCTTCACGCCATCTTTGATCATCGGCGCCTTGACCACGATTTTTGAATCAATTTTTGCAAGCTCACGGCCTTCTTTAAGAATTCCGTCAAGGTCCGTGGCGATTACCTCGGCACTTACATTGTTGTCTACAATATTACAGATGGCTTTGTAATGCGCTTTTATGTTCTCGGCACCCTTGATTCCTTCCTTTGCCATGAGGGAAGGATTTGTCGTCACTCCGTCGAGGACGCCAAGGTCATAGGCTTCCTGAATGTCTTTAAGATTAGCTGTGTCAATGAAGAATTTCATGATAATTGATTTGGATAGCGTTTAACAAAGTTAAGATTTTGAGCCGGAAAAGGGTAGGATTAGGCACTCAAACAGCGGATTTTACCTCGATAGTTCGGCCCAGGGGCAAAAAAAATGGCAAACCGAACATCGCACCGCTACAACCGCCTACCCTTGCTACCTTCCGGTCCTGGGGGAGTTCAGCAGGAGCTGGTCGTGCCGGCTTGCCGGGGCAAAGATAATGCGCTTTGCCGACTTTGCTCAAATGAGGAACGCTGGATTTTAAGATTTTGTCGAAACAGGGACAATTAATTGGATCAGCTCAAGGCCCGGAAGCAAATGGTACGGACTGTCTTGCGATCATCGCGTAACCATTGTGGTTTGCCAAGGTATTACCTCGAATCAATCACCTGAGCCATGCTTCAAAACTATATCAAATCTCTTTGGCGGTATGTTGCAAAGAATAAAGGCTTCACGATCATCAACGTGTCCGGACTCGCCATTGGTATGCTTGCATGTATACTCATCGGGCAGTTTGTTGTCCATGAACTGAGTTACGATAATTTTCTTAGGAGCAAGGACCGGATTTTCCGACTACAGTTGGACCGATATAATAAGGGCGTTATTACGACACGTTGGGCGGCTGGTGCTGCCGGAATTGGCCCGGACTTAAAAGCTAACTTCCCTGAAGTCAGGGAGTACGTTCGGCTGCATAAAAGGGTTTCGACCCTCGCGGTTGGTGACACTTTTTTCAAAGAGGAGAATGTCTATGCCGCATCTGAGAGATTTTTCAAGGTTTTTTCAATCAGACTGCTGGAGGGGAATGACTCAACAGCATTAGAAGCTCCTTTCTCGATGGCATTGAGCCGATCGATGGCAAAGAAATATTTTGGAGATACGGATGCTATTGGAAAAACAATCCGAAGCAACGGTCGCCGCGATTATCACATAACGGGTGTCTTTGATGATGTCCCACCAAATTCACACATGAAGATCGACGCGCTCATTTCATTTAGCAGTCTTGTTAAGACCTGGAATGATCCGATAACGTCGTGGGAGTGGGATGGCTTTCTTACCTATGTTCTACTCAATGAGGGCGTCGATGCAAAAGCATTCGAGGCCAAGCTGCCTGCGTTTGTGGAAAGGAAAGAAGGAGCCACAATGAAGGCTGACAATGCTGGCATGGTGTTTAATCTTCAACCAGTGACGGATATTCACCTCGACTCGGATTTTATAGGGGAATTCAAGTCCAATGGCAACAGGCAATCGGTTTATTTTCTTTCTGTAGTTGCGATGCTCATCCTTGTCATTGCCTGGATAAACTATGTAAACTTATCCACAGCGAAATCTATTGAACGCGCGAGGGAAGTTGGTGTTAGAAAGGTGCTCGGAGGCTTTAAAAAGCAATTGATTCAGCAGTTCCTGACCGAGTCATTGCTTCTCAATGTTATCGCGATCGGAGTTGCCGTCGTTGGGGCGTTGCTGCTCACACCATGGTTTTCGGGTCTCGCTGATCGTTCACTGGGATTTGAGCTTTTTCTAAAGCCGATTTTCTGGCTGACATTGTTTGTTCTCATTGCGAGCGGTTCACTGCTTGCCGGTCTTTATCCGGCGTTTGTCTTGTCGTCGTTCAAGCCGTCAGAAGTCCTGAAAGGCAAGTTCAGAAATTCAGATAAAGGAATTTGGCTTCGAAAGGGGATGGTAGTATTACAATTCATGGCCTCAATCACGCTGATCGTCGGTACATTTACTGTCGCCAGACAGATTGATTTCATGCGAAGTCAAGAACTCGGCGTTAATATCAATCAGACTTTGGTGATCAATAGCCCGATGGTGACAGACTCCACGCAGCGTCACAGGTTCCAGATTTTTAAAGATGAAGTTTCGCGTCATGCAGAGGTCGTATCGGTGACAGCGTCTTCATCAATTCCCGGCGCACAACCCGACTGGAATGCTGGCGGTATCAGAAGATTGAGCCAAAGGCCTGAGGAAGGCAATCAATATCGGGTGATTGAAACGGATGGGGCCTTCGTAAAAGGGTTTGGTCTGGAAGTGGTTGCCGGCAGGAGCTTTTCAGATGACATGGTGTCTGAAGAAAAGACTGTCATGCTCAATGAGTCCGGCGCGCAATTGATGGGTTTTGCCAAACCTGAAGATGCAATTAACGACTTGATCAATTTTTGGGGAGATACATTAAAGATTATTGGTGTAGTAAAGGACTATCACCAGGAGTCGCTGAAAAAAGCTTTCGATCCTTTGGTGTTTCGATATTCCAAGGCGCCGAATGGCTTTTATTCCATTCGATTTAATACAACAAAAGTGAAAGAATCGGTCTCAGGATTTGAATCTTTATGGAAGGAAGTTTTTCCTGGTAATCCCTTCAACTATTTCTTTCTGGACGATCATTATAATATGCAGTACCGCGCGGATAAGCAATTCGGAGATATTTTCGGACTCTTTTCCGCACTTGCAATCTTCATTGCCTGCCTTGGGCTGTTCGGATTATCATCGCTGACCGCACTGCAGCGTTCAAAAGAGATCGGTATTCGGAAAGTGCTGGGTGCTTCTGTTTCAGGATTGCTCGGACTGATTGGTAAAGATTTTATTGCGCTCATCGGAGTGGCAACATTGCTTTCTATTCCGCTTGCTGCCTTGATCGCGAATTCATGGCTGCAGGCATTTGCAAACCGGATACCGTTGTCTTGGTGGCTTTTTGTGCTTCCCGCGGTGTTAGTGACCGTAGTTGCTTTGTTCACGATTAGTTTCCAAACCATTCGGGCAGCCACGGCAAATCCCGTGAAGTCATTGAGAAGTGAGTAAGCGGCGTCGCTACGTCAATTCGGTCCAATTTGTTTTGTGCTGATCAATTTTCCGGATACAAAAATTTATCAATCCGGATAGGGGGTATGCTTGTTCCCGGTTGTCTGTAGGAAAACAGAAATAACACCTACAAAAATCGACTTGTATGAACAAGAAATTGCAAATTTTCACTGCGGCCCTTCTTTTTTTGATCGCGACAACGGCTTCGGCGCAGGAGATCAAAACTATTTTCAATGATTCACAAAAGCCAACGGGCTATGGCGCGATCACCAATCAATTCACGATGATCAGGGGGCAATATGCCAACATGGTGGGCGCATACGGCGGAGTGTACCTCAACAACCGGTTCCTTCTTGGATTTGGCGGTTCGGGCGTTACGAATAACATTCCAGTGCCGGCTGAATTCAGCGCCGACCCATCAAGAAATCTTAGTTACATGTATGGGCAGTTTGGATTGGTGACTGAATATGTATTAGCATCCGACAAGGCATTTCATGTTGCGTTCAACATGTTTGCCGGTCCTGGGTTCACGGTTCAATATCAGCGCTACGGATATAGAGATTTCAACTTTCCCGATAAAGCATACAGGGATGAAAACTGGTTTCTTGTAGCCGAACCCGGCGTGCAACTGGAGATAAATTTGTTGAAATGGATGCGATTCAGCCCGGGTGTGTCCTATCGCGCCGCATTCGGCAGCAAGGCAGCAGGGATGACCGATACAGACTTAAGCAACATCAGCTATAACGCAACTTTAAAGTTCGGGAAGTTCTGAAAGAATACAGCTCCAGCAAAGTTCAAAGCTCGCAAAGGATCGAATGCCTTTGCGAGCTTTGCGCATTTCCTTCGAGCCTCTGCTAAAGCTTTTGCAATGGCGCAAGCAGATATGTGTGTGAGGCAGACTCACTCAGATTGGAGGAGTCCCACACGCCGTGTTCACAACCGGATAATCCTTTCAGTACAACTTTTTCGGGATTCACTTCATCCTAATCACAAGTCAGCGCCAAAGAATTTGTGATGCAACATTAACGGGGGATTTTGGCAGCATGCATAAACTGTGATGACATGCTTAAAAACTATTTGAAAATTGCTTTTCGCTCTCTGTTGCGGAGCAAAACGCACTCGGCCATAAATATTCTTGGTCTTGGTTTGGGTATCGCAGTTTGTATCCAGATTGTTTTGTTCGTGCGGGACGAATGGACCTTTGATACATTTCACGCTAAAGCTGATCGCATTTATCGTGTTTACGCAAGGGAAGACTGGGGAGAGAATCAGCAGTTTTTCTCTACCACAACACCTTTTCCCATGGGCCCTGCCCTGAAGGAGAATTTTCCTGAAGTTGAGTTGCAGGTTCGTTTCAATCAACTGGGCTCGATTGTCAAAGTTGGAGAAAATCAATTCACGGAAACGGTCTCTATTGGAGGCAAAGATTTCTTCGAGGTTTTTGACTTCAAAGACATCTATGGTGATCAACGAAAGGCAATGGGAGATCAGGCCAGCGTTGTGCTCACGCGCAGCATGGCCGTAAAGTATTTTGGCGAAGGCGACCCGGTTGGTAAAGTGATTGCCATCCAGTTGGGTGAAAAATTCGAAGACTTCACCGTTAACGCGGTCGTGGAAAATATCCCAACAAACTCGAGTTTGCGTTTTGGAATCTTGATATCCGATTTGAACTACCCGAAATTATACAATGAGCGTGTGCTTACTTCCGCATGGTTCAATATTGCTCCTGAAACGTACGTACTATTACGCGAAGGTAGTGATGCACAGGCCATGCAGTCTAAGTTTCCAACCGTATTCAGGACAATATTGGGCGAAGAGCGTTACAATAAAAGCAAATATGCTCCGGGTCTTCAACCCTTGAAAACTATCCATCTGGATACTTCTTATCCTGTTGGAATCGCGCCTGTTAGTAATCCAAAGTATACCTACATTCTTGCAGGTATCTCCCTTCTTATCCTCTTCGTTGCTTGTATAAATTTTGTCACGTTGGCTGTAGGCCGATCAATGAAACGGGCGAAGGAAGTAGGAATCAGAAAAGTGGTAGGGGCGGAGCGCAAGCAATTGATTTTTCAGTTTATTGGTGAAGCAGTAATTGTGACAGTAACGGCAATGATTGCAGGAGTTGTTCTTGCTGTGATTGGCCTTCCGACCTTCAATGACCTGGCCAATAAGCAGCTCAGCCTCCAGCCTGACTGGTTTACATTCACGACCATCGTCTCTCTCATTTGTATTATTGGATTAATTGCCGGCAGTTATCCGGCCTTCGTGCTTTCTAACTTCAGACCCATTGCTATTCTGAAAGGTCATGTCCAGTCTGGCAGCAGCAAGCAGGGGATGAGAAAGGTTTTGGTTGGTGTGCAGTTAGTATTGTCGATCTTCCTCATTTCAAGCACCCTTGTGATGAAGGACCAACTCGAATATCTTCAAAACAAGGACTTAGGTTTTAACAAAGACCAGGTTGCCGTCATTCAATTGAATGTGCCTAGAACAGGCAGACTTACTGAACGGATAAATGCAGGCCTTGAGAAGGCACAGCAATTCAAGACAGAACTTTCAAAGTTAGGGGGCATCGCCGCCGTGGGCGTTTCTTCTCATGATTTTGGAAAGGGTGCATGGACCGCGGCTGGATACACCGACGACAATGGTGTTTATCGCACGTTTATGATCAACATAGTAGACGAGGATTATATTCCTTCGATGAATATCGAGATGGCAATGGGCCGGTCATTTGCAAAAGAGAATACCAGCGATTTGCGCCGTGCGATCATCGTGAATGAGGCGTTTGTAAAAGAGTATGGCTGGAAGGATCCAATTGGAAAAAAAATACCTGGAAAAAAGTTTGTGGACCACGAAATTATCGGGGTTGTAAAGGACTTCAACTATGCTTCACTTTATTCGAAAGTTTCGCCGTTGGTGATGGCAATGGACCCTACGCTCCCCACAAGCGGCATTGAAAACATAGACGTAGATAATTCTCCATTTCCAAAGCTGATGATCAGGCTCCGTTCAGGCGATATGCAGGCTACCATCCAGGACATAAAATCTACCTGGGATCGACTGACGGGCGGCGAAGAATTTGCATTTGATTTCGTCGACCAGGCCCTTGCAACGCAATACAGGAATGATCAAAATCTTGGAAGGATTGTAAGCATAGCAACCATCCTGGCAATGGTCATTGGCAGCCTTGGATTATATGCACTGGCTCCTTCTAATAGGAATATCACTGTTTCTCTCGGTGCCGCTTACCTATTATGCTATGAATACGTGGCTCTTGACTTTCGAATATCGCGTTGCAATCGGTTGGACATCGTTTGCCCTTGCAGGTGGTATTTCGTTGCTTGTCGCGATGATCACGATTAGCTACCAGGCCGTGAAGACCGCCTGGACCCGACCCGCTGAGACACTTAAGTATGAATAGTACCCGGCGCACCTCCACACGCGCCTCATTCTCATACCGAATGTGGGATAATTTTTACGCTTGAAGTTTCAAAATTGTCAGCGGCGACACGTGGTTAAATGTGTCAGGACCAAATTTATTTTATGATGAAGAATTTTATTTTGCGCGCTTCCAGAATGCTTTTTAAGAACCGATGGCATTCATTGATCAACATCATTGGACTGACGCTGGGCATCACTTGCGCCATTGTCATTTTCGTTATAGTCAGATTTGAGCTCAGTTTTGATAACTATCATGTAAATGGTGAGCGTATCTATCGCATTGTGACTGAGAGAGCCCCTTATGGTGAAATCGAATACACTGCCGGTATCACCTATCCTTTGCCTGACGCGCTGCGACAGGATTTTCCAGACCTTGAATACATCACTATAGACGATGTAAATACTGCAGAGCCGGTTTTGGGCGTTGCGGCAGTGGACGGCTCGATGAGACTATTCAAAGAGAAGAAGTTCGCTTTTGTTGATCCGGATTATTTCAAAATATTCAAATATGAATGGATAGAAGGTTCTCCTGAGGTTGCATTGAACGAAGAAAAAACGGTCGTTCTCACATTGTCCAGGGCTCGGAAATATTTCGGCGATGCCCCGGCAATGGGTCGCGTGCTGTCATATAACAACAAGTATCAGGTCACTGTGGCAGGCGTTGTAAATGATCCGCCAGCCAATAGCAGTTTTCCCTATGAAATTATTTTTTCAACAAAGCTTGGTGCCGATGCGCACGCGTGGACTAACTGGGGATCCACGTCATCAGGCATAAACTGTTATGTGAAATTGAAAGAAAATGTGTCTGCTAACGATTTTGAGCGCAAGCTGAAAGGTTGGCACATGAAGTACTTTGTCGGTGACGAAAAGCAGAATGGAGAAACCATGACCTATTTTCTGCAACCTCTTACAGATGTTCACGCTGATCCGCGCTTCAGCACACATGGTCCTGAAACAGTGTCAAAGAAGTCATTGATTGCCCTTTCGGTGATTGGATTGTTGCTGCTCGTTACCGCGTGCATCAACTTTATTAATCTGAACACAGTGCTCATAATAAATCGTTCAAAAGAAGTCGGGGTTAAAAAAGTGCTTGGAGGCAGCAAGGTGCATCTTGTCACTACTTTTCTCGGAGAGACATTTATCATTACACTGGTTTCCCTGATCATTTCAGCGAGTATGATACCATTATTCTTCAGTCTGCTGAAGACGGCTATTGGTTATACTTTGGGAATCAATTTCCTTACTGATGGTACACTGGTTTTATTTATGCTGTGCCTGCTTGTGCTCGTCACATTACTGGCTGGCTTATATCCTGGACTGAAGCTTGCATCATTCAAGCCTGTCCGTGCACTGAAGCATAGGCTATACGAGCCGGGTAGTGAAGGTGTTAGCCTGCGCAGAGTCCTGATCGGTGTTCAGATCATTACTTCTCAGGCATTGATAATTTGTACGATAATCATTGTCAGGCAGGTTGACTATTTCTCTAATCGTCCTTTAGGATTGAATAGCTCTTCGGTTGTGGAATTTGAGCTTCCGGCGAGAAAGTCTATTGACTTCACTCTTTTAAAAGACCGATTGAAGACCATTGCTGGCGTGCAAAATGTCACCATGAGTAATACTGGTTCCGCGGGAAAGGACACGTGGGGAGGCGATTACGAAGCCACGATAAAAGGGGAGCTTGTCAAAGGTCCGGCTCAGGTCAAATTTGCGGACAATGATTATCTGAAGACGTATCAGATCAAACTCGTTGCGGGCACCGACCTCATTCCTTCCGATACCGCATATGCTTTTTTGATAAATGAGTCCGCGGCAAAGGCGATGGGATTTACGTCGATTGAGGACGCAATAGGGACGCCGCTGTCAATTTGGGGACGAAAAGGACCCGTTAGCGGAGTTGTAAAAGACTTCAACACTACATCGCTGCGAGACGCAATCGCTCCTACGGTTATTACGAGTAATCGGGGCAGCTATATGATGGCCGCGGTGCGACTGGAAACGAATGATCTGCCAAAGACAATGAGTGAAATTGAAAATACCTGGAAGCTCACGTATCCAAGCTATGTTTTCGAGTATGACTTCCTCGACAATACCATTAAGCATTTTTATGAGTCAGAGCAGCGCACCTCACGACTTGTCATGATTGCGTCGACTATGGCAATTTTTATCGGCGCGGTGGGATTGTTAGGGCTTGTTTCGTTTTCAGTTGCACGAAGGACCAAGGAGGTAGGGATTCGTAAGACATTGGGGGCCAGCATCAGCAGTATTATTGCGCTTTTCTCAAAAGAATTTATGTGGCTTGTTTTGGTTTCATTCATTTTCGCGGCGCCTATATCATACATACTCATGAATCAATGGCTTTCTCACTTTGCGTATCATGTAGAACCTGGCATCATAACGTACCTCGCAGCTGTGGTAATGTCCGGTATGGTAGTGATTGGCACAGTGGGATTCCTGTCGTATCGGGCGGGCATTGCAAATCCGGTGGAGGCCCTGAAGTATGAGTGACGCTATGAAAAATTGACGGCCTCAACCCATCGGTCATCTACGACTAGTGAATGTGCGTATGCGGACACCTGATTTCTGAAGAAGCCAAAAAAATCAATTTTTCCCTGCAAAAACGGAGGAAACATTGGTATTATTATTGAAAAATCAACGGCTTAAATCGACCTATGATCCGCAATTACCTGCTCATTGCATTACGTAATCTGTATCGTCAGTTTTCGTATTCATTGATCAATATCTCCGGACTAGCTATCGGCATGGCTTGTAGCCTGGTGATGTTCCTGTATGCATATAATGAGTGGAGCTATGACCGACACTTTTCAAACGCCGAAAGGATTTACAAAATCGGTGTCTCTTTTTTTAACATGGGAGACTTCGCCGTAGGGCCTGAAGTTCTTGGTGAAGTGCTGCCGGCAGAATTTGAGGGCGTGGAAGCGTTCACCAGGATAAAGCAGGCAAGTGCCGTACCAATTCAGGTTGACGAAGTTTCTTTTCCGGAAAATGTCTTTTATACAGACTCATCTTTCTTCAAAGTATTTTCCTATCAATTTATTCAGGGAGATGCACGTACTGCATTGGTTCATCCAGGCACGCTTGTCCTTACAGAGTCAATGGCAACTAAGTACTTTGGGAGCGCCGATTGCATCGGAAAAACGGTGTTGGCGGGAAAAGAGAAATTGCCCTTTACCATCACTGGCATAGTAAAAGACGACAATAAGAGTTCCCAACTGAAGTCACGGATTTGGTTGTCAAACGAGAGTATTCTCAAGGGAGAAAGAGCTTGGAGTTCGGCAGCGTTTTATTGCTACGTCCTTCTAAAGGAAAATGTAATGCTGCAAGATCTCAATACCGCCTTGGATCGGATCATTGAAAAACATGTTTTTCCTGGTGCAGGTGACCTTGCAAAAGGGACGCTGGAAGAGTACCGGAACAATCCCCTGTCGGTTAAGTTTCACGTTTTGTCACTGACTGATGTACACCTTAAATCGAGATTGATGTTTGAGATATCACCGACTGGCAGTGAGTCAAACATCTATGCGTTCGGTGGCCTCTCAGTTTTTATTTTGGTGTTGGCAGCAGTGAATTTCATAAACCTCACCACTGCCAGGGCTTCACGACGCGCAAAAGAAGTTGGTATAAGAAAGGCCATTGGGTCATCGAGAAGCAAGCTCATTGGACAATTTATGCTCGAATCGATGCTTGTCAGTCTGGCGTCCTTGATTGTTGCACTTGCTCTTGCGGAGGTTTTCGTTCGCTTATTTGAAATGATTACCGGTGACAAATTGGTGAACACGCTTTGGGCCGGTGGCGCAGGTGTTGTCGGAATTGTTGTGTTTGCTGTGGTCGTTGGATCGATCTCCGGGATATACCCGGCATTCTATCTTACGTCATTTAAGCCTGTACGAGTCCTTAAAGGAAACCTTGCAGCGGGAGATAGCGGATTCTTCCGGAACGCACTGGTAGTTTTTCAATTTACCATTTCGATTTCCCTGATGATTTGCTCAGCTGTCACCTTCCGGCAGATGAATTTCATGCAAACAAAGGATCTTGGCTTTAAAGACGATCACATTGTTACGATTGACCGCGCTTCCAGCTTAAAACAGAGCACGGAGGCGTATAAGCATTTGCTGCTGCAGCTCCCTGGAGTTTCCGGAGCGAGCTACCATGCCGGTGAACCTGGTAGTAAGGCCATTATCACCGTCAATGTTTTCCAAACACCTACCATGCCGCAGGGTGCGTCGATCAGTACGTTCAATGGCGATTACGAGTTTGTTGATTTTATGGGGTTCAGACTGGTGAAGGGGAGAAGTTTCTCCAAAGATCTGGCCTCAGACTCGTCAGCGATCATCCTAAATGAAGCGGCTGTAAGAGAACTAGGTTTGACTGAACCAATTGGCGCAGAGTTAGACGAGGGCCAGCATGTTATTGGAGTTGTTAGTGACTTTCATTGGGAATCACTTCGAAACAAGATTGCACCATTGGCAATCGCGCTCGGCAAACCGTATCAATTGGGTGTCAGGGTTGATCCTGCCCACATGGCTTCTTTTTTGAAATCCGCGGAAACTGAGTGGAAAAAACTTGTCCCGGACGAGCCTTTTAAATATCATTTTCTTGATGAAAATTTTGGCGCTCTATTGAAGCAGGAGGAGATCTTTAGCAATGCTATCGCGTTTTTCACCGGCCTGGCAATATTTATCTCATGTCTTGGTCTTTATGCCTTGTCGGCTTTCACTGCGCAAGAGCGAACAAAAGAGATCGGGATCCGAAAAGTACTCGGTGCGGCCGTGATGGATATCGTCAAGATGCTTAACCTCAAGTTTTCACTGCTTGTACTTATCGCTGTGGTTGTGGCGCTGCCGGTTTCGTTTTTCCTCATGAGCCGATGGATGGAAGGGTTTGCGTATCGTGCCGATCTGTCCTGGTGGTTGTTTCTCGTTTCGGTCGCACTTGCGATGATCATAGCGCTTATAACGGTCAGCTTCCACTCTCTCAAAGCAGCGACGGTTAACCCTGCCGATACCTTGAAGTACGAATAGGCTCAATCAGTCCTCTAATTGGGCTTTTTTGCGCTTTTTCCCAACATTTAGATATTAGTAAAACAAAATATAGACTAATGCCGTATATTAGTTTAACAAACTATATACAAATGGCATCAAAGGAATACCTGGGCGAATTTGAGGAGTTGGTTCTTACAATGGTGGGAATACTCAAAGATGAAGCCTATGGAAATGCAATTGTTACGGCAATTAAAGAACGCGTCGGACGCGATTCTACATTAAGTGCCGTCCACGTTACACTTTATCGCCTTGAAGACAAAGGGCTGGTAAAGTCCGCGATGGGAGGGGCAACCAACGCAAGGGGTGGCAGGAGAAAAAGAATATTCCAGGTCACCAATGCTGGTATTGCAACACTTCGCAGCATGCAATCTGCCCGCGTTGATCTTTGGAAGCTTATTCCGCAATTGAAGTTGATCGTAGCAGTCTAGTTAGTCAGAAATGAAAACCAGATGAGCAGGGATCACAAGCTCCCGCGTTTGCCCTTCCGCCTGATTGAGGGGATTTGTCCTGCTTCACTGAAGGAGGGCATCATGGGTGACCTCGCCGAGCAATACTTCATGGATATTGATAGGTTCGGCGAACGGAGAGCTAAGCAAAACCTTTTTTGGAACGCATTAAAATTTTTACGACCCGGAATCATCTTCAGAAATAAATTTTCCACCCGGCTAATTGATACAATTATGCTCGTAAGTTATCTCACTGTTGCCTTTAGAAACATAATGAAGAACAAGGTGTTCTCCGTCATTAACATCGCTGGCCTGAGTACAGGGCTTGCGGCCTGCCTGCTGATCTTTGAGTTTGTGAGTTTTGAGTTAAGCTACGACTCCTTCAATGAAAAGCTGGCAAGGACTTATCGGATTACCAACGACAGGTCTCAGCACGGCAAAATAATTCAGCATGGTACCATCATGTATCCAACGATAGGGCCCACCATGGCAAAGGATTATTCCGAAATTGAGGCATACACGCGTATGATGCCTATTGGTGAAGTGACGGTGCGATTGGATGAGAAAGTGTTTCGCGGTAATGAGTCGATAAATGCTGACGAGCATTTCTTTTCCGTATTCAGTTTCCCCCTGCTTGCAGGAGATCATTTGACGTGTTTGAAAGATCGTTTCTCGATCGTACTCACAGAAAAGCTTGCGCGAAAATTCTTCGAAATCAGATCCGATGATTTCACGGATTTGCTTGGAAAATCTTTGTTGATTGGTCGTGACAATACACCCTATAAGATAACAGGGATTTGTGCGAATCCTCCCGAGAACTCGCATATACAATTCGATGAATTGATTTCTTACTCAACGTTGATCGACCCGCAGGATCCGAGTGCAGATAATAGCTGGACCTGGTCCGATATGTACCACTACCTAGTGCTTAAACCCGGAACCGACTACAAGCAGCTCGAATCGAAATTCGATGCATTTAGCGAACGATATTTTAAAGGTGATAAGGTGTCGGGTAGTTTTGAGAAGTTTTATTTACAACCGCTTAAGGACGCCCATCTGTATTCGGACTATGAATATGACTTTGCAAAAAAATCGAATGGAAAAGCCGTTTGGATAATGCTGGTTGTCGCTTTCTTTATTCTATTTATTGCGTGGATCAACTACATTAACCTCACAACTTCCAGGGCGCTTGACCGGGCAAAAGAAGTCGGGCTCCGCAAAGTCATGGGTGCATTCAGAAGTCAGCTCATAAAGCAATTCCTGTTTGAATCAATTCTCATTAGCCTAGTTTCGTTTGGAGTAGCGTTTGGGCTCGTTATGTTGTTGCAAGTACCCTTCAACGATGTGATTGCTGCAAACCTTTCAATGGCCAGCATTTTTTCAACGATCGACTCCACGACGCTGATGATCTTTGTGATTGTTATGATAGGCGGAGTGCTGCTTTCAGGATTTTACCCGGCTTTTGTGCTCTCAGGGTATAAACCCGTTACCGTCCTGAAGGGGAAATTTCAAAGATCATCCAGTGGCCAGTTCTTGAGAAAGTCGCTCGTCATTTTTCAATTTACAACTTCAGTGGTATTGATCACCGGTACCCTGATCGTATCGAAACAGTTGCGATTTATGAATAATGCCGACCTGGGGATTAATATTCATGACACGATGATCATTTCGGCTCCGGAGCTGACTGCATGGGATTCAACTTTTATCCAGAGAGTCGAAGACTTCAAGCATGAGCTGAGCAGGGTCAACGGAGTCGCGTCCGTTAGCACAAGTAATAGGATTCCAGGCGATAGACTTGGGAGAAGTTTCAATATTGGCCTTGTCGGCGAGGCCTCTAATGCGCGGTACACCTTCAGTTTCATGAACGCCGATCACGACTTCTTTGACACATATGGCGTTAAACTTGTGGCGGGCAGAAAATTTCTTCCCTCAGATCACAAAGTTAATTTCAGCGATATCAACACCGTCATTATAAATGAAAAGGGTGTAAAGTTATTAGGCATTGAGAAGCCAGAGGATGCAATAGGGCGCGAGCTTGGCTGGGGGGATCTCACGCGAAGGTTTACAATCATCGGCGTCGTCCGTGATTTTCACCAGCAGTCACTTAAGAATCCCACGGAGGCCATCAACTTTCTGCCTACGTACAGCACATCAGCTTCAACTTCTGTTCGATTGAATAGCAAAGAATCTCAACGTGTCATTGCAGATGTTGAGAAGCTCTACAAAGAGTTTTTCCCGGGAAATGCGTTCGACTATTTTTTTCTGAATGAGCGGTATAATCAGCAGTACAAGGAGGATAAGCGATTCGAGGCTGTAACAGGCATATTTACGGTTCTGGCGATCATTATTTCAATAATGGGATTGATTGCACTTTCTTCTTATACAGCCGTGCAGCGCACCAAGGAAATCGGTATCCGGAAAGTATTAGGCGCTTCATTGGGAAATGTTCTCGTTCTGCTATCAACTGACTTCATCAGACTTATTATTTATGCGACGCTGGCTGCGTTGCCTGTAGCGTATTTTGCTGGCGACAGGTGGCTGCAGGAATATGCATACCGGACGACATTGAGTTGGTGGATTTTCGTATTGCCGGCTGTCCTCATATTGGGAATTGCCGCGATCACGATGAGTTTTCAGGTGTTGCGAACGGCTCGCACAAATCCAGCAGAGACATTGAAGTATGAGTAACTCATCGGTGCGGCCGCCGAAGGCAGGCTTACGATTTTTGTCATGGATATGTCCTCATAGCCTCTATGAAGGTATTGAAGGTGACCTGGTGGAACAATTCGAAGCCGACGTGACGGCCTTTGGAGAGGCTATTGCCAGACGGAGATTCAACAGAAACGTGATTCGGTTCTTTCGCCCGGGTATTCTTTTCAGAAACAGTTTTAGGTATCGTTTAATTAATACAGCTATGTTCGGAAGTCATTTTGTGATCATGATGCGGGCCATGAGGAAAAGCCTGGCCTATTCACTAATCAATATCATCGGTCTTGCCATCGGCATTGCTTCATGCCTGTTGATTTTCAATTACGTGCGGTTCGAACAGAGTTTTGATTTGATGCATCCCGACGTGGATCGATTGTACCGGGTCAATCAAACAGCAATATGGACACCCAACGGCGGCGTGATGACTTCTTCAGGACCCCAGCTTGCGTTCGCATTAAAGGATGATTATGCCGACGTTGAACAAGTATTGCGAATACATACGCCAGGGGATATGCTTGTCCGGTTCACGGCCGGAAATGGTGAGATTAAATCGTTTAGAGAAAGCCGCGTGCTGGCGGCAGACTCAAACTTTTTTGAGTTCTTCAATTTCAAATTGAAAGAAGGTGATCCCCGCACAGCGTTGGTCGGTAAGAACAAAGTGGTTATTTCAGAAGACGTCGCGAAGAAATTCTTTGGAGATCAACCCGCTTTGGGGAAGATCCTTCTGTTCGGTGACAAGGGCGACGCAGTTGAGGTGAGCGGTGTGACGGCGCCACAACCAACAAACATTCATTTTCACTTTGATTACCTACTGTCGATTTATACGAACCCGGCCATGAAGCAGTTTGAATGGAGTTTTATATGGTCACAGGTGGTGACGTATGCCAAGCTCAAGCCAGGTGTCGACCCAAAGGAGTTCGAGTCGAAAATTCAATCTATTGCAGACCGTCGCGTCAAACCGTCCTTCAAACGGTTTGATATCGATTTTGATGATTTTGTGAAAGATAAGGGGGGTTGGCATTTCTATCTGCAGCCTGTAAAAGACATACGACTTGGCTCCGGAAAAATTTTTCAGCGTTACGAAGAGATAGGGGATAAGGCTTATGTGTACATCTTCAGCGGCGTTGCCGGGTTTATACTACTCATTGCGGCGATCAATTTCATTAACCTATCGACTGCGCGTGCAACCACGAGGGCAAAGGAGGTGGGCGTGAAGAAGACAATGGGTGCCGTAAAGAATTCACTGATTGTTCAGTTTCAATTCGAGTCAATATTTATCAGTGCCATTGCAACTGTGCTCGGAATTGGATTCACGGTAGTATTACGACCTATAATGTTCCAGTTTACTGGCCTCGATCTTCCTTCTTTTGATGGTACCTGGCAACAAATATTGGCCCTCATCGCCCTGCCTGTTGTGCTTGGATTTATCGCCGGTCTTTATCCAGCTTTTTATCTGACTTCCTTTCAGCCAATTCAAGTCCTAAAAGGGAAGCTCGCGACGGGCATGCGTTCTGGCGGGCTTCGCAACGGCTTGGTAACCCTGCAATTTTCTATTGCAATTGCGCTTCTTTCAGCAACAGTGTTGGTATTTCAGCAGATTCATTTCATGCAGACGAAAAGCCTCGGCTTGGACAAAGAAAATATCCTGCTGATTGACAATGCTCAGGTTCTGGGTCCGCAGTTGGAATCTTTCAGAAATGAGATCGCTGCAAAAGAGGGTGTAGTTGAGGCTTCTCTTTCCAGTAATGTGCCCGGGCGTGGATACTTCGAAGATATTTTTAGACGCGACGGAAGTTCTGAGAACTTCCCCGTGGGTCAGGCAAAAGTCGATGATCATTTTCTCTCTGCGTATGGACTATCATTGGCGACAGGAAGAGCCTTTCGTGCAGATGCGACGGCCGATCATTCGTCGATCATACTCAATGAAAACGCAGCAAAAATTTTCGGCTGGACACCCGAAGAAGCGCTTGGCAAGTACGTCGCCTATGCTGAGCTAGGAAAATTTGAAGTTATCGGAGTATTGAAAGATTTCCATTTCAGGTCATTGCACGCACCGATCACGCCTATGATGTTTCTCAATTTAAAGGCCGACATGTGGGGCGACCAGCGCGTCTTATCGGTAAAATTCAAAACCGATGATGTTTCCAGGTTGATGTCATCGATAGAACGCAGGTGGAAAGAGCTAGCGCCTTCTGCTCCTGTGCAGATTCAGTTTTATGATGAGGAGCTCGCGAGGCAATATCAAAATGAGCGAAGGCTGGGACGTCTTTTTGCGGTGTTTGCCTGCTTTTCGATAGGCGTAGGAATAATAGGATTGATCGGATTGGTAGCATATTCGGCCGAGCAGAGAAAAAAGGAGATAGGTATCAGGAAAGTATTTGGTGCATCTATCTTGCGGATATTCATCATGATCAACAGCCAATACGTTAAGTTTATCCTGGTGGCCCTTGTCCTGGCAACGCCTTTGGCGTGGTGGGGAGTGACGCAATGGTTGAATTCATTTGCCTATCATATTGATGTAACCCCTTTTGCTTTCATCGCAGCCGGGATTGCTGAACTAATATTGGCTGTAGTATGCGTCGGATACTTGTCGCTGCGAGCGGCATCGTTAAGTCCGGCACTGGTGCTTAAGGATGAGTAGAACGTAGGGTTCTCATTCCTCACTTTCCTCCTTATTGCGAACCTTCGAGGTCAAGGGGCAAAATGTTGCAGATCGCGATTAGATGCCTGAATTTAACAATTCAGGCCTTTTTATAAAGGTCGATGCAACTTTCCTGCTAGTCGATCGTCTAGTGACTATGATAAAAAACTACTTCACTGTAGCCGTCCGGAATTTTCTGAAAGGGAGGCTTTATTCAATCATTAATGTGGTTGGACTAGCGGTTGGACTAACGGTATTCTTGTTCATTACCGTGTTCGTCTATCATCAGTTGAGCTACGATGCCTTTCATGAAAAGGCCGACCGGATTTATCGTGTCGCTTCGCACCTTGAAATGGGGTCGAACGTCGGGGAGATGACAGCCACCTATCCTCCAATGGCAGCTGCAATGTCTGCGAGCTTTCCGGAAGTGGAAAAATCACTGCGTTTGTTCATGCAGTATGGTAAAATATTCAAGAACGACGAGAAGGTATTTGTTGAGGATATACTATACGCGGGTCCGGAATTCTTCGATGTCTTTACGTTTAAGTTACTGGCGGGTGATCCGGCTAACGCACTTCAAAAAAAATACCAGGTCGTCCTGACCCGCGCCTTGGTCAGTAAATACTTTGGTGAGCAGTCGGACTTAAGCGCTGTGCTTGGGAAGTCGCTTATAATCGACGGCAACGTTTGTGAGGTCACCGGCGTGATCCAGGATTGTCCCGAGAATTCTCATTTTCAATATACATCTGTTGTATCGATGGAATCGTCGCCGCAGGGTAGGGATGAGACATGGAACAACATGAACCTGAGCACATATCTTCTGCTGCGGGAGAAAGCCGACGCCGTCGAGGTCGAATCTAAAATTCCCGAAGTACTTATGAAGCACGTGCCGGATTTTGATGAATATGAATCGCTAGGGGTAGTTATCAAATTTTTTCTTCAACCGCTTCGATCTATTCATTTGCATTCGAATCTGGAAGGTGAATTGAGCCCGACGGGTAGCATTGTGACTGTTTATATTCTTGGCTCGATCGCTGGTATTGTTTTGTTGCTCGCATGTGTAAACTTCATGAATCTTACAACGGCACGCGGCGCAAGACGGGCTAAAGAGGTCGGGATCAGAAAAGTCCTGGGTTCGAGCTCAGTTCAACTCGTCAGGCAGTTTACTTTTGAGACAATTCTGATGGTTGCGGTTGCAACAGCGCTGGCGTTCGTATTGATGCAGGTGTTTCGTTATCCGTTTGTCATGTTGACCGGTGAACGCCTTTCATTTGATATTCTTATGCATCCAGCGTTCATCGCGTCGGTTATTGGATTCGTGGTTCTTCTTGGTATTCTCGCTGGTAGTTACCCTTCTTTTTACCTGGCTGCATTCAAACCTGTCGATGTGTTGAAAGGAAAACTTCGGACTGGAATGAAAAGCAGCGCCTTGCGGAACGGATTGGTAGTTCTTCAGTTTGCGATCTCCATCATTCTGATTACATGCACAATCGTTGTGCAGAATCAGCTGAGTTTTATGCGGGCCAAGAAGCTCGGTTTTGACAAGGATAATCTGATCCTTATCAGTAATGCAAACAAACTACCAAGCTTTGATGGTTTTGTCAATGAATTAAAAAAGAACAACAGCATCGTTTCTGTTGGCGATGCGCGATTTAAACCTATTGGCAATTATGATGGCACTGCTGTATTGACGGAAGAGGATATGTCGAACAGAAAGTTGCTCAACATGAACTATGTTGGGTACGATTACTTTGATGTGATGAAGTTTGAGCTTCGCAGTGGTCGTGGATTCTCGCGTGATTTTGCGGATTCCTTGTCCATGGTAGTTAATGAAACAGGCGCCCGTTATCTCTTTGGTGGAGATCCAATCGGAAAAAAGGTGTACATGGATGAGAAAAATTATTACACAGTCATAGGCGTAGTTTCCGATTTCAATTTTGAGTCCTTGAAAACCGAGGTTAAGCCCTTGATGTTCTTTCTTCGCGAAAAGCAGCGTTTCCTCCATGTGAGGATTGCACCGGGAAATCACTTATCGACGGTTGCCTCCATCGAGAATCTGTGGAAGGCTCAGCAAGCGGACGTACCATTTACATACACGTTTGTTGATGATGAATTCGCGGAATCGTTTAAAGAGGAGGCTCGCCTTGGTAGTATTTTCAACGTATTTACTGCGCTGGCATTATTTATTGCATGTCTGGGTTTACTTGGCCTTGCTGCCTTCACTGCCGAACAACGGACGAAAGAAATCAGCGTGAGAAAAGTTTTGGGCGCAAGCGTGCCAGGAATCCTCATGTTGCTTTCAAGGGATTTTACCAAACTTGTGCTTGTCTCGGTGGTGATTGCTATTCCGTTGGCTTACTATATTATGCAGCAATGGCTCGATACATTCGCGTTTAAAACAGTCATCAGCGTTTGGAGTCTTTCTATTGGCGCTGTGCTGACTTTGTTCCTCGCATCGTTGATTGTAGCTGTTCAGGGACTTAAAGCGGCGTTGTTGAATCCCGCAGAGACGCTGAAGTACGAGTAGCTCGTGTAACTAACTAATAAAATCGATCATTCGTTTACGCTGACCTGCGTCGGGGAGTCGACCTATGGCTGCACCGAGATTGTCCAGCAGATGTGTTAGCCTTGCTGTCCCCGGTATGGTTGCTGTCACCGCCGGATTCGATAATATGAACTTCAGGAAGAATTGGGCCCAGCTTGTACAATCAAAATCCGCTGCCCAGGAGGGTAGTTGCTTTCCCTTTACCTTTTGAAATAACGCACCTTCTTCAAAAGGGCGATTGACAATGACTGCAACCTTCTTCTCTTGAGCGAAGGGAAGAAGCTTCAGCTCCGCGTTGCGATCCATAAGGTTGTAGTTGATCTGAATAAAATCAACCCGTTCATCCCGGATTATCCCGGCGAGGGTGTCATGAGTGCTGTCGAGGTAGTGGGTAAGTCCTATGTAGCGGATCTTTCCTTCATCTTTCCAGGCGCGCAGCGTTTTAATGTGTGTTTTCCAGTCAACCAGATTATGGATCTGCATCAGATCCATCTGCTTGCGCTTGAGAAAGGCAAAGGACTCATTCATTTGTCGGACGCCGCTCTGCTCGCCGCTGGTCCAGACTTTTGTGGCCATGAATAGCCTATTGTTGATTGCCGACTTGGTGGATAGATCACCGACGACATCTTCAGAGGCACCGTACATTGGTGAGCTGTCAACTAACTTTCCTCCGTGCTTGACCAGGTTTTCAAGTACCTCCGTTAATGGCGCGCGATCTGTGTCACTGTCGCCCACATCAAACGTTCGCCAGGTTCCAACGCCAATCGCGGGAAGCATTTCACCAGATGAGGGTATTACTCGCTGAAGCAACGGTTCGTCTTTAAAATTCCATCCATGGACCCCAGTCATGAGTCCCAGGCCACTGATCATATTGATGCATTCACGGCGTGTCATAAATACAAAATTATGACGCCAGCCGTCAAAATCGATTGTTAACAAAAGAACATCACATCTTTTCGTTGACTGAATTACAAAATTTATGATTCAGTCAGTTTGTTTAGCCTGTTATTGAAGTTCACTGAGAGCGATCGCGATTCCCTTTGATTCGATCGCAACGAGATGGCTGGTTACGGCTTTTTCAAGACCCGCAATACGGGTGAGGTCTTCATCCCATAGTGATGTGTTAGCCAATACTGTGGAAGCAATCTTTTGAACGGGTAAATTTTTCCAGACTTCACGAAAAAACTCAAGCACTTCTGGGGTGTCGTTTAATGGAATCGTTTCATTCTCACTAACTCCTTTATAAAAACGAATCAGCGCGGCCAGGGAAAAGAGAAGTTTTTGTGGTTCCGTTTTTTTTGCCCTCGTGAATTGAATGATCGACGGCAAAACGCGGACCTTAAACTTCGAGATTGAATTAAGAGCGATGCTGATCAATTCATGTTTGATGAATGGATTTTGAAAGCGTTCCATTACATCTTCCGCAAATTGTGTCAACTCTCCAGCGGGTAGATCAAGCGTTGGTATGATCTCCTCGTGGATTACGTCGCGCAAATATTTTCCTACAATGCTGTCATTTACGGAGTCACGTACGGTTCGTAATCCGCTTAAGTAAGCCACAGGAACCAGTGATGTGTGAGCACCGTTGAGTATTCTCACTTTCCTCGTCCTGTAAGGCGCCATGTCTTTAACAAATTTGACGTCGAGTCCGGCGCGCGCGGCGGGAAATTTGTCCTGGAGGAAATCGGGCCCTTCGATGACCCACAGGTGAAATGGCTCGGCCATCACTACAAGGTTGTCATCATATCCTATGCGTTGTTTTATTTCGCCAATTGACTCTTTCGGAAAGCCTGGCACGATGCGGTCCACCAAGGTGTTGCAGAATACCTGATGTTCGTTGATCCATTTTGCAAAGCCTTCAGGAAGCTTCCAAAGTGAAATGTATTCGAGAATAGCATCTTTTAGTTTCTCGCCATTCTTGTCAATCAGTTCGCAAGGCATGAAAATAAGTCCTCTTTCCGGCGCGCCTTTGAAAAACTCAAATCGTTGGTACAGGAATGCTGTCAATTTGCCAGGAAACGTGTGTGGCAATATCTTCGGATCGTCATCCTTGCTGCTGAAAACGATCCCTGCTTCAGTAGTATTTGAGATTATAAATTGGAGATCGGGATTTTCGGCGGCCTTCAGTAGCGAAGCGTAATGTTCAAAGGGATTGATCACTTCTCTTACACAGGACACCAACGTAGTATTGTTATAGGGTTGACCTTTTCGAATCCCATTGAGCACAACGTGGTAAAGGCCTTCCTGTTCGTTTAGTGCTTGTCCCATACCGTTTGAAATCGGCTGTATGATTTGAACTGCACCGTTGAATCCCACTTTTTCATTCATTTCGTGGATGATCCAATCCACAAATGCACGCAGGAAATTTCCTTCACCAAATTGTAATACGCGCACGGGCCGGGAGAGGGGCAAGCTGGCCGATGCCCTGTTGAGTTTTTTCAATGACATACTTATTTATAGATTCTTTTTTCGGATCGAGGAGTCTCTGACGATGAGGTCGGGAACGAGAATAATTTTTTGTGGGGATGATATTCTTGTTTCATCAGAAATTTCGCGTAAGAATATTTCTGCCGCTGCATTTCCCATCTGCAGGCTATGTTGATCCACCATCGTGAGCCCGGGGTCGGTGACGGATGCAAATGGTTCGTCACTGAAGCCGGCCAGGGCCACTTGCTCCGGAATATTGATCCCTTTGGACTTCAACACTTGCATGGCACCCAAAAGCGCATATGCACTTGCAGAAAAAACCGCGTCGGGCAACTGTGGCAGGGTGAGCAATTGAAGCATCCCTGACCTCCCGTCTTCCAACTGCAAATTGTTTTCAACTACCAGCGATTGATCGAAAGGCAGCCCGTTTGTGCGTAATGCTTCTTTGTATCCACGAAGTCGTTCCTCATAGATCGAGATCTTTCTTGGGTCGGTAAAGTGGGCAATTCGTTTGCATCCCTGATCGATCAGGTGTTGCGTAGCATTAAATGCACCCAGAAAATCATCGATCACGACCTGGCTTACGTTCAGGTCATCATTGAATCGATCAAAAAGTATCAGCGGAATTCCTTTTTCCTTTACTTTAATGAAATGATCAAAATCGGTTGTTGCTTTTCCATACGATGCGATGATGCCGTCTACCCGTGCATTCAATAATGCTTCAACAGTAGCGATCTCTTTTTCTGCGTTGTCGTAGGTCTGGCAAATCATCACATTGTATCTTGCTGCGTTCGCAATCTCCTCGATGCCACGAACGGCTGATGAGAATATCGTGCGATCGACTGTAGGAACAATGATTCCGAGGATATTGCTTCTTCCGTTCCGTAACGCTGCGGCAATGTGATTGGGTTGATAGTTCAACTTGCGCGCTGTCCTTAAGACGTTTCTTTTTGTTTCCGCGCTGATCCGCGGATGGTCTTTCAGGGCACGGGAAACGGTCGAAGCCGTGACATTCAGCTTCCTTGCTATATCGTGAATGGTTGTTTTTCCCTTCAATGCCAAAAAACTGTTTTGTGATCCATCATTTCAGATGCGTAACGACGACGGCGTCCATGTCTGCGTAGTCAAGATTTTCTCCGGCCATTCCCCATATAAAAGAATAGTTGCAGGTTCCTGCTCCGCAGTGGATTGACCAGGGCGGCGATAAAGCAACTTGATTATTCTTAACCCAAATGTGCCGTGTTTCATCTGGTTGCCCGAGAAAGTGACAAACCATTTGCTGATCTGGAATTTCAAAATAGAAATATGCCTCCATTCGCCTGTCATGAGTATGAGGGGGCATTGTATTCCAGACGCTCCCGGTTTTTAGCTCGGTGAGTCCCATTTGAAGCTGACACGTTTGGACCACATTATTGACGATTAACTTTCTGATAGAGCGCTGATTTGATGTTTCAACTGACCCGAGATGCGCCGGTTCAACCTCCCCGAAAGCAATCTTTTTTGTTGGATAGGTCGCGTGGGCGGGTGCACTGTTAAAGTAGAATTTTGCTTCTCCGCTATTCGATGGATTGAATATTACATCTTTCACACTGCGCCCAATGTAAAGGGCATCTTTATAGGCTAATTGATATTCCATGCCGTCAGCCATCACACTGGCAGGAGCCCCGACATTGATGATTCCCAACTCGCGCCGTTCCAGGAAATAACCTGCTTTAAGTTCCTGAAAGGAGTTCAGCTTGACTGCACCTGTGACTGGATTCGCGCCTCCGACGATCAATCGATCATAGTGAGTGTAGGTGTAAGTGATTTGATCTCTTAAGAATAGGTTTTCGATGAGAAAGGAATGTCGAATCCGACTCGTGTCATAATTCTTGAAATCATCAGGATGAATAGCAAATCGTATTTCGCTCATAAGCAATTATGATTTGTGCTGTTTAGAAAACCTACAGAGAAACGCCTCTTTTCCAGGGAATGAAGTCGTCTTGTTGAAGTTCGACAGCCTTGGCAGTCACGCGTCCACTCGCGACTTCGATGATGAACTCGAGGATCTCTTCACCGACCTGATCGATCGTTTTCTCGCCTGAAATAATTGATCCCGTATTGAAGTCAATTATATCTGGCATCTTCTCGGCGAGTTTTGTGTTCGATGAGACCTTGATCACCTGTGAGACAGGATTACCGGTTGGTGTTCCTAATCCAGTAGTAAACAAAATCATCTGCGCCCCAGATCCCGTAGTGCCTGTTGTACTTTCGACATCGTTGCCTGGCGTACAAAGAAGATTCAAGCCGCGTTTCTTAATGTATTCGGCGTACTGCAGTACGTCGGCGACAGGGGCGGTGCCTCCTTTCTTTGCGGCGCCTGCTGACTTGATAGCATCAGTGATAAGTCCATCCTTGATGTTCCCTGGAGATGGATTCATATCAAATCCCGATCCTGCTGCAACTGCCTGATTAGAGTACGCACGCATCAGGTTCATAAACAGTTCAGCTGAATCCTTCGAAACACATCGGTTAATTAATTCTTGTTCAACCCCGCACAGTTCAGGAAACTCAGATAAAATTGTGCTTCCGCCCAGCGTGACCAGGAGATCTGAAGTATGTCCGATGGCTGGATTAGCTGATATTCCGGAGAACCCATCCGAGCCGCCGCACTTCAGTCCTACGACCAGCTTACTGAGCGGAGCGGGCTTTCGTTCTTGCTTGTTGGCCTCCATTATACCAACGAATGTTTTTTGAATCGCCTGTGTAAGCAAGTCTGTTTCCGTGCCTGCCTGCTGCTGCTCCAGAATTATCACAGGCTTACCTCCCTGCGGATCCAGCGCTTTGAGTTTCTTTTGAAGGATATCGACTTGTGCATTCTGGCAACCTAGACTTAGAACCGTGGCGCCGGCCACATTCGGATTGTGAATGTACCCAGCGAGGAGCGTGCAAAGGGTTTCTGCATCCTGTCGTGTACCACCGCAGCCACCTTCATGCAGCAACATCTTTACTCCGTCGATGTTTTTAAAGATACGGGCTGAGCTACCGGTCGTTTTCTCGTGAAGGGATATTGAAGCGATAGAATCTGCTTTTCCTTCTTTATAAAGTTTTACGAGATCATTTACATAGTTCTTGTACGGATCCTGTTTGCTAAAACCCAATCCTTCTTCAAATGCCTTTTTGATGACATCTACATTCCTGTTTTCACAAAAGACGAGGGGCACGATAAGCCAATAATTTGCAGTACCTACCTGTCCGTCAGGGCGATGGTACCCCAAAAACGTCTTGTCCCTGAACCTCGATACATCGGGGGCGGTCCAATGATATTCTTTCGTCTTTCCGGAATACGGCGAAGCCTTGTGCTTGACATTGTGTGTGCCGATTACGCCGCCCTTCGGGACCGGCTGTGTGGCTTTGCCTACCAGGATCCCATACATGATAACTTCTTCTTCCGGTGCAAGGGGCACGTCCGTGAATTTGTGCTTTGCGGGGACATCATTCACGAGCTGAAAAGTCTGGCTATTAAAAGATATTTTCTCTCCCGCTTTAAGGTCAGTGAGGGCAACAAGGACGTTGTCAGCGGGATGGATTTTCAGAAATTTCGTGGACATATTAAATCAGTTATATTGCGCAATCGATTGCGCAGTGCAAGGTAGTAAAAAGTGAAAACTAAATAGTATGTGATTTTTTAACGACGAAGAAATTTATCCGGGAGGTACAGACGATTAATTTGCATTGGATACATTTGGAAGTCACTGTGCGCTGGCAACATTTTGTAATAGTTGCACAAGACAAAGGAAACAATTAAACCATAACAATAGAAATGAGTAAGGTCATAACATTTGGAGAGATCATGCTTCGCCTCGCGACGCCTGATTTCCTCAGGTTTTCACAAGCAACAGAATTTGAGGCGAGCTATGCCGGCGGTGAAGCAAACGTGGCAGTATCATTGGCGAACTATGGTATCGCCACGAGCTTTGTCAGTGCTGTACCAAAGAATGACATAGGGGATGCAGCCATCTCAACGCTTAAATCGATGAGTGTTGGCACATCTGACATCGTTCGCAGTGGTGATCGCCTGGGAATATATTTTCTAGAATCCGGCGCCGTCAGCAGAGGCAGCAAAGTGATCTATGACCGGGCCAACAGTTCATTCGCTAAGATTAAGAAAGGAGCGATAGATTGGAATAAAGTCTTTGAAGGAGCAACTTGGTTTCATTGGACAGGAATCACACCTTCTGTTTCAGAGGGAGCCGCCGACGAATGTCTCGTAGCGTGCGAAGTGGCCGCAAAAAAAGGTATTACAATTTCCACAGATCTTAATTATCGCAACAAACTTTGGAAATGGGGAAAGACTGCAGGAGAGGTCATGGAAAAATTGGTTGCACATTGCGACATCATCCTAGGCAATGAAGAGGATGCTGAAATGGTGTTTGGCATTAAGCCGCAGGGTGTTGATGTGAGATCCGGACATGTCGAAGGGGCAGCATATGAGTCTGTGGGGAAGCAGCTGATGGCCAAATTTCCCAAAGCAAAAAAGATAATAATTACACTCAGAGGCTCAATTAGCGCGAGTCATAACACATGGTCTGGTGTCCTATGGGATGGTAAAAAGTTGTTTGAAGCGCCCACCTATCAGATCACACACATCGTTGATCGAGTCGGCGGTGGTGATTCTTTCATGGGAGGATTGATATATGGGTTGATCGCATACCCGAATGACGATCAGAAGGCGCTTAATTTTGCAGTCGCCGCATCTTGCCTGAAACACACGATAAAAGGTGATTTCAACCGCGTTACGGTTGATGAAGTGGAAAAGCTTATGACAGGTGACGGTTCAGGGAGGGTTTCCCGATAATAATCTAACATCGATATGAAAACATTTACCAGCGATGCCATTGTATCTGCAATGAAGACATCTGGCCTTGTGCCTCTTTTTACGCATGACGATCCGGGTGTTTCACGCGATGTGATTGAAGCTGCCTACGCAGGCGGCGTTCGTGTATTTGAATTTACCAACCGAAGAGCAAATGCATACAATGTATTTGTCGAAATGCTCAAGCACTTCGAAAAATACCCAGACCTCATGTTGGGCATCGGCACCATCATGGATGCCGCTACTACAAAGAAGTTTGTCGACGCTGGGGCACATTTTATAATATCGCCGATTCTTAAACTTGAAATGGCAGAATATTGCCTGAAGAATGACCGCCCATGGCTGCCCGGGTGCGCTACGTTGACAGAGGCGGTCACGGCGCGCGATCACGGCGCTAAAGTGATCAAGATATTTCCGGGATCGGTTCTTGGTCCTGGATTCGTCTCTGCAGTTATGCCCGTGGTACCGGACATGCAATTGATGATTACCGGCGGTGTGGAACCGACCGAGCAAAACCTTTCAGCATGGTTCAAAGCTGGCGCAATGTGCGTGGGGATGGGATCGCAATTGTTCACCAAGGATATTCTGGAAACGAAAAACTGGGATAAACTCAAACAAACTGTCGCTGATTCACTTGCTATTATTAAGAAGGTGAAGAAATGAAATTTGAGAATTAGTAGAAAAACAACACGCCTGAATGCAAAGCACCATCAACAAAATTGGGAATTACCGTTGGACAATATGTGCGCTTGCATTTGCGGCAACTACAATCAACTATCTTGACCGTGTCGTCATCAGTCTTTTAAAATCAGATCTTTCCAAAGAGTTCAGTTGGAATGATGGTGACTATGCAAACATCGAGATAGCTTTTAAGTTGGCATATGCCCTGGGAATGTTGGGTGCGGGGCGCCTTGTCGACAAACTCGGAACCAAGATGGGCTATTTTGCAGCAACACTTCTGTGGAGTCTTGCCGCGCTAAGTCATGCATTGATTACCAGCACATTCGGTTTTATCATGGCGCGCCTCGCCCTCGGTGCGACTGAATCAGGGAATTTCCCCGCTGCTATCAAAACCACTGCGGAATGGTTCCCAAAAAGGGAGAGAGCGCTTGCAACCGGTATTTTCAATTCCGGTACTAACATCGGTGCGATCGTTGCACCGTTGTCGGTGCCATTTATTGCAGCAAACTGGGGGTGGAAGTGGGCATTTGTAATCACAAGCTCTTTCGGTTTCATATGGCTTATATTTTGGCTCCTTCTTTATGAGACTCCGGACAAGGCAAAGAAATTGTCGAAAGAAGAATACGACTACATCCACGCTGACAAAGCTGAAGTAGTGGATGATGCGGGTCCAAGGATATCATGGTTCACACTATTGGGGTATAAACAAACCTGGGCATTTGTCATTGGAAAATTCCTCACTGATCCGATCTGGTGGTTCTATCTTTTCTGGCTGCCTGACTTTATGGAGAGCGAGTACGGATTGAGGGGAACGCAGATGGCTGTTCCTGTTGCTGTGGTCTATACAATCGCGACAGTAGGCAGTATATGGGGCGGGTGGCTACCGTTCAGGTTGTCGCAGCGGATGGAGATATTCAAGGCAAGAAAGACGTCGATGTTGATCTATGCTTTTTTGGTGATGCCTATTGTTTTTGCGCAAATTGCCGGCAGTGTCAATCTCTGGCTGGTGGTTCTGGTGATTGGCATTGCCGCCTCTGCGCACCAGGCATGGAGTGCAAATATCTTTACGACTGTGTCTGATATGTTCCCCAAACGAGCTGTCGCATCGGTGACGGGCATTGGTGGAATGTTTGGCGGCCTTGGCGGCATTGCACTGTCCCTGCTGGTTCAAAAAAATATGTTTGTGTACTATCGCAGCATCGGTGAGATAGAGACCGCATATTATATAATGTTCTTTATTTGTGGCGCCGCGTATCTGACAGCGTGGTTGACTATGCACTTTTTAGTGCCGAGGATGGAACGGATCAAACTGTAGTCTTTTGAAGCGTTAAAGCTTCTTGGCGCAGCCTTGAACGTTGTACCCTATTTGTTATTTTTACCCGTTGGCCCGTTCAATAAAAAGATATTTGATCTATTTGGCAGCATTCATGGCTGCTGTCATCGCCGTGTTATGGGCGATGACATTCTTTTTCCGGGATAATCTGCGGTTGAAGGCCGAGGCCACGATTGATAAGCACATCGATGCTCAGGTTTTTTTTAGCGATTTGAGCATCAGCCTTCTAAAAGACTTCCCCAATATTACCATAACGCTTCATGACCTTGTGGTGAAGGGCAACCGTGAATTTGCGCGGGATACACTCGCAAAGGCAAGAGAATTCGACCTCGAAATAAGGACCTCCAGCCTTTTTTATGGCCGCAAAACCGAACTCAAGAGTGTGCATCTTTATAACCCTGTACTGTCTTTTGAGATACTGGAGAACGGGCACGGAAATTATGACATCTTCCGCGCTGATAAAACCGATTCAATCAGTGCAGGAGAGTCTTCTGCACTTAACATCACCCTCGACGAGGTGCAAATATCTGATGGTCTCGTTCGCTTCAATGATCGCCTTCGAAAAATGAATGTGCTGTTGATTGATGTCGATCACCTGGGGTCAGGTGATTTTCAGAAAGACCTGTTTGATTTCACCACCGACACTAAAATAGGCGAGGTTTCCCTTAGCTATGGGAAGATTCGGGTGATCGATCAGAAAGAGGTTGAGGTACAACTTGTAACGGAAGTGAATTTATCTCAGCAATCGCTGACGTTGAAAGAGAACCACGTTCGCGTAAATCATTTTACAATTGCGCTGGAAGGTGGTATTTCGCTCCTTGAGGAAGGCTATAATTTTGACCTTAGCTTCAATACCAAAAAAACGGATTTTAAGAATATCATTTCGCTTGTGCCTGGAATTTTCATGAAGGATTTCAAGCAGATTTCGACAAAAGGCGAGCTTGAAGTGAATGGTTTTGTCATTGGAGAATATTCTTCCAACAATAGTCAGCTTCCTCAGTTGCTGGCCGATTTCAAGGTATCAGATGCAATGTTCAAGATAGATACCCTTCCTGATCCGATCGAAAATATTCAAATGGAGTTTGTGATCAGTAACCTTCACGGTCATCCGGACAGCACCATATTTGACCTGAAGAATTTTCAGTTTGATATGCGCAAGCATGTAGTTAAAGGACGACTTCGTTTTCAGGGACTCGAGCGATATAAGATTGATACCGACATCTTCGCGGACATCGATCTTGCCGAGCTCGAAAAAATGTATCCGATTAAGGGAATGGAACTGAAGGGCGATGCGAAGTTCGAGATTCAGGCAAAGGGACCATTAAGCCTCGGAAAGAAACCAAGAATGCCTTCTTTCCATCTTGACATGAAACTAAACGATGGAAAAATAAAATACGATCATCTTCCTGCTGCAATCGACAGTATACAGTTTCATCTGGTTGCAGATAATCCCACCGGCGACCCTGAGAAATCGGTCTATGATTTCAGGCGGATGCACATGGATCTCGATAAGAATCGCGTCCGCGGATTCATGAGGCTGGAAGGTCACAAGACACTTAAGGTCAAAACTGATCTGAAGATGGACCTGGATCTTGCGGATCTGGAAACGATGTTTCCAATGAATGACATCGTCATGAAAGGTCTTGTCAAGATGGAAGTCAAGAGCGATGGAGTCTATAACGATTCGCTTAAACGCTTTCCTGCTTTGACTGCCACAGGCGAGATTAAGGACGGATACCTTAAGACATCCAATTACCCCGAACCATTCGAGAATATTCATTTCTCGGGTCAGGTTACGAATACAACCGGCCATTTTAAGGATACACGACTTTCGATTTCACGCCTTACCTATAGCCTTGAGGATGAGCCATTTGACGTGAGCGGCACGATCGCTGATCTGGAGAACTATAAGTATGATCTCAAGATCGACGGAAAGGTCGACCTCGGAAAAATGACGCGTATCTATCCAATTGCCGGCTTGTCTTTAAAAGGCCTGGTCACCTCACAATTGGAGTCACACGGACAGTTATCGGATATTGAAGAAGGCCATTATGATAAGATCCGATCGAAGGGCAATGTTGCTGTCAATGGTTTTCAGGTGGAAGGAAATGCATTTAAGCATCCAGTATTCATAGACAGTGCTTCGTTTATTTTTTCCCCAAGAAAGATTGTCCTTGAAAAAATGAAAGTCAGGGCAGGCCGCAGTCGGGCAGAACTTTCAGGCGACTTGTTCGGCTACATGTCATTCCTGACACGTGACAATAAGCCCGTAAAGTGTGATCTGAACCTAAAGTGTGATACCCTCGACATAAACGAATGGCTGTCGGAAGAAGTCGTAGTGGCGGGCAAACGCGATTCAAGCACTTATCAGGTCAAGATGACGCAAGTGCCAATGAATCTTGATATGACTTTCGACTCGGAAATCGGACATGTTTTCTATGAGGACATCAAGATCACGGAGCTGGATGGTGAGATTCGTGTTAAAGACGGAGTGCTAACGCTCCATGAAACTGGTTTTAATAGTCTGAATGCGAAATTTTCTGTATCGGGAAACATCGATACCCGTGACATGAATCATCCACAATTCGATGCAGTATTGGACATAAAAGAACTAGACATTAACAAAGCATATACCGAGATGAAGCTTATTCGTGAGCTTTGTCCATCAGCGGGTGATGCACACGGCATGTTTTCAATCAATTATAAACTGAAGGGAGAGTTTAAAGACGACTTTTATCCGAAAACAGAAACCCTGGCAGGTGGAGGAGAAATCAGGGTGGCAAATGCCAAGGTCAACGGAATGAAAATATTCGAAGAGCTCAGCAAGGCATCTAAAAAATCGGATGTAAACGATCCTCATCTTCGTGATTTTGTGATGCGGTCATCGATTCGGGACAACAAGATATTTGTCGAGCCTTTCAGTATTAAAGTTTCAAGCTTTGGTGCCGATGTAGAAGGCGTGAGTGAGATAAGCGGTGCAATCTATTACCTCGTAAAGCTTGAGCTTCCCCCGCTGGGTATCAAAGTTCCATTCCACGTTACCGGTACGTATGACAACCCAAAGGTTGTTATCGGTAAGGGCCATTCATTGCCGGTGGATAGCGTTGCAAATTGAAGGAATTCGTCAAACCGATGCGTAAAAGGCATCGGGTTCAATTCTAGGTATTGGTTATCAGCTAATCGTTAACAGAGAATAGTTAATAGGGGAACCGCCCCAAAATCCCTCGGTCTTCCTATTAACTATTCTCCATTAACCATATTACTTCATGCGAGGGACGATTTACCCATCTTGTTATAACTTTATAGAATGTCAAATTATATACACGGCTCAGACCCCGACGAACAAGCGCGGCTCGCGCAGCTCAATAGTCTCATTAACAACCGATGTCTTGCACTCCTTCAAATTAACGATGGTGACAAGATCCTGGATATCGGAAGTGGGCTTGGTCAGTTTACTATTGCGATGGCCGAAAGGGCAGGAGAGAAGGGTGCCTGCCTGGGAATAGAACGGGATGCGAATCAAATGAAGACAGCCATTGAGAATTTGGGTAGGGCGAAAAGGACGAATGTCGAATTCCGACACGGCAACGCTGAGAATCTCGAGTTGCAACACAATGAATGGGGTAGCTTCGATCTGGCTCACACGCGGTTTGTGTTGGAGCATGTTAAAGATCCTGAGAACGTTGTTCGTGGTATGGCGAAGTCGGTGAGGCCTGGCGGGCAAGTAGTGTTGGTTGACGATGATCATCGCCACTTTGTACTTGATCCTGAACCACCTGGGTTTAATACTGTCTGGGAAGCATACATGAGGTCATATGACAGGCTTGGTAACGATCCGGTTATAGGAAGAAGACTGGTAAGCATTCTTCACCAATGTGGACTGCGCGAGATGCGCAATCATTCGGTATTTATGGGTGGCTGTGCCGGCAATGCTGAGTTTCCGGCCTATGCTGCGAACCTGATTGCTATTCTGGAAGGGGCGAAAAGTCTGATGACCCGACATGGATTGATTGCAGACCACACATTTCGCGACGCCATCGACAACATCAGAACCTGGTCACGACGACCCGATGCTGCATTGTGGTATACAATCAATTGGGCCGCAGGCGTTAAACCTTAAACCTTGAACTTATGCCAGTTCCCTTAAATCAACCGGAACTACCCTCGAGATACCCTTCTCTACCATCGTAATTCCATAGATCACATCGGTAGTGGTCATTGTTCGCTTATTGTGCGTAACAATAATGAACTGAGAGTCCTTGCTGAAGCTGCGTATGATGTTATTGAACTTATCAATGTTCGCGTCATCCAGTGGAGCATCAACCTCGTCAAAAATACAGAAAGGCGCAGGCTTGAGAAGATACATCGAGAACAGCAGGGCAGTAGCGGTGAGAGTTTTCTCCCCTCCACTTAATTGATTGATAGTAAGCGGTCTCTTGCCTTTTGGCTTCGCGATGATATCTATTTCTGATTCGAGCGGTCTTGACGGATCGGTGAGTTTCAGATCGCAATCATCGCCCTCGTTGAACAGCGAGCGGAACACGGTGATAAAGTGCTCCTTGATCCGTCCAAATGCGTCAAGGAAGGTCTGACTGGCCACGCCTTCGATTTCAGCGATAGTATTGAACAAAGATTCTTTCGCCTTAACAAGGTCATCCTTCTGTGCAATAATAAAATCGTTGCGTTCCTTGATTTCATTGTAGGCCTCCATGGCCATAGGATTGATAGGTCCCATGCTATCCAGCCTTTCGCGAATGCGTGTGACGTCGCTGCGAAGCTTTTCTTCATTCGCATCGGCGAGTGTCGCCATTTCTTCGTCGGAGGTCTGCCCGAGAATGTCGTCCATGACAACATTGAACTCCACCGACAACCGGTCTTTTACTGAATTGAGCTCCATTTTGCTCTCGTTCAACTCATTCTGCAACTGCATGAGCAACGTATCGATATTCTCGCGCTGATGCTGAACGTTCTTCAGCTCTTTTTCCACATTGTCGATAACTCCCCGTGCAGCGTAGTAATCTTTTTCAGCCTCGTTGACACCTTGCTCCATCTCATCTTTCTGTGCATACAGTGCGATGAGCTCCTGATCGCCGCTCTGCGTGCTTTCGAAAATATTGCGAATCTCATCTTCGTTATGCTTCAGCTCAACGCCATTCGATTCTATCCGCTGATTGCTCTGTTCTACGGCTTCCTGCTTGAAGCGAATTTCCTGCTCCAAGCTCTTGACGCGGTTTGTTTGTTGATGAAAGAAGATGTTCTGTTCGTTGAAGGCATTCGATTTCTGGCCAAGCAAGTCATTCTGCGCTGTCAGCTCATCGCCCAATTTCTTGAGGTTCTGATCGAACTCCTCAAGCTCAAGTGTTATGAATTCCGATTTAGGTTTTAATTCATCGAGCTCATTTTGAAGTACGACTATTTTTTCAAGGATATCCTCACGACGCAGGTCCGCATTGTTGATCATCTCAGCGAACTGCTCTTTCTTGGTCTTAACGGAAATGTATTCGTCGTTTACCTGTTTGATGGCATTCTGCGCTTCCTCAATGGCGACTTTGAGGGTATTGTTCCTCAGTCGCTCCAGTTCGCGCTGACGATCGAGGAGGGAGTGGCGGACATCCTCAAGCTTCTTATTGAGTTCCTTGATCTCCTTGTCGAGCTTCTCCAGATTCTTTGCCCGGCCAATTTTCTTTCCTTCGAAAAGACCGACGGATCCACCCGACAGGCTGAACCTGCGCTTCGTGTATTTTCCGGTCTTTGTGATAAAAGTGTTATCATCGTCGGTCGGCAGTTGCTTTATGTCTCCCTCAAAGAGATACACACGGTCAAGGATAAATGACATGAGCTTCCCATACTTCGGATCGAATTCGATCACCTGCGTTGCCGGGTAGGCATTGGGATATATGTTGATCGAGTTTGGTATGAACTTCTCAAATGCATCCAGGATAAAGAAGTTTGCCTTGCCTTTGCTTGCGTCGCTGAGGATGTTGATCGCTTCGTACGCTTCAGCCTCGTGGTCGACTATATAATAGTTCAGGTAGGGCTCCAGGTAATTTTCGATCGCTACACGATATTCTTCCGGACAAGTCAGGATATCGGACAGCAGAGGAGCATTTTTTGTCCATTCCACCTTCTTTTTCAGGAACTTGATCGCCTCGGGAAAACCTTCAAGATTTTCTACCAGTGATTTCGTAAGCTGATATTCGTTTTGCCGCGCGTCGAGTTTTCTTCCGGTTTCTGTCAACTCTTCGCGTATCATGTCGATCGTCTTTTCCAACGAACTGATACGAGCCAAAACATCATTCTCTTCCTGCTTGATGCGCTCAAGATCCTGGTTCTTTTCCTGAATCTCATTTTGCAGCACAACGAGTTTATTTTCAAATTCTACGAGACTTGCACTGCGCTGGTGTGTGTCGGTGGTGGCACGATCAATTTCCTGCTTTAGGGAGGCAATCTGTATCTCACGTATCTCAACACCTTTGTTGATTTGAAAATGTTCTTCCTGTTTCGCACGCTGCTGCTGCCTGAGGGCATCGACATCCACCTGTAGTTGAGCCGTCGTTACTTTCTGGGTTTCAAATTCAGCTTTTATGGACTCGACCTTCTGCGATATTTCGGTAAGAATATTCTGCGCGGAAAGTTCTTCTCCCTGAAGACTTTGGATTGCAAATAATCCCCGTTCTGCACTTTTCTTGTCCTGTTCTATTTGATCACGCAGGCTTGACGCACGGTCATTCAAAAAGCGAAGGCGCTCATTATTCAGCTGCTTCTCACTCTCGCGTTGACGGATGTTCGTCACGTGATCGTTGATAGCCCGCTGCCTTGTTGACAACGTCTTCTCTTTTGTAATCAGGTCTGCTTTTTCCTTTTCGATGGAAGCTTCGTGCTCAGCAATCTCGGCGGCGAGCTTGACCTTTCTGTCATTCTCTCCTTCGATCTGTGCATTCAGGCTATTGAACTTTGCCTTTTGCTTATTCACGACAACTTTCGCAAGAAGAATGCTTTTCTCTTTATAGTCTTCCTTAGCCTTATAGTAAGATTCAGTTTGCTTAGCCTGTTTTTCAAGGCTCTTCATGTTCTTTTCAATCTCGAACAAAAGATCATCGACGCGTTCGAGATCGGCGTCAGTGTCTTCCAGCTTTTTCAGTGTCTCTTTCTTTCTCTTCTTGAATTTGGAGATACCCGCGGCTTCTTCGAAAAGCGTTCTGCGTGAGTTGTCGCGGTCGTTCAAAAGATCATCGACCATTCCAAGCTCAATGATTGCATAGCTATTTGATGCAACCCCAGTGTCGAGGAATAGGTTAGTAATGTCCTTCAGGCGGCATGTAACGCCATTCAGCAAATACTCACTTTCACCCGAACGGTACAGACGTCTGGTGATCGTTACTTGCGCATATTCTGTGGGAAGAAGGTTCTTGGTGTTGTTAATCGTCAGGGAAACCTCAGCCATCTGCAAAGGTGATCTTGAGTTGGTGCCGTTGAAGATGATATTCTCCATCTTCTCCGAACGCAACGCACTGGTCTTTTGCTCACCAAGCACCCATCGGATCGAGTCGACGACATTAGATTTGCCACAACCGTTCGGACCGACAATCCCGGTTATCCCCTCATCAAAATTAATTACGATTTTATCCGCAAAACTTTTGAACCCCTTGACCTCTAATTTGGCTAACTGCATCCTCTGAAAAGTGATTGTTTTTTGTAATAAAGTTGGCAAAGATAGAAGGAAATCTGATTCAGGCGACCAGTTTTTTTCCCACTTAAAGTTTCGCTTTAACAAAATTTTCGACCACTGGCGCCTGTGAATATTTTGGTAAATTTGAGACTGTCATGGAGTTAAAAGTTATCCTTTGGATTATCATCGGGCTGTTTTATCTCATCACGAGATTCAGAAAAAAAACAGCGCCTCCTGCGCCGCCACGGCGAACGCACGAACAAGCTGACGCCAACCCGACGGATCACAGTCCCATGACATTTGAAGAGCTGTTGAGAGAAATTGAAGGGTCGAAGCGTCCGCAGACATCTGTCCCCTATGACGAGCCTAAGAAGACATGGGAACCTGAAGTCCTTGATTATGAAGATGAGCCGGTTGTAGAAACGAAGCCGTTAGAGGATGCCAACTACGATTACCGGAAGCAAGACAATATTTACGAGACGTACGAAAAAGCAAAGCAGGAAGCCTTTCTCAGGCCGTCACTCGAGGACACAACCAGGCTGGAGGACACGATCGTGCGGTTTAAAGAATTTAAACCGTATGAGACACAACGTAAGGCGAGCATTGCCAGCGAGTATGTCGGGGAGTTGAGAAATCCGACGAACTTCAGAAAAGCTTTCATCCTCAGTGAAATTCTGAATCGCAAATTCTGAAAGGCGAAAGGCGCAATCTCGTGACTAAGTCGTGGCGCCATTTCAGGGTTTTATGGCGCTGGTGAATCAGATCTTCGATAAAAAGGCCATCGTATCCACCTTGTCTGCATAATCATCGACGGCAGGGAACTGAGCTTTGCCAAAAGGCACGCTCCCTTCAAACCAGCCCTGTGCAGAGGCAACGACCTGAAGCTTTTCGCCGTGAGACATCACTTTGGTTCTTAGGTCGCCCTGATCGTTATAATATTCGTAGTAGACAACTGAAATAGGAGATACCAGTCCTTTGTCTTCTCTTAGTATTACGAATTCACCTTCAAGGAAAGGTTGCTGATTGGTCAGCAGGATCGCTTTCTGATAATCGTAATTGTTCACGTATTTATGATGCATGCTGATCTGTCGGTATGGCTCCCAGCTTTTGATCAGTCGGGTGAAATCAAAATCTTCAGGTACATATAGCTTTGATACGTTGCGACATCCTAACCCGAAATAGGAAAATACGTCCATTCCCAGCGCAGCCAGGTCTTCGTTGGATTCCTCGCCCATGAGCACACCACACGATGATCTATTTTTCCTGATGATGTGAGGGATTTTTCGAAAATAGTATTCAAAATACCTGGCTGTATTGTCACTGCCAGTGGCGATAATCGCGTCTGTGCCTTTGAGTTTGTCCTGAACTGTGATGAGGCTTTCAAATTTTGGCGCGATTGACACTAGCTTCTGTGCCACAAATTTGAACATCACAGAATCCTGTGAGCTCAACTTTGCAATAACACGGTGACCACTGATAAGCACGCACAGAAAATCATGGAATCCCACAAACGGGATATTACCTGCCATCGCGATGCCTACAGATTTTGGAGACTCTCTAGACTCCGGATAGCGCAAAATCCATTTGATTAACGCGTCTTCGCTCAGCAATACGCGAATACCCTGAAGGGATAATTCCACGCTGTCGGGTGTAAACCATGGATTCTCTGCACGAGCGCGTTCGTGCAATTCGTTCTTTTCTGCGGTTGGAAGCTGTGCTAGCGTTTTCCCAAGTGATACAAAAGCTTCAGTCCTTTCAGGTAAATTCATGAATTGTTAAACTATCGGCGCCCTTCTCCTGTTTTGAATGTAGTTCAAAGGGCTGTATTTTTGCCAAAATTAGAGGAAAGGCGCATAGAATGGCGATCAAGATAACGGAAGAATGTATTAACTGCGGCGCGTGCGAACCAGAATGCCCGAATACCGCGATATATGAAGGGGGGCGCGAGTGGACCTGGGCAGGGGGAACGAAGTTGACCGAGGTTAAAGAGAACGGAGCTACGGTTGATGCCAAGGCCGCACAGCAGCCTGTTTCAAACGAGTTCTATTACATAGTGTCGGGTAAGTGCACCGAGTGTACCGGTTTTCACGAGGAGCCACAATGCGCCGCCGTTTGCCCCGTGGATTGCTGCGTCCCTGATCCCGACCACGTCGAAACCAAGCAGGAACTTACAGCCAAGAAGGCGTACCTGCATGCTGAGCAATTGCAATCGTAGTTAATTAGTTATCCGTTAATAGTTAATTGGGAGGTCGGTTCCGGCTTGACGCCTCTACCATTAACTGATAACTATTAACAATTAATCTTCCCTCTACTTCATTTTCGACCTCTTGATGAGATATGCTTGTAGAATCGAATAGAAATCCGTCCGCGTATTCGCCGAGATAAAATCAATTTTCAACTGATTACACTTTAGGCGAAGGTTCCGATGGAACTCTTCAAGCGACGTGGTGAAATGTGCCTTGATTTCTGCCGGGTTCAATTTCAATTTATCACCGCTTTCAAGATCTACGAACTCGTAGGGTCTGTCTTCAAAGTTAAAACCTAGTTCTGTTTCGTGGTCACTTACGTGGAATAGCAACACCTCATGCTTGTTGTGTTTAAGGTGTTGTAAAGACTTAAAGACTTCCTCCGGGTCTTCTGATCCGTCAAACATGTCGCTGAACAGTATCACGAGCGATCGCTTGTGTATTTTTTCCGCGATTTCGTGCAGTACGGTGGAAACGTGGGTCGTTTTCCTCGCGATGTTTGGAGAAAGTGTTTTTTCAAGCAATGTAAAGAGCTTGTCGAGGTGAGACGAGGTCGATTTGATCGGCGTCAGCTCGTCAACCTTGTCGGAAAACAGGCACAGTCCTACTGCATCGCGTTGCTTGTGCAACAAGTAGGCGAGGGCAGCGGCCGACTGAACGCTAAACTTCAGTTTCGCAAGTGTATCAGCCGGATAATACATTGATGAAGAGCAATCAATGGCGATGAGGCACCGGAGATTTGTTTCCTCTTCATACTGCTTCGTATACAAACGATCCGTCCTTGCAAAAACCTTCCAGTCGATGTGCCTGGTACTCTGACCCTCATTATATAAACGGTGTTCTGCAAACTCTACTGAAAAGCCGTGGTAGGGTGACTTGTGAAGGCCGGTAATGAATCCCTCCACCAGCTGTTTTGCCAACAATTCCAGGCTGCTGGACTGGCGGATATTGTCAAATTTGGCTGTCAAGGCTGTGGGGAAAAAGTAGTTGTGTGCGTTAATTTGGAGCTTTAAACCGAAAGTAACGCTCCAGTGGGCGATTTTATTGGCTCGAGTTTGCTATAATTTTTGAATCTGCTATCTTCGATCATACCTAAATCTAAATACAACCCTAAACCTACGATCTGTGGAAGAGAATAAGAATGGACGAGATGAGATTTACTCAGAAAAAGTGAAGGCCGGAAAACGGACCTATTTCTTTGATGTGAAGTCGACAAGGTCAAACGACTACTACCTGACGATCACCGAAAGCAAGAAGCGGTACAACAAAGATGATGAGGGTTTCACTTACGAAAAGCACAAGATTTTTCTCTACAAAGAAGACTTTAATAAGTTCATGGATGCGCTCAACAACACGGTCAACCACGTGAAAAATGAGCTGATGCCTGGCGTGGATTTCAGTCAGTTCGACCATATCCGCGATGAGCGCGAAGAAGCTTCGGTCGTGGAGGTCAAGTCTACGACGGCGGATTCCGAGCTTAAGTGGGATTAACAACGGATTCACTACCTAACCTATACCTAACGAGCCCCGGCGATAATCCGCCGGGGCTTTTTTTTCCTCGTAATTCAAAATCCGACTGAAAAGTGCCCAGGCGGCTGCCAACGGTCAATGGCCAACATCCAAAAGCCTTTTATATTTGCGCCCTGATTTAAATCGACCATGGGACTAAAATGCGGAATTGTTGGATTGCCGAACGTAGGAAAGTCGACGCTGTTCAATGCACTTTCCAATAACAAGGCAGAGGCAGCCAATTTTCCTTTTTGCACAATTGAGCCAAATGTGGGTGTGATTTCCGTTCCGGATGAACGCCTCAACATACTTTCCGGCCTCGTCAATCCCCAAAAAGTCGTCCCCACCTCATTTGAGTTTGTAGACATCGCCGGCCTTGTCAAAGGAGCATCAAAAGGAGAAGGACTTGGTAACCAATTTCTCGCAAACATCCGGGAAGTTGACGCCATTGCTCACGTGGTACGGTGCTTTGAAAATGATAATATCATTCACGTTGATGGCCGGGTTAACCCTGTTGCCGACAAGGAGATCATAGACACTGAATTGCAATTGAAAGACCTCGAGTCCGTCGAGAAGAAAATTTCTAAGGTGGAGCGAACTGCCAAAAGCGGCGACGCAAAAGGGAAGAAGGAACTAGCTGTGCTTCAACTATTTCAGAACGCTTTGCTGTCTGGTAAAAGCGCACGGACAGTGAAGACAGATGCGGAAGACCGAAAGGCAATTGAGGACCTTCAATTGCTGACCGACAAGCCGGTTATATATGTTGCTAATGTCGAGGAGGCTTCGGTTCACACCGGTAACAAGCATGTAGAGGCGCTGAAAGCTCACGTCAAAGACGAAGGGGCAGAGGTTGTTGTCGTTTGCGCGGCGATCGAAGCACAAATCGCCGAGTTGGAATCGAAGGAAGACAGGGATACGTTTCTGGCTGAGTACGGCCTTAAAGAATCTGGCCTCAGCAAATTGATACGGGCTGCGTATCACCTGCTGGACCTTATAACCTACTTCACGGCCGGCGAGAAAGAAGTTCGCGCCTGGACGATTCACAGGGGATGGAAGGCACCTCAGGCCGCAGGGGTAATCCATACGGACTTTGAAAAAGGCTTTATCCGGGCAGAGGTCATTAAGATCCCTGACTATCAGAAATATAAGACCGAAGTAGCTGTCAAAGAGGCTGGAAAATTGGCTGTTGAAGGCAAAGAATATACAGTCGAAGACGGTGATGTCATGCACTTTAGATTCAACGTGTAATTTCCATCAATCAGCATAATAATCTGATTTTCAATTAATTATTTCGAATCTAAAATAATCCTTTCACTGAAGGTTTCATAGAGCCTGATTTTTAGTACTTTAGCTATCCGCGCGGTAGATTTTTTGCGGTTGTTGGTTTTATTTTTTCCTGCTAGATCAAATTTTCTGTGAGAATCAGGATAGTTTTTTCGCTCAAAAACAAGGGAGCTTTTGTCCCTTTTCATCACCAGTTCTTGTTGGCGCAAACCATCAAAGGACTTGTCGTGGCTGGGAAAGATCCGAGGTTTCAGCAGTTTACTCATTTCAATTTTTCTGGACTCAAGGGTCAGACAAAAATCAGTCGGAAGGGGCTCCATTTTTACTCCTCCCGGGTCACGTTAGTTTTTTCGACATCGGATAAGCCATTCCTGGATTATTTCCTTGGGGTTCTTTTCGACCAGAAGGAGGTCATGATCGGAACGTTGCAACTCGCACCGGAACTCGTTGAGCACGAGGAGCCGATGCCAGTCACGGAGAGCGTGAAGTTTCTGTGTATCTCACCAATTGTATTGATGCCCGCAGCATTCAATGACGAGTCTGGCAAACGTTTCATTCCACCTGACACAGATGAATTTTCTGACCTGCTCTACGATCACACCATTGCGCAGATGCAGGCATCGGGGAAATTCACCGCCGCGCAACTGACTGACGTGTACAAGTTTCAGCTGGTGCCTGACAAGGATTATCTGAACCGGATTCAGGCGACGCACAAGAAGTTTGCACGCATCTATCCATTGTATGACTCCGACATCAAATATGAGGTGAGGGGCTATACTTTCCCTTTCACACTTTTCGCGCCACCGACGGTGCAACAATTCGTCTACGAGCACGGCCTCGGTCAATTTTCACACAAAGGGTTTGGTATGCTTGATATGGCCAACCATAACTCCATCCGTAAAGAGGCTGACCTCGAGTTGGTTTACGCCTAAATTCTATCTGGCATTCACCGGGATTACAAAGTATCCAACAAGGAGATCTGCGTTTGGCTGGAACGGTTTGTAGTATACAAGCACTTCGTACATGTTTTCCGTTTGGAAATAATTCCCTTCGATTTGATTGGGATCGTCGGGTGAGTTGACCCAGTATTCGTAATTATAGAATCCCTGCTTCAAAAGTATGCGTCGCGTGTAAAGGCCCTGCAGGGCGTCGTAGTCCATTTGGTTCTCGGCGTTCTTGTCCCACCCATTGAAGGCGCCAATAACAAAGACATCATCTTTCAGTTTTGGAGACTTTAATCCAAAATTGACTTGCACGTAATTAGCTGTTATTGCGGGGTCATCATTATAATCGAGATTTGCGGGAGCGAAGCAACCATTCATGTCCGGATACTGTGAATAAGGCTGGCTACCGCGTGGTGCATCCAATGCCACATACAGCTCATATGGTTTGCGTGTCTTGTCGAGCTTTCCGGTGTTCTGTCCGGGTGAATTCAGCGATCTGAAGTCTACAAAGCGAAACTCATTGCCACCCGAGAAAGTCTTGTCCATATCAAAAAAACGGTACTCGAGCTGTGTCACGTCCTCGCGGATAAAACTAGGGGTCACATCAAACTTCGCATTGTCCCAGCGCTGATTTTGACGAATAACAACATGAACACTGTTCATCGGATTGATTATTTCCATATCCGGATAATTGACGACGAAGTTGAGGGCCTGATTCGTGCTGCGAATATTGCCAAGACCGGAGATATGATCGTCCGGTACAAACGACACGCGGCTATCGAAGATTACTAAGCGTCTTGTGAGGACTAAGTCCTGCTTATTGCCATCGCGGTAAACCATAACGAGGTAGTTACCCGGAATCTTGATTGGTGGAATTGCGAACCGGTAGTGAACGTAAGGGATATGGGTGTTACCTGAATAGGCGTAATCGTTGATTGGAAACTCATTGTAATCCCGCATGAAATCCAGGTCCACCAGTCCTGATTTCGTCCAGTCAAAATTGCAATGGACAAGACGTGCGTAATAGTTATTCCTTTGCTCACGCAGATCATCAAATTCTAAAAGAAGGTTTTGATTATCCATCCGCGCAACGGCTGGCAGCGTGCTATTACCTTCGGTCGGTTGGTTGGGATAGCATTGCACCGACCTGATCTGAGGCTCATAATTCCTGTCGGCTATGACGAGTTTTTTTTGTGCCCTTGAACAAAAGCACATGAGACAGAATATGATCAGAAGAGTGATGCGCATGGTCTTTAAACTCTAAAAATCCCCGAAAATTGCCTTCAAACCAAATGACGGATGCAGGGCTTCCTTGAATTCGGGGTTGGCTGCCTTTTTGATCAAAGCAAATACCCCGCCTTAATCGGTTACAAATGGATTCTTCGCTGAATCAATGCAAAACACTTCCTTATCTATGGACGCGATAAATGTCGCTGTGAAGAAAAGAATTGCCCGCTATCTTGACGCGATTCTTTATATCTCCGGGTTGCTATTAGTCAGCTCCTTGCTGGATATTCTAAAGTCCTAGTTTTTTGAAAGATCATCCAGTGCAATCGCCAATGTCTCCCAGCGTTGGTTGAGGGTTTCCAATTCAAAATTTACTTTATCAAACTCTGATTGAAAAGATGCGAGCTTTTCGAAATTGGAATATACTTCCGGTTTCGCCAGCTCGCCTTCAATCTTTGCCTTTTCTTTTTGCAGCCCTTCGATTTTATCCTCGACCGATTTTAACTCTTTCGAAAGTTTCTTGATCTCTTGTTCGCTTGACGGCGCCTGCGATTTTTTCTCAACCTGCGGCTTGGGTTCTGCATCGGCTTTCTTAGGAGGAGATGACGTTGTAACGGGGTTTTGCCGCCGCCAATACTCGTATTCTTCGTAAGTGCCCGGGTATTCTTTGATCTGATGATTTTCAATGTACCAGATCTTGTTCGCAATCTGTGAAATGAAGAAGCGGTTGTGGGACACCACTACGAAACTGCCCTGGTACTGTTCAAGCGCCTGGATCAATATATTTTCGGAAATGAAGTCAAGGTGGTTCGTCGGTTCATCCAACAAAAGAAAATTCGCCTCCGAGATCAATGTTTTGGCAAGCGCAACACGGGATTTCTCACCACCCGAAAGCACTTTGATCTTTTTATATTGGTCGTCATCGGAGAAAAGAAAACAGCCGAGAATTCCCCGTAGCTCTTGTTCTGTCTTTCCGCTTCCGGCTTGTTTTAATTCTTCAAGGATTTCATTTTCAACATGCAATGCTTCGAGCTGATGCTGTGCGTAGAAACCCTGTATCACATTGTATCCAATTGTCCGTTCACCCTGGACTGATTCGGTGCCTGAGAGAATTCGTAACAGCGTAGATTTTCCTTTTCCATTGGCACCGATAAGGGCGATTTTATCTCCTCGTTCAATGACTGCATCGGTATGCTTAAGGATTTCAAGGCTGCCATACGACTTCGATACATCTCGCAGTGTAACTACATGACGGCCCGAAGGTTGCTTGAACTTGAATTTGAAATTAACGGCCGCGCTGTCGTCAACGACTTCCTCTATCAACTCCATTCTGTCAAGGGCCTTTTCACGGGACTTCACCAATCTTGCTTTGCTCGCTTTCGCCCTGAATCTTTCAATGAATCTCTCCGCCTGTCTGATCTTAGCCTGTTGATTGTCGAATGCATTCTGTTGAATTTCTTCACGCATTTCCTTTTCCTGCAGGTAGAAGCTGTAGTTACCCTCATAAGTCACCAACTGCTGTTGTGTAACATCGACTGTTTTAGTGATTACGTTGTCGAGAAATTGCCGGTCATGGGATACGATAATTACTGCACCATCGTAATTCCTGAGGTAATGTTCAACCCACTCGATCGAGGGAAGGTCAAGGTGGTTGGTAGGTTCATCCAGCATGAGCAGGGACGGTTTCTCAAGCAGCAGTTTTGCCAGCATGACGCGCATCCGCCAACCACCGGAAAATTCTTTTAACGGTCTGTGCAGATCCGACGTCGAAAAACCAATGCCCTCCAATATTTCTTCGGCTTTTGCCTGCATGGTATAACCGTCAAGCTGTTCGAACTTTTCCTGCAAGCGGGTTAGCTTTTCCACCAACTCGTCGGAGTACTCTGTTTCGAGCTTGTGGAGGATTTTTTCAATTTGACGTTGGGTATCGACGGCGTCTTTGAATGCCTCCATCGCCACAGTAAGAATGGCGTCTTCCGTTTGGTAGGAGAGAAGATCCTGGTTCAGGAAGCCGATCGTACACTCCTTCGACTTGCTGATACTGCCGGAGTCCAGCTTCATTTCCCCGTTGATCAATTTGAGCAGCGTGGATTTTCCGCGCCCGTTTAGACCGATCAATCCGATCTTATCGTTTGGCCTGACGAACATGGAGGCGTTTTCGTAAAGTGCCCTGCCGCCGATATAATAGGAGATGTTGGAGATCGAGATCATCGTTTCTGTTCGTATTTGTCGCCTTAAAGCAATTCCTTAAAGCCCTTGTGCCTTTTCGTCTTCATGGTGACAGTTAAAAAACGCGACAAAGATACTACTTACGTGCGCAAAAATTCCGGGTGGAAGAACATCAAAATTGAAATGCGCCTTTTACCTTGCGTGAAATCACATTGTCGATGAAGACCTATAAAATGATTCCACTGGTTGCCGTGATATTTCTTTGCTGCAACACCGCCACGAAGGAGAACAACCCTATGTCTGACGATACAGCAGCCAGCGAAGACGGCTCGATGCCGGCATTGACAGATGCCAGTGCTGCATTGCCACTCAACTCGGTTAAGCTGCCTGCAGGATTTAAGATTGAGGTATTTGCCGAAGTGGAAAATGCGCGGTCGATGGCGCTTTCTCCCTCGGGAATTGTGTTTGTAGGCAATCGCAATGGTGACAAAGTCTATGCTGTAAAAGATACCGATGGTGATTTCAAAGCAGACAAGAAATGGGTGCTGGCCTCCGGCTTAAATATGCCCAATGGTGTTGCGCTAAAAGACGGTGATCTCTATATAGCCGAAGTCAGCAAGATTTCTAAGATACCAGCTGTCGAATCGAAGCTTTCGAATCCAGGAAAGCCGGTTACAGTATATGACAAGTACCCCACAGAAACTCATCACGGCTGGAAATACATTGCGTTCGGTCCCGATGGAAAGTTATATGTGCCAGTAGGGGCACCCTGCAATATCTGTGAATCCAAAGATCCGCAGTTTGCAAGCATTACCCGAATGAATGCCGATGGAACAGGTATGGAGGTCTTTGCCAGTGGTGTAAGGAATACCGTCGGATTCACCTGGCATCCGCAGACAAAGGACATTTGGTTTACAGACAACGGGAGAGATATGTTAGGAGATGACGTCCCGCCTTGCGAATTAAATGTTGCTACTAAGGCGGGTCAGCATTTTGGTTATCCATATTGTCATGGTGGAAATATTACCGACCCTGAATTTGGGAGTAAGAAGCCTTGCTCGGATTTTGTAAAACCAGCGCAAAACCTGGGTGCACACGTTGCGCCCCTCGGATTGAAGTTCTATACGGGCAGTCAATTCCCTGCTGCATACCAGGGCAACCTTTTCGTCGCTGAGCATGGGTCCTGGAACAGGTCGAAGAAAAGCGGTTATCAAATCAGTCTCGTCAAAGTCAGTGGCGGCAAGGCATCTGGCTATGAGCCATTTGCAAGTGGTTGGCTCGATCCTTCAACACAGAAAGTGTGGGGGCGACCGGTTGATGTGATCTTCCTTCCTGATGGCTCAATGCTCGTCAGCGATGATCAGGCGGACGTAATCTACAGGATCTCGTATAAGGGATAGAACTGAAGTCCCTTCCAATAAAATTTCATAGCAGAGTCTCCGTTTCGGGACTCTGCTATGTTGAATGATCATCTCATTCCACTACTCAAGCGTTTATTAAAATCCCTTGCAGGAGACTTTGCTTAGAAATCCTCGGCAATGTCATCGATCTTCTTGCCTTTGTCCACGACCATCATTTTCAGCACCGGATAATACCGATAAGTGAGGCGCAGCTCATTTTTTGAATGATCTTTGAAAGTGAGACTGAGTTTCTCGGTCTTCCAATTGTATGTGTCGGTTGTCAGAATGTAATTCGGCTTTCCAAATGATTTTTCCATCCCCTTCATCAGACGGGTGTCCTTGTTGGTAATGACAATGATTTCATACACCAGGTCTTTGTAAGCCTTTACCTCAACCTTCTTCACCTTAACCTCACCAATATTCTTGTATTCCGGGTTTTCCACTTCATACAGCTTCACCGGAAATTCATTCTTCTCTTTGGTGTCTTTCTTGAATTCCGCTGTCTTGACGCTGTCAATCAAGGAACCAAGCTTAAGGTCTTTAAACCCGTTGCGCCGATCGAGCTCTGCCAGGTCTTGTGCAAAGGCAGTGCACGCGAAAAAAAGCCATCCTAAGATTAAAAAATGTTTCATTGTCGTTGATTTGATGGATCAGATCGAAATACTGGTTATGGTTTTGGTTCGGAGAATTGTATCGGAATTGCCACCCTGGTCTTATCCCACATAAAATTCATCTCGGCCTTGTCATTTTTCTGATCGATTTGGATCGTAAACGCTTCCATTGGCTCCGCTATTGTGACCACGGGGGCCTCAAACCGCATTACGTCGGATTTAACGTTATAGTTATAGGCCCCCCACAATCCGAGGTCTGAGTTAATAATGATGGTCCACTTTTCTTTTCCAGGAATTGTAAACAAGGAATAATTTCCTGCTTTAAGATCCTTGCCATCGATCTTGATGTCCTTGGTGACCTGCATTTCAGTTGCCTCATTTGCACCTGTCCTCCATACCTGGTCAAAAGGGACAAGCTGGCCGAAAATTTCCCTGCCTTTCTTTTGAGGTTGACCGTAAACAATCTTGATATATGTTTCCTTGTATCGCGCTGCCGTGATCGCGACGGGACTGGGCCGCATTTTTACTGGTTCCTGTGCGAACGCAGCAAGCGGCAAAAGCAGGAGATAGATTGCTCGACGAAGACTCATCTGGCAAAGATTCAAATACAAAACTAAGAATTTTGATTCCATTCTTTACTTTGCACCATGAAGCGCCCGGCCTTTGATGATATTTATATGGAATTGGCAGTGAACCTCGCCCGGAGGTCTCATTGCATCAAGCGCCACGTTGGCGCAGTACTCACACTGGATACCCGCATCATTTCGATAGGTTATAATGGCCCACCTTCAGGCACCCACAATTGTGATGAGGAGTGGCCTGAGGTTGGATGTCCCCGCGATTCGAAGGGGGGGTGTTCGTTGGCGATTCATGCGGAACAAAATGCGATCCTGTACGCAGTAAAAAACAAGTCCTCGGTAGAAGGAGCGACCCTTTACGTTACCCTTTCGCCGTGTCTGTCCTGTGCCCGCATCATTTACAGCACGGGAATTCAAAAAGTTGTCTACCTGAATTCATATGCCGAACACAAGGGTCTTTCAACGGATGAGGGTGTTGACTTCCTGAATAAATTTGGCGTGGTGTGCGTGAAGTACAAAGGCACACTGGCAAATATCACTGAGATGATATAATTACATCTTCACAGCGAACGCACAATCTTCTGCTGTTAATGTGGATTCAGCAACAACATGAATGTTGAACCAGACCGTTGCTTCTATTATGGAGAGCGTTAGTTCTTTAACGCCTTTTCGATATCGGTGATAAGCTTTGCGGTAATGCCTTTGGTCTTTTTTGCCTGTTCGGCCTTGAAGATTATAACCGCGCGGTCTGCCATCTGGTAAAGCCCGATAGGATTACCATCATTTTGGAAGCTGGCCAGGCACCAGTTGATTTCTGATTGGAGCTGGTGATCGAGATCCAGTTCACTCAGTTTAGCAAGGGCCATTTCGCAAGCCTTGAAGATCTGTTCGTTTGGGGACAGGGCGGCTTTTTTTGGTGCTGCTTTCTTGACCGCTTTGGCGGGAGCCTTCGTAGTTGCTTTGGCCATTCTTTTGGATTTTGGTGGGACAAAATTATGTAGATGTAACTTCCGCAAACAAGGACTTGAAGATAATATTTTATGCAACCGTTGCCATTTGGCGGTTTTTTACAGCATGTTGGACATAAAACCCCTGAGATATCTCTCTTCCTCGAATAAACAACGCCTTATCCTTGGTGTGTAAAGGATGCACTGACACCCACAATTAACATGCTGGCGGGAAGAGATTAGGATCTGACGATAGCGTTCGCTTTCTCATATTTCAATAGGATAAAAACATATCAGTCAAACACAAAAGACAGCAACAACGCCATCAATTATTTGTGTTCTATGTTTCTAATGTGGCTAAGATTGTATTTACACAGCCCACTATAAAAGCTAAGAGGGAAGCAATCCTGGATCGCTTCCCTCTGTAAGAAGATAGGTGTTAACCTAATTACTTCTTTTTCTTAGCTGCCTTCTTTTTCTTAGCAGCCTTCTTAGCTTTTTTTGCCATAGCGTTTAAAATTTTAGTTTAATAAATCGTTAAACGTATTCGAAGGTATAATAAAAAACTTAATCACAAAAATATTTGACCATTTTTTTTGAAGTGTGATAAATTTCAATAGTGATCTTCGATGCAATCAACAACATAGTTTGACTAATCAATGAACATCATATTACATTCACTTCTGTTGTTAATGTGATGTTGAATTTTTCTTGAATAGAGTCTTTGATCTTCATCGATAGATCTAAAATATCCTTACCATTTCCACCACCATAATTCACCAACACGAGTGCCTGATGTTGATGTACGCCTATGTTACCGAATCTTTTTCCTTTCCATCCGCATTGTTCGATGAGCCACCCTGCAGGGACTTTAATATATTGATTATCAACTGGATAGGATGGTATTGAAGGATGGTCTTTCTTTAACAACTCAAACTGGGTTGTGAGGATCGTTGGGTTTTTGAAGAAGCTTCCGGCGTTGCCGGTGATGCGTGGATCAGGAAGTTTACTTTCTCTGATCTTAATCACTGCATCACTGATGTCTTTGATGTGTGGATGTTCAATTCCAACTGCTCTCAGCATATCATGAATAGCACCGTAGCTTGTATTCAAACGATGTTCTTTCGTGGTCAACCTTAAAGTAATACTTGAAATAAAATATTTTTCTTTTAGCTCCTGTTTAAAGACACTTTCACGATAGCCAAAGCGACATTCATGCACCTATGTTTTGCATTGGTGCAGCTCCACTTGTTCCGGGTATCAGTGAAAGATTTTCAATTCCACCCCAATTGTTGCGAACTGCATGCATCACCAAATCATGCCAAACCTCTCCCGAGCCGGCCTTTAGCAGGATAAAATGATCATCCGTGCTAATTACTTCTTTGCCAAGAATATGAGATTTGATGACAAGGCCATTGAAGTCGCCAGTGAACAGGATATTGCTGCCGCCACCTAAGATTAATACATGGTTTTCCTGGTATATGGGATCCTTAATCAGCTCAAGCAAGTCGTGTTCCGACGATATTTCGCAGAAGAATCTGGCGTTTACATCTATTCCGAATGTATTGAGTGATTTTAATGAAACGTTTTTATGGATGATGGGCATATGATTGGCAACCGAAGGACGAAAAAAAATAATGAATTAGAAAATTGGACGATTTATTGCAGCAATATTTTGAAAGTCTAGTCGACACAGCTGTGTCTTATCTCACATGTTAATCAATACTGTTAACTTCACCGCATGAAACTCATCGAGTGCCCCCGTGATGCTATGCAGGGGATGGATAAATTTATTTCTACTGAGGACAAGGTTAAATACTTGAACCAATTGATGCGCGTCGGGTTCGATACGATCGATGCGGGCAGCTTTGTGTCTCCCAAGGCAATTCCGCAAATGCGGGACACCGCCGAGGTTTTCGAAAGGATTGAGTCTGGGGTTAGCAGCACGAAAATACTGGCGATCGTGGCGAACCTTCGCGGTGCACAAGAAGCAGTCACCCATGAGCGGGTGACATACCTGGGATTCCCATTGTCCATATCGGAGACTTTTCAAAAACGCAATACCAATAAGTCGATCAGTGAGGCCCTCGACACGCTGAATTCTATCCAGGACGCGTGTGTGACTGCAAACAAGACTCTTGTTACTTACATCAGCATGGGATTCGGGAATCCCTATGGCGATCCGTACGATATTGAGGTCGTTGGCAAATTTGTTGACATCCTTTCAACCCTCGAGGTCAAGATTGTTTCATTAGCAGACACGGTAGGAGTGTCACAACCTGATCAAATCCGATATCTTTTCTCAAACCTTTCCAGAGAATTTCCCTCGATTGAGTTCGGCGCCCATTTGCATTCAAACCCTGTTAGCGCGATCGACAAGATTGAAGCTGCATTTGCCTCCGGCTGCGGCCGCTTTGATGGAGCCATCCGGGGATTTGGCGGCTGCCCCATGGCAGAAGATGAACTGGTGGGAAACCTTGCCACCGAAACGCTGGTCTCGTATTTGGAATCGAAAGGGGTACCCACCGGGCTGGACTTGCAGGAGTTTGCGAAAGCAATGAAAATCGCGGACGAAATATTTAAGTGAACTGCCGCTTACTACTTTCAAATATATAGACAAGTCCAACGACTCGCCCCTTAACGTATTCTATACAACTTGCCGGGTAATGACACGACGGCATTCTTAAATTCCAACGAGAGCAATACCGAAGACAAATACCCTGGCTCCATCTCCGTCTTATTACTGAGTTCATCGATCCAGGTAGGAGTGCTTTTTTGACGAAGGGCCTGCATCACCCGAAGCTCATCGTTTTCGAATAATCCAAGATCAAGACTGAGCTGGTTGTCGGGACGAGAGTCGGTCTTCCAATTCATGATGTATTCCAAATCAGCGACTGACGTCATGAGATTTGCCTTGTTGATCTTGATCAGTTTGTTGCACCCTTCGGAATACATCTCGCCCAGGTTTCCGGGTATTGCAAATACATCACGGTTGTAGCTGTTGGCAATCTCTGCCGTAATGAGGGCGCCACCCTTGAGTGCCGCTTCTGCCACAATCAATGCATCGCATAAGCCGGCTATTATCCTGTTCCTTGCCGGGAAATTATGAGCGTCGGGCTTTGTGCCAAAATGATTTTCGGTAACCAGGCCACCCTGGTTGGTCATCTTACGTGCGACATCTTTGTGCGGAGCAGGATAGATGATATCGATACCGCTTCCCAGCACGCCGATCGTAGCAAGGCCGTTCTTCAATGCACACTTGTGTGCGTGAATGTCGATGCCATAGGCGAGTCCACTTACGATTAACGCGCCATGTGGCGTAAGTCCTTCGAGGATCATCTCGACGTGGCTCTTACCATAGGGCGTAGCCTGTCGTGTTCCCACAATGGCAACGACTTTTGGAACGTTAAGATTGATATTACCCTTGATATACAACAGTACCGGCGCATCATCAATGGTCTTCATCCTTGAAGGGTAAGCTTTGTCGATAAAAAAGAGAATACGCGCGTCCTCCCGCTCGGCTTTTCGGAATTCCTTCTCAGCGATGTGATAGGTCTTGCCGTCGGGAATTGCCGACGCAGTTGCTTCACCGATACCAGGGACTTTAAGAAGCTTGGATTTGGATAGTTTGAAAACCTGTTGCGCAGACCCGCAATGATTAACGAGTTGTTTTGTTAAATAATCGCCTATGCCTGGTACAAAGTGGAGAGCCATCAAGGCGAGATGTTCCTGATCCATTCATGCGAAGTAACAATGGTCAGTGGTGACAGCGCAATCTGGAAAACATGATGAATGTTGTGAAAGGTTTGATAGTCGACATCCGTTCGCTGTCGGTGCCGTTGACAACTTGCTGTCGCTGGTCGGGGATAGGTCATGGAATCAAAGCACCGAGAGAGTTGATCGTACGGTGACGATTGTCAACTGCTCACGAGCGTAGCGACGTGATTGTCAGCTGTCAACCTGGTGCTTAATGGGAAGCGAGAGGGTTATTTTGATAAAAATGCCGCTTAGGGCACGTATTCTACTGGTGTCAATGCATCTTTTCCCTAACCTCAACCAGGAATTTCCGGATTGAGCGCAGAGATTCAATCATTTCCATCTTGTCTTTGATGGCAACAGCGTCGGATTTGAGCATTTCTTTGGCGCCATTGAGGGTAAAACCTTTTTCTTTTACCAGGTGATAAATCAAACGAATCTGATCGATGTCTTCCTTGGTGAATTGCCTGTTTCCCTTGCGGTTCTTTTTGGGCTGGAGAATGTCGAACTCAGTTTCCCAGAAGCGAATAAGTGAAGGAGCTACATTAAACTGTTCGGCTACTTCACCGATCGAGTAATATAGCTTTTCTATTTCCTTTTCTCTGTAGGCCATGTGGGTGTTTAGGGCGGTGATGCATTGATCACTTCATGCAAAGTAACAATTCTTTTAAAACTCCATGCAAACAATCTAAATTTATTTCTTCGACAAGATGTCAACATTAGTTTGTGGATTTCCTTATCCATCCATCATCACCTATATTAATGGATGACGCAGGAAAATCTTCGCGTGTAAGTTGCTGAATGCGTTGGAGTACACGTTTTTCGGTGTCCACGCTAACTTTGACTCGCTGACTTTGGTCAGTTGGTACGATGTGTGCTTTAAAGAACTCTCCCTTTCCATCCGTGTACACTTTTATGATGGGTGCCAGTCCATTTACGCCTGTGATGTTCATTCCATAGGTGCAAAAGTTACCCAGGCTGTAGGCGATAAACCTGTTTCTGTAAACTTCCACTCCTCTCGTATGATGTGGTCCGTGTCCAAACACTACATCCGCGCCTGCATCGATCACAGCGTGGGCAAATGCGTAAACATTACCGCGATTTTCGCCATAAAAAACCTCGGTCTGTCGGGTCACGTGCTGGTATTGAGGTCCTTCCGCTCCTCCGTGAAAGGAAACAATGACGATGTCTACCATTGAATCAAGTTTGGCAACGATTTTTTTGGCCCCTTCAATGTCATTCAGGCTCACGCAGTTGCTGTTGGGTGCGAACGCAGCCAAACCATATTTAACGCCGGCCCTTTCGATAATGGCGATCGGCTTTTGAAGCTGCCCGGCAAATTCTATTCCCGCGGCATCGAGCGTACTCATGGTACTCTTGCGACCTATGTCACCGAAGTCGCCAGCATGATTGTTTGCGATGCTCATCAGATCGAATCCGGATTGCTTCAAGTTCTCCGCATATTTTACAGGTGTTCTGAATACATAGCAAACCTTGGGATCCTTGCAGGTCTTAGGTGTTCCTCCCGAATCCATGATCACGCCCTCAAGATTTCCGAACGTCACATCGGCGCTTTTTAAAATATTCTCAACGTCTTTCATCAGGCCGGCACCATCGTCAGGGGGAAGTATGCCACTGCCAAAGTTGCTGCCCATCATGATGTCGCCCACACCAATGATTGACACGGTGTCCTTTGGGTTTGGCTGGACGATGTTGCCGGTTGTTGAGTCCTTTGATTCCTGCGCAAACAGGATTGATAGATTAATGCCCAGAAGAGCAAAAAGGAGGCAAGCGACACGTGCTGTATTCATGATCGATAAATGGGTCCGCAAAGAAATCAATTCAAAGCGATAAAATGAACACAGGGAAGGGAGGCAATGATGATTTCGTTAAATTTGCCTTTTGAATCGATACGTAATGATGGACTCGGCTACGATAAGGAAGAAGTTCCTGGAATTTTTTGAAAGTAAAGGGCATCAGGTGGTGCCTTCAGCGCCCCTCGTTTTGAAGAATGATCCTTCATTGCTTTTTACCAACTCGGGAATGGTGCAGTTCAAGGATTATTTCCTTGGCAACAGCGTTTCGAAATATAAGCGGGTGGCCGACACCCAGAAATGTCTCCGTGTAAGTGGAAAACACAATGATCTTGAAGACGTAGGGCTCGACACCTACCATCACACAATGTTCGAAATGCTTGGCAATTGGTCTTTCGGAGACTATTTCAAGAAGGATGCAATTGCATGGGCGTGGGAACTTCTGACAGAGGTCTATAAACTTCCAAAAGATCGCCTTTATGCCACTGTATTTGGTGGTGATAAGGGTGATAACCTCCCGGTCGATGACGAAGCAAAAGACTTCTGGCGTCAATACCTTTCTGAGGATCGGATTCTGCATGGCAGTAAGAAGGATAACTTTTGGGAAATGGGAGAGGCCGGTCCGTGCGGACCTTGCTCCGAAATTCACATCGACTTACGACCGGATTCGGAAGTGCAAAAGAAGCCTGGAAGGGATCTGGTCAATAGTGATCATCCACAAGTGGTGGAAATCTGGAATCTAGTCTTCATTCAATTCAACCGACTCGCATCCGGCGCGCTGCTGCCTTTGCCGGACAAACATGTTGACACAGGTATGGGCTTCGAACGCCTTTGTATGGCCATTCAAGGTAAGACATCGAATTATGACACAGATGTTTTCAGACCGTTGATGGATTTTATCGCATTGAATGCCGGCGTGACATACGGCCGGGATCAAAAGCAGGATGTTGCGATTCGCGTTATGGCTGATCACATCCGCGCGGTGTCATTTGCGATTTGCGATGGCCAATTGCCTTCCAATACAGGTGCCGGTTATGTCATCCGCAGGATACTCAGAAGAGCAGTTCGCTACGGGTTTTCTTACTTGAATTTCAAAGAGCCTTTCCTTTACCGCCTCGTGCCATTGCTTGGATTGCAGTTAAAGGACGTATTCCCGGAATTGCACAACCAGGGTGATTATGTAAGCCGTGTTGTTCATGAGGAAGAGATATCGTTCTTGCGAACATTGGAAAAGGGATTGAAGCGAATTGAATCAATCAAAACCATTAGCGGCGAACAGGCATTTGAGCTTTATGATACGTTTGGATTTCCATTCGATCTGACTTCTCTGATCGCAAGGGAAAAAGGAATTTCTGTTGATGAACAAGGATTCCAGGCCGAAATGCAAAAGCAGAAGGCCCGTTCCAAAGTTGACGCCGCAAAAGAGACAGGTGATTGGGTGCTGGTTGGGGCCGACAGCAAAACTGAATTCGTTGGCTATGATCAGCTCAGTTCGCCTTCGCGAATCGTGAAATACAGAAGGGTAAAACAAAAGAACAAAGAGCAATATCAATTGGTCCTTGACAAGACGCCGTTTTACGCAGAGAGTGGAGGCCAGGTTGGTGATACAGGAATACTTCAATCGGCTAATGAAAAAATTCATATCACCGACACGCGCAAAGAAAACGATCTTATCATTCATTACAGCGATGTGTTGCCGGAGAGCCTGAGTGGCGAATTTCATGCCTCCGTGAGCGAAAGCAAACGCCGGCTCACGATGAATAATCATTCAGCCACCCATTTGCTGCATGCAGCGCTGCGCCAGACGCTTGGCAAACATGTCGAGCAAAAGGGATCGCTCGTGAACGAAAAAATCTTACGCTTTGACTTTTCGCATTTTGCCGCCATGACCGACGCTGAAGTTGCCAGGGTTGAAGCAATCGTGAATCAAAAAGTGCGTGAGAATATTCCTCTCGACGAGAAGCGTAATGTCCCGATAGCAAAGGCGAAAGAAATGGGAGCAATGGCGCTCTTCGGCGAAAAATATGGTGAATATGTTCGCGTCATAACTTTTGATCCCAAGTTCTCTGTGGAGCTTTGTGGAGGAACGCACATCCCATCAACGGGAAATATTGGGTTCTTCAAGATCGTTTCTGAAAGCTCTGTCGCGGCGGGTGTGCGGAGGATTGAGGCAGTCACGGCAGAAGGGGCACAGGAATTCGTTAATGAATCACTGGCATTGCTCGGTTCGGTAAGATCAATACTCAAGAATCCAAAAGATATAACTGCCTCAGTTCAAAATCTCATTGAGGAAAGGCACTCGCTCGAGAAGAAGCTGGAGTTGCTTAACCAGGAACGTGCCAATCAGATCAAAGATGATCTCGCACGAAAAGCAATTAAATCAAATGGCTATACACTGGTCGTTGAAAAGGTGACGTTGCCGAATGCTGAGTCGTTGAAAAACATCGCGTATGGATTGCGCAACCAGTTTGGTGACTTGTTGCTTGTGCTAGCTGCCGACATCGACAGTAAGCCGCAGGTTGCAGTTATGCTCGGAGAGCAGCTGGAGGCAACAAAGAAGTTCCATGCCGGTAACATGGTCAAGGAACTCGCCCGGGAAATAGATGGAGGCGGAGGTGGGCAACCCTTTTTCGCGACGGCGGGAGGAAAGAACCTGAATGGCCTCGATGCAGTTATCAAAAAAGCGAAAGAGCTAATCAAGTAACGTTGAGCAACACAAGCCTCGATAAATATACAATCGTCGTCGGCCTGGAGATCCACGCCCAACTGCTGACGAAGAGCAAGATCTATTCAGGTGACTCCACTGCGTTCGGTACAGCGCCCAATACCAATGTGAGTGTGGTGACACTGGCGCACCCCGGGACTTTACCCAAGCTTAACAGAAGAGTCGCAGAGCTGGCTATCAGGATGGGGCTCGCCTGTAATTCTGAGATCTCCAGGTGGCAGATTTTTGATCGCAAAAACTATTTCTACCCTGACCTTCCGAAAGGGTACCAGATTACACAGGATAGAACGCCCATATGTAAAGGCGGCAGTATTGCTGTAACATTAAAGGATGGCACCACGAAGACTATTCAGCTGAATCGAATACACATCGAAGAGGATGCTGGAAAATCAATCCACCAGGAAGGTGAACCTGACACGCAAGTCGATTATAACAGGGCCGGGGTGCCGCTGATCGAGATAGTGACGGAACCGGTGTTGCGCAGCTCGGCCGAAGCATATGCGTTGATGACTGAAGTACGTAGGTTGGTACGATATTTAGAGATTTGTGATGGCAACATGGAAGAGGGATCCCTTCGTTGCGATGCGAACGTATCCGTTATGTTGAATGGTGCGTCGGAATACGGGAAAAAAGTTGAGGTGAAAAACATGAACTCCGTTCGTAACGTACAGCGGGCAATCGATCATGAAGTGTTGAGGCAGGTGACTATTCTTGAAAATGGAGAATCTGTTGTTTCTGAGACGCGCACTTTTGATGCAGCTTCCGGTAAAACATTTTCGATGCGGACGAAGGAAGAGCTGAATGATTACCGGTATTTTCCTGATCCCGATTTGAGTCCCATGATCGTGTCGGATGAGTGGCTGGCCAGTATTCAAGCAGAGATGCCTGCGCTTCCGTGGGAACTGCGGGAGAAATTCATGTCGCAATACGCACTCTCCGAATATGATGCCGGGGTTCTTACCGACTCAAAAGAATTTGCACTTTATTTTGAGCAAGTTTGTAGATATACATCGAATTTCAAAGCCGCTGCAAATTGGATGATCGGCCCGGTTAAATCATTCCTGAATGATGGACCATCAGTCATTGAACAATTTGTAATTACGCCAGCGCGCCTTGCGTCATTGATTTCATTGGTGGAAGATGGTAAAGTGAGTTTTGCTGTTGCCTCACAGAAGATTTTTCCGGAGTTGATACGGGGACAGGAGACACCGATTGAAATTGCCACTCGGCTTAATCTGATTCAACAAAGCGACGACAATTCAATACTTCCAATTGTGGAAGAGGTTATCAAGATATTCCCGTTGAAAGTTGAGGAATACAAGAATGGCAAGAAGGCGATTATTACTATGTTTATGGGGGAAATCATGAAGCGTAGCAAAGGCAAGGCTGATCCAAAAGTGGCTACGCGGCTATTGGAAATGAAACTCAAAGAGCAATGAAATTAAATAGAATGGGAGCCCTGTCGATTTTCGGGGTAATGCTTTCGGTACTGGTGTCTTGTGGCGGGGCGCAAAAAAAGAATGAAGAGAAGAAGGATGGATGGGAAGTGTCTATCCACGGAAAAGTGGGATTTCCCCAAAATGGCGAAATCAGGTTGACTGAACTGCGTCAGGATCAGCAGAAGCCCATAGAAGACACTATTGTGTTAAAGGGTAACTACACCTACCTGAAGAAAATCAGGATCAAGGAGCCGGGCTATTACCGTTTGAATTTTTATAACAAGCAATTTGTGAACCTGATCCTTGATAAGAGTGATCTCGAAGTCAATGTGGATGGTAACAATTCTGGCGGATTTTATGAGGTAAAAGGTTCACCTGACATTGATCTGATCAATCAGGTGCAAAAAATAATGCAGGACGCTCAAAGCACTCCCGAGATCAAGACCATTGAAACAGAATTCCAGCAAGCAATGGCTCGCAATGACGAAAAGAGGGCAAAGGAACTGCAGGAAAAATATATGACATTCATCGACGCTGCCAATGCCAATGTTGCTACGTTGCTGGAGAAACAACCGCCTTCATTAGGCGTGATCAACATGCTTCAAAATGGAAATACCGTCGACCGTGACACATATTTTTCGGTCTATACATCTACTGCCGACAAGCTCAAGAAAGCATGGCCCGACAATTTTTATGCTAAAAATTTTATTGGGTATGTAGAAAGCCTGAAGAAGACGGCGATCGGTCAACCCGCACCGGAAATTTCATTGCCTGATCCCGATGGCAAGATTGTTACACTCTCTTCATTCAAAGGCAAGTTTGTGCTTGTGGACTTTTGGGCAAAGTGGTGCGGTCCATGCAGGCAGGAGAATCCTAATGTTGTAAAGGCCTACAATCAATTCAAGGGCAAAGGATTTGACATCCTTGGAGTTTCTCTCGACAGAACGAAGGAAGACTGGGTAATGGCGATAAAGCAAGACGGCCTGACCTGGACCCACGTGTCTGACCTCAAGTACTTTCAATCAAAGGCTGCGCAGGATTACAACATCTCCGGAATTCCGTTTTCAATTCTTGTCGATCCCAACGGCATTATTGTAGCGAAGAATCTAAGGGGCAGCGCACTGCAGAAGAAACTGGCCGAAGTGTTAAAATAATTGTCAGAGGTTTATCAGTTGTTAAGCCCGTATCAACGCAGTTCCCCAACGAAGTCGACGTCTGAGTGGTGTCTAACCGGAAGAGCAATCTCCGGTGTCAAGCCGGCAATGCCTTTGCGAACTTGGCGCCTTTGCGTGGGGCATTAATTGACAGCCGTAAACGCAAACGACATAATGTTTGCACCCATTTGCAGTGCCTCCAATCTCTTGGCTTCGGGGTCATTGTGGATGCGTGCATCTTCCCATCCGTTACCCAGGTCACACTCGAAAGAATAAAATACGACAAGGCGCCCTTGATAAAGCAAACCAAACCCCTGCGCGGGTTTGCCATCGTGCTCGTGGATTTTTGGAAGGCCTTTAGGGAAATTGAATTTTTGATGATAGATAGGATGCGTAAAGGGTAGTTCAACAAGTTCCAGTTCCGGGAATACCTTTTTCAATTCCAGTCGGATGAATTTATCAAGACCATAATTGTCATCAATGTGAAGAAAGCCGCCGGCAATCAGATAGTTCCTGAGGTTTTGCGCCTCTTCCGGAGAAAAAACTACCGACTTCCACAACGTCTTCATCAATTGCAATATTGGCAGACAGTTGCTCGTTGCAGAACTTTATCAGATTAGGCAATGCCGTTTTGTTGGCGTACCAGTCGCCCCCGCCTCCGTACTTCAGCTTTGCAATTTTTAGCTGAGCGAAGGTCTGTCCGGTGGTTACCAACAGAAGGACAACCGCAATTAAAAGCGTGACTGGAGTAAAAAAGCTGATTTTCTGAATGAAAAATAACGTTTTCGGTTTTTTTGCGCCCATCACTTAAACCTTATTGAATTTCCTTTATCTAATTCCAAACAAACCAAACAGACCTCCAAAACTATGAAAAAAGTACGTTCACTTCGCCTCAGTTATCTTGTGACGGCGATCATCCTGGTGCTCGCGTCTTGTAGCGACAGCAACAAAATCGATTTTACATCCACTGATTCAACCAACGTCGAGGGTGAGGGAACATCTGATGCGTATTCATCCGATGCGATGGATGTTACCACAGACGTAATAGGTGGGGTTACAGCAACACAATTGGGTGGACGTGAGAATGAGGAAATTGCAGGAAGTGTTTTTGCTGCCAACGACAAATTAAAGTGTGCAAAGATTACTATCACAAAATCTGCGAACTCTACGAAAGACAACCCAAGTGGTGTAATCACCATCGTTTATCCTGATGACGGATCCTGCAAGGACTCAAGGGGTGTGGCGAGAAAGGGAACGATCACTATTACGTACACGGGAATTCGGTTTGCAGTCAATTCTAAAATCACCACAACGTTCACGAACTTTTTCATAGGTGGGGTTAAAGTTGAGGGAACGCACGTGCTTACAAATGTAACTCCGACGAAGACAGACTATCCTCGTTTTAATGTGGTCATCACAGATGGGAAACTTACTTTTCTTAACGGGAAAACAATCACCAGAACACAAAATTTCACCCGTGAGTGGCAGCGTGCTGCAAATCCGCTGGAAGACAAATGGGTATTGCTTAAAGACGGCGTCGCATCGGGTACCAACCGCGACGGCAAGCAGTATTTGACGACGATCACCAAAGACCTGGTTTATTCACGGTCATGCCAGGTCTCCAGTAAAGTCTTTATTCCGGTTTCCGGTGAGAAGACGTTGCTTTCAGACAACAAGCTGATTACGCTGAACTTCGGCGATGGTGCTTGTGACAACAAAGTGACTATCACCATCAATGGTAAGTCGACAGACGTCGAGATCAAGGGTGATGGAAATTAATAAGGGTTGAGGTTGAAGAGGCCCTGGCGGAAGCGTCAGGGCTTTATTTTTTTAATGCATTTGACTCATTGTCCCCTAAAGTTTTTTTAATTGCATGAAAATCGATCATGCGTCAGTACCTCGACTTACTGAGAGATATTCTCGACAACGGCACACGCAAAACGGACCGAACCGGTACCGGAACGCTCTCTGTTTTTGGCAGACAGCTCCGATTCAACCTGGCCGAAGGATTTCCGCTCGTTACAACAAAGAGACTGCATTTGCGCTCGATCATTTATGAGCTGCTTTGGTTCTTAAGGGGTGATACCAATATTAAATACCTGAACGACAATGGTGTTACCATTTGGGATGAATGGGCGGATGCAAATGGTGATCTTGGACCAGTCTATGGGAGCCAATGGCGTAGCTGGCCTGCGCCAGACGGTCGCCACATCGATCAGATAAGTCAGGTGATGAATCAAATAAAGACAAAGCCCGATTCACGAAGACATATCGTAAGTGCGTGGAATCCAGCTGAGGTTGACAGCATGGCTTTACCGCCGTGTCATGCATTGTTTCAATTTTATGTTGCAGACGGCAAGCTTTCGTGCCAATTGTATCAGCGCTCATGCGACACGTTTCTGGGATTGCCATTCAATATTGCCAGCTACGCGTTGCTCACCCATATGGTGGCCCAACAAGCCGACCTCGAACCAGGTGAATTCGTTTGGACCGGGGGAGACACTCATTTGTATGTTAACCACCTCGAGCAAACGAAGCTGCAGTTGAGCCGAGAGCCGTATCCAGTGCCGAAGCTTGTGATCAAGCGAAAACCTGCTTCATTGTTTGAATATCAGTTTGAGGATTTTGAGATCGTAGACTATCAATATCATCCATCAATCAAGGCGCCTATCGCAGTTTAAATATTTTGCAACCACCTCGCGGAATTAGTCATCTCTAATCTGCAGAGCTGCATCAATTTTGTCGAGAAATCCTATTTTTGCGCCGTTTTAAAGGAATTATGTATTACCTACATCCTTTTAGGGTGATTTTACATCCTTTTAGGGTGATTTTTCGTATTGTACGCGTATGCCTGAAAAAAGCAGTGTATTTGATATGATCGGACCGGTTATGATAGGTCCTTCGAGCTCTCACACTGCAGGTGTCGTTCGTATCGGGCTTGCGGCCAACAAGATCCTTGGAGGTGCGCCGGAATCTGCAGAGATAATATTTTACAATTCGTTCGCCCGGACCTATGAAGGACACGGGAGTGACAGGGCTATTCTTGCCGGGCTTCTCGGCTTTAAGACCGATGACAAACGCATTAAGGAATCCCTTGAGATAGCAACGAAAGCAGGTCTGAAGTATCAATTTAAATCGGTAGGTAACGCGTCAACGCTGCATCCGAATTCAGTGCGCGTAAAAATTCAGAAAGGCGCAAAGGCAGTCGAAGTACTGGGGGAAAGCCTCGGCGGCGGGGTTATCAATATTGCCGAAGTAAATGGTTTTAAGGCGGACTTCAGTGCCAATTTGCACACTATCATCATCACCGCCGAAGACACAAAGGGCAGCATTGCATTCATTGCCAATGTATTAGCTCATGACGACTGCAACATTGCTACGATGTCTGTTACACGTCGCGGCAAATTTGACCTTGCATGCCTTGTTATCGAGATGGATTCGGGTATCAAGGATGTAACATTACAATACATAATGAGTCTTAGCTGGGTGAAGGAAGTCATCTATATACCTCAAATCTGAACTGGAATATGAAAAGGGTTTTTCTGATCGTTATCGCGATTGTTGCTGTCTTTATCCAACAATCGTTTGCTCAGCAAGCGAAGAAGGAATGGACGCTCAAAGAGTGTGTTGATGTTGCTTTGGAGAATAACCTTCGCATTAAGAGAAGTGTCTATAACGTAGAAACTTTCCGCGCGAACCTCATGCAGGCGGAGGGAGCTTTTCTGCCATCGCTTAACGCAAACGGGTCATACGCCAACAACTATGGCCGTGCCTTGAACCCCACCACCAACCTGTTCGTAGACAAAAATTCAACGAATATTTCCCCATCAATTACTTCCAGCCTCCCGCTTTTCAACGGGTTAAGGATTCAAAATACATTCAGGCAGAATCAGCGTGATGTGGCATCAGCGCAATATGACCTGCAGAAAGCAAAAAATGATGTTATTCTCAATGTCGTGACGCTGTATGTGAATGTCATTTTTAACAAAGAATTGTTGGACAATGCTAACTACCAGCTTAACTCAAGTCAGCAGCAATTGGAGCGAATTCAAAAACAGGTTGCTGCGGGAGCATTGGCAATGAGCAATCAGCTGAACCAGGAAGCACAGGTTGCAACAAACGAATTGAATTTGATCAATCAGGAGAACGCACTGAATCTATCGCTGCTTCAATTGAAACAAGCCATGCAGATACCTGCCTCTGAGCCTGTTGATGTGCAGATACCGGATATTGCCCTTGAAGATCTCGTCCTCGATCAGTCAGCCGAAAGCATTTATGCGATCGCGCTGGAGGCAATGCCTGAAATAAAAAGTGCGGCTTTGAAGGTGGAGAGTGCTGAATATGCACTAAAGGCAAATCGCGGAAACTACCTTCCAAGGCTATCCCTCAATGGTTCAATTTCTTCAAACTCGTCGAGCTTAAACACGCGAAATTCTTTTGTGCCTGATGGTACAACCACGGTCGGAACTACGCCGATCGGTGTCGCGCAGCCTGGTAATCTTTATGTGTATGGACTTACGCCGGGCGGACAAGTGTTACAAGAGAAGTATGCACACGGAGACCAGCTTAGTGATAACATCTTCAAAAGCATTTCTCTTGGAATAACCATTCCAATCCTAAACGGACTGGCCACGCGGGCCACCGTACAACGGTCGATCATCAATAAATCGCTGGCTGACATCACCGTTAAGGAAACGCAAAACACCCTGCGTCAAAGCATTGAGACCGCGTATAACGATGCTTATTCGGCTTCGCGGTCTTATGCATCTGCGATCAAGCAAGTGAAGGCACAAGAAGAAGCCTATCGCATGAATCAACAGCGTTTCGACGTTGGCGCACTGAACATTATAGAGTTTCAAATCTCGGCGAATGACCTCTATCGCGCTAAGTCAGACCTGACGCGCGCCAAATACAATTTCATATTCAAAAAGAAGGTACTGGATTTCTATCAGGGAAAACAGATTGAATACTAATTATAGATCCTAAACCAAACCCACTAATTTTTTTTAGCGAAATGGCAAAGCAAGCAAAAACGAAATCCAACAAGATGATGTACTACCTCATTGGAGGAACGGTAGTGATCATCATATTTCTCTTCATTGGCAAATCAATGGGATGGATAGGTAAGTCGAAAGAGATCGAAGTAGAGCTCGCGAAAGCCAAGCGCTCCAATATCGTTGAGAAAGTTAGTGCTTCGGGTACCGTACAGCCGGTGATTGAAGTCAAGCTCGCCCCCGAAGTTTCCGGTGAGATTATATCCTTGAATGTCGAGGATGGGGATTCAGTACAACTCGGGCAACCTCTCGTTAAAATTCGCCCTGACACCTGGCTGAGCCAGCTTGAAAGAAGCGAGGCAGCGTTAAGCCAACAGCGCGCCAATCTTGAGGCGTCGAGAGCAAACTTGAGTCGTTCTGAAGCACAGTTCACACGTGCCGAACTCGAATATAAGCGCCAGGAAAAGCTCTGGAACGAAAAGGTTATTTCTGAAAGTGATTGGCAACTCGCCAAACAGAATTACGAGGTAGCAAAGAACGACCTTTCGTCAGCAAAGCAGTCTGTTGAGGCGTCACGATTTGTCGTCAACAGTACAGAAGCATCTGTAAAAGAGTCGCGCGAAAGTGTGCGTAAGACCCTGGTGTTAGCACCCCTGAAAGGTATTGTATCAAAGCTCAGCGTGAAGCAGGGTGAACGTGTGGTGGGTACCGCGCAGATGACGGGAACCGAAATGCTCCGCATTGCCGACCTCAACACAATGGAGGTTCGGGTGAATGTCAATGAAAACGACATCGTGCGTGTTCACCTGAATGACTCTGTATTAATTGATGTTGATGCATACCAGAACATCAATAAGCAATTTAAAGGTCTCGTCACCAACATCGCCAATACTGCAAAAGACAAGGCTTCTGCAGATGCTATTACTGAATTTGAAGTCAGGATACTGATCCTCCGGTCGTCTTATGATGACCTCATTAAGAAAGGCAATAAGTACCCTTTCCGTCCCGGAATGACCGCGAGTGTGGAAGTGCTTACAAGCCGCAAGGAAAATGTGCTTTCTGTTCCGCTGGCCGCTGTGACCACGCGTAATCCCGATGAGAAGCCCGGCGATAATATGGGTGGCCCTGGAGGCGGCGGTAACAATAACAACAATAATAATAATAACCGCGCCGAAGACCCGAATAAGAAGGCTCCTGTTAAGAAGAACGATAAGGTAGTGGTGTTCGTGAATGACAATGGGAAAGCAAAGATGGTGGAAGTGAAAACCGGCATCAGCGATTACGACAACATTGAAATTGTTTCAGGAATCAACGCCGATCAGGAAGTGGTTACGGGTCCGTTTCTTGCCGTGTCAAAGCGCCTTAAAGATGGTGATGCCATCAAGCAGATGAAGAAGGAGGAGAAGAAAAAGGAAGAATCGAAATAGCAACCACAGCAAAATCAAAGCCCGCAAAAGCGGGCTTTTTTTGTTGAATGAATCCAATGAAATATCGAACATCGAACGCTGAATATCGAGTTGTTGCGACGATCCGATATTTGATATGTGTTTATCCGATATTTGACATTTGAAAGCGTTACTTTCAAGCACGATTAACTGCAACACATGATAAAGCATCCCTGGCACGAAGCGCCCGCCGGACGAAAGGTTCCTGAGTTCGTCAACGGTATCATTGAGATATCAACAGGCATGCGTGCCAAATATGAGGTCGATAAGGAGACGGGCCTGCTCAAGCTCGACCGCGTCTTGTACTCTTCGGTCTATTATCCTGCGAACTATGGGTTTATTCCCCAGACATTGGGGGAGGATATGGACCCACTCGACATTATGATCATTTCGCTCGTGCCAATTCAACCGCTTTGCCTTGTTCCATCACGGGTAATCGGTGTCATGCGCATGATTGATCAGGGGCTTGCCGACGAAAAAATACTGGCTGTGGCTGAGCATGATGCCAGCGTCGGACATTTGAATGACGTGAGTGAGCTAGCACCGCACTTCACTCTTGAGCTCAAAGAGTTTTTTGAAAGCTACAAGAAACTTGAAAACAAGGTAGTTACGGTGCCCGATTTTCAGGGCAAGGAAACGGCGATGAAGATTATCTCGAAGTCGATGGAATACTACAACGAGAAGATCAGGAACAAACCTGCGTAACGGCCATGGAGCAACCTCGCTCGATCCTTGTTATTCAAACTGCATTTATCGGCGACGTGATTCTCGCGACTGCCGTACTGGAGTCACTGCATAAAAGACTTCCGAATGCCCAAATCGATTTCCTCGTACGGAAAGGCAACGAAAGTCTTGTCCATGGACATCCGTTTCTGAGGGAGGTGATCATTTTTGATAAGTCAAAAAAAATAAAGAATCTGCTTGCGCTCATTGGGAAAATCAGGAGGTCAAAATATGATCTTGTTGTAAATATTCAGCGGTTTGCAGCGACCGGTATTATGACTGCACTGTCTGGCGCTAAGGCGACGGTTGGATTTGCAAAAAACCCGATGTCATCGTTCTTCTCGAAGAAGTTTGAGCACAACCTGGAGGGACCACACGAGGTGGAACGCAATCATGCACTGATTGAATTCCTGGTAGGAAAAGACCGCCCCCGACCAAGATTGTATCCGACAAAAAGTGATGTCGAAAAGATAAAAGAATTCAAAGGTCGACCTTACATTACAATTTCGCCGGCGTCCGTGTGGTACACGAAACAGTTTCCTGCCGAAAAATGGGTTGAGTTCATTCAGGCAGTCCCCCCGGAATTAAATGTGTATTTATTGGGTGCGCCGGGTGACAGCGGCTTATGTGAAACGATTATTGCGGGCTCAGGAAGTCAAAACGTTGTCAGCCTTGCCGGGAAACTCACTTTCCTCCAGTCGGCGGCGTTGATTGAAGGAGCCAGGATGAATTATGCCAATGATTCTGCTCCAATGCACCTGGCGTCTGCGATGAACGCACCCATTGCGGCAGTGTACTGTTCAACGGTTCCGTCTTTTGGCTTTGGGCCGTTGTCAGACAATTCATTCGTCGTTGAGACAATCGAGAAGTTATCTTGCAGACCCTGCGGACTTCACGGACTCAAGGAATGCCCTTTGGGTCATTTTGACTGTGCAAGAACGATTGAGACATCACAGCTAATGGCAGCGGTGGTGCGAAAGGAGCCTTCGATTTAGCCTGGCACTTAAGCCCGGCACTTAAGTGCCGGGCTGGGTGCCGGGCTATTCGTCAAACGACATCAGGTGCTTGTAGACTTTGTGCATCGGCAGGCCCATAACATTGAAATACGACCCGTTGATCTTTTCTATTCCAACCATTCCCAACCAATCCTGGGCCCCATAGGAACCGGCCTTGTCATAAGGCTTCCAGGTGTCCAGGTAATGTTCGATTTCTTCAGCGCTGAGTGTCTTAAAGGTGACCTTAGTTGTATCATGAAACAGCTCCTGCTTTTCGGCTGACATCAGGCAGACTGCAGTGATAACTTTATGTGTCTTGCCACTCAGCTCAGTCAGCATATTGACCGCCTCAATTCGATCAATCGGTTTGTTGAGAATCTTGCCATGAATGATCACCACCGTGTCGGCGGTCATCACGATCTCATTTTTTAATTTCGCCTTGAAAGCCTCTGCTTTCTTTTCGGCAAGAAAACGAGGTACCATTTCAACGGGCATGTAATCCGGAAAGCTTTCATCGGCGGCCGGCTTTTCCACGACAAATTCGAATCCCGCTTCCTTCATCAAGAATTGCCTCCTGGGAGATGTTGATGCCAGAATCAGCGGCTTGTTCAGTTTTTTCATCTTTAAAAAGGGGAATAGGATGGTGTCTCGAATTCTCCCTGACGGATCGAGCTAAAAAGAAATCCACAGATGACCTTCGGATAGAAGTAGGTGGATTTCTGAGGCATCATGAATCCGCTTGCGCAGACTTTCTTTACTTCTTCTATAGATATCTCCTGTGTGATAATAGCCATTTGTATTTCACCCTGGACCACCTTGGTCATGCAGTCGGAAAAACTGCGATCAAATCCAATGTATTCTGACTGCCGTTGTTCTTTGCCCGGAATGCCCAACGCTTTCTCAATGATGAAATGGTGCATGACCGTTAAATCTAATTTTTTGATTTCGTCGGGAAATGGCCAATGAAAGTCTCTGAATGCGTCTGGGTGCAATCTGATTTTGAATGCATTGTCGCGGAACACCAGACCAAAGGTCCATTGCTTTCCTAATATCAGCTCATATAAAGTATCGGGCTCATCGACGGATTTGATCACGAAATAAGGGGCAAGTTTTCTCAGGACCTTTTCTTCCGTGAAGTCGGGAATATTCTTAATGATCCGGTGCGTTGGCATAATGCGGATGTCGTCGCCTTCGGTGTTGGAAAGAAACATCAGGTGAAAATTGTATCCCTCATTCCCTGTGGCATTCTTGTTCGCTTGTTGCATCTGATGCTTGAGGATCAATGAGCCCTCGTAGCGATGGTGACCATCCGCAAGAATGATGGTCTTGCTTTTCATGTGCGCAATAATCTTGTTCACAATCGTCGCATCCTGGATGACGGCAAGGACATCCCTCACGCCCTGGTAATCTTCAGACTCGTATATGGTGTCTGCAATCGCGTCATCCATATAGCGCTCAAGCTCAAAAGTGGGATCTGTATATAGGCCATGCGTCGGGCTGGCATGCAGCAGGGTTTCCGCTAACAGATCAACACGGTCGTTGACGGACTTCGGAATGGTATTCTCATGACGAAGAATGACTTTGTCATCCCAATCATAAGCGCGGATGTGGCAGATGATTCCTTTTCTGCAATATTCCCGGGTGGATCCAGGCATTTTAAAGAACTGGTAGTACACATAGATGCCCGGCAGATGATCCTGTATCAGCGTGCCATCTTCCTTCCACTGCGCAAGGGTCTGCGCCGCCCTTTTGGCTGGGTTGGGGGGAAGAGGAACGGAAAGGTGAATGCTGTTATAAGGATTCCTGTAAAGCGCTTGACGCTGTTTTTCGGAAACAACATCAAAAAGGGGAGAAGTCAGCGATTCAATATTGCTGCCGAGCTCCGTGTTGTATCTCCATGCCCGAATCGGGCGAATCTCCGCCATAGTCTAAGCTCTTTATGATTTTCTGTTCTCGCGCCATTTTTTTCCGCCTGACGAATTGCCTTCAGTGCCGGCGGATATGCCTGGCTTGCGATCAAAAATCTTTGCGGACAATGCAGAGGCAATCAGTATTTCACCAGCGTCATCAGAAGCTTTGTCTAGCAACTGCGGTTTAAAATATTGCTCAACGAACTTCGTGTCAAAATTGCCCGAACGGAAAGCGTCATGTTCCATCACGAACTTGCAGAACCCCAGCGTGGTTTCCACGCCCGTGATTTGATACTCGTCAATGGCACGAATGGTCTTCTCGATGGCCGCTTCGCGTGTTTCGGCATGACAAATCATTTTGGCGATCATCGGGTCGTAATAAAACGGGATGGACATTCCTTCTTCAAAGCCATCGTCCACGCGTATGCCATGTCCTTGCGGGCGCCTATAAGTTTTCAATGTGCCGATGTCCGGCAGGAAGTTGTTTGCAGGGTCTTCCGCGTATACACGAACTTCAACTGCGTGGCCATTGATCCTGAGGTCCTCCTGCTTAAATGGAATTTTTTCACCTTCGGCAATCCGGATCTGCAATTTGACAAGGTCAAGGCCGGTGATCTGTTCGGTTACTGGATGTTCCACCTGTAACCTCGTATTCATTTCCAGAAAGTAGAAGTTAAGATTTGCGTCGAGAATAAACTCGACCGTGCCTGCGTTATAATAGCCACACGACTTCGCAACGTTCACAGCTGCTTCGCCCATCTTTTTTCTGATCTCTGGGGTCAGGATAGATGAAGGTGCTTCTTCGACAACTTTCTGGTGGCGTCGCTGGATAGAACATTCACGCTCAAAAAGATGAACGACATTCCCATGCTGATCACCGAATATTTGGAATTCGATGTGCCTTGGTTGCGTTACATACTTTTCTATAAACACTGAGCCATCGCCGAACGCGGAGATGGCTTCACTTACCGCACGCTCCATTTGCTCCGAAAATTCTTCCTCGGTGTTGACGATGCGCATTCCTTTTCCTCCGCCACCAGCACTTGCCTTGATCAGCACGGGATAACCGATCTCTTTGGAAAGTTTTTTTGCCTTCGCCACATCGCTGATGGGCTCCGCGGTTCCAGGCACCAGGGGTACATTGAATTTCGCAGCTGCATTTTTTGCTGCAAGCTTGCTGCCCATGATCTCTATCGCTTTGGGAGGAGGGCCGACAAATATGATCCCCGCTTTTGCTGCCGCTTCTGCAAAGTCTTCGTTCTCAGATAGGAAACCATAACCAGGATGAATGGCGTCGGCACCGGTTTTTTTCGCGGCGGCTATTATTTTCTCGATCCGTAAATAGGATTCGGAGGACGGCGGAGGTCCGATATTGACGGCCTCGTCTGCAAACCGTACATGCATTGACTGCCTGTCGGCATCGCTGTATACGGCAACAGTGCTGATGCCGAGTTCACGTGCACTTCGCATCACACGAAGTGCAATCTCGCCCCGGTTCGCGACCAGCAGCTTTGTGATTTTACGTTTTGATATCATTCATGGCAATGCTAAGAAATAAATTGGAATAGACGACAGCGTCCAGTTGATATTAGAATTCGCCTTGGCCGGCGGGCGATAATATTTTGTAGTTTTATCGACCTATGTTCAGAACCCTTGCCTGCCTTTTTGCGACGTGGTTGTTGAGTGCGGTTTTGTATGCGCAGGATGGCCATTATTGGACACAGCAGTATGGGACACGGTCCATGCTTTTGAGTGGATCTGTGATCGGTGGGGTAGACGACCTCGGCGCAGTTTATTACAACCCGGCACGACTTTCTGTAATATCAAGCCCATCGTTCCTGTTGAGTGCCAGCGTGTACGAATACAACAGACTGGAGGTGACAGGGGCATTCGGTGATTCAAAGAATGCTTCGCAGTCGAACATTCGCGGCGTTCCAACACTTGCGGCAGGAACTTTTAGAATTAAGTCTCTCCCGAATCATTTTTTTGCTTACTCAATCCTTACTCGTCAAAGCTCAAACATTGACCTCTCTTATCGTAATGAAGTTACGGGTGATGTGCTGCCAAATCTTCCTGGCAACGAGACGTTTGGTGCCGACATATTGGTCGCGCAAAATTCAAATGAACAATGGATAGGATTAAGTTGGGCGCATCCGCTTTCGGATAAAGTCAGTATCGGCGTGACCGCTAATTTCAGCACAAGCAGCAGAGAAAAAACCGGGAAGACGGACATGCAAGCGCTGTCGCAAGCAAACGAGGTTGCTGTTTATCGGTTCAATAGAGCGTTCACATTTAAGAACTCCGGGCTCTTGTGGAAAGCTGGCATCGCATGGCATACTGGACCCTGGCAGACAGGCCTCACTGTCACTACTCCATTTATAAGTCTTTCTGGATCAGGAACTTATACATACGAAGAATTTTTTAGCTCAGCGCCCGGATTGACAAAACCGGAAGAATATTCTTCGAGCTATCAGAAAGGACTCGCGACCACGAATAAGACGCCGTTCTCAGTCGGTCTGGGTATCTCGCGAAAATTTGGGAAGAACAAGATTCATTTCAGTTCCGAATGGTTTGCAGCCGTCAATAAGTACACGGCCATGAGCGCAGCTGATCATGCAAGTCAAAGTAATCCAACGGACATCATTAGCTTTCATTTGATAGACCAGGCAAACAGTGTCTTGAACGCAGGTATCGGTGGAGAACTTTATTTCAGTCCGAAGGTCTCCGGATTCGCAAGCTTTAGCACTGACTTTAGTTCATTGCCTGCAGACGTTACAAGATTTGTCGAACGCTCGAGTGAAGCAAGCGCGAACGGATGGGGTGCCGATTTTTACAACTTCGGTACCGGAGTGGTCTTGACGTTCAAGGGTGCAGACATAACATTGGGGGCGACCCATGTAGGAGCGAGCCAAACAATCCCTCGGCCCGTTAGCTTTCCCGATGCGTCGAACTCGAATATATTTAGCTCAACTGACATGGCTGATGTCCGCTGGGACCGCTGGCGCCTTGTTTTCAGCTTTTCATTTCCATTTTTAAAAGACTATGCTGATCGACTGCAAGGCGAGAAAAAGTAAAAATTCTGATAAGCGGCATGAAGCATCATATCATGAAAGCAAGTCAGATTGGGACCGCGGACGTAACGGTTCTTAATTGGCAAAACACCTCATTTCTTTTTAATTTGCAACATCTTCAAAAACCCTAAAATCATCAAAAAATGAAGAACTCTATCCTAATTCTCATGCTTGTGGCGGTAGCTGCCTGCAGCTCAATTAAGACGAGCTACGATTACGATAAACAGGCGGATTTTACAAAGTATAAGACCTACAACTACACGCCTGAAGCGCTTGCGTTAGGGATCAACGAACTTAACCGCAATCGCGTTCTCCAGGCGATCGACAAAGAAATGACCGCGCGCGGTTTTTCAAAATCAGATAGCCCTGATGCGTTAGTTGACATCATTGTCAAAGCTGAGCAGAAGCGTGACGCCACTGCTACAACATCTGGTACCGGTATGTATGGCGGATATGGACGGCGCTATGGTTATGGTGGAGGATTCACCACTACGCAAATCAATGTGAACGAATACATTGAAGGCACTGTATTCATCAACATGGTTGATAAGGCCACTGATAAACTGGTTTGGTCAGGAAGAGGAACCAAAGTTGTTGATGAAGATGCATCACCTCAGACCCGCGAGAAGAACATTAACGACGGTGTTGCAGCGATCTTCAAAAATTATCCTGTAAAGCCGAAGGCCAAATAGGAGACTTTAGAAAATTCCCTGGGAGGTGCTAGACGAATGCGCCTAGCCCTCAGGTGGATTCATAGGTTGATCAAGCAAACCCTCTCCCTTGCCAATATTATACCAACGTTTCGAACGCTTATTACTAGCCCGCCCACTTCGTGCAGTAGCGCTTTTTATCTTGCTTTTGACAGGAGGCGTTCAACTTGTTGAAGGTCAGGATTTGGCATCTGACACTTTCCGCATTAAGAATACAAGTTTCATACTCCCTCAACCCACGCAGTACAAAAAATACACGCATGCAATGGGTGTTCAGTATGTAATTGTTCCGAAGGATTGGTCGCTTGACAACATTCAGGCGCCGATGTTCAATTACACCGGCAAGTATTCTCTTCCAAAAGGTTTTAACGTCCAGGGAACACTTTCAACAATTGTTGTGTCTAACAGAATATCGATGGGACCATTTTGGAATTATTCATTTACCGATAATTTCCACGTTGGGGTAGGCTATCAGTTGGTATTCAACTACGGTCGTCTTAGTGAATTTGGTTTCAATACAGTGCTCACCGGATGGGAACAGCAACCTTCTGTGACACTGGGATATAGCTTCAATAAATCTGTAGTTACGATCCGTGGTGATTTGTATTACACTAACGCATTGTACCTCTCGGAAGGAGGTAACACGATCCCCTTTACAAACCCATTCGTCAACGGATATAGTATCACAACTACCGTCGAGCAAAGACTTTGGAAAAACAGACTGTTGTCGTTCGGCGTGAAGCTTGCGACACTGCGCTATCATATTCTTGCCTGGCCGGCATTTCCGGTTAACAGCTACCGTTATCTCGTGCCGGAATTTCAGATTGGTTTAAAACTTGGAAAGAGATGATGGACCGCCGATCATTTTTACTGGCATCCGCAGCGATTCTGGCAGCTTGCTCCAAGAATGAGATCACCGTACCTCCTTCAGGTCAGGATGGAAATCTTATCGGCACCAGCCCGCTTCCGCAACCTACCATGCGAAACCTGGAGGGCATTTACAAACTAAGCAGTGGCAACAGCGGACTGGGATCGAATTTTGTTTGCAAGGCATCACGATTTAAAATTTCTTTCTTCTCCAATACTCGGGGGATATCCATAATTCTCAAGTATGGATTAAATGTAAGCACGGGCGCGATTGAGTTTTCAGGATTCTGGCGCGTTACAGAAGACAACGCGCAGGGGCTTGCGAACTTTACGATTGCGGCTGCCGATGGGGCAACGGACTTCCTGCTTACCGGCAATCCCGCCACTATCAAGTTGAAAGGCGTATTCAAGAACGCAGATGGGAGTGATCCGCGCAACATGGAGCTTCAATTCTCAAAAGCGTTCACGACCTATGCCAGGAACAACTCCTTCATGATCTTCGGGCATCATGGTATTTCAACAACCGCGAATCCCCCATATGCTGAAAACTCATTAGATGCCGCGCGTTATGCGGAAGATTACGGTCTTACCGGAATCGAATATGACGTTCGGTTGACGCTCGACAATGTTCCGATTTGCGTTCATGACCCCGCCATTAACATCCGCCTCACTAAAAAGGGGCCTCTCGCCGGGTATTATGATCAGTACAAATTCAATTTCCTTACGCAATTTGTTGATCTGATCGATGGGCAAAAAATCCCATCTGTTGAGCAAGTGCTGGACGTGGTTATCAATGAGACGAATCTTAGTCATGTGTGGCTGGACATTAAAGGCAATCCGAATGTATTCGCGTACCTCGAGCCGATTGTCCGGGCTGCAAATGCGAAGGCTATCGCCGTTAACCGAAAGCTTACCATTTTTGCAGGTCTGCCATCCGACGACGTCATTGCGGAGTTCAGGAAACAGCCTAGCTATTCAGGAGGCGGAGGTACAACACCGTTGCCAACGCTGGCTGAGGTAAGCCTCGATGACGTCATCGCAACCAAATCATCATTTTTTGGACCGAGGTATTCGGAAGGATTGCTTTTGTCCGATGTAGAGCAGGCGCACAGCATGGGTGTGAAAGTGATCAGTTGGACGCTCAACGATAAAAACATTATTAGAAACTATTTACAGAATGGGAAGTTTGACGGGTTCATCACCGACTATCCCGCGTATGTTGTCTACGATTTCTATACCCTGTATTGATGCAGAAACTGGCAAACATAGAATTCCTGATCCGCCGCAGTATCATGTTGCTGACGGTGCTGGTTTTGACTACGGTATTCGTAAACGCACAGGATGAAATGCCGGAAAAACGCCACAGGAATTCAGTATACCTCGGCGTTGGGCCTAACTATTACTTCAACAATCTTGTTGCTTTCAAAAATGAAGTGAATGAGTTTAACTACTCGTTCGTAGGTCGCTATATGTGGGAACCGGAGCATCTTCTGTCGATCGGATTTGAAACCGGTTACTACCGACTGTACAACATTAAATTTAATGGTGCGAATCACACAGTTATCAGAAACAGCGCGATCCCTTTCATGCTTGTTGTAGGGACAAGATTTCTGAAAAACTATTATTTCAATTTCGCTATCGGCCGATCGATGCTGATCAATGACATTACCACGGATGCGGATGGAAACTATGATGCATCCGTTCTGTCGCTCGCGGATTTCAATACCACCGTAGGTTATAAAAAACGACTGAATGATCGATTTTCACTCAGCTCTGAATTGAAATGGTATTATGCTTCCAAAGCGTCCGATATGAACCTTGCTCTTGCGTTTGTAGTCGGATATGGATTCAAATAGAATTTGTTAGAGATAAAACCCCCGAATTAAAAACTCCTATGAAATTGAAACTCACGCTCTTCGTTGTTTTGCTGTCTCCCGCTGCTGCGTTTGCGCAGCCTGAAAAGCGCATCAACCTTTATTCTGCTTACGTCTTTGATGATAAGTTTGAGAGCTATGCAAGTGCAACGGATTATTACACAGGAAAGCTGACTGGCGGCTATCAGTGGGGAGGCGGACTGGAAATAAAGCCAAATGACGCGCTTGGTGTGGAGCTCATGTACATTCACCAGGATTCAAAAGTACCAATCTCTTACTATCAGGTTGTTCCCAAAACGCGCGATCTTGACGTAGGTATCAGCAATATCCTTTTGGGTATAAATAAGTACATGAAAACGGGGAAAGTTGAGCCTTACGGAGGACTTCTGCTTGGAGCAGCCGTCTACACCAATCAGCATCCTCAACCGGGGGATGAAACAAGCAAGACGAAATTCAGTCTCGGTGGCCGCTTGGGTGTGAATGTCTGGGCAAATGAAAAAGTAGCCATCAAATTGCAATGCATGCTGCTCACGTCTGTCCAGGGTTTTGGCGGAGGCTTCTACATCGGGACCGGCGGCGCGAGTACAGGAGTCAGCACTTACTCGACGGTTACCCAATTCAGCATTGGAGGCGGACTTGGGTTCAAGATCGGACAGAAATAGATTTTCTTATTCAGGGTCACTACACTGGCGAAGTTGCGATCACTTGCGGCACCAGTGCGTGGCCCTGGAGTTTTAATAAGCTTCCTGGAAATTGAAATACAATCCGTTGGATTTGTATCCGAAGCCGAAGTCGATTCTTACATTAAGGCGTGGTTGAACTTCGAAGCGGTAACCAATCCCAAAATTTGGCAGATTGTTTACAAAGAACGATTGTCCGGTCACCGATCCGAGGCTTCCCATTCCGGCCCAAACAACCCAGCCACTGCGTTTCGCGAATTTTGAGTTGCCATAAACCTTGTGGCGATATTCTGCGAGTATGTAGTTTATTACACGATCCCGGAACCGTCCAAAACGATAACCCCGGACGTCAAAAGGCGACCCTACAAAACTCATCTCTCCGTAAGGCACGTTATTGAATGCGTGTCTCGCGTGAAAATTAAATGCTAATATTCTTCCAGCTTTTTTTCCGAGCGGAACGAATTTCCTGTAATCCATCTCGAGAACCTCGTAGTCATTGTCGGAATGCGCGAATCCATATTTTGAATAGCTGATGGATGCATAGGCCCCGCGATAGGCGTTCTGTGCAAAGTCGCGTGTGTCGTACGAAATCACCATTCCCAAACCATTATTGGTATTCACGCTTCCGTATTTTATAAAATCCGGATCCTTCTTCATATGATCGTTCACGTCAGTCGCGGTTGTACTGTTGTGATCGTAGATAAAACCGACATACATCGTTCGTGACACCTTCCAAACGGGCCGGAACATCAATTGGAAATATTTGCGATTGTATCGGGTTGAATCAGGGAAGGCGGTGTTGAGTCCGTTGTCGTAACCAACTCCGTAATAGTGATCAACAAGGTCGCGATATTGTAAGGTTGCGTTGATCCTAAGTTTATTCTGTTTGAAGTACGTTGTCCAGTTTGACGTGAAGAGCCACGAACCGGTGCTCGAAATTGTAAATGTTAACGGTACGGTGGAGCGCAGGAGCGTGGTGTCTTTCTTGTTCGTCGAAAAACTCGCAAGTGCACCGCCGGATAGACTGAACTGAAGTTCGGGTGAGTAACCGGGCGCAATGAACGGGGTGATTTTTGCCCGCTGTTCGTCTTTTGGTTTTTCGTTTTTGATTACTTCCGGATTGATCATATCGCGAACCTGCTCCTGTTCTTTGTTCGCGTTTTGTGCCTGCATTATTCCGGACGTCAACAAAATCGTCAGGATAACTAATCCTGACTTCGTCATCGATCCCGGCAATAATTTACATTCACTATTCACTATTCACTATTCACTATTCTCTATTCTCTATTCTCTATTTCCCCCAGTATCGATCCAAATCTCGGAATAAAAAAAATCCTCCGATGCAGGAGGATTTTTTTAAAACTGTTTTACGGTGATTATTTCTTTTGCAGCATCGGGATTCCGTCGTACAGCTGCATTCTTACGCCAACACTGATCACATCTTCCACCTGCCAAAAACGTGCAGCCACGCCAGCAGAAATGCCTTTCTTCACCATGTTGTAGTACTTCTCGCGTACAGCAACTTCCTTTTTCTGGATCGATGCACTTTCGGAGACAATCTTGTCTGCAGTCGCATCATCCATCGTCTCATACTTCTTGATGTATTGCTCAATCACTTGAAGGCGGCGATTGCCCACTTGTGCAACACGCTCTTGCTCGTATTTTTCATAGATCGGCCAGAATTTAGCGGCGTCGCCTTCGCTCAATTGAAGAAAGTCTGCGACGATTGCCTTTTTCTCCAGCCTGAAAGCACTTCTCACAAGCTCAGTTTCTGTCGGCTGCGCATAGGCTGCGATTCCGAAAAACACGAGGGCGACAACGTAAATGATTTTTTTCATGGGTTTATTATTTTTTAGGTCTGCAAGGTAAGTAACAGACATTTGTTTTAGAAGGAGGCAAATTTATTGTTTTTATGGCAGCACAGTTAGACGGGGGCGTTGCAATCCGGCTCGGCCTTCTTGTGTTCATTTTTGGTTGGTGCTTTTTGATTATCAGCCCTTTTATTTCGCCGGTAATATGGGGCATCATACTCGCAATAACGGTCTACCCGGTGTTTGTCAAGCTCGAGAAGAAGCTCAAGGGACGTAGTGCTCTCGCCGCGACACTTCTCACAATATTCTTTCTTGTCATTCTCATTGTTCCAACATGGATGCTGGGCGATTCGCTGTTCGAGGGCGTAAACCGCCTTCGGGACATTTACCAAAATGATCAGCTGATTATTCCGCCACCAGATGATCGCGTGAAGGATTGGCCCATGATCGCAAAACCTTTGATCGAGGTGTGGACATTAGCATCGCAAAACCTTGAAGCAGTCATGATCAAGTATGCGCCGCAAGTAAAATCTGCCGCCGCAGTCGCGCTATCGCTTCTGGCAAGTACCGGCATCGGCATTCTTCAATTTATCGCATCAATCATTATTGCAGGTGTCTTCCTGAATTATGCCAAAGCAGGTGGTGGTACGGCGAGAAAAATATTCGGACGATTGGGTGGCGAGCAGGGAGAGAACTTTGCAGAGCTTGCCGAACTCACAATCCGAAATGTCGTCAAAGGAATTTTGGGTGTCGCCATTATTCAGTCATTGATGGCTGGTGTAGGATTCTTTGTTGCCGGAATTCCCCTGGCTGGTTTATGGACAGTGATTTGTCTCATCCTGGCAATTGTTCAAATAGGAGTGGGACCGGTTGCCGTTGGTGTACTGATTTATGCATGGTCCAGTATGAGCACCATGACCGCATCCCTATTGACAGTCTGGCTCATTATCGTTTCGATCAGTGACAACGTATTGAAACCTTTTTTGCTGGGCCGCGGAGCGCCCGTCCCGATGCTCGTTGTTTTCCTGGGCTCAGTTGGTGGCTTCATTGCCAGCGGCTTCATTGGGCTTTTTCTGGGCCCGGTGCTCTTGTCGTTGGGCTATAAAGTTTTTCTTAGCTGGATAGACGATGAGCCTTCATCGACGCCGACCACATCGGAGTCTCAATCAATTCCAGGTCCGGAGCAATAATTGCAAATAGGCGCAAATGAGGCATTAATGCTTCTTTGAACGACCGAAACGGTAACCGATATTCATCTGATATCTGAAGCCGCCAGCCCATTTACTCGACGTCCCATGGACGGTGACGTCCTCGTTACCAACAAGATCCTTTATGAGAGGAAATCTATCCATCAATGCAGCGACAACTTTGTCTCTTAATTCATTTTCACCCGCAGCATCGAGGTTTCCATCTAGGCTGATATTGGCGTTATAATTTGAAAGGGAAGGGCCGATGAAAATAAAGTCGAATGTCCAGCGATCTTTAACAACGAACTGATAGCCGAGTTGAACGCCGACGTTCAGAACCCCGAATTTTGAATTCAGAGTAGCCTGTGACGTGACACCTGAAGACGATGTGTATGACATCGTTCTTTCATTATTGAATCGAAAGAAATTAAGATAGGGCCCGATGTAGACTCCATGTGGTGCGGTGTACTTGTTCTCTTTCTTCAGGTAGAACCGGTACTCGCCTCCGATAACATAACCTGTATTCGACTTGATCTGCTGGGTAGCGAAGGAAGATCCAAGATTTCCGAGGTTTGGAAATTGTAAGTACCCGGCCATGATCGCCCAGCTTTGATTTGGCTTGACGACGCGCTCATACGATAATGCTGCTGAGCTGCTATAAAGAAAGCTTGAGACGAGATTGATCTTTATAGTGTTTGATCTCATCCGGGTTGAATCCTGTGCGTTGACCGCAAATGGCAACGCAAGTCCAAAAAACAAAATAATTTTATACATGATACGTTGGGTGCGGTACTCTTTACAATCTTGCCTGTGATGTCGATGAATAGTCTTTATAATTATAAAGCTTTAATCCCTTCAGGATTTGGAAACTGATTGACACATAGAAGACATTGGCGTCGAAGTTCTGATAGGGATATATCAACTTCCCGGTGCCATCATTTTCCGCATAGCTTTTATTGAAAAAGTTTGTGAGATAATACTTGAACTTGATTTGAGTTCCATATTTCGTCTGGAACCCAAAGAAGAGCGTGTTGTACAAGGCCGGCGTACGGGAACTAAACCAGTAATTGTTTTTATCGATCTTATCGTCGTTCAGGAATTGCTTGTATTTGAAGTTTATCGGAAACTCGATTTCATACCCCCCGAAGACAAATCCGCCATTCATATTGCCTACCTTGATTCCTATGGGAATGCCGATCGTGTAGGCCCTGGCTTTCCAGCGCTGCTTGGGCACGGCCGGATCATCGTAAATGAAGCCGACGTTTCGCAGTGAAAGGCCAGTCATAAAACCGTGTTTCTCGGATTGGTCGAAATGAAGTTGGGACTGCAGGTTGAGAAAAGCTGAGAAGCGCGTGATGCTATTGACGTCCGCACCATTCCAGTTCGCGTTTGCCCAGGAGAATATCCATTCACCACCGGTGGTTGTATAGGCTCGCTTTTGGGCGAACAAAACGGTAGAAATAACTGCAAACAGGAGGAGTAGGGTTATCTTTTTCATTTAGGTGTTGGGTGTGGTTATAAGAGTTACTTACAAGTTTCACTGTTGCCAATAAAATAACGACGGCCGTTCGCGTAGACTTGCTCATTCCGGATTTCCATTTGGATCGTCACGGACGGAAGTTTTTCGAAAGAGAGCGTGAGTGTCGCTCTTTCCTGCTGACTTTTTATATCCCAGGTTCCCTTTTTCTTTCCCTTGTAGTCTTTGGATTGCTCCTTAAAGACACCTTTCCGGGTGATGTCAGACTGGAAAGTTCCGTCGCTGCAAAATGTAACCTGATCTTCGCGCTTGCTGGTTTGTTCGTAGTCAATGTTTAACAGCATCTTGCCGCTAAGAAATTTCTTCCAGTTGAACTTTGCATACGGCGAGCCTGTATATGGTTTGCTGAAGCGACAATTATCCACGAGACCCTGCAACGATGCCTGAATCTTTTCATAAGAGGCTGGATCGCTTGTCATCATGTACGATAGGCAATAGCCGTATGGACTGCATTTTGCTTCCAAATAAATTTTCCCGCTGCTGTTATTAGGTTTATTGCCTGCAACTTTTCCTTTTACGCAAATCACATCACCTCGACGTGTGATTTCGCCATCTGGAACAAGCGTTAGTCCATCGCTCAACGTCATTCCTTGTTTCCAACGCGCGATCTGACCAGCTTGATCGACACCCTCATTGGCTACGGCATAGATCTCACCGTTCAGTGTATTTGACATTAAAAGAAAAACTTCGCTTTCCTGGGGCATCACGCCTTCCCAACCAACGGGTATGATGGCTTCAAGTCCAAGACGAGGCGAACGCACGGTGTCACCCTGGTGATACATGGTCCCGGGCCTGATCCTGTTCGAAGGAAATTGTGCGTACGCTTGAAATGTTAGCAGACATACCGCACAAATTATCGCAAGGTGTTGCGTCTTTTTCATGCCCCAAAATTCCTTCAATTTGTCCAAACAAAAAACCAAAATGTGAAACGCGCCGAGGCGAAATGATGCGAACTTCTGTATATTTATGACTAAACCGTTGGATACGGATTAGACGGATCCGTCCACAAATACCTAACTACTTTGTTATGAACCCTATCAAGAAATTATTGGTCGCTGCCATGTTCTTTATCGTCATCGTGCCGACCCTCGCTCAAACCAAAACTGCCACGACAGAGGCACCCAAGAGTTGCTACGGTGAATGGTTCAGTGTTTTTAGAGCCCGCGGAGCTAAAGAAGTGCCAGACGGAATGCAGAATGTTATTATCAGCTTGCGCGATGGCAGTTCAAGTCATTGTTTTATGGGCCGGGTAGAAGTCGCTGGCGGCAAAATTAAGCTCCCACTGATGATCCAAAAGCAAGACGGGTCGTTCGAGACGTTTGCATCCACAGGAAAGACACTCGATCCTTCATTTACAAATTCAATGAGTGCTGATGAGCTTCTCGCAATCACTGATGGTATGAGTGTTTCGTTCCGCACTACGGATCAGGAATTCGGCCGGTTGTTTTTCTACGAGTTTTTGAGTGATAAACCTAAGAGCAACAAAGTTGCTCCGCCGCCAAGCGTTCTGCTGAAAAAGTAAATCAATAGCGTACCGGCCTGGGTCTGCATCTCGAACGCATTTGTATTGGGTTGGATCACGGGCTGTCGCGGTAAAGGCCCGACCATGATATTATCTCGTAAGATGAAAGTCTTTTTCATTGGCATTATAGCCGTACTGTTCTTTCTGCCGGCGTGCAAAAATGAAAAGACGACTGGCACGGCAGCATTGCTGGAAGTGCCCGTTGTCCCGGTTTCGAAGCGCGACGTTCCGATCTATCGTGAATTTGTTGGGCAGGTGCTCGGGGAATCCGATATCGAAATACGTGCACGGGTTGATGGGTGGGTGACAGGATTGCATTTCAGAGAAGGTGGGCCCGTGAAGAAGGGACAACTTCTTTATACGATTGATCCATTGCCGTATCAAACAAAAGTCGATCAGGCTCGTGGGCAGGTTGCGTCTGCGGAGGCTACATTGGCTAACGCTGATGCAAATTTAAAGCGCATTCGACCGCTCGCCCAGATCAATGCAGTAAGCAAGCGTGACCTCGACGCAGCAGTTGCGAATTTTGATGTTTCAAAAGCGCAGGTTGAGGCGGCCAAAGCCAATCTTGAAAACCAACGAATTGAACTTGGGTACACGCGCGTATTGTCACCCATCGACGGCGTCATCGGGATCAGCAAAATTCAGGTGGGAAATTATGTGTCGAGCCTGGGATCCAGTGGCTTACTGAATACGGTGTCTGACATTACCCGTTTGAGAGTTCGTTTCCCCGTGGGTGAACAGGATGTTCTTCGGTTTCAAAAGATCAGAAAAGAAAACCCGACCGAAAAGACTTCTGCAGATGCCGAGCTCATCCTGGTAGATGGATCGGTATTTCCACACAAGGGGATTGTTAACACCGTTGACCGCCAGGTAGATCCGACGACAGGCACGTTGACATTGCAGGCTGAATTCCCCAATCCTGAACAGACCCTGCGTCCCGGACAGTTTTCAAGGGTCAGATTGATTTTTGAGAACAGAAGGAACGCTATGATTGTGCCGCAGCGGGCCGTGATCGAAATGCAGGGGATTTATCAGATCATGACCGTAAATGCAGAAAATAAATTAGTACCCAAAATTGTCCAGGCAGGTCAACAGATCGGCGACGAATGGATCATCGAAGCTGGTCTAGAATCCACAGACCAGGTCGCGCTGCTGGGCAACCAATTTATACAGGCGAACGCAACAGTGAAGCCGGTGCCCGCCAACTGGAAATCAGTTGATTCTCTTTCAAGGAAAAAGTAAAAAGGAAACAGGGTATCTATGGGTGATTTTTTTGTAAGGCGTCCAATCGTCGCAATGGTGATCTCGATTGTGATCGTCATCATTGGTTCTCTTGCTCTCCTCAACGTACCTATTTCGCAATACCCCGAGATCACGCCGCCCAACGTGGAAATCCGGACTACGTACACGGGAGCGAATGCATTGAATATTGAACAGGCCATAGCCACGCCGATTGAGCAAAAGGTCAACGGCGTCGAGCGAATGCTTTACATGAAGTCGACGAATGCATCTGACGGTACGATGGTGCTCAACGTGACGTTCGAAGTGGGCACTGATCTTGATATTGCGACGATGCTTACGCAGACGAGGGTAGGTCAGGCGACCCCGACGTTGCCGATCGAAGTGAAAAATTTCGGTGTGACCACACAAAAGTCGATGACGTTTCCATTGATTTTGGTGTCACTGACTTCGCCAAATGGAACCTACAGCAACAATTTCCTCACGAATTATAGTAAGATCAATCTCGTCGACAATATCTCGCGCATTAGCGGTGTTGCGCGTGTCAACGTTTTTGGTGGTGGCGACTATTCGATGCGAATCTGGATCAAGCCGGATGTACTCACCAAACTGGGCCTCACTGTCACTGACCTTGCTTCGGCAATTCAAACGCAAAATGTGATTTCGCCCGGTGGAAAATTCGGCGCAGCGCCTGCGCCACCCGGGACAGATTTTACTTATACGATCACGTTGCAAGACCGATTGAAGTCTGAAGAGGAGTTTGGAAACATCATCGTCAAATCGACTGAGAATGGGCAGCAGGTGAGGCTGAAAGATGTGGCACGTATTGAATTGGGAAGTGAAACGTACGACAATTTGTCTCGCGTAAATGGGAAGACAGGTACGGTATTGTTGGTATACCAGATTCCCGGTTCAAATGCTTTGCAGGTGGCGGAAAACGTGCGTCACGCCGTTGAAGAGGCTTCTGCGCGCTTTCCGGCGGATATGGAATATCAGATACCGCTCGATACAACATTAGCGGTGGACGCTGGTATCGAAGAGATTATCCATACTTTATTTGAAGCGGTTGTGCTCGTAATTCTAGTGGTGTTCATCTTTCTGCAAAACTGGAGAGCGACACTTATTCCGATGCTTACCGTTCCCGTCGCCCTGATCGGCACATTTTCATTTTTCCCATTGATGGGTTTTTCCATCAATGTGTTGTCACTGCTTGGGCTGGTGTTGGCAATTGGAATCGTTGTTGACGACGCGATCGTTGTGGTGGAGGCGGTCATGCATAAGATTGAGCATGGTATGGATCCTAAGGAAGCGACCCGTCAGGCAATGAAGGAAGTAGCTGGTCCGATCATAGCGATCTCGCTGGTATTGATGGCAGTGTTCATTCCTGTTGCGATGACTCCGGGAATCACCGGAAGATTGTATCAACAGTTTGCGATCACGATCGCGATCTCCGTTTTCTTCTCAGCTGTAAACGCGCTGACGCTCAGTCCTGCGTTGTGTTCCATTTTGTTGAAGCCTAACCAGGCAACCGGAGGATTGCTGGGCAGATTCTTTGCAGGCTTCAATAAGTATTTCGAGAAGTTTACGAACGGTTATACGGGCTTCACAGGCATCTTAATCAAGAAGTCAGTCAGGAGTATGTTATTCATCCTCGTTGTTGCTATCGGTGCAGGATTCCTTGGTATGAAGATCCCTGCCGGATTTGTTCCAGAGGAAGATCAGGGATATATGATGATCGGTGTCTTTTTACCTGATGCGGCGTCTCAACAGCGGACAAATGAGGTGATGAAGAAGATTGAGAAGTTTCTTGCGCGTGAACAGTCGGTTGAATACACCACCGCAGTGATTGGAAACGACTTGCTCACAAGCACAAACTCATCGGCACGAGGATTCTTTTTTATTTCGTTGAAAGAGTGGAGTACACGCCAGGAAACTGCTGCGATGTTTACGGCAAGAATGAACAAGATCCTGGCGACGCAAATTCCTGAAGCGACTGTGGCTGCCTTTGGTCCGCCGCCAATTCAGGGACTTGGGCAATCTGCCGGGTTTGCTATGATGCTTCAGGACAGAGGAGGTAATGATCCGCAATACCTGCAGGCCCAAACACAGAAGTTTATGGCTGCGGCGCGCCAGAGGCCGGAGATCGGAAGGATCACAACAACTTACCGGGCTGGTGGGCCACAGTTCAAGATTCTGGTGGACCGGGATAAGGCGCTTAAGATCGGTGTCCCATTGTCAGACATCAATGCCGGTTTGAGTGCATACCTGGGAGGCTCTTATGTGAATGATTTCAACAGGTTTGGCAGGCAGTATAAAGTCTACATTCAATCTGAGCCCGAGTATCGTGTAAACCCGGAAGACATTGCCAATTTCTTCGTAAGGAATTCAAAGGGCAGCATGGTTCCGTTGTCAACGCTTGTGGCAGTTGAGAAAATCACTGGCCCGGAGTTTACCAACAGATTCAATATGTATCGCGCCGCGGAAATCGGTGGTGCGCCAGCTCAGGGATACAGTTCGTCACAAGCGATGACTGCCCTTGAAGAAGTAGCCGCTCAGGTATTGCCCAGGGATATGGGATACGCCTGGACGAACATTAGCTATCAGGAAAAGCAAGCAGAAGGAAAGGGAGGAGCCGTATTTATTTTCGCGATCATTTTTGTGTTCCTCATCCTTGCCGCACAATATGAGAGTTGGTCATTGCCATTCAGTGTCCTGCTGGGAACGCCGTTCGCCGTGTTCGGTGCTTTTCTTGGATTGTATCTAAGCCGGTTGTCCAGTGAAAGTTATGTAAACAACGTGTTCGCTCAGATCGGACTTGTCCTGCTGATCGGATTGGCGGCGAAGAATGCAATTTTGATCGTTGAGTTCGCAAAGGAGGAATATGAAAAAGGTAAGACGGTTATTGAGGCTGCATTGCTTGCAGCAAAGTTGAGGCTTCGCCCGATCCTGATGACGGCGTTTGCTTTCATCCTGGGTGTTGTGCCATTGCTGACCGCAGCGGGAGCCGGTGCAGAGGGTCGCAAAGTGATGGGCATGGCTGTGTTTGCCGGAATGACGATGGCGACGATATTGGGTGTTTTACTTGTGCCTGTTTTATTCGTTGTCATTGAGCGCATGGGCGGAAAGAAACATTCATCGGCACCGGCGGTCGAAACGAAAGGAGGGGATCACTGATATGAAGAAATTCAAATTCATATGCGTCCTCACAGTAATCGTTTCGGGTTGCATGGTTGGTCCGAAGTACAAGCGGCCCGCTATTGAAAAAGCACCGGGCTATGTCAACAAGAATGAGTATATAAGTGATGGAGATTCCGTGCTGAACCTGAAATGGTTCAAGCTTTTTGGTGATCCGGTTTTAACCGCATTGATCGACTCCGCCCTCAAGAACAATCTGAATCTCAAAGTGGCAGTTGCGCGCATTGAAGAAGGGCGTGCGCTTTATGGTGTTTCGAAAGCTGATCTGTTTCCGAAGATCGGCGTGGTGGCCTCCGTTGCCAGCAGTAATGTAATGGAGCAACCCGGAAGCGCTACCACGGGAAGGATGGTCGCCGTAGGAAACGTGTCATGGGAGCTCGATGTGTGGGGTAGAATACGACACAGCAATCGCGCGGCATATGCACAAATGCTTGGAAGTATAGAGGCAAAGAGGGCTATTCAATCTACTTTGATCAGTGACGTCGCGTCAATGTATTTTCAACTACGTGATTTTGATAACCGTCTTGAGATTGCCAAAAGCACCGTGATGTCCCGGCAGGATTATTACGACAAGATGAAAGCGCGTTATGAAGGCGGCGATATTTCTGAGCTTGAATTACTCCAATCGGAACAGCAACTGAGAGACGCGCAATCTGCCGTGCCGAACTTCGAACGACAGGTAGCGTTCACTGAACATGCATTGAACGTCCTGTTGGGTCAACGAACACTCCCTATTCCTCGTGGACTTACCAATCTTGATCAACCGAAAGCACCGGTTATTCCGGCGGGACTTCCTTCGACCTTGTTGGCGCAACGACCTGATATCAAACAGGCAGAGTTTAGCTACATAGCAGAGGTTGAACGCGTGGGTATTGCACAGGCGATGCGGTTTCCATCGCTTACGCTTACAGGTTATCTCGGTGGTATAAGCAACGATCTTTCCAACCTTACTTCTCCGGAGGCTGCTGCATCTAATATCGTTGCCCGCCTGATGGGGCCCGTATTTAATTTCGGTAAGAATGTACGTCGGGTCGAAGCACAAAAGAAAGTGGCAGAGCAGTCGATGTACCGGTATGTCAATGCCTACCTCGTTGCTCTTGCAGACGTTGAAAACTCGCTTGTGTCGATTCAGACTTTTCAGACTGAGTATGAAGCCCGCAAGTTGCAGGCCGATGCTGCGCGCAAGAACCTCGAACTGTCGCGTGCCCGCTACGACAATGGATTTACATCCTATCTCGAAGTATTGACTGCCGAGAACGGATTATTTACTGCCTCATTGATGGCGTCTTCGGTGCGCGCTCAACAACTCAATTCGTCAGTAACGTTATACCGGTCCCTCGGCGGAGGGTGGGACTGATTTTTATCAGTATGGGTATCCGCAAGGGTTATAATCATTCCTGAGCCTCGTTATAACTTTTAGTCATAGGTCATACCTTTTTGGTATGAGGGTATTTTTTTATTTTTGCCCCAAAATTCAAACTAAATTCTGCGAAATGGTCGATTTGTTCGAAAAACTCAAGATGGAAGCGGGCCCTCTGGCCAAGTACTCACATTTACCAGATGACTATTTTTTCTTTCCAAAGCTTGAAGGGGACATTGGCCCACGCATGAAGTTCATGGGGCGTGAAGTGCTCAACTGGAGTCTTAATAATTACCTGGGTCTTGCCAACCACCCTGAAGTAAGAAAAGCAGATACAGAGGCCACCGCAAAGTACGGACTCGCCAGCCCGATGGGTGCTCGCATGATGTCTGGAAATTCTGTGCTGCATCTTGAATTTGAACGCCAGCTTGCTGAGTTCGTGAAGAAAGAGGATGCCATGCTCCTCAATTATGGTTATCAAGGTGTGGTATCGATCATTGATGCGCTTGTTGACAGAAAAGATGTGATCGTTTATGATGCTGAATCACATGCCTGCATTATCGACGGTGTGAGACTTCACATGGGCAAGCGATTCGTGTTTCCGCACAACAATATGGAGAACCTGGAGAAGCAGCTCCAGCGTGCAACCAAACTTGCTGAAGAGACCGGCGGCGGAATCCTTGTAATCACTGAAGGTGTGTTCGGGATGTCAGGTGACATGGGTAATCTTAAGGACATCGTTGCCTTTAAAAAGAAATATAAATTCCGTTTGCTCGTCGACGACGCGCACGGGTTTGGTACAATGGGGAAAACCGGTGCCGGTGCAGGAGAAGAGCAGGGTGTTCAGGATCAGATCGACCTCTACTTCTCGACTTTCGCGAAGTCGATGGCTAGCATCGGTGCATTTGTCGCTGGACAGAAGCACATCCTCAAATATCTCCGCTACAGTACCCGCTCACAGATTTTTGCTAAAAGCCTGCCGCTGCCATTGGTAGTGGGCGGGATGAAGAGGCTTGAGCTTTTGCGCACCCAGCCTCAGCTCAAGGACAATCTCTGGAAGGTCGTAAACGCCCTCCAGGACGGCCTGAGGGAACGTGGATTCTATATTGGACCGACGAAGTCGCCTGTGACCCCGGTGTTGTTCAAAGGAGGGGTAGGTGAGGCCGCGAATATGTCGATGGACCTCCGGGAAAACTTCCATATTTTCTGCTCTGTGATCATCTATCCTGTTGTGCCTAAGGATGTTATAATCTTTAGGATCATCCCTACGGCGGCGCATACCATGGCCGACGTAAATGAGACATTATCAGCGTTTTCCGAGCTAAAACACAAGCTGGACGACGGGTTCTACCGGAAGGAAGAACTGGTGGCTGTGACCAAGGGGGTGTAAAAAATATCGTTTTTTACTTGTTTTCAAGGGTTTTTACATACCTTAGCAGACGTTAATCCTTTGTTTCAAACCAAAACACTAAATAGCAATGAAAAAATTTGAAGAATTAAAGACCCTGATTGCCTCTATCGAACTTGATGCCGATAAGTTTTACAACAAGGGCAACAGCGCTGCTGGCACACGTGTGCGCAAAGGAATGCAAGATCTTAAGAACCTCGCGCAGTCTATCCGCGCTGAAGTTCAGGAACTGAAAAACAAGGAAACGAAATAACCCCGCCAGAACTACAAAAGAAGGGACTGCGTTAGCGCTGTCCCTTTTTTGTTGCTGAATAAATTGATTTTATGCGTGCAGCAAGCTTGTCTGAGGCCGGCACGAGGGGCAAGCGGACGTAAGGTCCACAGATCCCCATCTCTGCCAGCAATTGCTTGATCCCTACCGGATTACTTTCCTCGTACATGGGGCCATTGATATCCACAATCTTGTTGAGGAATTGGTGGGCTTTTGGGTAATTGCCATCTATCGCACATTCTTTCATACCCTTAAAAACCGTAGGAAACGCATTGGCAAGCACGCTGATGACACCTGAGGCACCGATCGCATACATTGGCAGTGTGAGGAGATCATCGCCTGAAATGAGCATGAAATCAGAAGGTTTGTCTTTAGCGATCTTCATACATTGCTCCAGGTTTCCTGAGGCCTCTTTTACGCCAACAATGTTCTTGTTACTTGCCAGCCGGATGATTGTCTCGGCCGTCATATTTGATGCGGTACGTCCCGGAACGTTATACAACACGATCGGAAGGGGGCTAACATTCGCAATGATGGAGAAATGCTTGAAAATACCTTCTTGTGAAGGCTTGTTGTAAGCAGGACTAACAGATAGAATGGCATCAACGTGCGCCAGGTCCGTATGCTGAATTTCTTCGAGTACCGCTGCCGTATTGTTTCCACCTATGCCGTATACAATTGGTAGTTTTTTTGGATTGTTCTGAAGTACGAACGAAAGTACTTTCTTCTTCTCTTCTTTCGTGAGTGTAACGGACTCACCTGTTGTACCCATTACCACATAGTAGTCCACGCCTTTGGCGGTGTGAACCAAAACTTTCTTTAATGCCGCAAAATCTATGTTGCCCGACCCATCAAACGGGGTCACGAGCGCGACTCCGGTGCCCAGTAATTTCTTCATCTCAACTGCTTGGTATACTTGTACATGTTGTCGATCATTCCTTTCACTGTCCCCTTGTTTTCAATCATCAATTCAAAATAAGACTCACATTGCTCATTGTAGTTACCTACACGGCAATATGCCTTACTTTCAGCCAGCAAGTTAAGAATGAGTGGATTATGTTCCTTGTCGAGATAAAACAAGTAGTCAAATGTTGTCTGGATAAAAGTAGAAACCTTTGAGTTATTAATTTTACCCCAGAAGTTCAGATCCTGCATGGTGAAAAAGTCGAATAGAAATTCAAAGTTCTCTTTTTTAGCCGGCAGGAACTCAAGCACATGAACCTGTTTGCCATCCAGCTCGAGGTGCTTTACAAACTCCTTTACATCATCGTGCTTTTGTTTGTCTTCGACACTGAATATGATGCCGATTGAATTTGATTTTTTGTACGGCGTACTCGTACGCGGGCTCTTGTTTTTGCGCAAGGCTTTTTGCGTCCGCCATTTCAGAAAAGTCAGTTTCAAGGGGGTGGGGTTTTGATGTGTAAGATATAAAAAATTGCTGTTGGCCGTTTGCTTTTGGCTATTGGCGGTGCATGGTCCAATTTCGTATCTGGAATTTCGATTTCTGTTGCGATCACGCTAAACTCTGAACCCTAAGCTCTAAGCTCTCTGCCTAGGCTCCGATCATCTTCCTAAACTCATCCTCAGAAATAATCTTCACTTTTAGCGCTTCTGCTTTTTCACGCTTTGCGGGCCCCATGTTTTCACCTGCTACCAGGTAATCGAGTTTTCCAGAAACGCCGGATAATACCTTACCACCATTCGCAACAATCACATCTTTGATGGCATCACGCTCGTAATGGACAAAAGTGCCGGACACAACAAATGACTTCCCTTCCAGTACATTGCTCACTTTGTCCGGCTCCTTTTCGGAGGAAATGAACTGAAGCCCTGCCCTCCGAAGCCGGTCGATCTCCTTACGATTATTTTTATCCTTGCACCATTCGGCGACGCTTTCGGCAATTTTTTCTCCGACCTCTGGTGCGTTCAGTAATTCCTCATAGGTGGCATTCATGAGGTTGTCGATATTCTTAAAATACCTGGCAAGTTTTTCCGCAACTGTTTTGCCGACATAGCGAATCCCGATAGCGAACATCACCGATTCAAACGGCGTTGATTTTGAATTTTCTATGCCATTCAACAGGTTCTTAATCGAAAGATCTTTGAAGCCTTCAAGTCTCGCCAGATCCTCTTTGGTAAGGTCATAGAGGTCAGCCGGTGTTTTTACCAGATCAAGGCTATAAAGCTGACCGATTGTTTTTTCACCCAGTGAATCAATGTTCATTGCTTTACGCTGAATGAAATGTTCGATCTTCCCTTTGATCTGAGGCGGACAACCTTTTTCGTTAGGGCAGTAGTGGTTCGCCTCACCCTCATGCCGGATTAATTCTGCTCCACATTCAGGACACTTTGTTATGTACTTGACTGGCTTGGTACCTGGTTTCCGTTTGGTCTGGTCTACGCTTGTCACTTTTGGAATGATCTCGCCGCCTTTTTCAACAAACACATAGTCGCCGATGCGAAGGTCGAGGCGCGCGATTTCATTGGCATTGTGCAGGGACGCGCGCTTCACGGTTGTGCCCGCCAGAAAGATCGGTTCCAATTCTGCTACTGGGGTAATGGCTCCTGTGCGGCCCACCTGATAGGTAATTCCATTGAGCCGCGTACTCTGGCTTTCAGGCTTGTATTTAAAGGCAATTGCCCATCGAGGACTTTTTGCCGTAAAGCCAAGCTGTTGCTGTTGTTCTAAACTATTGACTTTGATAACGACTCCATCTGTTTCCAGCGGGAGTTCAAGTCGTTTCTTGTCCCAATGATCTATGTACTGCAGGACCTCCTTGATATTCCTGCATTTCTTGTAGGTCTGGCTTACATTAAATCCCCACGACTCGAGTTTTTTAATGGCTTCTTCGTGAGTCGTAATTCCGTTTCCATCTCCCAGCAACGAGTAGGTATAGCAATCGAGTTTTCGACGCGCGACTTCCCGGCTGTCCTGCATTTTGACGGTGCCAGACGCTGTGTTCCGTGCATTGGCGTAGGTTTCTTCACCGATATCTTCACGCTCCTTGTTCAGTTTTTCGAATACTTTCTTTGGAAGGAATACTTCGCCGCGCACTTCGAATGAATCCGGAACATTCTTTCCCTTTGCTTTCAACGGGATCGAGTGGATCGTCTTAATATTTTGTGTGACGTCATCGCCGCGGACACCGTCACCGCGCGTCACGCCGCGTACAAGCATTCCGTTCTCATAGATCAGGCTGATGGACACCCCATCGAATTTCAGTTCGCAGAAGTATTCATACTTGTCTCCATCAAGTCCTTTTGCTACGCGGCCGTCGAAGTCTTCTAGTTCTTCGGAAGAGTAGGTGTTCCCGAGTGATAACATGGGGTAGCGATGATTGACAGTCGCAAATTCCTTCGTGATGCCACCGCCAACGCGCTGTGTGGGGGAGTCGGGAAGTCTTAGTTCTGGAAACTCCTGCTCGAGTCTTAACAACTGCTCCAATAATTTGTCAAACTCCTGGTCGGATATTTCAGTTTTGCTTTGCTGGTAGTAGAGCTCGTTGTGGTGATTGATCTTTTCAGTGAGGGAGGAGATTGTTTTTTTTGCTTCAGCGGTCGTCATAGTAATCTATCAAGACTCTAAAAATAGATAGAAGCCGACTTGATACAAAGGGGAGAGATTCTGGATTCTAGATTCTGGTTGTGCATCGCGATCCGTGGGTGCGTTGCCAGAATCGAGTGGCCAGGGACCAGCAACAAATTCAAAGTATATTCGCAAGGTTCAATGTCATTACCGCTGCCAGTCCAGCAGTTTCAGTGCGCAAACGGTTGGGGCCAAGACCTACTTTTCGAAATCCTGCCTTCAGCGCGGCATCTAATTCCTCGTTAGAGAAATCTCCTTCGGGGCCAATCAAAACTGTGTACGATTCAGCGGAATTTGCCAGCGACTTCAGGTGATTTGGATTCGATTCATCAACATGCGCAATGAATCTCGATCCTTCGATGGGTTGGTTAATAAATTGATTAAAGGGCACGATCCCGTTCAACTTGGGAAGCCAGTAATGCTTGGATTGCTTCATGGCGCTGATCGCCACCTTTTCTATTCGTTCGAGGTTGATGGTCTTTCTTTCTGAAGTCTTGCATAGCAAAAATGAAATCTCATCAACGCCGATCTCGACGCACTTCTCCACCATCCATTCAATGCGGTCAGCATTTTTTGTGGGGGCGATGGCGAGATGAATAGAGAAGTTTCTCTTAGCAACTTCCGTCTTACTAAGAATTCTGAATGTACAATGCTTCGGGGCTGGATCAGTAATGGCTACCGCGAATAGACTTCCCTTACCATCTGTAATTTCGAATTCGTCTCCGGCATTCAGCCGAAGGACCTTGATTGCATGCCGCGATTCATCTTCAGGCAGGTGGCCTGCCGTTACATCAGGTAAATAGAAAAGATGCAAAGGCTCGGGTGTTATAATTAATTCTTCTCAAGGCGCGATACGAGGTCCACATATTCCTTCATTGCGTCATCTTTTGATTTCCCCTTCTTTGACGCCCAAGCATCATACTTTGCAATCGCCTTGAAATCAAATCCACCAGGACGGTCGCCACTGACATCGCCTTCGGTGCCTTGTTTGAACAGCGCATAAAGTTCCAGTAAATCTTCGTTCGATGGACGTTGCGGAAGTTCTTTGGATCGGGAAACTGCAGATTGGAAATCGTCTTGTAAGGCCATAGGGTAATTTGCTTAAGTTCTGTTCAGGCTAATCTGTAGGGCAATAAAAAACCCTGACTGTTGAGTCAGGGTTTTTGTTTATTACTTTCTTGAGTCGATTGCCGAGTATTTGCGGAGTTTCTGACCCGTGTAGATCTGACGAGGACGACCGATTGGTTCTTTGTTCTCACGCATCTCTTTCCACTGCGCAATCCATCCTGGCAGACGGCCCATCGCAAACATCACCGTGAACATATCAACCGGTATACCCAGGGCTCGGTAAATGATACCAGAATAGAAGTCGACGTTCGGGTACAGCTTGCGTTCCACGAAATAAGAATCTTTCAAAGCAGCTTCTTCAAGCTTCAAAGCAATCTCGAGCACAGGATCATTGACACCGAGTTTCTTCAATACATCGTCCGCAGCCTTCTTGATAATTTTAGCACGCGGATCGAAGTTCTTATATACCCTGTGACCGAAGCCCATCAGGCGGAAGCCGCTATTTTTGTCTTTTGCTTTTGCAATCCATTTTTCTGTATCACCACCGTCTTTTCTGATCTGCTCCAGCATGACGATCACCTCCTGGTTAGCGCCACCGTGCAGGGGACCCCACAAGGCGTTGATGCCGGCAGAGATGGATGAGTAGATGCTGGCTTTCGACGAACCAACGATCCTGACGGTTGACGTCGAGCAATTCTGCTCGTGGTCAGCATGAAGGATCAGCAGTTTGTCGAGCGCATCCGCAACGACGGGATCTACATCGAATTGCTCAGCCGGAAGAGCGTAAAGCATCTTGAGGAATCGTGCGCAGTATCCCAATGAATTGTCGGGATAATTAACAGGATGTCCTACGGCATTCTTGTAAGCCCATGCAGCGAAAGTCGGCATCTTCGCCAAAGAGCGCACGATGCTGAGGTAGACGCCATCACTTGAACGATTTGGATCCAAAGATTCTGGGTAAAACGCCGTTTGAGCACAGAACATTGAAGCCAATACGCCCATTGGATGCGAGGTGGAAGGGAAACCGTCCAGGATCTTCCTGGTATCCTCATGAACAAGCGTATGAGTCTTTATGTCGTTTGAAAATTTGTCGAGCTGCACGGCAGTTGGCAGCTCACCAAAAATCAGGAGGTATGCAACTTCGAGAAAGTTCGATTTTTCGGCGAGCTCCTCAATCGAATAACCGCGATAGCGCAGTATCCCTTTGTCACCGTCAAGAAAAGTTATCGCGCTCTTAGTCGCGCCGGTGTTTTTGTATCCAAGGTCGAGGGTGACAGCGCCCGTTTTCTCAAGGAGTTCGCTGATATCAATTCCCTGTTCGTTTTCCGTGCCTTCCACGACAGGAAATTCATACGTTTTGCCGTCAATTATTAGTTGCGCTGTTTTTGCCATGTTAAACTATTTTGCCCTAAAGTAAACCCGTGTTTTTGTAGTTGGAAGCCCTTTTGAATAAATTAATTATTGCCCAGAATCAGGGGCATGCCGTCCTTTCCTGAGCCGACGACGATAACCTTGGAATTGGGTGACTTTGCGAGCTCTAACGTCGCTTCTATACCTCTCATTTTCAACAATTTATCGGTCAAACTATTGTTGATAATGTTGTTCGCCCTCGACTCGCCTTCTGCGGCAATTCTTTTCCGTTCTGCCTCACTTTTTTCCTTGTCGAGCCTGAACTGGTACGCGAGCGCTTCCTGTTCCTGCTTGAGCTTGTTCTCGATGGCAGCCTTGATCTGCTCGGGGAGTACTATTGAGCGGATCAACACGGCGGTGGCTGTGACGAAATTCGAATTGAGAATCTTCACGGTTTCGTCTTTGATTGCACCTTCGACCTCGGCGCGTTTTGTTGAGTAAATTTCTTCAGCCGTGTAACGGCCCATGACCTGGCGAACGGTCGACCGAACTTCCGGTATCACGAGGACGTCGACGTAGGATTGGGTGAACTTTTGGTGGACGTACCCGATTTTTTCTGGTACCGGAAAGTACCGAACCGTAATGTCGACTTTAATCGATAGACCATTCTTGTCCAGAATGTCCATATTTTCGTCGGCATACATCTCATTTACTTTATAGATGTATACATCGTTCCAGGGCGCCTTCATATGTGTGCCCTGGTCAATGACATTATCCACATCGAGTCCCGAAGTGAACGGATAAAAGATCACGGCTCGCTCGTTTGACTGAACGGTAAAGAAAAGGCTAGAGGAGAGGGCCATGACGATGATGAAGCCAATGACGCCCAAAACGATCAGTGGCAGTCTTCTGTTTTGCATAGGATTTCAGGTTAGGGTAGGAAATACAAGTTTAATGGACGTTCAAGTTAGTGAAAGGATCGATACTATGCCGCGGCGTCTTCCTGGCGTGGCAGCCCAAGAAGTCTTCCGATAATCAGCATGCCGTAGATGTTACCCCACACCGCTTCGATCGTGCTGATGTTGCGAATCAATCTGCTGGGTTCAAGGCCGGAATCGACACCTCCCAGAATGCAAAAGCTGTACGTCACGCATTCTGAGTAATTGGGCAGCCCCAGCTCGATATCGGCGCCCAACGATCCTGGATTGATGATAGTGATCAGATCGAACAGGCTTCCAAAAGAGATCCCGATCATAAGAAAGATACATGCTGCGCCCCATAATTTGTCTCCGGTCATGAATCCTCCGGAAAAAATATCCCTGATTGCATAGGCGATGACCGTGACTTCGATGGGGAAGAGTAGACTGTGGATGGCGAGAAGATATAGCTGTCGATTGCTGACATGGATGATCTGATAGTAAGGAAACTCGACCAACGTGCCAGCGACTACGATTCCAGAAAGCACCACCAGGATTGTTCCGATCAACGGTTTGCTGCGCGTGAAGTTCCGAAGGAGATCCCAAAGCAGGAACGCATAGGTCGCGCCAAAGAACGAAAAGATGGATATGATGAACTTCGAGGCATCACTTTTTGAATCCTCGAGTAGGGGTTGAGACAAAGTCAATCCAAAAACGATTATGACAATCTGAATCAGTACGACGTTGCGGTAATCTTTAGTCTTCTCGCGCTGAAGCTCGCGGTTGGAGAGGTCGCTGAGCAATGAAAAATTGAACATGCGGGTCGAGGGGTTTTGCGACAATTCCGGGATTTATCGGAATGCCTAAGGTCACTAAAGTCTCACAAAAGGCGATGAAAATCAAGAGAGAAAGCCACGGCCTGGGGTCTAAGTGATGGCCGTTCGAAATGAAGAAGCCCCCGGCAGCGGTGCTACTGGGGGCTCTAATGATTACGTTCCGGAAATGCCTAGCCTTGCGACCAGCCTTCTTTCAGGTCATTGCGTGATTCTTCCACCTTTGTTTCAACGGCATCCTTGATCTCGGTAGCTTTTTCTGCAACCGCTGTCTTAAGCTCATCTACTTTGTTTACAACCGCTTGTTTAACTGCTTGAGCAGATGAAGCAACGCTATCTTTTGCAGCTACCGCTTTGTTAACTACGGCCTTTGCTGTTGCCCCAATCTTTCTTGCGGCTGATTTCTTTGGTGCTTTTTTGGCTGCTTTTTTTGCTACTTTCTTAGCTGTCTTCTTTGCAGCCTTTACTACCTTCTTTGCGCTTTTCTTCGCCTTTTTTGCCGTCTTCTTCGCGGCCTTCTTTGCTTTCTTAGCCATGGCTAATTGAATTTAATGGTGGTTTGGTATTTTAAACTTGATTGACTCGAGAATCTTCGAAGGTCTAAAGTTAAATAAGAGTTAAATCTATTGAGTAGCTAAACCCATATTAATTTATGATGTCAGTCATTGATTTGCGGCCTCTCGAAACCTAAAAAAAACATGCCGTGATTTGCGTCACAGACTTTCTTCGATCCACCTTCGGAAGGATGGCGCCCCTTCTTTACTTACAAAGACATCTTCTTTAAGTTCTGGACGAAGGAAGATCCTTATTTTTCCATTATCTGACTTAAACCGGTCGATGGCTTTCCGGTTGGCAATGATCTTACGGTTGATACGGAAAAAATTCTGAGGGTCCAGCACCGTCTCCAGTTCAGCCAGGTTTTTGTCCACCATCAGTCTATTGCCCGCTTCATCCCTCAGAAAAACCACCTTCTGGTCACTGTAGAAATAGGAGATCTTTTCTTGTTCGATGGCCATGAACTCGGTGCCCTTTTTCGCGAGAATTCGTTTCCGGGGCATCCCTTGGCCCTGATTCACAAGGTTTTGCAGGGCGGTTTGGATGAAATGTCTCTGCAACGACCTGACTTTTGTAAGCGAGCGAGTCAAGTGCTCCGCGGTAATGGGCTTCAATAAATAGTCGATGGAATTGAACTCGAAGCTTTCAAGCAAGTATTTATCATAAGCAGTTGTAAAAATAACCGGAAAGGAAACAGGATGCTTCCTCAGGATCTCGAACGAGTGATCGTCGGATAATTGAATATCAATAAAGGCAACATCAGGTGGGTTGTTGGCACGGAGCCATGCCAGGGACTCCTTAACACTTCCAAGACGCGCCTGAATATGTATGGATGAATCGATGGCCAGGAGCATCTTTTCAAGCTTAGCCTGTGCGAGGGGCTCATCCTCAATTATAATGACGTTCATCCGGCTATTGGCATAAGTGGAAGATGGATCACAAAGTCACTTTCTTCTTTCCCTGCCCGGATCTCTTTTCCGGTGAGGATCCTGAATCTATCATTAAGATTTTTCAATCCGATGCCGGACGAGTGCTGGATGCTCCTTTTTTCCCGTATCCTGTTTCGGATAATCAGGAATCCATTCGTGACGGTGAGATCAAATGTCAATGGAAACTGTTCGGAAACTTCATTGTGTTTCACGGCATTTTCCAGTGCAATAAATGCCGACACGGGCGGAAGCATGAAGTCATGTATTGTTGTGCTGTTGAAGTTTTTGTTTATTTCAATTGCCTTTCCAAAACGCAAACGTAGTAAAGCGGCATACTTGCCTAAGAATGCAAATTCATCCTCGAGCGTAACCAGGTTGTAATCCTTTTGTGCCAGAATGTACCGGTACACCTCAGCAAGATTTTCCGTGAAGAGTTTTGCTTTTGCGGGATCCGTGTCAATGAGGTACGCGAGGCTGTTGAGCGAGTTGAACATAAAATGCGGGTCCAGCTGATTCTTGAGTGCATCTAATTCAGCCATGGCCTTCGCGCTCGCGAGCTCGGCATTTTTCACCTGTTCGGTCTGATGTTCTTTCATCATGAATACTGTCTCATAGACGTGGGCGTGGTGTAGAAGATGTTGTTGACGATTAATAAAATCAGTTTTTCGCTGGGTTTATCAAACCATGTAAAGCGTTTTCGGGTACGAAATAAGAGATAACGATTTCCTTGCCATATCATGGCTGACAGTCCGACGAAATACACCAGGCCAAGCCAAAACATTATGTCGTGGTAAGTCAGTGAGCCGAACAGGCCCGTTACGAAGGGTATGCAGATGCCAAAAAAGGGAATACCGATCAGGCGGATGGTATTGTCGTTCAGTTGAACGCCTGTGCCGGAAGAGCTTCTTTCTGGTTCGGGGTGCATTTTTTCCGCTTCAGTAACAAGTGGGTGATTTACAAAATTAAAGATTGCAAATTAGTCCTCTGATTTGTTCAAACTAACCCTTACTAAAAATGGATACTTCATTTCTTAATTATTGGGCGATTCTCGCCGCAGCCGTATCGGCGTTTGTGCTGGGTGGGCTTTGGTATTCGCCCGCAGTTCTTGGCAATATATGGATGCGGGAAAACGGATTTAAAGAGGAGGATATGAAGAAAGGAAACATGGCGAAGATCTTTGGATTTGGATTCATTCTCATGCTGGTATCAGCGATTAATCTTGCGATGTTTCTTGGCCCCACGGCGGATATGTCAATGGGTGGATTCTATGGATTTCTTGCGGGTTTCGGATGGGTGGCAACATTCGTGGGGACACACTACCTTTTTGAAAGAAGATCGTTCACACTATTTCTTATCAATGCGGGATATAGTGTGGTGTCGCTTACCATGATGGGTTTAATCATAGGCGGTTGGCGGTAGGTAGTTAAATTTTGTCCATTTGAGAATGTGCTAAATTGTTGGGCATTTGCTCTCGCGTTTAACAATAAAAACTTGAAATTATGAAGTCTGGAATAGCAACAGTGATATTCGTGCTGCTTACGGCATTCTGTCTCGCACAGACCTCCTCTAAAGTTGTTTATGACGAAGCACTGGCTAAACGTCTGGGTGGCGAAAATGGTCTGAAGAAATATGTAATGGCATTTCTGAAGGCTGGCCCGAACCGTTCGCAAGATTCCACCACGCGTGCCCAATTGCAGAAAGCGCACATGGATAATATCCAAAGAATGGCCGACGAGGGCAAGTTGATGGTTGCCGGACCTTTCCTCGACAATCAGACGCTGCGTGGTATTTACATTTTCAACGTGGAGACTCTTGAGGAAGCGCGTGCACTCACAGAAACTGATCCCGCGATAAAGGCAGGAAGTCTCATCATGGAGCTACACCCATGGATGGCTTCCGCTGCATTGCAGGAGATACCCCGGTTGCATAAGAGTATTGTGAAACCGAAGTGAGCTAACCGGTGATTGGTAATCAGTAATCGGTGATCTGTAATCAGTTGCTCGGGTGGTCGGGTGTCGGATGGCATGTTAGGTATGCGTGTTTCAGTATCACGGATTACCGTTAACTGAATACCGATTACTGATTACTTGTTCTCCGCGTCGATTTTTGCCTTCACCTTCTTAGGCAGCTTGCTCTTCACTAGTTCGTAAGACTGTGTTGCGTAGTGTTTCCACTCTTTCTTGCTGAGGCGGTTGATGTCATCCATCCAGACCCATTTATGCTTTGCAACATAGGGTGCAGGCTTGAATCCAGGACGCTGGCTCATGTCGTCGAACTCGGCATCGGTAACTTTAAAAGATGCTGACACTGGTTTTTGGTCGAGACCAATAACGCAAAACATTTTTTCACCGACACAAAAGCAGAGGTCGTTACCCCACTTGATGTCTTCAGTTACGCCGGGCAGCTTTTTGCAGATGGCCTGGATATCTTCGATTTCCATGATGATGTGTTTGGAAGATAAATCGAAGTTTAAATTACAGTGCCAGAAGTAGTCAACCAATATTGAGTGTGGACATTCTCGCGTTTCATGGGCAAGGTTTTTTTCAGAATTCTTGGCGGTTAGTTGTCAGCGCCGGAGGTCCATGCTGGTGAAGTGAAATTGGATTTCCATTAATAACCAGGATTCCGGCGCGTTTTCGCCCGTTTAGAGTAGATTTCATACATATCTTGCCCCGTCTTACCGGCGATATTTCTAAAAAGATCTAGATCAAACTGTAGTTTTTTGACAAAACCGCAGACTAATCAGGTAAAAGCAAGTCAATCCATGAATCCACAGATAAACGACGCCTTTGTAAAAGAGCTGAATCAGCATCTTGGAATTGCGCGCAAGATCGCACGGATTTACTTCTTTGATGAGGATGACAGGCAAGATGCGATGCAGGAGATGATGTTTCAATTATGGAGATCGTATCCTCAATTCGATGGCCGTTCAAAATTTTCGACGTGGATGTACAGGGTTTGCCTGAATACGGCACTCACGCATAGAAAGAAATCCAAGGAAAAGGACGAGCCGCTGGTAGACATCCACGCGCAGATCGCTGAAGAACCCGGTTCAGGTCCCACCGCAACGGATCAGTTGTTTGTTGCCATCGGTGAATTATCGCAGTTGAATAAAGCGATTGTTATGCTGTATCTGGACAGCCTGAGTTACGACGAGATTGCTGCAATCACTGGTCTTACCAAATCGAACGTGAGCGTACGGCTTGTTCGCATCAAGAAGGAACTTGAAATATTGTTAAAAAAATAAATAAACCTTAAAACTAAAAGTTATGTCGTCACTTGATGAATTGAAAAAAGACTGGAATGAGGGAACGGATGATCGCCGTGAATCATTCAATCGCGAGTCGCTCCAAAAGATTTTCAAATCCAGGGTGAACAAGCACCTGAGAGAGCCCTTCAAATACTTCTGGGCTTCCTTTGGGATGCAAATTCTACTGTATGCGCTGCTTAGCAACGTGATTGTAAAGAATTGGGGTGATGAAACAATATTGTTCTACAGTCTTGTCTGTATCGCACTGTACGTTCCGTTTACCATTATGCTGCTGAATAAATTCAGACAGATGGCGCGCGGTAAAGTTGATGGGGCAGGTGTCAGCTCGCTTCATACCTATCTCGAAAGAAAATCTCAGCAACTTCATTCCTTCTTTACTTTCAAAAAGCGATATGAGCTCGTTTTAATTCCGGTTAGTTGCGCGATTGGTGTTGTTCTGCCCTTCGAATTGTACGCCCCGGGAGGAGCGGCGACATACCCAAATGCGATGCTGGCAATTTTCATCGTGGCCTTGACTACTTGTGCGGTGACAATTTATCTTGAAAATGAGAAGAGCTTTAAAAGGCCGTTGCGTGAATTGGAAAGTCTCTTAGTCGAATTTAGAACTGAGGCCTGACATACGACGAAATTCATTTCCTGTCATTAGACGCCAGATTTTCAAAGATTTCTGGCGTCTTTGCATTTAGATTGAAGGATCAGGTGAAAATTTACCCTTCTTGTAAGAAAAAGCCGGGCACCCGGAACAAACTGCATTAATAACCCGCTTCAGTGACTGATCAGGATCAAAACGACATTTTCGACAGCTGGATCAGCAAATACCGGGCGGTGTTGTTTAAAGTGGTAAGGGCTTATGCATTTACTGAGATGGATCGCGATGACCTTTTTCAGGAGATTGCGATCCAGGTCTGGCGATCTGTGCCGTCGTTCCGACATGAATCTTCGGAAGTCACGTGGCTCTACAGGATAGCGCTTAACGTGTCGATCAAATGGTCGGGTAGGGAGCGACGCCATGTGGACGGGAGGGAGTCGATGGACAACATGGATCATCGGGTGCTTGAGAAAGTGCACCACACGGATGACCGGCTTGCATGGATGTATGAAGAGATATCACGCCTCGACGAAATAGACCGATCAATCACGCTGCTGATGCTGGAGGGTTTTAGTTATAAAGAAATGTCAGCGATCACCGGAATGACTGAATCGAACGTAGGAGTAAGAATTAATCGAATTAAGAAACACCTGGTCGAAAAATCAAAAAAAATCACGAGCCATGGAATTTGAGGAAATGAAGAAGATCTGGGATGCACAAAACAATGAAGCGTTGTTTGTTCTTAACGAGCAGGCATTACACAACAGGATTGTCGCAAAGAAAGCGCGGGCAGGACGTATCACCCGCGTCAGTGAAATACTGGCAATCACGGTAAACCTTATAGGTGGAGGTTTGGTACTGGGTATGAACCTGGTTAGCAGAAATATGAGTATGTGGATGAATGCTATGGCAGGGTGGATGTTTGTGACCGCTGTGTATGTGGTTGTCAATCGCATGAAAAGATTGGCAGGTGAGCGAAGATTTGACCGCTCGATCGCGGGCGATCTGGATCATGCGATTTCTACTGCGACCTATCAGGTTCGGTTTTCTTACATACTCCGGCTGAATGCCCTTCCTATTGCGCTCTTCTTGTTGGGTGGTATGTGGGAGACCCGGATGTCGGTGTGGCTTTCCGCCGCATTGCTTGTATTTTTTGCGCTCACATTTTATGTAAGTGGATGGGAGCATAATTACTATGAAAGAAGGAAGTACGAGCTGGAGATGTTGCGCGGCAAGCTGTCTTAGGTAGCGACCGGGTTGGGGTTTGACGCTTTTGCGATCAGATAAGATTGCACAGAAACTATTTCTGTTCCTTCGCGTTCATTTCGCTTATCCCTAATCTTGATCATGTCAAAGGAGAAGATCTTTACGCCGTATCAGGCATTTGTTGTCGCTGTACTTTCGTTCTTGCAATTCACTGTCATACTGGATTTTATGGTGCTGTCACCACTCAGCGCCATTCTATTGCCAACGCTGAAGATCACTACGAGTCAGTTTGGCCTTGTCGTATCTGCCTATGCTTTTAGTGCCGGTGCATCCGGATTATTGGCAGCTGGCTTTGCTGACAAATTTGACAGAAAGAAGTTCCTGCTTTTCTTTTATATAGGTTTTTTGGCGGGCACGGCGTTTTGTGCATGGGCGCCCACATACGAGCTCCTGCTTACCGCCCGTGTTGTGACTGGGATATTCGGCGGTGTGATCGGATCTGTGGCGTTCGCGATCATCACAGATTTATTCAAGTTTGAGGTACGCGGACGAGTGATGGGATTTGTGCAGATGTCCTTCGCAGCGAGTCAAATACTGGGTTTGCCAATCGGGCTTTTGCTCGCCAACAAGTTTGGATGGCATGCGCCGTTCTGGATGATCGTGATCGTTGGCGTGCTGGTTGGAGTAGTCATTGCGATAAAAATGAAACCCATCAACGATCACCTGAAGATAAAATCTGATCGGAACGCATTACAACACCTTGTCAAGGTGGTATCCAGACCTCAATACCTGAAGGTGTTTTTATGCACGACCCTGCTCGCCACAGGCGGATTCATGCTGATGCCCTTTGGCAGTGCGTTCAGCACAAACAACCTCGGTCTTTCTCTTGATGATCTGCCTTTGATGTAAACAATCACAGGCCTTTTCTCTATGGTGACCGGTCCGCTGGTGGGAAAGTCTGCTGACCGATTCGGGAAATTTAATGTCTTTGCCATTGGGACCATCATTGCCGTTGTGATGGTGGCGATCTATACGCCGATGGGTGTAACTCCCTTCTGGGCCATCACGGCAATCAGTGTTGTGATGTTTGTTGGTGTCAGTTCGCGTATGATTTCCTCGTCTGCCCTGGTGTCAGCGATACCAGCGGCGCAGGACCGCGGGGCTTTTATGAGTATAAATTCATCCGTTCAGCAGGTTTCGGGTGGCATCGCAGCGTGGGTCGCCGGATTGATTATCTATCAAAACGCAGATGGATTACTGCAGCGTTATGATATTCTTGGGTACGTCGTCATAGGTTCGATGCTTGTCACCATCGGCCTGATGTACTGGATCGACCGTATGGTAAAATCAAAAGTTGTTGCTGAGTCTGCGCAACGGCAGGCTGCGTGATCGAATATTTTGTGGTTTCGTTAGCGACCTTCCCTTTAAGAGACGCTTTGACAGCTTAATGATTGCTTTTAGCCGATTGTATAAGTATTTTTCAAAGTACTTATCATCCAGGTAGCCCATGAAAAGAACATATATCCTTATCGCCATATTGCTGACGCTGGTATTCGATGGAAAAAGCCAGTTCGTGATTGGACTTCAAACCGGTTCTGTTGGTAAACAAATGAAAGCTGACGTTCCAGGTACATTAAAGAAACTAAATCAGTGGGGGATTCGGGAGCTTGAAGGAGGGTTGCCATCCGGTATGGATGCGCCGGCTTTTCTTAAACTGCTGAAAGAAAATAGCCTATCACTCGTGGCAACCGGCTCTGACTTCAAGGAGCTTGAAGCCGATCCGCAGAAAGTCGCCGACAGGGCCAAGGCATTAGGTGTGAAACAGGTAATATGTTATTGGATACCGCACACCGGTGATGTCTTTACAATCGGCGATGCCAAGAAAGGTGTTTCAGTTTTTAATAGCGCTGGAGAAGTCTTAAAGAAGAATGGCCTTTCACTCGCATATCATGCGCATGGCTATGAATTTCAGCCGTATGAAAACGGTACTCTATTCGACTACCTCGCGACGAACTTCAATCCCAAGTTTGCCAACTTTCAAATGGATGTCTTTTGGATCAACCAGAGTGGCACGAATCCAGTGGTGCTGCTCAACAAGTATCCGGGTAGATTTATTTCGATGCACTTAAAAGACCGCCTGAAGGGGACGCCGAATTCAAATAATGGTCGTGCTGACGTCGAGTCCAATGTAGTACTGGGAACCGGAGACGTTGGTATAGAGGCAATTGTGAAGGCGGGAGTCAAGGCGGGGGTCAAACATTTCTTTATTGAAGACGAATCGTCGCGGCAGTGGGAGCAAGTCCCTCAGAGTGTTGCGTATCTGAAGACGATCAAGTTCTAGTGCATTTTGCACTTACTGAAGCTTCTTATGGATGACAATGGTGGTCAAGAGGCGTATGACTTCCAGGATCAGGAGTGTCATTGAAAAGTAATAGGACGCAGTGTCAGCATTACTGAAATATCCGAGTAGTCCCCAAAGAAATCCGAAGGACATTATCTGATATGTTATTCTGAGCGGGAATTGTCCATAGGTTATCCAAATTCCAATTTGCTTTTGCCGGATTAAAAGGAAACCTGAAACCAACAGCGAGCTGTACATCACCAGGTTTCCAAGGGCTACCGACCAGAATGGTCCCGTCAGGCCATTATACATTTCCGAAATCTGTCTTGTGCTTCGTATGAGCGTGATGATATCAAGGACGCCGAATAGTGTTAGTGCTCTTTTCAATGGCTTGGTTGATTTTTATGTTCCAAATTGTGGCGCCAAGTTGATGAATTTGGTTGATTTATCTGTTGATTCAATCGTAGTCAAAAGGCATTTGCTGCCATTCCACTTTAAAATCATCACGTTTTCCGTTGAGTAATTAATTCCGACTCCAGGAATTAATTCATTTTTTGCCACTGATGCACTGATGATCACTGATGATTCTTGCAAGTTGCCTCGAAGATTTTATCAGTGTGAATCTGTGCATCTGTGGCGTGATAGATTTTTAGATTTAATTCAATGTTTGCCACTAATGGCACTGATACACACTGATGGTTCTTTTCTTTTTAGTCGTGAGACGTATGAGATAATCGGGGCTTGTATGAAAATACACAGAAAATTGGGGCATGGATTTCTGGAAATCGTGTACAAAGACGCGATCGAAGTTGAGCTCGCTAATCGGAGAATACAATTTCAACGAGAGAAGGCTTATTCGGTCTTGTACGAAGGAGTAGTGCTGCCACACCGCTTTTATGCTGATTTCATTATTCTTGATAAGATAGTTCTTGAGGTCAAAGCTGCCAGTGGAGGGATTTCTCCCGCCGATATTTCTCAGGTGATCAATTATTTGAAGGTATCAGGATGTCGTGTGGGACTTCTAATAAATTTCGGAAGAGAAAAGCTGGAATACCACCGCTTCATTTTGTAATGCCTATCAGTGCAAATCAGTGCATCTGTGGCCTCATAGACTTTGAAATTAATTCAATTATTGCCACTGATGCACAGATGTTCACTGATGGTTCTTGCTATCAGCCTCGACGATTTTATCCGTGCAAATCTGTGCATCTGTGGCATTATGGATTCTTAAGGAAATTCTTTTTGCCACTGATGCACAGATGTTCACTGATGGTTCCTGTTATTTGCCTCGAAGATTTTATCAGTGCCAATCAGTGCATCCGTGGCATTATGGCTTCTTAAGGAAATTCTTTTGCTACTGATGCACTGATGTTCACTGATGGTTCTTGTTATTTGCCTCGAAGATTTTATCAGTGCAAATCTGTGCATCTGTGGCATTGTGGATTCTTTAAGAAATTCTTTTGCCACTGATGCACAGATGTTCACTGATGGTTCCTGTTATTTGCCTCGAAGATTTTATCAGTGCCAATCAGTGCATCCGTGGCATTATGGCTTCTTAAGGAAATTCTTTTTGCCACTGATGCACTGATGATCACTGATGGTTCTTGCTATGTGCCTCGAATATTTTATCAGCGCTAATCAGTGCATCTGTGGCATTGTGGCTTCTTAAGGAAATTCTTTTTGCCACTGATGCACTGATGGTCACTGATGGTTCTTGCTATCAGCCTCGACGATTTTATCCGTGCCAATCAGTGCATCTGTGGCATTTTTGGATTTTTGAAGGAATTCTTTTTGCCACTGATGCACTGATGATCACTGATGGTTCTTGCTATTTGCCTCGAAGATTTTATCAGTGCCAATCTGTGCATCTGTGGCATTGTGGATTCTTAAAGAAATTCTTTTGCCACTGATGCACTGATGTTCACTGATGGTTCTTGCTATCTGCCTCGACGATTTTATCCGTGCAAATCTGTGCATCTGTGGCATTATGGATACTTGAAGAAATTATTATTGCCACTGATGCACTGATGTTCACTGATGGGTTAAGTCTGTTTCTTATCCGCTTCAACCCATTTTCTTCGCGCATCCACAGAAAAAAGCTTCTCCTTTGAGTAAAACTCCAATGGCAAATTCTTGTCTGCTTTACCGGCCTCGATAAATGCGTTCACCGCGTCGACTTGAGATGAGAAAGTGCCGGAGGAAAGAAAAGCACGAACCATCTTTAGCCAGAAAACGGTGAGTGTTTCATGATAACCTGACGAATCGGTGTTCATCGTCCCGACCGCAGTATTGTAGTCTTTAATTGCGTTTCGAACCCGATCAAGTGTTTCTGTTTCACTATATCTCGACACATACCAAAATGCGACGAGGATGTGCGCCATGTGTGTCCATTGAGTCTTGGGAAGGGTACGCGAATTGAATTGCTCGACGAGATTATTGAATTGCTCTTCGGTGTATTTCACTTTGGCCTGTGTTGATTTGTTGCCTATCTGGCCACGTCTCCAGGAGAAATACCTTTTCCAAGCTCATAAGATGCGCCTACGGCCCCAACCACGGCATGAGCTCGGTCGAGGGGGAGATTCTTCTGGATCGCGAACATGGCGTTGATCCCCGTACAATGCGCACCGAACACGGTGCCGACATTATAGGCTTTCATTTTGTCAGTTGTCCAGCTGATTTTTTCATCAGACAGGTTGAACAGATGGAATCCACCGATGAGTGCAGCGATCGGTTGTGGCCCAACAAGTTTTCGGGCGTATTCCATGGTATTGACAACACCGGCGTGACCACAGCCGGAAATAATTACGATTCCATCTTTCGTATTGAAAACCAATGACTGATCTTCAGGAACGTTGTCTTCCGTTACCTGTCCGTTTGCACGTGCAACTTTGCCACTACCACTCCAGTTGCGCTCATCATTGTTGCGCGGTACTGGCCCGGTAATCCAAACGCCAGGGTAAATTTCAGCGGCACTTTTATAGGTCTGGAAATGTCCTCCGGAAACTTCGTAGTCTGTTTTGAGTTTGGTCAGAAAGTGCGTGAATTCCGGGTTATCGGGCCTTGGAAAAAATGCCCCGTCACCGATGTGAGCAGCAGAGAGTGCTTTCGGGTTTTTCGACGCGAGATTCTTTCTTAGTGTCATTAGTCCTCCTGTGTGGTCGGCGTGACTGTGACTAATGAAAACTTCAGTTACTCCGGAAAGGTCGATATCCATTTCTGTGGCGTTGGTCCAAACAGTTTCAGGTCGTGCACCAGTATCGAAAAGTATCTTGCGGCCATCAAACTCAACGAGCGCCGCAAAACCCCACTCGCCGACGCCTTGGTCGGCCAGCATCGTGGAAAGTATCGTGACTTTTAAATTTTGAATTTTCTTTTGTTGGGCGCTGACGCCCGACGTAAAGAGAAGGAGAACCGGTATAAGTAATTTGATGCAAGATTTCATCGCATACTGTGTTAAATGGACCAGCGAAAATACGAACCTCTCACGCAAAGGCCTCGCTCCGCCGAAGCGGCTACGTGAAGGTGATGCGCAAAGCTCGTCAAGGAATCAAATTTGCTTTTGCAAACCTTTCAACCGATGCTATGCAATCGTCAAACTGAATGCTCGCGATTGACGGTGCGCAAGATTTTTCCATGCTAATCTTTGCGGGCTTTGCGCCCTGGCGTGGGTAAGAAAGTTGCATGTTATTTCTTCAAATCCAGCTTCTTCGCGTTCTTCTGCGCCTTGAGCGCGAGCTCAGTCGCGAGAAAGCAATGCGCCTGCGTCATGGCCGTCCCTGTGCGATTTATAATGTCGTTCACGAGTTGCCCACCGTAAGGAAGGGGTTCATTGGCGCAATCCATGTAACGCGTTTCTTTGTTGTCGACGATGAAAAGATGATTTCCATTGGGATGACCAGCAATGTCCACATTCTTTCTAAGCTCAATATATCCGTCGGTGCCAAGAATTGTCAACCTTCCGTCGCCCCAGCTTGCAAGTCCATTGGGTGTGAACCAGTCCACACGTATGTAACCAGTGCCTCCATTTCCTTTTACCATTACATCGCCAAAGTCTTCGAACTGGGGGTATTGCGGATAGTGGACATTGCCGACCTGCGATGATACAACATCAGCCTGTGTCGATCCGGTGAAGAACAGGAATTGATCGAACTGGTGTGAGCCTATGTCGCAGATAATCCCACCAAATTTTGCTTTATCGAAGAACCATTCTGGTCTTGTCGTAATGTTCATCCGGTGCGGGCCAAGGCCTATCGTTTGAATCACCTGTCCGATGGCCCCGGACTTAACGAGCTCTCCAGCTTTAACGGTCGCGCGATTCTCAAAGCGCTCGCTGTACATGATTGAATAAATTCGCTTCGTTGCCTTCTGTACCTTTTTAACCTCTTCGAGCTGTTCAAGTGTAGTTATTCCCGGTTTGTCGGTCATGAAATCCTTGCCATGGTTCATCACTCTTATCCCCAGTGGCGCACGGTCTACCGGAATCGAGGCACTGACGATTAGCTGAATGGTGTTGTCTTCGAGAATCTCGTTTTCACTGCTGGCTCGTTTTGCCTGGGGATAACGCTTTGCAAATGCGTCGGCGAGGTCCGCTTCCTTTGCAAAAAATGCGACAAGCTGTCCACCCCCGCGGATGACGGCTTCCACCTGGCTGTAGATGTGGCCGTGGTTCAAGCCAATAACCGAGAATTTTATCAGCGGTGTTTGTGGCGATGAATACAAATGCGTCGATTTGCTAATCGATGGGTCGGGGTTGGCGGCAGCCTGCAGTGTGCTGGCGGCGAGGCCTGCTGCGACGGAGAGCGATCGCTTTATAAACTCACGACGGTTGTTATCAGTTTTCATAGGCATAGGTTCAATTTCGAATGTTCTATTGTGGACTGGGAAGCATGTTTCTGATCGCGCTGACTTTCCATGTGCCGTTGCTGTTCACCACGATGAAAGTGCTCCACATTTTTCTGATGCTGCCATCGGCATTCTGTATTTCGTACCGAGCGTCCGCTATTGCCGTTTTTGAATCCAGGAGCTTGATCTTATCGACAGTGAGTGTGCGTGTTCCAGGGCTGGTTTGGGAGCTTCGCAACATACCCTTGACAGACGCCGTGATTCCAGTTCTCCATTCACCGGTCGAGACAAGCTGATCGATATCTGGCGTTAGTATACTTTTAAGCAATATGGTGTCGCGCTTTTCTCTTGCCTCTGAATATTTATCTACAAGCGCAATAATTTCCTTGCGCTGCCTTTCGGTAGCAACCTGAAGTTGTGCGGCAGCAGAGCCCCACAGCGCAATCAGCAACATTGTTTGAAGGAGAAATTTCTTCATCATGGACAATCACAAAGTACTTAAATGAAGAATAAAAACCGACACCGTGATTGTTGCATAGGTGTTGCATGGTTATGAGTGGGAATTTTTGAAGTGGGAAAATTCCGGCAATCTGGAATTGTTAGTTAGGGCACACGCCGTTGTGAGAGCGCCACAAGTCCACTATTCCCGATAGATTATCGTATTGAATGTCCGTTCCGAACTGTCCCGCAGTGCTACCATCACAATATTTTGCTGTTGGCGGGAGCATATCACAAGTTGGACAACAGATGTCAATCCAAAGGATTTCACGTCCCTTATAAATAGCGCGTTTCGCAAAATAGTCGGCATAGGCAGAAGGGCCATTCATGGTGGCTATCTGACTCTTCAACCACGGAATATCTTCGGTCGGATTTTTTGTATTGCAAACGCCTTCAAAGTCCGGCGTCGGAGAATCTTTCTTGCAGCTGCAAACAAGGGCAAGAATTGTCAGGATGATGGGTACCAATCGCATTCGCTGCTAATTTACTAAATAGGCAACGAATGCTTGTCGATGTTGCGTTTGAAATGGAGATGGCGACATCCGCGCCCGTACTACTGTTGCTTATAGAATAACGAGTCAACTAGTTGCCGGACTTTCTTTTCGTGAAATTATTTCAACTTTTTATTGAAAAATTCAATGGTCCGGTTCCACGCCAATTCTGCCGCGGCCTTATCGTAACGCGGTGTCGTATCGTTGTGAAAGCCGTGATTCGCGTTCTCGTACATGTACGCAGTGTATTCCTTGTTGTTTGCCTTAAGTGCTGCCTCATATGCCGGCCACCCTTCGTTAACGCGTGTATCAAGTGACGCATAGTGGAGCAGGAGCGGAGCCTTGATCTTCGCGACATCATCTGCAGCAGGCTGGCCACCATAAAAGGGAACCGCTGCCGCAAGGTCAGGTATACGAACGGCCATCATATTAGCAATCCAACCTCCAAAACAGAACCCCACAACGCCGACTTTGCCATTGCAATCCTTGTTTGCTTTCAGGTAGTCAAATGCTGCAATGAAGTCTTCGAGCATCTCGTTCCGATCCCGTTTGCTTTGCATTTCGCGACCCTGATCATCCGTACCCGGGTAACCACCCAAGGGTGTAAGCATGTCCGGCGCGATCGTAATGAAACCAGCCAATGCCGCACGCCTGGCCACATCTTCGATGTGAGGATTGAGTCCCCGGTTTTCGTGAACCACCACGATACCTCCAAGTTTTCCCTTTGCATCCACAGGTTTTGATAACAACGCTTTGATCGTCTTTGCACCTTTCGGAGAAGGGTATTCAATATATTCAGATTTCAATCTTGGATCGTTCGCCTGGATTTGAATGGCTCCTTTATAATCTGGCATTAGAAAGCCCATCAATGCCGCCACAGTAACGCCTCCCACCGCGTAGGTTGAAAGACGCTGTACAAATTCACGCCTGTCTATCCTGTTGTGTGCGTAGTCGTCATAAAGATCAAACACTTCCTGTTTGATATCTTCTTTTTTGATGGTATGCATAATGGCTTATATAATTTTTGTTGAGTGTAATCAATGTACAAGATTTGATGATACATCCATAGAATTCGGAATAAAATCCGGATAAAGGGCTTCTGTTGCGTGATGCTGTCACTGTTTTCGACCGCTTAACAAGGACTCGGATTCCATCGGTGTTTTTTTTACCCCCGGCCACGTGATCCATTCGCGCGATTAACATTAAATTGTCGGCTATCTTAAATAAAACAGGACCATGAAGTATTTAGCAATCCCCGTTTTGCTTGCAGTGATCTCGTGTGGGCCGAAGAAGGCCGACGTCCCAACGACCGTTCTTCACAAGACTACTTCCTTGCGGGCTCCTGCTTACCCGCTGATTACGATAGACCCCTATACAAGCGCCTGGTCGTTCAATGATAGTCTTTTTAATGGACCGGTTCGTCATTGGACTGGCAAAGTTCATACACTGCTCGGAGCTGTTCGTGTTGATGGTGTTGTATATCGGTTTCTCGGAAAAGAACAGATGCCGATGAAAACAGTTTTACCAATGGCGGGCGACGCTCCCTGGGAAGGATCTTTTGTAATGAAGGAGCCAGCTAAGGGTTGGGAGAAGGCAGACTTCAATGCCAGTTCATGGAAGAGGGGACAAGCTGCGTTTGGTTCTCCCGATATGAAGGCAGTCAACACCGAATGGCCTTCGAAAGAAATCTGGGTTCGTCGTGAATTCACTTTGTCTGAGGCAGATCTAAGTCAGGATCTCATTCTGGAATATTCGCACGATGATGATTTTGAACTCTATGTGAATGGGAAGGAAGTTGTGAACACCGGGCATCACGCGAGGCACGAAGTCATGGTGAAGCTCGATCGTTCTTTGTTGCATGCAAAAGAGAAAAATGTAATCGCGGCCCACTGCACCAACACGGGCGGGAAGGCGTATGTGGATTTCGGCATTTATGCAAAAGGAAATGAGCCTGAATTGTTTGCTAACACTGCCATTCAGGATAGTATTGCGATCTCGGCTACTCAAACTATTTACTCGTTCACCTGTGGGCCGACAAACCTGAGGGTAAAGTTTATATCGCCGTTGCTTCCGGATAGTCTTGATCTTTTATCAAGGCCCGTCAATTATGTTGCATATGAGTTAACATCGAACGATGGTGCTGCACACGAAGCTGACGTATACTTTGAAATGAGCCCTGAATGGGCCGTGGATCAGCCGGACCAGGAAGTTAAGGTCGTAAAAGGGAGCTCAGGTAAGGTTAACTACCTGAAAACCGGAACAACGTCGCAGAAGATATTAGGCAAGGCAGGTGACAACGTAAGAATTGATTGGGGGTATGCATACCTGGCGACTCCGATCAATGAAAAATCATCGATGCAGATTAACGACAACATTGCATCGCGTAAACATTTTAATCAGGATGGTACTGCAGGTACCGGAGCTGACAGTGTGACGTTGAATTTAAAGAATAATATGCCCGCCCTTGCCTACGTCGATCACCTTGGCAAGATCAGTGATTCGGGATCGGGATTCATTATGATTGGATACGACGACATTTTATCGATACAATATTTTGGTGACAACCGTCCGGCGTGGTGGAGAAAAAACGGAACAGTCACCATGGAGAATGAGTTGGATGCTGCTGCAACCGATTATGATAAGATCGTTGCGCGGTGTATTGCATTTGACAACGCCCTTTGGGACGAGACTTTAAAAGCTGGTGGAAGAGAGTATGCCGACCTTTGTGCATTGGCATTCAGGCAATCGGTGGCGGCACACAAACTCACGACCGACAACAAAGGTGAAATTTTATTTCTTTCGAAGGAGAACTTCAGCAATGGATCCATCGGCACAGTGGATGTAACGTACCCATCGGCGCCGTTGTATCTGCGCTATAACCCTTCATTGCTTAAGGGTATGTTGAATCCGATCTTTTACTACTCTGAAAGTGGAAAATGGAAGAAGCCATTTGCTGCACACGATGTTGGAACCTATCCAAAAGCAAACGGTCAAACATACCCGGAAGACATGCCCGTGGAGGAATGCGGAAACATGCTCATACTCACGGCAGCGATCGCAGGGGCAGAAGGAAATGCTGGCTACGCGGAGAAACATTGGGGTTCGCTTTCAACGTGGGCTGATTATCTTCTGAAGAATGGACTCAATCCCGAGAATCAGCTTTGTACAGATGATTTTGCGGGGCATCTCGCACACAATACAAATCTTTCAGTCAAAGCAATTATGGGTATTGCATCCTATGGCAAGCTCGCTGAAATGCTGGGCAAACATGATGAGGCCATAAAGTATGGTGACGCGGCCAAACGCATGGCCGTTGAATGGGAGACCATGGCGAATGATGGTGATCATTACCGACTGACATTTGATCAGGCAGGAACGTGGAGCCAGAAATATAATATGGTTTGGGACCGCTTGCTTGGCTTTAACTTGTTTCCAAAAAGTGTTATTGACAAAGAGTTGGCTTACTATCGCAAGAAGCAAAACCAGTATGGATTGCCTTTGGATAGCCGGCGCTCTTATACAAAATCCGATTGGATCGTTTGGACGGCCACATTAGCAGATGATCAGGAAACTTTTCAAGCGTTTATCGGGCCTTTGCACCGCTACGCAACAAAAACTCCTACACGCGTGCCTATGTCCGATTGGTATGAAACCACCGATGCAAAACAGTCCGGCTTTCAGGCGCGATCCGTGGTGGGAGGATATTTTATTAAGGTCTTGAAAAAGCCCGGGATGAAAGATTGAGCTACTGCTTACTGCCTACTTCCTACTTCCTACTTCTCCTTCTCCTTCTTCCCAAGTACAATCGGATTGACTTCGATCAACTCCAGCGACTTCACCATATCTTTCGTCACGCTTTTGTATTTCTTGAAGTGAGGAGTCTCCAGGTGTGATAAATATGCCTGTTGGTTGGAGTACGTTTCGAATATAGTGATGTGAGAAGGATCACTTTTTTCGGCCACCGCATACAGCATCGTGACTCCCGATTCAACCTTTATGGACGTCTCTATCTCTTCTTTTAATGCTGTTTTGTAGGCTTCGAGTTGTGCCGGATCGATCATAAGTTTTGCCATACGCACGACTGATGTTTGATCCTGCCCCAACACTCCAAACGCAGGCAGGAGCAGGGTGAATGTTGTCGCAATCAGGCCTGTTAAGAATCTCATCGTATTTGGATGTTTTTTGTACTACTGTTTCTCCGGACTAGTACCAAGCCATTGCGCTTCCACAACTTCAGGCAGCGTCTTGCTCAACTTGATCACTTTGATCTTGTAGTTAAACATGACCTTCTCGTCGCCTTCGCGTAAAGGAGGGAGGTGAAAGGTCAACAAACCTGCCAGCGTTTCATACTCTTCCGATTCCGGAAAGGAGTGTTGAAGGAATTTGTTAATGTCATGCAGTGAGGACAAGGCCTGGATCTGAAACTTATCCTTCTCCAGTGTCTGAACAATTAACTGTTCGTGGTCATGCTCATCCTGAATGTCGCCCACAAGCTCTTCGAGGATATCTTCAAGCGTCACGAGCCCGACATTTCCTCCAAACTCACTCACTACGATTGCGAGCTGTGTTTTTGTCTTCTGAAACTCCCGTAGCAGTGCATCGATCGGTTTGGTTTCCGGAACAAAATGTACCGGCCGCATTACATCCCTCAATCCCTTGTCGGAGCGCGCAATGAATAATCCTGTAATGTCTTTCGCGTGCGCAATACCTACTATGTCTTCCAATGAGTTTTCGTATACAGGGTACCGGGAATATCCTTCTTTCAGAACGATATCCATTATTTCGTTGATCGGCGCGTTTACACCCAGAGCAGATATCTTGACACGGGGAACCATCACCTGGCGGACGACGCGGTCATCAAAGTCGAAAACATTTTGAATCAGTTCGCGCTCACTTTGTTCAATTGCGCCGCCTTCTTCGCTCTCGGCGATGATAAGCTTAAGTTCTTCTTCGGAGTGAATTTCGGTTTCGTTCATCGGACGAATGCCAATCGCTTTCAGGATGATATTGGCAAATCCATTCAACAGCCAGATGAACGGCCTGAATACGACATAAAATGCCCGCAGTGGTAACGACAACCGCAATGTTGTTGATGTGGGATAACGGATGGCGATCGTCTTCGGAGCAAGCTCACCGAACACAATGTGAAGTATGGTCAGGGTCACAAAGGCGAGCGGAATAGCAATCGCATGGGCAGCGCGTTCGCTCATTTCGAATCCCATGTTTTGCATAAATGAAAGCACGATTCTGGAGAACACATCTTCGCCAACCCAACCCAGACCGAGGCTGGCGAGCGTGATCCCCAGCTGCGTGGCAGCAAGATATCCGTCGAGATTGCCGATGATTTTCGTGGCTGCATCCCGCGATAAATTGCCCTTTTCAACAGCGATTTGGGAGGATCTTACTTTAACAATGGCAAACTCTGCCGCGACGAAGAAGCCGTTCAAAAGAACCAGCGCGATCGTCAAAATCAGGTCGAAGGTCATAAAGGAACCTCAAAGATAATCAGTTTCGGTATTCATATCAGATGTCTTTGGTGTAGCGTTTTAAAACACATAGCCACATTGAAAGTATGATATTTGCTATCTATGTTGCTATGTGTCTACTGTGGTTTATAATTAGGAGCGTAGCGACTTAATCGTTCACGTTTCGCCCGAACGCCTCCCAATCGAAACCCGTCTCAATTCTTCCATGGCGTAGCGCAGGGATCTGGGTCGTGATCAGCAAAGTCGTACCTCCAATGTCAGCGCGATGGTGTTGAGGGATTTGTTGTTTCACGGCTTTCACCATCTTGAATTTCACGTTGCCGAAATAATCTTGAATGGAATTTTTTAATGCATTGATGTTGTCCATTCCATACATCAAAACCACTTCAGGCTTGTGAGCGCTGATGTTTGAAAGTATAGTCTTAATCCGCTGTGGATAGACATGCTCCTGGTACAGTGTGCGGGTCTTCAACCACGGGAGATTCGGCATTTCAAGCCACGCATAATACCAGCCATGATTGTGAGGGCCCGGAAGGGGATACAATTGAATTAATGCCTCTCCAGGTTTTGTAGCGGAGACGAAAGTTCGCTGCTGATAGGACAGCATGTCCGGCAACGGTTTGTTCAAATAGCCGTTTTTGAACGCAGTCAGATTCTTCCATACGTTGTGCTGTGTAGCATTTTTGGCAAATCGGTATTCATACATGTTACCGTACGTTCCTGCTTTGGGACCTTCCCATCTGAACGCGACGTGTTTGTACAGCTCGCGAATGTCCGCGAGCTCACCGCTCGGTTTGTGATGGGCATTTTGGAAATAATTGATTTTGTCAGCGACTTCTTCAGGCACTTCGCCGCCACCTTCCTCATGGCCGATGAACCAGAATGGTGCATGCCATGAACCATAGCCGTAAAAATTGTCGATCCAATGGAGGAGAGGTCCTTCTTCTATGAGCATTTCAAGCGGTGAAAAGGTTCGGGATTAAATGTAAGATGTAAAACACTAAATAATAAATGCAGAAGTGCGGGTTCGATTCAAGTTTGTCCGCGCCGTCGAAATTAGAATATTTCTCATGCTGGTGCTTGTATGCATCGTTGGGATCTCCTGCAATACAAAGAAGGACATCTCACAAAATGATTGGACACCACTTTTCGATGGCACCGACATCGACGATTGGATCGTCAAGATTCATCATCATGAGGTGGGTGTGAATTTTGGAAATACGTTCAGGGTCGAGGACAGCATTATTCGCGTGGTATATGATCAGTATGGCGACTTTAATGATCAGTTCGGGCACCTTTATTATAAAAAACCATTTTCAAGTTTTCATCTGAAGCTAGAATATCGGTTTGTTGGAGAATTACAACCAGGCGCACCCGATTACACATTGCGTAACAGCGGAGTGATGTTTCATTCACAGGACCCTCGCACGATGCCGAAAGAACAAAATTGGCCGATCTCGGTGGAGATGCAATTTCTTGGAGGCCTTGGCGATGGCAATCCCCGGCCAACTGGCAACATGTGCTCACCGGGCACTGAGATATATTACGATGGATCACTGTACCCGCAGCATTGTCTCAACTCTACTTCGAAGACCTACGACGGTGACCAATGGGTGAAAGCTGAATTGATCGTTTATGGAGACTCACTTGTGACGCACATCATCAATGGCGACACGGTTTTGAGATATACCAAACCACACATGGGCGGAGGTGTGGTAAATGGTTACGACACCGCTTTGTGGAATCCGGGCAAGCCCCTTACCTCAGGTTATATTGCTTTGCAAAGTGAAGGGCAACCGGTCGACTTCCGGAGGATTTTTATAAAGGAATTGCGCCCGGTTGAGGGACGTTGAATTTGACAATATGTCGATCCCGTAGAGAGGAATTTTGAATAGTGAATGATGAATAGTGAATTATGAAGTCTTCTACTGTTCACTAATCAACATTTTAAATTCAATTTAGTCGCCATTCTTCTATGTGACTAGATGACTGTGCGGTCAAGCATTCACCAACTTCGGATAATGCACGACAATAAATTTGTCAATGGCATCAAGGTAGGCGTCCAGTTCCATTTCATCCAGGTCAATCAATGTTTCAGTACCATTTGATGAAACCACAGTCAGCTTGTGGAGGACTTTTCTTTCGTCGCGCACGAGTTTGATTTGCTTTATCTGGCTTAACGGAAAATCGCCTTCTTTCTCGTTGTTCTTATATCCAATGGTATCTGTTCCGAGCTTTAGAAAGTCGTTATAGTTCTTCAAACCTGAGATCAGCGTCGCGATGACCGGCAACACAATACATACTGTTGCCCAGATTGCGAATCGTACCGGGCGCACTTCAAATTCAGAATAGATGAACGCGAAAATGGCGGGGATCGCCAAATACATGAGCACCTGTGCTTTCAGTTTCGTAGGGTGATTCCTGAATACCACGTGGTCGGCTTCCGGCTTGATCTTCACTTTAAACAGGAAGTCCTCCCATAAAATAAGGACCATAATTACAACGGCGATGGCAACGAGTATCATTCCGACGTAAGCATGCGCTTCATCGTCGAACAGTTCTTTCCACGCAACGTCAAATATTTGTGACGATAAAAAGAACGCGAGAAAAAAGATCAGGAACAGGAGTCCTATTGTAAGTTCTTTGGGATATGTATGTCGTATGACCTTTGCCATAATGCTCCAGATATTCAAAAATTCAGGCGCGATAATAGCAAAAAGACGGCAAACAGGACGATAAATTTCGTCGGACGGGTGTAAAGAACGGCTAAGAATCAGTGAATTGCCTAGACTTACCTTGTTGTTTGCGGCAAAACGTTGAAATTATTTACCAAGGAAAACGTGTTTGAAATGGCGGGCCGGGCAACCTGTATCACGCATTACCGGTCGAGCGCTTTGATCTCTGCTGCATACCTGGAGGGAAGAATGGCGGTTTTGAAAAGCCAGTTTAGACGGAACAGACGACTGGCTTTGTAGATCATCATTATAGGGTAGAGGAGTGAGATTTTTCGTAGGCTCTTGCCCCAGATCTGCCGAACGATGGAATTCTCTTCCATGAAATATTCCGGTGCTTGCATGGTATTTAATTCCAAAGTGTGCCGTCGAGACCTAATACAATTCCCAACCACAGCCCGATGACAGCGATCACCACGCTCAGGATCATGGCAACCGTTTTTCTGATGCCAAATCGCGTGTGGTAATGTATTAATAGAAAGTTGCAAAGTCCGGCCATGGCCCCTGCGAATGGGACGATAATCAAAGGTCTGACCCTCCAGTACTCGCCCCATTCCACCGGTGGGTGGAGGACACCAAATACAATGTAGGAGATAATAAGAGCGCCAATGGCAGCACCGATGGCCATGCGTACAATTAAAGAACTGCGGTTGCTTTGTGCGGATACATTACTCGTCATACATTTTAGGGAATTAATACAAAGTACTTTGAAAAACAAAGTTAGTCACGAAATCCAGTATTTTATAAAAAAGTGACGAAAATTTTAAAGTCTTTGAAATGCGAAATTTTGCCACGAATTTCATCAGTATGATTGTCCACCTCATCGACGGGACGTACGAATTGTTCCGGCACTTTTATGGTCATAGAAGCTATAACAAGGGCAAAGACAAGCCGTTCGGTGCGACGGTGAGTTTGCTCCATGGCGTATTGCAGATGATTGATGAGGGAGCGACCCACATCGGCGTTGCCACCGATCATGTCATTGAATCCTTCCGCAACGAACTTTGGGAAGACTACAAAACGGGCGCGGGGATCGAGCCAGCACTTCGAAAGCAATTTGTTCCATTGGAAAACGCACTGGCATCCATGGGGATCGTTGTATGGCCGATGGTTGAGCTGGAAGCTGACGACGCGCTGGCTTCCGCGGGATACCTTGCCGCGAAAGACAAGCGCGTGATGAAAGTTTGCATATGGACGCCAGACAAAGACATTGCACAATGTGTGCGTGAAGATCGCGTCGTGCAGATTGACCGTCGTGCGAAAGTGATACGCGATGCTGAAGGCGTTCGTAAGAAATTTGGTGTTAGCCCCGCGCTCATTCCGGACTTTCTTGCGCTCGTGGGTGATGCAGCAGACGGCTACCCTGGTATATCAGGAATTGGGAAAGCGGGCGCGGCGCGGTTGCTGAATGAATACGGCCCGATCGAGGATTTTCCGGAAGACGTCCTCATGGGCGGACGTGAGAAAGCACTCCTTTTCAAGAAACTCGCAACGCTGCGGACCGATGCGAAGTTGTTCAAACGGGTGGATGAATTAAAATGGAAGGGACCGACTGAATCATTCGATCAACTCGCGAAGAAATTCGGCGATCCCAAATTGTCGGAGCGCGCGAATCGACTTGCCTCCAAACTTGAGTAGGTATTTCAATTGGACCAACCGGTCCTCCGACTAATTCTTAACCGTCATCTTCGAGAATGCTGCCTCTATAATCTTTTTGTAATTCGGGCCAATGGGTAATGGCAAATTTTCGATCAGTACTTCTTCAGCATTGTAGGCTGTAACCTTCGTTTGATTGACAAGAAATGACCGGTGTATGCGCAAGAATCCACTGCCGAGCAGGTCTTCCGTTTCGCCGATGCCCATTTTGGTGATGATCTTTCCGGTTGGTGTATGGATGGAGACATATTCGCGCATGCTCTCGACGTATAAGACATCATTGAACAATACTTTAACCATTGTCTTGTTGACATTGAAGAACGCATAGCCTCTGGGGGACGGCTCAATCCCTGAATTTCCGATTGGCTTTGGTGCAGGTCTCAAGGATACACGATTGACGGCTTTGAGGAATCGTTCAAATGAAAATGGTTTCAGGAGGTAATCGCGCACGTTGAGATCAAACGCTTCAAGCGCATAATGGGAGTAGGCAGTGGTAATAATAACCTCTGGAAGATTCTTGGCCACTTTCAGGAAGTCCATACCGTTCAATGAAGGGATGTGAACATCGAGGAAGACAAGATCGACTTCGTTCGAGTTGAGATAATCCAGCGCGGCAATGGCGTCGCCAAATACGCCACGGAGTTCAATCCATTCGATTCGCGAAAGAAAAGACTTTACGACCTCTTGTGCCGGCTTTTCGTCTTCGATAATGATACATTGAACTTTAGCCATGACTTTTTAAGGTTGGTATTTCTAACGACACGGTATACTTTTCCGCAACCTGTTTTATATTCAGTGAGTAGGCGTTCTTAAACAACAATTCGAGCTGACGCTTGACGTTGCTGATCCCTGTTCCAAGTGAGAATTCGCTGCGTTTCTCACCAACATCATTTTCGATATACAGCTTTACTAGGTCGGGCTCGGCATGGATCTGGATCTTGATGTGAACTTGTCCGCGCGTGGTGGACAGGCTGTGCTTGCAACTGTTCTCAACAAATGGCATCAGCAGGAGCGGGGAGATATGGGCCGGGGCTCCGTGTATGCGGACCTGATAATCAATTATTAACCTGTTTCCGTGACGAAGCTTTTCCAGTTGAATGTAATCTTCAACAATGCGGATTTCCTTGTCGATGGATACCATTGGCAAACTGCATTCTTCCAACACAAAGCGCAGCAGATTGGAAAGTCGCAATACGATCTCTTCGCCCTTGCCACCTCCGACGATGCCTTCCGAATACAGGGTGTTCAAAGTATTGAAGAGAAAGTGCGGATGCATTTGCGCTTTTAGAAATGCGAGTTCGGAGATGTTACGCTCTTTCATCAATGCCGCATTGTTTTGAACGAGTTCCGTGCGCGATTTCATCACTTTGATCATGATGGCGGCGAAAATGCCGGGTAGCCATCGAAAACTGTCTCGCAAAACTTTGAGGAAGTTCCACCGATCTGACACCTGTGTCAGGTTTGTAAAAAGCGGATCGACTACAACAACCCGATAGTAACGCATTCCATACAGCATAAAAAAAGTTGCAAAGAGCAGACCAAGGATGAGTTTTACCCAATCGTGATCTTTTGCGTACCCGGGCCAGAGATAGTAGATGATGAAGTAGGTGACGCCGACCGAAAGCGGAACAATTGCTAATCGTTCAAAAAACCGTTGCCATGTAACCCCTGAGTCAGCCGACAAGACAAGTACAACTAAAAAGCAGTCAATCAGCCAGAAAAGAGCGTGACGCAAAATCCGGACATCCGTCCTCGTACTGAACACAAGTGAATCAATTGCATTCATTTCATGCTAAGCTTAAACACGGAATCGACAGGATGCAATTAGAATTATTCTAAAGGTTTCAAGAAGCTAATTCGTTGCCTGGTTCTTATTTGGATTTCGGCATATACAAAAAGAAGAAAAGCTGCCCCCCGCCTGGTTGCAGCTTTTCAGACGACGGATTCCTTTTAATCTAAACCAAAGATCCTACGTCCTTCATTGACCGAAGTAAAGTCTTCGTTCAAACTCTTTATTCAATCATTCACTGTTTGGTCTGTTAATAGTTCCATCATGGCATATCAATACGGTGTTTTGAATGCCGGAAGCGGATCAAAAAGCCCAACGTTGTCTTTTGGAACATTTGGATTTGTATTCACCTCTATCTGTGAATACAAAAATCTTTTTGGAAAATCCGTTTTGCCTGCCGCGAGCGGAATCTTCAGGAAATTATTTGTTCTGCGGATATCGGTAAATCCTTCGAGTTGTCCGATTAACGTGAGATATCGTTCAGTTAATATTTCTCTGAGAAGCGCCGTATTCGCAGTGACATTATCCGCGTTCTTCATTCCGCCGGGTGCGAAATCAGCAGTGACATAGTCATCGTACTTCACACCGCCGAGATCCGGATCGCTCACGTACGCAGTACTGGTACCAAATTGCGCACCGGTAGCGTAATACTCTCTCACTTTGTTTAAAGCTGCGAGTGCATCAGCATCATTAGCCAATTTGGCGTTGGACTCCGCGAGGATCAGTTGATTTTCCTCGAAGGTAACCAGTGGAAAGGAGGTTGTCGCACCGAAGAATCCGTTCTGGTCAGCAGTTGTTGGCCAGTCGAAGTCAACCAAAACGTTCGGGTCATATTTGGCGCCCGTATTCAATCCTCCCCAATATGCGAAAGGCGCATAGTAATAGTTGAAGCGTCCGTTCTCATTGGTTTTTGCATCGCCATGATAGTTGGGGCTTGAAGGATCCAACAATGTGGGTGCATACGCAGAGTTTGCTGCCATATAGCCGGGTCGGTCATATGTCAGGAACGAGTAATAGAGATTGAATGTCTGACCGTAAGCATTGCCGTGCGTTGCCATCATATTATTGGCCGCGGTGCTGATACCTGCAGTAGATTGGATCACAGCATTGGCATAGTCACGTGTGTGTAAATACAACCGGGCCTTGATTGTGTGAGCCGCCTCTTTCCATTTATTGCGATCACCATTGTATAGGAAATCTTCAGTGCCCAATGCGCCCGTTGATGCTGATAAATTGGTAATGGCTGAATCCAAAAGGACCTGACAAGATGCATAGACCGACAGTTGCGGATCGAACTTAGGTGTGGATACGTTCGGATATTGTGCTTTCTCGCCGTAAGGCACGTCGCCCCAAAGATCCGCCGCAAGACCGATCACCATCGCCTCCATTACCTGGGCAATGCCAACTGCATAATTATTATTCACGGCCCTGGCCTTTTGTTTAATGATCTTCGTGTTGTTCACCACAGCATTATAAATGGTGACCCATTCATTGTCATAGTCCTGCCCAGATGTGGTATAGGTTTGCAATCCGGCGTATTGACGGTCTTCACCGTCGAAATAAGAACTCCAGATTCCTCCGATGCGTGTTACATCACCTTCGAACACACCGATGAGTGAAGTCTCGACGCCGCTGATATATTGTGGAATCGGTACCTGATTGCCATTCGTAATATTGACTGGATCGGTCGACAAATTGTCGGTAAGATCGGTGCAACTCTCCGCGGCCAGCATAGCGCCGATGGCGAACGTTGCTGCGATGGTTTTACTGAGTATATTTTTCATAACGATTTCAAATTTTGATTAAAAGGTCACTGTCAATCTGAAAAGGATCGAGCGCGTATTCGGGTTCTGGAAGTAATCGATACCGCGACCATTGGAGCTTCCTGTCAGGTTGGTGTCGGGGTCGATTCCCTGATAAGGAGTCCACAACAATACATTTCTGCCGGTGACCGAAAACGTCGCCGACTGAAGTTTAGTCGCACGCCTGAACCCTTCAGAATTCAGATTATAGGACAGGGTTACTTCACGAAGCCTCGTCCACGTTGCATCTTCTACGAATGGCTGGTTGACGTTAAAACCATTACCGACTCCCTGGTAGTAAGCCTGATCCAACGCAACGTTGCCCTCGCCAAAGTTTCTCACGGTGCCACGGAAAGTATATGATCCGTCAGGATTTTTGATCGACCGTCCTGATGTAGCGACTGTTCTACCATCGTACGTCTTTGTTGCTGCAGCATCTGCGGCGCTAAGCGTCGTCTGATTGGCAGTTCCGAGATTGGTTCCAAAGTTTGTCATCGCGCCAAGTGTACCATTCCACATTTGTCCACCAACAGAGGCATCAAAGAGAACATACAGACTGATGTTCTTATATGAGAACGTGTTTCCGAAGCTTGCTATGTAATTTGGATTCGGGTTTCCAATAGGACCTGTTTGAGAGTTGATATAGGGAAATCCATTGGCATCAGTGTACAAGGATCCGTCTGGATTCTTTTGCCAGTAGGTTCCCCAGAGTGTTCCCAGTGGAAGTCCTTTTGTTGCTACAGATGATCCATCGGTAAATCCGGCGAGAAATACGTATTGTGCGCCGGCAAGATCAAGTACTTTGTTCCTGTAAGCGGACCAGATGAAATTTGAGCTCCAGTTGAAGCCGCTGGTATTTTTGATCCAGGCAGCAGTCAGCGTGAGTTCAATTCCTTTGTTTTCTATTACTCCGGCATTCGCTACATAATTGGAGAATCCTGAGCTTGGAGCAAGTTGTGACTGAAGGATCGCATCAGTTGTCTTATTGTAATAGGCTGTTGCGCTGAAGAGGAAGCGATCATTTAAAAATCGCAAATCCGTTCCTACTTCAAATTCATGTTTCTTCTCCGGCCGGATGCTTGGGTTTCCTGCGATGGTGGAAATTGCATAGCCTCCGATGCCATAGTTAGATGCCTGCAAAGCACCACCGAAAGGATCAAAATAGGCTTGTGAACCGTACTGTGTAAGATTCTGGTATGGATTCGGCTGCTTTCCTACGACGCCATACGATGCGCGCAGCTTACCAAAACTCAACACATTGCCGGATCCGGTCATCTTCGTGAACTGCCATGATGCCGTTGCAGAAGGGTAGAAGAAAAGACTGTTCGCCTGAGGGCCGAAGGTTGAAGCTGTCTCCGCACGACCCGTAAGGCTAACTGACACCTGATTCAATAGATCGGTGTTGATCTGGAAGAATCCCGCCGATGTTCTCACGGTCTGCGCTACGTTGTAAGCAACGCGGTTTGCAGGCGGTATGTTAGTGAGATTCGGTGGAGCATCGGGAACAATAAAATTGGTGCCATTGGCTCCCACGTTGTTGTATTGTCTGTTGTTGTAGTTGAATCCAACAAGAATGTTACCCGCAAAATTGTCGGAGAATGTCTTGTGCGCATTTGCATACAGGTTTGTGTTGAACTGCGACTCCTGGACATATTGCTCTTCATAAAAGCCAGTCAAAGCATTGGATGCTCCAGGGTGGAGATAATCAGTCCTGCGATCTGTGTATGTGTCGATACCCGTATTGCCGCGGAGTGACAACCAGTCGTATGCATCGTACACCAATTCAAAATTTCCGATAAAGCGATTCACCACAGAAAAACTTTTGTTTCTGTTGATTGTCCAATAGGGGTTGTCATAGCCAGCATTGCCTGCTCCAATAGGATTGCGGAAAGAGATCTGCTTGTTGGGTGTCACAAGCCCAGTCTCTGAGGGATGATAATCACCTGTGTACTGCGAGTTGTCATAATCCGGTGGTGTTCGTATCATCCCAAGCAACAATCCCGATGTATTGCTGCCCTGCTGAACGCGGTTCGACCGGATGTTGCTGTAGTCGGCATTAACCGATGCATGAAGTTTCGGAGTGATCTCTGTGGTAAGATTGACACGGCCTACATTCTTCATGTAGTTACTGTTCATCTTGATGATACCTTCCTGCTGCAGGTTTTCATAGCTGACGTAGAATTGCGTCTTGTCATTGCCGCTGCTGAGCGAAATGTTGTGGTCGACAGAATGTCCCGTTTGAAACGCATCTTTCGTGTGATCATACAGTTGCTGCGAATTTTTTCCACCGTGGGGATTGGCCGCGGTACCATTAGCAATATTGTAACGTCTTGTTCCGTCAGGAAATACAACGAACGGTCCGGGGTTGACATACGTGTCGGGGCCGCCGCTCCTTTGAGAGATGATATCTCCGTAGGAAAGGTTGTTACCGGTGCCAGTAGATCGGTAGATTCCGTTTGATCCCTGGCCAAAAGTTGTTTGCATCGCCGGCATTTTGTTGATCTGGTCGAACGACATCGTACCTGCGTAGGTGAGGTTAAGCTTTCCTTTGGAATTCTTTCCCTTTTTTGTTGTGATCACGATGACACCGTTCGCAGCACGGCTTCCCCAAAGGGCGGCTCCGGCTGCACTTTTGATTACTTCGACGCTTTCGATGTCGGCTGGGTTCAGGTCATTGAGACGCGACTGCTGCTGAACGCTTCCTACGTTACCTGAAGAGCTGTTCACACCGCCCGTTGCGTTCACGTTGCTGTTGAACATGGGCATACCGTCGATCACGATCAAAGGCTGCAGATCTCCCGTGATGGTGCTTTGACCACGGAGCTGGATATAAGAACCCGCTCCCGGGTCGCCGCCATTTCGGGTGATCACCATACCAGCGGCTTTGCCGGCAAGTCCGTTGATGAGACCAACTTCACCGGATTGCGTTACCGATGGCCCGCCTACGGTGGAAGATGCGATTCCCAATTTATCCTTTGATACAGTTTCACCAATCGCGTTCACAACAACTTCCTGCAATTGCTGTGAGTCGCTTTGAAGAGAGATGTCAACTACAGCGCGACCATTGATGTCCTGTGTTTGTGTAACCATTCCCACGAACGAGAATGTAATCATGTTTGAATTTGCCGGCACCTCGATGGAGTAACGGCCATCTGCATCGGTTACTGTTCCGTTCACCGTACCACGCAACACAACGTTGACACCTGGAAGCGGTGATCCGTCATCTTGCGCGGTGACTCGCCCCGATACGGTACGAGTCTGCGCCCAACTGCTCGTTAGATAAAAACAGAAGCATAGAAGAAATAGTAAAAGCTTCTTCATAATTGATAATTTAGGTTTATACTAAAGCGGTCTTTCCGCGTCGAAATGTAAGGTTGGCTGTGCGGCGCAAATTGGATTATCAACAAGCGTGCGTTAGGTATGGCTACATAGTTCGCTTGCTCTACACGAAGCGTGTTCGTACTTAGATTATGTCAATTGGTGTTGCGCAATTGCAAATTGGTAGACCACGCATTTTTCGTTAGATCAGAGTTTAGTGACAGGCGGTCGACATGATCCATAAAATGTAAATCTTGCCTATCTTCCATTTCAGAAATAATACTTAATCCTTCAGTATGTACACATCCCCCAAAATCCACGTTGTATTTGTCTGTTTGATGTTGATCGCCGGCATTTCACCGGCCCAGGAAAAAATAGTTTCAGGTGTTTCTATCGATCGTCTGAAGCACTACGAGAATTTTATTAAGAGTGAAATCGACCAGGGAAAAATCCCCGGCGCTGTGACGCTGATTGTTCGGGACGGCGTGGTTGTGCAAAAGGCATCGTACGGTTACAGTAATCTGTCCGTCAAAACACCGATGACCACCGAAGATCTGTTCTTTATTCAATCAATGACCAAGCCTATCATTACCGTGGCGTTTATGATGCTGTACGAAGAGGGACATTTCTTACTGAATGATCCGGTGTCTAAATACATCCCCGAATTCAAGAACATGCGGGTGAGTAAAGATGTCAGCAAGGGTGTCGCTGGTGAGACGGAGCCGCTGGAGCGCGAAATCACCATCGCGCAGTTGCTGAGTCATACAGCAGGGTTGACACATGGTATCGGCACCAGTCAGTTGGACAAGGATGTCATGAAGGATTATTTAAGTAAGTCATGGCCTGACATCAAGACACGCACCGCCAACTTCATAAAATTTCCATTGGTTGGACAGCCCGGCAAGCAATGGTACTATAGTGCTGCGCCGGATGTGCTCTCGGTATTGATCGAGAAATTCTCGGGTCAAACGACGAATGATTTTCTTAATGAACGCATTTTCAAACCTTTGGGTATGAAGGATACCGGGTACAATGTTCCCAAAGCGCAGCAGTCGCACGTGGTGAAACTTTGTTCAAGAACAGAAGATGGAAAACAGGTGGTGAGCGCCAATCAGCCTAAGGTGGAAGGCAACACCGTTTGGAGTGGCGTCAATGGATTATTCTCAACCGTATCAGACTACATGATCTTTTGTCAGATGTTGATGAATGGTGGAAAATGGAACAACAAGCAGTTTCTCAGCAGAAAGACCATTGAGCAAATGACATACAATCATACCGGCGACCTGTTTGGGAGAAATGGTGAAGTATTTGGTTTTGGATTTGCTGTTACGCAGGATGTCGCCGCCACCAATAATCTTGGCTCAAATGGAATTTTCTATTGGAGTGGGGCTTATAACACTCATTTCTTTATTGACCCGAAGGAGCGCCTCATTTCCATTTTTATGACGCAGGAAGAACCATTCACCGCGTTCTACCACATCAAAATGCGACAACTGGTATATCAGGCGATTGTTGATTGATCATTACTGACTATCATTATCTATCAGTGTTCATCAGTGCATCAGTGGCATGAATTACCATTTCCAATCAAGGTAACTGATTCACGAACTCATGGGCTTGTACGCAAAGACTGTAGATGTCGATGAACTGATCTCGCAACTTCCCCGCGACGAGCAGATCATTGTCAAACGACTCCGTGCCCTCGTTCGTGAATGCATTCCTGAAGCAACCGAAAAAGCATATGCAGGCATCGCGATGCCATTTTACACGCGCAACAAACTGATCTGCTTTATTCTTCCACCATCTGTTTCATTGGATGAGAAAGGCCCAACCAAAAAACAAAAAGCCAAGGGAGTCTCACTTGGCTTTAATCAGGGAAAACTAATGTCGAATGAAGACGGGATGTTACTTGCTGAGGGGCGTAAGCAGGTTTATGCCGCGTACTTCAAGAACGTAGAAGAAATTGACGATACTAAAGTGCGCGCACTGCTCTTCGAAGCCGCTTTGATCGACAAACAATTTTCCAAGACGAAGAAAAAGTAGTTGGGGAAGTTATTTATTTCCTTCCTTCCATCTGTATCTGTTTTGCTACCTCCTGAACTTTATCCAGCACGCGCAGCAAGTTGCCGCTCCAGAGATTTCCAATCTGTTCTTCGGTATAACCACGGCGTACAAGTTCCAGGGTAACATTGAATGTCTCCGATGCATCGCTCCATCCATCAACACCACCACCGCCGTCAAAGTCGGAGCTGATGCCCACGTGCTCGAGGCCGATCTTTTTTACGAGGTAATCGATATGATCGACAAAATCAGCGACGTTTACAGGAGGCGCCACAGGATTAACTTCCTTTTCAATTCTTGGCTTCGCCTTTTCAGCAATGGCCCTGTACCGCGCGATGTATTTATCACGTGCGGTGTCAGGTAGCTTCATCACAGCAGGAAATTCCATCAATTCAAATCCCTCTGCTTTGGCCAGCTCGGCGATGATCACGCGCGACGAGTCGGTGTTGGCATTGTTCTTTTTGGAATTGACATATGCTTTGAAGGCAACGGTCTGAACCACACCGCCATTTTGCTTAAGTGCCATCAGTTGCTCATCATCAAGATTGCGGCTCACGTCATTTAATGCGCGTGCTGATGAGTGCGACGCAATAACAGGGGCGCGTGACAGCTTGATCATTTCCATGTTTGCCTCTTTGGAAGGATGCGATAAGTCAACCATAATTCCCCACTTGTTCATTTCTTTGATCGCCTGGCGACCGAGATCACTCAAACCATGATGCAACCACACGCTGTCGCGCTCGCCGGTGTTCGAGTCGGCAAGCTGACTGTGTCCGTTGTGCGCCAATGACATATAGCGTGCGCCCTTGTCATGAAATTCTTTCACGCGTGAAATGTCGGTTCCGATAGGATAGCCATTCTCAACGCCGATCATGGCAACCTTCTTTCCTGAGGCTACGATCCTCCTGACATCGTCTGAGGTCAACGCGAGTTCTATTTTATCCGGTGCAATCTCTTCGCACAGGCGGTGGATCGCTTTGAATTTTTCATCGGCCTGTTCATAAGCCTTTTTATAACCCTCAGGCGTGAGTTCTCCCTGACCTACATACACGATAAACCAGGCGACGTCGAGTCCGCCTTCGATCATCTTAGGTAGGTTTACTTGTGAGGAAAGGCGTTGCGTGTAGTTGTTGTCTGACGTGAAATTCCCCGGATCGATATCATCGTGAGTGTCCAGCGTAATCACGCGTTCGTGAATGCCTTTTGCTTTTTCGATGAGCTCGGCTTCAGTGGTGGCAGCATCTTTTTTGCCGCAGGAGGAAGCGATGAGGGTCAGGATAACGAGGAGGGAGGAAAGTCTTTTCATGGTTTAAGATGTTGGGATAAAGACTAAAGTAGGTATTTTACTTAGAAGATTTTCAAAGAATTCTTCGCGGACCTTTGCGTCTTGGAGTCTTCGCGGCGAATGCATTTTTTTAGCCGCAAAGACGCCAAGCCGCTAAGAACTCATTGCATGATTATGTAATTTCCGACTCCGAAAAAACTTGTGACAATGAATTTTAAAATGGTAAAGACACAGGCACTATTCCTGCTTTTGGTAGTCCTCGTCCTCGCATGTGGAAAGAAATCAGAAACTTCGAAATCGACAAGTTCAGGTTCTCCTTACGCCGAACCCCATCGCCCGCTCATTCATTTTTCACCGCCTGCAAAGTGGATGAACGATCCCAACGGGATGGTCTATTATAAAGGTAACTACCACCTTTTCTATCAATATTATCCCGACAGCACCGTTTGGGGACCCATGCATTGGGGACATGCTGTTACAAAGGATCTCATGCATTGGGAAAACCTGCCGATCGCGATTTATCCTGATAGCCTCGGATACATTTTTTCCGGGAGCGCTGTAGTGGATATTAATAACACCTCGGGTTTGGGTACAAAAGAAAACCCGCCACTTGTCGCGATCTACACCTATCATATGATTGAAGGCGAAAAAGCCGGCCGCAATGATTTTCAAACACAGGGACTTGCCTACAGCACTGATGATGGAATGACATGGAAGAAGTATGATAAAAATCCCGTGCTTAAGAATCCGGGCATTAAAGATTTCCGAGATCCAAAAGTTTCATGGTATGAGAAAGGGAAGAAGTGGATCATGGCGCTGGCCGTTCAGGATCACATTGAATTCTGGGGATCACCAAATCTTATAACCTGGATAAAGCTTGGAGAGTTCGGTAAAGACAAAGGTGCGCATGGTGGTGTTTGGGAATGTCCTGATTTGTTTGAATTGTCTGTGGAAGGCAGTGACGAAAAGCAGTGGGTGTTGTTTGTGAGCATCAACCCCGGTGGTCCCAACCATGGATCCGCGACACAATATTTTGTCGGTGATTTTGATGGAAAGAAGTTCACACCGAAAGTGAACCTGAACGACACCACCTGGGTGGATTATGGTCCGGATGACTATGCTGGAGTCACATGGTCCAACGCGCCTGACAACAGGAAGATATTTTTTGGATGGATGAACAACTGGGATTACGGGCAAGTAGTTCCTACCACAAATTGGCGCGGCGCCAACACGATCCCGCGTGAACTTGTTCTGAAGAAAGTAGGAGACAAGCGATACATTGCTTCACAGCCCGTGAAAGAATTGGAACAACTTGTTGTTAAAGACACCACGAATCAGAATAATGCATTGTCGATTATTGAAGGAGAGTTCGAGGCAGGCACATCTGATTTTGTAAAGCTTTCAAATTCTAAAGCAGAGTCGTTGAAGATAGGGTGGGAGAAAGAGGGAAACAGATTTTACATCGACAGGATCAACTCCGGGAATGTCACGTTCTCCAAAGCCTTCACCACCAGCGAATTTTGTCCGCGCCTGGCGAAAGGAGGAAAGATTCCATTTAAGATTGTGACAGACGTTGCTTCGGTGGAAGTATTTTTCGATGATGGGTTGTCAGTGATGACCGCGACATTCTTTCCGACAGAGCCGTTTACAAAGGCGGTGATGGGGAGTGGAGGAGAATTGCGACGCCAGGGGTTGAAGCCAATTTGGTGACACACAAATTTGCGGCGTTTCCGTGATTAATTTGCTGCGCGTGGAGCGGATCTCTTTTGTATTCGGGAGCTTTCAGGCCACGACGCGTTAAATTACTACCGACTGGTTCTAAAGCGTAACGAAATAGGGATTTGAATGGCTTTTAAGGCCATTGGATGCGATTTCAGACAAGCTTATCTTTAATACGAATAAGGATATATAGGCCATAAATGGCTTATATCCGGACGATATCTATGACTTAAACAAAGAACCTTACGAAGATTTTTTCATTGAGATTTCGTAGGGCGTTCCACGTTTAATGACGGCCACGATTCGATGGAGTAGTTTGTTCCT
>JBGALO010000021.1:0-38940 GCA_044223825.1 Cyclobacteriaceae bacterium | reverse complement strand
GGGGTAAAAACACCAGCTTCGGTCGAGATTAGCTCGTTGGCTGAAGTGGTTGAAGTTCTTGAAAAGCTTGAGTTCCCGATGTTCGTGAAGCCCGCTAAAGCTGGTGACAGTCTTGGTGTTGACGAACGCTCATTAGTCCATAACCAGAAGGAGCTGCAGGAGAAGGTCACCGCTATCCTTGATGAGTATAGTGAGATCCTCGTCGAGGAATACGTCGACGGTCGTGAATTCACAGTACTCGTGGCAGCGAATAAAGATGGAAAGTCCTGCACAGTGTATAAGCCTGTCGAATACATTTTCCCGGAAGGGAGAAGTTATAAGACCTATGCCCTGAAGACATCAGAGCTCCATCCGGAGTCGAACGTGCCTGTTCACAACTTCAAGATCGAAAAGAAGTTGAAGGCCGCGACAGAGCAGATATTCACGGCATTCGGCGGTGTTGGCTATGCTCGCCTCGATTTTAGAATGGATCAAAATAATGACATTTACTTTCTAGAGGTAAATTTCACTTGCTCTGCCTTTTATAAAGACAGTTATCAGGGTTCAGCAGACCATATTCTGAACTATGATCCGGCTGGTAAGAGCGGTTTTCTGAAACATATTATTGCCGAAGGGATTGCTCGCCACAAAGCCAAGCAAAAGAAGTACAAGCTAAAAGGCAGCCCCGTATCAGGCTACGGGATTTTCGCCACTCAGAAGATTAAGAAGAACGAGGTCATTTTTGCGGGAGAAGAGATGGCTCAACGAATCGTGTCCAAACGGTTTGTAGAAGCAAACTGGAATGAGCGCCAGAAGTCGGATTTCCGGCACTACGCTTATCCTGTCAGCCGTGAAGTTTACATACTCTGGGACGAGAACCCGGTTCATTGGTCGCCCCAGAATCACAGTTGCAATGCGAATACTGCGTATGATGGATTGAATGTTGTCGCGACGAGGAACATTGCAGAAGGCGAGGAGCTTACTGTTGACTATGCAACGTTCCTTGATGAGAACCTGGAGCCGTTCGCATGCCAGTGCGGAGCAGAAAACTGCCGTGAGATCGTAGTTGGAAACAAGGACAACGCGATTAACGCTGTTCGCCGTACGGTCAAAGCGCCAACTTTCAGAAGACAGGATATCCTTGTTCCGGTGCCTAAAGCTAGTTTAGGAATCAGGAAGCCAAAGGCGTAGTTTGGAAACTCCGAGTTCAGAGTTTAGGGTTCAGAGTTCAGGTAACTTATGAGCCGGCAACCAGAACCCAGTCACTAGAAACCAGTGCCGAGTACCTAGCCTCAGAATCCCCGACTTCGCAGAGACTGCTTGTCGGGGCAATCCAGAATCCAGAATCTAGAATCCAGAATCCAGAATTCCCCGTCATCATGCGTGCAATCTACTTATCCTTAACACTTGTCTTATCCTTTTACTCGACGTTCTCCCAGGACAAAAAAGTCTACGTCGCATTCAACTACATCAAAGCCAAACCCGGCAAAGGCGGAGCTTATACAGAATTGGTAAAGAAGTATAGTACAAAGATTCTTGACTACGCTGTTAAGACTGGTGCGTTTCAAGGATGGTACTTTTATGAGTTGAGGCTTCCGGCGGGTTCGGCGAATGAATATGATTTTGTTGCCGTTAGCGTCGTGAATGATTTCAAATATTTGTTTGAAGAGCCAGGTACCTACGCAGACATCATGAAGAAGGCGTTTCCTGGAATTACCGATAAGGAACTGGATGATATCGCTCAGCAGTTTGAGGATAGCAGGATATCTGTAAAGCGTGAAATACTTGTCAGGACATCACAGATGGTGCCCAACGCAGCTCCCTCGAAGTATGCACGCGTAGATTATAACATGACTTCACCGGGAATGGAGTCTGATTATATCAAGATGGAAACGGAACAGATGGCACCCATTCACAAGGATATAATCGCATCAGGAGCTTATAAAGACTGGCAGCTGCTCAAGCGCGTGATGCCAGTAGACCAGCGCGCAGACTACAATTATATCGCGATTGATTTTATTGATGATATCAGCACGTTCGTGGGTCTTGATTACAGCGGCATCGCCAAAAAGGTTTATCCTGGCGTTGATCTCACTAAGTTTTGGTCGACTGTAACAAATTCTCGCAAGGTTGCCCGAAGTGAAATTTGGTTACTGTCTGCATACGTGAGATAGTTGAGTCAATTTCCTTAAAAAGTAACCGCGCCTCGTCGGCTATACCGCCCGTTGGTCCGGCAGAACTTGCTAACTGACGTTTCTGGACAACTCAATTACGTTGCTGCCGTTTAAATTTAGTTTACCGAGTACTACCTGCGTGACTGTTGACAGATATGTTGATGTGCCGCAGGTATATATTGAGGTATACCCCTGACAATGAGATTTTTTGCTCAATTCGCTTTGCTGCTATGCGCATGCCATGTCCTTCATGGACAGGATGCTGCCAGTAAGGCGAAGTTGGATTCCATTAAGTCGCGTATCGATCCGACGAAATCCTACACCACTGCTCGCGTACAGGGAGAGCCACCCCGCATCGATGGGCTGATCAATGACCCCGCGTGGGAGCAAGTTCCATGGGGCGGTGGAGATTTCCGGCAACTCTCGCCTGACGCCGGCGCTACGCCAACCGTGCAAACGAAATTCAAGATCCTCTACGATGCGAAGAACCTCTACATTATTGCCAGGTGCTATGATCCTGAGCCCTCCAAGATTGTGAGGAGAATGTCACGGAGAGACGGATTCGACGGTGATTTCGTTGAAGTGAACATTGATAGCTATTATGACAGACGTTCTGCATTTTCTTTTACAGCATCGGTTTCAGGTGTCAAAGGCGATGAATATGTGTCGAACAACGGCGACGTGTGGGATGCAAGCTGGGATCCGATCTGGTACCTGAAGACGAGCATTGATGCAGAGGGGTGGGTAGCCGAAATGAGAATTCCGTTGAGTCAGCTTCGGTTTGCCAATAAGCCCGAGCTTGTTTGGGGTATTCAATTCATGCGGCATTTTTTCCGGAACCAGGAACGATCAAACTGGCAGTACATTCCACCAACATCGCCCGGTTGGGTTCACTTGTTCGCCGACCTCAAAGGAATCAACGGTATCCATCCTCAAAAGCAGCTTGAGATACAACCCTATGTCGTGGCTAAAACTGAAACATTTCAAAAGGAAGAAGGGAATCCTTATGCTACAGGCAAGGCGTCGACCGTGGATGCGGGCGTTGACGCCAAGATTGGCATTACCAGTGATGTGACATTAGACTTAACAGTCAATCCCGACTTCGGTCAGGTAGAGGCCGACCCATCGCGCGTTAACCTCACAGCGTTCGAACTGTTTTTTCAGGAAAGAAGGCCATTCTTTATTGAAGGCAACAGCACGCTGAATTTTCCATTGAGCGACTTCAATACAAACAACCTGTTCTACTCACGGCGGATCGGTCGCGCACCGCAAGGCACGGTGGACACCGACAAAACCGGTGATGATGGTGTAAATGAGTATGTGAAGCAAAAAACGCGCACGACCATCCTGGGCGCAGCGAAGATCACAGGAAAGAACCACAAGGGTTTTTCATGGGGTGTGCTTGAAACAATGACCAATCCTGAGTTTGCAACCATCGACAGCCTTGGATATACGCGGCAACAAGCCATCGAACCCCTGACCAACTACTTTGTAAGCCGGGTCCAACAGGATATCAATAAAGGAAATACGCTGGTAGGCGGAATGTTCACAGCAGTCAACAGATCGATCAATGATGCGTCTATCAATTTTCTGCCGAGCGAAGCATATTCAGGCGGTATCGATATGGTGCACAATTGGAAAGCGCGGAAATACTATGTAAGTGGAAAAGTGTTCATGAGCCACATTAAGGGTAGTCAGGAGTCTATCATTGGAAGGCAGCGTGGATCTGAAAGATATTTCCAGCGGACTGATAACAACCACGCCAACGTCGACTCGTCGCGACAAACCCTTACAGGCACAGGCGGGACGTTCAAATTCGGCAAAAAGAGTGGTCGACTGACATTTGACCTGGGAACGAGTTGGCTGTCACCTGAACTTGAACTGAATGACGTTGGATTCCTCCAGCAAACCGACAAGATCAGTCAATGGACGTGGGTCCAGTATAAGATCCCAAACCCGGTGGGAATATTCCGTTCGCAGAGCTATTGGCTCGGTCAGGGTGTGGGTTTGGATTTTGATTGGAAGGTGACATCGGAATACTATTGGGGCGAAGTCGACCTGGAGTTCAAGAACTTTTGGTTTCTCGTTGCGGGGATGCAAGTCACACCGCGCAACGTATCCAATGCTGACCTGCGAGGCGGTCCCGCTATGCGATATCCAGGATCCGACAACTACTGGATTTTTTTATCTACCGATCGGCGGAAGAAGCTTCAATTATCCATGAATCCACAATGGCTGAATGGGTATGAAAACTATTCAAAGACGAGCGATGTGGATGTTACGCTCACGTACAGGCCTGTTAACGCTTTAAACATTTCTGTTGCCCCTACATTTAGCCACAACAGCACCGAGCTCCAGTATGTCACTACCGGGAGGGCAAGTGGAAACGACCGCTACATGATGGGAAGTATAGAGCAATCGACTTTCAGACTTACAGTTCGCATGACGTATATGCTCACGCCGAACCTCTCCTTGCAATATTGGGGGCAGCCTTTTGGAACACAGGGTGTTTACTCCAATTTCAAATACGTAACGAACGCGAGTGCAAGCGAATACCATCAGCGCTGGACACCAGTCCCGCCTTCCTGGATGTCCCTGAGCGGTGACACTTATTCCGTGGACGAGGGGAATAAAGGCACGGTGGACTATACATTCACGCAACCTAACTTCAACATTGGTCAGTTTCGTTCCAATATGGTCGTTCGTTGGGAATACATTCCGGGTTCCACCTTCTTCCTTGTTTGGACCCAGGAGATGAATGGGGCTTTCTATGACAATGCTACCGCGTCGATCGATCGGTATTCATTTGATTTTAATCAGCAAGCCCACAATACTTTTCTGATGAAGTACACGTATCGGTTCAGATTATAACAATAAAGAGTGCCAGGATATTAAACACATAGCCATGTTCTCTATTGTGCCTAGTGTTAAAGTCAGATCGTAGCTCGCATTGAATCTTCCCTAGGCACGTAGTGAGAAAGAGTTCCTATGTGCCTATGTGTTAAGATTGACTTTGACTAAAGAAGTTATTCCACTAATCAATCCAGGACATGCATCACTACCCAATACTTGTAAGCAATTAACGCTTTATCGAATTTGGACAGCTTGTTCATGTCCAGTTTCGCGAGGCTGGGTAGCAGCACCCTGTTAAGCTTTGAAAGGATTTTGAAAAATGATTTGCTCATACGCGCCCTTAAACGTTTAACCTTAAACCTTGAACTTTTAACCTTATCGTCGAAGTTATTGAATCTGGATGAAAAAACTTTATCCCGTATCTTTGACCGATGCGTTATTTCTTCCACATAGGCTATCTCGGCACTCATTATCACGGCTGGCAGCGACAAACAAAATCCGTTAATGTGCAGGAGGTAATTGAAAATGCCTTAAGCCAGATATTCAAACGGGAGATTGTAATTACGGGCTGCGGCCGAACAGATGCAGGTGTTCATGCGAGCCAATTCTTTTTTCATGTCGACCTCATGCAGCCATGGCATTTTGACTTGTTGTTCAGGATCAACAAGGTGCTTCCGGATGACATTGCTGTCTTCGACATTCTACCACTTGAAGGCGAGCCTCACGCGCGCTTCGATGCCATTTCGCGCACCTACGACTATTTTATTCATACTTATAAAGACCCTTTCCTGCACCCGTTGAGTTCCTATTATCCTGAAAAAAATCTAAAACTGGACAAGATGCGTGCGGCCTCTTCACTACTTCTCCGGTATAATGACTATGCTTCGTTCTGCAAATCACCGGCGAGCTACCGCACTACGATATGCCACATCACAGATGCGTCGCTGTTCGTAGATCCGTCATGCAAGAGACTGCGGTTTAGTATTTCTGCTAATCGCTTCCTGAGTAAGATGATTCGTGTTATTGTAGGAAAATTGCTCAGCGTTGGTCGGGGAGACCTAAGCCTTGAGACGTTTGAAAGCTACCTTGCCATCGAGCAGTCTCTGGGTGAAATTGAACCCGCCTATCCCCAAGGCCTGTATCTGTCAAAAGTGACTTACCCTTTTTTAGACGAGACACCTCGTACGCAATTTTCCTTTATCTCGGAGCGTGCGCGGGAATGGGATCGCGTAGAATAACTTACCTTTAGCGGGCTCGTTAACGTCATCTATGAGCTCAACAAATCAATTAAATATTTTTCTGCTTCTATTTGGGGGACTGCAGGGAGTGTTGTTGACTACAATGCTGATTCAAAAGCGGACGTATCGAACAGCATATCGATTTTTAATCGCCTACATCATTGTAATGACATTGCAAATCCTCTGCAAGGTTGTCAGCAAGGGGTGGTTCATGGAAAATGTGGACTTTCTTTATCGCACGTCATACCAGTTGCCGTTCTTATATGGCCCACTCGTTTACTTGTTGTCTTTGAATTTGCGGCGACCGCATCAGCAACTTTCTCTGACCAGTCTATTGCATTTTGCGCCATTTGTATTTGCTGTATTCGCTTCAGCGATCAGGGCTTCCTTCCCATATCACAGTGTCGTGATATCGTTGCTCACCGATGTACGCTTCACGTTTGGTCCGCACCTTGTCAGTATCGTTGCATATCATTACCTCGCTTATCGGGAAGATCAGATGGGATCTGACGAATTCGGGAGAACTACTCCGGGAATACCATGGTTAAGGACATTTATCATCATATCCGCAATTCTAAGTCTTTCCATTGCCATAGGTATTTTCCTTTTGTATCTATCATTTCCCAGACTGTCAGCATTGAGGTGGGTATTCAGCGGTTTAACGGTCTTCATCTACTGGATCAGCTACAAGGCCATCAGCCAACCGGAATTTTTCATGGTCACCCGGGGAGGCGCTGCAGGTGGACCAGGAATACAGTCTCAAATGAAAGTCAGTATCGGACGCGGAAAGCGCCGTTATTACGGTTCACGCCTTACACCGACTGCCGCAACGGCCATTAGCGCCGCCTTGAACAAACTGATGATCACCAACAAGGTGTATCTCGAATCAGAAATCTCACTAGATGAGCTTGCCGGAAAGATTGGTTGCAGCAGACATCACCTTTCTCAGGTCATAAATGAAAAAGAAGGTTTGTCATTTTATGATTATGTCAACCGGTTCCGGATTGAAGAAGCACGGCTGCAACTTGCCGATTCTGAACAAAACCAGAAGATTGCTGCTGTCGCTTTTGCTTCGGGATTCAATTCATTGTCTACCTTCAATGATGTTTTCAAAAAGATAGCAGGAATGACGCCATCGGACTATAGAAAACAGGCGGTTCGGGGGCAGCGCAAACAGGTTTGAAGAAAACCTGATTCCGGATCTATCGAAAACGCTCCCGGACCGATCAGTTTGGGAGATTCAATACACTGAATTTCTATTCTTTGGCTTTTGTCTTTAAAACAAACAGCCATGAAACGCTCATTTTTTTCGATCGCTTTCGTCTTTGCAGCCTGGTTCAATTGTTTATCCCAGGATGTAACCTTACGGCCCCTTGTGTACCAGCTTCCGGCGATGCAGAAGGTTGAAGTCATCGAAAATGTGGTGTTTAAAACGGTCCATGACTCCACACTTTTTCTGGATATTTATTCACCACCTGCAGGGTCTGTTAAAGGTGATTTGCCTGTGGTTATTTTCAACAATGGCATTGGAAGTCTGCAATTGCCAAGATGGAGGGTGTATCAGGATTGGGCAAGGTTGATGGCTGCCAACGGCATGATTGCGGTCAATTACCAGGCGCGGCAGACACGCACCATTGTCGATGGCGAAGCGGCTATTGATTACCTCGTGCGCCATGCCGAACAATATAAGGTTGATGCTTCCAAAATTGGGATGTGGACGTGTTCCGGTAACGCAAGGGTTGGCATGAAGCTGGCGTTCGAAGCAAGGAAGCAGGAGATAAAGGCATTGGTAGTGTATTACGGCGGCCCCGATAGCCTTTCGCAACTTCGTCAAGACATGCCGGTGCAAGTTGTGCGGGCCGGGCTCGACGCTCAATTTTTGAACAAGGGCATCGATCGTTTCATTGCAAATGCACTGGAGCAGGACATTCGTCTCGATGTGATAAACTATGTCGATGGTATGCATGCGTTCGACATCTTTCAGGATACAGAGATGTCCCGCGAGGTTATTGTGCGAACGGTTGACTTTCTGAAGAACAATTTGACAAAGCCCGTTTCAAAGCATGAGTTTATATTGACAAACAGGAACTTCATGTGGCTCGTCAACCATAACAGGATCGGCGAGGCGGTGAGCGAGTTCCGCAAGGCTCGTGCAATGTACAGGAATGATCCGTCGTTCCATCCGTTTTACAATGCGGTAACCAGAGAAGATGCCATCAACGCCAACGCGTATACTTTACTTCAGGCTAACCGGAAGGAGGATGCATTACAGGTATTTAATCTCATGGTTGAGTCGTATCCTTCCTCACCAAATGCCTTCGATGGGCTTTCGGAATGTTATGAGGCAATGGGCAACAAAGAGCAGGCAATCAAGAATGCAGAGACTTGCCTCTCGCTGATCGACAAGGATAGTCAGACAAACCCGGCCTTGAAGGAAAGGATTCGTGCAAGTGCGCGCGAAAGAATTGCAAGGCTACGCTAGTAACTACTTAGGAAGCTTCCGAACGGGATTTGTTTCGTTCTTTGATGACCTGAATGATTGCCGGCATCACGGACACTACAATGATAAGGATGATCACGTAGGTAAAATTTTCCTTAATGACAGGAAGCCCGCCAAAGAAATACCCAAGGAATAGAAAGCTTGTCACCCACGCAATGCCACCGGTTATATTGAAGATTGCGAACCGTCCATAGCTCATGGTGCCGATACCGGCGACAAAGGGAGCAAACGTGCGAATGATCGGGATGAACCGCGCGTAGATGATGGTTTTGCCACCATACTTTTCATAAAAGGTATGTGTTCTTTCAAGGTATTCGATCTTCAAAAACCTATACTTCCCGCTGAAAGCCTTTACGCCTATGAATTTTCCGATGTGATAATTGACGAGATCCCCAAGCACCGCGGCAAAGATGATCAGCACCCAAAGAATTACAATGCTTAATCCGGTTTCAGGCTTTGCAACGATGGCGCCCGCGGCAAAAAGGAGCGAGTCTCCCGGCAAGATCGGTGTGACCACAAGGCCTGTCTCAGCAAAGATGATGATGAACAACAAAAGATAGGTCCATGTCTGGTAATCCTGAACGATATCGACCAGGTGTTGGTCGATGTGCAGGACAAAGTCCAGTAATGATTTAATGAATTCCATGCGCTGGTCAACTCCTTTTCAGAGAGTGGCGCAAAAATAGGCAAATGAGGTCAATGAATTGGCGCTCTTGCCTCGGCAAGTAGCATAAAGCGGATTATCGCAAAAGCTGCACCCGCATTTATAACGCTCGCACGACTTTAAATGGGAACAGAAGTATGGCCTTTAGCAGCCTGAATATGATGTCAATTGAAAAACCAACAATTCTGAAAGGCAATAAAATCAGCCATATAAATGGAAAGAGAATGAGAATTAACAGCGCGAAGGGCCAGCAAGTCAAGAAAAGGAAAGCCCAGAGTATTACGGCTATGAAGGTTCGCATAGGTTTTTTCTGATAAAATCACCAAATGCTTGCCATTATTGTAATACGTTGAAAATCAAGTATTAAGTTCTGATGAAATTCAAGCTATTATCCGAATTCATACACGTATCTGTACACGACCGTACACTTGGCCAGTAGCCCGCTAGAATACTTTGCTCAATTCGAAAGTCTTCCCATTAAGTACAAATGAATTGCCTTCTACGCATCCAATAAGTTTTTGGCCCAGTGGAGTTCGTGGGGAGATAGCGAAGTAGTGTTCGCCACTTAAATCCAGGTCTCCAATGCTTACTGACATATAGAATTTCCCTTGGCTTGTCACAGCAACGCTCCCCAACTGAACCGCGGTCGACTTTTGATCGACAGATATTGACTGGAGTGCCACAAGTTGCGCCCTGGCATCTATCAGTTGCGTGCCAAGCTTTTCAATTTCAAGCTGCGCCATCGCTCGTCCTGTTTCATATTTGTCGCCCACGGAACTTTTGGTCTCTTCGTTCGCTGACTGTTGCAAAAGCCGTATCGCGCTGCGCGTCGTGTCGATACGCAGCTGGACTTTTTCAATACAAAGCGTGAGCAAGGATTCTTTTATGGCGCCCAACTCATGAAAAGTATTTTGTCACACCAGGGACCGCCACAGGATAGAACCCATCCTTGTCGGGCAATACCGGTGGCGACGCGTTCCAGTCAAAAGCTGTTGGCATGATCGACATGCCTGAATTGAGTGCCTTGTCGAACTCCACAACAACACCCGAGTAGGTGGCAAGTCTTCCGAGGATTGCAGTCATCGTAGTGCGTGCGCCGTTTTCCGCATCGGCAAACTTGTATTCCCGTTTTGCAATAGCAGCAAACAGCTCGTCGTGTTCTGTTTGATAGGGGTTGTTTTCGTTGGATTTATCGAACTGATAAATGACTTTGCCCGACCGATCAGCGATGTTCATCGCCCCGCAATAAATCGTTCCCTTCGTCCCGACAATCTGCTCATCCACTTTGCTGAATGTTCCTTTGATGTGCCTGCATTGGCTATTCAGGATTGAGCCATCGGCGTATTGGAACTCGACATAGTGATGATCGAAGATCTCGCCGTACTCTTTTCCTTTACGAACCTCACGTCCACCCATTCCTTGAGCTTTTACAGGATAAGATCCTTTAAACCAATTAATTACGTCAAGGTTATGAATGTGTTGTTCAACAATATGATCGCCACAAAGCCAGTTGAAATAGTACCAGTTTCGCATCTGATATTCCATTTCAGTTTGTCCCGGCTTCCGTGGATTGACCCAAACGCCTTCATTGTTCCACCATGCTTGCGCAGATGTGATGTCGCCTATCATGCCTTCCTTCAGCTTGCCATAGAGCGCGCGGTATGAGTTCTGGTAATGGCGTTGCAATCCAACCACCACGTTCAATTTTTTCGCCTTGGCCGTTTCGGCTGCGGACAATACCCGTTGGATGCCAGCCGGATCCGTCGCCACAGGTTTTTCCATGAAAATATGCTTGCCCTGCTTCACCGCTTCTTCAAAATGGATCGGTCGGAATCCCGGAGGTGTTGTGAGAATGACAACATCCGCGAGGGCAATAGCATTTTTGTATCCTTCAAATCCAACGAACTTATTTTCTTCCTTTACATCGACACGATTCTTCACATTGCCCGACGCGCCCCAATCGGAAAGGTCATCCGATGTGATGTTCTTGTAACATTCATCAAGCCGGTCGCGGAACGCATCGGCCATGGCTACAAGTTTCACATTTTGCTTGGTCAGCAATGCCTGAAGGGCAGCGCCAGTTCCCCGGCCACCACAACCAACAAGCGCGACCTTGATCGTATCATCTACTGACGCGTTGAAGAATTCAGCATTTGAGATGGCGGGCAAAGCCATCAGGCTGCCAGCCAGAAGTGAAGATTTTTTCACAAACTCACGGCGTGATGTGTTGTCGTTTTTCATGTCGTCTAAGTTATGATTTTCTGTTGCCTCACGCAAAACCTGCCTGCCGGGCCGCAAAGCCCGCAAGGCTAATTCAAGTCCGCTCACAGCGAATTTTCGCGCGAGACAAGTTTATTTCAAGTAGCTGCTATAGTACCGGTCGATCTCTGCTGCATCCGGTTGATTGACTGGTCGCACAACGCGAAAACCAATGAACATGCCGTCCGTCAGCCACCAGCGGCTCTTTGGGATTTGTGGATCGCGCACATTCCACTTTGCATCGCTAGGAATTCGATTTGCGCAGCGAAGCTGTTTTGCTTCATCAAGGTAGGAGCCACCTTTGGTGGTTCTCGGGTATCGGGGTCCTACCACTGTTGTGGGATCTTTCGCATTGATCTTTTCAAAAAATGCCGGATCATATTGATCGGCTGTCCACTCGCTAAGATTGCCAAGCATGTCATAAATCCCAAGCGCGTTTGGCTTACGTTTTTCAACCATTTGAAATTTACCCGAACTGTTTTCAAGGTAATAACTAATGTCACTCAAGTGCGCTGGATCGTCGGTCTTGCCACTCTTACAGGCGAATTCCCATTCGGCTTCGGTTGGCAAGCGATAAAAGAGTCCTGTTTTAGAATACAGCCATTTGCAATACATGACCGCTGCTTGCTGACTCATGCTGTTGGTGGGCTTGTTGCTTTCGCGGCCCATTCCCCAGGTCAGGTCGATATATTGTGGCGTTGGACGCGTAATCCCATCTATGTTTTTTGATTGAGGGATGTCCATATCCTTAAAAAATGCATCCCATTCACCGAAGGTAACTTCATGGGACTGCATCCAGAAAGGAGATATCTCGACTGTTTTTTGGGGACCTTCGTCGTCATCGCGGCCTTTCTCATTCGTAGGACTTCCGATCTGAAATTTTCCACCCGGAACAGCGATCATTTTGAATGACGTGCTCCCGACTTTTTGATCGTACGTTTTGAAGGCCTGGCCATTCACGAAATGGCAAGCAGTGGCGACAAAAATTAATATGATTGGGAATCGATGCATAACTGTGTTCACAAAAGAAATACATTTTTAGCCACGGATGACGCGGATTGACACGGATAAGCCCCGTCAAGGCGGGTCATCCGTGCAAATCTGCATTTGTTGAAGCCTTTGTCTTCTCCGTGAAAATCCGTGTCATCCGCGGCTTTTCCGGCAGCGTGATCCTTTTGCATCCTGTAAGAATTATTGATCAAACTTTCTATATTTCAGAACGCAGTATTTCAAAAATATGAAACGAAGGAACTTTCTCACCCGCAGTCTCGCCGCTTCGGCATTTGCGCTCACTCAATTTCCATCTTTTGCGAAGGATGATCCTTCCGCAGAGAAGCCTTTCAAGATGAACTATGCTCCACACGATGGAATGTTTAAGAATTCAGGTGGTGCTGACTTTATCGATCAGATCAAATTCATGGCCGACCAGGGATTCAAAGCGATTGAGGACAATGGTTTACTTAAAAGAAGCGTGGCCGAGCAAGAGAAGATAGGGAAGACGCTCTCTCAACTGGGAATGACAATGGGAGTGTTTGTTGTTGACGGCGGCGACAATTGGAAAGTTTCGCTTACGACCGGCAAGCCCGAATTTATCGAGACGTTCAAAAAGACCTGTATCGCGTGCGTTGAAACTGCAAAGCGTGTCAATGCCAAGTGGGCCACCGTTGTACCTGGTTTCTTTGATCGGACCATACCAATGGATATACAAACTGCACATGTGTTGGAGGCGCTTCGCGTAGGTGCCGGCATTTTCGAACCTGCAGGACTTACAATGGTGCTTGAACCGCTCAGTGACACCCCAGAGCTCTTTCTTAGAAACTCATACCAGACCTATATGATCTGCAAAGCGGTGAAGAGTCCCTCCTGTAAAATTCTTTTTGACATCTATCACATGCAGCGGAATGAAGGCAACCTGATCAACAACATCGACATGTGCTGGGATGAGATTGCCTATTTCCAGATTGGTGACAACCCCGGAAGAAAAGAACCCACCACCGGCGAGATCAACTACAAGAACGTCTTCAAGCACATCTATGACAAAGGCTACCGCGGCGTCATGGGCATGGAACATGGCAATTCAAAGCCGGATAAAGCAGGAGAGATGGAGGTGATTAGGGCGTATAGGGAGGTGGATAATTGGTAAAATGTAAAATGTAAGACTCTAAATATCGAATGTAAAAGGATCGTCTTCGATTGATACGCGCTCCCTTTGATATGCGCTCCCTTTGATATTGGATATTGACTACTTATTCATTTAAAAAATCCAATTGACTTTGGAAAAGTTACAGAACATTTCCGGGTACTTCAATTTATTTGTTGGGATTATCCTCCTGTTGTACGGGATTGGAGCATTCAAAATTGCTGCGAACGCTGAAGCGCAAGAGAAATTTCGAAAGTGGAGAGTTTATTATGTCGTCGGGGGAATCGCTATCGTATTTTGGGGACTCACCAAACTGTTTGATTAATCCCACAGCCTTTTCAAGGCTAAAAAGAAGGTCGGAGGGGAGGGCACTTCACAAATCACTCTTCATTATTCGCTATTCGAAATTCAACATTGGCCCGTAGGTTAAATTTGAAAGTGCGCCCTTTGTTTCAACCGCACTTTTACATTCTACATTCCCTGTTTTACATTTTACATTTCACCATTAAAATAAAAACCATGGCTCCGTCTGAGCCATGGTTTCCCATTTAACCCTAACCTGATTATTATCTTTATCCGAGCTCTTTCTCGAGTGCATCAATTCTTGACTGTGCTTCCTGGTTGCCCATGGAGAGCGACAGCTTGTAAAGCTCAAGCGCTTCTTTCCTTGTTTCTTTTTTCTTCTTCGGCGCAAACTTCGTCCTATTGGCAGCAGTCTCAAGTGCCTGTGCCTGTTGGAAGTAAAGGTTCGCTACTTTGGTTTTGTTCTGAACGTTGATGTCAGTTACTAAACCTTCGAGTGAGGCAACGTCAGACTCTTTCACTTTAATGATCTCGTCTTTAGTCGAGATCAAAGAGTCGCGCTCGCTTACCTGTCGCGTCAAACCTGCATTTTCTTCACGAAGCCTTACAACATCCAATTGAAGCGCCACGATCTCCTGTGATCTTAGTTCGAGATCTGCCTTCAGGCGCTTGATGGTCGCTAATGAAGTCCGGTTCGATGCTTTCAGCGACTTCTGAGCGTTCTCTAGCTTTGATTGTGTGTCTTTGATGTAATTGTTGATGTCCTTCAGGCGGCTGATATAGTCTGCGTAGGAAGTCCCTTCAACCATTTTCGTCCGGAGCAGGTGACTGCTTGCGTCGATGGAATCGATCAATACGCCAACATCATTCATTGCCTGTTCAATCTTGCGACTGTCATGCAATTCCACAGAAAGAGAATCCACTTTACTCTGCAGCCTGGCTTTTTCTTTAGAATCACAACCCGTCAGAAGCACGCCGACGACAATGCCTAGTGCTAAAATCCCATTTCTTAAGTTTTTCATAATTGTTGCAATTATTTCGCAATGATCATAAAAAGCCGAGTGTATTTTTCTACCGCTGTCGAATTGCGGGATAAGCCGCAGAAATAGCCGATAACTTGCGGTAAACGGCCTTTTTATGGACTTTTCCTTGGAAAATAAACTCATATCAGACCCTCTGCTCTTGTAGAATTAACTATGCAGCGGGGAACGGGCATTGATTCGTGTCGGGGTGGCTTTGTTCCGCAATTTCATGCAACATTTCGCAACAAGCGTTCACCGTTAAAATTCCTTTTATCTTTAACGTGGATATGCTCAGAACCGAGCAATGCCTGTTTGTAATCATTAACCTAAACCAAATATTGAAATGGCCCGGAATTTAAGATCGATGCTGTTGCTGCTCGCGATCATCAGCGTAATGGCGGCATGTCAGCCGAAAAAATCCAGCAGCGAAGAAGTTGCAACCGCTGTTGCAAAAGATACCGTTAAGCAGGAACCCAAACCCATCTCAGAACCGCTGATCAAAGAGATTTATACCGCTGACCCTTCGGCTCATGTATTCGACGGTAAGATCTACATCTATCCGTCACATGATGTTGAATCAAACGTACCACAAGACGATCTCGGATCACACTTCGACATGAAAGACTATCATGTCCTGTCAATGGACAGCATCGGAGGGAACGTGACTGACCACGGGGTGGCCCTCGACATTAAAGACGTTCCTTGGGCGGGCAAGCAGATGTGGGCACCTGACGCCGCATCTGCCAATGGAAAGTACTATCTCTACTTCCCGGCGAAAGACAAAGAAGGCACGTTCAGAATTGGGGTAGCTGTTGGCACATCACCTACCGGTCCGTTTAAGGCTGCACCCAAGCCGATTGCGGGAAGTCTCAGCATTGATCCTGCAGTATTCAAAGATTCTGATGGTTCATACTACATGTATTTTGGTGGAATTTGGGGCGGACAGCTTCAGCGATGGGCGTCGGGCAAGTATGATGAAAATGGTTCAAAAACAGACTTACAGAAAGATACTGAACCTGCGTTAAGACCTAAGATGGCAAAGATGTCTAAGGACATGATGAGTTTCGATGGCGGCGTGAAAGAAGTGAAGATTGTTGACAAGGATGGCAAAGAGTTGCTCGGCGGTGACCATGACCGGAGATTCTTCGAGGCATCCTGGGTGCACAAATACAACGGCAAGTACTACTTTTCTTATTCAACCGGCGATACTCACTTTATCGCTTACGGAATCGGCGATAGTGCCATGGGACCTTTCACGTACCAGGGTGTAATCTTGAATCCGGTAGTAGGGTGGACTAATCACCATTCGATTGTGGAGATCAAGGGCAAGTGGTATCTGTTCTATCACGACAGCTCTCTCTCAGGCGGGCAGACTCACCTGCGGAGTATCAAAGTCACGGAATTGACCCACAATGCGGATGGGACTATCCAGACAATCACGCCGTATAAATAGATATAAGCTGTAAGCCATGGATCATTCAGTTGGTGTCAAGGCATCGTTGCCTTCGAACGGTAAGCCGTGAACTGTAAGCCGTTGCGCTCCGTTAAGTTGTCGCCCTTTGAGGATTTCGCTTTGCGATCTTTGCGGTTAATGCCTTGTATGCGTCTTTAGGCGCGTCGGACCATCGGATTAGGTGAATTTGATCCGATTCATTACCTTTGCCCAGCATTAATTGATAGTGCGTTCCAACAGGGTGCCGATTCAGGCTTTTTTTGTTGCTTCCACCTTCTGAAGATGTTGAGGCCCGTAAGAGGGAATGATTATTGTGTGAATTTTCTTTTTTTTAACAAACTAATAAACAATGCAAGGAACAGTTAAATTTTTTAATGATGCCAAAGGTTTTGGATTCATTAAACCGTCAGATTCAGGCGAGGACGTTTTTGTCCACTCATCAGGTCTTATCGACAAGATCCGCGAAAACGATCAGGTTGAGTACGAGGTCGAAAGAGGCAAAAAAGGCATGAACGCAGTAAAAGTGAGAGTAGTCAACTAAGACAGCGATATAATTGCTTTAAAGTAAAGGCCACCTAACAGGTGGTCTTTATTTTTGTTAGCAGTCCACTCAATAATGGCGTCCATCGGCTCGTCAATTTTTAAACCCAGGAAACAATCCGGCATCGCCAGCGGCTATTCCTTGCACAACAAACTTAAGCTGGTAAGGGGCGGGGCGGAATTTTTTGATCTGCTGGAGCAAATGCTGGATGCGGCGCGGCACCTTATCCATTTTCAGGTTTATATTTTCGACGAGGACTCTACGGGTAACAGAGTTGCTGCTGCGCTTATCCGTGCTGCACGGCGCGGTGTCAAAGTGTTTCTCATGGTGGATGGTTATGCTTCGAAAAACCTGTCGAAGTCTTTCATCTCATCATTGCAGGATGCAGGCATTCACTTCAGAATGTTTCAGCCAATTTTCAAGAGCCGCAGTTTCTATGTGGGCCGTCGTTTACATCATAAGGTAATTGTCGTTGACGAGTTCTATAGCCTGGTCGGAGGTTTGAATATAAGCGACCGTTACAACGATACACCTGCTGAAAAGGCATGGCTTGATTGGGCGATCCTCGCGGAGGGCGACGTGTCCGAACAGTTGGCAAAGGTTTGTGTAAGGCGTTACAAAATGCGTGTAAAACTTATGCATGAGCACCAGCGTCCAAAAGGTGATCTCATGCTACATGCGAAGCAATCGCGCGTACGCATTAGAATCAATGATTGGATTGGCAGGAGGCAGGAGATAACAAGAACGTATCTCGACATGTTCAAAAGTGCAAAGTCGCATCTGACAATCATGTCACCTTACTTTCTTCCGGGTCGCGAACTGCGTTCGAAGATGAAGGAAGCGCTCACTCGCGGAGTCGTAATCAAAGTTCTCATCGCTGGTATTTCTGATGTGCCGATGAGTAAACATGCAGAACGATACCTTTATCGCTGGATGTTCAAAAACAAAGTGCAGATATACGAATACCACGAGACTGTACTGCATGGAAAAGTTGGTATTTGCGATGGCAAGTGGATGACGATCGGATCGTATAACCTGAACAACCTCAGCGCTTACGTGAGCGTCGAGTTAAACCTTGACATCACAGACTCCGATTTCGCCAGGACTTCTGAAGAAAGACTAATGGACATAATCGACAAGCAATGCAAGCTGATTACTGAGGAAGAGTATAAAAAACACAACGGATTGTTTTCAAGACTTTTTCAATTCTTGTCCTATAACCTCCTCCGCGTTGCACTATTCTTTTTTACGCGGCGACGGGAGTGACGATATTTCTGTTGCGCTTAATCCCAACATTCTCCGAATGAGAATTCGAACTGTGCCGCGATTCCAGTTTGAGAACCGGCCTTGTTGCACCACAAACATGTTCGCATCCGGATGGAGTAAATCATAATGAAATGCGAACCGGGCATGCGGATCCACCCAACCTGCGATCTGACCGAACCGTAAATCATTGAATATCAGGACTTCACCCCATTTTTCGAGGGTGTAATACCCTTGGGAGAATCGCATTAACTTTTGGAGATCGCGCTTGTCAGTTAACTCGTTTTGAAGAGTTTCATTTTTAAGAAAGTACACAAAGCCGATCGAATCTTGTCCGTCGAAAAGAGAACGATAGCCTACGTGATAGCCGGAGTCTGTTTCTGCAGCGACGAACCAGAGAAAGCTGCTGAGCGGTGCGGGCGTCGTTAAGAGTCGTCCGTAAGAAACTTCAGATTTTCTCAACTCTTCCTTCGCGCCGTTCACAACTATTGCCTTTGCCACTAACGCAAACATGAGATAGAGTACTGTAGTCACAAGTGGCAGTCGTGACCATTTGGTCCTTGTCGGTGAATCACGCTTCATAAAAATCAACGCGACACAAGCGACGCCTGGCCAAATCGAAAAGAATGGATCCGCGACGTAGATGGCATTTACTGAAAAGCGTTCGTGCGAAAATGGCTCGAGTAATCCTGTGCCGTAACAATTAAAGCAATCGAGAAGCAAGTGTACAGCCATCTCCAGCCCGAACAGTAACATCCACGCATTCAATGAAAGTGATTGTCGACGATTCAACCTGAACGCAATCCAACCGATCAATGCGCTTGTCAACAGGATGAATAGAATTGAGTGAGTGAAGCCTCGATGCGCGAGCAAATCATCTACCGGCCTCAGCCATATGCCGTTTACAAAATCAATGTCTGGAATGCTTTGCGCCGCGCCTCCGAGAAGCATCGCTTTTTTGCCGAGCTTTTTCCCGAAAAGGGCATCGCCAATGACCGCGCCTAGTGCTACGTGCGTGATTGAATCCACGTAGTAAAGTTCAACGATTAAGATTTAAGGTGCAAAGGCGGTGAGTGCTGGGTTCTAATAAGTTCTGAGTTCTGGGTTCTGAGTTCTGAGTTCGGGGTTCTGAGTTCTGAGTTCTGAGTTCTGAGTTCTAGTGGGATCCTCAAATGCGATACGGCAACATTGTCCTTAACCGCCCTTTTACATTTTACATTTAGTGTTTTACATTTTACATTTCACTTATCTTCCAAAGTCATCCTGCACCCTCACAATATCCTCTTCATCTGAGGGATGGTTGGCGACGGTGTGCTGCCATATTTCAGCGATCACGCCCCATTGATTCATTCCGATAAGTCTGTGGCGCTGGCCTTGACTGAGCCTTACCAGCTCACCTTCAGAAAGTTCTTTTCTGTCTGCCTCGACATCGGTCATGCTTGTCGCCACAGCAGCCTTGCCCGCGATCAGGCGCCAGATTTCCGCACGGCGATGATGGTATTGCCATGACAAACGTTTGCCTGGCTCGACCAACAGGATCTTGGGACTGAGTTTTCCGCTGATCCGAAGGGTGGACAATTCGATCTCAGGAAAGAAAAGCTTTGCAAATTCATGTGCCTGTCCTTCATCGATCACGAAAAAACCGCCCCACGGTCTTGATGCGTCTTTGTTCACAATCGCGAGTTTGCAAGAGGCGAGGTACTGTTCGACTTCCGAGAAAACTGCGGCCTTATCCTGACTTTTCAGATTCAACTTCATATGGCAAGTTTAGTTTTAAAAACTTTCAAAATGGTAATGTTTGGTTCGCGTTGAGTGATAAAGCGATGCGCTCGAACCAATCAGTTTTAAAATAACTTTAATAATCAGCTATAAAGGATTGATTGATAACTGAATATGTTATGTAAGGATTTTGTAGATGAGGTAATATTACAGAATGACTCCGCAGGTTCCTGCAATCGTATCCGCTCTGGCACTATTAAAAAACGCGATTTTCAGAAACATTTGAGTTCGGGGAATGTTGAGAAATGGTCGGAAAGCAATACTTTTATACGAACCTTACTATGGAAGAATCAAGCCTGTGGCAATACGCGCCGATCGCGCTCATGTTCCTGGTAGCGGCTGGTTTCGTCGCGACGACAATGGTGGTCACACATGTTCTGGGACCGAAGAGAAATACTGATATCAAGCTCGACTCTTTCGAATGTGGAATAGAATCCAGGGGCAACGCTCGTGTGCCCTTTAATATTAAGTACTTCCTTGTGGCAATTCTTTTCGTACTATTTGATGTAGAGGTTATATTCATGTACCCTTGGGCGGTGAATTTCAGTGAGTTAGGATGGACGGGATTTGTGGAAATGGTACTGTTTATTGCGTCGATGCTGATAGGATTCTTTTACATTATTAAGAAAGGCGCGCTAACGTGGGAATGAAGGAGGAGAAATAATGGAAGCAGTAAAGCGGGATATTATGCTGGGGGAAAAGCCCGATGGAATCGAGGGTGCGGGCTTCTTTGCTACCAGTTTGGAAAAAGTTGTCGGCCTCGCCAGGAAAAACTCGATCTGGCCGTTGCCTTTTGCGACTTCATGCTGTGGAATTGAATTCATGGCGACGATGGGGGCACATTATGATCTTGCCAGGTTTGGATCAGAGCGTTTGAGCTTTTCGCCTCGGCAAGCAGACCTTTTAATGGTGATGGGCACTATTGCAAAAAAGATGGGACCTGTGCTGCGCCAGGTCTATGAGCAAATGGCCGAACCAAGATGGGTGTTGTCGGTTGGAGCGTGCGCATCAAGTGGTGGGATCTTCGATACCTATAGCGTGTTGCAAGGAATCGACCGAATCATACCCGTTGACGTTTACGTGCCGGGCTGTCCACCGCGTCCAGAGCAGATCATCGACGGAGTGATGAAAATTCAGCGTCTGGTTGAAACTGAATCATTGCGCAGGCGCGATTCTCCCGAGTATAAAAAGATGCTGAACTCGTACGGAATAGAATAGATGGAAGTAGCTGCTCAGGAAAGAATTATTGGAGTCATTAAGGAAAAATATGAAGGCGAAATCCTTCGTACCGAAATGCTCTACGATTTTCTGACGGTCACGCTCAAAAAAGAGAAGATCATCGACATCATTCGCCATCTCTATGATCACCCTCAAACAGGTTTTAAATTTTTGACGACGTTGTGTGGTATACATTATCCTGAGGTCAATCAGATCGCTGTGATGTACCAGCTTCACAACCTCTCGAGTAATGAAAAGCTTCGTTTGAAAATTTATCTCTCCGCGGAAAATCCTACGGTCGACACATTGACGACTGTCTTTCCAGCCGCGAACTGGATGGAACGCGAGGCCTACGACTTTTTTGGTGTGACTTTCGAGGGACATCCGAATCTCATTAGAATACTGAATGTTGAAGAGATGATCATGTTCCCCATGCGAAAAGAGTTTCCGCTGGAGGATCAGGTGCGGCAGGACAAGAACGATACAATGTTTGGTAGAAATTAAATAGATGCAGGCAAGCTCAGTCACCGATCAGTTTCACGATGCAGGAGAGAAGCAATACTCTTACCTGAATCTGGGACCTACCCATCCGGCCACCCACGGGATTTTTCAGAACGTGCTGAAGATGGATGGTGAGATCATTGTTGATGCTACGCCCACGATCGGATATATACACCGCGCATTTGAAAAACTTTCGGAACGAAGACCTTTCAATCAAATCACGCCGATCACGGACCGGATGAATTATTGTTCCGCCCCGATCAATAACATTGGTTGGCACATGACGGTGGAAAAGTTATTGGGAGTGGAAGTGCCGAAGCGAGTACAATATTTGCGCGTGATTATTATGGAACTCGCGCGGATCACTGACCATCTTGTTTGCAATGCAGTTATAGGCGTTGACACGGGTGCGCTGACTGGCTTCGTTTATATGTTTCAGCAGCGCGAGCTGGTGTACGAGATTTATGAGCAGATCTGCGGCGCTCGTCTTACGTCAAACATCGGCCGCATCGGTGGCTTTGAAAGAGAATTTCCGCAGGCAGCGTGGGACAAGATTGATAAGTTCCTCACTGAGTTCCCCGTGGTGTTGAAAGAATTTGAAAATCTTCTCAATCGCAACAGGATTTTCATGGATCGCACAATCGGCGTTGGTGGCATTGCTGCCGATCGCGCGCTGGCGTATGGATTCACCGGACCGAACCTCCGTGCTGCGGGCGTGGATTATGATGTTCGTGTGGCAAATCCCTACTCTGGCTATCAGGATTTTGATTTTATCATTCCGGTCGGCACGAATGGTGATGTTTATGATCGCTTCATGGTGCGTCAGGAAGAAATGTGGCAGAGCATCAACATCATTAAGCAGGCCATTCAAAAGATGCCGGAAGGACCTTTTCATGCTAACGTCCCGGAGTTTTATCTTCCACCGAAAGAAGAAGTGTACGATAAGATGGAGGCGCTGATCTACCATTTCAAGATTGTGATGGGAGAGACGGATGTTCCTAAAGGTGAAGTTTATCACAGTGTGGAAGGAGGAAATGGCGAGCTTGGATTTTATTTAATAAGCGATGGCGGCAGGACACCGTACAGACTTCACTTCAGGAGGCCGTGCTTTATTTATTACCAGGCTTATCCGGAAATAATTAAAGGTTCCATGCTGTCTGATGCGATTCTCACATTGAGCAGCATGAATGTGATAGCAGGTGAACTTGATTCATAGATAATGGCAGATATAAAGTTTTCAGACGAGACAATGCAGTTGGTCAACAAGATCATCAAGCGCTATCCCGAAGGGAGACAGAAATCTGCATTGTTGCCAGTTTTGCACCTTGCCCAGGCAGAGTTCGACGGATGGCTGAGCGTTCCTGTAATGGATTACGTTGCTTCAATATTGAATATCAAGCCGATCGAGGTGTATGAAGTGGCATCATTCTATTCGATGTACAACCTCAGTCCCGTTGGCAAGTGCTTGATTGAAGTATGCCAGACCGGCCCTTGCTGGTTGCGTGGCTCTGATGATATCGTTGCGCATATATCCAAGAGGCTTGGCATCGGTGTCGGCGAAACAACGGCGGATGGAATGTTTACGCTGAAGACCGTTGAGTGCCTGGGATCATGTGGTACTGCGCCGATGCTACAGTGCGGAGCGAAATACCATGAAGATTTGACGGAAGAAAAAGTAGATAATTTGTTGGACAACCTGAGGGCTGAGAATAAGCGAAGCTCTTATATGAGATAAAAAATAGCATGGGAAAGAAATTTCTTTTGGAGCATGTGAACGTACCTGGGATAGAGACGATTGATGTCTATCGCAGCAAGGGCGGCTATGCTTCAGTTGAAAAGGCATTGAAGACGATGACTACCGACCAGATCCTGGAAGAAGTAAAATTCTCGGACCTGCGTGGTCGCGGCGGTGCTGGTTTCCCGACAGGATTGAAATGGAGTTTTCTTGATAAGAAGTCCGATAAGCCGCGCTATTTGGTTTGCAATGCGGATGAAAGTGAACCTGGGACATTTAAAGATCGGTACCTGATGGAAAAACTCCCTCATTTGTTGATTGAGGGAATGATTGTTTCCAGTTATACACTCGGCGTAAAGACGGCATACATCTATATCCGTGGAGAATACATGTACGTCCTTCGTATTCTTGAGAAAGCGATTGATGAAGCATACAAAGCAGGATTCCTTGGTAGCAATATTTTAGGTACGGGTTATTCACTTGATTTATATGTTCATCCCGGCGCAGGTGCGTACATCTGTGGCGAAGAGACTGCATTGCTCGAATCACTGGAAGGAAAGCGGGGAAATCCAAGACTGAAACCTCCGTTCCCGGCCATAGCAGGATTGTACGCAAGTCCAACGGTAGTAAACAATGTTGAGTCAATCGCGTCCGTTCCAACGATTATCAATATCACGGCCGACAAATACAACGACGTCGGCATCGGAAAGAGTGCCGGTACAAAACTGATCTCTGCAAGTGGGCACATTAATAAGCCCGGCGTTTATGAGATCGAGTTGGGTTTGCCGGTTGAAGAATTCATTTACTCTGACGAATACTGTGGCGGAATCTGGAAAGGAAGAAAGTTGAAAGCGGTTGTTGCGGGAGGCTCTTCAGTACCAATACTTCCTGCTGAACTTATTCTGAAAAATGCGAAAGGCGAGAAGCGCCTGATGACATACGAATCACTTGCCGACGGTGGCTTTGCCACTGGTACGATGCTGGGTTCGGGCGGATTTATTGTTATGGATGAAACGACTTGCATTGTTCGCAACCTCTGGACATTCGCAAGATTCTATCACCATGAGTCATGCGGGCAATGCAGTCCTTGTCGTGAAGGAACAGGATGGATGGAGAAAGTACTCCATCGCATCGAGCACGGGCATGGCCACATGCGTGATATTGATTTGCTGGTGAGTGTGGCAAAGAAGATTGAAGGAAATACGATTTGCCCTCTTGGAGATGCCGCGGCATGGCCGGTGGCAAGTGCCATCCGCCACTTCCGCGAAGAGTTTGAATATCATGTGAAGTATCCCGAGAAGGTGAAGGATCCGAAGCATTTTGAGAAGGAGCCTTTTGTTCCCGAACGTAAATTGGAGGCAGTCGCGTGATATTAACCGCAAACTGCCAACAGCTAACAGCCAAAAGCCAAAGGCAATTGAGGAGGTCAAATTGGTTTGGAAAACAGGATTAAACAATGGCAAAAGTCACAATAGATAACACCGAAATAGAAGTCCCCGACGGCACGACGATCCTCAACGCCGCGCGCATGATGGGTGGAAAATCCGTGCCGCCGGCCATGTGCTATTACAGTTCGCTCAAAGACACGGGAGGAAAATGCAGGGTGTGTCTTGTGAAAGTTGCGGCGGGTTCAGCCAAGGATCCGCGACCCATGCCGAAGTTAATGGCATCATGTCGCACACCGGTAGCCGATGGCATGGTTGTGCAGAGCATTACTTCTCCAGAGGTGCTCGAGGCGCGAAAGGCAGTTGTTGAATTTTTATTAATAAACCACCCGCTCGATTGTCCTATTTGCGATCAGGCTGGCGAGTGCGATCTGCAGAATCTTGCATATGAGCATGGCGCTGCAGCAACTCGTTACGAAGAAGACAGGAGGACATTTGAGAAAATAGATATCGGAGACAAGATCAAGTTGCACATGACAAGATGCATTCTTTGTTATCGATGCACCTTCGTCGCCGATCAGCTTACCAAAGACCGCGTTCACGGCGTCCTTAATCGAGGAGATCGCTCAGAGATCAGTACATATATCGAGAAGGCTGTCGACAATGACTTCTCCGGCAACATGATCGACGTGTGTCCAGTAGGTGCGTTGACCGATAAGACATTCAGATTCAAGAGCCGCGTATGGTTCACAAATCCTTTGGATGCGCACCGTGATTGCCCAAAGTGCTCAGGTAAAGTCATTCTTTGGATGAAAGGTGACGACGTCCTTCGCGTGTCTGCCCGCAAAGACATGTACGGTGAAGTGAAAGAGTATATCTGCAATGAATGCCGTTTTGAGCATAAGAATGTTAAAGATTGGGTGGTGGAAGGACCGCGTCATATCGACCATCATTCGGTGATTTCCCAGGGACATTACGAGAGGACAAATTTGCTTACCCTTAAGAAAGAAATTGAACGTCAGATAGAATTTGAAAAAGGAAGGTCGCTTCACTCGGCGATTACGAGTGCCGCGCCTGGCGATAGACAGGAAGTCGATAAAAAAGCTAACTCCCTGAACGCATGATCGAATTCCTCATATACAAAGGCATTCTCATCGGCGCGATCTTCGGGATCACACTTTTCGTTGCGGCGTACTCAACTTACGCGGAACGAAAAGTCGCTGCATTCCTGCAGGACAGGATCGGACCGGACCGTGCGGGTCCTTTCGGGATTTTTCAACCGCTTGCAGATGGATTGAAATTCATCATGAAAGAGGAGATCATTCCGAATGTCTCCAACAAGATGCTTTTTGTGCTTGGACCTTGTATCGCAATGCTCACCGCACTCATGGCCGGTGTAATCATTCCGTGGGGTGGTACATTGGAATATGCAGATGGAACCAAATACTCACTTCAGATCGCAGATTTGAATATTGGCATTCTATATGTTTTTGGCGTCGTTTCAATCGGCGTGTATGGAATCATGATCGGGGGGTGGTCGTCAAATAACAAGTTTTCACTCCTGGGTGCGATCCGTGCATCAGCACAAATGATCAGCTACGAGATAGCAATGGGATTTTCAATTATCGCATTGATAATCATGACCGGAACGCTGAGCTTGGGCGAGATCACAAACCTGCAGGCGGGCGGAACAGGTGGTCACTGGAATTTCTGGAATGTTGTATACCAGCCGATTGGCTTTGTGATATTCCTGGTATGCGCTTTCGCGGAATGCAATCGCACGCCATTCGACTTGCCTGAATGTGAAACCGAACTTGTGGGCGGATATCACACTGAATATTCGAGCATGAAGCTCGGATTTTATTTGTTCGCGGAGTACATCAACATGTTTGTTTCCTCAGCCGTGATATCGACGCTTTATTTCGGAGGATATAATTTTCCGTTCATGAACGACCTTGGATTGGATCACAATACAATTACAATCCTTGGAACAGTCGCATTATTTCTGAAAGTTACTTTCTTCATCTTCTTTTTCATGTGGATCCGGTGGACCGTCCCTCGTTTCCGCTATGACCAGTTGATGAATTTGGGTTGGAAGGTTTTGATACCGCTGTCGGTGATCAACATCTTCATAACAGGTGGTTTTATTATTTTGAATAAGTAGGATAGAAGTAGATGTTAACGAATAGATCAAAGATTGTTGTTAAGAAGAAGATGAGCTTCATGGAGAGGCTCTATCTTCCGGCCGTGCTGGGAGGAATTATGATCACGATCAAACATCTCTTCCGCAAGAGCGCAACGATTCGATACCCAGAAAAGGTGCGTGAGATCAGTCCTGTGTGGAGAGGACAGCATGTGCTCAAGCGCGATGACAAGGGGGCGGAGCGTTGCACTGCCTGCGGACTTTGTGCCGTGGCCTGTCCTGCGGAAGCCATTACCATGACGGCCGCCGAACGCAAGAAAGGTGAAGAGAATTTGTATCGCGAAGAAAAGTATGCGTCGGTTTACGAGATCAACATGCTGCGTTGCATTTTTTGCGGGCTGTGTGAAGAAGCATGTCCGAAAGAAGCGATCTTCCTCACCGACAGGATTATCGCGACAGATTATCAGAGAAAAGGATTTGTATTTGGGAAAGACAAGCTTGTGGAGCCGGTTGATAAACGTGTGGATGTGACGAAGCGACAAACCAAAGAGGTGATCGAATTTAAACAACACAAGGAATTCAGCCACAACAAGTAAGATGACCCTAAACCTATTCTACTTCCTGTCATTTCTTGCCGTGTTGTCGGCGCTGATGGTGGTCTTTTCCAAGAACCCGGTCTACAGCGTGCTGTACCTGATTATTACTTTTTTTGCAATTGCAGGACATTACATTTTATTGAATGCGCAGTTCCTTGCTGCCGTGCATGTCATTGTTTATGCAGGCGCCATCATGGTGCTATTCCTGTACGTGATCATGTTGCTGAACCTTAACACAGAAACAGAGCCGCATAAAAGTAATTTCCTCAAGATCGCTGCGACGGTTTGTTCCGGTTTGTTGCTGATCGTGATGGTGGGATCCCTCAAAGGAACGGAGATGCTCGAAAAGCAGACGACCGCCTCCGATGTTGGACTTGTGAAGAATCTAGGAAAGGTATTATTCCAGGATTTCCTGCTTCCGTTTGAAGTCGCGTCGGTGCTATTGCTCGCAGCCATGGTGGGAGCGGTGATGCTTGGGAAATCAGAAACTAAATCAGCACTTGATAAACCGCGATCGACACAGCCATGATTCCTATTGATTATTATCTCTGGCTCAGTGCAGCGCTGTTTACGATCGGCGTGTTGGGTGTATTGTATCGCCGCAACGCGATCATCATTTTCATGTGCATCGAGCTGATGCTGAATGCGGTGAACCTTATTATGGTCGCGTTTTCAAATTATTTAAATGACGCATCAGGTCAGGTATTTGTGTTCTTTATTATGGCAGTGGCTGCGGCCGAGGTTGCCGTTGGTCTTGCCATTCTCATTATGATGTATCGCAACACGCGCACAACCGATATCAACGTATTAAACAAGCTGAAATGGTGAGCGCGGATCTGATCATAACACTTATTCCGCTGCTTCCCTTGCTGGGATTTTTGATCATTACGTTGGGATCGAAAAAGGTTGGTCATGGGGCGGCTTCATTCATCGCATGTGGTGCCGTTCTGGTCTCATTCTTCCTCGCCGTTTGGATTTTCTTTTTCCTTTTGAACGCTGGAACGGATGTCCATCACGTCAGGACAAATTTGTTTACATGGATAGCAGCCGGTGACTTCGCTGTCGACATGAGTTTTTTGGTAGACCCGCTGTCGGCGACGATGCTGCTCATCATTACGGGCGTGGGCTTTCTTATCCACGTGTACTCCATCGGGTACATGCACGACGATCCGGGCTTTAACAAGTTCTTCTCATATCTCAATTTGTTCGTGTTCTTCATGCTCATGCTCGTCATGGGTTCGAATTACCTGGTGATGTTTGTGGGTTGGGAAGGAGTAGGGCTTTGCTCATATCTTTTGATAGGTTTTTGGTTCAAGAATCAGGATTACAATGATGCGGCAAACAAGGCATTCATCATGAACAGGATCGGCGACCTGGGCCTGTTACTGGGATTGATCCTCATCTTTATGAATTATGGCAGCCTGAATTATGCCGACGTATTTGCGAAAGCACAATCAGTCGATGGTGCGACAGTGACGGCGATAACGATGCTGCTCTTCGTTGGTGCCATGGGAAAGAGCGCACAAATTCCGCTTTACACGTGGTTGCCTGATGCCATGGCGGGCCCTACGCCAGTCTCTGCTTTGATCCACGCAGCAACGATGGTAACAGCCGGTGTTTACATGGTCGCACGCAACAACATTCTCTACACGCTGTCTCCAGCCTCTCTCCAGTTGGTATTGGTCGTTGGGTTGGCCACAGCATTGTTTGCTGCAACAATCGCGTTGACGCAGAACGATATCAAGAAAGTACTGGCGTATTCGACCGTAAGTCAATTGGGATTGATGTTTGTGGCTCTTGGTGTAGGTGCATATGCAAGCGGGATCTTTCACATGATGACGCATGCGTTCTTCAAAGCACTATTGTTCCTCGGTGCCGGCAGCGTCATTCACGCACTGCATCACGAACAGGATATTCGCAGGATGGGCGGATTGAAAAAGTATTTGCCAACAACCTATGCAACTTTCCTGATCGGTGTGCTTGCGATCTCTGGAATCCCACCGTTTGCTGGCTTCTTCTCCAAAGATGAAATACTTGCGAATACCTTTGCACAAAACCCAATTGCGTGGGGCGTTGCATTGGCTGCGTCTTTGCTTACATCATTTTATATGTTCCGGCTTTTCTTCCTCACCTTCCATGGAAACACAAGGGTGAGCGAGGATAAACTGCATCACATTCATGAATCGCCGAAAAGCATCACTATTCCATTGATAATTCTTGCCGCACTTTCAGTCATCGGGGGATTCTTCAATGTGCCGTCGGTACTCTTTGGTTCGTCAAGATTGAAAGGATTTCTTGCGCCGGTATTTGAGCAATCAGCAGCATTGACTGAACATGCAGAATTGTCGCATGCTACCGAATATGCCTTGATGGGAACCGTCATCGTGTTGACGCTTATCATTATCGGCATTGCATATTCGATGTACGTGAGTAAAAACAATGTACCGGTCGCTGAAGGCCAGGAGACAGGTATTCAGAAATTGCTCTATCATAAATATTATATCGATGAGGTGTATAACGCGATCATTGTAAAACCTCTTTATTGGCTCTCGGCAATCTTCGACAGGATCGTTGAAAGCATGGGTATCGATCGCTTTGTGAATGCAGCGGGTGAATCGGTGATCGACTGGAGCAAGGTGTTCCGATTCTTACAAAATGGCAGTATTGGTTTCTACATCTTCGCGATGGTTATTGGAATTGTTCTTATGCTGGCGGCATCAATCTTTAATTTCAACTGACGGAATATGATCATGTCCCTGCTCATATTCTGGCCGCTGATCGCTTCGGTGTTTCTCCTTTTGGCGAGGCCAAAGGCGGCTAAAGAGATTGCCTTCGCAGCTTCGCTCATCGAACTAGCGATCTCGCTTGCAGTTGTGGCGATGTGGGATAAAGCTGCAGGTGTGCAGTTTGCGATCAATGTACCATGGATAGCCTCACTCGGCATCAATTTCAATGTGGCAATTGACGGCATCAGTCTCCTGCTCGTGCTGCTTACGACGGTGCTGGTACCGTTTATCATCCTTTCTTCTTTTTCCAGTACAGAGTCAAGAACATCCGGTTTTTATGGTCTAATCCTGATGATGCAAATGGCGCTCGTCGGCGTGTTCGCAGCGCGTGATGGATTTTTGTTTTATGTGTTCTGGGAGCTTGCACTGATCCCGATCTATTTCATTTGTCTACTGTGGGGAGGCGAGGAGCGGGGCCGCATTACATTGAAGTTCTTTATCTACACGCTTGCAGGAAGTTTGTTGATGTTAGTGGCGCTGATCTATTTGTATTTTCAAACGCCTGACGCTCATTCATTCGACATCAACGCGCTGTACCAGGCAGGCAGAAACCTTTCTCCGGGGGAGCAAAGTTTGATCTTCTGGGGACTCTTCGCGGCGTTCGCGATCAAGATGCCGATCTTTCCATTCCACACCTGGCAACCCGACACGTATTCCGTTGCTCCCGTACAAGGCACTATGCTTTTGTCCGGTATCATGCTTAAGATGGGTATCTACGGACTGATCCGATGGTTGATTCCTGTTGTTCCACTGGGTGTTCAGGAATGGGGCCAGGTGGCAATCATACTCTCTGTGATTGGAATTATCTACGCATCACTGATTGCCATTGTGCAAAACGATTTCAAACGACTGATCGCCTATTCTTCGATCGCGCACGTTGGCTTGATTGCCGCGGGACTCCTTACACTCACTAGAACCGGTATTCAAGGCGCAATGATTCAAATGCTGAGTCATGGCATTATCGTCTTCTCACTGTTTTATATTGTCGATATTATCTCATCCCGTACTGGCACGCGATCACTGTCTCAGCTCGGTGGCATACGAAATCTCGCGCCTGTTTTATCGTCGGTATTCCTGGTAGTAATGCTGGGCAGTGTCGCGCTTCCAATGACAAGTGGATTTGTCGGCGAATTCTTATTGATAAGTTCGTTGGTGAGATATCAATTCCTGACGGGGCTGGTTGCAGGGTTCACTATCATTCTTGGTGCAGTGTATATGCTAAGAACTTTCCAACGATCAATGTCCGGAGACACAAATTCTGTAACGAGCGGATTCAAAGATCTTACCTCGCAGGAGAAATTGATATTGTTTCCAATGGTAATACTGATAGTTTTAATCGGCGTCTATCCGGCTCCGTTGCTGGAGATTTCGGAAGCTGCCGTCGACAACATCGTAGTCATTTTTTCAGACCTAACCGCAAACGTCAAATAGTATGAACGCACTATACGTTGTTTGTGGACTGGGTTTTCTCTCGCTTCTCGCGGAGATAGCGAATTTGAAGCGCGGCCTAATCTGGGTTATTGTGCTTGGACTCGCGGGTGCATTTGGTGTCCTCAGCATGGAATGGGGCACAGATCTTCGCTACTTCAATGACATGGTTGTCTTTGACAAATTTGCGATTGCCTTCACATCACTAATCATCGTAACAGCAATTTTCTGGTTTTGGATGGCGGGCGATTATTTCCGTGGACAGTCTCACGAAACGGATCGGTCGGCATTGATTTTATTTGCCCTGACCGGCGGCATCATCATGGTGTCATTTAATAACATGGCGATGTTGTTCCTCGGCATCGAGATTTTGTCTATTTCACTTTACGTGCTGGCTGGAAGCAATAAAGAGAGTTTGTATTCGAATGAAGCGGCCTTCAAATATTTTCTGATGGGTTCTTTTGCCACGGGATTTCTTTTGATGGGGATTGCACTGGTGTATGGAGCAACGGGCTCATTCAACCTTGTCAGTATCCATGATTTTCTGATAAACACACCTGACCGTCCTGCATTCTTTTATGCAGGCGTGATCATGATGATGATTGGACTTTCATTCAAGATCTCTGCTGTGCCTTTCCACTTTTGGGCGCCTGATGTGTATGAAGGCTCCCCGGTAACCATCACCGCTTTCATGGCGACGGTTGTCAAGATAGCGGCAGTGGCTGCGTTTTGGAAAATATTCGCGTTTGGCTTTGTCGACGTTCGCGGCAGCTGGGCATCTGTGCTCCAGGTGATCATGATCCTCACACTCGTGATCCCAAACATCACGGCGGTTTTCCAAAGTACTGTGAAACGCATGCTCGCGTATTCCAGCGTTGGAAATGTCGGATACATTTTACTCGCATTTGTCGGTGGAACAGAACAATCGGCAGGAACAATATTTTATTACCTGGTTGCGTATTCACTGACGACCATCGCCGCGTTTACCATTCTGAACGAAGTCGAGAAAGCCCGACAGCCGAACGGATTCGAAGGGTTATTCAAGCAGAGCCCTATACTTGCAGTTTGCATGACGGTGTGCATGCTGTCGCTCGCAGGAATTCCGCCACTCGCAGGATTCTTTGGAAAGTACATGGTGTTTTCGCTGGCGCTCAGCAACGGTTTTGTCGGCTCCGTGGTCATCGCGGTGGTGACATCGCTGATTGGAGTCTTTTATTATTTCCGCGTGATCATCGCGATGTACAAAAACCTGCCGGGCAATGCCAGCACGATCCATGTGCCGGGAGGAATTGCAGCCCTGGTGCTCCTGCTGTCAGCATTGATCCTACTGCTTGGATTATTTCCTGATGCAGTCGCCTCGCTTTTGGCAAGGTGATTTCGCCGCCGGTAATATTCTGATATAAATCAGTCCTGGTAACCTTGTTTTTGAGGCGTTGGGATTTTATCTTCATTCGATTGAAATCAATTTATTAATCGAACATGGGTAAAGTCAGAGAGATATTACAGAGTAAAGGGCGCGCGGTATTTTCCGTGGAGCCCACCGTCATGGTATATAAGGCAATCGAGCAGATGTGCGAACGCAATATCGGGGGCCTGCTGATCACGGAGCAGGGAAAACTTGCCGGTATTTTCACCGAGCGTGATTACGCCAGAAAGTTGATTTTGAAGGGGAAGTCGTCGAAAGATACCCCGATCAGTGAGCTCATGACCAGGAATCCATTTACCGTTACCCCGGAAAATACGATAGAGGATTGTATGAATATCATGACTGAAAAGCACATCCGCCACCTGCCCGTCGTTAGCGGTGAAGAGATCGTGGGGGTGATCTCAATTGGCGACGTTGTGAAGCAAATCATTCAGGATCAGAAGGCTATAATCGAACACCTCGAGCATTATATCACCCATTGATCTACGGAATTACCTAGGTATACCGCTTTTGAATTCGTAACTTGCGGCCTGATTAGACCGTTAAACCGAGCATTTTGCCGGTTGCGGCATAGTAACTTTAGTGCATACTGCTTTCGCTTTTATTCCGTTAAATAGATTCAAAAAGCGGGATTGAGGCAGAAAACCCCCACTTCAGAGCGTATGCATTTTTTGAACTTATTTTTAATAACCGTGTTCATTCACCCATGAGACAATTAAAGATAGTAAAGCAGATTACGAACCGGGAAAGCCAGTCCCTGGACAAGTATCTGCAGGAAATTGGAAAAGTAGACCTGATTACCTCGGATGACGAGGTGCAGTTGGCCCAGCGGATTCGCGAGGGAGACCAGATTGCGCTCGAAAAACTCACCAAGGCGAACCTTCGCTTCGTGGTGTCTGTGGCGAAACAGTACCAGAATAACGGCTTGACCCTGGGCGACCTTATCAATGAAGGAAACGTAGGTCTCATAAAGGCTGCGAAGCGTTTTGACGAGAAAAGAGGATTCAAATTCATCTCCTACGCCGTATGGTGGATCCGTCAGTCGATCATGCAGGCACTTGCCGAGCAGTCGAGGATTGTGCGCCTGCCGTTGAACCGCGTTGGATCGTTAAACAAAGTCAACAAAACATTTTCAGAGCTTGAGCAGAAGTTCCAGCGTGAGCCTTCACCACAGGAATTAGCTGAGGTTCTCGACCTTCCTCTGGAAGAGGTGGTTAACACATTGAAGATCGGAGGCAGGCACGTTTCGATGGATGCACCATTCGCACAAGGCGAAGAGAACGGTCTGCTCGACGTGTTGGAAGACGACACCGAAGCGGCGCCCGATACATCACTCATGATGGATTCACTGCGCCGTGAAGTGCAGCGCGCTTTGTCGACACTGACGGTGCGTGAGGCCGATGTGATCACATACTATTTCGGTCTCAACGGAAAAACTCCGCTGACCCTGGAAGAAATCGGGGAGAAGTTCAGCCTGACGCGCGAGCGCGTGAGACAGATTAAGGAGAAAGCTACTCGCCGGCTTCGTCATAACTCTAGGAGCAAGGTGTTGAAATCGTATTTAGGCTGATTTGATCCCGATAGCTATCGGGATGAAAATTTGAAGATGGGGCGTCGGTTAAACCGGCGCCCCATTTTCATTTCCTAAGGTCGATGCAGGGACTCGCGTAGGCGGACTCTGTGACAATCAAGACGATCGAAATCAATACGATTTGGCTCATAGTATAGCAGAGTCCCCTGACGGAGACTCTACTACGAACCCTGAGACTCTGCACTTATAATCATCCGGAAAACCGTCAAGTGATTTTGTGTTGAAAACTTCAGGCAGGTTGTAAATAGCCGGATGATTTCGATCGAACCGTTGTATCACCACGATGAACTTTGGATTTGCTTCAAAGGGTATTTGAGGGGTGAAGCATACACGATCGTGAATAAATTTCCGGGACGCAGGTATTCTGCTACCCATAAATGCTACTACATTCCATATTCACAGACTGCGCTTTCCGAAGTTGAACAAGCACTCAGTCATGTGGAAGACATCCGTCTTGCCGGGTGGGACAATGTTGAACTTGGCAAAAAAGAGGAGACTGACATTTTGGTGCCGGAATTGTACAGTGAGACATTAATAAAGATGCGGTATAGTGACGCAACACTGGCGAACTATGTGGCGCAGTTCAAGGCATTTCTGCGTTTCATTTCACCAAAGGATTCGGAAACCTTCGACGAACATGATATTCACCATTACCTCCTTTATCTCATTAATGAAAAAGGAGTTTCAATATCAACGCAAAACCAGGCTATCAATTCCATCAAATTCCACCTTGAACACGTAAAGAAGCACGATCGCCAGACCTATTACGTGGACAGACCGTTGAAAGAGCGGAAGCTACCAACTGTAATGAGCGAGGAAGAAATTGCTGCGTTGTTGGCCCAGGTAAAAAACATCAAACATCGGTGCATCGTCTTGTTATTGTATTCCGCGGGCTTGAGAATGAGCGAACTTTTGTCGCTTCGGATCAGTGACATCGACTCACAGCGTGGCGTGATTAACGTGCTGAACGGGAAAGGGAGAAAGGACAGAATCACTTTGTTATCGAAAACGGCGCATCAGCAACTGCAAGCGTACTACGGGGCAGCGCAACCGAAGACCTGGGTTTTTGAAGGGCAGGGCGGAGAGCAATACAGTGCGCGAAGTGTGAACAACATCATTAAGGACGCAGCAAAGAAGGCAGGACTTCGCAAGAATATCAGTGCCCACACCTTGCGGCACAGTTTTGCCACCCATTTGCTTGAGCGTGGCACAGATCTCCGATATATTCAGAATCTTTTAGGCCATGAGAATTCAAAGACGACGGAGCGGTACACCCATGTTACAAAGAAGGGATTTGAGCGGCTGGTGAGCCCATTGGATGCAATCGCAGACAAGCTTATCTTTAATAACCAATAAGGAAATATAGGCCATAAATGGCCTATATCCCGACGTTGGTGGCCATTTCACTCGGACAAAGTTGAGACTACTAATAATATTTTTTCTCGGGACACAGTTGACATTTGGTCAAACGACTAAGATGAAACTATTTAGTTTCAAGAACTCGACCTGTGACGGAGAAACAGAATCCTTTCGACTTAGGACACGAATAATAAGTAAGGAATTATCAGGCGACCTTTTAACAGTTCATATTGGCGCGACAGCCACCTGCTGTGTTGGCTTTGTGCCAAGGACAACATTTAAAAATGGAATTTTAAACCTGGACTTTGAAGAAACAGGGACTCCTTGCGAGTGTGATTGCTGTTATGAGTTCACTTACCAAATCAAAGGAATCAAAGACGACAAAATCAAAATAACTTTTAGAGGTAAAGAGATTGAGCAATCGGACGAGAAATACAAAACCTATCCAGTAGAATTCAAAGTCTTAAACGGTGATACTGTAAATTATATTGACAAATATGGTTTCAGGCAAGGTGTATGGGTTGTTGGTCCCGACACTTTAAAAAGAAAGAGGTATTTTGAGTATTCCGACAATTACCCAGTGAGACGCGTAAAATTGTACCCAAGTGGACAAATAGAAAGTGAATTGATTAGTGAGAAAATTAGTTTCAATACGACCGACCGACCATTCACTGGCTACTCTGACATGAATAAACTAATTGAATACTACGAGACCGGAAAAAAGAAAAGAGAATGTTACAACGACAAAAAAGGATTTGATAACTCTTACGAAAAAGGTAAGTGTAAAGAATGGAATGAAAAAGGGGAATTGGTCTACGAAGGAGATTACAGAAAGTGAAACGGCCACCAACAGTGTGCATAATCAATGGCGGGGTTCAGTGTAAATTTGTAGTTTTAGTTTTCAAACAACGTTCGGTGTCGTGGGACAAGTCGCGGTAGGTCGGTCTTAGCATTCCGCTACGCTCCATTTTCAAGCCCTCCTAAACCCGCCACTGCTTATGCACTCACGTTGACAGCAATGGGGTTGGACAGTTTACAACACATGACATGATTAGGAGCTTACTGACTTTCATTTTAATCTTTTCAATACACGTAGCACTTGGACAGACAATTCGAGATTTAGAATGGGATATATCTATTCATGGCGGACAAGTAAAGTATGGGGACAAGATTAATAACGCTAGAAAACTTCACAAACTCGACCCATTCAATATCAAAGCCGCTAGATATATCTGTGACTATTATAAGAGAAATAAAATCGACTCTGTTTCCATTTTCTTTGACAATTTGGCTATAGAATTTCCGAATAGCCCAAAGCCCTACAATTTGCGTTATGAACTACTTTTTTTGGAGTATGATTATAGCCAAAGAGATAATTACAACAATCAAAAGGTGAAACTATTGAACAAGGCTTTGGCGGTTGATAGTTTGGACCAAGAAACATTATATAATCTTTCCAAAACCTATTACGAGGACTTTGTTTTCCCTTCTGAAAAAAGGAAATACTCAATGTTTGAAATTATTGAAGACTCCACAATAATTAAGAAATCAACATTTGACTACTCAGCTGACAGCGCATTAGTATACTTTTACAAAATTTGGAGAACAAATAAAGCCATAAGAGAAATAATATACTATCCAATTCGCCAACTGGAATGCCATTTAAATCAACTTGACAAAAGTCCAATTCCAAAGAACACTGAAAGCGAATTTGAACAATGCTTTTTCCCTTCAAGCTACTTTGCCAACTTAAAAGAGAATTGGCAGTGCGACATGACAACAGACTATCTTTTTGCAATTGAAATGGCTAAACGAAATGCGGAAGGACTAAAACTCCAACTTTCAGACTTAAATGAAAATTGTATTTATAATTTAGACATTTCGGCAAATAAAACTATTTATAGATTCACTTGGCTTCGCTCATTTGACAACCCAATCAGCATTAGAATTGAAAAGACACATAAAAACATAGAACTCTACTGGAAAGAAGGTAAAGGTGCAGGAGGATATGAACCGAAAGGGATAAAAAAAACAGGAAAGAAGAAATTAAAGGAGAGTGAATGGACAGAGTTTATGAACCTTGTAAAGGCATCAGGTTTTGATGGTTTACCAAATGACGAGTATGTTCCTATGACAGATGGAGCAACCTGGACTTTAGAACGAAAAACATCTAAAGACTTCAAAGCACATGATACGAACGAACCAAGTGAAGCATTTTCAAATGCTTGTTTGTATCTCTTGAAAAAGACTAGAATAAGAGTGAAAAATGAGGACATTTATTAGCAGAGTGTGAACCCCACAGCTGCCAACACCATGTTTATGCAATGCGGCGGTTTGGTGTTAAATAAAGGTTATGTTTCAAAATGTAGTTCGGTCACGGGGGACAGTTCGGAGCAGGTCGGGCTTAACATTCCGCTGCGCTTCATTTTTAAGCTCTCGTATTCCCCGCACAGCATAAACACAAACGATATCTATGACTTAAACAAAGAACCTTACGAAGATTTTTTCATTGAGATTTCGTAGGGCGTTCCACGTTTAATGACGGCCACGATTCGATGGAGTAGTTTGTTCCTTACGGCGTTAATGACCGACATTTTATTTTTG
>JBGALO010000020.1:0-40658 GCA_044223825.1 Cyclobacteriaceae bacterium | reverse complement strand
TGTCAACTGTCAACTTAAGATTTTAAGGTGACTACAGCGGTGGGGACCACCTCTTCCCATTCCGAACAGAGTCGTTAAGCCCACCCGCGCTGATGGTACTGGGGTAATACCCGGGAGAGTAAGTCGTCGCCTGACTTTATTAAGAAAGCCTCAATGGAAACGTTGAGGCTTTTTTATTGCCCATCTATAAGAAAAGAAATCTTCCCATTGAACTTCGAACCTGTAGGCACGTGTTGAGTAAGCGACCAGTGAATGTCGAAGTGCGCAACTTCAAAACCCGCTATTCGCTAATCTCTATTCATCATTCTATCAGGCTTCGACGCAGCTACCGGGGAGTGAAAGGGTAATACCCGGGAGAGTAATCCTGCCCGTCCGCGGCGCCTCGCGCAGCCGGGATTCGGAATAAAGGGTAGCTACTTTTTGCTTTCATAACCACCTTCTATCTTCATATATAATTCGATCGAACACGCCAGTGAAACTTCCAGCGCTCACGTACATCCTGGTATTTATTTATGGCATCACGTCAGGGCAACCCACCCGCACGCATGAGCTAGCGCTGGTCGTCGATAACGACTACCCGTTCATGACGGATCAATACTATACCGCAGGACAGGATATTTACTACCGCTTCCTTTTGAATTCAAAAAAAAGAGAACACCCTCCAACGTCAATTCTTTCTCTTCACTACGGCAATAAGATCTTTACACCAAAGAACGTCGATACCGACGACCCAAAACTCATGGACCGTCCTTATTGTGGTTGGACCTTCATCAGCGGCGAGCTTCGGACGATAAAAAAACAAAATGCAAGCAACTTGTTTGCGCTGCAATTTGGTATGGTGGGAAGTGAAACTGGAATGGGACAGTTACAGCAATGGCTTCATCAGGCCATTAATCTCTACGGCATAGAAGGATGGAACTATCAGATAGCGAACGAAATTGTCGTTAACGTAAATTTTTCTCACACGCGGAGTTTTGCGATCGCCGAATGGGCTGATATGGTTTCTTCAACTAGTGTATGGGTTGGTACAGGAAATAACCGATTGTCGCAGGAGTTCACTTTTCGCTTTCTCCGGTTTAATCCCCTCACAACATCGTCATACCTTAACTCCAACATTGCGGGCCTTTCATCGCACCGAAAACATGAACTTTATCTCTATGCGACACTGGGTGGAGACTTCATCGTTTCTAATATTTTTCTCGAGGGGAGTCTCTTTAAAAGCAATCCCAGCCTTCGTACCACAACCATCAACCCATGGCTCCTGTCACAAAAAATAGGTATTCAATATGCCGGCAATAGATTTTCCCTGGGAGTTTCCATCATTCATATCGGCAAAGAGAATAATCTTGTTTCTGACGAGAACTATGCAAGCGCCAATGTTGCGTATCGTTTTTGATCGAGCATCAAAGTCAGATGTGATCCTGCGGATAATTTCAATTTGGTAAAAGAATGCATATCATTGCCAAATGACACCGATGAAAAACCTTTTTTACTGCGCAGCATTGGCTGGCTTATTTTGTTCCAATGCATCCTTCGCTCAAACAGTTGCAATCCGATGCAAACAAATCATAGACGGCAAATCAGACAAACCAATTGCCGCCAGTGTTCTGTTAGTCAAAGACCACAGAATTATTGCCCTGGGCGGTAAAGAGATAATTCCTGCCGGCGCAGAGGTGATCGATCTTTCCGGATATACTGTAATGCCAGGAATGATTGACTTGCACCTTCATCCACTGGCAGATGGCGACAACGGATATCAGCTCAAACATTTGCAAAACAGTTCCGCATCCAAGGCGATGACAGGCTTGAAGAATATGCAGGCAGTGTTGCACCAAGGCTGGACAGCTGTGAGAATTCCGGGAGATATTGATGTTGGCTATGCACACCTGGATGTTCGCAATGCCATCAACAAAGGCATGTTCGACGGGCCTCATGTGTACGGCGCAGGCCACTGGATTTCCAATACCGGCGGTGGGGGAGATCTTAATTTCTTTTCCTATGAACAGGATGGTGTCAAGGTCGATGGCTTGATCGTTGATAATGCGGATGAGATGCGAAAGGCGGTCCGGACCGAGATAAAATACGGCAGCGACTGGATAAAACTTCTTGTTTCGGGTGCGTATATGACCGCGGGTGACAACCCTCGTAACGTTCATTTCAGCAACGACGAATTGCAAGTGGCAATGGAAGAGGCAACGAAACGAGACGTGCCGGTTATGGCCCATGCTCATTCTGCAGAAGCGATCAAGATGTCAGTCAAAGCGGGAGCTCGTACGATCGAGCATGGAACTTTTATTGACGATGAGGGGATTGAATTGCTGAGGAAATCGGGAACGTATTTAGTTCCAACGCGCAGCATTTTTACGTGGATGCTTGAACAGCATGCCGATTCAAAGGATCACGCAAAGGCAGTCTCCATTATGAAAGATAATCAAACGCAGATCGAAGCTGGATTGGCAAAGGCAGTCAAAGCGGGCGTTAAGGTTGTGGTAGGTACCGACCTCACGGGTAACCAGGCATATTATCATGTTCGCGAATTTCAGGAGCTTGTCAAGGCAGGGATGACGAACATGCAAGCCATCAAAGCAGGAACGAGCCTTGCCGCTGAAGCTTTAGGGAAACAAAATGAGTTCGGCACGTTGGAACAAGGTAAGCTTGCAGATCTGATTGCGATCGATGGCGACCCAAGTGCGGACATCACTCAATTAAAGAATGTGAAATTTGTTATGATCGGAGGAAAAGTTGTGAGGAATGACCGACTCGCAACCCGATAACAGCCGAATTCTTATTTCCTCGATTTCTCCAGGATATCCCACATTTCTGCAGGCACGTCTTCAAGGTGACTGAATTCTCCACCGTTTCTAAGCCACTCGCCGCCGTCAATGGTGATAACCTCGCCATTGATATAACCTGAATAATCTGAAAGCAGATAGGCGGCAAGGTTTGCCAACTCTTGATGCTCACCTACACGCTTAAGCGGAATCCGTTTGGCGGGATCGAACTTCTTTACAAGATCGCCAGGCAGCAATCGGCTCCAGGCTCCTTCTGTTGGGAACGGTCCGGGAGCAATCGCATTGCTCCGGATATTGTATTTCGCCCACTCCACGGCAAGCGATCTGGTAAGGGCCAACACTCCCGCCTTACCGCACGCTGAGGGAACCACAAAACCAGACCCTGTCCACGCATATGTCGTGACAATGTTCAGAAAAACCCCTGGTTGCTTCTTGGCAATCCAATTCTTTCCTGCCGCAAGTGTAACATAATAGGTCCCTTTCAAAACAATGTCCACGACAATATCAAAGGCACGGTGCGAGAGTCTTTCCGTCGGACTGATGAAATTTCCGGCCGCATTATTTAACACTGCATGTACCTGACCAAACTCCTTTTCCGCTAAAGAAAGCATGGACTCAATCTCATCGTATTTCCGGATGTCGCAGCCGACGGCCAAAACCCTTCCGCCGGTTTCAGCTTGTAGTTCTGAGGCAGTCTTTTCCAGTACGTCTTTCTTTCTGCTGGTTATTACCAGGTTCGCACCTAACTCCAGAAGATATTTTCCCATCGAACGACCCAAGCCGGTGCCACCGCCTGTTATTATTATTGTTTTACCTTTGAATGCGTCAGGTTTTAACATGCCTTCCATATTTATTTGAAATTATTTTGAGCGGATTTAAACAAAGCTAATCAGAATTGCCCAGCAATGTCTTTTTGGACGAACGCTTTCAAAGGCATATTTTAGTCGTTAAATTCAATATCAAAGCATTCTTTATGAAGCTATTTTTTCAACTATTACTCGTTATTATTTTCTTTTCCTTTCAGTCGTGCATTGTTACAAAAAAGAAGTACGATGACATGCTTGCGCAAAAGGTAAAAGCAGAAGGCGAATTGGCGCAAAAATCCGAGGAGCTCGATAAAACCACGGCACAGCTCAATGATACTCAATCAAAGCTGGAGAAACTGAAGGAAGACACCACGGCGTTGGGTGAACAAAAAAGGGTAACGTCCCAAAAGCTGGCAGATCTGAATCATGAATACGACCAATTGAATGCGTATTACAAGAATTTGTTGAACAATAGTGGTAAGCTTAATCGCGACCTGGCTCAACATAAAGAGCAACTATTGGCGATCCAGGATAACCTTGAGCGTACCCGGAAACTGAATGATTCTCTCGGTGTCAGTCTGGCGGAGCGTGAAAAAAAAGTGCATGAGTTGGAAACAGTTCTCGCAAATAAGGACAAGGCCGTCCAGGATCTTAAGAATAAGATCAGTAACGCCCTGCTGAATTTCAAAGAGAACGACCTCACGGTGAATGTCAAGAATGGAAAGGTCTATGTATCCCTTGCCGAACAGCTTCTATTTGGTTCCGGAAGCATCGAAGTTGATTCCAAAGGTGTTGCTGCGCTCCAGCAGTTGGCTAAAGCGATTAAGGATCAGAAGGATATTCACATCATGGTAGAAGGGCATACGGACAACGTTCCGATCGGAAAAAAATCGCAATACATGCAGGACAATTGGGACTTGAGCGTGATGCGTGCTACATCAATTACCAAGATCCTTACAAAGGCGGGGGTTGCCGCAAATCAGATCACCGCATCAGGGAAGGGAGAATTTTCCCCGTTAGTGACCAATTCTTCAGACGCTAATAAGCAGAAGAACAGGAGAACGGAGATTATTATTACACCCAATCTGGATGAACTCTTCAAAATTTTAGGAACCAACTAAACCCAAAAGCTATGTCGCGCATTTTTGGCTTACTCATTCTCGTCATTGATATATTGGCAATCATCGACATTGTCAAAAATGTTAAACAAGCGGATAAGAAGGTTATTTGGATCGTGGTCGTAATATTTTTGCCCGTACTTGGCCCGATCCTGTACTATTTTCTTGGACGCAAATGATCATAAAAAAAGGAGCATCGCGCTCCTTTTTTTATTTGGCCAAAACCGAGTTCTAGAATACTTCTGAGACCGGTACGGGATTAATCTGTTTCTGTTTCACCATCTCATTGAATTTTGGAATCTTATCCACGAATATCTGCTTCAGCGAATGAAGCTGCTCGTCTATTTTTCCATTAATCTCTTGCTGGACTGCCTTCACCTGCATTGTTGGCTTGAAGTCTCCGCCATCGACCTCACCACCTAATGCGGCCAACTTATTGTTAAGTCGAATTGGGTAATTGAGCGGATCCTGGCCGCTGCGGTTCTTCGTCTGATAAAGGGCTTCTTCAACTTTCTTCATATCATCCAGAATAGACTTCGATAATTCCACGATGTCTTTCATGCCAGGTTCGTCCTTAACACCGTCGACTACGCGATTGATCTGGTCGCGTGTGGTTCTGATTTTTTTAACCGCCTGGTTGGTTTCTGTTAATTTATCACGAACGGCAATTGAAAAATCAAATTGTGCCTGGATGTCAGCGACGGTTCCTGAAGTACGAGGGTCTTTAAGAATTTCGAATTCTTCCTCCTGCGATTTTCCGTTTACTGTCATCCGTACCTTATACATTCCAGGCACGGCTTTCGGTCCAGTAAGTCCGCCAGCCCACAAAATCATTCCATCAAAACCCTCGGCATCCGGATAGCGCATGTTCCAAATGAAGCGGCTTCCGCCTGGCTTAATTTTGAGTTGTTCTTCCTTCTGTTTCTTGTCCGGTTTTGTTGCGTATTTCTTGATTAGCTTGCCATTGCTTTGAAGGAATTCAAGCGTCACAACTGCCTTAGTGGTATCCTTAAGATAATAGTTCACGATTACGCCTCCTGGATGATTTTTGCCTTCTTTCTTAGATGGGCGTTCGAACGAAAAACCGCCTGCGATCCGATACGCGGGCATCGGTTTGAAAAGGGTAAACTCTGATGCGCTCATGCCATCATTTAGTTGATGCAGGGGAGTTATGTCATCGATGAGCCAGAAGCTTCGACCTTGCGTCGCTGCGATCAGGTTATCATTCTTAATAGTCAGGTCTGTAATGGGAACGATAGGCAGATTCAGCTGAAAAGGTTTCCAGCTTAAGCCATCATCAAATGAAATGTACATGCCACTTTCTGTTCCGGCGTATAACAATCCCGGGCGCTTGAGATCGGCCCTTACGACCCTGGTGAAATGATCGGCCGCGATGCCATCTGTAATCTTTGTCCATGTCTTTCCATAATCCTTGGTTTTGAAAAGGTATGGACGATAGTCGCCGGACTTATAGCTAGTGGCAGCGACATAGGCACCACCCTTTACAAAAGGATCAAAATCTATACTATTGATCATAGTCCATTCCGGCAAACCGGGCACAGTCAATCGCTCCCAGTTCTTGCCTCCGTCTTTTGTCAGGTGCAGCAAGCCGTCATCGGAACCGGTCATAATCACATCTTTTTCAAAGGGAGATTCTGAAGCGGCGAAAATGGTGCAATAGTATTCAACGCCAGTATTGTCCTTTGTAATGGGGCCACCCGAAGGTCCGAGTTTAGACGGATCGTTTCGTGTAAGATCAGGGCTAACGAGGTCCCAGCTCTCGCCACCATTGTAGCTTACGTGCAACATGTTCGATGCAGCATACAATTTTTTGGTGTCGTGTGGTGAAAAGAAAAGCGGGAAGTTCCACTGAAACCTGTACTTCGCACCTTCCGCGCCGTGTCCCATCGGATTATCAGGCCATGCATTCACACTTCTGCTTTCGCCTGTAGCGTGATTCTTCCTTTCCAGCAATCCATCGTAGCTTCCGCCGTAAACGATGTCGTTGTTTGTTGGATCGATAGCCAGGAAGCCGCTCTCTCCACCAGCTGAAACTTCCCAATCGCGTTCGCCGATAGCGCTGCCATCGGTGCGATGGAGTACTCGTTGAGTGGTATTATCCTGTTGTGCACCGTAAATTCTGTAAGGGAAATGATTGTCCGTCGTTACGCGGTAATATTGTGCTGTGGGTTGATTGTAATAGCTCGACCAATTCTCGCCACCATCGAAGGACACTTGTCCCCCGCCATCGTCTGCAATAATCATTCGTTGATTGTCTTCCGGGGCGATCCATAGATCATGATGATCGCCATGGTTTGCGTTCAGCGACTGAAAAGTTTTGCCACCATCTTTGGACTTGTGGTAAGACACATTCATTACGTAGCATACGTCTTCGTCCTTCGTGTCCGCGTAGATTCTCGAATAGTACCAGGCACGCTGGCGCAGGTTACGATCCTCATTCACGCGCTTCCACGTTTTGCCACCGTCATCGGATCTGTGTACACCTCCGTTTTCATTTTCAATGAGGGCATAGATGCGATTAGAATTCACTGGTGATATGGCAAGGCCTGTAATTCCCCATACACCTTTTGGCAGGCCTTCATTTTTGGTGATCTCTGTCCAGTTGTCACCGCCGTCACGGGTCATCCAAAGTCCGGAGCCTTCACCACCGCTTTCAAGGCTGTACGGTGTTCGGCGAATGCGCCACGTAGAAGCAAAAAGAATTCTGGGATTGTTGGGATCCATCACCAGATCGACCACACCAGCATTTGAATTTGAAAAAAGAACACGTTTCCATGTTTTGCCTCCATCAGCAGAACGATAGACGCCTCGTTCTTCAGTAGCCTTGAATAAATCGCCGAGCACGGCAACATACAGCAGGTCGGGATTTTTGGGGTGAATTCTGATGCGCGGAATGTGCCGGGATTCTTTCAGCCCGATCGATGTCCACGTCTTGCCCGCGTCGGTCGATTTGAACATTCCATAGCCGTAAGAAACATTCCCTCGAACGCACTCTTCACCACCACCAACATAGATCACATTGTTATCCCACTCACTCACAGCGACAGAGCCAATGGAACCTCCGAAGTATCCATCGGAAATATTTTCCCAGGAACTCCCGGCGTCAGTGGTTTTCCATACGCCGCCACCGGTTGCGCCCATATAATATAGGTTCGCTTTTCCGGGTACGCCTGTTACTGCGGCGGAGCGTCCTCCGCGATAGGGTCCTATGCTGCGCCATTCAATTGCGCCATATAATTTTTCATCGTACGTGGTGGTCTTCGCAGCAGGTTTCTTTTGGGCGAGGACTGAAGCAAACGCCGCCAGTGCGAAGAATATTGAAACAATGGATTTCATAGTATTTGGTAGTTTTCGCCCGAAGATTACCCTTTTTTCACCAATGTTTCAGCCCATTTTTATCAGTGGTAAAAGCTTTGCTAAGCCACTGCAGTTGCAAAATATGATTCAAATATTCCTATTTTGCTGATACATGAAAGATGAAAATTCAAAGGGGCTCTTCAGTGTTCCTGTAATCGTAGCGGCCCTCGGCTACTTCGTTGATATTTACGACTTACTGCTTTTTAGTATTGTTCGCCGCCCAAGCCTCAGTTCTATGGGCGTTCCGGACGATCAACTTTTCACACAGGGGGAGTTTCTGCTCCAGGTCCAGATGACTGGATTGCTGGTCGGGGGACTGATCTGGGGTATCATGGGAGATAAGCGAGGTCGGCTGTCGGTACTTTTCGGTTCAATTCTGCTTTACTCAATCGCAAACATTGCCAATGGATTTGCAGCTACCGTCGGTCAATATGCGGTGTTGAGATTTATTGCAGGAATCGGGCTCGCTGGCGAGCTTGGCGCTGGCATCACACTGGTTTCAGAGGTGCTGCCAACACGGTTGCGCGGATACGGAACTACGCTCGTTGCGAGTGTCGGACTGATGGGCGCGGTGCTCGCGAATTTTGTCGCGAAGAATTTTGATTGGCAGGTTGCTTATTTTATCGGTGGTGGTTTGGGATTGCTTTTACTCATTGCACGTATCAGTGTTTTTGAGTCAGGTATCTTCCTTGAAGTAAAAGAACAAGCTGTTCAGCGAGGAAATTTCTTTCAGTTATTCAGCAATGGTGATCGCTTTAAAAAATTCATGGGCTGTATTTTTATAGGCTTGCCCATTTGGTTTACCATTGGAATCCTGATAACGTTTTCACCGGAGTTTGCAAAGGCGTTGCACATCGATGGTGCCGTTGCTGCGGGGGACGCGGTCATGTGGAGCTACATCGGCCTCGCGGTTGGGGATCTATCCAGCGGGTTAATAAGTCAGGCTGTCAAGTCAAGAAAGAAAGTTGTTTTGTTCTACATCTTTCTCACACTGGCATTCATGGTGTTGTATCTTTTTACGCCAGGCCGTTCTGTTTTTAATTTTTACGTCACTTGTTTCTTGCTTGGTGTTGGAATCGGTTACTGGGCGCTGTTTGTCACCATTGCAGCAGAGCAATTCGGTACGAATCTTCGATCAACGGTTGCCACTACCGTCCCTAATTTTATTCGCGGCACGGTCGTTCCATTGACATTGGGATTCAGATTTCTGAGGGAACTCCTATATAATGAAAATTCCGGCGAAGAAACTCCCGTAATTTATGGGGCACTTATTGTTGGAGTGTTCACAATCATAGTTGCAATAGTCGCTCTCAAGGCAATTCAGGAGACTTTCGGTCGCGACATGAATTTTTTGGAGAAAGATTGACAATTTTTCCCGTAGCCCACTTCATTCTACTGAAAAGCCTGATTTTTTGAAGATTAGCTTACATCGGGCTTTTTTAGAAATGTTTTAATTATATCTTATCTGCCCATAAGGTATCGCGAAAGCGCAAAGCTTCATTCAAAGATGAGTACAGAAGGTATACGTAGGTCGGTGATTGTCTTTTTTGGTTTGCTTTATTTTTTTTCGACTGCGGGCCTTTCCCAGAACCTGGACCTTATTGAAGGCTATCGATCAGGATTGCATACCGCAACACCCGACCGTCAATTCGAGCTGCTCAATGCCATAGGTTTTGAATATCGATACTCGATGCCGGACAGTACGATTTTTTACTGTCTAAAGGCTTTTGATCTGGGTAAGAAGATAAACATAAGCAGGGAGCTGTCCCGGCCTCTTAGTTTTATTGGATTGGCGAAAGCCAACCAGGGAGATTATAAGGCGGCGCACGATTATCAGCTCCAGGCGCTGGAAGTTGCGCGCACCCAGAATGATACTCTTCAGTTGGCGCATGGTTATAATAATATAGGAAGGGTTTTTTTCGACCAGGGAGATTTGGTGAGAGCCTATTCAAATTTTATCCTTTCAAAAGAATTGTTTGAAAAAATTCACGATAAGTCAGGCCTGGCATATATCTACCGAAGCCTGGCTGCCTTGTTCAAATCGAAAAAAGATTTTCAAAAAGCTCTTGAGAATTCTGAAAAGGCATTGGAGCTGCGCAAGGAGTTAGGAGACCCAAGGGCAATCACATCGGCGTATATGGAACTGGGTCTGGTATATGAAGAAATGGACACTACGCCATTGGCGCTTCGCCAGTTTCAATCAGCGGATTCTATCGCCACCATGGTGAATGATGAGATAACAAAAGCAGAATTAAAAGTAGGGATGGCGGAAATCCTGTTCCTTGAAAACAAGAACGCCAAGCAAGCTGAATCAATGGCCAAAGAGGTACTGAAGGTTGTGACGGAACATACAAACCAAAAGATCTTCCTTCGTGCGCGCATCCTCCTTGCAAAGGCGATGGTTGAATCAAAACAGAACACTGAGGTACTTCCGATTCTTGACCAGATTTATTCAATGTCCAATGAGACCGGAAATTTGTCTTTTCAGCGGGATGCCGCCCAACTGTTGAGCGTGGTGTATGGCCGGCAGGGCAATTCGCAGCGCTCCAGGGAATACAACGACATCTATCAGATTCTTGATGAAAAAGTATTGAATGCGGATCTCAACCGTGAGATTGAACGCCTCCAGTTTCAGCTCCAGATAGAAAGGACTGAAAAAGAAAATGTGTCGTTGAGGGCGAAACAGATAGAGGACGAGTCATTGATCACCCGCCAACGCTCTCAGAATCTGATGTTGATTGGAGTTGCGTTGGTAGTTGCACTATTTGCAGCCTACGCTTGGCGTGAAAGTCAAAAAAGAAAATCCATCAACCGTCGGTTGGAAGAGCAAAGTCAGGAGATCGCAAAACAAAACGAGAGCCTGTATCAGCACAACCGGGAGCTGGATGAGCTTAACCACGAGAAGGATACGATCATGAACATTGTGGCGCATGACCTCAAAGCGCCGATAAACCGGATATCGGGGCTGATCGGCATCCTGGAGATGGAAGGTAACCTGAATGAAAATCAGCAAAATTATGTCCGGTTAGTAAAGACAAGCACCCGAAGCGGTCTTGACCTTATCAAAGACCTGCTCGACGTTCACTCGCTGGAAGAAAATCAGGAAAAGATTAACCCGGTGCCATTTCCTTTCCACAGCTTCTTCAGAGAAAAGGTGGAGGCCTTTAAAACAGTGGGTGATCCTAAGCGGATAAAGGTCATTGGCAACAACTATGTCACAGGAAAGATTGTCAGTGAACCGGGGTATATCGGACGAATTATGGACAATCTGATTTCCAACGCTATCAAATTTTCCCCGGCGGACTCTGCTGTTGAAGTGAATACCGACTGGAAGAACGGTTTCCTGAACATCAGTGTGCGCGATACCGGACCGGGATTCACAGATGAAGACCGTGCATCAATGTTTCAGAAGTTCAAAAAATTGTCGGCGAGGCCAACCGGTGGTGAAACATCAAATGGTTTAGGTCTTGCGATCGTTAAAACACTCGTCGACAGGCTGCACGGCTCGATCGAGCTTCACTCATCACCAGGAAAAGGTAGTCAGTTTCTTGTTAGCATTCCCGCAGGAATTGTTCAGGAGACCAGGTCGGAGAAAATTGCATTCAAAGACTGAAGTCGGAGAACATCCAACGCCTGCCTTCGCGTCGCCACTTATGCCACCGCCAGCGATGCGAGTTCGGCGATAGACTTCAAATTTAAAAGCAGTAATACGCGTGAAATGCGCGAACTATAATTTATTAAATGCTTGTTCGAGATCCTCGATCAGATCTTCGACATCTTCAACACCTACGCTTAATCTGATCAATGTGTCGGTCAATCCGTTCTTCATTCTTTCTTCTTTCGGAATGCTCGCATGCGTCATAGACGCAGGATGGTTGATCAGGGATTCGACTCCGCCCAACGACTCTGCGAGGGAAAACAACTTTACATTTTCCATGAATTTGACAGCTTGCTCAATGCGGTCGTCTTTCAGTGTGAATGACAACATCCCTCCGAAGTCACGCATTTGTTTTTTTGCAATTGCGTGATTGGGATGGTCGCTGAATCCAGGCCAATAGATATTGCCGGCTTTCGGATGACTTTTCAAAAATTCGGCAATCTTTTTTCCATTGAAACAATGGCGCTCCATCCTGAGGTGCAATGTCTTGATTCCCCGCAACACCAGAAACGAATCCTGCGGACCGGGAACGGCGCCACAGGAATTTGCCATAAATGCGAGGTCCTGATAAAGTTTTTCGTCATTGACAACCAGGGCACCCATCACAACATCGCTGTGCCCGCTAAGATATTTTGTCACGGAATGCATCACGATGTCTGCTCCCAGTTCAAGCGGAGTCTGAAGATACGGTGATGCAAAAGTATTATCGACGGCGACGGTTACGTTATGTTTTTTTGCCAGATCGGCGCAGGCTTTAATATCGATGATGCGCATCAATGGATTGGAAGGGGTCTCTACCCACATCAGCTTTGTATTCTTATTGAAGAATGGGCGTGCGTTCTCTGCATTGGAGAGATCGATAAAATGAAATTTTATCCCGTACTTCTCGTAGACGCGTTTGAAGAGTCGGTAGGAGCCACCGTACAAATCGTTACTGGTGATCACTTCGTCGCCAGGTGAAAGCAGTCTGATCACCGCATCTGTTGCACCCATACCGGACGAAAAGCATATTCCGAATTTACCATTCTCGAGTGATGCAATACTTTTTTGAAGGGCGTTGCGCGTTGGATTGGACCCCCTGGCATAGGCATAGCCTTTGTGCTTTGCCGGCGACTCCTGAACATATGTTGAAGTCTGATAGATGGGAGTCATGATGGCGCCTGTTGTAGGATCGGGTTCCACACCGGCGTGTATTGCTTTCGTTCCGAATTTCATGTCGTTTGTTTTACCGCTAAGGCGCGAAGACGCAAAGAATCTTGAAGAACCCGCGTGATTTCGTACCGTTGCGCAGGTTTAAATATTTCGGTTAATATCGAATTGTTCCAGATAATCGGCCACCCTGCGCACGAAGCTTCCTCCAAGCGCGCCATCGACCACCCGGTGATCGTAGGAATGCGACAAAAACATTTTATGCCGGATTGCGATCGCATCGCCTGCCGGAGTTTCTATCACCGCAGGTTTTTTCAAAATGGCACCGATCGCAAGTATGCCGACTTGTGGTTGCATGATAATGGGCGTGCCCATCACATTACCAAAAGTGCCCACGTTCGAGATGGTATATGTTCCGCCCGAAAGGTCATCGGCTTTCAGTTTATTTTCACGCGCCCGTTTCACCAGGTCATTCACCGCTTTTGCAAGGCCAGTCAGGCTGTATTGATCGGCATTCCTTATCACCGGCACGATAAGATTTCCTGATGGAAGTGCGACCGCCATCCCGACGTTAATGTCTTTCTTCTTGATGATACGGTCTCCGTCTACCTGAACGTTGATCATGGGGAAATCCTTGATCGCTTTAACTACTGCCTCGACGAAAATAGGAGTGTAAGTCAAACCATCGCCTTCCCGCTTTTGGAATTCGTTTTTCACTTTACCCCTCCAGTGCACAATGTTCGTGACGTCGGCTTCGACAAATGAAGTAACGTGTGGCGACACGCGCTTGGAATCGACCATACGCTCTGCGATCATCTTTCGCATGCGATCCATTTGCATGATTTCATCGCCGGCGCTAATCGAAGCAGGCACTAACGGAGCACTGCTTACGCTCGTCTGAATTGTCTGACCCGGTCTTCGCTGTTGCACATAAGCAAGAATGTCCTTTTTGGTCACGCGACCTGCGGCGCCACTGCCTGCGATCCCTTCGAGCTCCGCGACCGGTATCTTCTCAGTTTTAGCAATATTCTTGACGAGCGGAGAGTAAAAACGAGATGATGATTTGTAGTCGACGGCAGAATGGCTCGCTCCATTGCCCGTTGTTTGGAGCACAGTAGCGGTCGCCTTTGTATCAACTGCTTGCTTCGCAGGCGTCGAACTCTTGGGAGTTGCATCGGCTTTAGGCGTTCCTTCGGCAACATCTGTCTGAATGATGGCAATTGCTTTGCCCACCTTCACGACTTCGCCCTCTTTGGCAAGGATTTCAGCGAGTGTTCCCGCGTACATTGAAGGTACTTCGGTATCGACTTTGTCTGTCGCTACTTCTAGAACAGATTCATCCTGATCGATCTTGTCACCGGGTTTTTTCAGCCAGGTGAGGATCGTCGCTTCCATGATGCTTTCACCCATTTTGGGCATGATCAGTTCTACCCTTGCCATTTTTTCAATCGTTTGAACACCAAAGGTAAATAGAATTTGAAGATTTGGTGATTCGAAAATTTGAAGATTGAGGCGCAGAACAAACTTTTTTTTCGGCACTACTTCACGGAAGATTATTGTCTCAATGCTGGTTTTTCAGGTTTTTGGTTGGCGAGTCATTTCTACTCGTTTGTTTCTGTCATCCTAATTCCCTTATTTGCTTGACAAAATATAAGGATATGCCGAAGGAATATTTAGGAGAATTTGAGGAATTGGTTCTTACGATGGTGGCGGCGTTGCAAGAAGATGCGTATGGTGCTGCGATCGCAGATGAGATAGAAACGAAGTTAAAGCGCGATGTCAATCTTAGCGCAGTGCATGTGACATTGTACAGGCTTGAGGACAAGGGCTATATAAAATCAGCATTGGGTGGCGGGACAAATGAAAGAGGAGGAAGGCGCAAGCGGATTTTTACGATTACCAACGCCGGCATGGCGATGTTGAGGGCGATGAAAGAAGCGCGGATTGATTTATGGAAGATGGTGCCACAGTTGAAGATGGTTACGGGTGGCTAGGAGCTGACGTGTCTGAAAAGATGATGCAATATTTTAAATGCTAGCGACGGAGAAACATATCACGCCCTTTCAGGGCTTTTGGCGATTCGCATCTTGCAATGCTCTCATATTACGCCCTTTCAGGGCTGATAAAACTTGTTACGAAAACCGGGAGCAAAATCTACTTGAGTTCGCATTGAATATTTTGCAATTGCATTGCACCCGACATAACGGCCATGCATGCGTCCGGCCGTGTGGACTTACCAATCACGTCCAAGCCCTGAAAGGGCGTAATACCATAAGTGCGGTGCGTAGCTCCGCGCGAATTGGGACATGCAGCGAATCAGCCCTGAAAGGGCGCGATACAACATGAATAAAACGTCGACGAAATTCGGTTTGAAAGTCCTCAGGTGGTTCTGCCCGGATCATCTTTATGAAGAGCTGTCGGGAGATCTCATTCAGCGATTTGAGAAAGATGTAAAGACATTTGGCGCCTCGAGGGCGAAGCGAAGGATGATTTGGAATACAATGAGGTTCTTCAGGCCGGGAATTATCATGCGGAATAGATCCAGGGACGTACGGCCCAGAACAATGTTTTATAACAACGTCATGTATGCGCTTCGCATGTTCTCGAGAAACAAGATATTCTCCACGGTAATTGTGATTGGATTAAGTGTCAGTCTTGCCGCAGGTTTGCTGCTCGCAGGTTACGTTTCATTTGAACTGCGTTATGACGATTTCTTTGAGCGCAGTCGGGACATCTATCGAGTTCAGCACGATCGCTTCATGAACGGTGAGCTCGCCTATCGAAAAGCAATGGTGTTCCCCGAAGTAGGGCTTTCACTAAAGGCACAATTTCCGGAAGTGGAGGAGGTTGGCAGGCTATTTCCGTTAAGCACGAACATTGAACCGGTATTTACTTCCGTTTCCAGCACGGGTAATCGGACAAGTTTTTCCGAAGCCAATGCATATCTCGCAGACAGTACATTCTGCAAAGTTTTTGACCTCAATTTTATTTATGGCGATGGAACTTCGGCGCTCGCCGGCCCAGATAGAATTATTCTTTCTCAATCAACCGCTCTTCGGTATTTCGGAAGGTTAGATGTGATTGGCAAGACACTTCATGGAGGTACGGGCTTCGGTAACTATACAATCACCGGCGTGTTTAAAGATCTGCCGTTCAATAGTCATTTGAAGTTCGATATCCTGATGTCATGGCATAAAGTATATGGTGACCGTAGCATATTTACCTGGGACGGTTTCTACACTTATGTGCTCCTGGCGGAAGATGCCAATGTTGAATCCCTTAAAGGGAAGTTGAACACATTTTCGGAGTCTTATATGGGTGAATTCTACAAAGGTCAGAATGGATCTTCGTCACATTTTTATCTTCAGCCACTGGAATCAATTCATCTCGATTCTCACCTGGAAGGTGAAATGCAGCCCGGCGGTAATCGCGATGTTGTCTACGTTCTACTCATCGTAGCCGGTTTAATCATCCTGATCGCCATTATCAATCAGATCAATCTTACTACATCAAGATCGCTGGAACGTGTGAAAGAGATTGGCGTCAGGAGGGTGGTGGGATCATCGAAATTACAGTTGATAATACAGTTCATGGTGGAGTCTTTTCTTCTGAACTTCACATCAGCAGTTATCGGCATAAGTGTCGCACTGGCGTCCTGTCACTACTTCAACATGTTGTTCGATACGCATATTTCAATCCTCGAACTAAACTATACGTCAGCGTGGTTCGCATTGTCTGCTTACCTGATTATGGTATCATTAGTGGGAGGTTTGTATTCAGCATTTATACTTGCGCAGACTAAAGTTCATGAAGCGCTCAAAAACATGAATGTTACCCCGCGCAGGAGTGGTCTCCAAAGGATCCTGGTGACCTTTCAATTTGCAGTTTCGCTGGTAATGGTTGTCGGTGTGTTCGCTTTGTTTCAGCAGGTGAATTTCATGCAGAGTCGAAACCTGGGATTTGGAATCGAGCGAAAACTTGTCGTGAAAATGCTGCCGGGAGTGGGCGAAGAAAGTGATACACTGTTTAACCATCGACTTAACACTGTAAAGAATGAACTGGCGGCAATTTCATTTGTAAAATCGTCCACGGTTTCATCGAGCATTCCGGGACGAAAAAACGAATGGCGCGGCCGGGTACGTACAGTTGGAAACGGCGAGGCAGTCGTGCGCGGTAACCTTACAAGGGTGGATGAGCATTTTATCAATGCATTCGATTTACGACTTGTCGCTGGACGGAACTACACATCGAGTTTCAACAATGAGCGCTCGATTATAATCAATGCAGAAGCGGCGAGGCAACTTGGATTTTCAAATCCCGCAGATGCCCTAGGTGAAAAAATTGTGATGTTTCGTGACCGAGAGATTATTGGTGTCGTAGAATCTTTCCATGAAGCAGCGCTTCATGAAGAGATAAGCCCTTCCATGTTTATTACAGGTGAAGGATACATGAAGTACCTGACCATATCACTGAGGGATGGCGAGGTTGCTGATCAGATTGAAAGCATCCGGCGGATTTGGGCTGCAAGATTCCCCGATAAGCCGTTCGAATATTTTTTTTTGGATGACTTCTTTAATCGCCAATACCACGCCGATTTGATCATGACGAAATGTATTGGTCTGTTTTCCGGCATCGCCATTATGATCGCATGTTTAGGTTTATTCGCCCTTTCTACCTATATGCTTTATCGAAAGACCAAAGAGATAGGCATTAAGAAAATTCTCGGTGCAAGTGTATCGATGATTACGAAAGAACTCACGATGGGTTTGTTAATTCCAATCATGGGTTCGATTCTGATTGCGGTGCCCTTGGCGTACCGGCTTGTTACCTGGTGGCTGTCTAGCTATGCATATCGCATCGAGCTTGATATGTTCATCTTTGTTATCCCAGTTGGAATGATAATTGCGATCGCATGGTTGTCGATAATCACCCAGTCATTTAGGGCTGCGCAGAGAAATCCAACCGAATCCCTGAAGCATGAATGAACCTTTATCAATCTCGAGTGTATTTTACTAAATCCAGTACGCATTTCCTGAATCAATAACTTCCACGATTCCAATAGGAATTCAACTTTACTTTTGTAAATTTCATAACTCAACTCAACAATACCCCCATGTTCCACCACACATGATTAAACCCAGACACCTCGTTGTCTTGGCTTTTATTTTCATCAACTTTAAAACATTCCCACAGGAAAAAAGAAAAATAACTGAGTACCACAGCGGCCTTCAATTCTCCCTGTTCCCGGGTATCGGCACAAATGGCATAACCAGCGGATCTTACTACAATGCTTTCGCCTTCAACCTGTTTGGCGGTCTCTCCGCCGGAAACAGGTATCTCGAGCTCGGAGCTATTTCCAATGTCAATCTAAAAAGTACTACAGGCATCCAACTGGCAGGCCTGGCAAACATTGTTGGCGCGAATGCTTTCGTCAATCTGACAACGTTTGAAGAACGCGAACTCATCAATGACCAAAAATTTGAATCTAATGTCCAGGGAATTCAAGCCGCCGGACTTCTCAATTATGTCCGAGATCATGCTTACGGGATTCAGATTGCCGGCCTTTTAAACGTGGTTGGAGGTGATATAAGAGGATTTCAACTTGCAGGGATAGGCAACAGTTCGGGCAATGGTACGAATGGATACTCTGAAGGTGTTCAAATTGCAGGTCTTTATAATCTTGCTGGAGAGTCGATCGCCGGCTTTCAAATCACCACACTTTTTAATTACACGAATGGGGAGCTCACGGGCGGGCAAATAAGCCTCATCAACAAGGCACGTGTTATCAAAGGCCGTCATACGATGCCGCCAACAAAAACAAAAGCTATTCAGATCGGCCTCATCAACTTCAGCAGCGAAATGGATGGTACTCAAGTCGGCCTTTTCAATTTCGGCGGAAAATCCCTCGGCAATCAGTTCGGACTGATCAACTTCCGGCAAAAGTATCCGACGAAAGAACAAGTGAGAAAGGGTACGCCGGTGGCGCTCTTGAATTTTGGATCAAGGGGAAATTCGATCCGGGTCACTTTCAATGAAGTTTTTCCTCTGAACGTTCAATACACGACCGGCAATTGTCTCAACTGTTCAGTGGCGCAATCTGAAATGCCATTTGACGACGCTAACCAGATTTTCAATCAGAATGCACTGATCATGGGTTTTGATCCGGTAACTAGTGCATGGGGATTCGGGTATGGATTTGAAAAACAACTCTTTAATAAAAGCAGCATGTTGCCGACGGATGTCAATAACCGCAAAAGGCTCATCATATATGGTGTTACCTTCATGCACCTGAACAGGCAGTGGGGGCAATTTGACAAGTCATTCAACTTGTTGAATAAGCTGCACGCTGAGATTGCAAAGCGTAAATGGGGGCACTATGTCATGGTCGGTGTTTCACTGAACTATTTTATGTATGAGAGCGGGACCGATAGTTTTTATAGGATTAACACCACTAAGATCCCTGCGGGCAAGCCATTCGGATTTGACAGTTATTTATGGCCGGGATACACGATCGGGTTTCAACTTTAGTCTTGAATGATTTCTCGAACAGCGCCGCTTCTAAATCTGCTCCGAGCTGCGTCAGTGTTTGTTACCAAGCATGGAAGTAAATTTTCTCCTCCCGCAAATCTCGATGATCCCGCAGATCAATGCATCTTCTCTTTACCAATCTGCGTGATCCGCGCGATCTGCGGGAGTCCGAAATTCAATCGTTCCGCTACAATGTTTATTGCTGAAATGAATTAGAAATAATCTAACCGCAATACGCTGACGTGCGAAGTCACAATAACTTGTATTCTCCGCGCCTTTGGCGCCTCCGCGGTTTCTACACTAATCGTTCCTTTTCGCGCTCGGTCTCTGGCTCATTTCTTTCACCAACTGGTACAGGAATTCCTGGCCTTCATAATATGCTTTAATGCCGATGCGCTCGTCTTTGCCATGAGCCCGTACGTCGGTGACGTCGCCAAATATCCCATTGACACCATAGACGGGTATACCGACATTTCTAAGATAAGAGCCATCCGTGGCGCCGGTAGACATCAAAGGCACTACTGGTACTCCAGGCCACATTTTTTGCGTAATTTTTTCAATCGGACCGAAAACTTCAGGTGACATCGGCGAGGATGGGCTCTGCCGTGCAACTTGCAGGGGGGTTACGCTAATGCCGGTGTCGTTGAATACGCCGATGAGTGTTGCTTTTATTTTTTCAGGATCTTCTCCCGGCAAGATGCGGCAATTGACAGTTGCTGTTGCTGTCTGTGGCAACGCATTTTCCGCATGGCCGCCGTTGATCATCGTGGCAACGCAGGTTGTTCTCATGGTTGCATTATAATTGGGAAACACGGACAATCGTGCGACGGCATCTGCACTGGGGTTCGGCTTTATGATCTCTTTCATGTCCTCGGCAAGCTGACCGGATTCCAGCTTCGACGAGCGCTCAAAATACACGCGGGTGCCGTCATTCAAATTCACCGGAAAATCAAACTTCGAAAGATTGTCAAGGGCTTTTGCCAACCTGTAGATCGCATTGTCTTTTCTCGGCTGTGAACTATGCCCGCCACGGTTCTTCACTTCCAGTTTGAAGCTTTGAAAAACTTTTTCACTGAGCTGAACTCCGTTGAGGATTTTCTTGCCATCCATTTCCTGACCGCGGCCGCCTTCATTGATGGCAAACTCTGCGTTGATAAGATCTTTGTGGTTCTTGAGAAGCCAATCGACGCCGTTGTCGGGACCTCCTTCTTCATCAGCAGTTAATGCCATGATGATGTCGCGTTCGGGAACGAATTTTTCCATTTTCATGCGAATCATGTTGGCAACAAAAATGGATGCCATGGCTTTGTCATCGCTGGCGCCACGTGCATAATAGAATCCATCGCGCTCCTGGAACACAAATGGATCTGTATCCCAGTCAGACCGAAGCGCTTCTACGACGTCGAGGTGGGCGAGGAGCAACAGCGGTTTCTTCTTGCCCGTGCCATGCAACGTCGCGACGAGGTTGCCTTTGCGATCATTGGGTCCTCCGATAAAAATATCCTTCTCTTCAAAGCCAGCAGCGCGGAGTCTCGCTGCCATGGCTTCAGCCGCTTTTGTTGTGCTGCCTGCGGAATGTGTAGTATTGATTTCAATAAGTTCCTTAAAGATGTCATGCGTCAGCTTTTGATCCGGTTGAGAAAAACCTAGTTGAATAAAAGCGAGCAGGGTTGTCAGGAGAGCAATGGTGTGTTTCATGGGTTGGCGGTCAAGGGTTCAAGGTTTAACGTTTAAAGTTCAAGGTTCAAAGTTCAAGGTAGTTCGCAGTGTCATTGAAAATTAGGCTTTTGGGATGAGTGGACAAACTGCGGCTCCAGCCGCAACCCAGAATCCCCGACTACGCAGAGACTGCCTGCGCCACCGCTGAAGCTTTAGCGACACGCGTCGTCGGGCAAGCCAGAATCCCCGACTCTGCAGATACTGCTTCGTCGGGCAAGCCAGAATCCAGAATCCAGTACCCAGTATCCCTCTTCATATTCCACTCGTCTATCTACACTCACCTCTCCAACGCACCCAAAATCCTACCTTTACCAGTCGTCATGCCATCATTTCAGTCATTTTTTAAGAGCCGTGTTCTGATCCATATCGCTGGGTGGCTTACGTTTTTCATTATTCCACTTTTGTTATCTCCACCTAACGAAATGGCTGCGGGCCTTTCGGATCCGTCGAATCTGGAGTCGATGATTTTCAGAAATCTCCTCCTAATGGCGCTGTTCTATCTAAATCTGTTGTATTTCACACCGATTTTCCTCAAGAGACATGGTGTCGGTGCGTTCCTGCTGTTTGTTGTTCCGGTTGTGCTTTTAATAAGTTTTGCCAACTGGCAGATACATCACTTCCTGGCCGAACCAGGCCCACCTCCGGGTCCGCCTCCTGGTGACTTCGGACCACGTGGACCCCGCGAGGGCTTCGGTCCCGACGGTCCCCGTCATCCGATGATGATGGTAAGCTCCTTGTTTGCAAGCCTGCTTGTCACTGTGATTGTCACCAGTCTCAGCACAAGCATTGTGCTATGGAATGATTGGGTAAAAGCCAAAGAAGAAGAACAGGACCGGGCCTTTCAACGCGTTGCTTCCGAACTTGCGGTATTAAAACTTCAAATCAGTCCACACTTCTTATTCAATACACTGAATAATATCCGTTGGCTTGTGCGCTCCAAATCGGATCAGGCTGAAGAAGCAGTGGTGAAATTATCGCAACTCCTTCGCTACATTTTATATCAAACCAACCAGGATAAGATTTCCCTGGAAAAAGAGCTCGACAATCTGAAGGACTATGTGGCATTGCAACAAATGCGTCTGGCAGGTCATCAGAACTTACAATTTTTAGTTGAGGGAAATCCGGCGGGAAAGGCAATTGTCCCACTTTTGTTTATTCCCCTTGTCGAGAACGTATTTAAATATGGGGACTTCAGTGGATCGTTTCAAAATCGCATTTCAATAGCAATTGACAATGATCAGCTTAAGATCATTACCGAAAACCTGATTTTGCAGACCGCCACAGAAAAGAAGACAGAGGATTCGGGCATCGGCTTGTCGAACGTGAAGAAAAGACTGATGCTTCATTATCGCGACAGACATCTTCTGAATTTTTCAGAGCAATCCGGAATATTCAAACTTGAACTTGAATTGATATTATAATGCCGGCGATGCCGGAAGAAATTATGGCTGATCAAAAAAATACGCTCCCTCCACTCCGCTGTATTGCAGTAGACGATGAGCCTTTCGCTTTGAAACTCATTAGCGAGGACATTAGCAAAATTCCCAGTCTAAAACTCGTTAACGTCTGTTCTTCCGCGGCAGAGGCAAGGGAAGTGCTGAAGCAAGCCCCCGTTGATCTCATGTTCCTGGATATACAAATGCCCGGGTTGACAGGTACTGAGCTGTTGCGTTCACTCGAGAAACCTCCGATGGTGATTTTCACCACGGCATATGAGCAATATGCTGTTGAGGGTTTTGAATTGGAGGTGATTGATTATTTAGTAAAGCCTATTCCATTCGATCGTTTGCTGAAGTCGACAACGCGTGCACAAGAACATTTTCGCTTGCGCCAGGAGAACGACATGAAACCCGAAGAACAGTATTTCTTCGTTCGGGCCGAATACAAGGAGATCAGAATCATGTTCAATGACATTCAATATGTGGAAGGTTTAAAAGACTACGTTAAAATCTTTCTTGCGTCACAGACACGCCCCGTGTTGACACGCATGAACCTGAAAGCCATCGAGGGAAAACTTCCTGCGCGACAATTTTGCAGGATCCATAATTCGTTTATTGTTCCATTCTCAAAGATCACATCGTTTCAAAGGTCGCAGGTGTTCATCGGACAAACTTCGATTCCAGTTGGTGATAAATATGCCGCGGAGTTTAGGAGGCGGTATGCACCTGGGGAATGAAGGTAAGTTGACAATGGACAAAAGACAGTTGACAATGTTCATCGTAAAAAGACTTGTTGATAGCAAGCTCCATTGCTCATAGGGATTCCGGTGTGCACCCGTTGTCAATTGACCCAAGCGTAGCGAGGGTTTGTCAATTGTCAACTGATAATAACCATCTACACATTTCCGCTGTCCGCCCACACACGTTTCATTCCACACAATTTCCCCGTGACCTTTGGCGTAATAGAAGCACTTAACATCAAAAATAACCTCTATGAAAAGTACCATTTTGAAAGCACTTACTCTGGTGATGGCTGTTGGCCTGGTCAGCAGCTGTAACATGGATGGGCTGAGATCGAATTCAAATTCCAGCTCGACAACAACAACGGTATTGACAAATGTGGCCCAGACATCTTCACAGCTCGCCAGCGGAACAAGTTTCACCTTGAGCGGAAGTTCCTCCGATTCTGGCGGCATGCACCCTGAGGGCATGGGCGGACGCAAGGGTCCGGGCGGTCCCGGTATGATCGATGGCACAGGATTGTTCACCGCGACAGATGAATTGCTTGCGATCGTTGATGCAGAGAGCGCAGGCGACTTTAGGGGTTTCAGAATGCAGGCAGCTGGTGGCGCTACGGTAACGAATTATGATGCATCCGGCAACGTTATTACGATGACACCTCCTGCACAGAACGCGGGCGGTCCGGAAGGCTGCAGTTTCAGTGGAAAGCAGTTTCCAAAATTTGATTCCTTGCTTGCAAAAATTGCGAAGACGGTTGTTGACTTTGGAACGGGTGTAACGCACCAAAAAGGAAATACGACGATCACGCGTGCCGGTAAGATTATTATTACCCGCGCGGGCGACAGTACTTCCAGAACAGAAACGATCACTTTTGAAAATTATACGGTGAATGGAGCCTCGATCGTAGGAACCAAGACGCGCGTAAATACATTTGACAGTTCAACCGGTAAAGGCTCGTCGACCACGACGGTGACAGGTGGTAAAATAACGTTCACAGATGGTACGGTGGCTTCATGGGTGAGCAACAGGTCAAGGGTTTCATCGATTACACTTGATTCCAACGGAAGACCTGCCAGTGGTACGATCACAACCGACGGAACATCCACAGTAACATCGTCGGGCGGTGATGTGATCTATTCACACAAAGTGACTAAGTCAATTATTGAAGATTTGTCGTGTCATAATCATAAGCCAGTGAGCGGCACTGTGCAAACTACTTACCACACGGATGTTGTGTCAGTAGATTTCGGCGATGGAAGCTGCAGCAATACCAGGGCTACAGTGACACTGAATGGGGAAGTAGTGACGGCGAGAGTCGAGTAGCAGTGAGTGAAATGTAAAATGTAAAACTCTAAATGTAAAATCTAAAAGGGGGGCTAGTTCAAAGTGGGGTGCACTCAATTGGATGTTGCCACTCTGAACTCTAAACCCTGCACTCTGAACTCATAAGTTAGGTTGTGTGTTTGTTGGAAGACCGCTCTGTGGCTAGGGCGGTTTTTTTATGGAGTGAAATCTAAAATGTAAAACCCTAAATGTAAAATGTAAAAGGGTCGTTGAATCTTTGTGACGTCATCTGATTTTCATGTTGGTGACTCTAAACGTGAACACCGACTGCGCCAGACGATTCTTCGGGGCAGGCCAAAAACTCATGATTTTAGTTAGGGTTGGAAGCTTTGTGTGTTGGAAGACCTGTGGAGCGGCTTTTTATTGTACGTTGGTTAGACGAATTTGAACTTTGCCAACCATCGAAAGAATCTAAAAGTTAATGATGCCAATATCTTCCGACCTTATTTCTTTCATCTTCTCGGCTTTTCCGATACTGTATAAGAACATTGAGAGAGATTTGGCGAGTGCGATGCACGGCCACCAATCAGAGTTTAATTTATCAACAAGCTTCTTTAAATCCTCCTGTTTTGTTAAAACCAACCTATTGGGGAACAACTTGGATTTCTCTATCGTCGAATTTATTGCACCCTCAATCATTTGGAGTATAAGTACCCCTTTGAAATCTGCTTCCAGGTGATTACTAACAAATACTCCTTTATAATTGTAGTCTCGACAAAATTCATTTATTGGGCCGAGGTCGACGTGCCCACCAATTTTGTTTCTGACATACTTCCATTTATCAGTCGTATGTCTAATGTGGCTAAGTTCCTTAGTAATCTCGGAGGTCAGCTTGTCCCTGATTCGTGCGGTATTGAAGATGTCACTCACTAAGGAATTGTAATTTTCGAATATTGATATGATTTCGATAATGTTGTAAGCTATCTCACCCTTTGTTTGGATTCGCTCCGGACTTACTTCTTCTTTAAAAGGTATGGAATCAATTCTTCTGATGTCGTCATTGATTTTTACTGATTTAAAGTGAAGAAATAGCAACTTAATCTGAATTGAGCTGATCTCGGTCGTGAGAGTTGTCATTTGCGCTATTCTTTAGAATAATTCATGGCTGCACTGACGGCTATTCCAATGTCCGATTGTGATCGCGACGTGCGTTCGCTTTTGCCTATTTGCTCTGCGTGCTCTGCAGGTTTTGCATTCCGGGATCGTTGCCATAAACTAGTTGCCTGGTTGCCAGCTCTTGAACCTTGAACCTTGAACTTTGAACTCTTAAACCCTGAACTCTGAACCTCCTCACCACGACAGGTACTTATAAATCACCCTTATCAGCTTATACGCTTCTTCCATATTCTTTGCCTGATAAGACACTGTGTATCCATCAATCCGTTTCATCCCCGGAATGCTCATCGCTACATCGGCACGCGTCGGGTTGTCGACTTTTACTTTGAACTCAATCGGATTCTGAACAGCGAATGGCTTCGCCTTGCCAATATCTTTCAACGCTTCCTTTGTTTGAGACTGTAATGCTTTTGTCACGACGTCGGGATGAAGGAGCTTGGCCGCAGCGGTACCGATGGCTTCTTTGGTTGCGACGGTCCGCACGGCTGGCAATAGTTTTTTTATTTCTTCGGTAAATGTTTTGTCTCCGCTGGCAAGCAACACGGGAACGCCAATCGATCCGGCGAAGAAGGTATTCAAGCCGCTTTCACCAACTTCAGTCCCATTCAACCAAAGTCCTTTGATAGAGCCAGTTCCTGTATGGGCTAGGAACCCGTTCTCAGTTCCCGCCATGGCGTGGTAGCCGATGAAGATGATTCCGTTGAAAGAATTGTCGAGTCCCTGGACCATGCCTAGTGGCTTGATATTGCTTTGGATGTATTGAACCCTTGGGTCAAGCTGTGTGTGCAGCAGGTTCTGCATGTCACCGTGACTGTCATTCACAACAATTTCCGCAGGGCCCGTTTCGAAGATGGCGGCAACAACTGCATTTACTTCGGCTGTCATCAATTTGCGGCCCGTGTCATAGTCTTTACCGCCGCTCACCATGGCGGAGGTTCCAATCCCGCCAATGCCTTCCATGTCAACAGAAATGAAAAGTTTGAGAGGTTTTGTTTGAGAAAAGGCGCAGGTCGTAACGAACGCGAGGAGGAGGCTGAGATATCTCATGGGATTTGGATTGGTGGTCCCATAAGATATTAATTTTTTCGAACGACAAAGACACAAAGTACACGAGGTACGAATTGATGTACTTTTTGTGAGCCTTTGTATCTTTGGGACTTTGTGGCACGTGGGCACACTCCTTACTCGACAACCGCGTCAACATTCTCATACACAAACTCAATCTTACCACCGTGTTCTTTTACAGCAATCTTAAAGCCTTGCAGCTCCGCACCCCGGTAACCTCTGGCACTTGTTCTTCTAATGTCGGCCAGCTTCTTCCAGTCATCGACGTGGACAGCAACCTTCGCGCAGAAATCTGTTCCATGGATATTCACGATCAGAAATTCTTCGTCACCGGGCCGGAGGTATCCCGACAGATAGTATTTGAAATTATTTGCATTGTCCAATTTCAGCAGCCGTGCAAGCTCCGCCCGATAAGCATCTGATTCGTAAGTCTCCACTCTGAAAACGGCATTTGTATTTTCGCAGTGAGGTTCTGTGAATGCAGACAGCACCAGCGATAAAAAAAGCAGATAAAAGCCGAAGCCTTTCATAGACGACTGCAAATCAACCTATAGAATTTTATTTTGGCAAGCTTTGCCGTATCAGATTCAGAACGAGAACAGATGCCATTCTTATATTGATTGCCCGGTCTTTACTTAGCTGCAGTTTCTTTGTCACGGTTTGATACTTGTCCGAGTAGGCAATCCAAACGGTTCCCACGGGTTTATCCGGCGTGGCGCCTCCAGGCCCGGCAATTCCACTTGTTGCGACGCCGATATCTGTATTGAACCGCGCCCGCACCACGTTGGCCATTTCGCTGATCGTGGGCTCACTCACCGCGCCATATCTCTCAAGGGTTTCTGGCTTTACGCCCAACTGCCTCATTTTGATTTCATAGGCATAAGGGATCATGCTGCCTATGAAATAGTCTGAAGAGCCAGGCACGCTGGTGATCATGTGCGACAGATATCCACCTGTGCAACTCTCTGCGATCGCTAATGTCATTTTCTTTGATCGAAGCAATCGCCCAATGGCTTCTTCTAACGTCTCATCGTCGTAACCGAAAATATATTCACCAACAATTGGTAGCAGCTTCGCGGAATATTCTTCGATTTCATTTCGTAAGGCTCCCGCGTTATCTCCAAATCCTGTCAATCGCAATTTCACTTCACCGAGGCTTGGGAGGTAGGCGAGCTTAATATGCGAAGGCAACGATTTTTCCCAGGATGAAATCTTTTCAGCTAGGAAAGATTCTCCAATACCGCATGTTCGAATAACCTTGTGAATAATCGTCGGCAGTGTGAACGTCTTAAGCAGTTTGGGAATTACGCGCTCCTTCATCATTAACTTCATTTCATGAGGCACACCCGGCATCGACATAAACACTTTTCCATTTCGTTCAAACCACATACCAGGGGCAGTACCGATCGCATTCGTGATCTTCGTGCAACAGATTGGCAGTGCCGCCTGTTGCCTGTTGACCTCAGTCAGTTCGCGGCCGCGGCTCTTGAAGAACTCCGTCACCTCGACGAGCGCTTCTTCGTGCATTTTGAGTTCGCAATTAAAATATTTTGCCAGGCACGGTTTTGTCAGATCGTCACTGGTCGGTCCGAGGCCGCCTGTGATCAAGATGATATCAGCACGTCGCTCTGCTTCGGCCAGTGCACCCAATATTTCGTTCTCGGTATCGCCAATAGAAGTTTTTCGCACAACTTTAATTCCGACTTTGTCAAGCTCGACACTCATCCACTGGGAATTCGTGTCCACGATCTGCCCGTAAAGGATTTCGTCACCGATTGTAAGAAGTTCTGCGAGGATGGGTTTCATGTGATGAAAATTGGAGGACAAATATAGTTGACAGTTAACAATCAGCAGTTGGCAACGTCTGCAACTAATTCTCAACGTCTCAATTGAGTTGAGTGCCGGTAAAATCTAAGTTTGGATGGCATATTATCAATTGCCCCCGATAGCTATCGGGATTGTCAACTGTCAATTATCTTAGGGGATGGATCACGCAAAACCCGCATCAGAACGCCAGCGTCGAATCTATCTTGACGGCTTCGCCGGCACTCGCTCATCGATTCCGGTAGATTGGGCGAAGCTCGAGGAGCAAGCAAGCCGAATGATGAGCGCTGAGGCATTTGCTTACATAGCGGGAGGCGCGGGCCTTGAAAGTACTGTGCGCTCAAATCGAAGTGCTTTTGAACAGAGTAAGATTGTCCCAAGAATGTTGCGTAATGTAAGTCAGCGCGACATGGGTATTGAGTTATTTGGGAAAAGACTTCCATCGCCGTTGTTGTTATCTCCGGTGGGCGTTCTTGAGATGGTTCACCGTCAGGCCGATATTGCGGTAGGCAGAGCAGCAGCGAAAGAAAACGTTCCTTACATATTCAGCAATCAGGCAAGCAAGCCCATGGAAGAAGTCGCCGCCGCAATGGGCGATGGTCATCGTTGGTTTCAATTGTATTGGAGTAAATCCAATGAGCTCGTAGCGAGTTTGGTTTCCCGGGCTGAGAAGTGTGGATGCTCGGCCATTGTTGTCACGCTTGATACAACATTGCTTGGATGGAGAACGCGCGACCTCGACATCGCCTATCTGCCATTTCTTGAGGGGAAAGGAATCGCGCAGTATACCTCTGATCCAGTTTTCCAGAAATTAATGGACGAGAATGATCCTAACACCCCTGCGAAGGTGACGATGGCATCATTGTTAGGTCTTATTAAAATGGTCAACTCTTATCCGGGCGCAGGATTTTTTTCAAAGCTCAAGTCCGGGCGACCACTCAAGGCTGTGCGCAAATTCATAGGAATATATTCCAATCCTGCAGTCACGTGGAATGACCTCGCATTCTTAAGACAACACACCCGCCTTCCGATTTTGTTAAAAGGAATTCTTCATCCGGATGATGCGAAGAAGGCGCTGGATTATGGCATTGACGGAATTATCGTTTCCAACCACGGTGGGAGACAAGTAGATGGTGCGATCAGCACATTCGAAGCCTTACCGGGCATTGTCAATGTTGTTAATAATAAGATTCCAATACTGTTGGATGGTGGAATCCGGGGCGGGGCAGATATTTTTAAGGCACTTGCTGTTGGTGCAAAGGCCGTTTGCATTGGGCGACCTTACGTATATGGTCTGGCGATTGATGGCGAAGAGGGTGTTCGGGAAGTGATCCAGAACCTACTTGCGGATTTTGATCTGACGATGGGTCTTGCGGGTTGTAACGATATTTCCGGGATATCACGCGAAATGCTGCGTTGAGACTTTTACGGGTCGGATGCCGCCAAATCTGTCAAAACGAAAATCAAATTTTCAGTCTGCGATATTCATTTCACTGTCGGATACTTTGTTAAATAACCCTTGCATCCTGTGTTCACATAAGCATACCAAATAAAGTGGGCAGGTGATATGTATCTGATGTTGGAAAAAATGATCATCGCTCTGCGCGCTTTGCTACCTTTTAAATTATGCGGTATTTTTACGAACGGCGTGCCACCCCATGCTCTTTCCGGGAATTTTACATCAAATTGATATGAAGAGAAAATATATAGTCATGGCGGTTTTTGCGGTGTTTTGCACGCAGCCGGTTTTTTCGCAGCTCGACAAAATGCTTGACAAAGCAAAAAAGGCAGTCACTACCGGAGGTACTCAGGCATTAACGCAGGATGAGGTAGTGCAAGGTCTAAAAGAGGCATTGACGAACGGGATATCAAAAGGCTCCGATCTGGTGTCGAAAACGGACGGATATTTTAAGAATCCGGAAATCAAGATTCCATTTCCATCTGATGTGCAACATGTTGAGGACAAGCTGCGGCAAATGGGGATGGGTAGCCAGGTTGATAAGTTTGTTCTCGCGTTAAATCGCGGGGCAGAAGATGCAGCAACACAGGCGAAACCGATATTTATCAATGCTGTCAAGCAAATGACAATTGACGATGCGTTTGCAATTCTTAAAGGACAACCGGATGCAGCTACGCAATACTTGCAACGCACAACGACTTCTCAACTCAAGGAAAAATTTAAACCAGTCGTTCAGAACTCGCTCGATAAGACGAGCGCCACGAAATACTATGGCGATATCGTGAACACTTATAACAAGGTGCCTTTTGTAACTAAAGTGAATCCGGATCTTAACGAATACGCAACTAATAAAGCAATTCAGGGTTTGTTTGTCATGATCGCAAAAGAGGAGAAGAATATTCGCGAGAATCCTGTGGCGCGTACGACCGATATTCTCAAAAAAGTTTTTGCTTCAAAATAACATTAGATGAAAAGAACGCTGTTTGTTTTGTTGTTGCTCGCCTGTGGCTGTTCGTCTTCTCAGATCACCCAGGCGATCAATGAAGCAAACAAGGTGATGGAAGGACAGCCTGCGCCGACTACTGACCAGGTTGCAGCGGGTTTGAAAGAAGCGCTGGTAAAAGGTATTTCTACGGGCGCCGAGAACCTCTCTCAAACAAACGGTTATTTCAACAACCCTCAAATCAAAATTCCTTTTCCTCCGGATATCAGAAAAGTTGAAGATCGGTTACGACAGATTGGAATGGGAAAAGAGGTGGACCGTTTTGTGGAAACGCTTAATCATGGTGCAGAAAATGCTGCAAAAGAGGCAAAACCAATCTTCATTAATGCCATTGAGCAAATGACCTTCGATGATGCCTGGGGCATTTTGAAAGGACAGCAAGATGCTGCGACTCAGTATCTGAAGCGAACCACTACTCCACAATTGAAAGCGAAGTTTAGGCCGGTCATTCAGAATGCTCTGAATCAGGTCGAAGCGACACGATATTACGGAGACATCGTTTCGACATACAACAAAATTCCATTTGTTGAAAAAATCAATCCCGACCTAAATGAATATGCGACCGATCTTGCCATGCAGGGCTTGTTCATAATGATCGCCCAGGAAGAAAAAAAGATTCGCGAAAATCCTTTGGAGCGAACCACCGACCTGCTCAAGCGGGTCTTTGAATATCAAAAATAAGAGCCTAACAACTATCACTATGTCACTTTTCCAAAAGCATGAATCTCTATTGAATAAAGCTATCGCTGCATTGCATGCACGGACTTTTTTTGCCGCGTATCCGGAACACCCGGCCCCCGCAGTGTATGGTGAAACTGCCGATGCTGACGGTCAGGCAAGATTCAAGGGATTCCTCGGAAAGAAATTTGAAGAACTAACACAAGGGACGCCGGACACATGGGCCGGTCAGGAAGAGTCTCCTTATTTACAGGAACCTCTGAACGTTAACTATCCTGTTTATTCTGTCAACTCGTTGATCACTAAAGCCAATGCTGCATTACATCAGTGGAGGAAAGTAACGCCGAAAGACAGGGCGGGCATCTTGATTGAATCCCTTGAAAGAGTTAAAGCGAGATTTTTTGAGATCGCTTATGCGACGATGCATACAACGGGACAAGGATACATGATGGCGTTTCAGGCGTCAGGGCCCCATGCAGCGGACCGTGCACTCGAAGCGATTGCTGCCGGATATGAAGAGTTGGGAAGATTTCCTGCTTCAACGCTTTGGGATAAACCGATGGGTAAATTCAATCTTCAGTTGCAAAAAGAGTGGCGCGCTGTTCCAAAAGGAATCTCCGTGGTTATTGGCTGCTCCACGTTTCCTACCTGGAACTCAGTCACTGGAATTTATGGCAGCCTTATTACCGGCAACCCGGTAATCGTTAAACCACATCCGGGTGCCATTCTCCCGATCGCCATTTTCGTTGCTGAAATTCAAAAGGTGTTGATTGAAAACGCGCTTGATCCCAACATTTGCCAACTCGGGGTCGATACTTTCGACAAAATGATCACAAAGGAATTGGCGGAACACCCGTCCGTTAAATTGATCGACTACACGGGTAATTCGGCTTTCGGATCTTACCTGGAGTCGTTGCCCGGTAAAGCGGTGTTCACGGAAAAAACGGGTGTAAACTCCGTGATACTTGACTCCGCAGAAGATATTGACAAAGTCGCTGCCAATCTCGCTTTTTCTGTCAATCTGTACAGTGGACAAATGTGTACGGCACCGCAGAATTTTTACATCCCGGAAGGTGGCATCAATACACCGGCTGGCAAGATTTCATTTGATCAGTTTGCTCAAAAGTTTGTCGACAACATCAATGGACTCGTTGACAATCCAAAAGCGGGACCGTTTGTATTGGGTGCTGTCCAGAACAAAAAGACAAGTGAGCGAGTAATTGAATCTGAAAAGCTTCCTGGAAAGGTGTGGCTGAAATCGCGACCATTTGAAAATCCGATGTTTAAGAAAGCGCGTCTTTCTACACCTGTGGTAGTTGAAGTTGACGCTTCGAAAAAAGAGATTTTTAGCAAAGAACTTTTCGGCCCGATAGCCTTGCTCATCAAAACAAAAAATACGGATGAGTCTATCGCCCTTGCCAGGGAAATGGCATTACACCACGGCGCAATCTCTTGTGGTGCCTACACCACAGACCCGGCAGTCAGGGAAAAAATCGCTGATGAAATGTCACTCGCCGCAACGCCAGTGTCATTCAATCTTACAGGCGGCATCTACATGAACCAAAACGCAGCGTTTTCGGATTTCCATGTTACAGGTGGCAATCCGGCAGGTAATGCGTCGTTCACCAATCCTGAATATGTGACGAAGCGTTTTACGTGGGTGGGACACCGCGAGCCGGTAAAAGCATAATGCAAGCTGGGTGAAATCTGTATCTCTGCGCAACCTTTGTCGCGGTTGTGCAGTCTAATAGCTTTCATAATCCTTATGAAACACAAAGTCATCATTGCAATATTCTTCAGTCTAGCTTCTGCTAACGCTTTTTCGCAGGGCTTCGGCCTTCCGTCAAAAAAAGGCGGGATTGGATTTGGAAACCTTCCCACGTTCACTGGGATAAGATTTAATGTTAGCGACCGTAATGTTGAGAAGATCAACGGAATCAACATTACCGCCTGGCAAACCAAAGATGAGTCGGAACAAACCGGAACGATGAATGGCCTTGCCATCGGATTACCATTGGCAATGGGCGAGGAAAATATCCATGGGATCGGAGTAGGCATCGCCGGAGTTGGAGCAAAGAGAAATATTGCTGGTATTAATGTCGGCGGACTTGGCGTAGGCGCGGGTGAAAATGTAGCTGGAGTAAATATCGGTGGGCTTGGTGTGGGCGCGGGTGGCAATATCAAAGGGATCAATGTCGGTGGCCTTGGTGCTGGGTCAGGAGGAGATATTGTCGGATTCAATTTTGGTGGTTTAGGAGTAGGCTCAGGAAAAAATATGAGCGGCATTAACATAGGCGGACTTGGCGCCGGCGCAGGAGGCAATGTCTCGGGTATTACACTCGGTGGCCTGGGGGTGGGAGCTGGAGAAAACTTGAGTGGGCTTAGTGTCGCGATAGGCGGCCTTGGGTGCGGAGAAAATCTAACCGGTATTTCAGTCGCCGGCCTGGGTATGGGATCGGGTAAGGAAATTAAAGGAATCGCAATCGCCGGAATAGGAATTGGCTCTCCTAAACTTCGCGCTCTGACGATTTCTGCTGCGGCAGGCGGGATGGATCTCGCGGGAGTATTTATATCGCCGGCCTATCTTCAGGTTGGTGGAAAAGACATGGACGAGGAAAAAGTGGTAATGAATGGTGCCTCGGTCAGCGCCTTTAACAATGTCAAAGGAACTCAAAAGGGCGTAACCATTGGGATCTTCAACTATGCACGCAAACAACGCGGTATACAGCTGGGGTTATTGAATTATGTGAAAGACAATCCGAAAGGTCTTCGTGTGTTGCCTGTGTTCAATACACATTTCGGGCGGGCAGATAAGTGAACGTTAATAACCCCACGCAAAGGCGCAAAGTCCGCAAAGAAAATTCATTAGTCACGGTGTGCTTAGTGCTTTTGCGCGCGACACTGTTTTAAATATCTTTGCTGCCCCCGGGGGATTAGCTCAGTTGGTTCAGACGCGATGAGGTGTGTGAATGCCGACCAAAGCGTCGGTACTAGAGCGAAATGCTCCGGCGGTGTTAATAAATTTTTGGGGGATTAGCTCAGCTGGCTAGAGCGCTTCCATGGCATGGAAGAGGTCATCGGTTCGAATCCGATATTCTCCACATAGGAAATCAGTAGGCAGTTGGCAGTTTGTTAGTAGGCAGTGTGGAGTCGTTTCATGACTAGCTGGTAACAATTTCAATTCAATGAGTCTTGTGGTCAGGACACGCTGCCTACTGCATCCTGCCTACTGCCAACTAATTTCGCTTTGCTTTCAACGGAAACGCTCCAAACGATCCCACACTCATCGTACCGTTCATTGCTTCGCCTTCGACAATCGCTTTGACACTTACCTTTGATGGATTGCCTCCGAAGTTTACGTCATACGAAAAATTAATCTCGTTGCCATTGACAGTAATGTCCTTAAGTTGATTTTCACGGTTGCCACCGCGCTGACTTGTCATTGTGCCGGTGTATGTATCCCCTTCCTTCTTGATGACAATAGTGCCGCCACCACCTTGAGGTGATTCAACGGTATAGGTCCATGTTCCTTCCGGATGAATGACAGCATTTGCATCAGCAGGTTTTGTTTTTGCAACTGTGGCAGGCGCTCCCGGACGCACGCCACCGCCGCCGAATCTACCGCCGCCACCGCTTGCGCCACCTGCACCCGCGTTGCCCTGACCTTGATCCATTCCGCCGCCACCGCCACCTCCATTGTCTCCACCTTCTTTCATGTCGTCGTTGTTAATCGACCGCTTCCGTTTTGGTCCTTGATCAAACGACATCTTGCCAATGCGATAACTGAAAGTGATTTTAAAGTTCATGTTATGCATCTCGTTGGTACTGTTCTGTTGAATGACCGGAGAGGAGGTATAGCTGTTGATGCGCATAGCCGGCGTGAAGAACTGTTCTGCGCCGAAACCGATGCTTCCTTTTTTGTCAAGCAGATCTTTCTTGATGCTCAGACTATAAACATAGAAGCTGCCCTGAACGCCCTGAAGCTGCACCTGGCGTCCACGGTAGAAGCTGAAGAATTGCAATCCCCAACCCTTGGTAAGCGTATAGTTTCCAAAAAGACGCCAGCTGGCCACCCAACCCTGGTTGCTCGCATTGTAAATGGGATTGGCGACATTGTTTTTCAACACTGCATAATAGATATCAGTGCCGCCATTCAATGATAATTTGCCTGAGATGTTCACTCCCGCAAAAATGCTGGCACCATAAGCATTTTCACTTCCGATATTCTGGTAAGTTGTTCTGATCGTGTCGGGATTTGCGGGATTATTACCGATGACGTCGCGCACACTTTGAATTGCATTGTCTGTATTCCTGACAAAGGTTGAAAAATTGAGCGATGTACTCTTGATAAAGGTGCTATAGGACAACTCGTAATTGTTGGTGTATTCGGGTCCGAGATTGGGATTACCAATTGTGATATTCAGTGGATTGGATGCCTGTATGTTTGGATTCAGGTATTGAATCGATGGTCGCTGGATTCTTCTGTTGTATGCAATTTTTAACGTGCCTCCATTCGACAACTTCTTTGAAAGATTGGCACTTGGTACGAGCACGCCGTATGAAGGAATCACAACGGGACCTTTTTCAGTAGCAAAGTGTGCATTGATGGTTGTGTATTCGTATCGCCCTCCGGCCTTGAGGCTATAGCCCGATTTCATTGCATAGGTATATGAGAGGTAACCCGATGTCACGTTCTGATCATAGTTAAATACGTTCGCAAGTGACGCGTTCGACGCAGGCACATAGTCGCCCTCAGCGCCTGGTGCAGCATAATATTTATAGTCACTTGTCACTTTTCGTGCAATGTTCTTTGCTCCGAATTCAAGGATCTGGGTGGTGCCGATGGGCGTTTGATAGTCGGCCTGGATGGTGACCTCCTGGTTGAAACTGTCATTAATATTTTTCAACCTGTTCAGGGTCGCAAAACTTGTTGTGTCGAGAAAACCATTATAGAAGTTATTGGTCCTGTTGTTACGGCTGTACAGGGCGAGCACGCTGAATTCCTGCTGCGGTTTGCTGAACGTGTGGGTGTAGTTGAGGCTCGCGTCAACGTTTTGCGACTCGTCGGTAGTTTGGACGTCCTTCAATGAATAAGATGTTAAGGTAGGAGAGGATGTTCTGGTGGCAAGATGATCCTGATAATTGTATCCGTTCCTTGATCCAAAGCGCACTGACGCAGCTAGTGAATTGTTTTTATTAATGTCGTAATCCCAACCAAAGTTCGTGTTACCAAAAAGGTTGCTGCTGCGGGTGGCGGCATTTTGGATATTCGTGGTCTGAACGGGGATGCCGTTCGCATCGTTTGCAGTGGTAATTTGAGTATTATCAAATTTTCCGGTGATGTTATAGCCGGAGCGCGCAAATCCTCCCAGGTTGAATCCCATTTTTCCTTTACGATAGCTGCCGTTGAGGCCCAGGTTGGTGCCCCTGTAACCAGCGCTTCCATCTACATTGAGGGTCACGCCCTGCATGTTGTTCTTTTTGGTAATGATGTTGATGATCCCGGCCGACCCTTCTGCATCATACTTCGCCGACGGAGACGTGATCACCTCCACGGTCTTGATTTGGTCTGATGGAATTTGCTTCAATGCATCCGCAACGCTGCTCGCAGAAATGGTTGAGGGTTTGTTGTTGATAAGTACTTTGATGTTTTGATTTCCACGAAGTGAAACGTTACCATCCATATCTACTGACAGCATGGGTACCCGCCGCAATACATCCGTTGCGTCTCCGCCTTTGGCAGTAGCGTCGTTCTCTGCATTATAAATCGTACGATCTACCTTTTCCTCGACAAGGACTTTTTGTCCTTCGACGACAACGGCATCCAGTTCTTTTGAGTTTGTCGAGAGTTTTTGCGGGCCAACATCGATGTTGTCCTTTTTATCGTTGATCACTACATTTTTTACGATGATATTCTCGTAACCAATGAATGATATAATAAGCTGGTAAGTGCCATTTGGAACCTTGGTGATAGTGAATTTCCCCTTTTCGTCACACACCGCTCCGTTCACGGGTTTTTCAGAATCAGGCTCGGTCAATGCGACTGTCGCAAATTCAACGGGTTGATTGTTCGCAGCATCTATAACCGAACCGGTAATCTTTCCATTGCCCTTGGGCGTTGGGGCTTCATTCTGCGCAAAGGAGGCCGAAAAAATTAGAAAGGCTAAAACAGATAAAAAATACTTCATATTGAATTTAAGGTGTCGAAAACTTACTTATGCGTGTTAGACAGTCTCGGGGTACTTGTTATTCCACTCCGCCAATAATTTATCTCAATACAATCTCCTCGATTTAGGCCTATTAACTAAAAAGGGGCGCGCAGGTTACCCCTTGCAGATAGAATTCGGACCGCTTACCATTTTTGTGACGCGGTCAAACCGCAAAGGTAGCAGTCCGGTGGTCGTTCCGGCGCTAAAATTCTTTCAGCGGTAGTTGCTGAATGAAATCATAGTGCACATTAAGACTTAAGCGAATGCTGATGCCATGCGAACGATTGCGACGGACGCACACATTGAAGCATCACCTTCCCTCTCTCTTACGGGCGGTTGCTGGAGATAGCCGCCCTGTTTCTTACCGGCCGCCGGGAGGGCAATGTTTTTTCAGGTATTCAGTGTACAGTGTTGAGAGATGCTCCCGGGTTCCCTCGCCTTCAGATATTGAATGCGTCCTATTGGGGTATGCCATCAACTGAAATTGCTTATTGTATTTGACAAGTTCATTAATCAACATTTCAGCGTTGTTGTAGTGCACATTGTCATCGCCTGTGCCGTGAATGTAAAGCAAATTACCCTGTAAGTTTTTTGCATATGTAATTGGCGAGCACTTCACGTAGTCGCTTTGATGCTGGAACATTAGGTGAAGAGTCGTGGAACCGCCGCCACTCCAGCCCCATACCGCCGTTCTTTCCGGATCGACGAATGGCCACTTTAGAATTTCCCTGGCGCCTGCAGCTTGATCAGCGACGTTCAGTAGCCCGACTTTACGGTAAATAGATTTCCTCCAGGTCCGTCCTTTTGGTGCCGGTGTTCCACGGCTGTCAAGTGAAAGATAAATGTATCCGTCTTCGGCCATGTTGCCTTTGTAAAGGTTGTTGGTTCCGATGCCGAATCGGTCGGCCACAGTTTGAGAGGCTGGCTCCGTATATACAAAAAACACCACGGGATATTTCTTGGACGGGTCAAAGTTTTTAGGCTTGACCATCCAGCCATCCATTTCAATTCCGTCTTCGGTCTTTACCTTGAAAAATTCTACGTTGGTCGGCACCTGAGCCTCTGCCACTTTGGTTTGAATGGATTCACTTGTGACAGACTTGTTTGTCGTCAGGTCTATCAGTTCGCTGACAGGTCTTGTGTGTGCATTCGAGAATGTGTGCATCGCGAATTTGCCATTGGGCGAAACATCATAGCCATGAGTGCCTGCCATCGCCGATGGAGAAACAAGTTCAGGTTTCCCGCTACCATCAAGCTTGGTTTTGTAAAGATATTTTTGTGTGGCGTTGGCGGGCGAGGCAAGGAAATATGCTGTGTTGGTTTTTTCGTTGACGTTCAGGAGATCGATCACATCAAAGTCACCTTTTGTAATCAATACCTCTTTGCCTGCAGGTGGCATTTTGTCTCCCTTAGGGATCTTTGTTTCATCGGTTGCCCCAGCCGATACGCGGTACAAATGCGTCCATCCGTCTTTTTCACTAATCCACAGGAATTCTTTCTTGTCATTCAGCCAAACCAATGGGTGATGAAATTCAAGGGCACGTTCTGGAATGCCAAAGGAGAACATCTCGATCCATGCTTCATCTTTTTCGGAAAAAACAAGCTTTGCATCGCCGCTGATTGCATTGCAATTGAAAATTTTTGCTTCGTTCTGCGCACGGTTCAGTTGCTCAACGTAAATCTCATTGTTCGAACGCCACTCAGCACGAGGCAAATAATTTTGTTGTGGGTCACCGGGAATGTTGAGCCAGGTTGTCCTGGCATTGTTGATGTCTACGATGCCGATCCGCGCTTTGGAGGGATTTTGTCCGACGGTTGGATATTCGACCGGAACAATTTCAGAATAAGTCGACTCGGTCATGTTTAACATATTATAATCCCGGATCCCTGTTGCATCGATCTGCCAATAGGAAATATTTTTTCCGTCAGGGCTCCATTGGAATCCGTCACGGCAGTTCAGTTCTTCTTCATAGACCCAATCGAATGTGCCGTTGATCAGCTTTCGATTGCCATCAGTCGTTAACGCTTTCATTTCTCCCGATACCAGACTTTCCACGTACAGGTTTTGATTGCTGACATAGGCAACACGCGTTCCATCGGGTGAGAATTTTGCGAACATAAGTGATGATTCAGGGAGGGTAGCGCCCAACTGTCTTAGTGTTCTGGATTTCAAATCAAGAGCCCAGTAGTCGCCTCGCGAATCCAGGCGCCATACCCTTTTGGTGTTTGTATAAATCAAAACTTTCTGCTGATCACCGGAGAAAAAGAAATTGCGTACTGCTAGCGGCCCGTTCTTGCCTTTGGGCGTAAGGTCCGTTTTGGAAATGAATGTCGATTTGGTGTTTCCTGGAAGGGTGTATTGAATAACCTCGTTGTCTTCCAACTGATAATAGAAATTGCCGTCAGGGGACCATTTGATTGCCTGGGCAGCGGCAAACAAGGCAGTGAATGTAAAAATCAACAATAGTGACGCGTGTTTTCTTTTGCTTAGATAGACCATGCCGTTAGAAAATTTGGTGTTGGAGTCTCAAAGTTACCATTGTGCTTGAGATTTTAGCGCACAGGGGCCATGTGAACTATTAACCGTACCTTTGCCGACTATTTAAAAATCTTTAATGAAATCTTTTGAGTC
>JBGALO010000019.1:0-40409 GCA_044223825.1 Cyclobacteriaceae bacterium | reverse complement strand
TTCCATGGGGTCGGTGTAAGGCTTGGCTGGTTGTTGGCAATGTAATTATAGGAAAGATTCTCGCGATGCGGAAGACCGTCCTACAGCTTTGAGACTTTGTTTCGTAACAAAAAATCCGCGATCACCAGTGAAGCCATTGCTTCTACAATTGGAACGGCCCTTGGCACCACGCACGGATCGTGTCTGCCCTTGCCGGCAACAGTCACTTCGTTCCCTTCCTTATCGACACTTTGCTGATCCTGCATAATGGTAGCAACCGGCTTGAATGCGACATTAAAATAAATATCCTCACCATTGCTGATACCACCTTGAATGCCGCCCGAGTGATTTGTTTTCGTTCGGATCTTTCCCTCCGACTGAACGAAAGCATCATTGTGTTGGGATCCGTGCAATTTGATGCCCTCAAATCCACTGCCGTATTCGAAACCTTTAACTGCATTGATACTAAGCATCGCTTTGCCAAGTTCCGCGTGCAGCTTGTCGAATACCGGTTCGCCCAATCCCGGAGGAACGTTCCGAACAACGCACGTTACTAAACCCCCAATCGTATCGCGATCAAGGCGCACTTGATCGATTAACGCGATCATTTTTTCCGCCGTAGCCTTATCCGGGCAGCGTACAATATTTTCCTCTGTCTTGCTTAGATCAAGTGTTGAATAGTGCGGTGCTTTAATTTCTCCAACCTGGGAAACAAATCCATCGACAGAAATGCCGCTCTTTCGAAGAAGTAGCTTTGCCACGGCGCCCGCCGCTACCCTCGCCGCAGTCTCGCGCGCCGAACTTCTCCCGCCACCACGATGATCCCGCACGCCATATTTCTCATGGTAGGTATAATCCGCGTGTGAAGGACGAAATCTGTTTTCCAGGTGACTATAGTCTTTGCTCCGCTGGTCCTGGTTATCAATGACGATCGCGATGGGTGTGCCTGTTGATTTACCCTCAAATACGCCGGAGAGAATTCTAAATGTATCGTCTTCCTTGCGTTGCGTGGTGATCTTCGACTGCCCTGGTTTTCTTCTTTCGAGTTCACACTGAATGAAAGATTCATCAATATCAAGACCGGCAGGGCATCCGTCAATTACGACACCTATCGCCGGACCGTGGGATTCACCAAAGGTGCTGATTTTGAAAAGCGTGCCGTAGCTGTTGCTCATGTATGTTGAAACGAACTCAAATTTAGACAAAAAGGGTGGACAGGCCTTTGCTTTGGCTTAGGCTTTGGCCAAAGCAGGTGCTGCGATGCGAAAAAGCTTTGTCAACCTTACGAAGTCTTTGATTTGAATATCAGATATCCGGCGGCGCCTAGCATCAGAACGATAAGAATATTTACGGTGATCGTAAGCCATTGACTTCCGGATACGCTTTGTAGTTTATTATCCGCAATGCTGATACGATCGTAGAACGATCCGAAGTCTGTGCTCTGAATCGCCTGATTTCGCTGGCTTTCCCCTTCAACGTTTAACACAATTTGTGAGCGGAGGGTGTCATATTTCTTTTTTGCTGGATTGAAAAATACCCAGTTGAAATAATCACCAAGCGGAAATTTTCCGGGCTCCTTTGGCACAATAAAATACTTGAACGATTTAGTGCCAGTCAGTCTTCCGCTTTCACGGGAAATATTTTGCTGCACGCTGGGATCATAGAAATCGAAGTTTGCGTCTTTTGGTAAGGACGGCTTCTCAACAGAAGAAATATTTCCTTCACCTATGATATTGAATTCATAACCGACGCTCTGTCCCGTCTTCGGACTTGAAGTAGTAATTTTTTCATCGAGCTGATAATTACCAACCGCCACGGAGCTTCGCAATGGATGAGGAGGCAACTCCTTTACGCGCACAGTCTTCGGCCTTGAACTAAAAGTTTTAAAGTCTTCCTGACGATTCTGGCCGAAGAAAGATGGATTCTTTGCAATCCTGAATTTGATCATTTCAAGATCGACACTGGGGAATACAATTGTTTCGTTGTTCAGAGGATAAAAGGCAGCCTGATAAATTTTGTACTGTGTGTATCCACGACCATTGATCGTGACCTGCTCACCTTCGATGTTTTCGATGTTAAAATTCTCTTCCCAGCAGTTGGTTGGCTTAAGCTTTTTGAGAATGTCAGAAAGTTGCGGGCCAAGTTCGTGAAACTGCATGGTCGCCCGGTTGTTGTCGGCGATCAGGAAAGACAATGTCGCAACAAAGCCTTCTCCGACATATACCTCGTCCTTATTGGTGGAGAGGGCGAGCTGGGCCTCGTCTTTCACATCGACAAACTCAGTTTCTTCCCGCCCGCCGAAAAAGTCTCTAAAAGGATCGCGCCCAAATGGATCGCGCGCTTGTGTTTGCGCGGCAGGTCCGACCGTAATTTTTTTCGCGGGACTTTTTACCAAGACATTGTTGACTGTCATTTCGAACGCAGGAACATTGAAGACACCCTGGCGCGTGGGCTGGTAGGTCATAATGACGGCCTGCGTAGTGCTCACATGACCATTGATAATGCTGGTCTGTGATTGAGTGCTGGTGCCCCTTTTCCGAAATCCGTCTATATCCGGAAAGGCAGTATATGTACGCAACTGGTCATTCGAAACAACGACGGTGATGGTCCACATTTGATTTTCACCGATTTCCTCAGGACCTAGCTGGACCTGGACGTTTTGCGCCCACGCCAGTGTGTTTAACGACACGAACAGCAGCAAACAGACCGTTTTTATATACATTTTCATCAGTGCAACACGTTGCGGAGACAAATTTAAATTTTCTTTTAACTCATAATATGAATTGGTAATTTCAACGTTATAATTCGCGTACTAGGTTCCACCCAAGTGCAATAAACGAATGACAATGCTCAATTATGCAAAGAAAGTCCTCACCCGCGTGAGCTTCGATGCAAGGCTCTTTGAAAAAGAGCTTCGTAAGGCGATCAAAACGCTGATCGCAGATGAAGTACAAGAACTCAGAAATTGGTGTTACGCCAATTTTGGGGACCACCAGGCGATTCTGAATCGCTGTTTTGTAGTAGCGTCTTAAAAATGAAACCCTTAACTTGATTGTAAGCCCCGCCAGGGGCTTTTTTTTGTTTCATAACGTGACGTGAACCATTGAACCTTAAACTTTAAACCTTAATCTGTTTTTATGCATGAGGATTTGCTCACTCAATACCCGCATACAAATCATACTTAGCTGCCCTGTAGTAAAAAGCGCCCGCATTGAAATCGGCATCAAACAAGATTTGATTAGATGCGTCGATCTCAACCACTTTGGGGCCGTTGCCCGAAATCGCCCCATCCATATAGGCGAGTACCCGTGATGAACTCAATTGCTGAATGAAACCAGTATACGGTGTAAAAATTGATTTGTCATTGTCAAATTCCCAAACCAACCTCACGGTCATATTTTTTTCATCGATCGCATATTCCACTCCGCGGGTATAACTACGCTGTGGGGCTGAAGCATTATCAAAAAAACCCCGGAAGTCACCGTCGTCGTACATTAGAATGTTTCCGTTCGCTAAACGTTGGACTGCATGCTGACCGTATGACCAAAAGTCAATGCTGGATACATCTATTCTATTTCCGCTATTGTCGATCGCATTGAGTGTATAGCCCGCCAGATATTGATTCCAGCCCGCCGGGTTTCCCAATATCCATCGGAGCGATCCGGTCTCATAGTCGAGCTTCACCACAGCCGACTGTGATCTGCCTGACACGATAATACTGTTATCAGTTGGGTCAAAGAAAAGGCTGTTCATATGAAACCAGTCACCCGGGGCGGCATCGGGTAAGGGTTTCCTTGACGGGTCCAAAATGGTACTCAGGTCCCAAACCTTGGTTAACGACCCAGAAGACCGGTTGATTTCAATGATTACATCCTCAACCGTTTTACCGGTTCCTGAATTACTTGTTACAAGAAAATTCCCATTCGGCATTTCGATAATGTCGTGGTGTATCCCCGTGGGGACGGAATAGGTATGAATGACTTCGCCGAGCATGGTCGCTTCAACAAAAGACTTTCCGTCACCAGCGACAAAAAGCATATTTCCATTATTGAGTTTGCGGGTTGGCGCTATTCCTGTTGGTGAAATGGGAGAAGCACTCCATCGGATATCACCGTTTTGATCGAATCCAAGATTAAGATCGCCTACTATGAAAGTTCCGCCGTAGTCGGTGCCGAGATTATTTACGTTGATTGAAATCGATGGCTTGGACGGCAGTGCTGCAGTACGAAGTGTAATCGTTTTGGAACATCGGGGTTTTCCTTCGGCGCTCATAAGTATGAACTCTACCTGGTTGTCGTAGTTTTCATACAGACCCAAAATGGGTAGACGATGATGTATGCCGAATATGCCGAATGATTTGCTGATCGCCACTCCATTGACACCTTTACCGTGGACAATAACCTTGAAACTTCCATTTACGGGAGTCGTGATTTTTGCGAGCGCTGTCAGGGGTGAAGTGCCGAACGGATTTATAATAACGCTGTCGGGAACAAGATTGAGTGACCCCACAATTTCAGCATCAACACGACTCTTATCAGAAAAGAAAAACGTTTCCCGCCAGTGGATAGAATCAACAACAACCTTTTCGACATGCTTATTATCAATGACAATTGAATTGCCACTTTCCAATAACAGTGTGGTAAGCGCGGATGAATTGACAACTTTTGTAATAGGATCATCTTCATAAATTGTGTTTGCCAATGATGTCTTTGTTTGGTCCAGGCTAACGAGCTGGTTCGTTGAATTAAGCTCATTATCCTTTGAGCAAGACATCAATATTGCCAGCAAGCAAATGCCGGAACATGTCAGGGTTTTCATTTCATTTTATGTTAAACACTCTTTTTATTATCTCTCAAGTGCAAAAATGATATGCTTGATGAATGCACAATCGCTTGTGTTATCTGATGTTTAGAGCGATGAAACTTTAAGAAGTTTAACAGTCAAAGAAAAATACGCAAATCACCTATGCTGATTGTCGACGAAATCAGTCAACATGAAGACCTGATGGTTCATCTGAAGTCTTCCGGGCAGAATGAGAGATTATTGATTACTGACGAATTTGATATTCCTCTTGAGTCCTTCGTAACCAGTTCGCTTCATTGCTGAACTCCCGAAGACACTTTTGAAAATAGATTCTGTAATTTCTGTCCATTCACCATGGTTCAATTTTTCCAGGTCAGCACTGGGCTGAAACCGTGGCTCATTGTGCGGTTTTGAAAAACGATTCCAGGGGCACACATCCTGGCAGATGTCACATCCGAATATCCAGTTTTCAAATTTGCCCTTGACGGATTCAGGTATGCTATCTTTTAATTCTATCGTGTAATAGGAGATGCACTTGCTGCCGTTCACCACACCATTTTCGGGAATAGCCTCGGTTGGACAGGCATCCATGCATGCCGTGCATGAGCCACAATAATCTTTCATCGGACCATCAGGCTCAAGTTCAAGATCGATGATCAGCTCGCCCAGAAAAAAGAAACTTCCCATCGACTTATTCAAAAGGAGGCTATTTTTTCCAATCCAACCAACGCCACTCTTTGCCGCCCATGCACGCTCCATCACCGGCGCCGAGTCTACGAATGCACGGCCATCGATATTACCGACCTTTTCACGAAGCCGTGAAATCAATTCAGCCAACTTGTCTTTGACGACAAAATGGTAATCTTCACCATAGGCATACTTTGCAATTTTCAGGCTGCCATCAACGGCAAGATCTTTAGCCGGATAGTAATTGTAGCCAACGCTTACGACTGATTTTGCACCCGGGACGAGTAGGGTAGGATCGAGCCTTTTATCGAAGTGATTGTTGAGATAATCCATCTTACCCTGGTAACCTCGCCTCAACCATTCTTCGACACGCGGTGCTTCGTCTTCAAGAAATCCAGCTTTTGAAATACCGCAGAAGCTAAATCCCAGATCAATCGCAAGGGATTTGACTAGCTGTGTATTTGCAGCTACTGTTTGCATTCTGTTATGCGTCGAAGAGACCAGGTCCGCGCGACGCGGGGACAGCAATTTTTAGATGCTTGTAGGCAAGGTGCGTTGCTTCACGCCCACGGGAAGTCCGTTTAAGATAACCCTCCTGTATCAAAAATGGCTCGTAAACTTCTTCAATTGTTTCCGCTTCTTCGCTGACAGCCGTGGCGATGGTTGTCAATCCCACGGGACCGCCCTTGAACTTTTCAATGATTGTTGCCAGGATGCGGTTGTCCATGTCATCAAGACCATGCTCGTCCACATCGAGCGCTTGCAGCGCCATCTGTGCAATGGCCTTTGTAATGCGCCCATCACCCTTGATCTGAGCAAAGTCGCGTGTACGTCTCAATAAATTATTTGCAATCCGTGGTGTGCCCCTGCTGCGTCGCGCGATCTCGAACGCAGCATCTTCGTTGATAGAGGTTTCCAGAATTGCTGCTGATCGCTTTACAATTTGCGTTAGCAAAGTTGAATCGTAATACTCAAGTCTTGCGGTGATTCCAAACCGGGCGCGAAGTGGAGAGGTAAGTAAGCCTGCCCGGGTGGTCGCGCCAATTAAAGTGAACGGATTGAGTCCGATCTGTACCGATCGTGCGTTGGGGCCGCTGTCAAGCATAATATCAATCCGATAATCCTCCATCGCTGAATACAAATATTCTTCAACAATTGGATTAAGACGGTGGATCTCATCGATAAACAGCACGTCATTGGTTTCCAGATTTGTCAGCACGCCCGCCAGATCTCCCGGCTTGTCAAGCACTGGTCCGGAAGTTACCTTGATATTGCTACCGAGCTCATTTGCGATAATGAACGACAGTGTTGTCTTACCCAACCCCGGTGGCCCATGCAGCAGCACGTGGTCCAATGACTCTCCGCGCTGTTTCGCAGCGCCAACAAACACCTTAATATTCTCAACGACTTTTTCTTGCCCGGTAAAATCACTGAAGCTTAAAGGACGAAGCGCTTTCTCAACATCTTTTTCAGCGTCCTTTTGGTCTGATTTGTCCGGATTAAGATAGTCTTCGCGCATGCAGTGGAATGTCCTTTCAAAGCTACGTTACCGGAATGGCCATTCAAATTATTTTTTTGAATGAGACTTGGATTTTCATACTAATTTCGCCGCTATGAATTTGCGGATCAAAAACGTACTCTACTCCGTTGTCTTACTGTTGATCATGGTCGGTGTGTGGAAGTACCGGGCATCCAAATCATCAGAGCCCATCAAACTGGAAGGAAAGACGATGGGAACGACATACCACATTACCTATTTCGATCCGGCGCAAAGAAATTTCCAGACTTCCGTAGACTCTTTGCTCACGCTCATAAACAAATCTATTAGTACCTACGATACCACGTCGGAGATTTCGCGGTTTAATAAGGATACAAAATCATTCAAATTCTCCCTGCCATATTTTCTACCACCTTTAAAAAAATCACGTGAAGTTGTTCAAGGATCGCAAGGTGCTTACGATCCGACCGTCATGCCGTTGGTTAATGCCTGGGGCTTTGGACCTAAAAAAGTAGTCCGTCCGGACACAGCTGAAGTACTTCGGGTAAAAGCTTACGTCGGATTTGAGAAAATCGATTTCAACTCCGACAGTGTCTGGAAGTCCGACCCCAACGTACAGCTTGATTTCAGCGCCATTGGCCAGGGATACGGCGCCGACGTGATTGCTGATTTTTTCAAATCAAAATCTGTTCAGAATTTCTTTATAGAACTAGGCGGTGAGGGTGTTGCGATTGGCAAAAATCTGAAGGAAGATCGCACATGGGAAATCGGTATTCTCGATCCCAACTCAGACTATGTTGAGCAAAAGTTTATGGCATACGCCACGTTGAAGAACAAAGCCTTCACCACTTCCGGTAACTACTTCAACTATCGTGAAGTCGACGGAAAAAAATATTCGCACACGATCGATCCGGTGAGTGGTTTTCCAGTTGAACACGCTTTGTTAAGCGCTACTGTATTCGCCGCCGATTGCTCAACCGCCGATGCGTGGGCAACAGCCTTCATGTCGATGGGACATGAAAGGGCGATTGAAACTCTGAAGAGCCATCCCGAACTGACAGTATTCTTCATCATCTCCGGCAATAGTGGTTTTGATCTTTATTCATCTCCTGCTCTGGGGGATGACTTACGGCTTGCAAAGTAATATGTCCCTTAACGAGTGTTTGGGTGTTTATTAGGTTTTGAAAATCGCTCCATTTCGACCCGACATTAACTTTCTTTTAATATTCTTTGCTTGGCCAATGCGCAATACCTTTCCGCGCTTATAATATTCTATCTTTGATACATCCTGAAATCCCTTTCCATCCATTTTTATTTGGAAAGTGCGTTCAGCGGTAATTTTTCAAAAGAATGAACAGGAATATCAAATTCGGAAGTGATCGTGCGGAGTTCTACGCTACACTAACTCAAAGGGTCAATGCCTATTTCAAAACTGCGAACATTAGTCGCAATGCGAATGGCACTATGGTCTTAAAGACTATTGCAGTTCTGTCAATGTATATCGTTCCATATGCAGTTGCCATCAGCGGTGTTGTGACTTCATTTTGGATTTATGTCCTCCTCATGATGATGATGGGGCTTGGCACTGCTGGAATTGGTTTTTCGGTAATGCACGATGCGAACCACGGGGCTTATTCCAGAAAACCCTGGGTCAATGAGTTGCTGGGATATTCACTGAATTTCATGGGTGCCACTTCGTTCAATTGGAAGATCCAGCACAATGTGTTGCATCATACGTTTACCAATATTTATGAGGTGGACGAGGATATCAGCCCCAGAGGAACGCTGCGTATGTCACCTGATTCGCCGTGGAAACCATTTCATCGATTCCAACATATCTATGCCTGGTTCCTGTATTGCCTGATGACGTTGGTGTGGGTGGTTGCGAAGGACATTAACCGTCTGACGAAATACCAACGTGAGGGACTTGTACAGCAACAAAAGTCAAATGCCCGGAAGGAGTGGGCAATCCTGATAGCAACGAAGATTGTTTATATCAACATGATGTTTGTTGTGCCAGCTATTTTGTTACCGTTTTCTATCGGTCAGATTATTGTCGGATTTCTCGCCATGCATGCTGTAGCCGGCTTTATGCTTGCCATTGTTTTTCAACCCGCGCACGTTGTGGAGGGCACAGAATACCTTATGCCTGATGACAACGGAAACCTCGAAAATACGTGGGCTATACACCAGCTTCACACGACGACAAATTTTGCTCCAAACAATAAACTCCTTTCATGGTATGTTGGTGGATTGAACTTCCAGGTTGAGCACCACCTCTTCCCTAATGTTTGTCACGTCCATTATCCAAGCCTCTCGAAAATCGTCAAGCAAACGACAGCAGAGTTTGGATTGCCGTATAAATCAAAACAAACTTTTACCGATGCCATTGTAGCGCATGCAAGCATGTTGCGGCAGCTAGGCAAACCACAATTCACGACCGAACTTGCACCGGCGTGATCGTGAAGTTTATTAGAAGAAAGTAGAAATTCATTTTTCATCGGCCATGGATGTGAATCTTGAAGCACTGGGCTCCGGGATCCATCCAAAAAATCCAGAATTAAGAATGATGAATAGCGAGTAGCGAATTGTGAAGTAAGTGAGGGCTACAAACCAAACTTCGTAATTCACAAATCGGATCGGCGATCAACAATCGAAATTCTGCACTATGATCCAGAATGAAGTTCAATAGGATACTCACCCATGTGACGGACCGGATCTTCGAATTACCGGTCCTTGTCCTCATGCCGCACAGCCGCTGTAATTGCAGGTGTGTCATGTGCGACATCTGGAAGGGGAATCAGGATAAGAAAGAAATCACCGTCGAAGAACTCGAAGGACACTTGAAGGCATTCAGGGAGCTAAACGTAAGGCGGGTTGCGTTGTCAGGCGGTGAGGCGCTGATGCATTCAAATCTTTGGAAATTCTGCGCGCTGCTGCGTTCGATTGGAATAAAAATTAGCCTCCTTTCAACAGGACTTGGGTTGAAGCAGCATGCGAACGACATAATTCAGTATTGCGACGATGTGATCGTCTCACTTGATGGCCCACCCGAAGTTCATAATTCAATTCGCAACATTCCTCATGCATTTGAACGGCTTGCGGAAGGTGTGAAAGTTCTTAAGGCCGCCAATCCCAGGTTTCGTGTAACCGGGCGAACCGTCATACAGAAGTTGAACTACAATGAATTTCCTGCACTTGTTCGGGCTGCGAAGAATCTTGGGCTCGACCAAATCTCGTTCCTGGGTGCTGATGTTTCATCAAATGCATTCAATCGGCCCGATCCGTGGGATGTTGAACGGGCCGTTGAAGTCGCCTTGAGTCATCGGGAGGCTATCGAACTAACAGAAATCCTGACGCGGGCGGTGGTTGATTTTCGCAAAGACTTTGAAGCCAAATTCATTGCAGAAAGCCCGGACAAACTGCTTGACATTGCACGCTATTATGTTGCATTGTCAGGCCAGGGAAATTTCCCTTCCAGGCGTTGCAATGCTCCGTGGGTGTCTGCGGTAGTGGAATCAAATGGAGATGTGCTGCCTTGTTTCTTTCATCCCCCTTATGGAAACCTTTACAAACAGGATTTTCGAGAGATTATTAATAGTCCAAAGGCCGTACGTTTTCGTAGGGAGCTTAACATCTCAAAAGATTTGACTTGCCAGCGTTGTGTCTGTTCCCTTCATGTTGGAGTCACACAGTCGGTTTGATGCAAAAAATGTAATTCTTGCCGTCTGCCCAAACATTTTTTTGCTGCTCGATGTGGAGCGCAAAATTATGCCTGGCCGCAATTCCTGAAATCGCTTTGAGATCACAAACATCGGATAGTACCATCACCACTTTGGCATCGGGCGTCACATGGGCTGAAAGCCCTGCGAAAAATTCAGTGAAATACTCATGTTGCTCACCACAATACCATGCGTATTCGGCTTCCGTCGTAGGTTGTCGCGGGTAATAAGGTGGATTTACGATGATCCATTCGTATCGCAACTCTACGCGTTCAAACAAGTCAGATTTGATGATGGTTAATGGAATTCCGTTTGCAGCGGAATTCAATTTGATATTTTCTACGGCACATGTGCTGATGTCAGTAGCAGTCACGCTCCCGCCTTGGTTTGCAATATAAAGGGATACAATTCCGGTACCGGCGCCGACTTCGAGGACAGATTTGCCCTCGAATACCTGCTGCGAAAGATATTCCAACATCATTTCGGTGCTGAAAAAAAATCCAGGATGAAATACGCCTGGCAGGACGGTGATCTTCAGGCCGCGGGATTGATAGTTTCTCTTTTTGGAGAGATACCATTTCGTGATCGACGGAAGTGGAAAAAGAATGCGCCGAAGAATATGATTCATTTATTCTGCATAAAATCCTTCAACTTCCGGCTGCCGGTAGCGCAACCAGAACTTCTGAAGAGCTTTCAGTTCATAGGGGAAATGAAAAAAGTTATTCCTATATCGCACCGCGCTCAGCCATCGCATCACATTTTTTTGGATGGGTGTGATCTTAAAGTCAGACACGGTGGGATACTGTGCATTGAGTACCGTTTCGAAGCCGAGTATCTTGTCAATCATTTGAGGTGTCAGCCATGGCGTAAAGGGATTCTTCCGCAAATCAAAGTTTTGCCACGCTGGGCTGAGCCAATCGTCCAGTTTTTCAGGGAAACGAAATCCTGCCTTCCTCACCTCTTCATACATTTCTGATCCTTCGGTCGGCACAGGACTGTAGACATAAATGATAATTTCCGTATCCGGATTAATGGCTTTGATTTCTTTGATAAACTCTATGTCGCGGTCGATCTGTGTCATGACAAGCTCGGACGTTTCAGCAGGGAAACCCAAAACAAAAGAATATTCAGGGATGATGTCAAAGCGTCTCATGCGTTCGGCAAACTTTCGCATCTGGTCGGATGTTTGCGTACCGCCTTTGTCCATCTTCTTTAATAATTCATCATTGCCGGTTTCGGCGCCAAAAAAAATCATTCTGCAACCCGCTTCGCGCATAGCCGCAAGCGATTCATCCTTATACTTATCAATGGTGTCAATCCTACCTTCTCCCCACCATACGATCTTTTCTTGTTTGATCAGGCTGGAGAATTCCACGGTTCTCTTTTCACTCACAAAGAAATTATTATCATGAAACTCGACGGCATTGGCACCATGCTCATCGATCAGGTATTTAACATCCTTATAAATGAGTGTTGCAGACTTTCCTTTCCAACGTGCATTATAAAGCGGTACTACTGCACAAAATGAGCAAGTGAATGGACAACCCATGCTTGAATGATAGGCTGCTGTTCGGGTCCCTAAGAAAGTCTTGCCGAGATAGTGGCGAATCGGATAAAACTGGTTCAACGAAGGGTAGGGCAACGGCGGCAATAAGTCCTGATCCTGAAGCGGTGCTTTGGCAGTTTTTATCACCTCATCATTTTTCCTGAAAACTAAGTTTGAAATATTATCAATGTTCCTTCCTGAAGTGAGCGCATCGAGCAATTGAGGAAATGCATCGTCGCCAGGGCCGTAAATCACATAATCGACGTACCCGGAAGTTATAACCGTGTTAAATTGATTTGATGCAAAGTATCCTCCCCAAATCGTTAAAACCTGAGGGTAGAGCGCTTTGATCTTCTTCGTAAATGGTATCGCCTCGCGGAGCTGCGGCCCAGGCATCACTGTTGCTCCGAAGAAGCGGAAGTCCCCTGTGTCGAGGTATTTCCGGATTTTTGACCAGGGATCTTTTTCCAGATTCCCATCAACAATGATATAGTCGTATTTTCCATGCACCGATGCCGCTACCTGAAGAATTGAATTGGGAATCCGATGCTTGGCGCGGGCACTCCTTGGATTATAAAGAATGACTTTGTCCACAGAACTAAAGGTACAATGGAAATCCTAAAGACAGGCGTTGAAAGAGGATCGGGTGATGTGTACTTTTAACGTTAAACGGAAGCGACATCAAAAAATTTCTAAAACGTCTTCTTACTGGTATTACAGTTCCGCAGGAATATGTCTGCGTCGACAAAGAACGGTTTCAGGACAATCTCGCTGTCTATTTGCGAATCGATTCCAATTCGCCAGATGTGGATGTTACTGACCGCCATGTTTTTGTTGGCTATAAACCTGTTATTATCGCCTTCGCACAGTCTGATATTGTAGACAGCCAGGAGCCACCTCAGAATATTGAACTTGAATTTCGTCATCAAAAGAAAGTCATCGGATCTCTGTTGCTTCAAAAAGAACATGTAGTAAAGATCGGGGAGGTACCGACTATTTTTTATCGGGCGACCAAAGGCGTCCATACATTTATCAATCCATTCCATAAACTGATCAATCAGGTAAGGCAACGGTTGGCGAGTCGCAAGCCCGGTAATGTTACGCTCAATGGAAATCTCTACGATCAGGTGCGTATCGCCTATTGCATACCGCGCGTGATCGGGGTCATTACCGTTGGGGCGAGCGACCGCATGAATATGTTCCCCACAGATCTCCACGGGAGTGTCTCAAACGGTTATTATGTTAGTTCATTGCGGATTGGTGGCTCGGCAACGCACCAGGTTGAGCAAGCCGGAAAAATTGCGCTGTCGAAGATGGATACGTTGACATTTCGGGACGTCTATTCCCTGGGCCCCAATCACATGCGGGAGCTTAGGCCGTCCACAGTCTTCCAATGTTCTGGTGAGTCCTTACATTTTCACATTCCCCTTCCGCAGCGCGCTGTTTCTTGTCTCGAGCTGGAACGGGTGTCTTCAATAGATATCGGTATCCATCGCATACACATTTACAAAATATTCTCAGATCAGGTCCTTTTGCAGGATAAATCAACGCTGGCTCACATTCATGGCTATTATGCACAATGGAGACTCAATCGGAATATTCCGACTCACATGATGATTCGTTGATGAAGATTTTACATTTTTCATACGCGTATATAAAATCTTACAAAGAGCCCGAAGCCTGGCTCAACAGAATTGAATTTTTTACGCCTTTACTTGAATGCATGACGAACTTCGCGAAGGTCGTTGCGATTTATAACATAGCATATGAGGGCACATACGAGCAAAAGGGAGTTCAATATATTTTTGCGGGATTTGGAAGAAAGGCTCTTCAATGGCCTTTTCGTTTCAACAAATACATCTATTCTTTTCAGCCGGATGTGGTTTTGATTCAGGGATTTTCGCCGTGGCAACTTTTTCTGTTAGGTAGAATGAATCGGGGACTTAAGATCCTCGTCCAACATCGCGCGGAAAAACCGTTCTCCGGTATTAAGAAACTCCTGCAACGCGAAGCGGATAAATATATTTATTCATATTTTTTTAGCTCAGCGGAACTGGCCGAAGATTGGATTGCAAGTGGACAGATACAAAACCGTGGAAAAGTTGCGGAGGTCATGGGGATGTCATCAATCTTTCAGCCGATCGACAAGGCAATCGCCAGGAGGCATACCCAGATTGATTCTGACCTGGTATTCCTCTGGGTAGGGAATCTTGATGCAAACAAAAACCCATTGCTAGCCGCGGAGGCGTTTATGCAATTCGGAAAACAGCACCCTGAAGCCCGCCTATTGATGATCTATCAGGAAGTTGAACTGGAGGGCGCATTGCGATCCCGCATCCTGGGCTTTGAAGACCGGATATCGCTTGTGGGTTCAGTTCAACATGGTGAAATGCTTTATTGGTACAACACTGCCGATTTTATTTTATCAACTTCCTACTATGAAAGCGCCGGCTTGTCGGTATGTGAAGGCATGTCATGTGGGTGCATTCCCGTCGTAACAAATATTCCTTCATTTCGGATGATGACGGATCGTGGAAATGTCGGGCTGCTGTTCGAACCAGGTGACAAAGAAGCATTTCTCGCTGCATTGGAAAAATGTGCGACCATAGATCGAATCGGAAAAAGAAAACAAGTACTCGACTTCTTTGAAAGAAAGCTTTCGTTCGATGCGAATGTCATGCGCATTATGGAAGCAGCCAAATAATGTTCTGATGCAATCAAAAACCTCTCTTCGCATTGCAATCATTATCCCAGGCGGCATTGGTACGGGGCCCAACAACATAGGAGTGCCCGTGCTTGAACAGCAAGTGAGGATGCTTTCGCAGGAATTTCAGATTGTCGTCTTTTCTTTGTTTCCTATCAACAGTGACTACAAAGCAGAAAATTTCCAAATCGTTAGCATCGCAGGGAAGAGTTTTTTCATCAAGGCCCTGAAACTATTTACTGTGTTTAAACAGCTAAACCATAAAAACAGATTCGATATCATCCACGGATTTTGGGTATTGCCATCCGGTTTTTTTGCTGTATTGCTAGGAAAATATTTTAGCATTCGATCTGTTGTGAGCGTCCTTGGTGGTGATGCCGCTTCGCTTCCTGCAATTAACTATGGACAGCTGCGGAATCTTTTACCGCGAAGTGTAGTGCGATGGACAATAAAGAATGCTGGTTCAGTAACAGCGTTGACCTATTATCTCGTCAATAACCTGAAAGGGCATTGCATTGAGCGATCCGATATTCACGTGCTGCCATGGGGTGTCAGCAACGCGCAGTTTCCATTTCAACCCGTTCCGGTAGCCACACCCGTAACGTTTCTCCACATCGCGAATTTCAGCGCGGTAAAAGATCAATGGACCTTATTGAAAGCATTTAAGAGGATCGCCGCAAAAATTGAATGTAGGCTGACCATGATCGGCGAAGGTCCGCTCGTTGCTGCCGTTAGTGAATGGATTCAGAGCAATGGTCTCTCGACCACCATCACGATTACGCCGCCTGTTTCCTATCAACACATTCCTTCGTTTTACAATAAGGCGATGATGCTCCTTCACACATCGTTGTCTGAAGGACAATGCGAAGTCGTCACGGAAGCAATGAGTTCAGGGTTGGTTGTCTGCGGTACGCGGGTAGGGTTGTTGTACGACCTTCCTTCTTGTTGTATCGCGGTAAAAGTGGGTGACGACGAAGATCTTGCCGAACAGGTTTTGAGATTAATTTTTGACGTCCAAAGAGTTGAAATATTACGAAAGAACGCGAAGGAATGGGCGCACCAGTTTAACATTGAATGGACCGTCGATGCAACGGCATCGATTTACCGTAAAGAAGTTTTACAAAAGACTTGACTGTACATATCTCCACCATGCTTTCGGTTGAAATGGACGAACCTTAAGACTTTGTCCAAAATAGTTCGTTGCTCGTTTATCACCCTGCTTTAATAAAATTGCCGCAAGTTTATAATAGTATGCCGCGGTTAGTTGAGTGAAAACCGTTTTGGTGAGCCGTCCTGCTTCGTAAAATTTCCGGATGTGGGAAATACTGTCAGAGTAGATATCTACCAATCCCCGGGACGAGGTATTCCCTTCGTGTTTACGAATGGTAGTCAAACGCTCATTGAGAAATGCACCGGGAAATTCGGAAGCCATACGAAGAATGAAATCGTGGTCGGCGCCTGTCGGCATCTGCTCGTCCAATGATAAGAGTGAATTCAGTACATTTTTTCTGAACACCAGTGCGGAGGGATAGAAAACAATATTCTTCTCCTGGATAAGGTCATCAAACAGCGAAACGTTGTGTCGTTCGACAAAATCCGTTTTTGCCCTGCTCCTTCCCGTGAACTCGACATTGTGCAGAATGAACTGCGATATGCTGTTGACCGTAAAGAAATCAACAAGTCGCGAGAGTTTTTCCGGTCGCCAGGTATCATCAGAATCGAGAAAAGCGATAAACTCTCCCTGTGAAGATGCGAGGCCGCGGTTTCTTACTGTGCCATAATTCCCGCTATGGCTGAATGCATGGAACTTTATCCTGGAATCTTTGTAGCGCTTCACGTGCTCTTCAATGGGTTCAGACGATCCGTCATCGACAATGATCAGTTCCCAATGAGAGTATGTTTGCCGAAGCACGCTTTCAATGGTTTCGTCCAGCAAATGGAGGCGATTGAAAGTTGGTGTATTGATGCTGACTAGAGGCGCACTCATTTAATAGTGATCAGGATTCTTGTAGACGATCAATCAACTGGCCGTCCTTGATCTCAATTCTTCTGTCGAAACGGTCAAGAATATCATGGTTGTGAGTGATCATGACGAGTGTCTTGCCTGCGGCTATTTTTAACAATGATTGAAAGATTCCGGCTTCTGTCGCGGGATCGAGTTGATTTGTGACTTCATCCAACACAAGTACTGCTGGATTCTTGTATAGCGCTCGGGCGATGGAGATCCGTTGCAACTGACCTCCGGATACTTTTACACCGCGTTCCCCGATCGGGGTATGAATGCCATTCGGAAGCGTGGATATCCATTGCTCCAACTCAACGTCGCAAATGAGTGATTCAATTTTTTTCAAATCCGGTGAAAGCTCCCCAAATGCAATATTCGAAGCAATGGTCCCGTCAAGGATATAAGGGCGTTGCGGAACGTAACCAATCTGCTTTCGCCACGCTGCTTCTGTCGTTCCGTTCAAAATTCTCCCGTCAATCAAAACATGACCTGCCGCAGGATGAAGGTAGCCCAACAGGAGCATTAAAATGGTAGTCTTGCCGTTTCCAGATGGGCCAGTCAAAGCTATCTTCTCGCCTTTTTGTATTTGCAGAGTGACGGCATTGATTAATTGCGTTTGATCGGCGTATCTGAATGATAGGTTGTTTAAAACAATATCTCTTTCGAAAGTGAGATCAACCGTCCCATCTTTCGAAATGGGCGCTTTGATCTCACATAAACTATCTACGATGTGCCGGTTTACTCTGATTTGATGTAATGAGGCTAGGATTCTGTTCACAGACGGAATAGCCCTAAAGGTTGCGGTAGCATAAATTCCCAACAACACGACGATTTCGTCAGATGATATGCGTGCAGCAAAAGCGTAGAGCATCATAGCGCAAATACACGCCGCCCCAACAATTTCTGTGACGCGCGCTGTTCCGGTCTGGGTTGTATGATCGGCGACCAGCGTTTTGTCAAGTTCTTCGTGTGCGTCGATGAAACGCTGCCTGAAATGCCGCTGTTTTTGAAACGATCGGATGTCTACCTGGCCCTCTGCAATCTCAAACCCACGTTTGAGCAAATAAGGATAGTACTTCCCCAATTTTGCACTGATCGTCGCTGCGGTGGTTTTTCTGCGCGAATAAATCAACCAGGCCGGCACCAACATCACGCATACCAGTGCAAATGCTTTTACATCAAAAATGGATGTGGCACCGAGAATCATTACCAATACAATGAATTCAGAAAACAAAGTGCCGGCTGGAATCAAGATGTTGTTTGCGAAGGCGAGCGGAGCGCTCACCATTCTATTAACCTCTTTTGAAAAATCAACGTGTGTGAATTCTTCATAGCTTCGATTAAAATAAGAATCCACTACCCGCACGGCAAGGTCCCGACTAATGTCATAGGCAAACGAAGCTTTTCTAAAAGTGATCCACTGATTGATCCACATTTTCGCCAGGATCAAAATGAACAGCACGGCAATCAGTGTAATGGCAAATTGCTGAGCATTCAAAAAGTCAAAACCTTCATAGATCTTATGGAGCAGGATATTTTTTTGGATAACGGCTGGCTGAACGGCCACGAGTATCGCAGGAAGAAAAAAGGCGATGCTGAAAAAATCAAGGAACGAGTAGAATACCAGGAGCATCACCATCCCCATACCATTCCTTTTCTGTTTGGAGGAAAGAAGACTGAATATTTGTTCCAGGATATCTTTCATTTGGCAGGTCGATATTGAAACGTTACAATAATGTGATCAGCCCATCTGTTGAATGGAAATGTCTTTGCAAGCGTATTGTCAATTTTTTTCACGACGCTGTAAATTCGGGGATGATCCTGAATGAATGAAAGTGAGGAGGGAGGAGGTGATATGGAACCTAATCCTTCGGCCATCACCAGGTGGAAGTCATTGCCAAATGCTCTTTTGATGGAAGCAAGTGAATAGTAGTTCGTTTGAAAACTCTCACCTTCAAGGTGCGCAACGGTTCCACCCCGCTTCAGTCTTCGTAGAGCATTCTTACCGCCTTTCGCTAGACCCGCAATTTCCCACGGACATACGCTGGGCATAATTACCCACGTAACAAACGCACCGTCATTCAGAAGGCTTCGCAGACCTGATACGACCTTTGTAAGGTCTGCACTGCAATTCAGCCCTCCGAAATTGGAGAAAACGTAGTCGAACTTTTCGTTGATGGAACCTGGGAGCGCTTCAAATGAAAATTGTCCCGCTTGAAACTTTTCTGGCGCCACCGCAAGCGGAATCTTCTTTTTGATCTCATGGATCATTCCTGGTGAGAAATCAGTTGCAAGCACTGCGTGCCCTTCGTTTACGAAATGAAGCGCGTCGATCCCGGTGCCTGCATTGAGTTCGAGCATACGGCTTTTGGGTTTCAGGAAACGATTCACGTGATAGTAAACTCTTTTCCTCCAGTCCTGCAAAATTGGATTGGAAAAATCATCCTGATCATAATGCGCCGCCTGCTTGCTAAAAGCTTTCTGAACAGATGTTAGATCATCGTTTCGATCAAGCATGTGCGGACTCCAATTTTTTAAGCCTGTATGATTGAATTATTGAAACAGGGAGATGATAGCACATCGATGCGATCTTGCGGATGTCCCCGGTCTGCAAGCCAGGCCGTTTGGTAATTTCTTTTATACGGTTGAGACCTCGTTGTATCCTGTAGCGACTGTGTACATAACGCTGCAGTACTTTATAGTACACTCCAGGAAAAGTATTCTTGTACATCATAGCTAAATCATCCGAGTCCGTCCAGTTGTGCTTTTCACGCAACTCCGATTTTACATTTTCATAAAATTTGGTTCCTGGCAAAGGATAAGACACAGAAATCCCAATTTCGTCGGGCATTTGGTCCAAAACCATTCTAATCGTCAATTCAATGTCAGCGGTGGTCTCGCCAGGGTATCCGAATTGCAAAAAATACCCAACCTTAATATGATTGTTCTTTAACAGTATGGTCGCTCGCTTTATCTGAGCGATACTGATGCCTTTGTCCATCGCATCAAGAATCTTTTGTGATCCACTTTCTGCGCCAAGCCAGACGGTTTCACACCCACTGCCGGCAAGCGCCCGGACGAGATCTTCTTCCACCAGGAGGTCGGCCCGCGACTGAATCTTGTATTTAAAGCTCAGCCTCTTTTTGTTAATAATTTCATGAAAATGTATAACCCAATTGGGTTTTAGACCGAAGATGTCGTCACTCATCCAAAAATGATCAGGATGATGTCTGGTGAGCAATAGCTCAATCTCGTCCGCGACATGTTCAGGTGAGCGTGAATTATATCGATTGCCATAGATCGGCTTCGCGCACCAATTGCATTTATAAGGACAGCCCCGCGTAGTGGCGATATTGAGCGAAAAGTAACCGTGCCGGTTTTTCCATAATTGGCGATACGGTTCGAGGTCGATCAGGTCCCATGCTGGTTGCGGAAGGTTGTCAAGATCCCGTAACACCGGTCGAGGGGGTGTTACGACGGGATTAGCGCCCGTTCGAAATGCGATACCCTGTAACTGACTGACGTCATCCTTTTTTTGAAGGCAAATGAGCAACTGAAGCAGTGTCACTTCACCTTCACCACAAATGACATAGTCGACTCCGTTATCAAAATACTTTTCGTAGTGATCGGATGCATCGGAGCTGCAAATGATCACCGTGCAGCCTTTCTTTTTCGCATGCGCCGCCATACTAAATGCTGCTTCCCGCATTATCGTCAGACACATTTTGGTCAGGTAGTTGAAGCCATCTTCATAAATGACAAAAACTTCTGTTCTCTTTTTGTCAAGAATGGGAAAGATCGCTTCCGGGCCTGACATCAGGCTTGCGTCATAAAAAGAAGTTTGGAAACCAGCATTCCTGACGACAGCGGTTGCCAGCAACGTTCCCAGCGGGGGATAGGGCTGTTGGGACCGCCATTGCTTGGAATCGAGGCGATAGAAATACGAGTTGGTGATCAGGACCTTGTTCATACCTCCAGGCTTAGGTCATGAAGCCGTTCAAATTCGTCGATCTTCTGTTGATACTGCTGCAGTACCCTTTTTTGGTAAAAACCAGGGTGACTTCTGGAGACATGTTCTGTCGACTCGAATGCAATCGAAAAATCTTTTCCCGCCAACGCGTTTTGGTAGTTTGCTTGCCAATGCTTTACAAACCTTTTTCTTAACCATCTTTCGAGTGGGTCGAAGACTTTCCAAGACAGTAAACGCTCACAGAGGATCTTTAGCAAGCTACGCCGGTCGTCTTCAAGTCCGTTCTCCGGTTTATGATTCGGCAGGAATTGGCGGCACCACTCATTAGCTGTTTGGAATTCATGCACGTGTTGTTTTCCAAACATTGGCTTGAGTGTGGTAGTCTCTATCGCGGTAAAAATATTCTTCGCGGCTATTTCAAGATGTTCACTGTCGATGAAGTAGTTCGTGCAAAAATATTTTCGTGAATTGAAGAGAAAGATTCGTCGAAATAATGCCATCGCTGTCCTCACCATCCACAGACGTCCTTTGGCTGTAACAATGAAATAATCAATGTCACTGCTGGCATCCATATATCCTTTTGAGATCGACCCCGAAAGCATGATCGATCTGACAAATGGAAAATGTGAGATGATTGTGGAAAATTTTCGCGCCAGATTCATCTTCTCATCGGCAAGTGAATTCCCCGCACGTCGCCTCGAGACCAGGGAAAGGTCTGAGTGCAAAGAATAGAATCCTTTCAACCCATAGATATATTTGCATTGTATCAAATCGTTCAAGGACTGATGAATGCTCCCATTAATAGTGGTTGGGGAAAATTGTAATATCTCTTTTTCCGTAAGGGGATAGTGGAATATATCGAAGTACAACAAGGTCAAAAGAATGCTTTTTTCCTGTTCGATCAGGGCCCGATGCTGTGTCGCCGCATTCATTTTTGAAAATGGGTTCTTAAAAAAAGCGATTCAAACAATGTAAAGAAAACGATTCCTTTTTGCCGTGCCAGCATACTTTCGGTAAGACACATAAGGCTAAACAATATTATGAAAGCAATGAACAGCGGGTTGGGGTTTAGCGAAAACATTACGGGTTTGAAAAGGCAAACTGTCAGCGCGAGCAAACCAGCCACACCGAGCTCAAGTGTTGTTTGTAAATATTGATTATGGCAATTGTATCGGAGTTTGCTCGTTGCATTGCTAAAGCTTGAATAGTAGCTGTTCAGGACTCCTTGTGCATCCCCGGGCCCTACACCCATCAACCATGCATTGCTGATTCCAGCGAGGCTTGCTTTCCATTCAAGCATGCGGAGATTTACCGAATTCCACTGCGTAATCGAGGGCGTTACTTCAACCGAAGTCGTTATGGGTTCCTGAAATATTCGGTATCGTGAAATTGGGTTTATGAAAACCATCAAACACAGTATCAACACACAAGCGCCGCCAAATGCTATTCGCAAAGTATTTGCTTTAAAAATGTGGCGCAATAGATAGATCAGCGTTGCAGCCAATGATAAGATCGCAATCCGCGACGAGAGCAACGCAATAAAGAAAATAAAAAAGCCGATGAGTGCGGTGTTGAGCGCCTTTATCCTGTTCTCCTGATGCATATCTTGAAGCAATAAGCCACAGCAGAATATCAAGTACATCGAAAAATAAGCGGGGTGGACATCGATCCAGTCGCCAAGCTGTATGTAAGAAAAAAACTCCCACGTGGGCGATGCGTTCGGATTGAGGCGATGAAAATTGTCCGCTGTCTGAACATCGAAGTTATGAGGTGCATCCTGCGTGCCGAGCTGTGTCAATGAAAAATAGATACTGACAACGCACAAAGCCAGGCACGACAACACGAAACCACGGTTGAATATCTTCCATATAGCGGCATCAGGAGCCGGGCCCGTCGCAGCAACCAATGGCAGCACAAGGAAGGCGAGCTTTTTCTCGACTTCGAATAAAGCCGCTGACATATTTTGTGAATAGAGCAAAGCCAAAACATGTAGCAGAAAGAAAATCAAAAATGGCATGATCCATCTTCCATCCTTTAGTCTTTGCCATTTTTTGACATAGTTACCTTCTGCGAGCGAAACAACGACAAGCAATATGACCGCTGCGCTGTTCGATTGTATCGTCCACGGTAGCGTGATAATACAAACTAACCAGGACAGGAAATAGATCTTATTGTAGCTAAGCTTACTCATTCATTGATCGCTGCACGATGGTTTCTTTCATCACCACCGGTCCATAGTTTCTGTTAAGCGTGAAAGGTTTCATCGCGGATTCATTGGTAATGCGCCTATCATCATCAAAAAACCAACCCCATTTATTGAAATATTGCACGGCACTTCTGAAATTAAACCATGTGAGCTTAAGGTTTTTATACGAACCTCGCGCATGCGTATGGTAAATTTCTGCGAAAGGATAGAACATGGTTGTGAATTGGCGGTGAATCCTGCGCGATAGATCTGTATCTTCTGCGTATAAGAAAAAACGCTCGTCGAAAAGTCCAGTCTCTTTCAATGCCGCGGTACGAAGAAACATAAAGCACCCCGATAGAAATGGCACGTTCATCACCCGGTTATAATGAGTGAAGTTCATTTCATAGGTATCGTTCACTTCTTTCAACAGACTTTTGCTGAAGGGAAGAAATCGCCGTGTTGCTAGATTGAATGGTGTGGGCAGAAGTTTGCAAAGCTTTTGCAATGTGCCATCGGGATAGAGGACTTTGGGCATCACGAGACCAGCGTGACGATGCTCGCCCATGAAAGTGTAAAGTTTCTCCAGTACTTCAGAATCAAAGAAAACGTCGGGGTTAAGCACCAAATGGTATTCGGATGAGTCAAGACATTTTTTCAAAGCGATATTGTGGGCGCTTCCATAGCCAAGATTTGAGCCCGTGTGAATGTAGACAGTGCGGTCGTTGCTGAAAGAAGCTCTGGCGGTGTCAGTCGGAGCATTATCAATAATAAATAACTTCCCAGCCAAAGGAGATCCCAAAAAGCTGTTCGCTGCCTTTAGTATAGAGCCTATGTCATTTCGATAGATGACGATGGATGCTGTAATCTTTTCCATTAACGAAAGAGAAGTTTTTGCGCAATGTGAAAGCGAAGACTAAGTTTTTTTCGAAGTGAGTTCCTGCTTTTTCCTCCGGTGGTACTGTAGTTATTGAGATGACGACGGTGATCCACCAGAACTTCCGGGACAAACGCAATCCGGAAATAACGCTCGGCAACAAGGCCGATCCATTGGTCGTGAAGAGGAATAGAATCGGGAAAAGGCAATGCTTTTGTAAGGACTTCCCTGCGAAATGCCATGCAGCAACCGATATATGAACTTTTCACCAGGTTCTTCAACAAACCTGGCCGGGAACCATTAAAAGCGAAAAACGAAGGTGATATAGTTTTCAACTCATGGTCTGTCAACCGGCAATCGCACACGACCAGGTCGGCATTTTGCAATGCATAACACATCGCATCAATTTTGCCCGGATACCACACGTCGTCCTGATCGGCAAGGAAGATAATGTCGTTGGTGCAATGCTTCAGTGCATATTCAAAATTTCCCGTCGGGCCGCCAAATCTTTGTGACGGAAGAACTTTTACGCGTTTATCCTCGCAGGTGGAAAGAATGCGGGGAAGGCCATCGGTAGAATGATCATCAGAAATGACAAGCTCGTCGTCGTCATGCAGCTGACTTAAGATGGAGTCCAGTTGCTCTTTGAAGAAACGCTCACCATTGCAGGTGGCCATGCAAACTGAAACCTTCATGTCGTCCTGAGCTTTAGAACAGTCAGCGTTCGTTCAAACAACGGTATTACAAAGGGATATGCTAATTGGAGGCCCAGTCCTGTAAATCGCAGCGTATTGTCGTAAAAAAGAAAAAGGTACATCGTATTAAGAATACCGATGCTTGTTAATGTGTACCGGTTGGAAGGCACCAGTTTTAGATATAAGAGTGGAAACAGCAGTACAAAAATTGCCATGATGGCCATACCGGTCCATCCCAGATAGCTATAACTCCGAGAATACACGGTCGAAACATTAAACGGTTTTTCCGGGATCATATTCTCTACTTCACGTTCCGTGTTGGTGATCCGGTTTACACGTTTTGAAATGAAATCCAGCATCAGCTCATTGTTGATGAAGCCGCCCAAACGTGCGGCGGAAAACGGAGGGACTTCGAACGTATTGATGTTTTGCTGAAGATTCCCTAGTGGCGATGAAAAGTACACATAGCCCCAAAAAAACTCAGGTGGAAAAATAGAGCGCCTGAACGAAACTGTTGCGTTTCCAATGTCCATAAAGATGTTCGGATCGTATTTGCTCTTTATTTCTGAAGACACACGCAAGGTGCCCAATACTCCAAATGCATAAATCAACATAACAAATCCGGCCGCCATAGCTGCGAGCCTCTTCCAATTCAATGAATATCCGTTTAGGAAGAATAGGAATACACTGGCAACAATGTTAAAGAGGAGCATTGCGCGGCTATAAATCAATAACGCTGCAGTGAGGTTCACGAGGTACAGCCACAAGTACACGCGATCGCGGGACGAAAGGTAGAGCGAAAAAAGGTAGACTGTAAAGAACGATGCAAACGTAACGATAAAGACATGCAATGAAGGAATCCCAAATTGCTTATAGTCGTAAGGCTGACCCAGCACAATTTTTAAAAGTGGAATTCCCCCCTCGTATAAAAAATCCATCGACCAAAGGACATAAATAAATATCGTCGTCCAGATGGGATGCAGTATCCCGGGACTTGTATCCGGATGCACATGATTGATTTTCTTCCAATACATTGAAAATCCTAAGTGTATGATGACCGTGGCAAATATGAAAACAAGCAATTGCCACCCCAGCGGAGGAAAAAGATCAGACCAACCGAGGCAATAGGCCGCCAGCGCAACGACAAATGCAATCACATAGCTGAGATAAGGATTGATCATGCAGCACGTGAAAACAGTGATTCAAAAAAAGCGAATGACCGGTATCTCAAAGAAAGTTTAAGCGCCCGGAGCATAGCGTAGCTTTCAAAAAATATAGAACGACCGAAAACACGGCCTGTAATTCTTGACCCTTCCAGGTAAATGGTGAAGCGGTTAACTGCATCACTAAGTTTAGTCTCTTGTGAAGAGGAAAGTGTGTGCTGACATACCGCATTCACTACCGTAAAGTAGGTTGCTTTTGATTTTATCTTATGAAAGAAATTCACATCACTGAAATCCAGCCGCACCCGCTCGTCGTAACCACCAACAGCGCCAAATAATTTCGAAGAAATCAAAAGCCCGCTGTTGATTGCGTATAGGCCGTCGAAATGAACTTTTCCGAAGGAGATTTGCTTTTGACGAAGTCCACGACCGAAGCGCTGCCTGAAGGGAGATACAATTCCAAAAGTATCGATGAGTAATGGTGCAAAAATGGCGCATTCAGATTCGACAATACGAGCCTCGATATACCGGGTGAAAATATTCAGCGGAAATTCCGTGTCCTGATCTGCGAGCATCAGCCACGGCAACCCTTTTGCTGCTGCAAACGCGCCCGCTTGATTATACGCCTTGCTGACACCGGGATTAGATGGGTCATGTCTATACGTGACTTCCCATGATTCAGTAACTGAGATAGACTGGCCTTCCTTCGAATTATCGTACACGAACAAATGACCCTTGGCGTGGCTTGTTCTCCTGGCTGCGCTCAAAGACTTGTAGGCGGGCGTTTCATTCAGCGTGGTATTATACAATACCAGAACTACCAGGATATCATCTGAATTTTGCACCTGAATACGTGAAATTTCAACACATCAATTTGCAAAAAAGCTGTTGTAACATCTAATAATGCCGCCCAACAAGGGCCATACTGCCCCATCCTGGAGGAGCTTTGTTTTTGCTTTCGATTAACATAATTTGAATCCCGCGGGAAAATCCCTGTGGAAAAAAATTAAATGGCTATGCAAGTAGTTTCTGATGAGAAGGCATATCAACAACAGTATGCGAGGAGTGTATCGGATCCGGAAGGATTTTGGAGTGAGGTGGCGACAGACTTTACCTGGAAGAAGAAATGGGACAAAGTGCTGGAGTGGAATTTTGAGAAGCCTGAGATCAAATGGTTCATCGGGGGAAAATTGAACATCACGGAGAATTGCATTGATCGGCACCTCTCAATACATGGAGATCAAACAGCTATCATTTGGGAACCAAGCGATCCCAGGCTGGATGCGAGAAAAATTACATATCGCGAGCTTCATGAACAGGTCTGCAAAGTAGGCAACATGCTGAAGAGGCATGGTGTGCGGAAAGGTGATCGTGTTTGTATTTATATGCCCATGGTGCCAGAGTTGGCATACGCAGTTCTTGGCTGTGCACGAATCGGCGCAGTGCATTCAGTGGTCTTCGCTGGATTTTCATCTGGTTCACTTGCTGATCGGATCAACGACTCAGGATGCAAACTTGTCCTTACCGCTGATGGAGCATTCCGCGGAGATAAAAAACTCGACCTTAAGAGCATAGTTGACGAAGCACTTGAAAAAACACCCACGGTAGAAAAAGTAATCGCGCTCGAACGAACGGGTTCTGGTCCGAAGATGAAGGCCGGTCGTGATTTTTGGTGGCACGATGAAATGAATAAATCGGAAAGTGCCTGCGAAGCGGAAGCAATGGACGCCGAAGACTTATTGTTTATTCTGTATACCTCTGGATCCACGGGGAAACCAAAAGGAATGGTGCATACTTGCGGAGGTTACATGGTACAGGTTGGATACACTTTCAGGACTGTGTTCCAATACAAGCCAGGTCAAATCTTTTGGTGCACCGCCGACATCGGGTGGGTCACAGGACATTCATATATTCTGTATGGGCCGCTTTCAGCGGGAGCAACCACGATGATATTTGAGGGCATCCCCTCATGGCCCGACTTAGGCCGCTTCTGGCAGGCTATTGAGCGCCATAAAGTGAACATATTCTATACAGCGCCAACAGCAATCAGATCTCTTCAGCAGGCGCCGTTGAGCTTCGTTGAAAAATATGAGCTTTCATCGCTCAAGGTTCTTGGATCAGTTGGCGAGCCTATCAACGAGGAGGCATGGCATTGGTATGATAAGAATATCGGACATGAAAAATGCCCCATCGTTGATACGTGGTGGCAGACAGAAACCGGCGGCATGATGATTTCTCCTATTGCGAACGTGACACGCACGAAGCCGGCTTTTGCAACATTGCCTTTGCCGGGCGTTCAACCGGCGGTGATGGATGAAAAAGGCAATGAGATAAAAGGCAACGGCATTGAAGGCAGGCTGGCAATGAAATTTCCCTGGCCGTCTATTGCAAGGACAATCTATGGTAATCACCAGCGCTTCAAGGAAACGTACTTTTCAACCTTTCCCGGCAAATACTTTACTGGTGACGGATGTAAGCGTGATGACGATGGTTATTATCGCATAACCGGAAGGGTCGACGACATCATCATTGTGTCAGGCCACAATCTTGGGACTGCGGAAATTGAGAGCGCAATTGATGAGCATTCTGCGGTTTGCGAGACTGCCGTGGTTGGTTACCCACATGATATCAAGGGACAAGGCGTATACGCATTTGTAATTTGCTATGAGAAACCAGTCGAGGAAGAAAAGTTAAGAGCAGAGATCCGCGATACGGTTTCGAAAATTATCGGACCTATCGCGAAGCCGGATAAGATCCAGTTCGTACCGGGCCTCCCGAAGACCAGATCCGGAAAAATAATGCGCAGGATTTTGCGAAAAGTGGCGGAAGGAGATACAAGCAATTTGGGCGACACGACCACCCTCACAGACCCATCAGTTGTAGACGAAATCAGGCGGGGGGCATTGGGATAGTAGGTTACTTCTGCTACCTTGGACGAGATAAACGCGTCACAAAACCCCCGTTCATGCCCTACCGCGCATTTATCTTTGTTGTCATTCTGGCGGCCTCTGCCTGCGTTGACAGCAAGGATTACACGCTGGATTCTTTGACGATCTCACCCACGGAAGCGATTCCTCTCGCGTCGGGGACGGTGAGTATTCTCGATTTTATTTCCAATAAAGACTCGGCTTATCTCCGTACATATTCGGATGGTTTGCTATACCTGTTGTATTCCCAAACCTTGAAGTCCACAGACATCCGGGACAAGTTTACAATTCCTACGAGCACCTCAACGGCATCGTTTGATTTACCGGCGGGAACGCTCCCTCCCAGTTCGTCGGATGTATTGTTTGCTACATTAAACAAGCAACTCGATCTCAACTTATCACCCCAACAGCTTAGTGAAATGTTGCTCAAGGCTGGATCCTTGAATTATTCATCATCCATTTCACTCACAACTTCTCCGCCGAACAGTCTGCCTTTTGAAATTAATGTAACGATGACCGACGTCGTCGATAAGACTTCGCAGTCACCGCTGACGTTCTCCACTGCGGGTGGGTCGGGAACCAAGGCGTTGCAAAATTCCATTATGAAAATGGATCGCAATAAGTTCACCATCAAGTTGGACCTGGTACTCAAAAAACGATCAACATCAGTCTTTATTCCACCCAACACGAAATTGAATTTTCAGATGTCCTTGATGGGTCTCGATTTCTCGTATATCAAAGGATTTTTCGGAGATCAAACCGTCACCATCCCGCCTCAGTCTGTGGATATGACGGTGTTCAACTCCTCTCTGAAAAAAGCACAGGTCTCTTTCGCGCAGGCAGCGCTGACAATGTCGGTCCGAAATGACTACGGCGTTCCCTGCGAAGTGACCTTTCAGAACCTGGAGGCAAGAAAAACAGGTGCTACGCTGCCGCTGTCGATCACGCCGGCCAGCCCCATAACATTGAATTCCCCGACAACCCTGGGGTCATCAGCAACAACACCGGTTACGGTGAACAATGGCGCTGCGGTAATCAATTTCGCGCCCTCATCGCTCTACTATGCTGCGCGGGCGCGCATTAACAAAGGCCTTGCCGACGGTGTGGATTTCATGGCAGACACTAGCAAAATGCGTGTCTCCCTAACCGCGGAGGTGCCCTTGTATGGATCAGCAGCCGGCGTCACCATGGGCGATACCCTGCAAATCGACCTCAGCAGTGTTAACAAGTCTTCTGTAAAAACTGCCGCACTGAAGATCTATTCGGTAAACGAAATGCCACTGGATGCCTATATGCAGCTTTTCCTGGCGGATAAGAATTATCATATCATCGATTCACTGTTTACCTCCAACCAGACATATATCGTGAAGGGAAGCAGTGTGACGCCTGCCGGAGAACTGCAGACTGCAACTACCACCGATGTCAGTCTTTCCCTAAGTCCGGAGAAAGTGGAGAAGATATTTTCGTCAAGTTATATCTTGATTCGATCACGGCTAAATACAACGCGGGATTCCAACGGCGCGCTGCTGAATGTTAAATTCAAGTCGTCCTATAAGTTGAAGCTGAGTGTGGGATTGTTGGCACAATTTAATGTCACCGTCAAATGAGGAAGCTCTTCTTTATTTTGTTGGGTGTCACGGTGTCAAGCCTCTCGTTTGGCCAAAATGAAAGCACGATGTATTTCATGAACAGCTTGCCGCAGGTGGTCGATTTGAATCCTGCTATCCAGCCCCGCTACAAGATGACGATCGGACTCCCGGTGATATCTTCGATGGGGGCAATTTATTCGAACAACGGTTTTACATACAATGATATGATTTCGAAGGTCGACGGTGTCGTGAAAGCCGACCTGACGAAGCTATCACAAAACCTCGCTGCGCAAAACTATATCACACTTGCCCAACAGACTGATTTGCTCCGTTTTGGACTACGCTTGAACCCTAAAATGTACCTGATGGTAAGTTCCACTGCCCGGGCATATAATCGCTCGATGGTGGAAAAAGGCTTGGCTTCCTTACTCGTTGATGGTACAGCGCCATTGGTCGGGACTTACTCCAATACCGCCCCTAAAGAAGAAGGAATCGGATACCTGGAAACTGCCGCCGGCCTTTCATACAAAGTGAATGAAAAACTTACGATAGGTGGACGGTTCAAGTATTACAAGGGAATGCTGAATGTTACCACGGAGTATTCTTCATTGGTTGTTCAGGTCGACAATGCCTATCAGCTGACGGTCACCGGCGATGCACAGGTGAAGACATCTGGCATACAAAATCTGAATAGCCCCGGATATCAACCTTCGAATCACGTGACAGATTACCTCAAGAACAGCGGCTTGGGTATTGACCTCGGAGCCACGTATAAGTTTATGGACAAGCTTACATTCAGCGCCAGCTTGCTCGACCTTGGATACATCAATTGGACGAACAATACGTATCAGTACACGCTTAATCCGGCGACGGCTACATACACCTTTGGAGGGATCGACGTCTCAAAATTGTTAAACGGAAACTCGACCTCGTTCAGTGCACAGGTTGATTCGATTCAGAAGAAATTTGAAATGAAAGAATCTGCCATTGGATCTTATAAAACAGCGTTGCCATTGAAGATGTACCTTGGTGCAAACTACGAGATCATTCCAAACCTGAACGTTGGAGCCTTGTTTTTCAACGAATCCTTCCGGGGTCGATCTGCCGCCGGACTGACCGCCTCGGTAAACAAGAACTTTGGAAAATGGGTTAGCACATCACTTTCTTACACGGTATCAAACAGATCTTACAATAATATCGGACTCGGTGTTTCATTCAATCTGGCGCCCGTACAGCTATATATTGTTGGAGACAATCTTCTGCGGGCGCCTGCGTCGCTTGTGGTGGACCAGAACCTGAATTCGTATCTCAACAGCTCGCAACTGCTCTCTGTCCGCACGGGAATAAACATTGTGATAGGATGGGACAAAGGTCTGACGCCAAAAATTAAAGTCTCCGACGACGATGCGAATCCGGTGCAGAAGACCAATGATGCCAAGGTGAAGAATACCTACGGTCGCAATCCCGCAAAGAAGGATCATCCGAAGGCAGCGAAGCGCCAGAAAACGCTGAAGAACCACAAGCCAACCAAGAAGCCCGCGAAATCGAAAGTCGGCAGGTAATTAATTCACAGTTGACAAATCGCTCGCTTCGCGAGTAGCAGTTGACAACCGTTCTATGTTGTGATCTTTATCCCCCACTTAGCTTGGAAAACACCAGTCGAATTTTGCTACGCACAGCTTGTCAATTGCCCATTGTCAACTACGAAAGTGTCTAAAAGAAAAAAGCCCCGATTAGTCGAGGCTTTCTTGTGCATTGAGTTCACGCTAGCTTCCACACGCTTCACAAGCATCCGGATTGTCCAGGGAGCATGCCATATCTGCGCGTTTCTGATCGTAGTCAGCGGCGCTGGGTTGGCTTGCATACTGGATAGTTTGCTGTGCTTCCATTCCGCTTGCGACCGTTGCCTGAGCCATTGCATGTTCAACAATAGGCGCTTCCTGACGAACTGTTTCAACCGAAGGCTGCTGCACTTGAGCCTTGTCGATTGTGAACTTAATCGCATCTGCGGCAGCTGTGGAACGTAAATAATACATACCCGTCTTGAGACCCTTCTTCCATGCATAAAAATGCATCGAGGTAAGTTTTCCAAAATTCGGGTTGGTGATGTGGATGTTAAGGCTCTGCGACTGGCAAATGTAAGCGCCACGGTCGGCAGACATGTCGATGATAGCCTTTTGAGATATCTCCCAAACAGTCTTATAAATATCCTTGATGTTTTGCGGAATCTCAGGGATGTTTTGAACAGAACCATTGGCGCTGATCAGTTTCTGGCGCATTCCTTCGCTCCACAAACCTGCTGCCATCAGATCGCGCATCAGGTGCTTGTTCGCAATGATGAACTCTCCTGATAGCGTGCGACGAGTATAGATATTCGATGTGTAAGGCTCAAAACACTCGTTGTTACCAAGGATCTGCGAAGTCGATGCCGTAGGCATGGGCGCTACGAGCAAAGAGTTGCGCACGCCGTACTGTTTAACATCACGCTTGAGCTGTTCCCAGTTCCAACGGCCCGATGAAGGCGTCACGCCCCACATGTCAAACTGGAAGATGCCTTTTGATACCGGCGAGCCTTTGAATGTTTCGTATGCACCTTGCGCTTTTGCAAGTTCCATCGATGCTTCCATCGCGCCGAAATAGATCGTTTCAAAAATGTCGCGATTCAAGCCACGAGCTTCTTCCGAATCGAATGGCATTCTTAAAAGAATAAATGCATCGGCAAGCCCCTGTACACCCAGACCGATAGGCCTGTGGCGGAGGTTGGATTTTCTGGCCTCCGGCACCGGATAATAATTCACATCAATCACCTTGTTAAGGTTGCGTGTAGCCACCTTTGTGATTTCATACAATTTTTGATGATCGAATTTTCCGTCCGCTGTTACGAATTTCGGCAACGCGATTGATGCCAGGTTGCAAACCGCAATCTCATCGGAAGATGTGTATTCAATGATCTCCGTACAAAGATTGCTTGACTTGATCGTACCCAGGTTCTTCTGGTTTGATTTCTTATTCGCAGCGTCTTTGTAAAGTATGTAGGGCGTTCCTGTTTCGATTTGTGATTCAAGGATTTCAAACCACAGGTCTTGTGCTTTTACTTGCCTTCTGAACTTTCCTTCCTTCTCGTATTTCTCGTACAATTTCTCAAAGTCTTCGCCATAGCAATCTGCCAGGCCTGGAGCTTCATTCGGGCAGAAGAGTGACCAGCTTTCGTTGTTCTCGACACGCTTCATGAAAAGATCAGGGATCCACATGGCATAGAAAAGATCGCGCGCACGCATCTCTTCTTTACCGTGATTCTTCTTGAGATCGAGAAATTCAAAAACATCTGCATGCCATGGCTCCAGGTAAACGGCAAAGCTGCCTTTGCGCTTGCCCCCGCCCTGATCTACATAACGCGCGGTCATATCGAAGTTACGCAGCATCGGCACGATACCATTTGAAGTTCCGCCCGTGCCTTTGATATAAGAGCCTTTTGCCCTCACGTTGTGGATGCTCAGTCCGATTCCGCCGGCAGATTGTGAAATCTTAGCGCAATTCTTCAACGTGTCGTAAATGCCGTCGATGCTGTCATCTTTCATCGTGAGCAGGAAGCAGGACGACAACTGAGGCTTGGGTGTACCAGCATTGAACAATGTAGGTGTGGCATGTGTAAACCATTTCTCCGAAAGGAGGTTGTAGGTCTCGATCGCGGCCGCAATGTCTTCTCCATGGATGCCCACAGCAACGCGCATAAGCAGGTGTTGCGGACGTTCCACCACTTTGCCGTCAATCTTCATCAGGTATGACCGCTCCAAAGTCTTGAATCCGAAGAAATCATAGCTGAAGTCACGATCATACACGATGGCGTCATCGAGTTCAGCGGCATTGTTCTTAATCACTTTCCATGTTTCTTTCGAGATCATGGGCGCATTTTGCCCGGTCTTCGCATCGACATGCTGGTACAACCGCTTCATCGTGTTGGAAAACGATTTGCTGGTTGTCTTGTGAAGGTTTGAGACCGCGATTCGCGCAGCAAGCTTCGCGAAATCGGGATGCCGTGTTGTCATTGTCGCTGCAATTTCCGCAGCGAGATTATCAAGTTCATGCGTAGATACGCCATCATAAAGGCCATTAATGACCTTCATCGCTACTTCCACAGGATTCACGAGCTTAGGATCGAGGCCATAGCAGAGTTTTTCGATCCGCGCGGTGATTTTGTCGAACTTAACGGACTCTCTGTGTCCGTCCCGCTTCAATACAAGCATGGTGTGAGGTTGTTTGGGTGTGTCGTAAAAAGTTTAAAAAATGGTTTCAAAAGATACTAAAAGTCTTCATTCAATGAAAATTTTTGGTCTGCTTCTTTTTCAGTGCTCTTCATCACGCCAGCCTTCTGATATTCGGCAACGCGTTTTTCAAAGAAATTGGTTTTACCCCTGAGAGAAATCATATCCATGAAATCAAAAGGATTGGATGCACCATAGATTTTTTTGCCAATCAATTCATTGAGAAGTCTGTCAGCCACGAATTCTATATACTGGCACATCAACTGCGCATTCATCCCGATGAGGTTAACGGGCAGCGCATCTGTCACAAATTCTTTTTCAATTGAGACTGCATCACGGATGATTTCGATAATGCGATCAGCCGGCAGCTTCGATACCACATGCTGCGTATACAAGTGGCAGGCAAAATCGCAATGCAGGCCCTCATCACGGGAGATCAGCTCATTAGAAAAGCTAAGACCAGGCATCAGGCCTCTTTTCTTGAGCCAGAAAATGGAACAGAAAGAGCCAGAAAAGAATATTCCTTCAACAGCTGCAAATGCAACGAGTCGTTCCTGAAAATTACCCTGGTTGATCCAACGGAGCGCCCAGTCAGCTTTTTTCTTCACGCAATCCATGGTTTCGATCGCGTGAAAAAGCTTGTCTTTCTCCTTTGGATCTTTTACGAGCGTGTCGATTAATAAGGAATACGTTTCAGAATGGATGTTTTCAATAGCAATCTGGAAGCCGTAAAAGAACTTGGCTTCGGTATACTGCACCTCCGATACGAAGTGCTCTGCAAGGTTTTCGTTTACGATCCCATCGCTGGCAGCAAAAAAAGCCAGGACATGCGTGATGAAATAGCGTTCTCCATCGTTCAGATTCGCCCAGTCCCTTAAGTCGTGGCTCAGGTCGATCTCTTCGGCGGTCCAAAAGCTGGCCTCCGCCTGTTTGTAGAACTTCCAGATGTCATGGTGGCGGATCGGGAATAGTACGAAGCGGTCTTTGTTTTCTTTTAGGATAGGTTCCTCTAAAACGGCCTTATTCATATATATCGTTAGTTGGGTGTTGTCATGATTCTCCGTTATTTTTTAAGAGACCAAGTCACCTCTCACTTTGTGAGCTGACTTGATCACTTATATAGGTCGGGGACAACAAATATTTGAAATGAAGATGTCTAATCAAAGGGTTGGAATTGATCACACAAATGAGTAGCAATCGTTTGAACGCGCCTTATTTTTTCATAACGCGTTTCTTTTCATTCACTTACATCCGAGTGGAAAAGTGACGGTCAAATGAGAAATTTTTCCAAAAAAAATTTGATGAAAAATTTGCGTGGGCTTAATCTCCGAAAAATGCCGTTTCTGAGCTTTAATTCACTCGGCACAATTGGCACTGGCGACCGTCTTTCGTGACAGGTGAATTCCTTTTGGCGGGATCGAGCCGGGCCGCAAAACTCTCTTTGGGTTGTTTGGCCTGTTTTAAATCGCCGCTAATGGGCCAAAACCCTGATTTCGGCGGAATTAGGGCTTTTTTGCGATTCGAATTGGTTTTTGTTCCCCATCCCTCTATCTTTGCAGTCCAATTTTTAAAACCATACGTCATGTACGCTGTAGTGGACATCGCTGGGAAACAATTCAAGGTTGAAAAGGACCAGTATTTATATACACCGCTCCTGGATGCAAAAACAGGTGATTCTGTGAAGTTTGACAAGGTCCTCCTCATCGACGCAGACGGTTCTGTGCAGGTTGGCACACCCCTTATAAAAGGAGCTGTGATCTCAGGCAAGGTCGTCGAGCATGTTAAGGATGACAAGGTGATAATCTTCAAGAAAAAGCGCAGGAAAGGATATGCGCTGAAAAACGGCCACCGTCAGAAATTGACTAAGGTTCAGATTGAAAGCATCAAAGCGTAAGACTTCAGGGACAAGCTAAAAGAATAAGAAACCATGGCACATAAAAAAGGTGAAGGTAAAGTAAAGAACGGCCGCGAATCAGAAAGCAAACGCCTCGGTATCAAGGTTTACGGCGGCCAGAAAGTCGTTGCAGGCAATATTATTGTCCGCCAGCGCGGTACAAAGCACCATCCTGGTAGAAATGTTGGTATAGGAAAAGACCATACACTGTTTGCGCTTACCGATGGCACCGTACTCTTCAAAAAGGGACGCGCCGACAAATCTTTTGTCTCGGTCGTGGCAGAAGCCTAAGACTTCCCTCTCATTTCAATTTAGAAAGCCCGGATCTTCCGGGTTTTTTTTTGCCCGCCCGGCTGGTCAGCACCCCCGATGAATACTACCCAAAATGGTGCATTAAATAACCGATTTCAATCCCCCTTAAAGGCATTTTTTGTTCAAAAAACGGGCTTATCAATACGTGATTTGCCTAGGTAAAACATGATAAAATATCGGTTTTTGGGTAAAAATCCTGTTTTAACGGGCATATTCTTACATGAAAAGAGAGATTTTTCATCGAATTGTTTCCTTTACAGATATATCCCCCTATTTTTAACCCTTTCGAACCTAATTATAAACCAAACCAAACCCTATGAAGAAGTTTTTACTTGGCTTCTCATTCGTTTTTGCCCTAAGCACCGTATTGGCGCAGGAGCGGATGATCACTGGTAAGGTCACGTCCACGGAAGACGGGACTGCTCTGCCAGGAGTGAACGTGGTGCTCAAGGGTACCACCAACGGTACGGTCAGCGACTCTGATGGTAGCTACCGTTTAAGCGTCCCCTCATCAGGCGGTACGCTGGTATTCTCGTTTATTGGTTTCCAAACCCAGGAAGTGGCTATTGGAGACCGCGCTGTGGTTGATCTTAGCCTCGGCCAGGACGTGAAGCAATTGTCCGAAATTGTTGTCACCGGAACGGGCGTGGCTACTGAGAAGAGGAAACTCGCTATCGCGGTTGAATCGGTTGCCGCAGACAAACTTCCACAGGCACCGACCGCGAGCGTTGATCAGGCCCTCGTCGGAAAAATCGCAGGCGCGCAGATCTCGTCTACCGATGGAACCCCCGGAGCAAACATCAACATCCTGTTGCGTGGTGTAAATACAATTAACCGCGGAACCAACCCGATGATCATGCTTGACGGGGTTCAAATGGGAGCCACGACGCTGAACTCCATTGACCTCACAACGATCGAACGTATCGAGGTTATCCAGGGTGCTGCTGCCGGTACAATCTACGGAGCGCAGGGTGCGAACGGTGTTATCCAGTTGTTCACCAAGAAAGGAACAACCGGAAAAATGAACATCGATTTTTCGAGCAGCATTTCTGAAAACACAATCATCAATGCAGGTGGCCTGAGGCAGTCACAGTTCCACAATTTCGCTACAAACCCCACCACAGGAAGCCTCGTCGATGGTAACGGCGTCGACATTACGATAAACCCGGCATCGATGCAGTATACGGGTAACGTGGTGTACAATGCATTGGATCCGAACGGTAAGGCCAACAAGCCATTCACAGGCAACCAGCAGTTCTACAATTATTTTGATCTGTACATCAAGCCAGCAAATACGATCAACAACAGCCTTACATTCTCGGGTGGAAATGACAAATCTGACTTCAATGTGTCGATTTCAAACAACCGCCAGCAGAGCAATTTCAAAGGCGATGGTTACAACGATAGGACCAACGTGACAACAAACCTTGGATTCGAATTGGCCAAAGGGCTTACGTTGCGTTCCATCACACAGTTAGTTTATACAAAGAACACAATCAACTACTTTAACCAACCCGGTTACGGTGGTGGCGGTACAATCTACCGCCTGTTAAACACTCGTCCGTTTGTGGATTATGAACTAAGAGATGCTGATGGCAACTACTCCTATAACTATGGAGGTGCTGCGGGAGCAAATGCTACCAACCCTAACTACAGGAACACCTATTCAAATCGTGTAGACAATAAGGTCGACGTACTCCAGAGTTTTGCCCTTACTTATAAGCTGCCTCGCTTCGTTGAAATGAGTGCGAAATATGGTTTGAATTATCAGACGGACGATGAAAAAGTTATCGTTCAGAACCAAACTCAAATCAGGAACTTCACCGGTGGAGGTCAATTCATGAGCCTTTATAATGGTGCCGCCAATGGTGAAATTACACGGTTCTCGAGCAAGAACGTATTCCACAACTTTATTGGTCAGGCTACTGGTATCATCGACTTCGAAAAGGATCTCAAGACAAGCATTCCGCTGAGATCAACGACTACGGCAGCCTTTGACTTCAGAAAATCCGACAGGTTCCTGAATATCGAATACGCACTTAACATTCCGACTTTCACACCAAACAACGCCACGGTTGCCACAGCGTGGAAGACACTTACCGATTCAAAGACGCCGTTCGTAACGTACGGATATTTGGTTAACCAGCGCTTCGACTATGCAGATTTTGCCGGCGCATCGGTTGGTTTCAGAAGCGATTATTCATCTGCGTTTGGTGGTGGTTCGAAGCCTTTCACCTTCCCAAGAGCAGACGGTTACTTCAGACTTTCTGGATTGAAATTCTGGGATGAATCAGGTTTATCAAAAACCATCCTTGATTTCAAACTACGCGCAGCATGGGGACAAGCCGGTATCCAGCCTCAGCCATTTGACCGGTACACAACGCTCGGAGCACGTGTATTTGGCGGAACAGCCGCTCTGTACTACCCAGCGGCGCAGAAAAATCCGAACCTCGATGTGGAAGTTTCCGAAGAATTTGAATTCGGTACTGATATTTCCTTCGACCTGCTGAAAGGCGATTGGCTCAAGACACTTAATCTGTCAGCAACAATCTGGAATCGTACAACAGACAACGCAATCTATGATGTTGATACGGCCCCGTCAGTGGGTGTTGGAACGATCAAGACAAACGCATTTGGTCTTGCATCTAACGGTCTGCAGATCTCCCTTAACATGCCTGTGCTGACGAGCAGCAAAGTGAACTGGAATTTGACGACTAACTTCAGCCAGCAAATTTCAAAGATCAGCTCAGTTACAGGTGGTGCAGAAGTGGTCGTGCTCTCGAATGCGGGTAGTTCCAATTACGTGCTCAGGGCTGGCGAGACTGTAGGTCAACTCTACGGTTATAAAATGTTGAAGAGTGTTGACATGCTTGACCAACAGGGTAACCCGATTATCCCGGTTGCCCAGCAAGGTAACTATGAAATTGCCAGCAACGGATTCGTTGTTAATAAGGCGACCAAGCAGCCTGTTGGAACTTCCCAGCTGTACAGCCTTGGTAACTCGTTCCCTGCATTCAACATGTCGTTCATCAACGATATCACTTACAAAGGATTCTTGAATTTCTCCTTCCAAATCGATTGGGTATATAAGAGTCACCTGTACAACCAGACCAAGTCATGGATGTATCGTGATGGTATCCACAGCGACTATGAAAAGCCGATCACAATTAACGGTGAGACGGGCGCATGGACAGCATTCTACCGCGGTGTATACCAGGCTGGTTCAAACAACGGAACAAAGGATTACTTCTATGAGGATGCGACTTTTGCAAGACTTCGCAACGTTGCAGTGGGTGTTGACTTCACGAAGCTGTTCAAGCTAAGTGGTTTCAGAAAGCTCCAGTTGGTACTCTCAGGACGTAACCTGGCAACCATTACTAATTATACCGGTATGGACCCGGAAGTTAGCTCTGGCGCAAGCAACACGAGCCCAAGCGCAAGCTCAATTGGTTCGACGTTGACAAACTCCGCGTTCGACAGAGGTGTTGATCACAGCACACTGCCTAACTACAAGTCGTATCAGATCACTTTGAACCTTGGAATTTAAGAGATCGTAAATCAAAGAGATTATGAAAAGCATCAAAGTACTTT
>JBGALO010000001.1:0-767777 GCA_044223825.1 Cyclobacteriaceae bacterium | reverse complement strand
GTACTACAAACGAAAGGTCGAGCAGGGCAAAAATAAAATGTCGGTCATTAACGCCGTAAGGAACAAACTACTCCATCGAATCGTGGCCGTCATTAAACGTGGAACGCCCTACGAAATCTCAATGAAAAAATCTTCGTAAGCTTCTTTGTTTAAGTCATAGATATCGTTTATGCATAAGCAGTGGTGGGTGTTCGAAGCGCGTCACCGTCCCCGTTGCAAAAACGTTTTATGAAAGATAACACTTTTACCTTAAACCAAGCCCCACCATTGATTATGCATTTTGTTGGTGGCAGTGTGGCTTCTCACTTTACTTTATTCCGAGTCATATTCTATATTTACTTCTTTGAAATCTCATTATACACTTGCTCTACACTTAATGAGTAGTATTCCGGCCACCAATAATCTTTGTATTTTTCGGGTACAGCAATCTTTCTTTTGTCGAATGGTTCATTTTCTATTACAAATCTCGAAGCTAATTTTTCAATTCCAAGAAAGTATTCATGTAACTCTGTAATTCTTATTGAGCCTCCAATTTCTCCGTGAGCAGGTACTACCCAACGGGGGGATTTATTTTCTACTTTTTTTAAATAGGATTGCCAGTCATAATAATCACCATGTCCCATCCATGCATGCCGTTTGACAAAAAGCAAATCTCCCATGAAAACAATTTTAGAACTTGGTAGCCAAATTATAATGTCACTGACAGTGTGACCTCGTCCATAGCTGATAACATGAATATCAAAGTTTTTCCCAATTAATCTGAGTGAGTCATGAAAAATCAAATCGGATGGAGTAAGACTAAATGATTGTAACGACTTTAATTCTTCTTCAATACTCGGTAACCAATACTGTTCAATCTCTCTTTTGTAAGTATCGTTAGATGTTGTATCAAAATCAGACTGATATTTTTTTAAATCACTATTTAACCACTTTGCTACTTCTTCTTTGTTATCATTATGAGAAATCATGTTGGCACGAAGTTCCTCTGTTCCAATAATTGTTGCTTCTGGTTTAAAATATTGATTGCCCTTAGTATGATCTCCATGCCAATGACTGTTGATTACGTAACGTACTGACTTGTTTGGAAAATATTTTTTTAAAACGGATTTTAACTCATTGGCTGGAGCTTCTGAAAAAAATGGATCGAATAAGGTAAGGAATTCTCCATTGTCAATAATTCCAGTGTTGCATCCAGTAGCTCCGTTCTTTGCGAGGGCTACATAAACACCTTCAGAAATGGTTTGAAGTTTGAAGTAATTAAACTCCCTTTCCTCAATTGGATGAAAAGCCTGTGCCATGATTTGAAAAGAAAACAGGCTCACTACAGCAATAATGATTACTTCTTTCATTGCATTTACGGCATCCTAATTTATTTATTCAAATGTTTACTCTCTCCCGAATAGAATGTTATTTGAAAATGTTTTTGCCACGTTGCCACCAACTAGTGGCTATGTGCATTGCATATACATCCACTATCACAGTTGCATATAGCCTGCCAATTCCGCATGCATTGTGCAATTTTACAAGTCAAGGTTGTCAAGCGGGCTGCGGATTTTGTCAAATCCCTTCTTTGTAACATGTGTGTAAATTTCAGTTGTCTTACTCGAATTATGTCCAAGCAATGCCTGAATATAGCGCAAATCAGTCCCATGTTCAAGCAAATGAGTCGCAAAGCTATGACGCAAGGTGTGTAACGTCACACGCTTCCTTATTCCCGATTTCCTCAATGCCTGAACAAATACTTGTTGAAGACTAGATTCTGAATAGCGCTGCCCAGCACCACCTTCAAACAAGTAGGTGACAGGTTGATAGTGCGCCACGTATCTCTGCACCATCTCACGCGCGGTTGTGGATAATAACGTCTGGCGATCTTTATTGCCCTTCCCTCCCCTGACATTAATGATATTTCTCGCCTCGTCAATATCCATCGGCGTGAGGTTGATAAGCTCATTCCTGCGCAGACCCGCAGAATAAATCAGGTACAACATTGTCTTGTGCTTCAAGTTTTCATGTGCCCGCAGGATCGCAGCAACTTCTTCCTCGCTTAATACTTCAGGGAGCTTTCTTTCCTTTAGGGGCCGCTCAAGGGAATAACGCTTTCTCACATCTCCTTTCAATTGTTCAAAATAAAATTTGATAGCATTGATTGCCTGATTTTGAGTCGAGGCAGCAACTCTCCGGTCCAGCACGAGATATCGCATAAACTCTTTTATCTGAGCTTCACTTATTTCGTCGATTGGTGTCGCCGGAAAGTGATTGATAAGTTCCTTGAAGTAATGAACGTACGTTTGAACCGTGGACCGACTATACCTGCGTCTCTCCAACAGGTCGACATATTCCCCGGGGCACTCCCTTACCGTTGGGTCCACGATTTCAGAATTCGCAACTTCATTCTCAACAAGATTCCCATATCCCCGATAGTCAACATAGGCAAACGGACGCATCGCGTCCAGTATCAACTGGAGTGTCTCCTTTCCATGAGCCAAATAGTGACAACCTAAGGTCTTGCTAAAATTAATACCTGGCAATTTTTCGACGGCGTGTTGAATTGCCGGGTTGAAAGCGAATTTTATTTGAACGCATACTAATCCCTGGTGCATCATTTTCTCAATCCGGATCGTTGGCTTTGCAGGGGTTGTCATGGTAGCAATTACTCCACAACCAGCGACTTATTTTAAAAAGCCTTTGTCTTGTTTTCCTGACAAACATTCTGTGAACACTCAACACCCATTCAAAAATCCACAATAACTAAACAATTATTTAGTACCTCCTCTTAGGAATTCCACCCCCTTTCCTCAAATTTTACTGATAGAACTTTTACTTCTCACCCGCTAACATGTTTCGAGCAATAAGCCCGACTTCACTGAAACAGTTTCGTCGGACAAGCCAGAATCCCCGACTTTACTGAAACAGTCTCGTCGGGCAAGGCAGTAGCAACCAGAATCCAGAATCTAGAATCCATCGCAACCTTATGAAATCCAAAAATCAAATCACCCCAATTCTCCTCGCATTTGTTTTGGCTGCGACGTTCTCGCTCGCCCAAACCTGCGATCCACAAACCGGCAGCGCAACGCCCGGGAGTCTTGAGTACACGCTGAACCCCCTAAAAAATCGCACGACGGGACCCACATCAACACAAATCGATCACGCGATCACATTGAGTGCTGTACTTGCGCCCGGCAACGATGAAACGCGCTTTCAAACAAACAAAGGCGCTGTCATCGAAGGATGGGTCACGGGTACCAAGATGGAAGGAAAGGAAAGTTGCAACTGCAACAAAACCGAACGCGAACACCGCGATTATCATATCGCCATTGCAAAAAAGAAATCCGAAACAGATGGTTCGAAGATGATGGTGGTGGAAATCACACCAAAAATCAGAGCGGCCATGGGCTGGTCGGAAGCAGATGTCACAGGATTAAAAGGCCACAAGGTGAAGTTTACTGGATGGATGTTCTTCGATACCAAACACAAAAAGATTGCACGCAATACGCACTTCGGTACGGCAGAGGTCGTGCGGGCTACGTGCTGGGAAGTGCATCCGGTGATGAAGTTTGAAGTGCTGCAGTAACTCGCGGCGTCTTAACAAATTCCTGAGTCATCTTATTGTCCCGATTGATTCCTGAACTGTCTCGGCGTAACGTTCTTCTTCTTTAGAAAAATCCGGTTGAAATATGTGAGGCTCTCGAAGCCCGTGTCATATGCAACTGTGCTGATGGATTTGTCTGTTTCAGTAAGCAGGTGACAGGCATTGCCGATGCGAATGTCATTGACGTAATCAGAAAAAGTCTTGCCGGTAGCCCGCTTAAAGAATTTACAAAACGCGCTGGGCGAAAGGTGCACCAGGTTGGCCGCGTGATCAAGGTCGATCTTTTTCGTTGAGTTCTTCTGAATGTACTGACACACTTTGTTTACTCTGCTTTCGGTTTCCTCACTTTTCACCGGGCTAAAGTATTCTGAAGATAACTTTACACTTTTCTGAAGTGTCAGCTTTTGAAGAATGGTGAGCAGCGCCGTCACTTTACCGACGTCGGTAGCTTCGGGCAACAATTGCATTTCATGCGCAAGCTCTTCAGCCTCCGGAAAAAATAATCCGCGTGCGGAAGACGCCAATAGTTTTGCAATCTTTTCGAATCCTTTCAGGCGCAAAAAAGTCTGAATGAATTCCTCCGGGAATTGAATAACGACAGCAGATACATTCTTCTCTTTTACCGAATCGCTGGACCATGTATGCGGCAATCCGGGTCCCAGCAATACCAGGTCGCCGTCGATGAAGCTCTCATTACTGTCACCTACGAGGCGTTTGCCCTTTCCTTTCTTAATAAGTGTGAGCTCATACTCGGGATGATAATGCCATTTGAATTCAAAAGAAGGCACCGCAAGATGGTAGGCCAGAAAGGCGTCATTTCCCTTTTTCGTGGCAATATTCTCGTAGGCAGCCCTCATATCAACACAATAATACTCACTATTTCACCTGCGATGACAACATAATGTCAATATAGTGTCAGAATATTCAAATCGGTGCCAGTTGTGCGCAACCCGGCGCTGTAATTTTGGTCCTGTTAAAAAAGACAAGACATGAACACTCCACTCCACATACTCCAGGCGCTTGACAAACCGTATTCGCTTACCCGGGATCAAATCGAATTCTACCAACAGAATCGGTTCATTAAGTTGAAGAATGTCTTCGATGCCGAAACCATTGCATATTACGGAACCGTCATCAGCGAAAAGGTTGCCGAAATGAATAAGGTAACGTCGCAAGTGAATGAGCGTGACACATACGGCAAAGCTTTCCTGCAGTTGTTCAACCTCTGGCGAGAAGATGAACGGATCAAGCACTTTGTGTTCAGCAAACGACTCGCAAAAATTGCCGCCGACCTGATGCTGGTTGAGGGCGTGCGATTATATCACGATCAGGCGCTATATAAAGAAGCCGGAGGTGGTATTACTCCATGGCATGCCGACCAATACTACTGGCCGCTTGAAACAGACAAGACCGTAACGGCCTGGATTCCCCTACAAGAAACGCCACTGGAGATGGGGCCACTTGAATTCAGCGCGGGCAGTCACAAGATTGTGGAAGGCCGGGAGCTGGAGATCGGTGATGAAAGTGAAGTACTCATTCAGAAACGGTTACGCGTCACCGATTTCAAACATGTGGTGGAAGCATTCAACCTGGGAGAAGTAAGCTTTCACTCGGGCTGGGTGTTTCATCGTGCTGGCGCAAACACCACGGATAAGATGCGAAAGGTGATGACCGTGATCTACATGGACAGGGATATGAAACTTAAGAATCCGGAAAATGAACATCAGATCAAGGATTGGAACAAGTGGTGCCCGGGCGCTTCGATCGGCGAGGTCATTAACTCCCCAATTAACCCCGTTCTGTATTAGGCACGGCGGTATTACCTTCATGGTGCAAAAAGTTTGAAACCATGAAATCATACACGCTCGCAGTCATATTTGTCTTGAATGCACTCACTTGCCTGGCGCAAAAAACTGAAAACGTCGTTCTCATCACGCTCGATGGCATGCGCTGGCAGGAGATTTTCGGCGGCGTAGACGCGCGTATCAACTCCAAACAATTCGGGGACTCGGCAGCAATCATGCGGGACTTCTGGGCAGACTCTCCGCAAGCGAGACGCGAAAAGCTCATGCCGTTTCTCTGGAATGTAGTTGCCAAACAAGGACAGATCTATGGCAACCGTGAACGGAGCAGCTTCGCGAACGTGACGAACAAGCAATGGTTCTCCTATCCCGGCTACAGTGAGTTGCTGTGTGGATTCGCTGATGACGACCGCATCAACTCCAACGACAAGTTTGAAAACCCCAACACGACTGTCCTCGAATTCATCAATTCACAACCCAACTTCGCGGGCAAGGTTGCAGCATATTCATCGTGGGACGTGTTTCCCTACATTATTAATACCCGGCGTAGCAAGATCCCTGTTAATTCAGGCATCGTTCCCGCCAAGGGCAATTTGAATGAAAAAGAGAAAGTCCTGAACGAGCTGATGTATGAAGTTCCTAACCCGCTGGGCGACGTGCGACTCGATGCGTTCACGTTTCACTATGCGTTTGAGTACATGAAGAGCAAAAAGCCCCGGGTGATGTTTATCTCATTCGACGAAACAGATGACTTCGCACACGGCGGGAAATATGAACTATACCTACGGTCAGCCCACTACACGGATACATTTGTCAAAACCCTGTGGGAATGGTGTCAATCAAATGATCAATACAAAAACAAAACGACGTTCATCATAACATGTGATCATGGGCGCGGCGACAGCACCAAAGAGGATTGGAGAAGTCATGGCATCAAAGTACCGCACGCCGATCAGATCTGGCTTGCGATCATCGGACCGGACACTGCTCCGACCGGCGAGCAACAGAATAGTCAGATCTACCAAAATCAAATCGCAAAAACCATCTCTACCTTATTAAAGGTGGACTACAAGCAGGAAAGGGCGGGTAAAGCGATTGTTGGGGTTATGAAATAAAATTTTTTTTAGCCACGAAGTACACGAGGTACACAAAGTAGCACAATAGTGTGCCTTGTGAGCCTCGTGTGTACCTACATCCATGGGTTGTATAAAAGCATGCTGTGGAAACGCACGATTAAGAAAGGGGCTTGATTAAGACTACATCGCACCTACTCTTACCCTGCCCTTCATCACCAAATGAATCGAGCAATAATACTCCGCTGATTCTGTCAACACCTTCTTCCAGCTTTTGCCTGGACTCAACGATGGCGACTGCCATGACTTTGTCTGTTGCTCCGTCACGTCGTGATTGGTAATGTCGCGGTTGATCCATTCAACTGTATCGCCCGGAATGATGACAAGTTCAGCCGGCACAAATTTCATCTGGCAAATCTCTACGAGGTGGTATTTCACACGTTTCACAGCGGATGATCCGCACATGGTGATTGCCCGTTGCTCCGCTGCCGGCCTGCTCTCTTCCGAAAAATCCGGGTACTCCTCGTTATCAATTTTTCTTTCAGAAGGCGAACAGCTCCAGCAGAGGAACAACAACGCAAAGAATAATCTCAACATTTTGATCCTACCCTTTAGCCAGCATCTTCTGCACCATCTTCGCGTGCTCCAAATGGGTCTTCAAAGCTGGCACCACATTCTGCAGCAGGGTCTTCAATTCCTGGTTGCTGGTTTGCGGGATCAATACACCTTCGACGGTGGAGATAACAGCTTCGTGATAAGCCACCTCATTGTCGATATAGGCTTTATCGAAATCTTTAGCCGCCTTGCTATTGAGCACCTTCTTTGTCTTTTCGGCGCCGTCGTTCAATGATTTGCTTACGGCATTATCCTTGGGCGTGACATTCAGTTTTTTCACGAGCGCCGAAGCCTGTGCAATCACGGCATTGTGATCATCCGTCATAGTCTGTGCAAACTTCAATATTTCTACATTCTTTGATTTCGCCTTGGCGACAGCGGCATAACCGATATCAACCAGGTTTGCCGTCACCGCCACAGAGGCGATTTCGGGGTCAGTCAGTTTTGGCTTTTCCTGTGCAAGTGTAAAAACAGAAACAAGCATCATCGATGCAATCAGTAATTTTTTCATAGTGCGTGGTTTACGTTTTCCGATGTGTTTGCACATTGGATCATGGACAACAGAAAGGTTACAGAGAATTTTTTTCGAGCCTGAAATTCGGATCAATGGCTCATTGACGTAAATAAGCGTACCGACCCGACTGCTCATCGCTGGCTGGGATTGCGGATGATTCAGAAATACGCCATATTAATATGCTCAATCAAGAACGGTTGAAATCGGAGATTTGAGGGTTCGGGGTGTCGGGAAAGAGTATTTTGAATGTTCAAGCGGCTTCTTCTTGCGTCTCCTAACAAAAATCATGTACCGTTGATTGTATTTTCCTGTACTTTGATTTTTGAAAGAATGTTGCAGATAAATGTAAATCAGAGCCATGGTGAACGAAGAGGAAGTGCTGCGCAATAAAATCATCTCGGTGGTTTCCCACGAGTTTCGCACGCCATTGGCCACGTTGACATTGTCGGCGAATTATTTAATAAAACATCGGGAAAAGCTCTCGAATGAAGTCATTGACAAAAAACTCCATCAAATTCTTGAACAAGTAAACTTATTGACGCATTCAGTTGATAATTTTTTAGAACTCCGGAAAATTCAGAAGAGTGCTATCGCAGTAATAAAGCGTCCGGTTGACCTGGTGGCGCTCATTGAAAAGAAGATAAATGAAACTCAAAAAGAATTTGACTTCAGTCATAAAATTGAATTGCATGCGCCTGACAGTCATGTGGTGCTCGAAGCGGATGAGCTGATTCTTGGCACTGTGTTCTCCAGTTTGTTAAAAAACGCCGTAAAATTTTCCCCTGGCAAGGATAAGGTACGGGTGACAATAAAAGAAAGTGAAAACACAATCTCAGTGGAAGTCACAGATGAAGGAATAGGCATCGACGAAGGTGACGCTGAGAAAATTTTCGATTCGTTTTACCGTGGAAAGAACGCATCTTTCTTTCCGGGCGTGGGAATCGGGCTCGCGATTGTCAGACAGGGTGTGCAAGCGCATGAGGGCCGTGTAACGGTGCAAAGCATTCCAGAAAAAGGAACTTCATTCATTGTTGAACTTCCCCGGTCATGAAAAAGAAAAAAATCCTAATCGTTGATGACGCCGAAGAACTCGCTCAGTGCCTCGCGGACATGCTCGAAATGGAAGGGTACGCAGTCAAGACATTGAATGATCCGACGAAAGTCATACCCCATGTGACAAAAGACGCACCGGATTTGCTCATCGTTGACTTGGTGATGCCGAAGATGACCGGATTTGAAGTTATTCGGCAACTTCGAACCATTGATGTCATAAAAACATTGCCTGTGATTGCAGTTTCTGCCGATGCCAGCGAAGAACGCCAAAACGAGGGCCTGAGCACCGGGGCAGACGCATTTCTATCTAAACCCTTCGATGAAGATTTGCTGTTAAAAAAAATAAGTTCGCTCTTGAAGAAATAAGATCCGCAGTGGAACAAACGGCGAGATAACAAATTTTCGAACCTGATCATGGATTGACTTGACCGACAAATCAATGCGCTGATTTGAGAATGTTAGTCAACCGCAATACGACATCCTGATTTTTGCTAAATGAAACGGATGATTTTCGTCAGTGTCAAAATTTGTCAGGATCATTATTCTTGTCCCGCTAATTGGTGTAGAAAAGTTCGTCTTAATAATTTTCCTATCGGCTATGGCAATTGCAGATGCAAATGAGCGCCACGCAGCACGGCTGCGACGAACAACTATTGCTCTCGCGCTTGTAGTTTCACTCATATCTCTTTTGGCTTTCACGACGTGGCTGCTTGATGCAGCAGGAACTGCGTTTTGGTTTTCGCCTGCTCCAATGAATCCGCTTGCCTCGCTCCTATTCCTGTTTACCGCAGGCTCTCTCATAATCTTGTTAAGAAGACCAGACCTGGTTGGATATGCACAGTCGGTATTATTGATGATTTCACTTTGCCTTCTCTATATCCTGATCGATAATTTCTACTCACTTCCGTTTCATATTGATCGACTGCTTTTTAGTCAGCAGGCTGGCAGGATCCTCAGACCTGGAGGCAGGCAAGGGATGTCCATAGCAACAACTGCATTCCTACTGCTGATCAGTGGCTGTTTAATTCTGCATTCAAAAAAGGTCATTTGGGGGCGAGTGATTCAGACTGTAGAGGTTTTCGTTTTCCTGTCGTCACTGTTTATTTTGATCACCTATCTGTACCGCGTACCTGAAAGGCCTGTTTTTTTCTTCATGGCGCCTCTTACCGCATTGAATCTCATAATACTTTCTATAGCAGTTCTACTCTGTCGTGCCGAACAAGGATTTATCAAAGAGTTCGTATTGGGTGCTTTTGCCCGGTCCAGGGCGGCAATTTTGTTGCCAGTTGCAATCATTTTCCCCATTGCTTTAGGCTACGTCCGATTATACGGCGAATGGCTTCATCTTTTTTCCACTGAACTGGGGGTGGCACTTCTTATCATAGCGTTTGTAACTATTTCGATCGTAGCGACATGGATAGTCGCGCTGAGTTACAACAGGCGAATATCGATGGCGGAAGAAAATCAAAGGCAGGCTGAACAACTTATTGCATCGAAAGCGGAAATGCGTGCACTCAATGAACGCCGCGAAATCGAAAATCAATTGAGGCAATACCGTCAGAACCTTGAAATTATTTTTAATAATTCTCAGGACACATTCGTATTACTGGATTCAGATGCAAAACTTGTTCTGTTCAATAAGCCATTTGAAAAGTACATGCAACAGAATCTTGGGATCACGTATCATGCGGGAATGACATTGTATGATGTCATTGCTCCCAACAGAAAAGAGGCTGTGACCGATATCTTACAACGGGTTCGCCGAGGCGAACAAGTTCGGGTGGTTTCAGATTCTGTGTTCGATCACGGCCGAAAATATTATAATGTCGTCTATACGCCTGTATTCAATAATGGCATCCTTACGCATATCACCGTATCATCAACGGACATTACAGAACAAAAACTAAACGACGCCGCGCTTGCGAAGTCAGAAGCAAACCTTCGCATCGTGATGGATTCCACGGTTGACAACGTGCTGATGCTTGATCCGGAGTTTCGATTGATCGTTGCCAACAACAACTACCACAGGTACGTGAAAGAACAATTCAATAAAGATCTGTCAATAGGTGATGAGGTGCTGAGTCTCGCACCGGCTGAACAAAAATCGGCGATAAAATCAATACTGGAGCGGGCGCGTGTAGACAAGATCATTACATTCCAAAGAGAAACAGATTCAAACGGGAACAAGAAACACTGGGACTTTACGATAACTCCCGTGCTCGAGCAAACACAGTTTTTAGGTTATTGCATTGTGCAGCGCGACATCACAGAAAGAATAAAACAGCAAGCCGTTGTAGAGCAATACCGCCAAAACCTTGAGATTATTTTTAAGAACTCAGCCGACAACTTTGTACTGATTGATACTGATTCAAAAATTGTATTGTTCAACGAAGGCTTCAGGCGCTTCCCAGAAGAAGTTAGCGGCATTACGCCTAAGGTAGGAATGAGTGTGTATGATGTTCTTCCGCCTGACCGGATAGAGGCAAGCAAAGAGATCTTTCAAAAAGTGCGACAAGGTCAATCCTTTGACATCGTCGCAAAAACAATGGCAAAAGGCCTACCTCGCTTTTTCTCAGTTCGCTATAGCCCAGTCTATGTTGACAACGAAGTCAAATTCATATCAATCTCCGCATTTGATGTGACAGAAAAAAAGAACCAGGAAAGATTGCTGGAGGAAAGTGAACAGTTCAGTCGCGAACTTCTTGATTCAATGAACCTGCACATCGCCGTGGTGGGATCGGAAGGTGAAATCATTAACACCAACCGGGCGTGGGATATTTTTGGCTTGAGGAACGGAGCCACCGATCTGAGCCGCATCAGCATCGGAAGCAACTATTTTTCGGCCTGCGAAAATGCAATTGCTGACGGCGATGAAACCGCTCAAGCAGCATTGAATGGAATGCGCTCGGTGCTCAGTAAAAAGATCGAGTACTTTGAAATGGAATATCCCTGCGATTCGCCATCAGAAAAGCGCTGGTTTCAGCTCAGGGTCATTCCCTTTCAACAGGAAAGGATCATTGTGCTGCACTATGACATCACACACCGAAAGCAGATCGAAAATGAATTAAAACAAGATCAGTATTTTCTGGATAAGGCCTCTGAATCTGCGAAGATCGGCTACTGGACGTCCGAGCCGGGGAATAAGAATGGAAAACTTGTTTGGTCGAAAGAGGTATTTAAGATTTTTGGAATACGTGAAGAAGACTTTCGCGGAACGAACGATTGCTTCTTCAGTCGCGTGCACCCGGAAGATCGCTCCCGCGTGATAGAAATTTCAAGACAGGCTTTGGAGCAGGATAAGGCCTATCACGTAGATCATCGAATCGTGATGCCCGATGGTTCGGCGCGATGGGTAAATGAACGGGCACAAGTCATCCGCAATGAAAAAGGTGAGCCTACGTTGATGGTGGGAATTGTCCAGGATATTAACGACCGAAAAATTATCGAGCAGGTCCTGCGGGAATACAATGAGCGTTTTGAAATTTTGTCAAAAGCGACCAACGATGCGATATGGGATTACGACATTGAAAAAGGCACCGTTACCTGGAACCATGGTCTGCAATCAATTTTTGGGTATGATTTACGAAAGGTCGATCATGTGGACCAGTGGTGGTCTGAAAAAATCCATCCCGCAGACCATGATCGGGTATTCCGCGAAAGGAATGCAATTTTTGAAAAGATGTCTACCAATTGGATTGCCGAGTATCGTTATCTGTGCGCAGACGGATCCTACAAAAACGTACTCGATAGGGCTTACGTCATTTACATAGATCAAAAGCCTGTGCGCATGATCGGCGCGATGCAAGACATAACGGAAGTCGTTCAGTACCGCCAGAATCTGGAGGGTCTCATCAAAGAGCGCACTGAAAAATTGAATCAATCCCTGGCCAAAGAAAAAGATCTGGTTGACTTGAAAAGCCGGTTTATCTCGATTGCTTCGCATGAGTTCCGCACCCCGCTCGCCACCATTTCCTTGTCTGCAAGTTACCTCCATCGCTACAGCAGAAAACTAACCTCCAGGCAGGTCGCGGAAAAGGCCGTCAGCATCGATCATCAGGTGCAGCACATGAAGTCCATGCTTGAAGACGTGTTGTTTGTAGGTAAATCAGACGAAGGAAAAATAAACGTGGAACTGTCTGAAACGCCAATCGGTATTTTTGAAAAACTCGCAACAGAAGCGTTGCACAGTTGTGGCAATACTCACAAGCTTCAATTGTCAGTGAAGACCAACACAAAATCATTTATCTCGGACCAGAAGCTCTTGCGCAACATCATTTTCAATTTAACGAGCAATGCCGTGAAATTTTCGCCAGACGCAAACAAAGTTTACCTCAGCGTAAACGAAGAGCGAAATCACCTGGTGTTAAAATTCCGTGATGAAGGTATCGGGATCCCTTCAGATGAAATCAAAAATCTGTTCAGTTCGTTCGCGCGTGCATCCAATGCCTCACGTATTGAAGGCACCGGCCTCGGCCTCCTTATTATTCACCGTGCTACCGAGTTGCTTAAGGGCACGGTGGAAGTAAAGAGTGAATTGGGTAAAGGGACAGAGTTTACAATCAAGTTGCCGTTGGATGGTGTTAATCTTTCGTAGAAAAAGGTATTGCGCAAGTAGTTTAACGCCAACTTCTGTGCAACGCCCTTTCCTATTTATTCTGGATCACCGGCTGAGGATTTAACAGGTACTTTTCGATAAAAGAAACTGTCGCATAAAACTGAATGTCGACGTTGTTCTTTTTCCTGAAGCCGTGTCCTTCGTCTTTGGCCATAAGGTACCATACAGTGCCCCCGTTTTGCTGAATCTTGTCTTTCATCTGAATCGACTCCGTCAGCGGCACCCTGGGGTCATTTCCACCCTGCACGATGAACAATGGTTTCTTGATCATGTTGACGTGGTTGATCGGTGCAATTTTTTCAAAGTACGCCGCCATGGCTGGATCCCGTTCGTCTCCATACTCAACGCGTCGCAAATCACGCCGGTATGCTTCGGTGTTTTTCATAAACGTATTGAAATTTGAAATACCCACTACGTCGAGCGAGCAACGGATTTTGTCACTGTACATATACGAAACCGCGAGCGTCATATAACCTCCGTAGCTTCCCCCGGTCACCATGATTCTGTCCTTGTCAAGGTCCGGTTGTAGTGCAATCCAGTCGATCAATGCGCCAATATCTTTCACCGACTCTTCCCTTTTCATTCCATTATCGAGATCGAGAAAAGTTTTTCCATAACCGGAAGAGCCACGAACGTTCGGAAAGATGATACATACACCCATCTCATTGAGAAAATAGTTGAGCCGACCGGCAAACACCGGTGTCGACTGTCCTTCAGGACCACCATGAATGTTTATGATAACGGGACGTTTGCCGGAAAATTTTGCAGCGGGACTATACTTATACCCGGAGATCATCCTTCCATCGAAGGACTTCCATGAGATCAAAGTCGGCTCTTTCATACCACTGAGATCCATTCCTCCCAACTCACTTTCTGTCCACCGCGTAAGAGTCTTTGAATCGGTAGCGTACTCGTACACATCGACCGCTGAATTGTAAGTTGCGACACTGATGCCAAGCGTTTTCGAATCGGACGCCCACTGAATATTGCCGATCACTCCCACTGGAACACCAGTCACCGGTGCATACTGATTGCTGGCGGTTGAAAGAATGTAAAGTTTTGAGGTACCGTTATCATTAGAAGTGAACGCCAGCTGCATGCCATCCTTCGACATATCCGCGTTGTCGATGTCCCAGCTAATTTCAGATGTCAGATAAGTAAGCTTCTTTGTTGTCAGGTCAAAGTGAGCCAGCCGATTGAATTCACTGTCCTTCGTCGTGGTCAGATAAATTCCTTTACCGTCCATGGTAAAACAAATCGGAGAATAGCTGGTTCGCTCATCTTTCTCCGGCAATACTCTTGTCTTCGCTCCACTCGCCAGGTCCACGAGGTAAATCCTTGATTCATTGATTGAGATGCCTTCCTGGACAAGCAGCTTCGAATCGTCTGGGGACCAATCAGCCACGCCCCACCCACCCCCGGCGTTTTCACAAACTTTCTTTTCTGCGGATGGATTCATCGGATTCATTAAAAAGAAATCGCGGTCTGCTCCATTTCTTTTGGTTGAGCCATACACGATGCGATCGCCTTTGGTGCTCCAGGTTACGTTTCCATTTTGTGAACGCTGTCCATCCGTAAGCAGCGTTATCTTTTTATCCTTCATGTCGTAACGGTACAACTGACCGAATTCATTGCCGCCCGCATCCCGCGAAAAGATAAAATAGTCTCCTTTCAATGGTTCAAATGTTGCAAAGCCTACTGGTTCATCGAAGAACGTAACCTGTTTTCTGTCGCCTCCCGGCTGCTTCACATAATGAAGTTGTGTGCTGTTGGCAAAGCGTGTTGCAATCAACATCTCCTTGCGTTGTGGATGCCATTCCACCAGGCTCGCGCCTCGTGATTCGGTATAATTTTTTACATCTGAGATCAGACTGGCCGGAAGCGGGGGAATTCCCTCTGCAACCAGGTTATCCGGCATGACAATATTTTTTTGCTGACCAGACGCCGTGATCGTGACCAGGCATAGCACAGACGCGACAAAGTATTTCATAGTGGATCTATTTGAGGGACTGAAGATAACCATTAAAAACTTTTGATGTGACCACTCTGATAATCGAGTTGGAGAATCGCACCAAAACTGAAGTGAAGAGCACGATTGCTTTAGCAATCTCTTTGCGGTTTTTGCGCATCGCCTTCGCGCACCTTTCGGCGGAGCGAGTCCCCTTGCCTGGATCTTCCTTCCCGCTTTACCACGACAACCTTCGGTCTTTTCAAGCCACATTATGAAATCGCTGTTGCCTTTGAAAGAAAATTATCCGCAATTGGTCTGAGACTTATTTCACGTCACGCGCTTCATCATGGCAATTTTTTCTCATCAGTATACGAGTGTCGTTTATGTTAGACCAACGACATCGACCTCTGCATGTGTTGAACAAACTTTGATGATACTTTTACTTCATCACACTTTGTCTTTAAACGAATGAAATTCTTATTGATGTTCTACGCACTCGCGCTGGTGTTTCTGGTAAACCAAGGTGCTAACGGTCAGATCGAATCAATGCCTGCCGGCCGCAGTCAGCATGCGATGACATTTGATACTGACAAAAACATGCTGTTGGTGTTCGGTGGAAGTACTCACCCTAAAAATGTGGGCGCGGCAAAAGTGGGAAATGAATTGTGGGGATGGAAAGATAGCAAATGGCGAATCCTGTCCACAGCAGGGCCAACACCCAGAGAAGATGCAAAGTTTGTATATCATAAGCGTAACCACCGCGCATACCTCTACGGTGGACGCACCTACGACATGCGCGGGAATGCAGTGGTAAGTTCTGAATTCTGGGAATGGGATGGATCATCCTGGACACTTCTCACTGCTGCCGCTGCGCCCGGCAAGCTCCTTCATATGAATCTTGTTTACGATGAATTACGAAACAAAATTGTGCTGTTCGGCGGCGTCAATATCGAGACAGGTTTTTCTAACGAAACCTGGGAGTGGAGCGATGTCTGGACAAAATCAACGACATCAAACGCACCACAACCCAGAATCGCGTTCAGCGCATTCTACTCAAACATTTTACAAAAAAGCATTTTCGTCGGTGGTGTAGGTCCGGATGGAAATATCCTGACAGACATTTGGGGCTTCGATGGACAAAATTTTGAACTGTTAAGCAACGAAGTACCCGGACTGGCTCCAGGTCCAGGCAATGCAATTGGTTTGGCAATCTCGCCCTTCAGCCTTTTCGTATTCGGTCGCAACCAAAAGTCGGAAGGGCAAGACAACACCTCACAGAACGCCTGGGTCTGGAGCGATAACGTTTGGACAGGTTTGGAATACAAGGATGGGCCGCTGCCGCGCGAAAACCACATGATGGTATTTGACCCCAAAGAGAAAAGAGTACTGCTGTTTGGAGGTGATGAGCCGTCGGGCGACAATCGGTATGTCAATCCAAATACACTCTGGGCTTATAAGAATGGCAGATGGTCAAAACTGAAACCTTAACAGCAGCGCGCTATGGTCGGATTGATGGTGCGTTCGACGTGCGGCTGACAGTCACACCGAAGCCTGCAACATTATCCTTCGTCTATTATTCAGGTTGTTACTATAAAGCAGGTTCATGATCATTCTGATTATTACAAGATTTACTTCAAAACCAAAGAGCATGAAAGCAATTACAAGAATGACGGCGCTAATAGCCATACAATGTTTGATTTTGATAAATGTGTTTGCGCAGCAGGAGAAGCCACTCAATGTCGCAATTCTCATTTTCGATGAAGTACAGATCATCGATTACGCCGGGCCATGGGAAGTATTGGGAGGCGTGGGGAACCGAGTCTTCACCGTAGCTAAATCCAGGGAGCCGATAACGACCGTCTTAAACATGAAAGTGATTCCGGATTATTCATTTGCTGACGCGCCGCACGCTGATATTCTGGTCATACCAGGCGGCGGGGGTCCGAAAAGCCAGGGAGGCTCAGATCCTCATTTGCCGACACAGGACACACCCGAATTGCTCAATTGGATAAGATCCAGCGCGGACCAGGCGACCTATGTACTTTCGGTTTGTAACGGAGCACTTCTGCTTGGAAAGGCCGGTCTGCTTAAAGGACTATCAGCCACCACTACCTTTGGAATGTTTGACGCATTGAGAAGGATTGAACCAACGGCCACTGTCGTTGAGAACAAAAGATTTGTCGACAATGGAACAATAGTTACGTCCGCAGGTTTGTCTTCCGGAATCGACGCTGCATTACATATCGTCGAGAAATTAAATGGTCGCGGAGCGGCACAAATGCACGCCCTTGGTCTCGAATACAACTGGGATCCACAGGGAAACTGGGCGCGTGGTTCTCTCGCAGACCGGTACATGATGTTTATGTATAAGAATGTAAAAGGAGCAGAATCGCTCGCGCGTCAAGGTGATTCGAACCGATGGGAAAATCAGTGGGTCATTGATCCTACAATTCAATCCGAAGTCGAAGTACTTGACGCCGTAAATGCAACAATTCAAAACAACTTGACCTATGGTCCGCCGAGACCGGCGTGGAAACTCGTTAGTAAACGCAGCGATGGATCAACATGGTCCTTTGTCGATGAACGCGGGATTAAGTGGACAGGCAATGTGGAAATTCAGAAAGCAGAATCCGGGATGAAAAGGCCCGTATTGAAAGTCAGCGTTCGTAAAAACGCGTCATAACAGAAAATTTCGAGCGGGCAGCATGATGCATTGAGACGTCAACATGCATGTCTCAATGCCTGCCTTGCAAAATTTGCTCAATGGCAGCTTTATATGTTCTGCCAATGGGTATGAACATGCCATCAAATTCGATGCGGTTCTTCTTAACAATCTTGATTTTATGCTTTGCAATAATGAAAGAGCGATGGACCCGCAAGAAGAAATCTCCCGGCAGAAAGTCCTCAAATGCTTTAACAGAACCTTTCACAACATACTTCTTGTCCTGCGTGTGCAGGATCGTGTAGTCCTTCAATCCCTGAGCATATCGAATCGTCTTATAATCAATTAAGATCCTTTTCGTCCCGCTCTTAATAAGGATCTCGCTCCGTCCATTTTCGTTACTAAAATCCACTTTGTCTGAGAGTCGGGCGAGGTTTAAAAATTCAGTGGCGCGTTTCAATGCGGCATCAAAACGTTCGGCCGTAATGGGCTTGAGTAAGTAATCGATGACACCGAGCTCGAAGCCTTCAAGGGCGAAATCCCGGTATGCCGTGGTCATAATGGTGACAGGCTTTACATCTAACGACCGAAGGAATTCTATTCCACTGATCTCCGGCATTTCAATATCCAAAAAAAGGATATCAACTTTTTCTTTTTCGAGGAACTGAGCGGCATCACGAGCATTGAAGAATCCACTTACAACATCGATGTTGTCCCAGGCCCGCAAGTGAGCCTTGACAACATCGTGAGACAAAGGCTCATCATCGACTATAATGCAGGTGAAGTTCATCAGAGTTCCAATAAGAGGGTGACTTCATAATTCGAATCGTCGTCAAAAATCTGAAGTTGATGTCTGCCGGGATAAGAAAGGTTAAGTCTCTTTCGCAAATTTGACAGTCCGAGGCTGTTGTGTACCTGGCCCTGGTCATTCACTTTTCGCTTGTAATTATTCTTTATTTTAAACTCGAGCTTCCCTTCCGATACCGACACATTAATATCAAGATAGGATCCTTCCATCATTTGGTTGACGCCGTGCTTGAAAGCATTTTCAACCAATGGAAGCAATAACAATGGCTCTATCTGATATGCGCCGACGTCTCCACTCACATTAAATCTTATGGTGGCGTTATTTCCCTGCCGGATCTTCTCAAGATCGATGTAATCTGCAAGGTGGTCAAGGTCACGCTGCAGTAAGATTCTGGCGTCCTCGAGCTCAAACAGCATGTAGTCCATCATCTTTGATAGCCTTACGACCACTTCAGGCGTGCGCTCGGATTTCTGCAAAGCGAGTCCATAAAGATTGTTCAGCGTGTTAAATAGAAAGTGCGGGTTGATTTGTGCGCGCAGGTACTTGACTTCCGCCTGCAGCTTTTCAACCTGCATCAGTTCAAGGATCTTTTTTTGTTCCAACTGTTTTCTGAGACCAAAAAGCAGGAAAGCCGTAACTGTGTACCGGCAAATGTTGAAGAAGTTGAAGGCAAGGCTAAAGAAGACCTTCTCTTCGACACCAAGCTTAAGCCCGATGTATGCATCCACCTCGACAGCGGCAGCCAGGTAAAAACAGAACTGAACGACAAGCAGCAGTGTGAAGATCAGATACTGACGAGCTCCATAGAAACGAGGAATGATCCATAAGATGTTCACGTATGTTAACCCTATGATCAATCCGTCCTGGACCAGAATCGCAAGAAAAAATAATGCTAAGTTTTGACTGATCAGGTAGGAGCTAAAGAATGCATGTGGCCCCACGAGCAGTGTCCAGACCAATAAGTGGTAAGGAACACTGCCCTTTATGACGTTTTTAATCCGCAACGTTTAAATGATCAAAATACTAATAATCCGTTGGCAAAGATAGTTTTCAATCACGTCACCCGGTGTCTCACAATCGGGCTCGCAGATCTCTGATTACGCCCCTCGTCTATTTTTCGCGACGCTCGTCGGAAAGTGGGGGCATTGAAGCACAACAATAATGCACATTGGCTGGAAAGCCGCTTCTTCAGCGCGCGCACCGAAAAACATCGTTCCCTTGAAACGATCAGTTGAGCGATGATTGTATTAATTAATACAAGTTGGTTTTCTCATCATCCTTAATCATGCCGTCCAATTCCTCTACGGAGATTGATAGCTTTCCATGGTCGACCAGCGTTTTGGCCAAGGACGGAACAGATCGCGTTGCAGTATCCTCAACCTTGGTCCAAAGGTTGGATCTTATAATGCATTTGGCGCAATGCATGAAGGCTTCTTTTACATTCACGATTATTGCAAACGCGGGCTGTTTGCCTTGACAGGATAATAGCGTCAGAACCTTTTCATCTGTCACTATTTTAGCCTCTCCATTTACCCTCAATGTCTCTTTGATTCCAGGGATAAAAAAAATTATTCCCACGTTTGGGTTTTGAAGGATATTGCTCAATGTGTCAGCCTTCCGATTCCCCGGGCGGTCAGGAATTGCAAGTACTTTGTCGTTCAATATTTTCACAAACCCCGCCGGATCTCCTTTGGGTGACACGTCGAAATTTCCCTTCGCATCGGATGTTGCGATAGTAATGAAGGGTGATTTTTCAATAAAACTTTTGCAGTGTTCATCAATGCGATTTATCGTTTTCCGCGTCACTATTTCCGTTGGATAACCCATGATGTCGCGAAGCTGCTTTTCGCTGGCAATCACATTTTCAAATTCCCATTCCATTGTTTATTTCAATTTACGTTCAGGGGCCTGACGTTATTTTGTCAAAATTTCTAAATCGAACCGTGAGACACTGTCAATTCGGTTTTCTAAATATAGCACAAGTCAGTCGGTCAGTCTCAGGCATCAATAAAATCGCACGCAGAACATTGGTTAATGGGCGTTTGAATGCTTTCGCGCAATCGATTTCTGGTTGAGAATCACATCGACTGGCACATCACCAGCATCGGGGCACCGGAAATTGTCGCCCGGCTTACATATGTGCACCTTAGTTCTGCCCTCGGGCACGATTAATAAGGGTCATTGGTTAATTGCGAAACAAAACAATCTTAAATGAAAACATTACTAACAATTCTAATTGCAAGTGTTGCGTATTCTGGCATTTTCGCACAATCGTCAGAAATCTTCACCACCGATGAAGGTGCGATCCGTGGCTATGATCCTGTAGCGTATTTTATTTCGGGAAAGCCAATGAAGGGTAAAAAGGAGTTTTCAACTGAGTGGAATGGCGCTCATTGGTCGTTTGCGAGCAAGGAAAACATGGAAGCATTTAAAGCCAGCCCAGAAAAATACGCACCTCAGTACGGCGGGTATTGCGCGTATGGAACCTCAGAGGGTCACAAAGCCCCTACTCAACCTGATGCCTTCACCATCGTGAATGATAAACTGTATCTCAACTACAATATGGATGTGAAAGCCAGGTGGAGCAAGGATCAACACGAGAGAATTCAAAAAGCAGACAAAAACTGGCCAACGGTGAAAAAACAGTGAAACCGCATTGGTAAGCTCTACCTACAGCCAGAAAACGATCTCCGAGTAAGGACCACCAGCGACCGTGAAGCATACTGATTTGCTTCACGGTTACCCTCGAATAGTGCTGGTTTACTCCCCGCGTTCAATCTTGGCAATCACATCCTTTGCATTTTTGTTAGCAGGATTCAGTTCAAGAGATTTTTTATAGTTGAGCAGTGATTCGTTCTTTTTCCCCGCGGTAAAATACCCTTCACCAAGGCTATCGAAGGCATTTGCCGACTCCGGATAGAGCTTTGTATTGAATTCAAAGATGTTGATCGCCAATAAGTGCTCACCTTGTGCAAGATATTTATAGCCTAAAGCGTTTACCGCAGGCTCATCGAACAAGTTCCATCCCGCGAAATTTTTTTGATCCTTTTGATATGTCGCTACTGCGTCTTTAAGCTTTCCATCTTTCAACAAATTCACATAAGAATCAAGGTCAGTTGGCGCCGGCTTGCCAATCTTTTTATACGCGAGCGCAAGCTCATTGTAACAGAACGAAGAGTTGGGATAAATTTTTACGGCGATTTCCAGAACCCTTGCTTCTTCCCTGAATTTCCCTTGCTCCTTAAGATCTATCGCAAGATTTTTCAACTCGCCGAGGTAAGGAGTTGCGTTATTATCTATCACAGCAACCTGCTTTCCATCGGCAGGGCCATTAATCTGTGCAGTGAGTTGTTCGATATAAGCGTTTCTTATATCGACACGTCCTTCCTCGGGTTTCCACTTATCATATTCCATATAGCGTGCGGCCTTTTTTGCAACGTCCAGTCCCTTGATACGGGCAACAGCGTGCAATGCTCCATCAATTCCTGCAGACACACCTGCTGTTGTAATCACATTGCGATTGTCAACGAACCGCGTGTCAGGCAGCACCTTCATGTCAGGATGATCTTTCTGAAGTTGTGGGATGAAACCATACCAGGTTGTAACATTGAGTCCTTTCAGCAAGCCTGCATTTGCAAGAATACTGGCGCCGGTACAAACCGACATTCCAAGTGCACCGGCTTTAACGCGTGCGTTGATCCAGTCGAGTACCTTCTGATTTCTTGACGTCGGGCCCGATCCGCCACCGGGAAAAATGACGATATCCGGATCGGGTGCGGTGTCAAGCGAATACTCCGGCTTTATTCTAACAAACCCTTGCGAGAGCAGGTCGTTGCCGTCTACACTCATGGTGTAAACTTTAAATCCGGCCGCGGAGAACACTTCGCCCGGCCCGGCGAAGTCCAGCAACTCAACCCCATCGTACAGGAACACAGCAACATTGTAGTTTTCCTTTCCAGCTTGCTGCGCAATTACATGTCCAGCTGTTAGAAAGCCAATTGTCAGAAACGCACTTATTATAACATGTTCCTTTTTCATGCGATGAATATTTGAATTTGATATTGTTATCGAATGAAGTTAACGGACCCAAAACCACTTCGTATAATAATGGCCGATTATGGCCGACGATTGACCCCGGGTTGGCTACCAAACTCTCACGAAAGCATTTTCAATTCCAGCAAATTCATGATTCAGTATATTTGTATATACAATTAAGACTGCATGACACTTAAATTTCTGATCGTAGTCGCCCTTTCTCTCATATCGGGATGGGCGAGCGCACAAGAAGAAACCTCCATCGGCTTTTTTATGGCGTCCCCTGTCGGATCTTTCAAGTCCACGGATTTACACAATGGTGGATTCGCAAAGAGTGGCTGGGGCCTTGTCTTTGACTCGAGAGGCAAGTTGTTTTCGTTAAAAAACTGGTCTTACTACAGCCACTCAACCTATCAGTGGAACGACATGGACACGCAAGCACTTTCAGGTGCATTTACACAACAACTCGGCAACCGGACAGAGATATCTGACAGTAAGTACAGCCCATTCTTAACCACCATCGGACCAGCTTATCAGTTTGACATCAGTGAAAAGGCCAAACTTAGTTTGATGGGTTCAATAGGTATCCTTTTGAATAACACAAAGGCATTTACCGTGAAGGTGTATGACAGCAATAACAATATCATCGCAAATGAATTAGTCAATTTTTCCAACGATGCCACATTCGCCTATTCTTTCGGCATGGAGTTTAAAGTGGAATTAATCAAAGATGTTGTTGCGTTAGCATTGTATTCAGACTACACATCGGCGAATCAGCAGACAGAGCTCACATTCACTAGTGCCGCACCTGTCAGTTCGTTTGAAGAGCTTCGATACTTCAACACAGGAATTAAGATCGTTGGTATGAAAAAGAGAAGGGAGAAGCAGTAAACCGCTTTTTCAATAACTGAATCATGAAAATTCTTACAGTTGCCCTGCTTTTCCCGGTTGTCGCATTTTCTCAAAGCAGGGAATCGGTTTTCAAAGTCTCATTTAAAGGAAAAGAAATAGGGACATTGACATTCTCGGAAGAGCGTACTGGAAATACAATCGTTCGCGATCTTCGCACCAATACCGATGCAAAGATCATGGTGATGTCGATTCACGTAGAGTCGGAGATCAATTCAACTCATAAAGACGGATTATTGGTAAGAAGTACCGCATACCGGCATGCAAATCGCGGATCTGCGGACGTTCATTCGCGGGTGGACAGGCGACCCGACGGGAAGTTTACATGCGAACGAAATGGCCAGCAGCGAATCGAAAGCCGGAAAATAGATTATATGATTATCGACCTGTACGTACGTGAGCCTATCGGCATCACCGAACTTTTTTCTACGATGTATGCTAAGTTTATCTCAGTAAAAGCTATAGGGACTGGCAAATATCTCGTGGAAGCCCCGGACAATAAGAATTCGTGGTATACCTACAAAGACGGCAAATTGATTGGCATTGAATCTGAAACGCCGCTCGGAATAGTTACCTCTACATTGAAATAGGGTTGACTATTTCTTGACAAATTCGTTATAAGCGCTCGTGTAGTTGCCCAGGGATGGTTTGAAAAAGCCCTGCCTAGGATCATTAATATCCAGAATCACCATCACCACAACTGAAGTCATGATGATGAAAACGAGCGGCACCATATACTTCTGGTTTTCGGTGAATCCGTTAGAAAAACCAACGAGAACACCGATCAACAGGGAACAAAATCCGACCATCGCGAGCAACACCCATGGCATTCGTTCGACCGCACTATACTCAATTCTGTAGTGCAGCGCCGTGGCGGCGTTCACACCTGCCATCATCTGAACAATCTCTGCCCTGAGCTGGGGATTCTTTTGATTCATGTCCGCGAGGGTCAACCAAAGTTTGTTATATATTAAGTTCGACTTTGGCACAAGAGAATCCTCCTCAAAGCTGTCGGCCTTGTCTTCATAGACTTTCTCTTCCAAGATACGAACGACAAATGCCTGCACTGTATCCCGCACCGGCGATGACACAAGGCTGGCATCACGATATAACGCCGAAAGCGCATCAACGTGTTTGTGGATGAGATCCAAACGATCGCTACTTGCATTGCCCGTCAAAAGTAACGTGAACGACAAAATAAGTCCGAATAAGGAGATAATGGAAGTCTCGACGCCGCTCGCCTTCCAATTCTTATTTTGAAGGAAGTATCTCTTCCGGGCTATACGGTAACCAATAAAAACAGATGTGCTGAGCAACAGAATGTATGCAACAGCGAATATCAATAAATTAACTTTCGTCATCCGGGCTTTATTAATTCAAAAAACTCCCACACACACAACGAGATAATACTTTAACATTAGCATAGGTAAATTTATCAACGGTGTTGGGGATTCCAAATTAGAAAAATAAATTGCCCGCAAACATGATTTGCAGATGGACATAAAATGCAACATCAACTATCAGCAATACATGTTTTTTTTTGCATTTAATCAACTGACATGAAAAAAATTCCAGTTTTGCACGCCGTCGTTTTGTTTTGCGTATGGGTTGCTTTGACTTTGTGCAACAACATCTTGAACCCATCCCAATCTACAACAACCATTATTGAGACAATTCAGCGCGGCATCTCTTACCCGATACTGTCCGCCGGACTTATTCTAATTATCTATCTCATTTTAAGAAACGGTTACAAACAGGTCGGTTTCATCAGTCCGTCTTTAAAAGCTGCCTCAATTCTGATTTATCCAGTTCTTGTAATTTCCCTGATTACGTTAAACCTGCTTATTAACGAATCTTTTAATGATTTCGACCGCTATAAATGGCTGCTATTAAATTCACTGTTGGTTGGATTCTCAGAAGAGTTAATGTTCAGAGGAATCTTGTTCTTTTCATTAAATGGGCGCCTTAGATTTTCGCAGACAGTAGTGGTAGTGTCGGTGCTATTCGGTTGCGTTCATATATTGAATTTTCTAATTACAGGCACTGTCGGCTTGAGTCTCTTGCAAGCGCTTCTCGCCACGATGTCTGGATTTCTTTTTATGGCCGTCCGCGTCCAGACAAGAAGTCTTTGGATTTGCATGCTGCTTCATGCTGCATTTGATTTTGTTGTTAGCTTAAAGGCTATCAGCGGGGAAGCGGGGCCCTATCAGTTGATCAATCAATTAACGGCGGTCGCAATGGCAGGTTCCCCATTACTATTTGGAATTGTTGGAATACTGCAGCTTCGGAGACTAAATGCAACAACCCCTGCTCCTCGGAATTAGTCAAAAAGAAAAGAACGGCCCCGATGGCTGGCAGAGCTTGACACGGACCAACTCTCCGAGCCTGAACAATCCATTTGGCGGTTATGACACTTATGGTCACACCCCTCCCCGGTAACACCGTTTACGTCAAGTATTTGACTAATCAGAAACCTAACTTTCGCTTACAGATCCAACGCTTCATGATCCATCGATTTTACAAGGCTTTTATTGTGCCATTTTTTTCGCTTCAAACAATATCCAGTGAAATTAGCAAGCGCAAACATCCAACGGCTCGGCACATCAAATTGCATTTACTTTTCTACTGCCTGGCCATCGCCTGCATCGCAGAAGCACAATCTGAAATCATCACCGAAAATTTTCCTAAACGTCGGGACGATGCGGCATTTATTTTTCATTCTCCTACCGGGACGTTGATGTTATTGGGCGGTACTACTCCAACGCCTGACCAGCGTGAGAGCGACGTGTGGAGGTGGAACGGAAAGAAGTGGACAAAGATCGCCGCATCCGGACCCGGGTCAAGAAATTTCTTTACACCGGCCCTCGATACAAAAAACAACAAATTTTTCGGGTATGGTGGTGAGGGCTCCGATGAGAGGTCCTTCGGTGATATGTGGTCTTTTGACGGAATTGCCTGGTCGAAAGAGGTTTCCGATGATATTGGTACGCGCGATCACCACAAGATGGTATTCGCAGAACACCTCAACGCGTTTGTTTTATATGGCGGCAATCGGAATGGGAAGGAAGACACGACAACATGGCTGTTCCGCAATGGCAAATTCACCGCGCTGCAAATCAAGGGTCCTGGAGTTCGTTATCACTCGGGTATGGTTTATGACAAACACAGAAAGAAAGTGATTCTTTACGGCGGTGGGATTAAGCCAGATGAGCATTGGGAATTTGACGGCTCAACATGGACGAAGATAACCACCAAGATCAACCCGGGTCGCAAATATTATCACCGCATGGTTTATTGCGATAGTCAAAAATCTGTTGTCTTGCATGGTGGCTGGGTCAATCAGAATCCTCGTGACCCGGAAAATTCAAAAACCCCGGAGACCTGGATGTGGAACGGAAAAGAATGGAGAAAAATCGGAGAACATCGCCTCTTCGCTATGGCGCTGGGTTACGATCCTGTACGAAATGTTGTTGTTGGCTATGGCCTTACAGACAACTACGGAAAGCCCAGGGATATCATCTTATCTGAATTGACAAATGGTACGTGGACGCAGGTCGCGAATTATGGACCATGGATTGATAAGAGGTAGACTGGATTCAGAATCCACGTTAAATATTTCTGTCTCATTCGTACAGCAACTCATTCTCTCCCAAACACGATCAATATCCATCTGTTAATCCGGCCATTCGGCATTCCTTGTAACCGACGGGTACCGCCTTTTACGTCAAGCATTTAGTCAACGAGAAGCCTACCTTTCGTATACAAATCCAACGCTTCTATGATCAGCCGATTTATAAAGCTTGCATGGCGTCATGCCTTGCGCTTCAAATCATATTCCGTTATCAACGTCGCCGGCTTGACCATTGGGCTCGCATCGGCAATAGTGATTCTGCTTTTTGTGTCTGAAGAATTCTCATACGATCGATTTCATGAAAAGTCTGAAAATATTTATCGGCTTGTCAATATTAGTCAACGCACCAACGGAACCCAGGCGCATGCCGCCGCCACTCCGTTGCTTGCTCCGACCCTGATGACAGACTTGGCCGAAGTGGAGGCGGCAGTCAGGCTCAGACACGCCGACAACGTACTTATTAAAGTTGGAGACAATCATTTCTACGAAGACAGGGTGTTCTACGCGGATTCAAATTTTTTCAAAGTGCTCAGTTTCCCATTGGCGCACGGCGACGCCAGAACGGCACTCAAAGAACTCAACAGCGCAGTCATCACATCCGAGTTCGCCAACAAATTCTTTGGAGGCACCGATCCAATGGGAAAACTCCTCCAGGTTAATGACCTCGTCCTGAAAGTTACAGGCATCACAGCACCTGTAAGCAAGTCACATTTCAACTTTGACATCCTGATTTCGTTCGAGACTTTCACGGTGCCCATTGGGTATCCCGTGACACTACAAAGTTGGAGCTGGCTTTCGTTTCCTACTTATGTTAGGCTAAAAGACGGAGTGACGGCATCTGACGTTGAGACTAAATTGCCAGCGCTGCTAAAAAAGTATCTCTCAGAAGACGCAGCAAAAAGAACATCGTACCAACTTCAACCGATACAAGACATCTATCTGCATTCGCGCAATATTCTTGAGCGAGATGGCATCTCGACCAAAGGCGACTACACCTATACCATGATTTTGGCAGCCATCGCTGCATTGATCCTGGGAATCGCATGCTTCAATTTCACCAACCTGTCGGCAGCACTTTCCTCCTATCGCATAAAGGAAACAGGAGTGAAACGCACATTGGGATCAACGAAATCGGAAGTTTTTTTCCAATTGATCGCTGAATCTATCGCGATCGTAACGCTAAGCCTCGCGTTGGCACTCATCATCGTCGCGGTAGGCATACCAACTTTTGAGCGACTATTGGATGTCGACCTGAGATTTTCTTTTACAGATCAGCTCACATGGATACCATCCTATTCGTTAATGGTAATCTTAATCGGACTGATTGGCGGCATATATCCTGCCATGCTGCTGTCACAATTGAAACCTCAGATAGCACTGAAGGGAAAACAATTCATTGGCATGGGTGCACGAGGTCTTTCTTTCGGGAAAGTCATCGTAATGATCCAATTCTTCATAACAGCGGCCCTGATCGCAATAAGTCTGACGATAAAAAGTCAGATGGATTTCCTTTCCGCAAGGGATCTGGGATTTGAAAAAGAAGATGTTGTGGTACTGCGTGTACCAGGGAATGAAATGTCACATGTCTACCCATCGGTAAAAAATAAACTCCTGCAAAACCCGTACGTGGCAAGTGTTTCGGCAAGTGGAAATTTGTTCGATGGTCAGCAGGGCAACATGACCATTGAAGAAGTCGGCGTCTCTTCCGAGGAACCCCTGCGAATCAATCTTTTCGGAGCCTTCCCGGGTTTTATTGAAGTGATGGGACTTCAAATGCTTGAAGGCAGAACATTCTCAGAAGCCCGCGATGAGCAAAATTCTGTTATCCTGAATGAAGCTGCTGTAAAAATGTTCGGATGGCGGAATGGCGCGGTGGGAAGAAAGGTGAGTATCGGAGGACGCACGAGTGAGGTAGTCGGTGTTGTACGCGATTTTCATTTCTCTAGTCTCCATTCACCCATCGGCCCATTGATCATCCAGGTCCCGGAAGCTCACCTTGATTTGCTATTTGTTCGGGTTCACGCAGGTCAGATCACCGAGATCATGAATTCAATCGAGGCAGACTGGAAATCTGCCAATGCCGGTCTCCCGTTCGATTATCTTTTTCTCGACGAGCATATCGGCCAGATGTATAAGCAGGACGAGAAGTTTTCGAAGCTGACATTTATTTTCTGCGCATTGTCTGTGACACTCGCATGCATAGGACTTTATGGAATCATTTCATTTATAGCAGAAATGAGGACAAAAGAGATTGGCATACGTAAAGTCCTTGGAGCATCAGTGTTCCGTATAACAGCCTTACTGTCCGGAGAATTTATGATTTGGGTTTCTATTGCCGCAATTTGCGCATTACCCGTCGCCAACTACTTGATTGGGCAGTGGCTCGCGGAATTTGCCTATAAGGTTGAAATTTCTGTTTCGGTATTCATCTTTTCCTTAGTGCTTTGTGCCTCGCTGGCAGCCATCAGCATTAGTTTCAAGTCAATCAAAGCAGCGCTTGCCAACCCGGTGGATTCGCTAAGGAATGAGTAATTTTTGGGCGGGCTGGGCATCTGTTATGATCATACTTTGACCCCGCAATCGCCGCCCGCGGGCCACATCGAGAAACAATCTCAACTATCGCGGAGTTTTCTGAAGTTGAGGGCACATACGGTCTCACTTGGTACCATAAATACTTTGGGCACCCAAAATATCTCCGCTTTGTAAAGTCGAAAAGACACTGAGCCTGTCAGGATTCATCACGTTTTCGCTCGCAACGTGTCCTAACCCCAAAACATGTCCGATCTCGTGAAGTGCAATAGGCAGCGTTTGATCGCATTTGGGATTAATAATTAGCAGCCCGGCCAATTGATTGCAGGGTTGACCTTCAAAGGCGGGGTAGCCAAGGCCACATGTTGATCCCCCTTCCGTATCGCCAGTTGGTATGAAAGCTGAAACAATCGTTACGTCCGTGGCCTCACTGCCGGCTTTCTCGATAAACGCTATACCTGCAATTGAGGACCATTGTAAAATAGCATTGCGCACCGATAATTTGTCTTCATTACTAAATTCCATGCTAGTCCCTTGATTTTGAAGGCTTGATTTAAATCTAATCTCACCTTCAAGAAATTTATAAGAAATGGAGTTCGCTTTGATTTGGGGTCCAGAAATTCCTGGTCCGTTCGGAGTAAAGGATTTTGAATCTCCCCATTTGAAACCAAACGTACAATACGGAGCGTTTGCGATAGTTGCGCACGAGCTCAATAGGTCATTGCATGGATAAAAAGTCGGCAGTGTTCCAGTTGGCTTTTCACTGCAAGAACAGGAAAGTAGAAATGAGCATAGGAAAATTCGGGTCTTTCGGCTCATCGATCAGCGTAACTTAAGTACCAATAAGAGATTGATTTGGTGTACCACTGAAGAAATCGTCTCAAATTTAGTTGAGGTATAGTATTGAAATTGATAATCCAGGCGACCTTCCCAGTGGCTTGAAAAATGTTTGCTATAGGAGACGCGTGTTCCAGTGTTGGAGAAGTCACCGGCCCACATCCAGCCTCTTGCATTATTAAATCCTCCAAAATTATAACCAACAATTGCGGTCCATGCCTGAACAGTGAAAGCGCTACTAGCCAATGGCACTTCAAACAACACTGATGGGCTTAAAGAGGCATTTGATTCGAGGGTTGTAAAGGGATACGAATATGAATACGAGTTATTTCCCTCACTATACTTCAAATGGGAACCGTTTATTTCAACCAATCCACCGGCAAAGAATCTGATGTTACTATGATTTTTAATCCTTCGGTGGTAAGCATATTGAAAATGTGCCGCCTGATCTCTTACCAAGAGGCTGGGCGAAGTAAGATTTGGAGCTGCCAACAGCAACTGCAAATGATGTCTATTATTCTCCTCATTGGATCTAAAAAATAAAACAATTGACATCGACGCTCCAGAATTATTGGCGGTACTGACCGATTCATCCTTAAAAGACTTATAGTACATCCCCAGGCCGAATCCGATTTGCTTGTCGCCATTTTGGCCTAAAGCAGAAAGTGATATGGCAAAAAAAACAAGGAATAAAGCTGAGCTATGTTTCCTTGGAGAAAAAAATATTGAAATTTCCAAGCAATGATCTTATACCAAATATAGCACTCGGGCCATTACGATCCGTGCGTTTGGGAGCCGGCGCTAGGGCACAGCATAGCATGCATCATGACAGCAAAATGGACAGCTTTACCTGATGAACTTCACGACAGTGATCCAACTATCCTTGGATCCACTTCTTTATCTCACCAAATGAAAGCATGTGGATCGCATGTTGTGCCAATAGGCGAGGCGACACAAATGCCTCCACGTGCCTTGCCAAGAAGACAGCATCGCGACCCTGGTGACGACAGATTGTATCTTCTCCGATGTGCTGAATTTTATGGCTGGGCAAAATCTCGATAAAGCCCGCCGATAACATGGTAGGAATGAGCATATTCGAGCCGTGCACGCCAATGCTAATATGACTTTGCGAATAGCATTCACACCATTCATGTTCAATGGTATCATTTATCACTCCTACCCTCCGGTCCTCAACGCTTCCGTCGGAAAAAGTCTTTTTTCCAAATCCCGTGATCACGAATTTGACGTCGCTGCGCTGTTTTTTCATGTGCTTGATTGTTTTTCTCACCAGCGAATTTTGCCGCCAAATAAAATAGCCGGTAAAATATTTTTGAATTTCAAACTTTATCAAAGCCCTGTTCACAAACTCTTCCACCGCGTTTCCGTGCCAGTACCTGTCCTCACGAAGCACAAAGGTGACACACGGCTTCATTTTCGTGAACGCCGAAATATCAAATGACTTTTTTCGTAAAAATATTTCAAAGTTGATTTTACTCGTGTCGTGAAACACTTTGGCAGTGCTGAGATAAAATTTTGAAAAGCGGGAGATCTCGGACTTGATCTGACTGTCGAGGTTGACCATGTACTTGTTCATCTCGCGCATCTTCCCCCGCACAAGCCACACTTCTGATACACCTTCTGGAATCAGCCATTCAAAATTTTCCGGAATAAGTACAATCACGGAGAATTCCGGGTATGATTCCAGGATGGCCTGGATGTTCCAGAGTTTTGCGAATGCATGCCCGAAACAATAATCCAGGCAATTCAGCAGAACTGCGTTTTCCGAATTTTGTCGATAGATTTTTTTCTCAATGACATAGTCTGACCGGAATGTTCCGACCATACCTTTTAATAATGGCCTTGCCAGCCAAAGGTCAGCGATCGCGTCATACCGGACATGAGTCCCATCCTTACTAAAAGCAATAGGCCAAAGTGCATCATGGCCTGCAGGTAATGTGCTGCAAGAGTCAACACTGCAATCCTCACAATGAAAACTTTGCAAGACATGGATTCCCTGAAACAACACGCCTTGCACCGTCGCTCGAGTCGATCCACAACTCGGGCACGAAACCGGAATATTCAGGTTAGGAAATATTTCAAGTATGGGAGCTTTCACCACTTTCTGATCCCCCAACGATCAAGATTATATACTAATAGCGTTTTCAACCTGCGTACTGTCGTCCGCGGACGTTCCATCAAGTGATACTTGAGCTCCGGATTGAACAACAGGGCAGCATAAGAAAAATTTGATTGCGTCAGAATGGCCTCTCTGCAGCGTGACAAAGAATAGCAATCCACCAGTGCATCCAGTCCGAGCTTAAACTTATCGGTAAAATCAGGATTGGAATGCGTCGAGACTTCCCCTGCAGACCGCTGGACATCGTTAAGCAACAAGATGCTTCCATACTTTTCCTTGAATACATCAACAACGCTCGTGTCGTCGGTGGCAAGGAAGAGCCTGTCTTCCTGTTTCAGCTTTTTGTCGATCAACTTCAAATACCTTTCAATCTTCACTTCCTGAATTTCGTGATGGTGGTCCGTACGGCGAATGTGGACACCCAACACAGGTCCATTCTTAAAATTATCAGAAACCAATTTGAAAGCCGTACTTACTTCGTCCTTAAACTCCAAGTGCCTGACAACGGAATCGTGCATCTTTCTCAGAAACGAACGGTTCCATATCCTTAAAGGATAAATCTCCATAAAGTCATTGAATACCGGTCGGTGAAGATCACCGATCGTTTCAAGCGGTTGCTTGAAATAGTAATTCCAAAAATTGCCGCCGCTTGGTCTGTTTCGATCTGAGTAAGGATAGCTGCAGTTGCCGAAGTTGACATGAAAAGGAACTTGTAGTCGGTTCGCGAACTCGATCCCGTAAACAGCTTGTATAAAAAGTGAGAAGAAGCCTCGACCACAATAAGGTCCGGGATTGTTGCAAGGACAACCCGCGATACCGCACCTGATTTCGTAGGCGCTGCGCTCGCTCTTAAGTTGCGCAAGCCGCGCCGGAAGTATTATGCTTCTCTTCCTGATTTCGGGGGTCATTGTGTTCCTGTAGACACAAAATTAGCCGAAAACTCTTGCTGCCATTCCTTGTTTGAGAACTTTGATACGGGACCCACCAACGAAGCGCTGCTTATGCCAAACACATTCGATTCGGACAGGCTAGATTCGGACTATTTCTTTTTTAAATTTCTTATGGGATTTAGCTATAGGGACGTCGCGCCACAACCGCAATTGAATACGTGCGCTATATGGGGATTGACACGCCTCGCTTTGTCGACGCCTTGAAACCTGGCACTTTCGTTAACAAGACTGTCACTCTCCACAGTTGCACGATCCCGCTCGGTATCATTTTTCGTCGTGAACGTCATCCTGACATTGCCGAGGTGATCTTTCAAATGATACTGGTATCCCAAGTTAGTCCAGATGTTCTCTTTAGTTAACTGCAAAATTGAACGACGAAGTGCGTTGGTCGGGATCTCCGATCCTCGACCTTCAACAAACCGCAAACTAAGTCCCTGCCGGATCTCCGATCCTTTTTCATTTGCCAACTATCCAATACAGCACAAATCGACCGGGCCTTTTCGATTGCAATAATAATCGCGTGCCGAACTTAACAAATAATGTTGCGGCTCCTCGACAATTCCAGCAACCACTGGGTTGCTGTGAATATAATCCAGCTTTTGTCTTGTAAATTTCCTTTTGTACAATCCTACCGGATGCATCCCCTCTTTCCACAATTGCCATGAATTTCGATCTGTCTGCAGCAACGGAAGTAACCACTCTCGCCTGCTCTCTCCGATTTCGTTGATCGATTTAATCACCTGATTTGATGTGAACTTCTTGAAATCTCGCATGATGTCAGAAAGGTTATCAGGATTTCCTTGCTTGCTGTTTGCAATCATATGCAAGTGACTAGGCATTAAACACCAACCATAAATCTCCAGGCCCTTCTGTCGTGAACAGAAATTCAAAGAAGATGTAATGACTTCACACAACTCCATTCGCGTGAACACGTCGATCCAGCCAACAACTGTGTGGGTAAGAAAATAAGCAGTGTCGTCACGAATGGCGTATTTAAAACCCATGTCCGAAACTACCATTTTGATCAATCACCCGGACATCTGGTTTTCGGGATGATTTTATTATTTCAAAAAATCGAAATTCGTTTTTGTCTTAAGTTTAAAAATGGATCAGAGATCCCGCTCGGATGAAGGCAGGCTTCGATGCCTGGCCGAGGATCGGAGATCCCGGCCAACCGCTACCTATTTGGCGCGCCGCGCCGAAAGAACACCTGGACTAACTTGGGCTAATTCTTGTGTTTCCCCTATAATTTGTTTGAAAAAATGAACATTAAAAGCCACCAGTTCATACGATCTGGTGGCGTTTAGTTTGATTTGAGTGTAGTCCTGAGCGGACCAATATCGAACTTTCTCGGGGTGGATTTGACGGAATTCGATGAATTGCGGGTTCGATAAATTTCAAGCATATGAATTTTAACCATCACTTCTTGGTGATACCTATGAACTCCAATTTGGATAAGGTCTAGCAATTCTGTTCAATCCCTGGGAATGGCGTAATTGATCTGAAAGCGCAGTGTTTGTACAGGCCCAAAATCGGGCCGTACGACGTTGTAATAATATTGTCCGATCAAGGTGACTGCTTTTCCGCCCTTAAGGGGGAGCATTTTAGTGAGGCCGGCGCCCAAAGGCAAAGTCCATACATCATTCCCGGCCGCATTCCAGTTTGCAGTGATGTTGGGTGAATAAGAAATCGAAAGGCCCTTTCGAAGGTTGTAATTAAAAAAGATCTGACACAACAAGAAATTAACTTCGCTTCGGTTCTGATCACCGGCAAAACTCCAAATATTACTCAGCAACATGCCAGCAACAATTTTCTTGCTCATGTTTACCAAAATCAAATTTGGTCCGGCAGCCCACTTGCCTGTGCCGACGAGGGCGTCAGTTGCTGTGGGAACGCTGAGTTGCATTCCACCACCTAGCATAAAACCAGGTTTCTTTGACTTCGGCACCAGTGAAATTCCCAGGTTGACATCGCCAAGACCCACAGCTTTCACAGGCTCTGGGCTTGCAATGATAACCGGAACAATTGGCCGTATCACAAGCATTGCGCCGTTACTCAATTGTTTGGGAAGTCCCGGTTGAAAGTTAAGCGTGTACTTTATGTTCCGCTGTGGCCCATATCCGAAATCGAAATTGTTTTGGAATGGAAATGACTGGACGTTTGCAACGGGATTTTGAAGCTTTTTTTGGAGCTCCAGTTTTTGCTCGGCAGTAAGGTCCCCCTGTGCAAACGCAGGCAACACCACAAAGAATCCTGTCAAGCGAATAAGGAACTTAAAAATCCGGTCCAGGTAAAGGTATTGCTGGTTGTTATTTCTGATATCGAAGATCAACATAAGTTTCTCGTTTGTGGTCTGCCGTTGCCTTCAGTTTTGAAAGCATAACGGATAGATGCGTCCAGCATATCACCGCGGAAGATCTGCAAAGAAGTATCTTAAAGATTATTCCTTGGCTTTCATTTGCTTCATAAGGTCTATGACAACGTCGTCCAACTGAAAGCCCGTACCCCCCTGCACCGGAGGGTATTGTTTTATTGAAGCAACATGCTGTTGAACAATTTCGCTGATGGGTTGAAATAGCCACGACACGCGTTGGGCCATGTGTCCGTAGGAATCTTCAGAGTCGTAGCTTTCAAAAGGATCGCTACGGATATTGAAAAACACAGGATTTCGTGTCTTGGGAAGATCGTAATAGTTTTCACTTGTGGCAAAGTGTACTTTCCACGGCCCGACGCGGACTGCCATCAGTTTACTTTCGCGATAATAAATAACATTGTTGCGGGCACTAACGGAAGATTTTCCCGTCCAATAGTCGAGGTTGTCGACGCCATCGATGTATTGATTTTTTTCTTTCTTGATTTTGTCAGCAACATCCTTAACACCGGCAGCTGCCGCAAACGTGGTAAACATATCCATGTGTGTCTGAATTCCATTGAGTACCTGTCCAGGTCTGATTGCCTGCGGCCAGCGCAGCAAAGAAATAACCCGAACTCCACCTTCGTAGGTTGTCATTTTTTCTCCGCGGAACGGGGTTGTGGCGCCATAAGGCCAGGAGGAATGTTCTGGGCCATTGTCCGTTGAATACCACACAATTGTATTTTCTTCCAACCCGTTGGCTTTCAGAAAATCCAAAATCAAACCGATGTCGTGGTCGTGCTGCATCATTCCACTCCCATGCATATCTTCATCATGTGTATAAGGTTGAGCAGCATAACGCCACTTTTCGTTCAGATGAGTATACAAATGCATTCGGCTGGTGTTAAGCCAAACGAAGAAAGGTTTGCCGTCACCTTTACTCTTTTTCATAAACTCTTCTGCGCGGGGAATAACTTCTGTGGCATCGAAGTCTTCCATGCGTTTCATGGTCAGCGGGCCCGTATCCTCGATTCGCTGTTTACCAACCCGGCCGAAACGTGCGTCAATAGTTGGATCATCTTTATCTGTAGCGTGTGAGTGAAGGACGCCGCGCGTGCCGAATTTTTTCGCGAATGCATCAGCGCCACCCGGATAATTTTTGGCGTATTCCTGATAATCTTTGTACTCACTTTGCTCTTGCGTATTTAAGTGATAAAGATTGCCGTAGAATTCATCAAAGCCGTGAACAGTTGGTAAGTGTTCATTGCGATCTCCCAAATGATTTTTTCCAAACTGTCCAGTGGTATAGCCGGCGCTTTTCAACACTTCAGCCAGGCAAGGCGAGGCAGCCTGCAAGCCTAATTTATCACCCGGCACACCCACAGTTGTCATTCCCGAGCGAATGGGATACTGCCCTGTTATAAAAGCTGCACGTCCCGCAGTGCAGGAAGGCTGTGCATAATGGTCAGTGAAGCGAATGCCTTGTACACCGAGTCGATCGATATTTGGGGTAGTATAACCCATCACTCCCATTCCGTATGCGCTTACATTTTGCCAACCGATATCATCGCCCCAGATAACAAGAATATTGGGTTGCTTTTGCTGCGCCGTAGCAATGCAAATAAAGAATTGCAAAACTGTTAAAATAATGATCACTTTCCTGTTCATATGCATTGAGTTAAACTTCCTTGAGTGTAAAAATATTTTCGATATCTGTATGATCTATTTCTCATTCGCGGCAATGGGATTTATTGAGCGTGCCTCTGGCGAAGCGTATGACTTCCCTACTAACTAAAATAGTGATTTAAAGTAAAATCCTCTATAGAATCTGAACTCGACGCCTGCAATCTGAGAATCTGATATCTAATATTTCAAGTATGTTCCTTGGTGTAGTGCGCCCGTCAAATGCTTGTGGTCAGGAATATAGAGAGCCGTTTCGTGACTATGGCGTTCCTGCCACTGGCGGAGGTACTCATCGTGAAAATTTATTCCCGATTCTTCTTTAAGAGTTCAGATAAAAAAATCCCAAGCTGTTACCAACTTGGGATTCGTAGTCCAAGTTAGTCCAGATGTTCTCTTTAGTTAACTGCAAAATTGAACGACGAAGTGCGTTGGTCGGGATCTCCGATCCTCGACCTTCAACAAACCGCAAACTAAGTCCCTGCCGGATCTCCGATCCTTTTTCATTTGCCAACTATCCAATACAGCACAAATCGACCGGGCCTTTTCGATTGCAATAATAATCGCGTGCCGAACTTAACAAATAATGTTGCGGCTCCTCGACAATTCCAGCAACCACTGGGTTGTTGTGAATGTAATCCAGCTTTTGTCTTGTAAATTTCCTTTTGTACAATCCTACCGGATGCATCCCCTCTTTCCACAATTGCCATGAATTTCGATCTGTCTGCAGCAACGGAAGTAACCACTCTCGCCTGCTCTCTCCGATTTCGTTGATCGATTTAATCACCTGATTTGATGTGAACTTCTTGAAATCTCGCATGATGTCAGAAAGGTTATCAGGATTTCCTTGCTTGCTGTTTGCAATCATATGCAAGTGACTAGGCATTAAACACCAACCATAAATCTCCAGGCCCTTCTGTCGTGAACAGAAATTCAAAGAAGATGTAATGACTTCACACAACTCCATTCGCGTGACACGTCGATCAGCCAACAACTGTGTGGGTAAGAAAATAAGCAGCGTCGTCACGAATGGCGTATTTAAAACCCATGTCCGAAACTACCATTTTGATCAATCACCCGGACATCTGGTTTTCGGGATGATTTTATTATTTCAAAAAATCGAAGGCGCGCCGCGCCGAAAGAACACCTGACTAACTTGGGGATAAAGTGACCGTGAAGCAAAGCGAGACAAGTACGTACTAAAAAACGAAACCCTGGAGCGCATGCTTCAGGGTCTGCTTTATCGTAGTCCCGACAGGAATCGAACCTGTATCAAAAGTTTAGGAAACTTCTATTCTATCCATTGAACTACGGGACCAATGGCCCGGCGTGATCGCCAGGAATTTCAGAGCGGCAAAGGTAATAAAAATGGCCCGCGAGCCAATGGCGGAATTGACCCACAATTTCGATCTAAAGCGCTGTTGCAGCATTCACCAGCACGGTGCAGCCACATGGCGATTGAGACACATTTCTTTCCGTTTAGGAAAAATAAAACTGCATGCCCGCTGGATGCTTCAGATATTCGATCCCACAAAGGAAACAATCCACATGAAAGTGCACATCTTTCTCCGCATCGCGTCGGTCATCATGTTTCTCTACACCGCCGGCCACACCTCGGGATACCCCTGGACTCCCGTTCCTGGTGAGCGCAGTACCGCGGTGGTCGAAGCGATGAAATCATATGAAATGAATGTCATGGGCTCCATGCAAAGCTATTGGGACTTTTACATCGGATTTGGACTCGCGATAAGTGGATTCATGATCATGATCGCAGTCGCTCTCTGGCAACTAGGATCAATGGCGAAGCGTGGTGTCCAAGGGATGCGACCCATTCTCATGACGATGATTATCGGTTTCATGATCAATGTCGTTTTTGATATCCAATACTTTTTTATCATTCCCACGGTGATGGCAATTGCGACTACGATACTGGTTGGAATTGCATTTTTCATCATACCGGGAGCGATTCAAAAAACAGATAGCAGGTCGTAACCAGCAGTATTAACCCTTCCCGGAAATCACCCTTTTTGGTCGTACCTGAGTTACAGGGGAATGCAGAAATTGCCAGCATGTCAAAACCACTCCTCTTTCTCTTCCTGGTGCTCAGCACAAACGCGGTGGCGCAGGATTCTCTCGTGATCAAGGAATTCACCGCCAACGCGAGCAAAAACTACGATCGTATTAACCGTTCAGTTTGGCAGTTGACGCGTGACATAGTTACAAGCGATTCAAGTCCTGCCGGCACGCAAATTTCCTATCAGTACGACAAGGATGAACTGATCCGTATTGTTTGTTCGGGCTTCAACGAACTCGGGGCTTGGGCCAAAGAGTATTATCCCGCCAACGGTGAACTTGCTTTTGTCTATGCCACCACAGAATACTTTCCAAACAAGGCGCCGAAAACGGCTGTTATGAACTGGAAGAATCTTCCCTCCACTGAATACAGGATTTATTTTAGCAAGGGAAAACTCATCGGCGAAAAACCGGATTCGTGGAAAGGAAATGTTTCACAAATCATGAGCGAATTCGACGCGCTGCTGAAACGATCAAGATGACAAATTGCGATCATCGCGAAGTGCATTGGCTTCTACTAAAAAAAGAGAGAGCTCCTTCCGAAACTCCCTCAAACCAGTACCAAACATCAATTTGGCTGGTTTCTTTGGTTCAAAGCAGCGTCTCGCTTAAGCGGACGCTGCGTTCGTAACCCGAAAATCACCTTTACCCAAATCTTAATATTGGTAGCCTCCTACGATTCCCTCAGCCGTTTTCTGCATTTGAGCTTTTTCTTTCTTCGTAGCGAACATCCACTCGGCATTGGCCGCGCTGAATCGTGGCGCATAGTACAGGAAGCCAACGGCATCATCAATTACAAACTCAGGCTCGTCGGCATCAGCAGCCAACGGAATATCGAAGATTACCGAACCATCGTCCTTCGAAACATAACTCAGATAATTTGCTTTCGCCTCTTTGTCTCTCCTCACAAAAAATGAACCGACACTCGTTGGATCTTTTTTCATTTTTCTCAGACTGAGATAATACTTGGCGGCGCGCTCATTCTTGGCGAGTTCGTGTGCGGCAAGCTCGGGTGCCATCAACTCGTAGCTCGTCTGCCTGGCAGCTGCTTGCGTGCCGGTCACTTCGCCAATACCAAGCGTCGCTGCACTCAGCGCCAGGTTTGTCACCATGAACGCGGTGTTAGTGACTTTGTCTACCACAGCAAGCGCATTATCAAACTTTGCATTTCCCTTTCCGGAAAAGTCGAAGGGCTGGTTCTTAATGAGCACACCCGTCGGTGAAAATACTTGCATGTGATGCGCCGAAGCGAGAAATATATTTCCATTTTGGAGCACGTCATATTTCAACAAAGGCTCATTGGCGTCAAACTTGAAATTCTTGATGATCTCCATGCTACCGCCTTTCGTGAGATCCGTGACATACACTTTGCGATTCTTTGCGTCGATGTTGTAAGCCATGCTTCCACGATAGATGCTCATGATGTCCGCATCACTGTCAAACTTCGTCATACCCGGAAGGAGATCCTTTCCCGAAGCCGCGTCAAACAGGTCGAGACCTTTTGATGTGGCAAATACAATTTTTTCAGAACCAGGAATAAAGCTGATCACCCTTCCCTTCAATTCTATTTCGCTTGGATAACGGAACTTACCCTGCGACAGATCGATGATCTGAAAACGGGAATTGGTTTGGTTGAATGTAACTATCGCCAGCGTGTGATCATCCAGCATTCGATAGTGATCGATATAACCCTTAAGCTCAAGTTCCGCAGGCCACACCGCTTTACCGGTAGCAGCATCCACGAGATTAATCTTTGATTTATTGAACATACCTCCCCCCTGTCCTGGCGCGGTCTCCGTGTAGCGCATGATTGGCAATAACCCATTGCCCGTGTCGATGATCTCATTTCCTTTGATTTCATAAAACTCAGACCACGCAGGAGAACCGTCACTGATCTTCACCGCCATCATATTCTTGCTTTTCTGAATGTAGAAGACATCACTGTTTTCGTCAACGAGCATCTCGGTCTGGTTGTCAACAGTCTTTATCATGCCACCTTTCTTTTTCTTGGGTTGATCCACTTGCCAGATCACTCTGCCCGACGGATCGACATTGGTAAGTTTTCCGCCGCCAGCAAAAATCAGTCCGCCGGCACGATTAGAGATGGGAGGACATTCCATCGAGACTGTGACGTCAGCAGTTGGAACCCCCAATCCGAATTTGGACAGCTTTGCCGTTGCGGTGTTTGCCGATTTTTCGTTGAAGCTGGCAGATTGGTTGTAACGCACAATAAAATTAAAGAGGTCGATCACCAGGAACGCATCCGGTCCTTTCGAATAAAATACCATGTCATAGGTTTCGGGTATCAAATACCACGAATCGATCTTGCCTTCAATCTGCTTCCGGATATCGATGACCTTGCCATCGTTGAGGTTTAACAGCAGGAGACCGCTGCGCTCATAGGTGTCCACAAGTGAAAACGGTGTACCCTCGATCGGTTTAATTTCCTTGATGGACCCAAGATCCGATTTCCACAACACGTTGCCGGTGGTTGGATCCAACGCACTAACGCTGCCCGACTTAAGTTCTACGAGCGGAATGTTCAACTGCGTGGTGTAAACGTTGCGTACTGCACCGCCCATGGTGGCGAGCCACGTTGCTTCTTTTATGTTTTGTGCATGAAGCACAGTGAAAAGCAACAATGCGAGAGATGTCATTAAACTTTTCCTTTTCATAACATTGATGTTTGAGGTTATTGTTACTGGTCGCGTTGTTTTTGACGCGAATCAAAAGTCAGACTGTTAGAAAGGATGGGAATTAAGTCTTGTAACAAAGACGTTAAGCGTTGTAACATCGCTCATTGGCCATTGATTATCAAATAGTTACATAATCTTCAAGCAGGGTTTCGACTAAAGGGCCCCCACGCAAAGGCGATGGGCCAAGACCGCAAAGACATGTGCAAATAATCTCAATGCAGAGTTTCGCTTGAGCGGACTTTCTTCAAAGCAGAGTCTCGCGTAAGCGGACTCTGCGATCGGATCCCTGCAGAGTCCCTGAGACAGGAGACTCGGCTTCGAAGGCTTCAAAGCAGGGTCTCGCACAAGCGGACTCTGCGATCAGAAAGTAACGGATCCTTGCTGAGTCCCTGAGACAGGAGACTCTGCTTGGACGGAAAGGCAGGAGACTCTACTTGGAAGACTCTGCTCGGAACGGCGCTATGCGGTGGCTGTTAAAAGATCACTGGGCGGAAAGCCGTACTGTTCTGAAAAACAGGTCGAGAACCAGGTGGGAGAATTAAACCCAACACGGTAGGCTACCTCCGAAACATTATAAATGCCTTCACCTAACAATCGCCGCGCATGTTCCAGCCGCACTGACCGGATATACAGGCTCGCCGACAAATTGGTGAGCGCCTTTACTTTGCGATGCAGCTGCATGCGACTCATCGCGAGCTCACGACTGAGTTCCTCGACACCAAATTCCTCCTCTGCGAGGTGCAACTCCACCGTAGCGCGAAGCTTCGCCATGAAAACCTTTTCTCTTGTAGGAAGTTGCTGATCCGATTCCTCTTTGGCAACACCGCCCCTGAATTTCTCTTGCAAGCTTTTGCGAATCGCTATCTGGTTTGCAATCCTTGCCAAAAGCTCCTTGGTATGAAATGGTTTCGCGAGATAGTCATCTGCTCCTGACTCGAGCCCTTCGATCTTGCTCTCCAAATCTGCTTTTGCAGTGAGCATGATAACCGGAATGTGACTGGTTCGCTCATCCTTCTTTATCGTGCGACATACTGTCATACCATCAGTCACCGGCATCATCAGGTCGGTGATAACAAGGTCGGGTATCACGTCAATGGCCTGTGTAATCCCACTGTCTCCATCATTGGCGGCAACGACATGATAGTCGTCCTGGAGCGAACTCATAATATAGTTACGAACCTCCGTGTTGTCCTCAACCACAAGGATTGTAGGCTTGCCTTCGGCAGGCTCACTGACACGAAGTAGCGTCGCGGATTCCTGGGCATCGTCAAGAACCATTTGCGTGTATTGACCGGTGATAGATTCATTGGCACGAGCGGCAATCGAACCAGACTGCGCGACTGGCAACGTGAAATAGAATTGAGCCCCGCCTTCAGGCGCGTTCACCACACCGATGTCTCCCCCGCAGATATTTACGAGCTCTTTTGTCAACTCCAACCCTATGCCACTGCCCACTGACGTGCGCGACACCGTACCCGATTGATAAAAACGATTGAAAACGAATGGAAGATCCGATTCAGGCACACCGCTACCGGAATCTTTCACCGACACTTTTAGTGCGTCTTGTCCGACCTCGGCACGAATTTCAATATTTCCGCCCGCATTGGTAAACTTAAATGCGTTGGAAAGGAGATTTGAAAAGATCTTCTCAAGCTTGTCACGGTCGAACTTCATTTCGAAGTTGCTCTTGTTCGAACTGAACTGCAGATTAATTTTTTTCTGATCAGCAAGCGATTGAAATGCCATGGTGTTTGCCCGGAGGAAACCAATCACGTCTTCATACACAAAATCAAACTTGATGGCGCCCGCTTCGAGCTTGCTAAGATCCAACAACTGGTTGACCAACTTCACCAATCGAGATGCGCTGCCTTTTATGGTTTGAAGTTGCTTTTTGTCGGGCTCTCTCGCCTCACTGAGCATATTCTCCACCGGCCCAAGGATCAGCGTAAGCGGCGTTCTGAATTCATGCGCTACGTTTGCAAAAAATCTCGACTTCAGGTGATCGAGTTCTTTGAGGCGCTCCGCTTCTTTGTGCTCGTTGTCCAGCATAACTGCCAACAACTGCCTCTTAACCGCCTGCTTTGACGAGTTGATCCTGAACAAAACAAGACCAACGATCACCAAAACAACAAATCCGCCGATCAGCGAGTACTGTAGAATTGTTTTGCGCTGCAGATTGACTTCCTGCAGTTCGCGCTCATGGGTGAGCGTTGCGATCTCCTGCTCTTTGCGCTCAGAATCGAATTTGGCCTGGAGGTCCCGTACCTGCCGTACCCGCTCCCGGCTGAAGAGACTGTCCCGGTACATTGTATATTTTTCATAATATGCCAGGGATTGCTCGTGGTTTCCCTGCGCACGATAGATATCAGACATCAACTTTGCAGTCTTGCGTTGACCATCCAGCAAATGGAGTTCTGACACGAGTGTCATCGCACGGCTTCCGTAGTCGAGCGCCAAAACAAATTGCTTCAATTTGAGATACGTTTCCGCCAGCCCCTGGTAGTTGGCCTGATGCAAACTCTTGTAGCCAGCGTCTGCAACTTTCATCGATTGGTTATAATAAGAAATCGCGAGGGCGTAGTTACCCATAGCGTAGGCCAGCGCCCCGAGATTATGCAACGCGCCTCCAATACCACGGACATCATTTGACGCTTTATAAGTTGCCAGCGCCTCATTCAACATTTTTTGAGATTCATTGAAGTTGCCATGGTTCTTCAGCAAGATGCCATAATTGATCTTTGCGATCGCTTTGTTCTGATCATCGGTGGGCATGTCAATGGCTTTCCTGTAGTACTCACTTGCTTTTGCAAAATCTCCCATCTTTCCATGGATACTGGCGATCACGTTATAGTCGCTGGAAATGCCATCGTTGTATTGAAGTTCTTCATCGACGGCGAGGCAACGATAATAATAGTGAATGGCCTTAGCGTAGTCACCAAGTTTTTCATAGGCCAGCCCGATGTTGGTAAGGGCATCAGCCATATGCTGTTTCCGTCCCAGCACCGAGTCGAGCGCACAAGATTTTTTACTAAACTCAATCGACATCAAAAACTTTTCATTAGTATAGTAAAGCGCGCCCATCTCCTGATAGGTTTTGGCCATCGCCAGTTTTCTGTTCAACGCAATATTGATTGCAAGTGCAGAGTCAAAATAGGGTTCCGCATGCGGAGGATCATTTCTTTGATAATAGCGGGCCAGTGTGCGGTAGGCATCAGCGGCACCGGCCTCGAATTTCAATCCCTTTGCGTGTCTTAGAATTGTGTCGGTGACAGCAACCGTCCGGGGATCATTTCGCAGCATCATCTTCCAGACTGTGTCGAGCCTGATTTTTACCGATACGGTATCCCTTGGTTCCCCTTGAGCTTCCGAGGCACAACTCAAAATACCCACCCAAAGGATAGAACGGGAAAGCCAGGCTCCGATATGGCAGAACAAACGATGTCTCAAGTCTAAGGGATTTGGTTATCGAAAGATACTCTATACCAACATTGTTTAAAATCGCAATTGGTGTCTTTGTCCTCTTAGTAAATTTACGTGGAGACGCTCACGTTAAAATTCATTTGCCGCCGATAACAGCTGCAATAGTTGAAATTGTATGAATCAAGCCCATTTTGAGATACACAGACATTAACATTTATGGAAATTACAAGAATAGGAGCGCAACCATCAGGCAAAGGTCCGGAAGAATGGTTTACTGGTTCAGTTCGAATCGATCCTTTGTTTCAACCCAATGAACACCGGCGCGCAGCCGCGTCCAACGTAACATTTGAACCAGGCGCCAGAACTGCGTGGCATACACATCCACTTGGACAAACACTGATCGTTGTTGCTGGCGTTGGTCGTGTCCAAACTCATGGCGGCGATGTCAAGGAGATATTTCCTGGCGACATAGTTTGGTTTGCTGCAAATGAAAAGCACTGGCATGGCGCTTCGCCGACCAATGGCATGACGCACATCGCCATCCAGGAACAACTCAATGGAAAAGTTGTAGAGTGGATGGAGAAAGTGACGGATGAGCAATATCTGGTGAAAAGTATGTGACCCTACTTCCCAAAGTATCCCACGCCGTGCGCCATCAATCCTGCAAGTAAAGGAATGATGAATAGGAGAAGTAACTCGAGGCGAAGCATCATAAATACCGCCTTCGGAATAGAGACCGTTTCGATCGGATCACCTTTTCGATTTTTCAAAAAGAAGATGGTCGGATAGATGGAGAGCAATCCAACTACTGCGAACAAGGTGATCTTCAGGTGGAAAACCCAGTTCTTAGAATAAAACCAGGAAGGCTTCCCGAAACTGCCTAGCCAAAGCGTCAATCCGGCCGCGAGTAAGGTCAGGGCAGCAATGCCGTAGACGGCATCGATGCGCGCCATCCTACCGATTTCATTGCGTGTCATAACCTTTTTCAGAAGCAGATGCTCCGAAACCAATGTGCCCACAATGGCAAAGATTGAAATGAAATGGATGTAGCGTAGAACAATCTCGGGTGTCATGTTAAAAAGTGTTTCTTAAAAATAACAAGATTCACCCATCTAGATAGTACGTCAGCTAATGGCACATCAACCCATGTTGTTATTTTTGATGGCCTAAACTTCAACAACAATGAAACCAATCATAATTATTGCCTTCGCATTTATTGCGTTCATCGCGTCTGCGCAGGAACTTCCCTACCGTGAGATTCCAAAAGCGCCTGACAGTTATACCGCCGGAGGCATTGCTTCGCGCATGGTTGACGGTTTGGGATTCCGGTTCTACTGGGCTACGGACGGATTGAGACCGGAAGACCTGGCGTTCAAACCAGGACCAAACACCCGGACAACTGAGGAAACGATCGCACACATCTATGGAATGTCATTCCTGATTCTGAATGCTACAAAAAAAGTTGCCAATGCTCCAGGCCAGTATTCCAAAGCCTCTTTCGCAGACATGAGAAAAAAGACGCTCGAAAATCTGAACGAAGCCAGCGCGATTCTCCGCAAAAGCACCGATAAGGACATGCTCGAATTCGAAGTCATTTTCTCACGCGAAAGCGGAACAGTAAAGTATCCATTCTGGAATATGGTGAACGGTCCTATTGCCGATTGCCTATGGCATGTCGGCCAGGTTGTAACATTCCGCCGATCTTCTGGCAATCCATTCACTGACAAGGCGAGTGTGTTTACGGGCACGGTGTCAAAGTAGCCCGGACCTTAAGGTCCGGGCTAGTGAAGGTCCAGATTATTGTACGTCCGGGATCCGGGCTAATAAGATGAAATATAGTTCGGATAAAAAGTAAGGTGTTTCTTTTTCACCTCCTCGAACAACACCTTTTTGAGCTCATCTATGTTTTGCTTGGTGGTGGCCGAAATAAAAACGACGCGATCGAAACCTTGCTCGCGGTAGCGTCCTCTAATCTTGTCGAAATCGACGACATTGTCGTGCTCCACCCTATCGATCTTATTCAAGGCAAGAATAATCGGAATGTTGCCTGCACCGATCTCGGCCAGCGTCTTACTTACCACTTCGATCTGGTTATCGTGAAATGGGTGTGACATGTCAACAACATGCACCAGCAAGTCTGCTTCACGTACTTCATCCAAGGTGGACTTGAAAGATTCGATCAAGTGATGCGGTAGTTTACGAATAAAACCTACCGTATCTGACAATAAGAATGGCAGGTCATTAATCACAACTTTCCGAACGGTTGCATCGACCGTCGCGAACAGTTTATTCTCTGCCTTCACTTCAGACTTGGATAGCACATTCATCAATGTTGATTTGCCGACATTGGTATAACCCACCAACGCAACGCGAACAATATTTGTGCGCGACTTTCTTTGAGTGGCCCTCTGCTTCTCGATCTTCTCCAGCTCGTCTTTGAGTAGCGTGATACGATACCGAATATTTCTACGGTCTGTTTCAATTTCCCTTTCTCCAGCTCCACCGCGCGTTCCCGTTCCTCCCCTTTGCCGTTCCAGGTGAGTCCACATCCTCGTAAGCCGGGGCAACAAATATTGATTCATCGCGAGCTCCACCTGAGTTCGTGCCTGCGCTGATTGCGCCCGCATCAAAAAAATATCAAGGATGAGCAAGCTTCGATCATAGATTCGGACACGTTCCTCCTTTCCCGAATTAAGTTCCTTTTCAAGGTTGCGTAGTTGGCTCGGAGACAGATCATCATCGAAGATGACATTTGCAATATTTTGCGATCCGACAAAACTTTTGACTTCTTCCAACTTGCCCTTTCCCACAAACGTCCGGTTGTCCGGATGTGGAAGATTTTGGGTAAAACGTTTGACAGTTGTCAGCCCTGCGGTTTCCGCCAGGAATGCAAGTTCATCGAGGTGTTCTTCGACGAGCTCAGGCAGTTCCCGATTCGCCGGCACCGAAATAAGGACGGCCTCGCCGCCGGTTGGTTTTAATTTCTCACTCATTCAGCGTCAAACTTATTACACTTATTAATAAGGAGTTTTAATGACGGTTACTTTTATTTAGTTTTGAGGGATTTAAACAACAAAAATTCCCCAGGGAAAGTGCTTTGGGGGTCTATTTTGGCTCAATGAAAGTCGCGATCGTGCTCAACACGTCCTGGAATATTTACAATTTCAGGATGAATTTTGTCAAGGCTCTTTTGGCAAAAGGATACGAAGTTCACACTATCGCACCGGCAGACGAATTTACCCATTATCTGACAGAGGCAGGCTGCATTCACCATTCTCTGAAAATGGACAGCCGTGGTATTAACCCAATCAAAGACAGTGCTTTGATCGTGGAACTGTGGTCACTTTACCGGAAGATCCGACCTGATGTGGTACTGCACTATACGATCAAACCAAACGTCTACGGATCACTGGCAGCATCATTTCTCCGCATTCCCTCCATTAATAATGTGTGCGGGCTTGGCACCGTGTTCCTGAAAAAAAATCTCTGGTCAAGGGTTGCCATCCTATTGTACCGATGGACATTCAGGTTCCCAAAGAAAGTATTTTTTCAAAATCCGGACGACAGGGATCTTTTTGTTTCCCGTAAACTCGTGCCCCAAAGTACCGTGGATCTCCTTCCGGGTTCTGGGATAGACTTAAGAAGATTTATTCCCGCCCCTTTTACGCGCAACAAGAAGTTCACTTTCCTTCTTATTTCACGATTGATCACCGACAAGGGGATCCTTGAGTATGTAGACGCAGTGAAATTGCTCAGGGCAAAAGGCCTTGATGCAAACTTTCAGATTCTCGGCGCCAAAGACCCGAAACATCAGCGGGGGATCCCAGTCAATTTGATCGACTCGTGGGTCTCAAGCAATACGATTGAATATCTCGGCACAACCAAAGATGTGCAGCCTTTTATCAAGGCCGCAGACTGTGTTGTACTTCCATCTTACCGGGAAGGTGCGCCGCACACGCTCCTCGAGGCAGCCAGCTGTGCAAAACCTATCGTAGCGACGAACGTGCCCGGTTGTCATTCTGTAGTCGAAGACAACTACAACGGATTTCTGTGCCGGATGAAGGACGCTGAAGATCTTGCCAGTAAGATGCAGCAGATGGCGGGCCTGGACGACCATACACTCAGAGAATTTGGTGAAAATGGCAGGAAGAAAATGGAACAGGAATTCGATGAGAAACTTGTTATAGATAAATACATGGAGGCCCTTGCGTCGTTGCAGGCGGCTTCATAATCACAAAATACCCCCCAACTCCGGTTTAGGCTGGAAATAAGTATTTTTGCCTGATCTTACTGTGTTAATGTGAAGCAGCTTCGCTTTAAGCTTTATATAATCGTCGTACTCGCCGCTTTGTCTGCTTGTGCCAGCTACAAGCAAAACATCTTACTTAAGACACCGGAGGATTTTAAATCGGCGCCGATAACGAACGAGATCCTGCAGGCAGAACGAAACTATGTCATTCAAAAGAACGACAAGCTACAACTTGAAGTCTATTCCAATAAGGGTGAAAAGATCATCGACCCGAATCCCGAAATTTCCAACCCCGGCACTGCCGCCACGTCGAACAATCAGTCACATCCTCAGATAACATACCTCGTCGACCTGAATGGCGTGGTAAAATTTCCCGTTGTGGGAGAAATGAAACTGGAGGGTCTAACATTGCGACAAGCTGAAGAAATGGCGGAGAAGGCGTATGAGAAGTTCTTTGAGGAGTCATTTGTCGTGCTCACATTTCAAAACAAGCGCGTAATACTTTTGGGCGCCGTCGGCGGTCAGGTCATCCCACTTACGAACCACAACGTCACGCTTGCAGAAATTCTTGCCATGGCAAAAGGACTTCCGAATGATTCAAAAGCCCACAACATTCGAATTGTTAGAAATGAAAAGGTATTTCAGGTCGACCTTAGCACGTTGGCCGGTTTCCAGGCAGGAAATATGATCATCGAGCCTGGCGACATTATCTATATAGAGCCGATCCGTCGTCCTGTCATCGAAGGGTTCCGCGATATCGCTGGCTTCCTCAGTCTCGCGATTAGTCTCATTTCGCTGATTGTTGTTCTGAGATCAATCAATTGACCATGGAACGAAGAATCACACCATCCGATCAAAATACTTTCGAAACGCTGGACTTCGACAAGCTAAAAATTCTCCTTCGGAAAAATCTTTGGATCATCGTCATCATTTTTCTCTCAGCAAATCTTGTCGCGTATTTGAAAATACGGTGGACGAAAGACATATATGAGTCGCACTCAGAACTAAAAGTGGAGGTAAAGCAGGATGCCACGGCACTGGGTTTGAAAAGTGCCGTAGTGAATGATCAAATGAACAATATCGTAGCCGGCGAGATCGAGCAAATGCAGTCGAAGCTCTTTTTCAGTCGGGTTCTTGACTCCCTTGATCTTTGGGTAAGCTACTACAGCATCGGAAATGTCCTCGAATTTGAGATGTACCGGTCGTCGCCATTCATTGTTAACTACTCATTTGTTGACAATCGCTATTTCGACAGACCGATCTACTTCGATTTTATTGAAGGCGGACGTTATCGCATCGCGTTAGGCAAGGACGGTGAAGAAAAAGATGCAGCTTTCGGGGAACCTCTTCAGATCGATGGCGGAGAATTGGTGATTAGTCTCACACCTGGCGGGACGCCCGACTATAGCGGCCATTATTTCTTTGTCATTAACAGCAGAGAAAGACTGCTCGATTTTATTGATCAAAATCTGAAGATTGAGCCAATCAATTTCGAGGCTAACACAATTCAGGTTTCCTTCAGGGATTTCAACCCAACGAAGGTCTATGCGATCGTGAATAAAATCGATTCGATCTATCTCACCTACAGCAATGAGCAAAAAAACATGGCGAATAGCCAGAAAATTACGTGGCTCAATAAAGAATTGGCGCAGGTTGAGCTGAAGATGGAGAATTTTGAAAATTATTTCGAAGAGTTTACAATCAAGAACAAAAGCAGTGACCTTTCGTCGGATCTCCGCACAACGATTATTCTGATAAACCGGCTCGACTCTCAGCGATTCGAGCTTTCAAAAAGAATCGATGATATTGATCTGCTCACGAAAGAATTGCTGGCAGGTAAGCTACCCGGAACATTGATGCCGCAATCTTATTTACCTGAATTCATCAACTCCAATATTGAGCAGTACCAGAAGATATTGCAGGACCAGGATAAACTTACTTTATCGTATAAAGACAACACGCTTGCCTACAAACGAAAGGGACAGGAGATCAGCACACTCAAAGCAAAGCTCTATGATCAGGTGACCGAGCTGAAGAAGAACTGGATGTCTTCGTTGGTTGAGCTGAACCAAAAAAAAGAAAAGCTCGAGCAGAAATTTGCAGCCATGCCCGACAAGAATACACAGTATTCAAAGAACCAACGCTTCTATAAATTGTATGAGGAATTCTATCTGAGCATGATGCAGGCGAAGGCTGAATTTGAAATTGCGCAGGCAGGTAGTACACCCGACCTTAAAATATTATCTTCTGCGATTCTGCCCAACACGCCTGTAGCACCTAATCGATTAATGATCCTCGCAATCGGATTTGTCGCGGGTCTTGTACTGAATTTCTTTTTTATTGGTATTGTCTACCTGATTAATAATAAAGTTACCAGCCTTCAGGAAGTTGAAAAGGTAACTCATGTTCCGGTGCTGGGCGTGGTGCCGCAAATGAGGACCAGCACACGTACACCATTTTATATTGCCGAACATCCGCGCTCCATCGTGAGCGAGGCAATCCGAACACTCCGCACAAACCTGGATTTTTTCACTTCTATGGATAAGAAGAAGGTAATAGCCATCTCCTCCACTGTTTCCGGGGAAGGGAAATCATTCCTTGCGTCAAACCTTGGGGGCATGCTCGCGCTGTCAAAAAAGCGTGTCGTTCTTCTTGATCTGGATATGCGCAAGGCAAAGAATACTGCACAATCAGTTGAACGCGACATCGGTATCAGCACCATCCTGATCAACCGAAATACGATCAAGGAATGCATTATTCCTACTTCGATCGAGGGATTGGACATGATTCCTTCAGGGCCTCATCCTCCCAATCCCTCCGAGTTGCTGCTCAATGGTGAATTCGAGAGTATGTTGAATAAGTTGCGTGAAGAATATGACTATGTTGTAATAGATACTCCACCCGTGGGACTTGTTACTGACGGGATTATGGCCATGCGAAGAGCAGACCTTTCCATTTATGTTGTGCGCGCAAACTATTCTGATAAAGAGTTTCTCAAAAACCTGGAGCGAATCACTTCCATCAATAAACTTTCCAACATGGCCGTCGTACTGAATGCCCTGCCAAGTTCCGGCAAAACGTATGGGTACGGATACTATCAGGAAGACGGGAAAAGAAAGAACTGGGTAAGTCAACTGTTCAAAAAGTAACGTGTTCTCTTTTTTCCGATCCAGTCAGCCGTTGCGCCCTCTGTTGGCCGACATGCACTCCCACCTAATTCCCGGTATTGATGATGGCGTCAAATCCAACGAAGAAGCCTTTGCGCTAATCAGGGAATTTGAGGAACTCGGTTACAAAAAACTGGTGACAACACCGCATATTATGACCGACTACTACGGCAATACGGCAGCATCGGTCACAGAAGCATTCAACAAATTTCTTAGTGCTTTCCGCGAACAACAATTCAAGATTGAAATTCAGTTTGCGGCAGAGTATTACCTCGACGAGGTTGTATTCAAACTCATTGCCGATAAGGAAAAAATATTAACGTTCGGTGATAAGTATTTTCTGTTTGAAACCAATGCAGTGAGTGAACCGCTGCAAATCAAGGAGTTTATTTTCCATCTGACGTCACAGGGTTACAGGCCAATACTCGCGCATCCAGAACGCTACCAGTACATGACAATCCAGAAAGCGGAGGACCTCGTCAATCGCGGTGTGATGCTTCAAATCAACATGCTTTCATTGATTGGGTATTACGGCCCTCCCATGCAAAAGCTTGCAGAAAAGATCATTGATAGAAAATTAATCGGCATGTTTGGCAGCGACTGTCACAACATAGATCATATTTCCCTGCTGAAGAAAGTTTTTAAGACGAAAGCCTACCAAAAGGCCCTGGAAATACCATTGTTAAACTTTATGCTCTGACCATGGTGGTTGTAACAGGAGCAACAGGCTTGCTTGGCGGTCACATACTGGAGCGATTCCGCGCGGCAAATATTCCTTTGATTGCGCTGTACCGCCCGGGTCGTGAAAATGGGCTTGCACCGGACGTCGCAAAAAAGGAAGCAGATGTTCTCGATTCAACATCTTTGATCGACGCATTCGAAGGCGCAACGACCGTGGTACACGCTGCAGGCCTGGTCTCATTCAATCCGCGACAAAAAAAGAAAGTATTCTCAGTAAATGTCGATGGGACGCGAAATGTCGTCAATACCTGCCTGCAGCTTGGAATTCAGAATCTCATCCACGTAAGTTCTGTTTCAGCGTTGGGACGCCGAAGTGGCACGGTAACAACGGAAGAAACGAAATGGGAAAAGACATTCCGTTCAGCTTACGCAGAATCAAAACATCTTGCTGAGCTCGAAGTATTTCGTGGCAGTGAAGAAGGCCTTAACGTCAGTGTTGTAAATCCGTCTATCGTTCTTTCGGGTTCGAAACCTGCACGCAGCAGTGCGAGTTTGTTCGACTACGTATGGAATCAAAATCTTTTTTACACAACCGGGCTAATGAACTATGTTGACGCTCGTGACGTTGCGGAAGCGATATACCGACTTTATGTTGAACCTAAACCTGGAGAGAAATTTATCCTTTCGGCAGGCTCTGTCTCCTTTCAGCAATTCTTCAATGCAGTGGCAAAAATATTTAAGAAGAAAGCGCCGCGGATTTCAATCTCTCCCGCAACCGCTGTCCTTGCCGGCTGGACCGAAGAATTGTTAGCGGCTGTGTCGAGCAGAGAGCCTATTGTCACCCGCGAATCTGCCATGATGGCTGTGCAGTCGTTTCAATATGAAAACAGGAAAGTAATTGAAATGCTGAAGCTTGAATTTCAAACGCTTGAGACAACCCTCGCGTGGTGCTGCGAAGAGTATTTGCGAAATGTTAAGTCTAACAAATAAAATTTGCAAGTTGTACGTACTCAATTATTAGTTCACATTTGAGCCTTAAAATAGGGGCAAAAATTAGTTTGCGGCCCCGTTTTTTAATATTCACGGGTAGTTTCGTATTTTGGTCTAACCCTTAGAGAATGGCGCAAGAATTCAGGAAACGAGAAGAGGAAGAGGAGTTGATCAGAAGTTTTGAAGAGAATCTCAAAAAGAAAACAAGCGGTTTTTTTGATCTCGAGGCCTACGAAACAATCATCTACTATTACATTGACCGCAACAAACACAAGAAAGCATTAATCGCGGTCAACCTGGCCATGGATCAGTATCCCTACTCTACCGAGCTGATCTCTGTGAAGGCCCAGATCCTTTCAAATCTCCAGCAATATGACGAAGCAATAGACCTCCTTGAGCAGGCGCTAAACCTCCATCCTACTGACCTTGATATCCTGTTATCGATGGGCTCGATTTTTTCATTGCAGGGTAAGCACGAAAAAGCCATCGAGCTGTATGAGCAGGCGCTCCTTAATTCCGAGGATGATAAGGATGAAATCTACTATAGCCTTGGACTGGCGTATCAAAGCAAGGAAGATTACGACCAGGCAATCGAGAGCTACAAAAAATCTATTGAGCAGAATCTCAATCACGAAGGGTCATTGTATGAACTGGCCTATTGCCTGGATGTCGTTGGCCAGTTGGAAAACAGTCTATCCTACTATAAAAAATTTATTGACGAAGACCCTTTTTCAGGACCAGCGTGGTATAATCTGGGTATCGTATGCAACAAGCTAGAGCGATACGACGAAGCCATTGAAGCATACGAATACGCCCTCGCGCTGGACGACAGCTTCGCATCGGCGTGGTTCAACATGGGCAACTCGTTCATGAACAAACAGGAATTCACCAAAGCACTGGATGCGTTTCGCAAGACGATTGATATCGAGGGTCCCAGCCCTGAAGTATATTGCTGTATGGGGGCTGCGTATGAAGGACTCGAGCAGTACGATCTTGGACTCAAATATTTTCAAAAATCAACCAAGCTGGATTCCATGTACGATGAAGCGTGGTTCGGTGCCGGCAATTGTCTTGAGAAACAGGAGAAGTGGTATCAGGCTTTGCACTTCTTCAACAAGGCCGTGAAGTTGAATGCGCAAAACGCTGACTACTGGAAGGCCGCAGCGCACGCTGAATTCAAGATCGGAAATACGATTTCCAGCATCAGCGCATACGAAGAAGCCAGTCACCTTGGGCCCGAAGACAAAGAAATTTGGTTGAACTGGTCATTTATCTACTACGACCGTGGCGAATACGAAAAGGCAGTAGACGTTATGCTTCAGGGCATGGCCGAAATTCCGGACGAACCCGAGTTCTTTTACCGAATCGCTGTCTATCTTATTGAGGCAGGAAAATTCAAGGAAGCATTCAGCTACCTGGAGAACGGTCTTATCCTGAACTTTGAAGGACACACCGTCCTTTTCGACTTCTTTCAAAAGCCTGAAACCCAAAAGGCTCTTTACAAGATCATCGATCAATTTAGAAAAGATAACCCCCCCTCATGAATTACACATTAAAGAATCTTCCTGAGCGCACCACCAAGCCCAGGCAAATTGGTTATACCATGGCCATGGATAAAGGACTTAGTGTTCGGCAAACGGAAGATTTATGAATTACACATTAAAGAATCTTCCTGAGCGCACCACCAAGCCCAGGCAAATTGGTTATACCATGGCCATGGATAAAGGACTTAGTGTTCGGCAAACGGAAGATTTTGTTGCGACTTGCGCAAACCACATTGACATTGTTAAGCTTGGCTGGGCCACATCTTACGTAACCCCGCACCTGAAGGAAAAGATCAAAGTCTATAAAGAGGCCGGTATTCCCTGCTATTTCGGAGGTACACTCTTCGAGGCATTTATCATCCGTGATCAATTTGATGATTACAGAAAACTGCTTGATAAGTACGATCTCCAATTTGCTGAAGTGTCTGATGGGTCTATCGATTTAGATCATGATAAAAAGTGTGATTTCATAAAGAAACTGACGGGACAGGTGACCGTACTTTCCGAAGTGGGTTCCAAAGATGCTGATAAGATCATCCCTCCGTACCAATGGATCGAGCTCATGCAAAAAGAGCTGGAAGCCGGTGCGTGGAAGGTTATTGGTGAAGCACGGGAAGGTGGGAACGTGGGATTATTCAGGTCTTCAGGAGAAGTTCGTTCAGGGTTGGTGCAGGAGATTCTGACCAAAATTCCGTTTGAGAAAATTATCTGGGAAGCTCCTCAGAAAGCACAGCAAGTCTGGTTTATAAAATTGCTCGGAGCTAATGTCAACCTTGGAAACATCGCACCTGAAGAAGTGATCCCGCTTGAAACGATTCGACTCGGTCTCAGAGGCGATACTTTCCTTCACTTTCTGGGATTGGAGCGGAAACGAGACAACAGCGCTCCGCCATTTCATGTTGACTAAGACAAGGCAATTTTGAGAGGGCTCAAAGACTATCTTCTATTGTATTTAAAGGGTCTAAGCATGGGCGCAGCTGATGTTATACCTGGCGTTTCGGGTGGCACGGTGGCATTCATCACCGGGATATACGAAGAGCTCATCTATTCAATCAAGTCTATTGATTTAAGTGCATTGAAGCTTCTTGGATCATTCCAGGTAAAAGCCTTTTGGAAAAAAATCAATGGCAATTTCCTCCTGCTATTGCTTGCGGGGATCATCACGAGCTTGCTGACCATTTCGAGACTGATGCTCACGCTGCTCGAACGCAACCCGATTTCGATCTGGTCATTCTTCTTTGGGTTGATACTTGTTTCTTCACCGCTGATCCTGCGCGACATAAAGCAGTGGAATTTTTTCACTGTGTCATGCTTTGCTGTGGGCGCCACAATCGCCTACGTGATTACAGTGCTATCACCCGCGGAGACCTCTAACAGCCTTTTTGTTGTTTTTATCGCAGGCGCTGCAGCCGTTTGTGCGATTATTCTACCGGGCATTTCGATGGCGCTTGTGCTGTTGCTACTGGGAAAGTATGAATTCATAATGAATGGTATTGTCAATTTTAATATTCCGGTAATCGTAGTTTTCATCCTTGGCTGCATCACAGGGCTCGCGGGTTTCTCGAATTTTCTTGGCTGGCTGCTTGCAAGATTCCGCTTCCCCACGCTGGCCTGGCTGGCCGGATTCATGATCGGATCATTGAATAAAGTTTGGCCTTGGAAGGAGGTCATCGCCTTTCGCATTGATCCCAATGGGATCCAGGTGCCGGCTTTCGACAAAAATATCTGGCCCGGCAAATACCTTGAGATCACGGGCCGGGATCCCCAACTGTTTTACGCCATCTTGTTTGCAGCCGTAGGCGTATTTTTGGTAGTGGCGATTGAAAAAACAGCTGCTTTTCTCAGATCTAAAAACTAATCAAATGGAAAAAAAATTTGGCTTAATCGGCGCGGCTGTAACCCACTCTTTTTCGAAAGCCTATTTCGATGAGAAATTTTTTCATGATGGGCTGCGCGACTACCACTATGACCTTTATCCGCTTCAGAGCGTCGATGATCTGAAGACGCTCCTGAAAGAAAATCCCGAGCTCGTTGGTCTGAATGTTACTATACCCTACAAAGAACAAGTGATTAAGTTCCTTTCAGAGATTGATCCCTTCGCAAAAACAATTGGCGCAGTCAACGTCATCAAAATTCAAAACGGTACCCTGAAAGGATTCAACACCGACAGCGATGCCTTCCTGGAGAGCATCCAGAAATGGTTTCCTCACGCGCAAGGAAAGTCTGCATTGATCCTTGGCTCCGGCGGATCGTCCAAAGCGGTTCAGGTAGCATTGAAAAAAATGGGGGTCAATTTTAAAATAGTGTCCCGCGACAAAGGACTTGGAGACTACGCTTACGAAGATCTCGAAAAGGACCCTGGCATTGTCACCTCTGTAAAGCTGATCGTCAACACAACTCCCCTCGGCATGAGTCCCAACACCAATGCGATGCCGCCGATCGATTATGAACTTCTTGGACCGGGCCACTTTGTTTATGACCTAATTTATAATCCTGCCCGCACCAAGTTTTTACAGAAAGCTGAAATGCGCGGCGCTACAATCAAGAATGGCCTTGAAATGCTGCACATTCAGGCGGAAAAATCCTGGGCGATTTGGAATAATTAGTCTGGAGTTCAGAGTCTAAAGTTCAGAGTTCAGAGTCAGTTTCGCTAAGCATCGACGCGATTTTGGTGGGGCTCACCTTTCACTTAGGTGTGCGTTAGACTCCGAACCCTGAACCCTGAACATTTTAATGTCTACTTTTACATCCTTGCAAATCAGAGATGGATTTTAAGATTTCGAGTGAATACGAGCCAACGGGAGATCAGCCGGTGGCAATCAACAAGCTTGCTACGGGCATTAAAGAAGGCGAGGCTCACCAGACACTTCTTGGCGTAACCGGCTCTGGCAAGACTTTCACGATGGCGAATGTGATCAATGAAGTCAATCGCCCTACGTTGGTGCTAAGCCATAACAAGACACTTGCTGCTCAGCTCTATGGAGAGTTCAAACAATTTTTTCCGGAAAACGCGGTAGAATTTTTCATCTCCTATTACGATTATTATCAGCCTGAAGCTTACATCCCGACATCGAACCTTTACATCGAAAAAGACTTATCAATTAATGAAGAGATTGAAAAACTTCGCCTGAGTGCCACCTCTTCACTATTAACCGGCCGACGCGATGTCATCGTAGTGGCATCGGTCTCGTGTATTTATGGTATTGGAAATCCGGAAGATTTTGGGAAAAACCGCATCAAGCTCACGGTCGGCGAGATGATTCCCCGCAACCGGCTGCTATTCGCGCTGGTCGACATTCTATACAGCCGAACAGAGGTCGATTTTAAAAGAAGCACTTTTCGGGTGAAAGGCGATACGGTAGATGTCTTTCTCGCATACGCCGACTATGCCGTACGAATCTATTTCCTCGGAGACGAGATTGAATCAATCCAGCGCATCGACCCTAAGACAGGGCGACGAATCTCGGATGAAAGAGTGATCACAATATTTCCCGCCAATCTTTTTGTAACGGGCAAAGAGTCCCTGCATCAGGCGATACGGGAAATTCAGGATGACATGATGGTCCAGGTTCAGATGTTTGAAAATGAAAAGCGGCATTTGGAGGCGAAGCGACTGAAAGAGCGAACTGAGTTTGATCTTGAGATGATGCGGGAACTCGGTTATTGCAACGGCATTGAAAACTATTCGCGATACTTTGACCGAAGAAGGCCGGGTGACAGACCGTTCTGTCTGATCGATTACTTCCCTGATGATTTTCTGATGGTGATCGACGAAAGTCACGTAACGGTTCCACAGATTCGCGCCATGTGGGGAGGCGACCGAAGCCGTAAAGCAAATCTCGTCGACTATGGTTTCAGGCTTCCATCGGCGCTCGATAACAGGCCGCTTACCTTCAATGAGTTTGAAGCCTTGCTGAACCAGGTTGTTTATGTCAGCGCTACTCCCAGCGAATACGAATTGAGGAAATCAGAAGGTGTTGTCGTAGAACAAATTATCCGGCCAACGGGATTGCTTGATCCCGAGATTGATGTAAGACCCAGCAAAACGCAAATCGATGATCTGCTCGAGGAGATAGACGAGCGCGTCAAGAAGAAAGAACGTGTACTGGTTACAACGCTAACAAAACGCATGGCGGAAGAGTTGACGAAATTTCTGGAGCGCGCCTCAGTAAAATGCCGTTACATTCACTCAGAGGTGGCTACCCTCGATCGCGTGGAGATCCTGCGCGAGCTACGTCTTGGCGTATTCGATGTTCTTGTGGGTGTGAACCTTTTGCGTGAAGGGCTTGATTTGCCGGAAGTGTCTTTAGTCGCCATTCTTGACGCCGACAAAGAAGGATTTTTAAGGAACGAGAGATCGCTGGTTCAAACCATCGGACGCGCCGCAAGAAATGCGAATGGTCGCGTGATCATGTATGCAGATACAATAACCGAATCGATGCAACAGGCGATCGACGAAACCAATCGGCGCAGGAAGATCCAGCAGGATTATAACCTCACTCATGGTATTACGCCGAAGACGATACTGAGATCGAAAGACTCCATTCTGGGTCAGACAAAAGTTGCGGATTCGAAGAAAGTAGGTAAAAAATACTATGTTGAGGATGAAGAAAAGAGTCTGGCGGCAGATCCGGTTGTAGCGTATCTCTCCCTTGAGGAAATGACGAAGCTAGCGGATCAGACCCGGCGCGAAATGGAAAAGGCAGCGAAAGAGCTAGAGTTCATGGAAGCAGCCCGCTTGCGTGACGAATACCTTGCATTACAAAAGATGATTGAAGCAAAAAGCAAATAGTATATGAAAACATTCCTCCTGTTTGTCTTTGTATTGATAAGTTTTGGTATTGCGACAGCCCAGAGCACCAATGATTTCCTAATCAGTGGTGGCTTCGATTTTATTAAAACTGATATCAACAAAGTATTCGACAAAGCACAGGTTGGCCTTGAAGTGAACTACTTTCTGCAACGCAAGTTTGCAGTTGGCGCCGGCGGCGAATTCTGGACACGGGGTGCGAATTCATTTGTATTAGGCGCGCGTTATTATCCCACGGAAAATATATTTGTAAGGGTGCGCGGCCTTATCGGCGGAAATAACCTCGCTCTTGGCGCTGGCTACTCGAAGCCCATTCATAAATATTGGAGGTTGGAAGCAATGGGGGACATTTATTTAGCACATCCTGATTTTGCACTGCGCGGTGGCGTGTCGTATATTATCAATTACGTTACGCGATAATGCCATTGTTATGTACAGCAAAAAGGCCGCTCTCTCGAACGGCCTTTAACTTTTGATCAAGCGGAATCCTTACGCAAACCGCTTCGCAACTTCTTTCCAGTTCACCACATTCCACCACGCGGCACAATAGTCCGGACGGCGGTTTTGGTAATTGAGGTAGTAAGCATGTTCCCACACATCCAAACCGAGAATGGGAGTTCCTTTCACTTCAGCAACATCCATCAAAGGATTGTCCTGGTTTGGCGTCGATGTAATTGCCAGTTTTCCAGAGGCGTCTTTAATGAGCCATGCCCATCCTGAACCAAATCGACCCGTGGCAGCAGCATTGAATTTTGTCTTGAACTCTTCGAAATTTCCGAAGGCTGCGTTGATAGCATCGCCAAGTGCCCCTGTCGGAGCGCCACCTGCGTTCGGCCCCATGATGGTCCAGAACATACTATGATTGTAATGACCGCCACCGTTGTTTCTCACGGCAACAGGATATTTTGATATGTTCTTACAGATGTCTTCAATGCTCATGTTCTCTTCAGGTTGTCCTGCCACGGCATTGTTGAGATTGGTTACGTACGCGTTGTGGTGCTTGCCATGATGGATCTCCATCGTGCGACCATCAATGTGCGGTTCCAGTGCATTGGCTGCATAAGGAAGCGCGGGAAGTGTAAATGCCATAAATTTTTATCAGTTGGTTTTTGAATCTTTACTTGATCAAACAAATATACTCACGACATGTCTCGCTCAAAACATATTCTTTGAGCATCTACAATTTCACGGCTTCATTAAAATGATGCCATCTCAGGTATATAACTGAACGAATTTCAATATTTCTTCACCAGTTCACCCAATGTTCTGATTGCCTGCTCAATGCGTTCGTTCCATGGCTGCCCAAAACAAATCCGAAAGCAGTTGGCAAACTGACCACGCGAGGAAAATATTTGTCCTGGCGCAATACCGATTCCAAGCTTCAGCGCCCGTTTGTGCAGTTTATAAGAGTCGACCTTCTTATCGAGCTCAAGCCACAATGCGAACCCGCCTTGGGGCCGTGTAACACGCGTATCCTCAGGAAAATATTCAGCGATCGCCTGCATGTAACGAAGACACTGCGTGTGAAGAGCCTTCCGCAGGTGACGCAAGTGAAGCTCATACCGTCCGTTCGCAAGAAAACTTGCAATCGCTGATTGTGCGAGTGTGTTCGTAGACACATTGTTCATACGTTTGATACGAACGACACTTTCCTTGAACTTGCCTGGCACCACCCAGCCAATACGATAACCCGGAGCGAGGCATTTTGAAAATGAGGCGCACTGAATAACGAGACCCTTTTTGTCGAACGATTTGCAGGTCTTCGGGCGTGTCTTGCCAAAATACAATTCTCCGTAAATATCGTCTTCAATCAACGGGACATTATGACGCGCTAATAATTCCACAAGCTTTTTCTTCTTCTCATCGGGAAGGCTGTTGCCCATGGGATTGTTGAAATTGCATACGAAAAGGCAAGTCTTAATATTGAATTTCATTATCGATTTCTCCAGTTGGTTAAGATCGACACCCATCGAAGGATCGGTTGGTATTTCCACGACTTTTAATCCCAGACTTTCCATCACTTGGAAGATCCCAAAGTACGTAGGACTCTCAATTGCAACCGCATCACCGGGCTTGGTGATTGCCTTAAGCGTCATCGACAGCGCCTCCATACAGCCCGCTGTTACTACGATATCATCTTCATTTAGCGTACCGCCCCAATTAAACGAAAGCCGCGCAATCTGTTTGCGTAGCTGCACATTTCCCTGGATGTGCTCATAGTTCAGGCAACTGTCAGCGGAACCGCGAAGGGCCTGCACAACGGCTTTATTCAGCTTTGCGGCAGGTAATAAATCTGGTGACGGAGACCCGAGTGAAAAATTGATGAGCTTATCAGAACGGAGGTCATTATATACGCTGCTGATCATTTCATCGATGGTCACAGGCACTGCCTCCGCGGTAACAACGCTGCAGGCAGGAACCTCCAGCGTATGCTTCGGTGAAAACTTAACATAGTAACCCGATTGCGGTCTTGCTTCGACAAGACCTTTGCTCTCCAAATGATAATATGCCTGGAATGCAGTACTTAAACTGATGCCCTGCTCTTTGCTCAGTGAGCGGACAGAAAGCAGCTTATCACCGACTTTGAGCGCTTTGCTTTCGATTAATTGTTCAATGCGATCCGCCACCTCCTGATAAAGATGGTCCGGCTGAACGATTTCTGCTTGAGCTTCCATGTCCTTAAACCTTAAACCTTAAACCTTGAATTCTGAACCTTGAACATTACACACTACTTGTTCTCTTTGTAGAACGCGCACACCCCCTTCATCACACATTCATCATGTTTTGGATTACTTGGTCTGCAAATCTCCCTTCCCAAAAAGGAGATCGCCATTCCAACTTCTCCCCAATCCTTTGGCTTCGTGACCTCCATGATCTGCTTCTCTATCTTCTTGGGATCTGTTCCGGTTGCGATTCCGAGCCTGGGTGCAACACGTACAACATGAAGGTCAACAATAACGCCTTCGGCGGGCTTACCTAATTCACGCAAAATGACATTGGCTGACTTTCTTCCAATTCCCGGCAGAGCAGTCAGCTCCTCCAGCGTTGTAGGGATGTTCTTATCTTCCTTGATCTGGGACGCCAGTTCCAACAGCCATTTCGTCTTATTGGCGAAGTTCCGAACCTTGCCAATGATTGGATAAAGCAACTCCTTGTTTGCCTTTGATAACGCCTTCATGTCGGGTACGGCCGCAAACACTTCCGGCGCGAGCTTATTGATATGTCGATCCGAATCCTGCGCAGAGAGGACCACCATTACAATCAACTCATAAGGCGACCGATATTCAAGCGGATGCTTCTTGCCTTTGTATTTTTTGATGAGGGGTTGAACTGCTTTTTGCCAGTCTACCGATGCCATACGTTCTGATTGAAATTTCATCAAAGTAAACTGATCTGGTCAAAATATCCAAAACTGAAACTGTTTTGAAGTCGTACAATATCAAAAATTTGTAACACATAATTCTTTAGTACACACATCAGCAAGAAGCAGGTTGAACAACGCAGCCTGGCAGTGAACTTTTGTGTCATGACAAACGCAATGAAAGCAAAAAGAATAATTGCCCTGGCAGTTGGGGTACTCAATATCACCTTCATGGCAAAGGCCATCGATCCGGTTGATTCGGCACAGCAGGCAAAAGTGGAGAAAACATACAACATGCGCCTTGTGACGCGACTGAGCTCACAGGGACAATTCAACTACGGGGGCAGAATTGTATCTCCGAATCCAACCTTTGACTTTAATTTCAACTATGACCGTAAAAACTGGGGCATCCAGATATTTAAAGCGATGGATCTGCGCGACAGAACCACAGACATAAATTTCATGCTCGCCGTGGTGAACAAAAGTTTCCATTTTGGAAAAAGGATCACGATGACACCCAGTGTGGGATTTATCCTGGAACAAAATCGCACGGCCGCCGACAAAGGATCAGATGTGGCCATCATTCTGACAACAGGGTATAAACTCTCAAAAACAATTACGCTTGAGCATAGCAGTCTTATGGGTAATGTCTTGCTCGAAACGAGCGAGTGCGACTGGGTAAACCGCTTTCGTCTCCTCTATTCAAAGAAGCATATCGACCTGGCGGCAATGGTTTGGCACAACAACAAGGTATTCGACAATAGCGAATATGTCACCTGTGGATTGAATGCATTCTACAGCCGCGTAAAGGTTTCCCAGGCGGTGGCACTCAGCGCAGGTTTCACGGCACTAGCAATGCCTTACAACAGCAATCCTGATATTATACCACAAAAAAGCGGCGTGATTTTCACACTTGCCGCTACATTCGACTGAAACGTTTTCAGTCGCACGGATAAAAAGTTTGAGATTCCATCGACTATCAAAAGCTGGATTTATTTGGCGCAATTGTTCCGAATGCCCGCAGTGTTTGGTTTGCAACCCTTCGTCCATCGGAAATTTGGTGCGCGACTTCTAAACAAATGTAAAATTTGGAAGCGTTTTGTGAACTGATATGGTCAAAATACTTAAAACTGAAACTGTTTCATTACCGTTTTTAAGGGAAAATTTGAATGCTTAAAATGACAATGAGAACGAGACGAAAATTGATTCTGGCACTTGGAGTAATCCTCGCGTTGGTGATGCTCGCACTACAGCAAGCATGGCTCTGAATATTTTTTAAAGCATTCATTTTCTAACAACGCAGCTATGAAGAACAACAAAAATCTAATTGCCTACCTAGCCCTTGCAGCTGTATGCATTATCTGGGGAACCACCTACCTTGGATTACGAATCGGCGTCACGCAGTTTCCCCCTTTCCTGTTCTCAATGATCAGGTTTCTGAGCGCGGGCATCATACTAGTTGGTTTCATGCTAACCTTAGGAAAAGCTGCATGGCCAGACAGACGCACTTTATTCAATCAGGCAATCTGTGGCCTCCTTATGGTGACCATGGGCATCAGTGTCGTTGGCTATGCCGAAGTGCATGTCTCCAGTAGCGTAGCTGCTGTAATTTGTTCAGTGATGCCCGTCTGGACAATCCTCATTAACCTCGTGGTTAACCGGGATGAAAGACCAAACTGGTTGATATTGTTGGGGGCTGCGACAGGCCTGAGTGGAATAATCATGATCTTCGGCGAGCACCTTGGAGAATTTTCAGATCCAAACTATACCAAGGGAATCATTTTGATTTTTGCAGCCAACTTTTGCTGGGCGATGGGAAGTGTCTTTATCAAAAAGAAAAACCAAAACTCGAATCCTTTTCTAAATGCGGGACTACAGATGCTTTTCGGAGGAATACTTTTGGTGCCTTTCAGCCTCGTCCTTGATGACTATACAAATCTGTATGCGTCACCCGCCGTCATCTATTCGCTGATTTACATGAGCCTCGTCGGATCTGTTGCGGCTTATGCATGCTATTCGTATGCTATCAAAAACCTTCCCATGACGATAGTATCTCTGTATGCATACATCAATCCTATCGTGGCGGTGATACTTGGTTGGCTTATTCTCAATGAAAAACTCAATGCACAGATTGCTATCGCAATACTTGTGACGGTGGCAGGCATTTATTTAGTCAATCGAGGCTACCAGCTTAAGACGCAACCGCTGCGCCCCCTTGAAGGTTTACGAACCATGATCAGGCACTTAAAGGCAATCTCTCTGTTTTAACCACGGAATTCATGAAAATAAAACTCTACCAGGTAGATGCATTCACAGATGTTCTTTTCGGAGGAAATCCCGCTGCGGTATGCCCTTTGACGGAGTGGCTGCCAGACAAGCTGATGCAGAGCATTGCGTTGGAGAACAACCTTGCGGAAACGGCATTTTATGTCCATGAAAAGGATGGCTTGCGCATCAGATGGTTTACTCCGGCAATCGAAGTCGATCTGTGTGGTCATGCGACCCTGGCAACAGCATTCGTGCTCTTTAATAAAGAAGGGTTTAAGGGTGAAACAATCACATTCAATTCAAGAAGCGGTCCGTTGACGGTGACACGCAGCGGGGAATTACTGACACTCAATTTTCCATCCGATGCTATCCATGAAGTCCCTGTTACCACAGAACTTACGGCGGGGTTCAATGCAGTACCGATGAAAGCCTTCAAAGGAAAAACAGATTACATGCTTGTCTTCGAAAACGAAAAACAAGTCCGTAACCTCATTCCTGACTTCAGGCAAATCGGGAAAGTTAAAGCACGGGGCGTCATTGCCACTGCAAAAGGTGAAAATGTAGATTTCGTTTCCCGCTTCTTCGGGCCACAGGCAGGCGTTGACGAAGACCCCGTCACAGGATCAGCACATACGACGTTAACGCCATACTGGGCTGGCGTTCTTAAGAAAAACAAGCTGAGTGCCGTACAGTGCTCTCCCCGCGGAGGCACATTGGCATGCGAGCTAAAGGGAGACAGAGTTGACATTAGTGGAAAAGGAAAATTGTATTTGGAAGGAACGATTTACGTCGATTGAGATGTCAAAAAAAGAACATTCTTATCGAACCACAGTCACCTGGACTGGCAATAAGGGTACTGGCACTTCTGACTATCGGGCGTACGAGCGCGATCATGTAATCTCGGCTGAAGGCAAACCAGATGTACCGGGTTCGTCTGATCCGGCATTCAGAGGTAACAAAGCACGGTACAATCCTGAGGATTCACTTGTTGCATCTGCATCTGCATGTCACATGCTTTGGTATCTCCACCTCTGTTCGGAAAATAATGTAGTCGTGGAGAAGTACGTCGACCATGCCGTGGGAACAATGGTTGAAAATGGGGATGGAAGCGGTCAATTCAGTAAGATTATTCTCAGGCCGACGATCACAGTGCAAATGCCCGCAATGAAAGAAAAAGCACTTTCACTTCATCACGAAGCAAATAAAATGTGCTTCATAGCGCGTTCAGTGAATTTCCCAATTCATCATGAACCCGAAATTCTTGTAGGTGACAAAACCAATTCAACAATATTATAAGATGAAACAGCTTCCGTGGTTTGAGCGCAATTTAAAATTCGGTCTCCCTGTCGTGATGCTTCCCTACTATTTGGAAAGACTAGGCGGGACATTTGTCAGAATGCAGGAAAAAGTCAAAGACCTGCCTGATTCTATTCTATCAACCCGTCTGGACAATAAGTGGTCGGTGAAGCAAAACATCGGGCACCTTGCAGAAGTGGATCAGATCAATAACCGGAGGATTGATGAGATGATAGCGGGTAAAGACATGTTGTCCCCTGCCGTCTTCGAGCCACAGGATTATAATCCGTGGCCAGTGGAAAAGGTACTAGATTTCTTTCTAAAAACGAGGAGTGAAAATATTCGCAAATACAAATCACTTTCAGAAAGTGATCTGAAGAAATCATCTTTACACCCAAGATTGAAGTTGCAGATGACACCGGTCGATCTCGCTTGGTTCGACGCAGAGCACGATGACCATCACCTTGTCAGAATGAACGAGATCATACAATCATTAACAAAATAACTATGTATGCGCCAAAATACGCGCGGCAGGAGGATGCGGAAGAGCTGAATCGGTTTGTTCGTGAGAATGGCTTTGCAATACTCTTCAGCCATGTAGACGGAAAACCATGGGCAACTCACATCCCGCTTGTTCTGAGTGACGATGCGACGAGACTTTCCGGGCATGTGTCCAGGGGAAATCGTCAATGGAAGGATTTTCAAAATGGCAACGAGGTGCTCGCCGTGTTCAGCGGCCCACACGCGTACATTTCTTCATCCTGGTATGATCACGAAAATGTACCAACCTGGAATTATATCGCTGTGCATGTTACCGGCGTGATTAAAACGATTGAAGGGGAAGACCTCGTGGCCCACCTGAAGGACCTCGTAAATCAATATGAAAAACATTCGCAAAATCCCGTGTCGGTAGAAAAAATGACCCCGAAGTTTTTTGCAGATGCGATGCACGGCCTCGTGGCATTCGAGATTCAGATTACCAAAATGGAGGGTGCGTATAAATTATCGCAGAATCGGGACGACAAGAATCATCACCAAATAATAGTAGAATTGGAGAAACGGAAGGATGAAGGGTCACACCAGGTGGCCGGCGCAATGAAACGCAATCGCCCCACGTGATCTCCGTATTTTGGAGTGCCCCCACTGCAACACCCTAACTTTTAAATATCTTTACCATTAATTCAAACATATCTATAATATGATCCTCGCCGATGCTATCTCCGTACAAAAGACGACAAAGTCCCGCCTGGCGGAAACTGATTTTAACAATCTTGAATTCGGAAAATATATTTCAGATCACATGCTGGTGGCTGACTGGAAAAACGGTCAGTGGAGTGAGCCTGCAATCGTTCCCTTTGGTGAAATGAAGATGACGCCGGCGATACTCGCCTTGCATTACGGTCAATCGATCTTCGAAGGCATGAAAGCTTTTAAAATGGCCAATGGCGACATCAATATCTTCCGCATTAAGAAACATCACGAGCGAATGAATAAGTCGCTGGCAAGAATGTGTATGCCGGAGATCTCACTGGACATGTTTACCCAATGCCTCCACGCGCTAGTTGAAGTGGACAAAGATTGGATACCCACCTCAGACGGATCGTCGATGTATTTGCGACCACTTGTTTTTGCTTCAGAGTCCAGGCTCGGAGTAAAAGTCGCTGACCAGTACAAATTCGTTATCCTCACGAGCCCGGTAGGTCCATACTACAGCAAGCCGTTCAGACTAAAGGTTGAAGATCACTATGTAAGAACCGCGGAAGGCGGCACTGGATTCGCCAAATGTGCCGGCAACTATGGCGGAGCATTCTATCCCACCCAAGTGGCAAAAAGTGAAGGATTTGACCAGATCCTGTGGACTGATCACAAGGAGCATAAGTATATCGATGAAGTTGGGATGATGAATGTGATGTTTGTTCTTAATGGCAAGCTCGTCACGCCGAAACTTAGTACCGCAATCCTTGATGGCGTGACCCGAGACTCTATCTTGACGCTTGCACGGGAAGCAGGAATTCCGGTGGAAGAAAGAAAGGTTTCATTGGATGAATTGGAAGAAGGCTTCAAAAAGAAAACATTGACAGAAGCGTTCGGCGCGGGAACTGCTGCAGTAGTCGCACCTATCGCTGTCATCAACATTCATGGAGTGGACTATCAGTTCCCACCGGTAGACCCGCATAGTATTCAGCAAAAAATGAAAAAGAAGCTGCTGGATATCCGCACCGGAACGGCGCCTGATACACATGGCTGGAACTATATCTTCAAGGCCTAGCGACAGTACCATTTCACATGAAAGCAGCTCTCTTCAAAGAGAAAAATTCACCGTTGCTTATTGACGATGTGAATAAGCCCGTCCCGATCAAAGGTCAGGTATTAGTAAAACTTCGCGCAGCGGCGCTTAATCATCGTGACCTGTGGATACAGCAGGAGCAATCAACTCTTCAATCCGGTATCATTTTGGGATCCGATGGGGCCGGTGTAGTAGAAGCTGTTGGCGAAGAAGTTGACGAAACTTTGATTGGGCAGGAAGTTGTGATCAATCCATGTATTGGTTGGGGAAAAAACCCAGCAGTGCAATCGGATGGATTCAAGTTCCTGGGATTTCCCGATCATGGCACCTTCAGTGAGTATATCGTAGTTGCGAGAAAGCAAGTGTATGAAAAGCCTGCAGGGCTTTCTTTCGAAGAAGCGGCATCAGTTCCACTTTCAGGGGTCACCGCATACCGCGCTTTGTTTACAAAAGCGCGCCTTCGGCCAGGCGAAAAAGTGCTTATCACAGGCATTGGCGGTGGAGCCGCACTGTGGGCATTAAAGTTTGCAATCGGCTTTCAGGCAAAAGTTTTTGTTACCTCTGGTTCCGACGAAAAGATTCGAAAGAGCCAGGAACTTGGCGCGCTGGCTGGATTCAATTACAGGCAAAGTGATTGGCTCAACAGGATAAAGAAGGAAGCAGGAAATTTTGATGTTATTATCGACAGCGCAGGCGGCCCGCAGTTTCCGGAGTTGCTCGACCTTGCCTTGCCAGGTGGACGGATCGCGATCTTCGGAAGAACTGCAGGCAACATTCCTTCTATTTCGCCGCGTACTTTATTTTGGAAACAACTCTCCATTTTTGGAACAAGTGGCGGAACGGAAGATGAGTTTCTTTCGATGCTTGATTTTATTTACAAGCATAAGATCAAGTCTTCCATAGATAAAGCCTTTCCACTCTCGGAGGTGAACGAGGCATTCGCACGTATGCAAGAAGGTGATCAATTCGGCAAGATCATTTTGACCATGCCGTGATGGAAGAGATCATTTATCTGCGCGATCGTAAAATTTCAAATGACGAATTCATTGACGTATTGACACGCTCGACGCTGTCGGAGCGCCGCCCTGTCAACGAACCCGCGCGGATTCAGAAAATGCTGGACAACGGCGACATATTGATTACAGCTTGGGCAGAAGACAAACTGGTTGGCGTATCGCGCGCGATAAGCGATTTTGCCTTTTGCTGTTATCTCTCCGACTTGGCTGTTGACGTGGCGTTTCAAAAGAAAGGCATTGGAAAAAAATTAATTGAAGAGACGCACCTCGTTGCTGGTAAGCATACGACACTTATTCTACTGGCTGCGCCCGCGGCGGTTGACTATTATCCAAAAATTGGAATGGACCGGATGACTGATTGCTTTGTTATAAGACGAAACTCATAAGTATATGGCTGAGAAATTCCCGATTACAGACAAGACTGAAATTTCACGCTTACCAAAGCGCGGCGTTTATGACAAGGATGTAATATATTCTATCCTTGACGAAGCTTTGTTTTGCACAATCGCATATTCCCACGACGGTCAGCCATTCCAGATCCCGACAGGCTTCTGCAGAATCAACGATACCCTCTACATTCATGGCAGTGTCGGCAGCTTTTACATGCGCGAGCTCGCAAACAAGAAGCTGCCAGTATGCATCAGCGTCACATTAATCGACGGACTGGTGCTGGCTCGATCGGCATTTCATCATTCGGTCAACTATCGTTCAGTGGTGATCTTCGGTGAACCCATCAAAGTGACGGATGACGGTGAATTGTATAAGGCTTTAGAAGTTTTCACCAACAAAATGTGCCCTGGACGATGGGACGATGTACGAAAGCCATCTAACAATGAATGGAAAGAAACCATGGTGCTTTCTTTCAACATCTCCGAGGCCTCCGCGAAAGTCAGGGTAGGTCCGCCGAAAGATGACGAGGAGGATTACGCCATGAATGTATGGGCAGGGGTGCAGCCTCTGAAACTTGTCAGGCAAGCACCGGAACCTGATCCCGCGCTGAAGGCCAACGTGCCTTTGCCTTCATACCTGAAATCACCCGCCTAACCATTTCGCTCACCCAGACCGGAAAAAAATCGTATCTTTGCGGCACGAAACCTAAAAATTCGGCCAATTTGCTGGATTTCTGTGAACCTGGAGGGCCCGAAAGTGGTTTTGGTTGGTATTGGAAGGAAATTAGAAAAATCACTAATCACATATATTCATGGGCAGACCTCCCGTATTACCGAAGAAGAAAAAAGACGGATACTACATTGAGATCCGTAACAAGGGCGCCAAAACCGGCACCATAATCATCAGAGACAGCGAGCAAGCTATGATGCAGGCCGCGAAGCAGTATGAGACCACGAAGGACGTGATCATATTGGGCAAGCACGAAAACGGAAAGCGCGTTGTCGAAGAAACGAAGAAAAAGGTAAAAGCTTAGTTAGCACTTAATTATTGACAGTTGATTACGCCTGCATGCAGGTAGTGGTCAACTGTTTTTTTATGTCATTTGGTTTCCGGTCACCTGTTTCAGGTCGCCTGTGGTAAACATAAAGAGTAAGACATGATGCCATAAGTGACAGAATCACAGGCAACCGGCTACAAGCAACATGTAACAACTTAGAACGGCAGATCGTCCGTCGAGGCCGCGCTCCCTTGCTGGAACGGCTCGTCTCCAAAATCCGAAGGGGCCTGATTTCTTCCGCCGCCACCAGCCGCTCCTCCTGCCTTTTCCACTTTCCACGCACGTGCCTCTGTGTACCAACGACCATTGTATTCGCGACTTTCCAATTCAACCGAAACGTTGACCTGGTCGCCCTCTGTGATCCTGAATTGATCTATTTTGTCTCCCCAAACTGAAAGACAAACTTTCTTGGGGTATTGCGATTGTGTCTCAACAATGAATTCCTGCTTTTTCCATTGTCCTTTTTTTCCCATTCCAGTCTGCATCTGCAGCAACTGGATAACTTTTCCTTTTAATTCCATAGCCATGGCGCAATGATACTATTTTTCCCTGAGCCTTTTAAAGAATCGATCGATCAACTCCTTGCTTTCTGCGCTGCTAACACCTTTCAAGACCTCGGTCCGTGGATGCAGCAACGGTGAGCTAACGAGTGAATATCCTCTTTGCAGATCAGACGCCCCGTAAACCAGCTTCTGCAACTGCGCCCAGTGAAGTGCACCCGCACACATCACGCAAGGCTCCAATGTCACATACAAAGTGCATTCATCCAGGTATTTTGATCCCAAGTAATTCGCTGCGGCCGTGACTGCCAACATCTCTGCGTGCGCAGTCGAGTCAGTGAGCCTTTCAGTTTGGTTGTGTGTTCTCGCAATGATCTTGTTCTGACAACGCACTACCGCCCCGACAGGAATCTCTCCATCTTCAAAAGCTTTGTGAGCTTCCTTTAAAGCTTCACGCATGAAATATTCGTCGGTGTAGAGGTCCATGGGGGAAAGGTAGTTCGAAGGGGAATGATTTGAAATAAGCGGGAGTGAATTGTTAGGGATTCCGGACGGGAAGGGATTCTGGATTCTAGGATTCTGGCTGCTGACTTGGTACCACGAAACTGGTTCGGTGTAGTTAAGATGCTGGAGGCTGGGTGCTGGTAGTGCCGGTTACGAGTTCATTTCAGCAACTAATGTCAAAACGGGTTGTGAAGCTTGCCAGACCGAGCGGCGTTGAAGAGTGGCTTTAGAACTAGTGATTATAACAATTAGTAGCAACCACTATCTCGTTTTCAAACTGAATTTCCAGAACATCTACATCGACATTATTTATTAATGGTCTAATTCCAACATCGTACTGCCACAAATCAGATTTGGGATCATTTTCCTCTTGGCCCAACAATTCAATTATTTCTCGTTTGGTCTTGCCCTTTAACTTATCGTGGAGTGTAATATCGTCAGTCATTTCATATCTTTTTTCGGGGTAGGCTTTCCATCTCGTTGAGTCAAAATCGCGAGCATGATATGGGAAATAAATAACTGTAACAAAAAACCATCCCACAACAATTATTAAACTGAATATGGGTGCTAAGACCAATGTTGATAACCAAGTCACGATAACTCTTGAACGCTCGGCACTGATACGTCGAAATAAAAATCTACTTATAAAATAAATCGGGAGTATTAGTAGAAGGGCTACAATAAGAAAAGATTCCATATGTTTTCCCAGGGGTATCCTACAACCATTAACCGACCGATTACCGATTACTACTCACTTCACCCTAACCTTCGCCATCATGTCGTGAACAGTGGCAACCCATTCATCCTTCATCGCTCTCGGACAACTAAACGTAAATACAAGGGTACGCTTCTTATCGACGTAGTATTGCGTATAGGTATAACTGAGAACGGGGTCTTTCAACCCCTGCTTGTATTTGTCACCGTTGATGCGTGACTCAAATTCGTAGAAGGCAAATTTCTTTTTATGAAGTTCGATGACTCCCTCATTAATCATGTCAACGCGGTCATACAAATTGACGAGCGCCGACTTGAAGAATCCTTTTGCCATTTCTATGTTTCCGTCGGGCCATCGGGTAGCTGAAATGTTAACACTGAATTCTGCAGCGCGATCCATATCGGTAAAAGCCGCCAGCGGAGCGCGGACAGAAGGAAATCGTTGCGCAAGATCCTCCGGTGTCATGGGAATCATCAACTGAGGAACATAGATGGTGATATTGTCGTCGACTTTGGTCTTGACGAGCTTTTGCTGCGCGCATGCGGTTGCCGAAATAAACGCCAGTGCAAAAGGTAACAATACCAATAATGGGTGTACATGCGGAGAACGCGGAGGCTGCGATGAAATGACGTTAAAACCTGAATTCTTAGCGTTCTCCGCGTCCTCTGCGGTTAAACTGTATTGGAAGCTTTTCATCAAATCAGGGACTGAAATAGTAACGATAAGCGGGTAAGGTTTATTAAATTGCGCGCCCAAAATTAATGTAAAATAAGATGTTACGGACACATACCTGCGGTGAGCTAAGATTGGAAGACGTCAACAAGTCGGTCACCTTGACCGGCTGGGTACAGCGCCTGCGCGACAAGGGCAGCCTGCTGTGGATCGATCTCCGCGACCGCTATGGTATCACGCAGTTGTTTCTCGAGGAAGGAAAATCTAGCCCTGAGTTGATTGCCGCAGCCCGGAAGTTGGGCAGAGAATTCGTGGTGAAGGTGACAGGAACAGTGGCCGAGCGTATGTCCAAAAACGATAAGATCCCGACGGGAGCAATTGAAATACGAGTTGAAAAAATCGAGGTATTGAATGAATCAAAGCTACCTCCTTTTACCATTGAAGATAATACGGATGGCGGTGACGACTTACGCATGAAATACCGTTATCTCGATTTGAGAAGAACGCCAGTGCGTGAAAGTCTGCAGCTTCGCCACAAGATGGCGCAACAAACCCGCGCCTACCTCGATAGCCAAAATTTTATTGAAGTCGAAACGCCTGTGTTAATCAAATCAACTCCCGAAGGCGCGCGCGATTTCGTAGTGCCGTCGCGTGTTAACAACGGTGAATTTTATGCTTTGCCGCAGTCACCTCAGACTTTCAAGCAACTGTTGATGGTTTCAGGTTTCGACCGGTATTATCAGATCGTAAAATGCTTCCGCGATGAAGACCTGCGCGCTGATCGTCAGCCGGAATTTACGCAGATCGACTGCGAAATGGCATTCGTTACGCAGGATGACATTTTGAGCACATTTGAAGGATTGGTTCGCCATCTGTTCAAGCACGTAAAAAATATCGACATGCCATCCGTGCCACACATGACGTATGCGGATGCAATGAAATATTATGGGTCAGACAAACCTGACACGAGGTTCGAAATGAAATTCGTAGAACTCACAGATATAGTCAAAGGCAAGGGTTTCCAGGTTTTTGATTCAGCAGACCTGGTAGTAGCGTTTTGTGCAAAAGGCTGCGCCTCTTATACTAGAAAGCAACTCGACGAGCTCACTGAATTTGTCAAGCGTCCCCAGATCGGCGCAAAAGGGCTGATCTATGCCCGATATGAAGCGGGCGGATCACTAAAGTCATCGGTGGATAAATTCTATTCAGAAGATGAACTAAAGAAATGGGCCGCAGCTTGCAACGCGGAACCCGGTGACTTGATCCTGGTGATGTCAGGCGAAGGAGATAAAGTTCGCAAGATGCTCAGTGAACTTCGGCTACACGTTGCCGGACAACTTGGCCTGCGTGACAAAAATAAATTCTCCGCCCTTTGGGTGAAAGATTTTCCGTTGTTGGAATGGAACGACGAAACAAATCGTTACCATGCAATGCACCATCCATTCACATCGCCGAAACGGGAAGACATTGCATTGCTCGATACTGATCCCGGCAAGGTAAGAGCGAACGCCTATGATATGGTAGTCAACGGAACGGAAGTTGGTGGTGGCTCGATTCGAATTCACGATCGCGCGACGCAACAACTGATGTTCAATCATCTTGGCTTCACCGAAGAAGAAGCCAAGAAACAATTCGGATTCTTGCTTGAAGCGTTTGAATATGGAGCACCTCCCCACGGTGGCATCGCGTTCGGCTTCGATCGCTTGTGTTCATTGTTCGGTGGCGCAGATTCCATTCGCGACTTCATCGCTTTCCCTAAAAACAACGCGGGTCGTGACACAATGATCGATACGCCGTCAACGATTTCGGATGAACAGTTGAATGAGCTGGGGATCGTCGTTAAGAAGAAATGATGGTTGTGAGGTGAGTGCTTTCCTTTAATTTAATGTGGAATGGCCGTTGGGTGTTGGCCATTGGCTGTTTGCAGTGCACCCCACGGCTCACGGCTTACGATTTACAATTATGAACAGCACTTCGTGACCGAGTACTGATTACTCTCTCACTGATTACCGATTCACCGCCAGTCGCCCAGCAGAATCGCTCCTGCCCAATAATACGGAGCGCCAAATTTCGGATTTGCCGAAAGATTTACTTGTGCGAGACGCAGGGCATCAACGGCGTCCATTGTTTTGATGTTCTTGTAGAAGTCGGCAATCAATAAAGATGTAGCCTCGTCGTCTACTTTCCATAACGTCGCGACGACGCTTTTGACCCCGTTTTGCAAAAATCCGCTCGCTGGACTTACAGGTGAACTCTCATTCGAGCCCTTGGTGACTGCTGTCTGGCATGCCGACAACACCACGATATTCAAATGGTTCATCACTTCCATGCCCCAAAGTTCTTCTAGGGTAAGGCGACCGTCTTCATTCTTTGCAGGATTCCCGGCCATGGTGAGGTATGACTTGCTAAAGTCTTCGTAATCGAGATTTCCATGTGTGGCGAAGTGCATAACGTTGAACTTCTCTTCAGCGAACTTGGCTTTGTCTTCGGTCGCATCGTCACGCGTGTAAACCGCAGCAGAAGGGTAAAGCTTTTTAATATCTTGAACTTCTTTTTCGGTTGACGGCAATGTCTTGTCGGGGTTACCAAAAGCCAGAATGTTGTAGTTCTTCGCTTCGGCTTCAAGCGTCCGCAGCAACATGTCAGTGGAATTCGCATAAAACACTGCGAACTGATTGGCAAGGAAACTGAATTTGCCGTTTGATAGCGTTTTACCCAAAAGCTGGAAAGGAATATAGCTTAAAGAGCCGTTGGGTATCACGCAAAGCTTCTTCTTGTTGGCAATCTCGGCGCTGACCGGCGCGACCAGGTAATGATATAATTCCTCGAATGGCCGCATGGTTTTGTCGGTCTGCTTTACTTCGGCCACGATCTCAGCTCGTTCCTCGCTTTCATGAGACAAATCAATTTTACCAAACGTTCCCTGCTGCGTTTTAACCACATTCAACACTCCGTTGACTTCCTTCCCTAATTGCGCCCTGGTGATGTTCACAACTTTCGCGATAACAGTATCCGTGGTCGCCATAAAAATGTAAAGCTGATTCTCGCCAGGGAGATAGGACAATAATGCCATGTCCTTAGGTATCTGTTTCTTTCGCTTTCGGAATTCAGACGGCTGGACACTGTTGTTAAAAAATTTCGAGAGCTCCGGCTGCACGTTGACCTGTTGATTGACAAATTTCAGGTAGTCGTTCTCGGCAATGGACTGAATACCTTCGAGGTTCTTGAGCTTGGCTAAATTCTGCTTGTCAAGCGGAAGCGCTTTTTCTTTCGATATCTGCTGCTCTATGCCATCGAGCTTTGCCTTCATATCGCGCTCCTGGTCGATCACTTTATTCTTAGCCTCATCCTGAAATTTGATATCGAGCCCGCGAAACTTTGCCTTGAGATTATCCTCATTGTTTTTCTGAAGATAACTCATCGCGAGATCGGTTTCGCCGAGTTGGAGCAATACATCGACGAGGACTTCATATACTTTCAAAATATTCTTGTCGGATGAAAAAAGCTTCCTGGCCTCCTCACCACCAGAAACTTTGTTGCGAATCTTTTCAATCACCTCTACCGATTCCTTCAGGTAGTCGCGACTTTGCGTTAGCTGTTTTCCCTCTTTAGCTATCACACCTTGCAGATACAATGACTCCCAAAGGGTGTTAAGTTTTGCCATCTCCTTTGAAGTGCGGGTACATTCTTCAACATACGGTTTAGCAGCAGCATAATTTTTTGCTTCAACTTCTAGCTTGCCCATGACCACAAGGTTGTTGAGATACGCAAGCTTCATGGATTTCTCTTTTCCGATCTTGAGACCTTCTGCGAGATACGTGCGTGCCTCATCAAACTTTTTCTCCTCCACTTTCAAACGCGCCATGATACCCAGGTTATCTGCTTTTGGCCGCAATGCACCGACTTTATCGCAGGTCTCAAGGGACTGTTTTAGCCATTTATTCGCCTCGGCGTAATTGTTGAGGTAAAAGTTCGCTTCACCCATGAGAGCCTGAAGAATCGCCAGGTTTTCATTCAGATCATTTGCCCTCTGCATGATGGCAAGTGACTGCTGATAATATTCAATCGCTTTTAGATAATCACCCTGCGCGGCGTAGTTCTCTCCAATGTTCGCAAGCGGCGCGAGGCGAGAGTATTCTGCATTGATTTTCTTGTAAAGGCTATCCGCCGTCTTTTGACTAATCAACGCTCCCTCGTAATCGCTCAAGGCCTTAAGAATATTACCGCGATCGATGTAAGTTCCTGCAACACCCCAGTCATTATCAATCTGCACATAGAGTTCCTTACTTTTATCAGCGAACTCCAGCGCTTTCTGAAATTCTCCCATCTCACGGAGCACAGTGCCTCGCTGCCCGTAGACATAAGCCATAATCGAAAGATCTTTCAGGGTATCTGCCATTCCTTGTGCTTCATCGAGGATCTTCATGGCGCGAACCTGATCGCCCTGCACATAGCTGACATCATATGCCTGACTCACCAGCGTATTCGCTACGTCCTTCCAGTATTTATTCTTCCTGTAAAGCTCCAGAGCCTTTTTTATGCTTGCTTCAGCGAGTGCAGATTTCCCTTCCGAACGGTATAACCATTTCATCTGCGCATAGATGAACGCCTGGATGTATTCATTCTTCGTTTCCTTAGCAAGCTTTTCTGCGGCCAGGAAATATTCTTCCGCTTTCTTATAATTATTGGCAACGTTTTCTTCAAGATTTCCCAATCCGACGAGCGCATAGACCTGTCCATCTTTGTCTTTGATCTTCCTTCTCAAGGATGCCGACTCGAGATAAAAACGCTCAGCATTTTTCATATCATTGCGTGTATGATAAACGCCGGCCAAATCGTAGGAAGATGAAGCCCAGTTAACAGTATCATGCTTCTTTTTCCGGATAGCGATCGATTTCTCGAGGTAGTCGATTGCCTTTCCATACTCTTTTGATCTGGAATAGCTATTTCCCAATTCCTGATACGTCGAGCTGAGAAGTGTGGAATCATTTATTTGCAACAGGGCCGTCGCTGCATTGTTAAGGGCTGCTGTCGCAGCGATTGGATTGTTTGATTCTTTATAAAGTGTTGCAAGCCGAGACCATGAGCTGGCCACCTGTTCGTTGTTGCGGCATTTTCGTGCGAGTTCAATCGCAGCCTTGTGCGATTCGATTGCTTTCTCGTAATCAAGCTTGCTCCAATAGTTCTGCCCTATGTTGGAAAGCATTACTGAAGCATTCACTGAATCCTTTGCTTCCATATACAGATCGTACGCAATCTTATAGTTAGCGATGGCAGCGTCATAGTTTTTGAGGTTCTGACCTGTTTGATAGGCCCAGTTCCAATAGGCTTCCGCTTCTTTGCCTTTATCTCCCAATTGTCGATAGAGTCCTTCAACTTGTTTAAATAGGTCCACGGACTTGTGATACATCTTAACGTCAGCATACCTGTTACCCGCATTGGTCAGATTGCTTGCTGCCTTTGAGATATTGCCAGCCACCAGATAGAGCCTGGAGGCTTCTTCATATGCTTCCGCCGATTTTCTCATGTTGCCGAAAGACTTGTAAGAGTCAGCAAGGTGATCGTAAGAATTTGCAAGGCGCGATTTGTCTTTTGATAGCTTATCGAACGCAATCACTTTTTGATGATACTTGTATGAATTGATTGAATCCTTGCTGTCACGGTAAGCATACCCCAGGTTGTTAAGGATCGTGGAGAGATTGGCACTGTCCTTCAGTTGGGCATAAATGTTCTCAGCCTCTTTATAGTAGGTTACCTCGTTCTTCCTGTCCTTCATGTGACCATACGTGAATGCCATATCCCAATACACATCAGCCATTTCACTTTGATCTTCCTTCGGAATCAGCGGTAGCCTTTCCTTAAATTTCGTGATCGCGGCAACGTCCATGTTTGCATCGCGCAGGGATTTGCCAAGTTTCTTAAGCGTCCCCTCCAACTTCTTATTGTCGTTCAGTTTTCGGTAGATCTGCTCGACCTCTGAATAGTATTTTACAGACTTTTCATACTCCGAATGCTCAAAGAACATGAGTCCCCCGTATTCAAGGATGTATGCGAGCTTGGCCTGATTTCCCCAGCTTCGCGCCAACGCCACTCCCTCTTGTAGTTGAGTTTCGGCATTTTTATAATCCTCCAAGTTTTTATAACAAATGGTAAGATTTCTTTTTAGAGTAATAGCATCAGACGTATCCTTGATTTCGAGGTGAATGGTAAATGCCTTGCCATACGCCTCGATTGCCTTCTTATGCTCTTTCATGCCATCCTCATACGTATAGGCAATGTTCCATATCATGCTACCCACATTGTTCTTATTGTCGTGCTTCTGGGAAAGCGTCAGCGCGGATTCATAGAAATCAAGCGTGCTCTTGTAATCTTTCAACGCGAATGTCAATGTCGCCGCATTGTCAATGCTGGAGTACAAGTTGCCATAGTTTGCATCACTGGGATCTTCCTTGTAGATCTTTGAGCGAATGACTACTGCCTTCGAAACGTAGTCCCCCGCCTTCTCGATTGCATTTGCTTTGTAATAGGCCCAACCTCCGCTATGGTAGGCAAACGCCTGCGCCTTTTCATTGTTAATCTGAAGAAAGCATTTCAATGCTTCTTCGTAAGCGACCGTGCTTTCGTTGTACAATTGCTGCGCATCATACAATTCCCCTTTCATGAACCAATAGACGCCGGCATCGGAGACGCTACTATTTCGTTTTGCGATCGCGATACACACATCGTACAACTTGAGCGCCTCGTCATACGATCCGTCTTTTCCGAGCTTCTCAGCCTCTTCTTTCCATGAATCCAGTACTTCTTTAGTGAGCTTGCGCTTGTATTGTTTATATTTTTCATCAAGCTGGGCTTCAGACAGACCGACAAGGGAAGACTTCAACAAGCCCGTTGAAATCGCATCTCCCTCTTCGGCATACTTCTTAAATCCTTCGCTGAGATTGATTGTGGTTCCCCTGTATTGGGACTCCATCTGGTTGAGGTAGTAGACATAGTACCAAACAGCCATGGTATCAGTTTGAGCCAACACATCGGCAACGAGTTTCCCTTCGTTGGGACCAGCCTGAACGCGCACCTTGTCTCCCGCGCCTTTCAAACGCTCACCCTCCGCCTGCAGATCACGTTCCATAGCTTTAAACATTTCCGTGCGGAGCCTGGCGCCGTCGCGCTGCATGATCTGTTCGTAGGTATAGTACGGTACACCCGCACTGTTCGTAATATAAATCGCATCTGTAATCAACCAGAAATAAGGCGACCTGTCTGATTTTTTAGGAAGGGACATGTAGACATACAGGAGGTCACCAGCCAACACCGTTTGATCATCATATAATGTGATCTCTGCAATTGCTTTTCCCTGTGTTACTTCTGTGAGTTTCGCAGCACCTAAACGGACATTATGGTCTGCCGGAGTTTGACGAAAAATACCGTAGGGCCTTACTTCCTGGTCCAGTTTTATTCCTGCGTCAAGCCCATGGTTTATACCTACACGGACAGTATTTCCATTTTTTTCAATCGACTCAATCCTGAATCCAATCGCATAAATATCAGTTCCTGTTTGGGCATATATGAAAGATGATGCAACGCAGGCGAACAACAGCAGGACGTAACGACTCATAGGGGTTAAGGCACCCAAAAGATAAAAATAAAAGGCTGGCAGTATTTGGAAAATATGACTTATGACACCCAAATCCGTAGCAGCACGGATACGGGATTTCGGTTCCACGGTAGGAAAACTCCAGGGCGACCGTCCCGGACAACTGGCAACGAAATACAACCTTACCTAAGTCAATCCATCAGGCGAGTCGTGTCATCCACATCAATTTCAATATCATCCTCTCCTACCTGGTCGAAAGGATTCTCCAGGTGATCCTGGATATTATCCAGGCTGACAAAAATGAAACTGTAGAGTACAGGCATCACATACTCCAACTGCCATGAGAAATCATGAAAGGTGCTGGCAAAGTAGGGCCCAAAAATTATAGGGAAGACATAAATAAATACTTTGCTGTATGCGCGAAGGGTCACAGGTGTGCGATAAATAAATATAATCTTAAGATTATCGAATGCGATAATCATCTTACTGACATACTGACTAACGCGAGAGATCTCGCCGCTCTGAACGCCATACTTACGCATCTCCATGGTAATGTCTGACAACTTCGAAAACATTTTAAAAACCTCCACCTCCCGGTCGGGCCATTCAGACCGATTACCGTGAAGAGTTTTTCTCACCACATCTACAAGGTCTTTCGTAAGCTGCTTCGTCCTTTTCGACAGATCATTCTCTTTTTCAGATGGCCAATCCCTGGTAGCATAGTAGATAGCGATCGCGTGACCACGGAAGTCGGCCCAACGTTGCAATGCTGTCTCGCGTCGGTTGTAGGCTGATCCAATAGAGAATACAACCGGGAAAACAATCGCCACACCGACAAGCATGTCGGGAAATTTTGCGATAAGGCCATTGTTATAACACAAGTAGGTCGATACAACCGCGAGTGTTGTCACAATAACCGTCTTGTAATTTATGATAAGGAAAAGGCTGCGAAGTGTGCGCTTCATTAGGTGGGGGTTAGCACACCAATTTACGCGGCATTACCCAAATGTTGCAAATATGTTAATTCTCCGTGAAGCTAATTGCTCCGATCAACAACGGTGACACTGGCCTGCGCGACGGGAAAAACGACCATATCAGCGATCACCACATGGGAACGCCTGGTGAGGGTGACTAAAATCAGGTCGGCGATATCCTCTGCCACCAGGGGTGTCATGCCTTTATAAACGTTTTTTGCTTTGGTCTCATCACCCTTGAAGCGCACTTTTGCAAATTCAGTTTCAACAAGGCCGGGATTGATTGCAGTAACCTTTATGCCCGTGCCATTGAGATCGACGCGCATCCCTCTTGTAAGGGCGTCCACGGCAAACTTGGCCGCAGAATAAACATTTCCGTTTGGATAGATCTCTTTCCCGGCGATAGACCCAATGTTTATCACGTGCCCGGATTTCCGTTGCACCATTCGTGGGAGAACTTCCCGTGACACATACAGAAGTCCCTTCACATTGCTATCAATCATTGTATCCCAATCATCAACATTTCCAGATTGAATGGGTTCAAGGCCATGTGCGCCACCCGCATTATTGATTAAGACGTCAATGTCTTTCCATTGCTCGGGAAGCGATCGAATTGCCAATTCGGTTTGTTTTCGATCGCGCACATCGAAAGTTAGCGTTGTAACCTCCGTCATTGGACTGAGCTCCTTCTTGAGCTTATCAAGTCTGTCCTGCCTTCGGCCGGCAAGAATGAGCTTAAAATTATTCTGAGCAAGCAGTCGGGCCGTAGCCTCGCCGATACCTGCGGTAGCGCCAGTGATAAAAGCAATTCTTTTTGCGGTCATGGAATGAAATTCTGTGGTTCGGAAATTTTCAGCAAAGATCACTGAAAAATAAAATATACCGAAATGGTATTCGTATTGAGCTGCTTGAGCGGCGCTCCGTAAGGACCGGAAGTTGAATTCAGCATGTTGAGCATTCCATGTTGAAACCGTATTTCCTGTGAAAATTTGAACAATGGAAAGTAAAAGTCAAACCCGAATCCAGCATCGACTGTTAGGTTCGAGTTTCGAATACTGAGGCTTGCAGTCGTTGACTCGACATCGTTCTTACCGGACGCCTCAATAGAAGGTGTAAACCCACCTACCATATACATCCGCACGTTACCGCGACGCATCGACTTATATTTTAATAGAACTGGCATCTCCACCATTGTGGTTTCTATGAGCTGCGTCTTCGTTGTATTGTCAGTAAAATAATAGATCAATTTATGATTGTAGAATCCCGCTTTCGGCATGATGCGCAGGTCGAGCACTTCGTGCAGGCGAAGGTTAACAAGAAATCCTAATGAAAAGCCTCCCGAAAACGGAGCCTGGACAGAATGAACAGTATCAAATTTCTGGGTAACGAACTGGTCAGAATATTTCAACTGATACCCGGACGTATGAATTCCGATCATGAATCCGTACGATATCTTTCGCTTGTCAAATTCAGGATTGTTCCGTTTGGCCCACTTAAAAGTCTGGCCTGACGCGGATACGGCGAGCAACAGTAACGTTGCTATTTTGATCCCCAGTAGAGTGTGCTGATTCCGAATGTAAGTGGATTGCATTGCGGATTTTTATATCCTGTGTCTGCGAGAATTTTTACGAGTTGATCCCCATCCGGAAATGCCTTAACGGATTCGGGCAGGTAGCTATAGGCAGCCTGATCCTTCGAAATCCAACGGCCAATCACCGGCAAGATGGCCGTAAAATAGACGTTGTACAACTGCTTCATCGGGAATTTTGACGGTTTGGACATTTCCAGGATTACAATTCGTCCGCCAGGCCTTACCACCCGCAGCATTTCCCGCAAACCACGTTCGAGATTCTCAAAATTTCTCACCCCAAATGCAACGATGGCAGCATCAAAATAATTATCCTCGAAGGGAAGATTTTCTGAGTCACCTGACGTCATCTGGATAATATTGTCAACCTTTTTCTCGCGCATCTTTTTTCTGCCAACGTCAAGCATTCCCTCTGAATGATTAAGAAAATCATATCGGTTGCTGATGCTGTTAAACATCCTGGCGACCTGCTGCTTCTTGGCAGACGTATCTTCTTTGTAAGGAACTACCATGGAAGTGCAAAGATAACGCATCAAGTAATTAGTTGGGAGAATTCAATCCTTACATTAACCACCAGCAACTAGTTGCCAGTCGCCAGTCCCCTGTTGGCTATCCAACTTGATAAGGTGCGCGCAGCCAGTTAAGGCGCAATTAATAATTACCTTTGTCGGGATGATTATTCGTTCCGCAGAATTTACAGTAAGCAATACCGATCCCGCAAAGGCGCCGGCAGGGAAGCGTCGCGAATTTGCCTTTATAGGACGTTCAAATGTCGGCAAGTCGTCATTGATCAATATGCTGGTAAGCCGGAAGGGATTAGCTAAAACATCGTCCACTCCAGGAAAGACGCAAACGATCAACCATTTCCTTGTCAATGACGAATGGTACCTGGTCGACCTGCCAGGATACGGATATGCTAGCGTGGCGAAAAGTAAACATCAGAGCTGGGGCCCGATGATCGAAACATATCTAAAAAAAAGGGAAACACTCACAACAACATTTATCCTCCTTGATGCGCGTCTGGATCCCCAGAAAATAGACTTAGAATTCATACAATGGATGGGCGAAGAAGGGCTGCCATTCGCGTTGATTTTTACAAAAGCAGATAAGATCTCCAAGAACGAGCTGATGATGACAAAAAAGAAATGGGAGAAAAAACTAGAAGAAACCTGGGAAGAGTTCCCTCCTATGTTCGTGACGTCGGCTGAAGAAAGGAGGGGCCGCGATGAATTGCTCGCGTATATCAAATCTCTTCTCACATCGGAATAGGGAAAAGTTTACCCGATGTAGTAAGCGCAATCGGCGGTGATCCCGTATTTTTTTATAAATGGCCGGCACTAAAATCAGAAAGTGCTATTTTTGCCCACGTTAAATTGCAATTCAATGGAATTAAAAGATCTCGCAAGTGTGTCCGGCAAAGGAGGATTATTTAAGGTGGTGACAGCCAGCAAAGGTGGCGTTGTACTCGAATCCCTCGACGAAGCAAAAACAAAACTGGTAGCGAGCGCCAGCAGTAAGATCTCCCTCCTCAATGAAATTTCGATTTATACAACCACGAAAGAAGGCACTATTCCGCTGCACGATGTGCTGAAAAAAATAAAAAAGGACTTTGGCAATGATATCGGTGTCGATGCCGATTCTGATGGAACCGAGCTTAAAGCATTTCTAAAATCAGTCCTTCCGGAGTTTGACGAGAATCGAGTTTATACTTCAGATGTCAAAAAGCTCGTGAAGTGGTACGGGATTATTGGGAAATACGCGCCGGAGATATTGGAGGAAAAAGTTTAGAGTTCAGGGTTCAGGGTTTAGAGTTCGGAGAAGCAGCCAATGACGTGCATAATGTCTTGATTCAATCTTAGTTCAAGGTTCAAAGAATAAAGTTCAAGAGTTGCACCCGCGTTTCGGGTTTCCTGTGTACTGGCTGACGGTTTTCCTGATGATTATCAAAATCATGTCGAAGTCGTTCGCAACGGACTTATGTTTGTTGCGTGCACGAAAAGAAGATCGACGTTTTCCTATCCATATTATCTCTTCTGCATCTTATATTCCTCGGCATTTCAGGGAGTTTTGCGGCAGAGCTATTTAGTGATAGACCGAGAGAATCAGTCTTGTTCACGACTTCTCTCATCTCGATCATTTTCGTAATTTTGATGACCTACCTGTATCGCTTGGTTTTCGCCATGACAGAAACGAAAAATGGAAAATAGAGATCTCTATTTGTACCTATATGCGGGTTTCCTTACAACCTGGTTTATTGTCGGCGTGTATTTAGCTGGAAACTATGATCGTTTTTTTGGGAAGAAGAAAAAAAGAGAAAGTCGTCACGCCTGATCTTGCCACACTCTGCCGCATGATCAAAAGATTTCTTTTAATCCTATTTCCAATAGTTAGCTATGGGCAGTTTCAACCTAACTCAATTGGTGTTGTCTATGTAACAAGCGAAACTTACGATGTATATAACCTGGAAATTGTTTTTCCGATACATGCCCTCGAAAAATCCAATTCAAATTCCTCGTGGGAAGGGACGGACCAATAATACTCTGAATTTTTCTGGGGACGTCTTATTCTTTGATAATAAGGGTGATATAGCCACGATTGAATTTAAAGTGATTTTTCAAGTCGCCTTTTGGTGTTAAAATGATGGCGGGATGCAATACCGGCCCACATGGAAAACTTCAATTGCGAAAAATAAATTTAAGAGGAAGATCACGGCACACAAGGAAATACAAAACATCGCATGCTTTGCGTTGGTCAATCAAACATTGGCAAAGCTTGAAACGCCGGATTACACGCTATCAAAGACCAAAGTAATTGAGGGAGACTATAACAAAGATGGAGTGATCGATTGCTTCCTGTGGACTCGCTACGATGAAGCCGAAAATTGCAGCGGACAACCACTAAATAACCTTGAAATTGTCTTGCAGGTGGGAAAAAGAAGCACTCACCTAAGATGTTGCGGCCCTTAACATTCCTCGGAAATAATTAATCAATGGATGCCACCTCATCTTCAAATTTTCAAATCTTCAAATTTCTAAATTACCCGAAGCTCTCTGCCTTCTCCACCATCTTCTTTGATCCTACAAAAAATGGCGTGCGCTGATGCAACGACTTCGGTTGGATATCAAGTATACGTCCACCCTTTCCATCGGTAGCCTTCCCTCCTGCCTGCTCAGCGATGTAGGCCAACGCATTACACTCGTACATCAATCTGAGTTTGCCGCCGGGAGCTTTCGTGTTCGCAGGATAAATGTAGATCCCGCCTTTCAACATGTTTCTGTGAAAGTCCGCAACCAATGATCCGATGTAGCGCGCAGTCAGCTCTTTCTCCTTGCAATAGCTCAGATATTCGAGTACCCCTTGTGGAAATGTTTTGGCCGGACCTTCATTCACAGAGAATATTTTTCCGTCCTCCGGCATTTTTTGGTCGGGATGCGAAAGGAAATATTCTCCAAGTGTTGGTTCGTAGGTAAAACCATTCACGCCATGACCGGTGGTGTACACTAACATTGTCGATGAACCATACAGAACATATCCGGCTGCCACTTGTTCCCGTCCGCGCTGGAGTACATCGATTTCCTGGATCGGAGTACCCTCCTCACTTTTTCGCCGATAGATCGAAAAGATCGACCCGATAGAAACATTTACATCGATGTTGGACGATCCATCCAGCGGGTCAATGGCCACAATGTATTTTCCACTATTGTTCAAATCGACCCATGATTCAGTTTCTTCGGAAATAATAGCACACACTTCCCCTCCTTTTGTCAAAGCACGTGTGAAGCGAATATTCGCCAGCACATCCAGTTTTTGCTGGTCGTCACCGGCAGAATTTTGGGAGCCCAGCGCTCCCATAATGTCGATCAGTCCCGCTTTGTTGACCTCCCGGTTCACCACCTTGGACGCAAGGGCAATGTCCCTCAGAAGCTGGGAAAGTTCTCCACTTGCGTATTGAAATTGACCCTGATTATTCTTGATAAAACGGTCCAAGGCGATTCCAATGGACTGTGCTATTCTGGATTGTTCCATAAAATGTTCAATTCTCAGGTAAATTTGGCCCCGGCTACTTCGGGAAATTCAGCTCAAAGTTATAGCGCAAACGATTTAGTACAACCAAAATGCAGGAAAATAGGCTCTTCACAAAAAAAGGTATGCCAACACAAACACCGCTCATTCATGAAGATTTTTAAGTTCGGAGGCGCATCAGTCAGGCATGCAGCGGCCATCCGCAAAGTCGCGGGGATCATCAGGCTGTACCAACAGGAAAAAATTCTCCTGGTTGTGTCGGCGATTGGTAAAACCACCAATGCCCTGGAACGCGTGGTGGCAAATTTTCAGCAAGGAATTGACTACCGGAACGAGCTGACAGAAATCCGGGTCCACCATGAAATTGTCATGAAAGATCTTTTCCCCGGAAGCAATCCGGCGTGGGAAAAAGTCGCGGACGAATTCCGGGCGATCGATGGAAAACTGAATCGTTCCTTACAACCCGATCAGCTTTACGATCAGATCGTTTCCATTGGAGAAGTTCTATCATCCATTGTTGTCGCTGAATTCCTATTGACTGAAGGTATCAAGGTTCAATGGGTAGATTCCAGGGAATATATTGTGACGGACAGCACCTACCGGGAAGGAAAAGTGAACTGGTCCGCATCGGAACAAAAAATCAAATCATTGAAAGACATACTTGAAAGAAATCTGATCGTAACGCAAGGCTTTATCGGCAGCGATGCCAACGGCTTTACCACAACACTCGGACGCGAGGGTTCTGACTACACGGCGGCGATCTACGGCTCTTGTCTTGGAGCATCTTCCGTAACAATCTGGAAAGACGTGCCCGGGGTAATGAATGCCGATCCAAAAAGATTTTCAGAAGCGACGGTGTTTGAAGAGTTGCCTTTTCGGGAAGCAGCCGAAATGACTTACTATGGGGCATCGGTAATTCACCCCAAGACCATCAAGCCACTCGCGAACAAGAACATCTCTTTGTTGGTGAAGAATTTTGATGATCCTTCTTTGCCGGGCACCATTATACACGAGACGAAGTTGAACACCATCGCGCCACTGATCGTGGTTAAAGACAATCAATGCCTTGTTTCGTGCCGTGTCACTGATTATACGTTCATCGATGAGCAACAGCTTGGATTTATTTTCGATGCCCTCGCTCAGCTCAATATCAAAATCAACGTTATGCAGAACTCAGCCATATCATTTTCTTTCTGCATTGATTTCCGCGAGGACAAAGTCTTGCGTCTGATCCAAAAGCTGTCCTCGCAATTCGAAGTGTACTACAATACTGGCCTTACATTGATCACAGTAAAAAATTACAACGCAGCGCTATCGGAAAAATATCGCAAGCAGCCAGGCGTATTGCTGGAGCAATCGTCACGTAGCACACTCCAGATCCTGACCAGGAGCTAGTCGGGATTATTTCTCTTTCAAGCCGGATTCAAGTTCGGCAATAAGTTCTTTCATTGAACGATCCAAAATTTCGAACACCTCCTGAAAATCATTTTCAGTGCCATAGTAGGGATCTGGTACGTCGCCATCTTTCAAATGAGGATCATACGAACGCATCATTTTAATTTTATTCTTGTGCTTGTGCGCCCCGGGGACCCTCAGAATATTTGAAAGATTACTGGCATCCATGGGAAGAATCAGATCGAATTCTTCAAAATGCGAAGAATTGAATTGCTGCCCGAGATGGTCGATCGTGACACCATTTTTCAATGCATTTTTAATTGTTCGTGGATCAGGCGTGTCACCAACGTGATAATTCGCAGTACCGCATGAATCCGCCATGAAGCGCCTTTCCAGGCCGCGTTCACGGATTTGGTGTTTAAATATCGCTTCTGCGAGCGGGGACCGGCAAATATTTCCAAGGCAAACAAAAAGAATTTTCATACTTGAATTTTATCAAAATTAATTCCAGCGAGGTTACAAACATTCGAGTTTCCTGCATATAACAGCGCATAGCACTTTTTATCCTTTTGGTTGGTCCGACGCGCCTACGCCGTCGGGATTTTTTATAAAGGATAGTATATTCGCAGGGGCCGGCAACCTTCTCATTTTCATCCGGCAAATCAAATCGTATGGAGCTTATAAAAGTCAATGACCAGATAGCACCCTTTGTTGCACTCATCGAACTCAACCGACCGAAAGAACTGAATGCGCTCAATCCACAATTAATGCAGGAAGTGCGCGATACCCTTCAGCGGCTGGACAAAGATGATCAAGTGCGTGTAGTAATTATTACTGGAAATGAACAAGCATTCGCAGCCGGTGCTGACATTAAACAGATGGCAGATAAGAGTGCCATCGATATGCTTGTCCTCGATCAATTTTCTACCTGGGATCAGATACGAAAGACAAAAAAACCAATCATTGCCGCAGTCTCTGGCTTTGCTTTAGGAGGCGGCTGCGAATTCGCAATGACCTGTGACATGATTGTCGCATCCGAAACAGCAAAGTTCGGACAACCCGAAATAAAATTGGGAACCATACCTGGCGCCGGTGGCACACAACGCCTCACCAAAGCACTGGGAAAGGCCAAAGCCATGGAACTGATTCTTACCGGGCGATTTTTGTCTGCCGAAGAAGCACACTTTTATGGTTTGGTGATCAAAGTAGTCCCGGTTGAATTTTATCTTCAGGAAGCGATTAACCTTGCGAAAGAAATATCCGCCATGTCGCCGGTGGCCGTTCAGTTGGCAAAGGAGGCTGTAAACCGATCTTTTGAAACCCTGCTTGATGAAGGTCTTATGTTCGAACGAAAGAACTTTTATCTCACGTTTGCAAGTGAAGATCAAAAAGAAGGGATGAAGGCATTCGTAGAGAAGCGCAAGCCGGCGTTTAAGGGGAAATAAAAAGGGAAATAAAAAACCTCCGATCATTTGACCGGAGGTTCATTTGTTAACAATGACTTCGGCTTACCTGACCGTAATTCCGAAACCAAGACTCATAATGCCAGAGCCATTGGCAAATGTATAATCTCCATTTAAGGCCACAGGTCCGAATTTAAGCCTCATACCACCTGTGCCACGGAAGCCACCAACGGAATAATCCTGCTTGAATGGATTCATCAGTGTTACCGGACTTACAAGTGGAACGCCGTCACCTGTCTTCGTTACATTATATGTTCCATTGATGGAATAGGTAGTTGTCGAACTGTTGAAACCCAGGCCCGCATAGAGCGTGAGCACTGCAAAACTCTTACTCGCAAGAATCTGCGTCGTGAAGCCAGTCGTCTTGCCCTCTGCCTTTTGTCCTGAACCTGTGTAAAAACCACTTAGGTCGGTGGAAGCCGTCATTTCAGAATATGCAAGGAATAATGCGAGCGAGAATGGCGCCATCTTTATTCCCGGAATATGTTGCTTGAGGTCATGTTTAAGTCCCACACCCCAGTTGTTAAGTTCAGTGCCACTGAGCGTGACGGCAGGCGTATAGCGGAATTTCAAATCAGTGTTCTTAAAGAGTCCAATACCCGCTTGCAAAGTTGGAACGACGAGCGAGCCGATCGGGACATCTTTCGAAACATTTCCACCTCCCGGGCCCAAAAAGAATGTGTTTGGTACTATTGAATTCGGTCCGGCCGTATAGGTGAACTTTGGAAATACACTTTCGGATCCATACGCTGTTGGCGCTTTATCGCCGGGTGGTATGGTTCCATCGTAAGAGAGCCCACTTAACGCCCCCGGGGAAAAAGTTTTCTGTTCGCTTTTCGCGAATACTGTATTTAATGTCACAGAAATGTCAAACCCGAATTTCTGATGTGTGTCTGCAGTCGAGTACCAGCCGGTGTTTCCCATCTTGCCAAAATCCTCCCCAATCGGCGTGATGTAACCGCTGACGAGGTTCTGAACATTGGCGTTTCCACCTGAAGGCACGGCCGCGGCAGGGAAAAATTTGGTGATGCCATTCACCTGGGCAAACGCAAAGTGACCCGCGAAGAGCATGAAGAGAGTCAATTTCTTTGTCATATGCGAAATGTTTATCTGAGGAAAGATACAAAACAAATTCAACTTAAGAATGAGTTAATCCTGGCTATACAGGCATTCAAAAACCAAAAAACTCCTGAAACAATTTTTGAAAGATCCATATCCTGATTAAGCGTTCTTCAGAAAATATCCAACTAACCAACCGCCTTTGTCGCCACAGGACGTTTATTCTTTGTCCGCAAAATGAGTAACCATCACGATCGAAATTGAATTCAAATTCTATATTTGGCATTCGGATCATATGGTATTTTTCTATACGCTCGGTATTTCACTGCTAAGACTTGTGTATTGGATCGCAGCCGCGGTGAATCCAAAGGCCAGGACATTCCGCGATGGTCGCCGTGATCAGAAAAAAAAATTAAGATCGACGTTTCCGCTACCGGCATCAACTCAGTTGGTATGGTTTCATTGTGCGTCACTGGGCGAGTTCGAACAGGGACGTCCTGTCATCGAAGCATTGAAGAGCTCGAATTCGTCGATAAAAATCTTGTTAACTTTTTTTTCCCCATCCGGGTACGAGGTGCGGAAAAATTATGATGGTGCGGATTTCACATTTTATCTTCCGTGGGATACACGTTCGAACGCAAAATGGTTTGCTGAAAATGTCAGACCGGCCTTGGCCGTGTTTGTCAAATATGAATTCTGGTATCACTACGCAACCGAGTTGAAAAGGAAGAATATCCCACTCATATCCATCTCAAGCATTTTTCGTCCGGAACAAACTTTCTTCCGCTCATATGGGGGTCTTTTCCGAAACACACTCAGGAGCTTTGATCATTTTTTTGTCCAAAACCAGCTATCACGTGATCTCCTGTTGTCTATCGGCATCAACCAGGTAACAATCGCCGGGGACACGCGCTTCGATCGCGTCAATCAGATCATTCAGCAGGCCGCCGACATTCCGCTTGCCTCAAAATTTAAAAACGGGCAAAAGCTCATGGTCATAGGAAGCGCCTGGCCGGACGACATGGAGGTGTTACTTCCATTCATCAATGAAAACAAGGACCGGCTCAAGTTCATCATCGCACCTCACGAAATCACACCTGATTTCATCAGGGACATAGAAGAAGGTGTTGACGGCAAAACGGTGAGATATTCAAATGGCGATAACGCATCCATTGAAGATGCTGCCGTAATGATCATCGATAACGTCGGCCTTTTGTCAAGACTGTATCGTTATGGCGAGTTTGCTTTTGTGGGAGGTGCTTATGGCGATGGTCTTCACAACATCCTCGAAGCCGCGTGCTATGGCGTTCCGATCTTTTTTGGAAACAAAGCCTATCACAAATTCCAGGAAGCCGTTGACCTCGTCCTCCGCGGAGGCGCATTTGAAGTAGCAAATTTTGTCGAGCTTAAAGCCAAATACGAAATGATGATGATGCATCCGGAACAGTTCCTTCTTGCATGTGAAGTAACCAGTCACTATGTAAAGGAGAACCTTGGAGCATCAGCAAAAATTACCGGATACTGTAAAAAATTTCTTTCGTGATGGAAGGCCGCGTTATGAAATCAACAGGCTCATGGCATGAAGTGCTCGCAGAGGACGGCACACGTTACGCATGTCGGTTGCAGGGAAAGTTGCGGCTTGAGGGAATCAAAGAATCCAATCCCGTGGCCATCGGTGACAAAGTGGAATTACTGGTAGAAAATGGTGATGCTTCGATTACGGAAATCAAACCACGCGTCAATCACATCCTTCGTCAATCTGTCAAGCGAACCGGTCATGCTAATGTCCTGGCCGCTAATGTGGACCAGGCGATGCTCATCGCAACATTGACACATCCTCGCACATCTGCGGGTTTCATCGATCGTTTCCTGGTGAGCGCTGAATCCTTTCGCATTCCTCAAGTGCTTGTATTTAATAAAAAAGACCTTCTTCAACAGAACGAGTTGCAGGAAGTAGAAGAACTCAGAAATATTTACGAAAATCTCGGAGTGAAGACACTCCTCATCTCAGCGCTGGACGCAGATGTTCTGCCCGTCACTTCACAGCTCGAAGGAAAAACAACCTTGATCGCCGGGCACTCCGGCGTGGGGAAATCCACGCTGCTTAACCGCCTTGCTCCCTGGGTTCAGCAACCCATAGGCGACATTTCTGATTTCAATGAAAAAGGAAAGCATACCACCACATTCGCGGAAATGTTCAACATCGGCAAAGAGACCTTTATCATCGATACGCCAGGTGTAAAAGAGTGGGGACTCGTGGAAATGAGCCAGCAAGAAATTTCGGATTACTTTCCGGAGATGCGTGAACTACGATCTGAATGCAAGTTTGGATCAAAATGCCTGCACCTTACCGAACCCAAATGCGCCGTGCGACTTGCAGTCGAGGAGGGTAAAATTTCACTCAGTCGTTACAACAGTTATGTAAGAATGGTAATGGGCGAAGACAATAAAAAATGAGTCGTCACAGTGTCAGACACCTAAGGTGTCTGACACATCACGTTTTCCTGATCTTCTCTGTGTATTGCTTTCCAGACAAACTTAAACTTTCGTTTGGAGATTCAGGTAACGCCACGCTAACGTGAAATCGCCAAGTTTCAATGCCTGACGAATCTCATACCAGATTCTGTTTTTCAACGCGGCTCTTTCTTCGGAGGTCCGGTTGAGTAACGCCGCCTTCTCACACACCCTGAATGTCGACTGAAGCTGCAGGCTTCCCCTTTTGAATTGTTTGCTTCCGAGCGATCCCTTGACAATCCTTCTCTTGACAAGCGGCAACGGCGTATAGGAAAATTGAAAGTCCCGCGACGACCTGACCAAGAAATCAAAATCTTCGTACGCAAGAGTTTCATCATATCCTCCGAGTTTCTCAAGAACGCGGCGGCGTATCATCATACTTGGACTATTGATAAAATACCTGGATAGTATATCCCGATAAATGTCTCCTTGCGGGATGCTGTCGTGTGGAAACCGATCCGAGTGAAAGCCCAAAACATGTCCCCCCTCGTCAATCAATTGAACATCGGTAAAATTGACACCGACGCGATCATCGGTAAAACTCGAAACGCCGTTTGCAATACGATCCTGCAAAAGGATATCATCGGCGGACAAGTCAATAATAAAATCTCCTTTTGCCCGTCGGAAACCCTCGTTGAAAGCATGGCAGTTGCCACGATTTGAATCCAATACAACGACATTTACTTCCGGTGTTTGCGAGAGTGCCCGGTGAATCCGCGCTACGCTATTATCGCTGCTATGATCGTCAACAACAATAAGTTCTACGTTCGGATACGACTGATGCAATACCGAGGAAATGGCTTCCTCCACAAATTGCTCGTGGTTATAGCAGACACAAACTACTGAAACAAGTGGAGTCACAGTTGCTTTTCAAAAGTAAGTTTGATTGATGGCGTCCCGCCAAGTCTCATTTTAAATTCAAGCAAAGGGAAATTTGGCTGCCCGCCGATGGCCGACGTGCCGAGATCCAGAAGCTTAACACCATGCGATTCGGAAAATTTATACATACCAGCTACCAGCAACACGACCGGACTGATTGAGTCGTACTTTTTCAAATGGCCATAGTAAAAACAATACAGAATATCCGGATGAACCTGGATTGCAATAGACGCCGCCACGCACTCTTTTTCAAGAAATGCCGCAAAAAGGAAAAAACGATCTTTAAAAGCACGGACTGTCTCCGTCAATGATTCCAGCGTCATACTAAGGGATGTTCCACGTTCAGTCCTGCAATGAAGTAGAAAGTTATAAACGGTGTCAAGTTCAGAAGCCGGAAGGGCCTTGAAGCGCACCCCTCGTGTTCTCCCCTGCCGTAACTTCCGCTTCTCCCACGATTCGATTTTTTGTTCAAAATCCAATGCGTCGATTAGAATGCCACAACTCATTTCAGCATTGGATACTTTGAAGCCGTGATTGTATAAGAGGGTATGCAGCATTTCTCCCGACTTGCGATAAAACAAGGGCGGCTCAGTAAGTCTAATGATGCTCACACCTTTTTTCCGTAGCCTGCTTTCACATTCGGCGATGAATTCATAAAGACGCTCAGCGGTAAGGTCACTGGCGTACTGAAAAGACCCGAAGGGCGCTTTCAAAGGACTGACAGCAAGTCCATCTTTGATATGAACGGATAATTGCGCTCGTATCTTCTTCTTCGATTTTCCAATCAGAAAAAAAAGCAGCCAATCCTTTGATTGAAGTCTCAGGTGGTCGGGTGTATTGAAGAGAAATGGTACAAAGTCGGGTGTACAACCCGATGGCACTTCATTTACAACACAGTAATCGCGGTCCAACCCTTTAGTATGGAATGCCCATCCTCTTATAGATAAAATGCATCAGCCAGGCAGGGCCGATCATCAGGAATTGAAGATCCTTAAAAAAAGATGGTTTCTTTCCTTCGACTTTATGACCGTAAAATTGACCAATCCATGCCAGAACAAAAATGGTGAGACTCGCAGCCCAAAGGGGTGTTCCCGTTTCAGCGATGGTCCGCGCAACGAAAAGACACAACACAGCGAAAAGCATCATACCTACAGTAAGTGGAATCGACAGTGTGACATAGTATGCAATTGCAACCACGAGCATTACCGTTGCCCAATTAGCATAGGGATTACCCTCACCGAGGATCATTTGCACCGGACCGGGCGGAATGGATGCGATAAGTCCTACCACGCTAAAAAAAATAAGTGGCACACAAATCCAATGTATCGCTTTGTTTGTTGCGTTCTGGTGACTTTCACCATACTCTGAAAGCAGCTGATCGATTTTTCTCATGGAAATGGGTTAAAAAAAACTCTGCTCCAATTTGCTATCTAAAATTAGCAAATAAGTCGTAATAAGTTTCTCATGCTTTAGTGCGAACCTTTTGCCAATCCTTGATTTGCCAGAATACCTTTCCGGTGGTGATGTGGTTTCCCTTGACATCATGGATCTTCACTTCGCAGGGAACTACCACGGCGTCCCCTGTTTGCAGCGGTGAAATTATTTTCTCGTCAAGCCATTGATCTGAAATATCAAACCGCGCGAATGCATCCATTTTTCCCTGGTAGTGATAGTCCATCTCAATACGCTGCATGATCAGTCTGTATTTTGCTGCATCCAGCCTCGACAACAACAGAAATCCGGTGGCGAATTCAGAGATTGTAGCCAGGGCACAGGCGTGAAGGCCCCGGATGTGATTGAAGTTGCTTTTTCTGTAAGGGATCAGGGCTTTGAGGTGGTAATCCGTCAATTCCACCACCTGGAATTTGTGGGGACGATTGAAAGGAACCATTCGGTAGAGAGATTGATTCAACACCCACCTCCAGAAGGCTGAGTGCTTTGCTTTTTCGATTATCTTGGACACGCGTTGGGTGTTTTAATATGCAGTTGGGGCAAAGTGTTTAAGTTAGAGAATATTTTCCGCAGTTATGAAAAAGAAAGTCGTTGTTCTGGGTGCAGGACTCGTCGGTAAGGCGATGGCCTATGACCTTGAAAAAAATTTCGATGTCACGTCGGTTGACATAAATGATGAAGCTCTTAAGGAGGTATCGGCCAATGGAATAAAAACTCAGAGGATCGATTTTGCAGATTTACGGGCACTCTCCAGACTCATATCAGAATTTGATCTTGTTATCGGGGCGGTCCCGGGTTTTATGGGATACAAAACTGCACAGACTGTGATCGAGGCGGGAAAGAACATGGTTGATATTTCATTCTTCCCTGAAGATCCTTTCGGACTGGACGCACTTGCCAAAGAAAAGAAAGTGACGATCGTGACGGATTGCGGAGTTGCACCGGGTATGGGGAACATTATTATTGGATATCACAACCAATCGATGAAAATTCATTCAACCGAATGTCTTGTGGGGGGATTGCCGGTCGTCCGAGAATGGCCTTATGAATACAAAGCCGTTTTCTCCCCTATCGATGTCATCGAAGAATATCTGCGCCCAGCGCGATACGTGCAAAATAACGAGCTCGTGGTGAAAGCAGCATTGTCAGATCCCGAGTTAGTGCATTTTGCCGGCGTTGGAACGCTTGAATCATGGAACTCTGACGGTCTGCGGTCTCTCATTAAGACAATGCCACACATTCCGAACATGATCGAAAAAACCTTGCGTTACCCGGGGTGCATCGAATATCTTCGCGTGTTGCGTGAAACAGGATTTTTCTCCTATGACGAAGTGGATGTGAAAGGCGTAAGGATCAGACCAATCGACCTTACCGCAAAAATTTTGTTCCCCAAATGGAAACTCAAACCTGGAGAAGAAGAATTTACTGTGATGCGTGTGCGGATCAGCGGTAAGGAGAACAGCCAGTCGAAAACATATGAATACAGCTTACTCGATCGTACCGAAAAATCAACCGGAACGTTGTCGATGGCACGAACCACAGGATACACCTGTACTGCGGTTGCACAGCTAGTAGCGAATGGCGACTATAGCCGCCTTGGTATTTCGCCTCCGGAGTTTGTCGGTGAGGATGAAAAGAATTTCAGGTTCATAATGAGCTACCTTGAAGAAAGAAACGTGAAGTACGATCTGAAGATTTATTGAATGAACAAAAGGCATACGTTTAATAAAACCTCTATCAGTGACGAAGAATTGCATGCACTTCCACTCGGTGCATTCGAAGGACAGGTTGTGGTTATCTCCGATCCTGATGCCTTGCCGAGCGCTTTCGAGGAAATCGGTGCCCATCAATATGTTGGATTCGATACCGAAACCAAACCTGTATTTGTAAGGGGCCACTACAATAAAGTCGCCATACTTCAGCTCGCGTTACCGGAAAAAGTATTTATTATACGCTTACGTGCGACGGGACTTACAGATGAAATCGTGCACTTTCTCCAAAATGAGAATATCCTTAAAGCCGGCGTTGCCATCCGCGATGACATTAAAGCCCTTCAGCATTTGAAAAAATTCAAAGCAGGTGGATTTGTGGAACTGGCCACGTTATCGAAAGAAGCCGGACTGGAAGTTGAAAGCGTGAAGAAGCTAACAGCCTTGCTACTTGGATTTCGCATTTCCAAAAGTGCACAAACCAGCAATTGGGAAGCCGACCTCCTCAATGAGAAACAGATTAGCTATGCTGCGACTGATGCGTGGGTATGCCTCAAGATTTATGATGTCCTAAGACCGCGCTAGGCCGATTGGGTGACCGGTGCCGGCTGCTGCGGCAGGTTCTTCTTTAGTGTACTTCTCGCCAGAATCGCGCTGATAATCATAAAGACCGCACCCAACAACATGGCTGCGCCCGGGAAGTAAGTATCACCCTCAGGCCTCGTGAAAAACGCAAATAAATTATTCATCAATGGCGGACCAACAATGGACGTAACGCTCATCAGGCTTGTAAAACCACCTTGCAATTCTCCTTGCGCATTTGGCGGCACGATGCCTGACATGATACCTTGCAACGCGGGCCCTGCTATTCCTCCCAGACAATAGACAACTGTAAAAGCATACATCATCCATCCCTCCGATGCGAAGGCGTACAATAACAGACCTGCTGCATAGAGGGCCAGACCAAGATAGACGCTTCGCTGCTGTCCCAGTCTTGGAATAATTTTTCGGATCAATAGGCCTTGCACAAGCGCAAAGGTGAAGCCAACAACCGCTAATGAGAGTCCAATGGCTCCCGGCGTCCATTTAAATTTTTCAATTGTATAGTAAGACCAGTTGCTCTGAACAGCGTGCGCCGCCAGGTACACGAACGTGAGCGACAACAGCAAACCGGAGATCACCGGATACTTCCAAAGCGTTGACAGGGTGCCAATGGGATTTGCTCTTTTCCATTCGAATGGCCTTCGGTTCTCATGCTTGAGAGACTCAGGCAGAATAAAGAATCCGTATAACCAATTGAGAAGTGTTAACACGCCCGCGCCGATAAAGGGCACTCGGGGACCGAAGTCTCCAAGGAAGCCCCCGATCACGGGGCCAATAATAAACCCAAGGCCGAATGCCGCACCAATGATTCCAAAATTCTGCGCGCGATTTTCGTTCGTACTGATATCAGCTATGTAGGCGCCTGCCGTGGTGAAGCTGGCGCCCATCATTCCAGCGATGATTCGACCGAGAAAAAGCCAACCTATGGAGGGCGCCCAGGCAACAACAAAGTAATCTATGCCAAATCCAAAAAGCGAGGCAAGCAAAACGGGACGTCTTCCAAAGCGGTCACTCAAACCTCCCATGATTGGCGCACAAAAGAATTGTGTGATCGCATAGGCCGCGATCAACCATCCGCCATAGGTTGCGGCGAGGCTGACGGAGGCATCTCCACCGATGAGCTCCTGCAACAATTTTGGGATTACAGGAATGATTACTCCAAAACCTGTGACATCAATTAAGAGGGTAACAAAAATAAACCCAAGTGCCGGTTTAGCTTTCGACATACGTTATGAGTGAGAGTCAAAAATAATTATTTCCCGGGGCTAAATACAGGAAGTTGAATATGAGTGGCACCCGAAGCCGAACGATATATCTTCTGCGTCGCAGGTTGGAAATCAGATTCCTTTGCATCAAAAATATTGGACACAAATTTTTGCGGATTACGATCAATGATCGGAAACCACGTGCTTTGAATCTGGACCATGATCTTATGTCCCTTTTTGAATACGTGGTTCACAGCATGCAAGTCAATGGGAAACTTATTCATTTCCTCTGATTTGAGGGCCTCCGGTTTTTCAAAGCTTTTATAATAGCGTCCCCTGAATACATCATTTGCAATCATGAGCTGGTAGCCGCTCATCTTCAAATCTTCTTTATAATTCTCCGGATAAACATCTATAAACTTCACGATCCAGTCGCTGTCTGTGCCTGATGTTGAGGCAAACAGGTTTGCGAGAAGATTGCCAGTGACAGCAATATCCTCTGTCAGCACATCGGTTTCCCAGGTAAGTACGTCGGGACGATTGTGCACAAACCGCTGATCTTCCGTGAGCCACGTGTACCACCGTGAGTTTGTGCCATAGGTTGCTTCGATCGGTCGCTGTCGGTAGGGCACCGGATGGGCGGGGTCGGAAACGTATGAATCGAACGCATCAGCTTCTGACGGGGCCTCAAACGAAAGTTTCCCGTTCGCCCGGAGATAGAGGTTCTTAAAAGTTGTCTGATTAACCGGCGGCCATGTATTATAAGACTGCCACGTATTACTGCCAGTTTGAAACGTAACTGCTTCCTGGAATTTCCCGTTCACGATTCCTTTCACCTGCAATGCTGCGCCTTCAGGTGACGGCGGTTCAGTTCTGCCTTTGAGATGGAATGCAAACCAGGGCGCCTGAATTTCTTTCCTAAATTGTTCACCCGTAGCTGCATCAAATTTGATGTTGCCAAGTTTATCTCCTTTCGACCGTCCCCATCCACCGTGATTCCACGGACCAATCACAATAAAATTCTGATTGCGCGTATCTTTTTTCTCCAGAACTTCATAGGCTTTGAGAGGTCCGTAAAAATCCTCCTGATCCCAATAACCTGCTACATGTAAATTGGGCACAGTAGGCGCGCCAAGTCGTGCAGGCAATGACTGTCTTTTCCAGAAGTCGTCATAGTTTGGATGCTGCGCAAAATCATTCCAGGTGGGAATCTTGTTATGAAAATATTTTTCGTTGACGTTCGATAATGCTCCAAGTCTCAGATACCAATCATATGTGTCGTATTGATCGAACGGAAACATTGAATTCTCCTTGTTCGCCTCCTCCATATATGCATATTCGAACCCATAGCTTAATCTGAATGCACCATTGTGATGAAAATCGTCACCCATCCACATGTCTGAAGGCGACGCCTGTTCGGATACAGCCTTCAATGCCGGGTGCGGATCAATGGTTCCCATCATCGTCGTCCAACCGCTGTAGGATATTCCGTACATACCCACTTTTCCATTGTTGCCCGGAAGGTTTTTAATCATCCAGTCAATGGCATCGTAGGTATCTGTACTTTCATCAACTGCCTTTGCATTCTTGCGATCCCGCGTGAAGCGTTGCATTTCAAATGCGCCTTCAGATTTAAACCTCCCTCTGATGTCCTGAAAAGCGAAAATGTATCCTTCCCTTGCCATGTCAGCGATATATTCCGACCGGTTAGGTGATGGCGTATCCTGAACACCGTACGGCGTCCTCATGAACATAATCGGAAGCGGGGCCTGCGCATTTTGCGGCGAATAGACAACGGTGTGAAGTTTGGCTCCATCTCTCATTTGAATCATGTACACGCGACGTACGTACGTGAGCGTGTCCGATTGCGCAAAAAGATTTGAAACCAGAAGAACAAAAATGAAAAGAAGCAAGGAACGTCTCATGGGAAGTGGGTTTGGAACGCTGAATTTAGGATTTTCGATGCAGAACCTGATATTTTTTGAGGCAACTGGCATTGAGGGCATGTTCCCTACCAAAACGCTCCGTTTCGTAACCTAATTCTGACAATTCACGTCAAACACATCTCAACCGGGTGCAACCTGTGATATCGTATTCGGTCTTTGTTTTAAATTCATCCATTACGAAAAAACTTTCATTTCTTTTAGTCTTCCTGGCTGCCGGAACATTCGTTTTGGCTCAAAATCGTGAAACAAGGGACGTTGGCACGTTTACCAGACTTGCATTTCGTGTACCGGGCAAGCTCTACCTGAAGCAGGGCTCGCCTCAAAAAGTGGAGCTTGAAGGTCCCAGTGATGTCCTGAAAGAGATCGAAACAGAACTTGAAGGCGACCGGTTGGTGATTGGAAAAGAAAACCATTGGAGAAATTGGGGATGGAAAGACAGTGAAAAAATCGTGGCATACGTGACGGTGAAAGATATCTCCGGTATCAGCGTGAGTGGCTCGGGTGATTTGATCGGTCAGGGACAAATTAAGACTGGTGACATCAGACTCAACGTGAGTGGTTCTGGCTCAATGGAGGTGGACGTAGCAGCTAGCGGAAATATGGAGGCAGACGTTTCCGGATCTGGTGACATCAATTTGAAAGGATCATGCAACAATTACGACAGTGATGTGAGCGGTTCAGGAAAGATTGTGATGAATGTGACCGTGCGTGATCAAGCCGACTTCGGAGTTTCTGGCTCTGGCGAAATCCGCGCTGAAGGAACAGCTCAGTCCGTCAAAACATCTATCAGCGGGTCGGGAAAAGTTCTTGCTTCAAACCTCGTCGCTGACAAATGTGAAATTCGTATTTCAGGTTCCGGTGATTGCGAGGTTAATGTCAAATCAGATTTGGACGCTCAGATCAGTGGCAGCGGTTCCGTAACATACAAGGGCGACCCTCATCACGTCAACAGCCATTCATCCGGCAGCGGCAAAGTTCGAAAGATGTAGTGTTATCTTTTTGAGAGATCAGCGCCCGGGGTTTAAATCCCGGGCTTTTTTATGCTCTGACATTCGGAGCATGATTGATAGCACCCCGCACAATAAGATATTGAGCGATAACATAAGTGAGCATGATCCATATGCCCGCCATCGGAACAGGCGAATAAAATTTATTCATTGCGAGGGTAGAATCTGAAATCATAAAAAGAACTGCACCGAGCAACATGCTCCAGTAACTTGCTTCCGAAGTCCGACCGAATCTGAAAATCGAAGTCATCACCATCAACATCAACGCCGAGGCGTACAACAAAACAGGAAGTTTCAAACCTCCAAGAGTCGGGTATAAAATTGCAATCAATCCCGTACCCGCAAGGACAACAGGGAGAGAGAACCTTATTTTTTGAGGAATGGTCAACTCACTTTCACGACCTTCCTCTTGCATTCTTCTGAAGGAAATGATGTACAGGATTTGACCAATGAGGAACGCGCCCAACCCGGCCATAAAAAAAACCGGAGCCTCAGATTGAAAGAGCAGCAGAATATCGCCGGTCCAACAGAAGAATAGCGCCCTTACAAATGTCATGTCCCGCGCTACATCAGATGATAGGTAGTAACCGATCAGCGACAGCATGATCAAAGGCTTTGAAACAATTTCTCCCGGTGTCCACACCATTGCAATCGATAATAGATTGGCTACGCACGCAACAACGAATAGGATAAGGAAGATCTCAGGTCGTTTCATTTTTCATTCGAGGCATCCATAAATATAAGAATGCCAGCGCACTCAGGCAGGCGCTGATGGCAAAGGGAATCAGGAAGTTGGCGTGATCGTTGGCAAAAATCCACCCGGAGGCAAACGCACCCAGGCCAATACCGAGTTCCATGAAAATGTATAAGGATGCGATTCCCCGGCCCTTGTGCTCATCACTGCTCAGATCAGTCGCCCACGCAAGCAGTGTAGGAGACGTCGAGCCTTGTGCTAAACCATAAATGCAAACACCTACAATCAGCATCGTTTTGCTGTCTGCAAAGCCTATCACGAGCATTCCCAAAGTCACAAGGGCTGTCGAAAATTTCAGCATCGGAACCCGGCCATAAATGTCTGAGGATTTTCCGGCAACCAACCGGACGAGCAGAGATGCAACGGTGAAATAGGTGAAAAGTAGACCGGTATTCTCGATGCGGTGATAGACTCCGAAATCGGGTATAATCGTAAATAATGTTCCGTAGGCGTAGACGCTCATTACCATCACAAGGCACGGCGCCAATACCCTCGGTTCGAATAAATCGGTTCGAGTCACCGTAAATACTTTCAGAGACAATTCATGCTTCGAATGCACCGTCTCCTTTAACGTTAGCAAAATGATGCAGGAGAGAATCGCACACGCGGACGAACAATAAAACATCGCATCCATTGAAAAAGCGTATGCCACCCAACCACCAAGCGCAGGACCACCGGCCATACCCAGTGTGCTTGCCGTGCCTAAGAGTCCCATCGCCTCACCACGCCGCTCCACAGGAATAATGTCAGAGAGATATGCACTTTGACCGGTGGGCGTAAATCCAGTAGAGAACCCATGAAAAAGCCTGAGCACTAAAAATCCAAACACGGTAGTCATGAAAGGATAAATCATGCTACAGACAAAACACACGGCTGCACCGAAAATGATTACCGGTTTCCTTCCAATTCTGTCTGCGAGCTTACCGCTGAACGGCCGTGATAGCATGGCCGTGATGGTGAAGAGCGAAATAATGAGTCCCTTATAATCCGCGCCTCCGAGCGAAGTCAGAAAAAAAGGCAGTTGCGGAATAATCATGTTGAAGCTCGCAAAAAACAAAAGCGAGCTCGCGCACAACAACCAGAACTGCGTCGAATAAATTTTTGAACTCACCTTTACTTTTGTACTGCACTCTCCTGCGCTCCCAGCAGAAATGCCTTTATGAAATCGTCAAGATCTCCATCGAGTACATTTTGAGCATCTGTACGTTCAACTCCGGTGCGAGCGTCTTTCACGAGCTTATAAGGATGAAGCACATAATTTCGAATCTGTGATCCGAAATCAATTTTCATTTTTCCCGCCTCCACTTTGTCGCGCGCAGCGTTGCGCTTATCCATCTCCAGCTGGTAGAGCTTCGACTTCAACATTTGCATCGCCTTCTCCCGGTTTGCATGCTGTGAACGTTCCACCTGGCACACAATAACAATACCCGTAGGTTTGTGCGTGAGCTGCACCTTGGTTTCCACCTTGTTCACGTTCTGACCACCTGCCCCGCCCGATCGCGATGTTTGCATTTCGATATCCGCCGGATTTATTTCAATGTTGATCGTTTCATCTACCTCGGGGTAAACAAACACGGAGGCAAAGGAAGTATGGCGCCGCGCATTTGAATCAAAAGGCGAAATACGAACAAGGCGGTGAACACCGACTTCAGATTTTAGTTTCCCGTAAGCGAAGGGTCCTTCGATCTCGATCGTTGCCGACTTTATACCCGCGACGTCACCGGCCTGGTAGTCAACTTCCCGGACGGTATAGCCATTTTTTTCGCCCCACATTATGTACATGCGGTGCAGCATGTCGGCCCAATCCTGACTTTCCGTTCCGCCGGCACCCGGATTGATCTCGATCATTGCGCTAAGCTGATCTTCTTCCTTGCTTAGCATTTTCTTGAATTCAAGATCCTCCACTGACTTGGCAGTGCGCTTGTATTCCGCGTCAAGTTCTTCGTCCGACGTGTCGCCGGCCTGATTAAACTCAGATAGCACTTCCAGGTCGTCAACTTGTCTGCTGACGGCATCGTACGCATCGGTCCACACTTTCTTAGCGCGGATATTTTTAAGGATTGATTCGGCCTGCCGGGAATTATTCCAAAAATCGGCTTGCTGGGTTATCCGTTCTTCGTCTTCGATCTCAGTTCTCTTGCGATCGTAGTCAAAGATACCTCCTCAAGGCAGCCACACGGGCCTTCAAGTCTTTCAACTGTTCTGTTGTCATAGGAAAAAAATTCTGCGCAAAGATAACAATTGAAGCGAAACTAGTATTTAATGCGCCGTTCACTGTAGTACGGCGACCGCGGACCGACGACACGCAAGACCATACCATTCTTTACGCGCCTGTATTTTGGTTTAATGTTAAGCATGGCTGCTCCTACCCCAGCAATGAACAAGGCGTTCCAGTCATTTTGGTCAAAACTTGCTCCATCCCCGAGCGCCTTATTGATTTGGTCGACCGCGACGTAGCCGATGCCGCCATACATCAATATATAGCCGACGTCGCGCATCACATTCGTGCGCCAATAGCCGCGACTGTCGACGGCAGCAATAGCATTGAGCTGAAGCGTGTCATCGCTCGTGACCATATAAAATTCAGCGAGATCATGAATACGAACATCAAAGTGTTTGCCGCTCTTTAGTTTACATCTGAAATCATCTCCTTCAAAATAGCGCGCAACGACATTGTCGTTGCGAATCAAAACAAGTTGCTTCTGGGCTGTGGCTTTGAAAGCAGCAACCGTCAGTAAGACAGCAAATAGGTTTTTTAAACTCAAATCAAATAGCTTGATCTACCTGACTTGCAGATAGAATGGTGAGCGATGATCAATTGCCCTAATAATCGTTCCGGGTTTCAATTTTTTGTATTTGGGCCGGATAAAAAGCATCGCCGCGCCGACGCCGGTCGCAATTACAGCATTCCAGTCAGACTGATCAAAGCCTGGTCTTGCGTAGCCAAGGGCAGCATTGATCTGATCGACGCTTAAATATAAAATTCCGCCCAGGAACAGAAGTCCGCCAATTCCCTTTCTCGCGTCAATCGGATTGTGTTTTCTCGTATCGATTTTATTGATCGAAAGAAAATTAATCGTGTCATTGGAGGTAATCATTCGAAAGTCTTCAAGTTCCACAATGAAGCCAGCCGTTCTTCTTTTGTTTTTTAAGACACACTTGATTTCATCTCCTTCGGTGTAACGAGCGACCACTTGTCCGCGGCGCATAAATACAAGTTGCTTTTGCGCCTCAGAATCAAGGTGAACCAACAACGCTAGGATGATCACAAGAAGACTGCGGGGCATGGCCATTACCAGATGCTAAAAATACGGATTACGGTGCAAGCAGAAGGGTTGTGACGTGAACAATTCCTGATCTTGAGGCAAAAAAAATGCGGTCAGAAACCGCATTTTAGTTTGTTAAACCAATTTCAGAACGAATACATCCACCCGAATGGATCAGGTTTTACCCCACGCTTTATACCGTCGAGCTCAGTAAGCACTCTGTTGGAGAATTTTCGGGTTTCTACAGGAGGCAAATAGTGATTCTTGCCTTCATACCCGATAAGTTCGATATGTGCAATGGTCGCCGCTGTGCCAGCTCCAAACGCTTCTTTCACGCGTCCACTTTCAAGACCGTCAATAAGTTCCTTAATCGAAATTTTGCGCTCTTCCACTTTAATTCCCCAATGCCTGGCGAGGGCGATCACGCTTTCGCGGGTAATCCCACGCAAAATGGAATCACCTAACGCCGGCGTGACTAACGTGTCATCAAATACAAACATCACATTCATGGTACCGGATTCCTCTATGTATTTGTGTTCACGGCCGTCAGTCCATATCAATTGGTGGTAACCTTGCTCCTGCGCAAGTTTCGCCGGGTATAAAGAACCTCCGTAATTGCCACCCGCTTTTGCGAAACCTGTTCCACCTTCAACGGCCCGCGTGTAATGCGTTTCTATTTTTACTTTCACAGGTGTCGAATAGTAGGGACCAACGGGACAATTAATAATCATGAACGTGAAATTGTCTGATGGCCGGATGCCAATATATTCATCAGAAGAAAACATAAAGGGACGAATGTAGAATGAGCTTCCTTCTGTAGTCGGTATCCAATCGCGGTCGATATCAAGCAATGCACGAATACCTTCCATAAAAACGTCTTCCGGCAGATAAGGCATACACATGCGTTCTGCTGAAATGTTCATCCGCTTCCAGTTGTCAAGTGGACGGAACACGAGCGCTTCCCCGCTCTCATTCTTGTATGCTTTCAGCCCTTCAAATATCGACTGACCGTAGTGTATTGCAGGAGTAGCCGGACTGATCGGCATATGTCCGTAGGGAATCACTCTTAAATCTGACCAATCACCTTTTTTGAAATCCGCCAAAAACATGTGATCTGCGAAGACCTTGCCGAATGGGATGTTGTTGAAATCAACCTCCCTTAATCTGGATTTTGCAGCCTTTTGGACTTCAATTTTTATCGCGTCAACCATGGAACTCAGAGTTTTGAACACGCAATTTAACTGATATTTCAAACGCGGGCTAACAGATGTTAGGAAAAGTTCAGAAATTAAGAAAACAATGGGCGAAGGGTCATCACTGACAGCGATCGGTAGCCGAAACAACTGAATACAGCTTTGTGAGACGTTTGCCCCGAAAAAGCGACGAACGAGTTGCAACCTTCAGTTATAGAACTGATACTGAAAAAGTCACAGTTTGTCCAACAAAGAAATCAGAATTGATTTATTTGACTTTTTCAGCGTAGCGCTTTTTGACAAAAGTGTCGATAAAAGTGTTAAGTCCTTTGCCACTTTCTGCGAGGCGCTTCATCGTTTCTATGCTGGGCCAGCCTGCACTGTGGCTATTATAGAGATAAACACCATCGTCATTGAATTGAATCTTGATGAAGTCCTCACCAATCTCGTAAGCGGCAATTCTGGAATTACCACTCAGGTTTTTGTATCGCGGCATAAATCGGTCCATCGAAGTAGGTCAAGGCTAAAATACCGCATCAGGAAAAACCTGATTTATTCTAAGAACCCCGTAATAGATGGATTAGAACCGAAAGGGCCGAATTCTTCCGAAAACCGCGATCTTTAGCTCTTGAGACTAAAGAATGGTTTAGAAAACTAAAGGATTATTTAGATAGCTTATCCTGCTTTTTTTGCGAATCCTGTACCTGGCTTCAAGAACCCACTTACTCATACCGCAACGCTTTGACCGGATTTGACCGCGCCGAGCGTATCGTATGATAGCTGATGGTAATCAATGCAACCGTCATGGCCATGAGGCCTCCCAGGAGAAATATCAGCGGGTTTATAGGGATATGATAAGCGAAGGAATCCAGCCAGGTGCCGAGTATCCAATAGGTTACAGGGCTAACGATCACGAAAGACACGAGGATGAGCAGCATGAAATTTTTCGAGAGCAGGGTTGTGATCTGAAGTTCCGATGCTCCAAGCACCTTTCTGATGCCCACTTCCTTTGTTCTCGATACGGTTGTTATCGTTACTAATCCGAACAAGCCCATACATGATATAAGGATCGCCAGCGTCGCCATCATCGTCACTACCGCGCTCAATTGTCTGTCAGATGTGTAAAGGTTTTGAAAGTGCTGATCAAGGAACGTATAACTGAACGGATAAGAAACCTGTTTATCCCAGATTTTCTTGATCTCTTCAAGCGCCTCATTTGTATGAGCCCCATCAATCTTCACAGAGATCTCATCATAACCCCATTCCGGATGTATGAAAATCGCGAGGGTGTTTATTTTGTGATGCAGCGAGTTGAAGTTAAAATCAGAGGCAACACCTATGATAGAACCCAGCGAATCCTGCTTGTACCACCCATGGCCAGCAGGTGTACCTATGGGCTCTTTTAGCCTGAGTTCTTTCGCCAGCGACTCATTGATAATAAAGGCAAACGCAGCGTCCCTTTTCACATCCTTCGAAAAGTGTCGACCTTCCTTAAGTTTTATTCCATAGACTTTCAGATAGTCGAAATCCACATTGACGTTGGATGGCGTGATCCGCATAATCCCTGTGTCGCCCTTCACCTGAAAACCCATTTGATGAAAATTATTCCCGAGTCGTTGACCTGATGCCGTCACCCCTTGAACAAATCGGCCCTTCAGCAATTCTTCTTTTAAGGTTTGGAATTTTTCATTCACTTCCCGATCCATACTAATGAGAAGAATTTGATCCTTGGTGAATCCCATGTCTTTATTTTGCATAAATGAAAGTTGCTGCACCACAATCAATGTGCTTACGATCATAGCCAGGGCCAGACCGAATTGAATTACCACCAACGCGTTTCGAAAAAAAGAACTGCGCCCAGATTTGCCGCCACTTTTAAGAACAGAAGACACCTTGAATGATGTCATGTAAAAAGATGGATAAACTCCGGCGAGCAATCCCAATGCGATTGTCGCGAGCAACATCATTGCTGGCTTCCCCGCATCAGTCAATATCTGATTAAGTGAAAGTTGTCTGCCGATGAGTTCATTTATTAACGGTAAGAAAGCAGCATCCAGCAGCACGGCAAGAATTAGTGAAAAAAGTGCCAGCAAACAGGATTCAAAAATGAATTGAATAAACAATTGAGTTTTTCTCGCACCGACTGCGGACCGAACTCCTATTTCCTTCCAACGATGTGACGCGCGCGCAGTGGTAAGGTTCATAAAATTTACACTTGCGATAAGCAGTATAAATGCACCAACGACGTAAAATATGTTAAGGTACGCACCATTGAATTTTCTATAGTTGTTGTAATCATGTTCGATGTCTGACGAACCAAGGTGTACCTCGTCGAGGGGTTGCAGATAAATCTTGATTTCATCCCAGATCTCCTTTCGACCTGTATGTCTGATCATGAAGTCTTTGAACTTGCTTTCCAGCGCGGGAACATTCGCATTCGTATGCAACTCTATGTAGGTGTTGAGGAAATTACCACCCCAGTTCTCGCCGGTGGTTCGGTTATCCATAGCGACCAGCGCACCAAATTGCAGGTGCGAATTTTCCGGCACATCACGCAGTAAGCCAGTAACCTTGAATTCCTTTGTATCCCAGGGTAGCGTAATGCTCTTTCCCAGCGCTTCAGCGGGAGCGCTAAAAAATTTTGCGGCCGTTTCCTCCGTCAGCAGAATTGTATTGGGTTCATCAAGCGCCGTTGCCCGATCTCCTGAAATCAATTCAAAATCAAAAATCTCGAGAAACGTACTATCAACGCCAGCCACATTTTCGATCAGGAACTGTTGCTCACCATTTTTTAACAGGAGCCTTCCCATGTTCCAGAAACGTGCGCTGTTTTTTACTTCAGGAAAGTCTTGCCGGAATGCACGCGCCATGGGACCCATGGTCAGTGCAACCTTCTGAGTATTGGTCCCCGTGAAATTCTGAACCTCATCGAGTCGATAGATATTTTCCTTCTTCACGTGAAAATTATCGAAGCTCTTTTCGTCTGCGACGAACAAATAGATAGCGAGGCAGGATGCTAGCCCGATCGCGAGGCTTAACATATTGATAAATGTGTGGATCGGATTATGCCTGATCTGACGAAGCGAAACAGAGAAATAATTTTTGATCATAGTCCACTGGATAAAAAATTGAATGTATTTGGGCCTGCGAAGGGTATACGGTCGTAAGAATTTCAATACATCGATACAATAGATGAGCTTTGCCTTAAAAGGTCCCTTCGCTACGAGGTTTCGCTGAAAGTATTCGTTGAGATCGCCTTCAAGATCTTCGACGATTTCCTGTCGGCAGTAAAACTCCAACAGCCACCTTGCCCATTTCGGAGGATTGACCATCAGATTCGCTTTAAGGTCATTTCGGGAATATTATTCCAAAGCTGGTCGCGGAGTTCTTTCGATTTGATCAGCGCTGATTTCCCCGCATTCGTGAGGGTGTAGTAACGCTTCCGTTTTCCACCGCGCGTATTCGTAGCTTCTCCAAGTTTGCTTTTTACAAGGCTTTTTTCTTCAAGGCGGTTAAGGACTGAATGAACTACGCCCAGCTTCACGTTACGGCCCGTCTGTCTGCTGAGCTCATCGGTGATTGCCACACTGTACGCATCATTTATCAATGCCGCGATCGTGAGCAACACCAGTTCTTCGAATTCCCCGAGGTTAGTCCCTTTCATGTTATATGATTAATTACGTAAATGTATGTAATATGTTACACATTAGTTCGGAGTTTAGGGTACAGGTTTAGAGTTAGTCGGTATCTTTGGAACAATGAAAATTTACACAAAGACTGGCGACAAGGGAACAACGGCATTGTTTGGGGGGAAGCGTGTTTCGAAGGCAGACCTCCGGATTGACACATATGGCACAGTTGATGAACTGAATTCCTGGATCGGCGTGCTTCGCGATCAGCAAGTAAATTCAGCGCGCGAGGAAGAACTTGTTGAAATCCAGGACAGACTTTTTACAATCGGGTCGATACTCGCGACAGAACCTGGCAACACAAAAGTTAAAGTCCCAGCGTTGCTTGAATCTGACATCAACGTTCTTGAAAAAAAGATCGACGCAATGGAAGCCACATTGGAACCAATGAAAGTGTTTGTACTTCCTGGCGGGCATCAGTCAGTTTCATTCGGCCATGTTGCGCGCACGGTATGCCGGCGAGCGGAGCGACTTGTGATCGCACTTGACGGGCAAGAGACTGTCAATGCGCTTGTGATTCAATATCTAAACAGACTATCTGATTATCTATTTGTCTTATGTCGCAAGATGACGAGCGAGCTCAAAGCGAAAGAGACGCCGTGGAAACCAAGGATGTAGTTTGGGGTTCAGAGTTTGGGGTTCAGGGTTCAGAGTTCAGGGTTCAGAGTTCAGAGTTCAGGGATCAGAGTTCAGGGTTCAGGGTTCAGGGTTAAGTTTAGGCCTGTAGCGGCGACCTTTGAACGGGTTAAGGTTCAAGGCCTGCCCGACGAAGCGTCTCGCGTAGGCGGGTTCAATGTTCAATGTTCCCTTGAGCCCCATCGGGGCGACCTGTATTTAGAAAAATCGAGGTACGGAATTGAAAGCCCCGTAGGGGCGGCCTGTGGCAAGTTAAAGTTCAAGGCCTGCCCGATGAAACGTCTCGCGTTGGCGGGTTCAATGTTCAATGTTCCCTTGAGCCCCATCGGGGCGACCTGTATTTAGAAAAATCGAGGTACGGAATTGAAAGCCCCGTAGGGGCGGCCTGTTGCAAGGTTAAGGTTCAAGGCATGCCCGACGAAGCGTCTCGCGTAGGCGGGTTCAAAGTTCAGAATAGACCGAGCATTCAGAATTCGCCAGCGAGTTCTTCAAAGGCAGCGACTCCTTTTGATGTGATTTATTGTCCCGACATCGCAACAGCATCTTCGGGGCGACGGCTGACAACATCATTCTTGCGGTCCCACTCGACCAATCCATCTTTCAGGCGAATGATGCGATGTGCGTAATGCGCGATATCATCTTCGTGTGTGACCATGATGATCGTGTTTCCCTTGTCATGCAAATCCTGAAACAATCCCATGATATCAAGTGATGTTTTAGAATCAAGGTTACCCGTCGGTTCGTCGGCGAGGATAATGGATGGATTGTTGACCAGGGCGCGCGCAATCGCTACGCGTTGACGCTGACCGCCGGAAAGTTCATTCGGTTTGTGATGCCAACGATCCGCCAGGCTTACACCTTCGAGCGCAGCCATTGCCATCTCATTTCTTTCAGCCTTGCCGTAGCCAGCATAGATCAATGGCAACGCAACGTTTTCCAAAGCTGAAGCACGTGGGAGCAAATTGAACGTTTGAAATACAAATCCGATCTCTTTATTGCGTACGTGAGCAAGTTCATTTTCTGTCATGTCGCTCACCATATTGTTGTTGAGCATGTAAGAACCGGAAGTCGGAGTATCCAGGCATCCCACAATGTTCATTAAGGTCGATTTTCCCGATCCTGACGGGCCCATGAACGCAACATATTCCCCCTTATCAATCGAAATAGACACAGACTGCAGGGCGTTCACGATGTTGTTACCCATCTTGTAGACCTTCTTTATTTCTTTCGTTTCGATGATTTTGCCCATGTCTGCGGTAGTTTTGCGCCTTATCCTTGAACTCAATTGGGGGATTTCTGTTTCAAATTTCCTTAAAATTATTGATCCTGGCGCGACAATCCCTCAAAATTCAAACATGTCGCACTATTGGAAGACGCCCGAATTCAGCCATTTGTTACAGTTTGCCTGCCTGCGTTTTCTCGAACAAATGTGATACATCGCCTGATAACCTCCTCATCTTTAAGAATACGCGTGTGTCCCAACCCCTGAGTTCGAATGATCTCGGCAGAAGGATACACTTTCAGCAACGCATCCGCATGAAGCGCATAAACGTCCTGATCATCGTCGTCCTGAACAATCAATAACCGGATAGGACGCGGAAGATGTCTGATGGTATAAAGCGTGGTGAATTCGTCGAAGTCCCGCCCACTCATTTTTCTCACGAACGGCTTAAAGCGTTCTGCAGATTTCCAGGATCCGTTAATGGCACGCAGATAGGTTTTTAATATCTCGTCGCCCACGGACGGCGTCGCAATGTTGATGAGGACGTCAACAGGTAAGCCATTCATCATTGAATAGAGTACCGCTGCGCCTCCAAACGAGTGCGTAATAACAGCGATTGGCTTACCGCGCTCTTTAAATATGCTCGTTAATACTTCATCAAATTCAAGTATTGATGTTTTCGTTCCACTCGACATACCGTGCGCCGGACCATCAAGTCCAAGCACGTAATAGCCAGCCTCATTTACCGCTGGGATGAACTTCCTGAATTGCGTAGCGCGACCCGCCCAACCGTGAACAAATAGTACATAGGGACGTGATTTGTCACCCCAACCGTATAGTTGAATTGCTTTGTTTCCAACCCTGAGCGTCGACTTATTGGCCGAAGCTGCGACCTCTCTTTCTTTCTCAGGAACAGGATAGGAAAGTGGAACATAAAACACCAGGCGAAATATTCTGTCCGCCAATAATGGCATCCACTTTTCAAGCTTAGGATACAGCCAGCGTACTGCACGCAATAAAAACGGAATGTTGGATTTCTTTCTCACGATCCCTTCTTTACAACTTCAAATTCAAAAGTCTTAAGAGAAAAATCGAACGTCTCAAGGTCAAACACGCGTTCGGCAAATGTCACATGCCCTGACCTCTCAGCAAGGATGACCGTTGAGCATCGCGATCCATACCCGGGACTTTTAATGAACATCGAAGAAAGTGCGCGCTCCCTTTCAAGTCCGATGCCTGTGTCGGGGAGGTCAGCATCGGGGGCGCGTTGATCATCAAAAAGAAACTCAAACAATGTTTCCGTGGCTATATTTTCCTCACTGAGTATTGCTTTCATTCGCTCTTTTCCTTTCCTCACTTTGGGCCATGACGTATCCATTAAGTGGTTGCTTAACCCATGCAGGCCTGGCGTGAGTTGCTCGAGTCCTGGCTTGTAGTTTGAAAAATAAAATAACTCGTCTAAGGTGCCTGCGAGCAAATTGAATCCGTTGTATTGACTTCCCACCTGCTGGACCTTTTTCATGTATTGCATGGCGGGCTCTTCAGTTTCGAGATAATCGGAAACGAGGTGGCCTCTTGAAGGTGCCTTGGGATTGATATTTTTCGGATCTCTGTAATTCGTAAGCAGACTGATCCTGCCTGTAGTTGTCACGCCCAGCCACGTACCATTTGCCTCGAGGTCGCGACCACCGATGATGTTGGGATGATCTTTCCAGTAGTCTGCAGCAGCCGTTTTGCGGTTATAAAATTCATCGCGGTTTGCAGCGACGATGAGCTTATAGGTGGGATGATCGTTTAGAGAAATAAAAATCAGGCACATGGAGAAGGATTCCCTGGAAATTCAGCGAAAGTTACAAATCCAAGTGAAGATTGTTGCTGGGTACTGGGTGCTTGGTGTCTGTAATGAGCGTTATCTCTTTTGCAAAGCTTGCAGGAAATTATTGAGCATCTTACCAAGACGCTGCGCGTTCGTCAAAAGATTGTTGTAAAGCTGTTCGCTGGTCAAAGATTTCGTTTCAAACAGCGTATCCAGGTGATCAATCGTTTCATCATTAGAAGCAAGCGCGTAAATGATGAATTTTATATAGTCATTATTATACTTCCTCCGACCATACCCTTCAACGATTGTGGACCGTTTTGATTTTGCTGATCTCCGGATTTGCTGACCTTCTTCGAATTGCTCAAACTTTGGCAAGGTTAAGGTCATTGCATGGATAGCGATACTTTGCTCTTTGGCTAGTTTCCATATTTCCAGTGATTTGTAACTCATGCCGCAACTTACTCGTCATTATAAAAAATGCAAATGTCCATTCAGTAAGGATTTCCGGATCATTTTATTTGGAATTGGCACCAGTGCCCAGAACCTAGCACCTAGAACTCAGAACCTAGAACTTAGAACTTAGAACCTAGAACTCAGAACCTAGAACTTAGAACCTAGAACTTAGAACCCAGCACCCAGCGCCTCAATCCATTTCCGCTTCCTCTCCAAACAACTCCAGCTGCGAAGGTAAAAGCTGAAATGTCTTGCGATGAATTGGAGTGATGCCAAGCGACCGGATTCCATCTCGATGTTCGGGTGTAGGGTAGCCGACGTTTGTCTCCCAACCATAGCCCGGAAATTCAATTGCCCTTCGTTGCATCAATTCATCGCGATAGGTTTTTGCGAGAACCGAAGCTGCGGCAATGGAAAGATACCGGCCATCTCCTTTAACGATGCATTCATATGGAAGCTCCTTGTAGGGCTTGAAGCGGTTACCGTCGATCAGTAAAAATTGTGGGACCGTCGTTAGTTGATCGAGCGCGAGGTGCATTGCCTTGAAGGAAGCATTCAAAATATTGATTTCATCTATTTCTTCATGACTTACTTCGGCGACCGCCCACGCCAGCGCGTCACGAAGAATGATCTCGCGCAATGCCTGCCGTTCCTCCTTTGTTAGTTGCTTTGAATCGTTGAGCTTACGTTGACGATACTTCTTGGGAAGTATTACCGCAGCAGCAACCACCGGACCCGCAAGGCACCCTCGACCAACTTCATCACAGCCGGCTTCGATCAGGTCTTTGGTATAAGAGGATTTAAGTCCCAAGGGATCTTATTGATTTAACTATGCAATGATCACCATCGACAAAGTTCACGGATTATGCCGATTTTTGGAATCTATCTTTAGATTTTCAAAAATATTTATCTCAAATCTATAAATAATGCATAGCCACAAACGCTGGACTACACTCTCTTCAGCAGAGAAATATGATAACGCCTGGATCAACGTGACAGAATTCCAGGTTATCAATCCCGGTGGAAAAGCAGGTATCTACGGGAAAGTGCATTTTAAAAACAAGGCCATCGGCATCATTGCAATCGACGACAATATGAATACATGGCTGGTAGGTCAACACAGGTACACGCTAGACGAATGGTCATGGGAAATACCAGAAGGCGGCGGGCCGCTGACAATTCCAGTCCTCGCTTCTGCTCAACGCGAGTTAAAAGAAGAGACAGGACTCACGGCAAAAAAATGGACTCAGATACTACGAACTCATTTATCTAACTCGGTGAGTGACGAAGAAGGATTTCTTTTTCTCGCTGAGGATGTTACCGAAGGCGCATCCGCCCTGGAGGAGACTGAAGCCGATATGAAAGTTTGGAAGCTGCCGCTGCGCGATGCTGTGCAGATGGTATTGGAAGGAAAAATAACAGATAGTTTGAGCGTGATGGGGTTGTTAGTGGTGGAGAGGATGCTTGGAAAAATGGGAAGGGTGTGAATGATCATGGGATTCTGGCTTGCCCCAACGAAACTGCTTCAGTGGAGTCGGGGATTCTGGATTCTAGATTCTGGATTCTGGATTCTGGGGGCTGGGTGGTGAGGTTTTTTAAAGCGATCGGATTGCGATAACATTGCAACGAGTTTATCGAGATAACGCACCCAGAACCCAGTTACCATAACCCAGTCCCCAGCACCCAGCCACCAGAATCCAGTTCTACCCTTGCTTCCTCCGATCCGTTCCGAAATTCGCACCTCATTCCTTCTCGCCTATCCGGTCATGCTCAGTCAGCTTGGACACGTGATGATGGGCGTCGCTGACAACATGATGGTCGGACATCTTGGGGCAAAGGAGCTTGCGGCTGCAGGCCTGGCAAATGTTGCGTTCAATGTTCTCCTCCTCTTCGGCATCGGTGTTTCCTACGCCATCACACCGCTGGTCGCGCGGGCCGACGGCGAAAAAGATGTTAACAGTATCAACGAAACGCTGCGACACGGACTCATCATCAACGTTGTCACTAGTCTGGTACTTGTAATCATTGTCTTCTTTGGAAAGAATATTCTCTACCATATTGATCAGCCTCAGGAAGTGGTGGCGCTTTCCATACCCTACCTCGAAATCATAACTTTTTCTATAATTCCTGTTTTGATTTTTCAAACGTACCGTCAGTTTTCAGAAGGACTATCTAATACGTGGATCCCGATGATCGTAGTCATTGGATGTAATTTTTTGAACATCGGCTTTAACTATCTATTAATCTATGGCCATGGTGGCTTTCCGAAACTGGGACTTAATGGAGCAGGATGGGCAACGCTTTTTTCGCGCGTTGTCATGGGAGCGTCGCTGGCACTTATCATTTATTTAGCGCCCCGTTTTCGACAATATCGTCCAGCGTTCAGAATCGGAAATTATTCCCGCGCGTTGTTCAACAAAATGCTGCACATCGGGCTGCCCGCCGGTTTGCAATTCATATTCGAAGTTGCCGCGTTTGATTTTTCACTTGTTATGATGGGGTGGCTCGGAACGACTGTCTTAGCCGCGCATCAGATCGCTATTAATCTTGCGACGATCAGTTACATGACTACTTCTGGGCTTGCTGCAGCCGCGGCGATTCGCGTGAGCAATGAAATGGGGAAAGGAAATCTTCCCGCATTACGCCAGGCTGGGTTTGTGCTGATTGGCATGGCCATAACGTTTATGTCGGTTTGGGCATTTGCATTCATTCTCGGAAGGAATGTGCTCCCGTTGTTGTACGTTGACGATGTAAGCGTGATCGCCGCAGCGGGACCGCTCATCGTCATTGCGGGTCTTTTTCAATTATCAGACGGACTACAAGTTGTATGCATTGGTGCGCTCCGCGGACTCCACGATGTGAAAGTCCCGTCGGTTTTCATCTTCATCTCCTATTGGATCATCGGTCTCCCGCTCGGATATTGGCTTGGATTCAAAACCGGCCTCGGCGGCGTCGGAATATGGACCGGATTGTTGATTGGCCTGACGCTCACGGCTGCCGCGATGCTGATCAGATTTAACTATCAGTCGAAAAAACTTTTGTCGGCCTCTAATTAAATTCGCCCACACATTAATTTTTCAACGTCCATCGATTAACTTTCATGTTCCACCTGAACCAATGGAAGACGCAGCTCGTCCGGTAAGCCATTCGTGTACCACAATCACTGAACTGATGGTGCCCTCCTACGCCAATTTTGGCGGCAAGATCCATGGTGGCATCCTGCTTGGACTAATGGATAAAGTAGCGTACGCTGCTTCAGCGAAGCATGCAGGGACCTACTGCGTCACCGTGTCGGTTGATAAAGTTGAGTTTTTGCAGCCTGTCGAAGTCGGGGAACTGGTTTCACTGCACGCATCTGTCAATTATGTTGGACGAACGTCTTTGGTAGTTGGCATACGCGTGGAAGCGCTCAACGTTAAGACCAGTGTCGTGAAGCACACAAACTCTTCTTTTTTTACCATGGTCGCCAAAGGCCCTGATGACAAACCTACCACAGTTCCGAAACTCATTTTAGAGACAAAAGAAGACGTGAAGCGCTTTATCGAAGCGATGCGTGTGCGGGAGATCAAAGCAGCCATGAGAGAGCAAATGGATGACGCCAAATCAAATATTGAAGTTGAACGTGCGTCCGAAATCCTTAAAGAAGAACGGTGTATCATAACATTCAACAAAAAAGCATAAACTGAAAATCCTCCACCCATGAAATACCTGTTATCTGTTTTTTGCCTGCTTTCATTTTCAATTTCATTCGCTCAATATCCAACGGTTCTTACCCAACGCGACCAGGCCCGCGTCATCGACGAACTGCTCGACGACCGTCTGCGCACGGTACTTCCTGGCCTGATGAAACGGGAAGGTATTGATATGTGGGTCGTGATCTCTCGCGAATACAATGAAGATCCTGTAATCAAAACACTCTTGCCTGCGACCTGGATGGCTGCACGCCGGACAACAATGCTTGTAGCATTTGACAAGGGAACTGAAATGGAATACCTGGCAGTCGCGCGGTATGATGTTGGAAAAGTTTTCAAACGCGCCTGGGATCCCGACGCGAATCCGGACCAGTGGGCACAACTCGGAAAAATCATTGCAGACCGAAATCCCAATAAGATTGCAGTCAACAAAGCGCCTCAATGGGGTCATGCGGATGGTATAACATCCAATGACTATGACAACCTGATTCGTGTACTGCCAAAAAATCTACAGCCGAAAGTGGTCTCTGCTGAAAAGCTTGCAGTGGCCTGGCTGGAAACCCGTTCTGAAAAAGAAATGGCTATCTACCAACAGATCTGCCGCATTGCGCATAATATTATTGCAGAAGGATTTTCTGATAAAGTCATTCAGCCTGGCGTCACAACAACAGAAGACGTTGTGTGGTGGTACCGCGAAAAGATTAAAGAATTAAAACTCGATACCTGGTTCCATCCTTCTGTGTCAATTCAGCGAAACGAATCAGACGCCATCACGGCTAAGCGACCAGCACCCCTTGTGATCCTGCCAGGGGATTTTCTTCATGTCGATTTCGGTATAACTTATTTGCGTCTGAATACCGACACGCAGGAACATGCTTATGTATTGAAAGCAGGAGAAACCGAAGCACCTGCGTATTTAAGAAATGCCTTTGCTAAAGGCAACAGGCTGCAAGATATCTTCACTAATAACTTCAAAGAGGGAAAAACAGGAAACGCTATCGTTGCTGAATCGCGTAAGGCAGCTATCGCTGAAGGTATCACACCTTCGATCTATACGCACCCGATTGGATATCATGGCCACGCAGCAGGTACGACACTTGGTCAATGGGATTCAAAAGAAAACCAGGTGCCGGGTCCCGGCGATTATCCGATGCACCTTAAGACAGCTTATTCAATTGAGCTCAACTGCACAGTGAACATTCCGGAATGGAAAAAAGACGTGCGTATACAACTTGAGGAAGACGGATACTTCGACGAAACCGGTTTTCGTTATATCGATGGAAGGCAAACGGAGTTGATTCTGATTCCTAAACCCATTCCGAATGTTAAATAGAGGTGAGCATCACCTAAGCTATTCCACTTGAAACGTTGATGAAACTCCTGCGAAGAATTCACACAGCCTATGGTTCGTTTGTATTCTTTGTTTTGACGATTATTTTTTTCTTTCCACTCCTCGTACCGATCATTTTTCCAAACCGGCACCAGTGGGTTGGAATTCTTAATCGTGCGTGGGCTAAGCTTCTTTTTGTTTTTGTAGTTCTACCCTATCGAGTTGAGTATCGCAAACCGCTTGACCGCAAAGGGCAATACATTTTTTGTCCAAACCATTTCTCGTACCTGGACATCCCGACGATGGGTCTTAATCCGGTCAATACCGTCTTCGTCGGAAAGAACGACATGGAGCGCGTTCCCCTATTTGGTTTTATGTACCGCAAACTTCACATTACAGTAGACAGGTCGCGCTTGAAAAGCAAATATGAGTCGATTGTAAAATCGCGTCAGGCGATAGATGATGGCAAAAGCCTCGTGATCTATCCGGAAGGCGGGATTTTCACTCAAGATCCGCCAGAAATGGTGCGGTTCAAGCGAGGCGCATTTCGGCTGGCGATAGAAAAACAAATCCCCATCGTCCCCGTCACCATACCCAACAATTGGATAATTTTGCCTCCCGACGAGTTTTTACTGAGGCAGGGAAATATCAAAGTGATCTTTCACGAACCTATAGAAACCGTAGGGCTAACCTTGAATGACGCCGATCATCTGAAACAAAAGGTCTTCAGCGTTATTGATGATGAATTAAGAAAATATGCAAATCGACAGGGCGCTGCTTGACAAAATTGCACATCTCTCCCGGCTGGAGTTTGATGAAAAGGATGCCGAGAAGATGATGAAGGACATGACCGCTATTATCACGTGGGTCGAACAGCTCAACGCGGTTGACACGGAAGGCGTCGAACCCCTCACCACGATGAGCCACGAAATAAACGCCCTTCGTGAAGATGTTGTTCTGCCGCATCTTCCTCATGAAAGGGCATTGCTGAATGCGCCCAGAAAGGACGCCGACTATTTCCGCGTGCCGAAAGTTCTCGAATAAATGCAATCCCTTCAGTTCTGGAAAGATTGGCCGCCCGCCTATCAGCGATTCTGGTGGTTATTCTTCGCGGCGTTCGCGGTCGCTTTACTGTTCACAATCCTGTCATTAATCCAATATCCGGGACCTGTCTTTACCTGGCAGCAATTCCAAACACTCAATGTCAACGACGTTCCGACACATACATTCTCCGTTGGAGGATTCGAGCTTACCATCTTCGCTGAAAACAATATCATATTTGAGCGATGGCAAGGGAACAGGCTGCAGTTGAGCGTTACACCCCTTGATATCTACCTTTTTCTATTTGGACTTGGCTTTGCAACCCTTCTTACAACAATCACCATCCTTCCGAGGTTCTGGTTTCTTGCCGGCTCGGGCATTGTAGTTTTCGTGATTTCGAGTCTTAGGCTCGAGTCGCTGGGAATTTTTGGACTGTACAACAAGATTCCAACAATCGGTGTGATGACACTCTTCATCGGACTGATGCTGTACTTCCAATTTCTGAACAAGCTTGCGTCGTTTTTTTTAAGGTTCACGTTGCTTATCGTCGCAGTGATCACTACTGCATATGTGATCTTCAGGTTTTCGATCGAGCCAAACGCACTGCGTTACCTTGCGATAAACACATTGCCAGCATCAATCGTATTACTCATCATTTTTATCCTGTTTATCGCCCATGAAATACTTGCATCGTTTGTCACACTCGTAGGACAAAGCGACAAGAGTTCAAAGAGCTTGCGGCACTACCTCATCATAAGTTCCGTGTATCTCATCAATCTATGGCTGACGTATTGGGACCGCATCGGATGGATCAACTGGGAATTCACATTGAACCCTTTTCTTTTATTGTGCATCTCAGCTTTGCTTGCAATATGGGGTGTGCGACAACGCCAGGCTCTGTATGAAAACATTCTGGATGTCGAGCCTTTCGGTGTCTATGTCGTGCTGGCTCTTGGCACCCTTTCGTTAGGACTCGTCGGATATTTCCTGGCGTCGGCAAATGACATAGCATTAATGTCTGTGGAGGATCTTATCGTTTATGCACACATAGGCTACGGAATGATGTTCATCATGTACCTCGCCTCGAACTTCATGTCGATGATGCAAAAGAATTTTCCGGTGCGAAAAGTTCTTTACAAGCCTACCGTCATGCCTTATTTCTCATATCAATTAGGTGGTTTGGTTTTTGGAATTGCATTGCTGGCTTACAACGGGTGGGTAGTTCCCGTCAACCATTTTATCTCTGCGTACTACACTGCCGGCGGCGATCACTTTGTTACCAATGGTGATTCCGAAGTAGCACATGGCTATTATTCAAGAGCCCATTTCTACGCACCATACAATCAACACGCATCCACGGCCCTCGCGGAGCTTGAGGCACTTAGGAACAATTCCCGAAAAGAAGAAAAGTACTACGCCGATGCGAACAAATTCCGGCCAACACCATTCACACTTCTAAATGAGACAAGCATATTAACGCAAAGGCCAGTGGAACAAATCGCTTCCCTGCAAGACGCACACCGACTGCTGCCTGATAATAGCGTGATTAAAAACAATCTTGCGCTCGCTTACATGAGAGTCGGGCTGCGCGACTCGGCCTACGTGTATTTTTCCCAATCAAGAAAAGATCGTCGCACGCAGACATCCGCATCGATGAACCTGCTTGGTTTGATTGCCGAAAGTGGTGCCCCCATCAATGCCGACTCTGTCTATCGTGAATCAAAGTCAACGAATCAAATTGCTGGCAATGCATTAGCGTTGGCCAACGCCAGTGGGCGCTTCGTGGATGATGTGCTTGAGTTACCAAAGGATTCTGCACTCAATCTTTTTGAAGCGACGCGCATTGGAAATTATTTGATAAATCACATCGCTACGCCAGACACCGCATTTCTCTCCCGATGCATTTCGCTAGGCCGTCGCCCTATCAACAAACCTTATGCCAGCATCATCCTGAGTGCAGCAGCGCACGCATCATACGCCGGCGGAGAAGTCAACAGGGCCTTTGAACTTATGCAGGAACTTGCCGTAACAAATATCAACCCGGGAAAACATAACACGACGTTGGCGCTGTGGGCACTCGATCAGGGCAAACCGGAAGTCGCCAGAACATATCTTGACTTTGCGATGGCGCAACGCACACCAGAAGCATCACTCCCCAACGCAATTGCCCTCGCAGAAACAGGCAACATCGACGCTGCGCTCGTAGCATGGGACACCGTTGCCGTTAAGAAAGATTCTTCAATACGGGCGATGTCCGAAAGCATGAAGCGCGTTCTTGGCGGGCCTGCTTCCTGGTATAGCATATTCACTGACAAGGAGAAATACCGTTTCTTGAAATATCGAATCAGTGCCAGTGACAGCGTTCAATTTGAAAAGCTTGTGACTCAAATCACGGACGAAAATTTTCAAGCCCGCGCCATTCTTGATCGCGCAAAAAAACTGTTCGCACAAGATGAGATTTCCAGTGCAGCAAGAATGTACCGCAAACTCCAGGGGCTCCATCTTGACGACGTAGCGCTGTTTTCCGAAATAAAATATTTCGAACTGGAATTATTCGCGGCACAAGGATTCATTCCACTTGTGGAAGAGCAAATAAAGAAAGGTATCACATTTGGACCGTTCCACGAGACAGAAAGAATTTTTTATGAGGCTCTCGTTCAGCGTTCCAAAGGTGATACGGCGACTTCTGCGCGAAACTTCGCCTGGCTGGCGCGCAACAATTATTATTTTGATGAAGGCGTGCTGGCCTCTGCCGCGTACTTCAGTAACAATAACATACGCAAAGCGTATTCGATTCTCTCTGAAGCCATGCAGGTCAATGGCGGTTCGGTCAAAATTCTCAAAGCTTATATCCCGGTCGCCATCGCACGAGGCTATGACAATTATGCCGCAGCGGCGCTCGAAACGCTACGAACAAGAATTTCAAAGACTGCCTTCGATAAATACAAAGCGAAAAATCAGCTTGCGGGATTGCTCAACGAATGAGCGGTATTCTTTACCTTTGCGCACCTTATCCGCAAGCATCATATGGAGTTAAAACAAGTACCCCTTCGATCGATTCACGAAAAACTCGGAGCCAAAATGGTTCCTTTTGCCGGCTTCAACATGCCCGTGCGCTACTCTTCGGACCTCGACGAGCACATGGCTGTTCGAAACAGCGTCGGTGTTTTTGATGTCTCCCACATGGGAGAATTCACGATCAAGGGTCCGCAGGCACTTGATCTGATTCAGCGTGTAACCAGCAACGATGCATCCAAGCTTGTTGACGGACAGGCCCAGTACTCCTGTCTTCCTAATGAAACGGGTGGCATTGTCGACGATTTGATTGTGTACAAGATCAAAGACAACGATTACATGCTGGTGGTCAACGCCTCGAATATTGACAAAGACTGGAATTGGATTTCCAGGCTTAATACGAAAGGTGCAGAGATGAAAAACATCTCGGATGACATTTGCCTGTTCGCCGTTCAGGGACCCAAGGCTACCGGTGTTGTTCAATCATTGACAAAAACAGACCTTTCAAAAGTTCCGTACTATCATTTTGCTATCGGCACCTTTGCGGGATGCGACAACGTGGTGATGAGTAACACAGGTTATACCGGTGCAGGTGGATTTGAAATTTATTGCAATAAGTCAGTTGGCGAAAAAATCTGGAACGCAATATTTGATGCAGGAAAGAGTGTTGATATTAAGCCGATCGGACTTGGCGCACGGGATACCTTGAGACTTGAAAAAGGCTTTTGCCTCTACGGCAATGACATCGACGATACAACTTCTCCGCTTGAAGCGGGATTGGGATGGATCACCAAGTTCACGAAGGGCTTCACCAATTCGCAGGCATTGCAAAAACAGAAAGAAGAAGGTGTGAAGCGCAAGCTCGTTGGATTCAAGATGGTAGATAAAGGAATACCGCGCCACGACTATCCGATCAAAGACGAAGCAGGCAATGTAATAGGAAAGGTGACTTCAGGGACAATCTCGCCGGTTCTTGGTGTTGGCATCGGCCTTGGCTATGTAACCACAGAGAATTCCAAACCGGGATCTTCCATCGCCATCGACGTGCGTGGAAAGGCTTTAAAAGCCGAAGTTCAAAAGCTTCCTTTAATCTGACGCCGCTTGAGACCTCCGGAGAAATCTACAACACAGAAAAATCAACAGGAGATAATTCCCCCAGCAAAGGGAAAGACTATTGATGTATGCCTGAGCCCGGAGCTCATGCATCTCTACGACGTGAGCGACCGCACCGTCGTAGTCGTTGATATCCTTCGGGCCACATCATGTATGGTAACGGCCTTCGCCCACGGAGTTGAAAACATCACGCCGTTTGCGGACCTGAACGCCTGCAAGGAGATGAAGAACAAAGGTTACATTACCTCCGGCGAACGCGATGGAAAAAAAGTGCCCGGCTTCGATATGGGGAATTCACCCTTCGAATACATGGGAGAGAATATTCGCGGAAAAAAAATTGCGTTCACCACCACCAATGGAACTCAAGCCATCGAAAAGGCAAAGGGCGCAAAAAAAATCGTCATCGGATCTTTTCTGAATCTGTCTTCCGTTGTCAAGTATCTCCTTTTTGGAAACAGCAGCATCCTGGTTGTGTGCGCCGGATGGAAAGGAAAAGTGAACCTCGAAGACACGCTGTTTGCGGGAGCGATTGTTGAAAAAATGAAAAACCAGCTTGAGCCCGATTGTGACGCTCCGCTGGCGGCACAACATCTTTACAATCAGGCCAAAGGCGACATGGTTAAGTTTCTCAGCAATTCCTCGCACGTGAAGCGCCTTCACCGACTCAACATCAATAAAGACATTGAGTTTTGCCTGACACCGGATCAGTATTCCATTGTACCGGTATTGAGGGGAGATTCGCTTTCGGTGAAGTAAACAGGTCGCTTCGCTCCTTTTTAACCGCAAAGACACAAAGGCGCAAAGTGCGCGAAGACTAATAAAAGCCTCTCGGTAAACGCTGCGGTTTATTTTTAAACGAGCGCAGCGAGTTGATGGATTTTGAACCTCCCTTCCATTCGTAACTTATTCCTTACTATTTACGTCTCCAAGCTTTACATTTACCCAATACACAACCTACTTATGAAAATTTTACTAACATTCATCGCTCTTGCGCTGGTGTCGTTTCCCTTGACCGGGTTAAACACAACAGACACACGCATGTTGTCTCAACCAGCAATTAGCGCAGATCACATCGCGTTCATTTATGCCGAAGATTTGTGGATCGCCAATCTCGATGGAAGTCAACCCAGAAGGCTGACAGTAGATGAAGGGATTGAATCAAATCCGATGTTTTCGCCGGATGGAAAGTTGATCGCATTCAGCGGACAATATGACGGCAACACTGATGTCTTTGTAATCCCTGTTGAAGGAGGCGTACCAACTCGTTTGACCTGGCACCCCGGGGCTGACAACGCAAAAGGATTTACTCCCGATGGCAAAAGCGTGCTGTTTACATCACAGCGCGCGATGTTCACGAACCGGTATACTCAACTCTTCACTGTTCCTGTGACCGGTGGATTTCCAACTCAGCTTGAAATTCCCAATGCAGCGCAAGCATCTTATTCTGCAGACGGAAAATCAATCGCCTATAATCCAATCAACGAGGCTTACCGGCAGTGGAAAAACTACCGCGGTGGATCGAATTCAACCATTTGGATTTTCAACTTTCAGGATAAATCAGCAATCAAAATTCCACAGACAGACGGCCCCAACGATTCAGGTCCCATGTGGATGGGCGACAAAATCTACTTCCGAAGTGACCGGAATGGTGAATTCAATATCTTCTCTTACGATGTAGCTTCAAAAGAAATAAAACAACTCACGACGTTTAAGGATTTTCCGGTTATAAACATGTCAACCGGCAGCGGAAAGATCATCTTCGAGCAGGCCGGCTACTTGCACCTCTTCGATCCGGCAACCGCCACCACCAAAAAACTAACGATTGGAATTGCCGCTGACCTGCAGGAGTTAAGGCCTCGTTTTGTAAAAGGAGGAAACTATATCCGGACCGGTGACATCTCACCTTCCGGTTCACGCGCTGTATTTGACTTCAGGGGTGAAATTGTCACTGTCCCTGCTGAGAAAGGTGACGCGAGAAACCTTACCATGACGACCGGTGTTCACGAAAAATTTCCTGCGTGGTCTCCTGACGGGAAAACGATCGCATATTTTTCAGATGCCTCTGGAGAATATGAACTGCATATCAAATCACAGGATGGTAAAGGCGAACCGAAAATATTTAAACTCAACGGTACCGGTTTCTATGCTCACATCCGCTGGTCACCCGACAGCAAGAAAATATGTTATGTTGACAACGGTCGAAATATTTACATTCTGGATACGGCGACTGGTGTGTCAAAGAAGATTGATGCCGACGAACTTTACGTGCCGGGTGCCTTTCGCAATGAATTCGGGGATTGGTCTTCAGATTCGAAATGGATTGCTTACAACAAGGTCCTCGACACGAATTTCAAACAGATCCTATTGTACTCTGTAGACCAGGGACGATCATTCCCAGTCACGGACGGATTAAGTGATGCGTCCGAACCCATATTTGATCCGGCAGGTAAATACTTGTTCTTCTTTTCATCGACGAACGCGGGTCCGGTGTTGAACTGGTTCAACCAGTCCAATAATGATATGCGCTCAACGAAAACAATTTACCTGGTCACGCTTCAAAAAGAAACGATCTCTCCTTTCTTCAAAGAAAGCGATGAAGAAGAGGTGAAGGCAGACAAACCAGTAGCGGCCGCGAAACCTGACGACGCTAAAAAGGAAGCAGTTCCCGCGGAAAAGAAAGCAGAAAGCATGCGCATTGATCTTGATGAGATGAACACGCGCATCATTGATCTTCCTATAAAGGCTGGGAATTATTCGTCGTTGGCGATGGGCAAGGATGGCGAACTGTTGTACCTGGCCCATAATGATGACGGTGCTGGCACGCTTCATAAATACGACATCAAAAAAAGAAAAGACAGTGACGTGATGGAAGCAGATCAGTTCACGCTGTCTGCTGATGGAAAGAAAATGCTGACGTTGAAAGGAGGTACCTGGAGCATCAGCAATGCCGGTGAAAAACCTGAAGCCGGTAAAGGCGCTCTTGCAGTCGGCGACATTTCAGTGAAAATCGATCCCACGAGTGAGTGGGCCAACATGTTCAATGAAGCGTGGCGCGTCAACCGCGACTACTTCTATGATCCGGGCATGCATGGCGCCGACTGGCCGGCGATGAGGAAAAAATATGCTGAGTTTCTACCAGACCTCGCTTGCCGCAATGACTTGAATACCTTGATCCAATGGATGTGCAGTGAACTTGGTGTGGGACATCATCGGTTGACTGCTCTTGGGGACAAACTCAACAACCCCGCTACTGTTACCGGCGGCTTGCTTGGCGCAGATTATACAATTGCCAATAACCGATACCAATTGAAAAAGATATACGGTGGCCTCAACTGGAATCCCAACCTGAGATCTCCGCTTACAGAGCCAGGGGTCAATGCAAAAGTTGGCGATTATATCCTTGCAGTAAATGGCAAGGACGTGCCTGCCACTGAAAACCTTTACAAGTTTTTTGAAGCCACGGCTGGTAAAATCACTGAGTTGACGATCGGACCTAACCCTAACTATACATCATCGCGTGTGGTTAAAGTAGTTCCTGTCGATAACGAAAATGCGTTGCGCAACAGAGATTGGGTTGAAGGCAATCTTAAGAAAGTTACCGAGGCGACAAAAGGACAAGTTGCTTACGTCTATGTTCCAAATACCGGAGGCCAGGGACATGAGTATTTCAAGCGTTACTATTTCCCACAGGTCAACAGAAAGGCGGTAATTATCGACGAGCGTTTCAATGGCGGAGGACAAGTGGCCGACTATTATATCGATGTTTTACAACGCCCTTACCAGGCGCACTGGAACATGCGTTACGGAAAAGATCTTAAGACCCCGAGCGGTTCTATTCAGGGTCCCAAAGTGATGCTCATCGACGAGAACGCGGGTTCAGGTGGCGACATGCTTCCGTGGATGTTTAGAAAATTCAATGTTGGTCCGTTGGTTGGAAAACGTACGTGGGGAGGTCTTGTAGGCATACTCGGATTCCCTGAGTTTATTGACGGAGGTGGCGTCACCGCTCCTAATATCGGTATCTGGACCAAGGATGGCTTTATTGTCGAGAATGTGGGTGTGGCACCAGACGTCGAAGTGGAACAAACACCTTCTGAAGTGATCAAAGGGAATGATCCTCAGCTTCAGAAAGCAATCGAGATTGCATTGAAAGAATTAGAAAAGAATCCGCAGGTCGAACCGAAGCGACCACCTTATCCGGTAAGGGTGAGGAAATAAAGTTGGACCACTAGCCCGGGGTTTTAACCCCGGGCTAATTTTTTTATCAAAGTTATTTCCCTTCGTACACCGTCTTCCCTCCTACCACCGTCACCACCACCTTTACATCACGGATTTTTTCAGGGGCGATCTTTGTGATGTCCTGATCGAGCACGACGAAATCTGCAAGCTTACCTTTCTCCAGCGATCCTTTAATCTTTTCTTCGAATGACGCGAAGGCCGCGTTGATCGTGTATGCCTTAAGAGCATCATCAACGGTGACCTTCTGTTCAGGTACCCATCCGTCAGGATTTTTGTCATCGAGTGTTCTTCTTGTCACAGCAGCGTAAATTCCTTCAAGTGGTGTCGGTGGCGCTACGAACCAATCACTACCGAAGGCAACTGTGGCATTGGCCCTCATCAGTGAACCAAATGCATAGGTAGTTTTGATGCGCTCGGGTCCGATCAACCGCTCCGCAAAACGACCATCATCGATTGCATGATAAGGTTGCATGCTGGCGATCACCTTCAAGTCGGCAAAACGGGAAATGTCTGCCGGTGCGATGTGTTGGGCATGCTCAATGCGAAAGCGCCTGTCCTTATCACCATTTTCTTTTTCGATTCGCTCATAAATATTCAATAAAGTGTTGATCGCCTTGTCTCCGATTGCATGAATTGTCACTTGCAGTCCCGCTTTATCGGCGCCCGACACCCAATCATAGAGTTCTTTCTCTGGAGTTATAAAAAAGCCTGAATCTTTTGGCGCATCACTGAATGGCTTGAAGAACGCGGCGGTATGCGATCCCAGCGATCCATCAACGAAGCCTTTCAGTAAACCGATGCGCAGCCACTTATCGCCCTTGCCTTCCTTTTCAATTTTTTTCTGAAGCTCCTTCCATTCGCTCAACGGCATTCCTGCATAAATGCGGGTCTTCATTTTACCGTTCGCTCGCGCGCGTTCCAACGCAGTCATGAAGCCACTCATGTTGTGCGCAGACGTCACTCCTTTCGATGCAACATAGTTCATCGCGGTGTCAAGTGCCCGATCTTCTTGTTCCGGTGTTGGAGGAGGCATTTTCACGTAGATGTAATCCTGGGCGTTGTCCTTAAACACACCGGCAACACGTCCTTTCTTATCGCGAACGATCGTACCTCCCGCCACATCTTTCACCTTGTCATCAATGCCCGCTGCTTTGAGTGCTGCAGTATTGGCAAGGCTCATGTGGCCATCAAGTCTGTTGATAAATACGGGATTATTTTTTGTGACCGAATCGATCCAATCCCGTGTGGGCAGTTCGCCTCCCCAGTTCTCATGATCCCAATCACCGCCCGTGATCCAGGTTCCGGAAGGGATGGTGGCCGCATATACTTTAATGCGATTGATGAATTCTGCAGGTGTTTTTGCATCGCGCAACTGAACTGATGACAAGCGGAAGCCTCCATCCACGAAATGCGTGTGAGCGTCAATGAATCCAGGCACAATGAGTTGGCCTTCATTGGCGACCATTTTCACAGTTGATTCTCCCTGCCATTTTTTTATTTCATCAGCTGCGCCCACCTCGACTATGGTATCACCTCGAACAGCGAGACCCTCAGCATACGGTTGCTTCGGATCGCCGGTCCAGATTTTTCCAGTGATTATTAAATCGGCTTTCTCGTGCTTTGCACATGCGGAAGCAATTAGCACAAGTAAAAAAAGGAATCTGTTTTTCATGGGTCGTTAAGTTGGCTCTTCGTGCAACTTAGCGTCTTTGCGCCTTCGCGGCAAGAATCCCAACAACAATCCAGGAGGCGATTTCAAATCTCGAACACCACATTTGCCGCCAAGACGCGAGGACTCAAAGAAACGCGAAGAAAGGAATCTCCCTTTCATGGATAACAGGTTGAACCCTTAGCGCATCTTAGCGTCTTCGCGCCTTCGCGGCAAGAATCCCAACAACAATCCATGTGACAATTTCAAATTTCGAACACCACATTTGCCGCCAAGACGCGAGGACTCAAAGAAACGCGAAGAAAAGGATTCTCTTTTTCATGGATGGCAGGTTGAACTCTTTCATGGATACAGGTTGAACCCTTTGCGCACCTTGGCGTCTTTGCGCCTTCGCGGCAAGAATCCCAACAACAATCCATGTGACAATTTCAAATTTCGAACACCACATTTGCCGCCAAGACGCCAAGACTCAAAGGAACGCGAAGAAATAATTCTTAAATTGGGAATCCCAACCTAATCCAAGATGCGAAAATATCTTACCAGCAGAATTATTGTTTGCCTGATCCTGACAACAGGAATTTTCACACAATCTATTTCTCAAAAAACCGCCATCGTATGCAAAACGCTCATCGATGGAACTGGCAAAACCATTTCCGATGCGGCGATCATTGTTGAAGGAACAAGGATTGTTTCCATCGAAAAGAAAACCAACATTCCCAAAGGCGCAACAGTCGTTGACCTTGGAAACTATACGGTGCTACCCGGAATGATTGACGCGCATGCCCATCCGTTAATTTCAGCGGATGATTATCAAAACGTTCACTTACGTGGATCTTCTGCTTCAAAAGCACTCGCAGGATTAAAGCGCTCACAAGATCTGCTTGCCAATGGTTGGACCACTCTTCGAATCGCAGGCGATGCTGATGTGGGTTACGCTCATTTGGATATCCGCAACGCTATCAACAAGGGCTTGTTTACCGGTCCGCGGATCTTCGGCGCAGGACATTATATCTCTGTTACAGGTGGTGGCGGCGACATCAACTTTTTGTCATATGAACAACCTGTGATTGCTGATGGATTGGTGGTGGACGGACCGGAAGAGGTACGCAAAGCTGTTCGTGAAGAGATAAAATATGGCAGCGACTGGATCAAGCTGCTTGTCACGGGTGCGTTCATGACGGTTGGCGACAATCCGCAAAACGTTCATTTCAGTCCGGAAGAATTAAAAGTGGCAATTGAGGAAGCATCACGGCGTGACACACCAGTCATGGCTCATGCGCATGCGACCGAAGGAATCAAGATGGCGGTGCGTGCCGGCGTGCGATCAATCGAACACGGGTCGTACCTCGACGAAGAGTGTATGGACTTGATGGTACAACACGGAACATATCTTATTCCAACCTTGACCATTGGACTATTCTTTCAGGAACAAATTCCAGACAGCAAATCACTTTCAAAGGCTGTCGAGTTGAACCGGAAGGCAAAGGAGAACTCATACAAAAATTTGAGCCTCGCAATTAAAAAAGGGGTCAAAGTTGGTGTCGGCACAGACTACGTAGGATTTCCGCCAGACTTTTCTGCGAGAGAGTTTGGTGAGCTTGTGAAGCTTGGCATGACACCCATGCAGGCAATTCAGGCAGGTACAAAAGTCAACGCCGAGTTGCTGATGAAACAGGCAGACATTGGCACAATAGAGCCGGGAAAATTCGCAGATATTATCGCAGTCAAAGGCGATCCGCTTACGGATATTACCGAACTCGCCCGTGTGAAGTTTGTTATGATCGGAGGAAAAGTGGTGAAGAGAGAATAGGTCACCGTTGTTTGCAGAAAATCGCAAATCACTATTCGCTATTCAAAATTCATCATTGAGTTCAATTGCTTTTAAGCTTCGGATTCGCATGATGCCTATCCTTATCCCTCATGGTCTTTTTCTCCAAATTCCTCTGAAACGCCTCCGTCAGATTCACGCCTGTTTGATTTGCGAGACATAGCAGTACCCACAGCACATCGGCCATTTCCTCACCCAGATCTTTGCCTTTGTCCGATTCTTTCTCGGATTGCTCACCATACCTCCGGGCAATAATGCGCGCCACCTCTCCTACTTCCTCAGTAAGCAGTGCCATGTTGGTAAGTTCATTGAAGTAGCGAACACCATGGATTTTGATCCATTGGTCAACTTGTGATTGGGCGTCGGATAGTGTCATGGTTGGTGAATTCTGTTTCTATGAAAAAAGCTCCACGCAGAGGCGCAAAGCTCGCAAAGTTAAAACGACCTTGGCGGTCTTCGCGTCTTTGCGTGGGGATTAGGGCAATTCTTCGAAATCAATATCCATCACCTCATACTTCCCCCACCCCACAAAATCAAAGTGCCACCACTCCGACGCATTGACTTTAAAACCATGTCGCTCCATTACGTCGATGATCAACGCGCGGTTCTTTCTTGCCTCGGGATCTTTTATCGGTGTTGACGGCCATGCATCTTTGTCGAAAGCGTCGTATAAAGTCGGCATCTTCAATTCCTGCTTCGTCTTCCAGTCTACAATTGTCATGTCGAGGGCACAGCCGCGATTGTGACGTGAGCCTTTATAGGGTGATGCAACATAGGTCGTATCGTGATACTCTTCATAGAATTTTACCGTAGCAGAATAAGGGCGATAGGCATCATGCATTTTGATTCCATATCCTAATTTCCTGAATTCAGCTTGCGCTTCTTTCAGCGCTACGGCTACAGGCTTTCTGGCATAGGCTTTCGCAAGATTATAGATCTTCTTTCCGGTGAAATTATTGTCGGACGCGTACCGGATGTCCATGATCATGTCCGGAATAAATTTCTCCAGATTGACGAGCTCCTTTTCAGGATTGGCTTTCAGGCTCTGCTGGTATTGTGTGTAGGTGATGGGACTTAAACCATACTTGTATTTCCGCTGCGCAAGGGTGACGACGGGGATAAAAATCAACACGAATAATAATTTTTTCATCTATGATTACTTTAACTTGTTCATCCAACTACCGTTCGAACCGATGAAAATACTCAAAAGAATCTTAATTGCCGTTGTCTCCATTGCTGTGATCGCATCGGTGGCGATCTATGTCTATCTGCTTTCGAGCGCGCCTGTCTACTCAGGAGAAAAAAAGCTGCCCGGACTGAAAGCAGAAGTCAACGTTGAATACGACGACTATGGCATTCCGCACATTAAAGCGGGGAACCTGGACGACGCGTATTATGCCCTGGGTTATGTTCATGCCCAGGATCGTCTGTTCCAAATGGAGATGCTACGCCGAGCAGCCGGCGGCCGACTGTCGGAAGTTCTTGGTAAGGACTTGTTGCCGGTTGACAAGATGTTCAGAACGATGGGACTCAACGTATTTGCACGGGAGCAGGCCGCAAAATATTTGAGTGCTGACACGGCAGAATTCCAACGCGCAGCACTAGCCTACCAAAAGGGAGTGAATGAATATGTTCGAAATGGAAAGACGCCGATTGAATTCACCATCATGGGCATACCCAGGACTGAATTCACGCCACAGGATATCTATCTGGCAGTTGGATTCATGTCGTTCGGTTTCGCTGAAGGAATCCAGGCAGATCCGGTTCTTGAAAAAATCAAAAGAGAACTAGGACCAGAATATCTGAAAGACCTCGCTATTCAAACACCGGCAAATGCGGTGCGAATTAAAAATTTTGCAGGGCAGGTAAAAGAAAAGGCAATCGCTTTAAATAGCCCGAGTCTTCGGGAGACTATTGAGAAGATACCAGTTCCATTATGGTCTGGCAGCAATGGTTGGGCGGTAGCAGGCAGTCGTACAAAATCAGGATTTCCCATACTCGCCAATGATACTCATATAGGATTCAGTCAACCCGCCGTATGGTATGAAGCTTATATGGAGTATCCCGGATTCAGTTTCTATGGACATTACCTCGCCGGTGTTCCCTTTGCGTTGCTGGGCAACAATGATTTCAGTGGATGGGGACTGACCATGTTTGAAAACGATGATACCGACTTCTTCAAAGAGAAAACCAATCCTTCCAATCCAAACGAAGTAAAATTCGGCGACGCATGGGAACCCGTGGTGAAGCGCGATGAAGTGATCAAGATAAAAGGTGAGGATGACCTGACATTACAAGTTAAGTCAACCCGCCATGGACCGATTGTGAATGAGATCATGAAAGAATTGATTCCCGATTCTACCCCGGTCGCCCTTTGGTGGATGCTCAACCACCAATCGAATGAGGCGTTGCAGGCTGCCTGGCTACTCAATCACACGAAAACTTTTGCCGATGCGCAAAAAGCTGCGTCGCTGTTTTCAGCTCCTGGCCTGAACGTGATGTATGCCGATATAGATGGAAACATAGCCTGGTGGGCAGTGGCGAAACTTCCCGTTCGACCAACGCATGTTCAATCCAAACTCTTTTTGGACGGCGCATCTGGAAAAGATGAATACACGGGCTACTACGATTTCTCAAAGAACCCTCATGCCATCAATCCTCCATGGGGATTTGTCTATTCGGCCAACAATCAGCCCGACACTGTTGAGGGCGTCCTCTATCCCGGTTACTATTATCCACGGTCCCGTGCAGGAAGGATCTTTGAATTACTCTCCGAGGAAAAACAATGGACGTTAGACGACATGAAAAAGATCGATCTTGATGTTGTGTCGAGAATGCATCCTGACATTGCCGCGGAGATTGGAATTATTTTAAAAGAGTCGCAAAAACAAGAATACGCAGCCCTATCAAAAATCTTAATTGAGTGGAACGGTGAACACAAAGCCACAGACATTGCACCGTCGGTGTATTACAACATGCTTACACACATTATGAATCTCTCGATGGAGGACGAGTTGGGAGCGCAGGCTTACAAGACGATTATGGGAACATCGGTTCCAAAGAATTCATACGAGATGTTCATTAAAAATGAGAATTCACCGTGGTGGGACAATGTGAAAACAAAAGACAAGCGCGAAACACGGATGGATATTGTCCAGCAGGCAGCTGAAAAAACATTGGCATCACTGCAAAGAACTTCCGGAACCGATTGGCAATGGGGAAAGATTCACACATTGAAACACAAACACGCTCTTGGCGTGGTCAGTCTGTTCGACAAGTTTTTCAGTGTCGGTCCTTTTTCCGTGGATGGTGGCAGCGAGGTGATCAACAACCTGCACTTCAAGCTCGATACGACCGGATATTTTCCTGTTGATGGTGGACCCGCTTTGCGCAAGATCACGGACTTTGCAGATTTGAATGGAGGACAATCCGTATCTCCTACCGGCCAATCGGGAAACGTGATGAGCGAGTTTTATAAGAATCAGGCTGAGATGTACGCGACAGGAAAATGGCGTCCGATGTGGATGAAGTTGCCTGACGAACAAAATAAAAATATACTACGCCTTACACCTGGGCAATAGATCTGAGACCGATATGATAGATGTAGCAGCACTGCGCGAAGACACTCCCGGTTGTCGCACAAAAATTCACCTTAATAATGCCGGTGCATCGCTGATGCCCACGCCGGTCTTAGGCGCGATGACCTACTATCTTACCCTGGAGGCGGCACAAGGTGGTTATGAGACAGCCGACCTGCAGGCAAATGAATTGAGACAGTATTATTCTGCCATGGCTTCGTTGCTGGGTGCTGCGCAGCATAATATTGCTTTCACATCCAGCGCGACGAGCTCTTTTGCGAGGGCATTGTCTTCGATTCCCTTTGAAAAAGGTGATACAATGCTTATTGCACAGGAAGATTACATCTCAAATCAGCTTGCATTTCTCTCCATCCAAAAACGCTTTGGCGTTCAGTTACTGCGCGCCCAAAGTTTGCCGGAAGGCGGCGTAGACGTGGATGATCTCGCGCGGTTGCTGAAAAAACATCATCCGCGTTTGGTGTCGCTGTCACACATTCCAACCAACTCAGGCCTGATACAGCCGGTTGAAGAAGTGGGAAAGCTTTGCAAAGAGAATGACATCCTTTATCTCCTGGATGCTTGCCAAAGTGCCGGACAACTTCCACTCGACGTAAAAAATATTCATTGCGATTTTCTTAGCGGCACATTCAGGAAATTCCTTCGTGGACCTCGCGGAGCGGGCTTCCTTTACATCGCAGACTCAGTTTTAAAAAATAACCTTGAGCCCTTATACATTGATATGCGCGGTGCCAACTGGACTGAAAAGGATGGGTATTCACTTCAATCCGACGGCAAACGATTTGAAGAATGGGAAGTGCCGTATGCATTGATGTCCGGCGCCAGGGTTGCCGTGGACTATGCGCTCAGCGTTGGCCTGGACAACATCGCTGAAAGAAATAAACTTCTCTGTGCGTACACCAGGAAAAAGTTAACGGGTGGCGGCTTTGAAATTCTCGACAAAGGAAAAAATCAGGGGAGCATCATCACGGTTAAAATGCCCGGAAAAAAGTCTGATGTCGTGCTGAATTTTCTGCGGGCAAGGAATATCAATACATCGATCAGCAGCCGAAGTTTTGCCATCATTGACTTTGGAGAAAAGGGAGTGGAATGGGCGCTGCGCATATCGCCACATTATTATAATACGGAGCAGGAGGTTGATGTGCTGGTTGAGGCGATGGCTGAGGTTGCAAAAAGTTAGGAATGTGATGATCTGAAGATCTGGTTAGGCCACGTGGTCGACGGGCCGGTAAGCTAAATCTTCTTCGCTCGATTGATTTGTTTTTCAACTTCGTCAACATTCTTAATCCATTTAACCAATTCAGTGTCAACCCAAGAAAGTACGTCTACAATCAAGTTATGAACATCTTCAGCATTTTGAAAGTTTGTCGTATTACCAAATAGGTTCATTATGGTACAGTCTGTTTCTGAATAACCTTATTTTGTTTAGAGTCTCATTCACTTCCTTTCTTCCATGTCCCGAAGGGAGATTCGTGAAAATTTGAATGGGGCGTCCTAAGAGAATTTTGTAATGGTGTACTTCATACAAATCTGTCCAGAAGCCGAAAGTCTGTTCGGATATAATTTTACCGCTAGTCACAACAACGCCAGATTTTTGAATTCTTTTCTCCGCTTTCTCAACCTCGGTTTTGAGATATCTGTTAGTAATATTTCTGCCCGTTCTCTTGTCTGTGTGAGTCAGGCTCGGGTCAACCATAAATCCGTTCTGTTGATTAATAATCCAGTCCCCATCACTAAAGTGCGCCGTCAAAATTGTATTAATTCTATTTCTTAAAGTCACTTCCAGAATGGCAATAACTGGCAAGAATGCCTGTGAAATCTTCAAATTAGCTTTATAAAGTCGTGATGCTTTGGGCTTATTGTCACCAGCCGCTTTGAGATATCGACCGATTCTAGGCGTAGAAATGTATAACCTTATCTTCTCAAACCTCATTATTTTCAATTATTTCCTAACAATTTTATTCGGATTTCCCGTATCTTTGTGTCGTTATGCTTGATCAAGCCTCTTTCCCGCGAGGAAACGTAATCAAGTAAAAGAAATAAAAAAGGGATCGTCAAAAGCGGTCCCTTTTTTATTGATTCAAGCGCTGCATCTTAGCCATAACCGTGAGATAGTAATTATACTGTTTTTGATGCTTCCGGCAGGTCCTGTTTATAGCTCATATATACAGACGCGACTGCTTACTTTTCGTCTGACTTAATATACCTCTCATTATCCCATTTATATGTTGAGTACCTCAAAGTCACAACCGGCTTTTGACTTTCAACACTTGAACGCGTGCTTTTGGTCTTCAATAACAGGTCAAAATATCCATTTGTTTTACTGCCTAAAATCTGTACCGATGAAGAATCTGAAACTTCGCCTCCAACAGAAATTATTGAGTCATTCTCTATATGGCGGTCGCCATGGGTATACGCCAGCGGCAATTGAACAATTGGGCACAACCGATCTTGTATAATCCGAAACAAGATCAGATTTGTTCCAAGATTATAATAATTAAGGCTGTTATGTATCCAGGTGGGTGTGCCGATGACACCGATAGCAAACTCGTTTTGATTAATATTATATGCATTTGTATCAATCTCAGGATTGATTACATAATAATTCTCTTCGGCATAGCGAGTATCTTTAATTATTCCTTTTACCGTAAGTTGCAGCCTACCCTTCACCTCCTTTATCACACATAGTTCAAAGGCCTGGCGTCTTTCTCCTGTGGCTAATTTCAACCTATTCAAGACGATTATGCAACTATCGATATGTTTCAATTCTTGTATGTCTGTATTCCCCCAAGCGGCGACTGAATCATGGTTGTGGTCAATCAGGTTTAATACCTCGCTCTCAGAATACTTGCTTAAGAATTTTTCTTCACTTTTTGTGGGCAGTGGCGAAGTTGTACGATCAATATCCTGGAGAATGGAAATACTGTCTCCGACATTGCGCTCATTTGAACGAAATGAATTACACGATGAACAAAATGCAAGTCCAATAAAAAGCAGAGCTATTTTTGACGATTCATTCATAATACCGACAGACTATATAAAGATAATGACCTCAACACTCGTAGGGAAATTCTGAAAGTGTTGATTTGTCGGGATTTCGGGCTTTCGAATTAAGGGAGATAGAATCAGCCCCTTCGAACTTCAGTTGCACCGGCACCCCGATTCGCATCGGGGCAAGCTGCGTCAGAGACGGCGCGCCATAACCGCACTGGCGAACACGCGCGCTATACTGATAAGAGCTTATTCTCTTCTTAAAAATAAAGAATGACAAGCGTATAAAAATTCGAATACCACGGGTAGGTATTTTTCATACATTAAATCATCACTCAACTTTGCAAGAATGCCCTCATGCACGTATCCATTTCTTATTTCGTAAACATCTTTTAAGGTCGTTCTCCAATCCGGAAATCTTTGCAAAGTAATGTGCTCTGTTTGTAACACTGCATAATTTTGCGTTTCTACCTCATTAAAAAAGTCCCTATTTAAAAGACAAGTAAACACATCTGCTATAGATTTGAGATTTTTCAATGAAACAAAATTAACAATCAAATATTGTGGAGTTACTCTTATGTTGTTAAAGTATTCGTAGGCATCCGCAAGAGAGATTTTATCTTTATCCTTGAACAACTTTCTGTAGCCTTCCTGCTCCCACTCCCTTGAGACGATCCACGATTTTAAATGTATCTCAATTGCAGTTACACAATTTACAATACAAACGTTGCAGAGATAGTCCTGATGTTTAGTTGTTTTTGGATACAAAGTGGATAAAGCACTTGATGAATTCATAAGAAAATCAATTCCATCATGGCGCATTGAATTATCTTCAAAGTCTTTGTACTTAGCCACCAACTCCTGCAACTTGCTCATAAGAAAAATGAATTTTCTTATAAAGATAATCAAATGCTTTCCCAGTACAGATTCCACAATCGCGACATAAACAGTAAATCAAGATATAGTGTGATTTTTGAAATCAATATCACTCGTCGTTCTGTCATTTGGTTTGTTTTAGTTGTGGCGGCCGTTCCCGGCGTTGCGACAAAAAGACGCCGCGGCATAACCGCACTCGCTCGATATTGGGAATCAATCTCAAAAAAGGTTCGCCGTCGTCGGGTAATAACGGGCTGACGTATAAAAAGATAATCAGCTCACACTGGTAAGGAAATCCTGATGAGTTCTGATTTGCTGGGATTTGGGCTTCGAATCAAGGGAGATAGAATCAGCCCCTTCGATCTTCAGTCGCACCGGCACGCGTCAGAGACGCCGCGCCATAACCGCACTGGCGAACACGCGCGCTATATTGAGCCATAACCTCCCTGGCGAACGCGCGCTATATTGATTTATCCTCCTAAAGTGGCCCTCTCGCGTATGATATTTCAATGGCGAATCTCCTTTTTCCAATTTCCTGAACTCGATCAAATGTGACGAAGTCACGAATTACATCGTCATTATAAACAATTTCTTCACCAAGGCTGTAGTCCCTATTTTTTTTCAAAAACTTTTCGACAGCAACTGTTCCGCCATTAATATTGAGTGGCGCTTCAAGTCCGATTTCAATTCCTTTCATGAGAATTACAGCCTTCTCAAGCCAAAATTTAACATCTACGGTATCGGCTTGAAATCGTTGTGTTTCAAATCTGAAGGTCAACACGAAGTATTCACAACCCCAATTTCTAATTATTACTTTCTCACCCCCACCTAAGTCCACTACCTCCGTCCCGGTGTGATTGTCCGAATTAAGCTTGAAAATCGAATTAGGATAAACTGCCTTTTTAATTACTGATTCCGCATTTCCGCGAATACAGTTCGAATAGTCAAAGCTTTCTGTCTTTACACTGTCGGTGGTTAAACTCTTATTGTCATTTTTGTCAGCTGCCGTTGTTGAGTCGGAAGATATTTCATTTTGTTCCGAAGACTTCTTAGTCGTGCAGCTAAATGAGATCACTGCCAATAATATCGCCGCGATACTTGCTGTCATTTTATTCGTGCGATTGCGACAAACGTTCATACATAAGTTGTTGGCAGCTATTTAATAACCCTAATATCGAGCGCGTCTTCGGACTGCGCCCCCTGATAACTAAACGTTAGCAGCAGATTTATTTCCACCACTCCTTTTGTTCAGTGCTTCTCGCTTCTTCCTTTTTGTCTTTACTTATCCCACCGCTATAGGCTTGGTCATACGTTAGCCAACCATTTGTTTGATATTTTTTGGAAGGATGAAATTCACCAGTCCCATCGTCCAGGTCGCCTGACATAGGAATTCTATTGTCTCCCCAGTTGCAAATGTTACTAATCGTCCCGGAATAATTTGTCCATGTACCTACGAATTCATTGTTCGTAAACCCATCAGCGACGTCTGACAAATCATCGTACTTAAGATTTCCCTCTTTGTCTATGTACCAATTGGAGCTGAATACGCCTTTGAACAGTCCGACGTGTTTTTGCTGAGGGTTCTCATAGAATACATAGTTTCCTACGGCTTTACCCTGCCTTATCCCCGGAGAATGAGGATTCTTAAAATCGAAAACATTGGTCACGTTAATGGCACCCTGAAACTCGCAAATGTTGTCTTTCACCATGCTTTTCCCATAAACAAAGTACCGGCTTGGATTTTCTTTATCCTTGATTACTGATATCAATTTTATCCGGATTCTCTGGTGGTCGTCCCCAATAAACCCCAACACTCTTTGGTTTTTTGTCTGCATCAACAAAGAAGAAATGTCATAATGAATGAAGTCATTATTCAAATCCGTTCTGCCCAGGTTTTCATCGGTCAAGATCTTATTTCTAAAATCCTCGCTGTTCTTCTGTGCCAGTGCCACTTTTATGACCAGAAGAAATAATAATGTCGCTATTAACTTATTCATGTTTAGTCGTCTGAAGTCTTATCATTTGCAATCAATTGCTATTGGGCATGACACGCAACGTTTGGCTATTTACCGTTGTTTTGGCATTTCAAAAGGAATAATAAAACATTGGCGCCCAGTTTTTGTGCATTGTTTAGACACTAGTCCTTCCCAAAATAATCGGAAAAATTGTTGCGCTAATCTTCGGGTGTAATCCCGCAGGAATGTAATAGCTATCAGTCATCATACTTGTCACTATACACTGCTTTCCGTCAGCAAAAGTGTACTTGGCATATTCGAAGTCAAGTCCAAAAAGTCCGAGGCTACTTTGTTCATGAATATCCAGGGCAACAATCACATCGAGATCATAAATGTTCTTCTTGCCTTTCCTTACGATCTCAAATGAACCTTTGTCAGAATCAATACGAATTTCTGTATTTAGACTTTTTGTTATATAATTTGCTGTCAATAAGATTTGTGGCAGTCCAAGGATTGTTAAGAAACACACAACTGCAATAACTGTATTGTCCACAATATCAGACTTTGTCAAAAGGAGTATTGGGGTTCCAATCGATATAAAGCAAATTATAAGGAGGATAGATTGTCGCGTCCCAAATCGGTGTTTATAAATATGATAATTCTCGCTCTTCATGTCTAAATGATGTACAACAGGAGTGTATGAAACGTAACGCGATTTAGGAGCCGCTTTATCCACCAAGCCAAAACTAAAATAAAGAAACTAAACTACGATCGACAAGCGCCAAGCTGACATAATACCATGTTAGCTGCAGGTGCCGCACAACTTATTTTTTGATCCATGTCCGCTTCTTTGTCTCTGGGTAGCTATAAAAAACTAAGACTTCTTTGTCGATCAGTGCTTGCTCATAGTATTTAAAGTGTTCCGATTCTTTGTCCAAGGAGTTTGGCTTCACTGTCTTGAATCGATCTTTTTTAATAATGTCCCAGCTTTGTTCCTTTATCAAGTTACGAGCAATTTTGTCCGCCTTGTACATACTTACTGTTTCAATCCAGCAACCAATCATTGCTCCGCCGACTGACTTATCCCGATAGTTAGGTCGGCCATGATAGATTAGATAAAACATCTTCATTTTTGTCACACGTCATTTCTTGTCAATTGTCCAGCGGCACTTGCACCCAACGTTTCGCTATAAGCCACCAGTGGCTTATCAATTCTTATTCTCAATAAAGTTAATCTCATCCGCACCACCATCCAAAGCCCTCAAATACTTCCCACCCCATTTTCGGGGCTTCCCCAACAATGTTAACTTGTATCCTCATGAAAACGCGCAATGCAATCCTGCTGGTAGTGCTCGCCGAGATTGCCATGGCCGCACTCGGTATCAACAACTATGGATGGAACGTTGAAGGGCTCCAGGCAACAACTCGCTTCTCTGGCAGACTTTCTCTCTTTATTTTCAGCTTCATATTCCTGCTTTACCCAAATGATAAGCGGGCACTCACATTCTACTTCTCCGAAAAATTCTTTCTGGCGTTTGCGATTGCACACGGCATTCACCTCATCGAATTGTTGAGCTATGTAACTCTGTCCGGCACTCCGCTTGTGCCGTACAGGGTAGCCGGTGGATTTCTCGCTTATGTGATAATCTTTCTCATGCCGATTTTGCAACATCGTGCGGAAAAGGGCAAACTCAGCACAAGCCGTTACCAATCGTTGGGCATGGTGTATCTCTTCTATGTGTGGCTGATCTTCTTCATGACGTACGTGGGGAGTCTCCGAGCAGAGCTACCCAACGCAGGCGGCACCCGGCAAGAATACCTTACACTGATCGGCTGGGTGGTGATCATGCTGGGAATAAAAATTGTATCCGTCTTCATCCAAAGATCAAAACCAACTGTTGCATGAAATACGCCAATGCCCTTTTTGTCGCAACGCTCCTTCTTGCTGGTTGCAGCGATAAGTCGTCGGACCGACCGAATATCATCTACATCATGGTCGATGATATGGGCTACGCTGATCTCAGCATCTACGGCCAACAGGATTACCAAACTCCAAACTTGGATTCACTGGCGCGTCAGGGTATGCGATTCATCCAGGCTTACGCGGCGGCGCCCGTATGTACACCCTCACGTGTTGCTTTCATGACCGGCAGGTATCCTCAACGAAATCCAATCGGTTTGCGCGAACCATTGGTGATGGATTCAACTGACATTGATCTTGGCTTATCGCCCGAAGTTCCTACCGTATCATCATTGTTAAAAAAATCCGGCTACCATACTGCGTTGTTTGGCAAGTGGCACCTCGGGTTCAAGCCTGAGTTCTTCCCTGCTGCACATGGGTTCGATACGTTCTTCGGCATTACGCCCGGTGGCGCCGACTATATCTCGCATCGATACGAAGGCCAGGATGTATTATTCGAAAACTCCACACCGGTGAAAGAAGAAGGTTACCTCACCGACCTGATCACCAAACACGCTGTTGATTACATCTCGAAAGCCAAAGGTCCTTTCTTCGTAAGTCTTCAATACACTGCACCTCATTGGCCCTGGCAAAAGCCTGGCGATCCCCCTTACGCGGATACAACACGCATGTCATCAGGCGGCGATGCAGCAACTTTCGCAAAGATGATGGAGAACCTGGACCAGAATATTGGTGAGATCCTCAAAGCAGTTGACAAAGCGGGCATCAGCAAAAATACCATGATCATTTTCACCAGTGACAACGGCGGCGAACGATATTCAACGATGACGCCACTGGTTGGGCGTAAGTTCCAATTGTATGAAGGTGGCATCCGCGTACCGGCATTCGTACGGTGGCCCGGAAAGATCAAGCCAGGTACGGTGACTGATCATGTTGCAGTGACGATGGATTGGACGGCAACGATTCTATCAGCAGCCAACGTAGATATAGAAGATCTCCAACTTGATGGCATGAATTTGCTGCTCGTACTTGAAGGTAGTACCGACAAACTGGAGAGGATCCTCTACTGGCGGATTACCAACCGCGAACGATGGGACGCCTACCGCAGTGGCGATTGGAAGTATTTGAAAACGCCTGACAAAGAATACCTTTTCAACATCGCCAGTGACATTTCAGAGACAAACGACCTGAAAGAATCACAGCCGCAGATATTTGAACGATTACGGGCTGAATTCGACAAAATGGACAAGGAAATGCTTGCGCCGTATGTTTTTCCCAGGAAAAAATGAGTCCCGGGACAGCTTTACTTTTTTACTAACTTTGTTTTCCAATCCATAGGTTATGAAAAATTCATCCTTGTCAGAAAAAGAAATCAATCCCCTTCACAGCATTGAAGAGTGGGAAGACGATGTGTTGAAACGCTACCCCGAGCCCAACAAGCCTGCGAAAGCGAAGGAAGAGTTTCGTAACTACCAGGATACAAAACGGGAGACTGTAAAAGAGTTTTACAGACTGAACCACATGTATCAGTCGTATGATTTTGTGCAGGAGAAGCGGAAGGAGTTTTTAAAATTCGACAAGAAAGAAATGCCGGTATGGAAGGCGATGGAGTTTCTCAACACCCTCGTCGATGACTCCGATCCGGATATCGAACTTGATCAATTGCAACATTTGCTGCAGACCGGCGAAGCCATTCGTCAGGATGGTCACCCCGACTGGTTTGTGCTCACAGGCTTTATCCACGACATGGGCAAGGTCCTATGTCTCTTCGGTGAGCCGCAATGGGCCGTTGTTGGCGACACATTCCCGGTGGGCTGCAAGTTCTCCGATAAAATTGTTTATCCGGAATTTTTCGCGAACAACCCCGACATCAACAACAAAGATTATAACACGAAGTATGGCATGTATTCTGAAGGATGCGGGCTTCGGAACGTCTCCATGTCATGGGGACATGATGAGTATCTGTACCAGATGACAAAAGATTATCTGCCAGAGCCCGCTCTTTACATGATTCGTTACCACTCTTTCTACGCACAACACCGCGAGAACGCCTATGATCACCTCATGGACGACCACGATCGCGAGATGTTCGAATGGGTGAAGAAGTTCAATCCTTATGATTTGTACTCAAAGGCTCCCGTCCCGCCGGATGTGAAGACGCTGAAACCGTATTATGAGGATCTGATTGCGAAGTATTTGCCTTCTTCTATAAAATTGTAATCGGTAATCGGTAATCAGTAATCGGTAATCGGTGGTGCGCACTTAAATTTTACCATACCCTACCGATTACAGATTACTGATCACCGAACACCGGCTACAAACCCATCATCACAAACGCTCCCCAGTAATACGGCTCCTTGTATTTAGCCATGAGCTGCAATTGGGCTTGTTTGAATGCCTTGAGTTTGTTGCCGCTCTTGGTCCAATTGGTGTAGAAGTTGGTCATGAGCATTTGTGTGGCTTCATCGTCAACTTTCCAAAGACTCATGATTAACGCGTTCGCCCCCGCAACGAGAAACGCGCGCTGCAAACCATAAACTCCCTCGCCGGCTTTAACCTCTCCGAGTCCTGTCTCGCATGCACTCAATACGATCAGGTCTGTTCCTTCGAGATTGAGGTTCATTGCCTCATATGCAGTGAGGATTCCGTTGTCGTTACTCTGCAAATCTTTCGAATTCTCTTGCTTTGTCGGATCGGGTGCGCCGGCCAGGATGAGTCCGGATCGCAGCAATGGATTATCCTTTGCATTTTCAGCATCTATACCCATGGCGGTTCCACCACTAATGTCGGCGTCGACAAGAAAATAACCGTGCGTTGCAATGTGAATCAATGCGGGCGCCTTCACTGCTTTGATGTTGGCTTCTGTAGCAACCTTTTGTTCGCGCAAGGTTACAGCATATCCAGCCGTCTTAAGAATCTTCGACACACCATCTATTTCCACTTTAGTACCAGGAAGTGCCGGCGCCGCACCTGCGTAGTCAGGAAAACCCAGCACAAAAGCATCCTTTTTAACAATTGGCTTCTTGCTTTTCAATGCAATAAGGTCTTTCGAATTTCCGATCGTAACCACATCAAAGCGATTCTCGATAAAATCACCACCTGGTTTCTTCAGCGTGTTGATATTGATCTGGTTATATAAACCATCCGGTGACAAATACAGCGTCTTCTTCCCGGTCACGAGCGGATCGATGCGGGCCCAAAACTGATCGTATGAAAATTCGTCAGGCAATCGCTGGAGGATAGCATTCTTATAATATTTCGCGTAACGGGTTTCCAACTGATTTCCGTTGTCAAGCACGACCATTTTGGGGACATCCGATCCTTTCGTCAGTACCATTACAGCATATTTGGCCTGGTCGGTGAAATCCTTATCGAACTCCCTGATGCGGATTATTTCAACAACGGCTTCTGTATCATTCAGCAACGCGGCAATCTTCTTGTAATCTATCTTCTCTGTTGAATATCCTTTCGAGAAGTCGGTCGACTTTTGTGAGAGCGCACGCTCGGCTGCATTTGCCTGCTGTTCCAATGCTTTAATATCGATCTTCTGTTCGGCGAGGTCGCTTTTGGAAAGTGAATAATAGCGAGCCAACATTTCCTTCTGACTGATCCAGCTCAGGTAGTCGTTGATGAGCGTCTCGTCGCCACTGGATAAAATCGCTTTCTTGATTTTATTGGTTGAGTTAAGAAGTAACGCTTTTGTTGCAATCTGGTAATCAAATACATCTTTTAAAATATCCGGTTGCGTAGCACTTGCCTGCAAGGCGTAACCATAAAAACGCTGGAACCTTGGACGCAGCACATCCCAGTACTTAGCCTTTTCTGCTTCGCTCATCGGCGGAAAATATTGATTTACAAACGTGAGCGACTTCGTCATCGCCTCGTTGAAGTTTGTATAAGCCTTGGGCAAGTCACCCATTTTCCAATAGGTAATCGCGAGGTTATCCACCGATTTTACATAATCAGGGTGCTCCTCCCCCAATGTTGTTTTTCGTATCGCGATTGCTTTCAATAGTGCAGCTTCAGCTTCCGGGAATCTGCCCTGAATTCGGTATAATGTTCCGAGGTCATTCTGCACTTTGGCAAAAGCGGGATTCTCTTCCGTAAATTTCTTCTTATACACAGCGGCTGCCTTTTGTAAAAGAGGTTCAGCCTGTTCCGGCTTATTCATCTGGACATACAGCAGCGCAAGTTGATTCAGCAGCGATGCATATTCCGGCGCATTGGTCTGCATCTTATTTTCGAAAACTTTTTTAATAGAGGTGAAAGTCAATTCCGCCTGCGCGAAATCTCCAGAGAGCTGATAAATCAACGCCAGATTCGATTGGAACCTCCGGTTGTCGAATGAGTTTTTCCCCTGCAGCAGTTTTTTATTTGTGCCTTCCGTGTTTTTGATCGCGTCCTTCATCAACTGAACGGCTTCCGGATACCTTCCCAATGTTTGGTAAAGCATTGCCTTGTTATTCTGGATGATGGCATATTGCATGCTATTCTCTCCAAAAATCCCCTTAACGATAACGCCCGCACGATCGAAATTCTGTTCCGCTTCGTTGTACTTCCCCATCATCTGATCCAGCTTAGCACGGCTGTTGAGGTTCGCCGCATATCCCATGCTTTTCTCACCAAGAATAGAATCCGTGGCCCTGAGTGATTTGTTAATGAAGCGTTCTGCATCGCCCGTGCGTCCCTGCATGAGATAGACGACGCCGAGGTTTGAAACACATCGCAGGTAGCTGATGTCATTTCCGAGGTCGTTCTTCTCCATGTACGCCTGCGCCTTAACAAACGCCTCCTGGGCAATCTTGAACATCCTAAGATTATAGTAGCCCACAGCCTGATCGACGGAGTCCCGTGCAAACTCTGAAGGAGTTTTATCCCCTTTGTCTTTGAGCGAATACAGCGCCCGTGCCCCGCCTTCTCCCTTGTTTTCAATATCAAAGAATCCGGCGTTTTCGTTCACTGACATCACCATTTGGAAATCGATGGAGTCGAGCTTCGCGCGCTTCTTGCTGCCGGACTCGCCTAGATCTTTCACAAATTTGTTTGCCCAGTCCTGGGCTAATGCTGGTGCTGCAGCGCAGCAGATGATGGCAATAATAAGGGCTTTCATAACAATGGGGTCATTTCGCAAGTCAATATTCGCAATTTGGGAGGCATCATTCAAGAGTCGATACCTCATTCTGGGTACGCGAAACGCCTAAGAGCAGCCGAAACATTTTATCTTTGCAGGCTATTCAGAGCACTGCAACAGCATCAAGCTATTTTTTTAACAAGTAATGGCCATAAAACTTTACCGAAACCTCACTGAAGCCGTTGTCGATGCCTTGCGGGAGATATTTGTAGAAAACCGCTACGCCGACAAAGTCATTGAAAAAGTGCTCAAGCAGAATCCCAAGTGGGGTGCGCGTGACCGTCGATTTATTGCCGAAACAACATATGACATTGTGCGCTGGCATAGATTGCTTGCTCAACTCATCCACGCGGAAAAGAACGATTTCTGGAAACTGGTGGCCGCCTGGTGTGTATGGAACAAAGTTGACCTTCCTCCCTGGGATGAATTCCGGGGTGTCGATAAAAATAAATTTTTTGAGCGTTGGGACAAGGTCAAGGCGGATACAAAAATCAGAGAATCCATTCCCGATTGGCTTGATGATCTGGGGAGAAAGGCACTGGGGAAAAACTGGGAAAAAGAAATTGAGGCATTGAATGAACAGGCGAAAGTTGTCCTCCGCGTCAATACTTTAAAAGTTTCACGCCCGGCACTCCAAAAACAATTGTTGGAAGAACACATTGTTGCTGAAGCTCCCGAGAAATTTCCAGACGCACTCATTCTCGAAGAACGTCAGAATATTTTTACACGCCAGCAGTTCAGGGATGGGTTGTTCGAAGTTCAGGACGCCGGGTCACAGCTAATCGCTCCCTTTCTCAAACCGGAGCCCGGCATGCGCGTGATCGATGCCTGTGCCGGTGCAGGTGGCAAAACGCTTCACCTCGCAGCCCTCATGCAGAACAAAGGCAGGATCATTGCGATGGATATTGAAAATTTTAAGCTTGATGAATTAAAGAAACGTGCCCGTCGCGCCGGCGCGAGCAACAATATAGAGACGCGACTGATCGATTCTTCAAAGGTTATCAAGCGTCTCGAAAATTCAGCGGATCGGCTTTTGATCGATGTGCCATGCTCGGGGCTTGGTGTGCTTCGCCGCAATCCTGACGCAAAATGGAAACTGTCGCCGGAATTCATCGAACAAGTGAAAGCTACGCAGCTCTAAATTCTCAATAATTATAGCCCGATGGTAAAAGTCGGTGGCCTCATGGTTTATTCCACATGCAGTATTCTCCCGGAAGAAAATGAATTGCAGGTGAAGAATTTTCTTGACACGCACGTTGGAAAATTTAAGCTTGAGGATCAGGAGAGCATTATGCCAAGTGAAGGGTTTGATGGCTTCTTTATGGCAAGGCTTCAACGGGTTTCGAAATAGATTTCAGAATATGAAGAAGTGTATCTTGTTCTTACTCACCGCAGGTATCGTACTGAGTTGCTCGGTCGTCTCGAAGAAAGAAAAACTTAAAGCCCGGCTGACCGAAATAGTTGCTGCAACGGATGCAACAGTGGGTGTAAGTATCATGGACCTGGCTACGGGAGATACACTCACGCTCAATGGCCACAAACGTTTTCCAATGCAAAGTGTCTATAAATTCCACCTGGGAATGGCAGTATTGAGTCTGGTGGATTATAGCATGCTTTCCATGGACCAGAAGGTTTTTGTCTCAAAGAAGGAGTTGCTTCCCGACACCCATAGTCCGATGCGTGATGATTTTCCAAATGGCGACACTACATTAACACTTTCAACAATTCTGAACTACACCGTTTCAAAAGGAGACAATAATGGCTGCGATATTCTCTTTCGTCTTGTAGGCGGCCCTCCTTTTGTCAATCAATATATTCATTCGCTGGGCATTATGAATGTCTCGATCAGAACCACAGAAGAGCAAATGCACCAGGCGTGGGACGCACAATATGCAAACTGGACAACACCTTTCGCCATGACAGAAGTGTTACGGATATTTTCACAGCAATCACATCTTTCAAAAAACAGCACTGGCTTTCTTTGGACAGCCATGGTGGAATCACCAACCGGCGCGCAACGTTTGAAGTCACAGCTTCCACCTGAAGCAACGGTGGCTCATAAAACCGGGTACTCCGGAGTCAACGACAAAGGAATCACTGCCGCTGTGAACGATGTCGGCATTGTGCGGATGCCTGATGGACGACAGTACGCAATCGCGGTATTCGTCTCTGACACAAAAGAGCCCCTCGAAGCAAGTGAAAAGATTATTGCAGATATCTCCAAAGCGACGTGGGATTACTTTAATAACTAAAGCGTACCCGGTCACTCTTGTCTTAACGTATCGACGGGCTTTGTAGCAGCGATCTTACCGCTGTGTATGACTACTGCCAAGGCAGCGAGTAGAACATTCAGCAGCCCGGCTATCACAAACACTCCCGGATCAATATTTGTTTTCAATGCAAACGTTGAAAGCCACGAATCCATAAAGAGATATCCAGCGGGGATAGCAATCGCGAACGATACAATCAACAAGATCAGGAAGTCCCTTCCGATAACGACAACAATTCCACCAACAGTGGCACCCAGTATTTTTCGGAGACCGATCTCTTTTGCCCGTCGTTGTACAGCAAATGATGTAAGGCCGAATATTCCCAGGAAGGCAATAAACAATGCGAGCGAGGAAAAGACGATGAGCATGTTGCTGCTTTTCTTTTCAGTCTGATATAATCTGTCGAACTCCTGATCCAGGAATTGATATTCAAAGGGTATACCGCCAGCGATTGAGTTCCATTTACCATTCAAAAATCCGATCGTCTGTTCCAGATTCACCGGACTCACTTTAACCAAAAGGTATTGATACTCTTCGGGGTTGAACTCCAGGACGAGGGGACTCACAGCATGATGCAGCGACTGAAAGTGAAAATCACTTATTGCTCCGATTACAGGTCCGGGCTTCATATTACCGTGACGGATGCTGATCTGTTTGTTTAATAATTCATCTTCAGACCATCCGATAGTCTTAATGGCACTCTCATTGAGTACAAAATGATTTATCGAGTCACTCTCTTGCAAAGACTTAACACCTTCGGCGCCTTGTTCTATATGAATACCCATTACGGTGAAGAAATCTCGATCGACAGACAAGTAATAAACGCCCAGTGCCTGAGATTTTGAAACATCAATATTTTCCGCACCCTGAATGTCTGTAGGCAATTCTGAAGCTGCCGTTGCGCCGATAACGGCTGGACTTGTCATCAAACTTGCCTTCAGCACATCCCACTTTTTTGCAATTTCCGGATAGCTGATATTAAGCACAACGATCTGATCACGGTCGTAGCCCACGCTGAATTCCTGTATGAAATTTATCTGGAGGTACATGATGAATGTGCAAACCGTGAGCGTTATCGAGGCAGCAAATTGAAAGGTAAGAAGCGCTTTCCGAAGATTTAGTGTCTGGCTTCCCTCCAGTCCTTTTGATTTTATTAATTGAATTGGTCTATAGTTCGAAAGCACCAGTGCGGGAACCAACCCAGCTGCGATGAGGGTACAGGCACCGATTACACATGCAGCCAACAAGAGCTTAACCAGTGACAACTCTTTTGTTCCGAACAGAACGGAAAGTTGCGGTGCACTGATTTTTAGCACCGCAAATGCAAGGACAATCGCCAGGACTATGATCAAGGCTGATTCAATCATGAACTGGACTATGAGCTGCATGCGCGATGCCCCCAACGTTCTCCGAACACCCACTTCGCGAAAACGCTGCATGTGACGAGCCGTTGCAAGGTTCACGTAGTTGATAATTGCCAGCGCCAGAACAAGGACAGCGATACCAACAAAAAGATAGATATATGTGATGTTCCCGTTTGGCTCCAGCTCAAACTTCAAATTCGAATGCAAGTGTATTGAGCGTACTGGTTGCAGGCGCAGAGAAATTGTCTTTCCATATTCTTTGTTGTCGCCTGGAAACTCGTCAAGATATTTTCGGAGCTTTTGCTCGAGCGCTTCCGGAGAAGCATTGTTTCTGATTTTTGCGTACGTATGAAATACGACACCACTCCATACATTCTCCTCCGCTTTTTTAATCCATGGATGAGATTGCATTGACGCAAGCGCATCAAAATGGAAATGGGTATTCTCTGGAATATCACGAATGACGGCGGTGATACGAAAGTCACTTCCTTCCCCAACGGTCAATAACTTTCCAACAGGGTCTTCATTTCCAAAAAATTTCCTGGACATGCTTTGCGTTATAATGACACTGTTCGGTGCGGCGAGCGCGTTGAAGCTGTCACCCTGAACTGTCTCAAATGGGAACACTTTCAGGATATCTGCATCGCCATAATAAAACTTGTTGTCAGTGAAAACCTTATCCTCGTACGCAATTTTTGTGCGCGTACCCAGGAATTCATTGTTAAAGATGCGAGCACTCGCTTCCACTTCAGGAAATTGTGGCAGCACACGCGACCTGACCATTGGGTAGGTTGAAGCAATACCACCACCCTCTCCATCGTTCGAGTGAGTGACCACGCGGTAAACAGAAGCACTCGGATCAATGTGCTCGTCGAAGCTTGTCTCAAAAGACACCCATGAAAAAATTACAAAACATGTCGCGAGACCTACGCCAAGCCCGGCTACGTGAAGAATGGTGTAAGATTTTTCCTTAAGAAGGTTTCGTTTGGCAGAACGAATGTAATTGGAAAACATCGGCAGTCATTTGATGAATATACTGACTCAGGCTTTGATTAAAATATCAACCTGCGTACTTTCAATTGGTTACAGGGTAATGTAAATAAATTTACTAATGTCAGCATCATGACAGCTGCAGAGGTTCGGGTACTTGCGCTGAATTTCGATGAAACCGTCGAGCTTCCCCATTTTGATCGGGCATCATTCCGCGTCCGGAAAAAAATCTTTGCTACCATTCATGAGCAATCCGGAACAGTTGTGCTGATGTTGTCTCCGGTGGATCAATCAGTATTTTGCAGTTATGACAATTCCGTGATGTATCCGGTTCCAAATCAATGGGGAAAGAAAGGAGCCACCATTGTTAACCTGAGAAAAGTCAAGAAAGCAATGTTCAAAGACGCGCTAACAACTGCATACTGTCGCGTAGCCCCTAAACAACTTGCAGAAAAATATCAGATAACTTGAGGCAGATGTTCAATTGCTCCTGTTGAGGATGACGCGGCTCAGAATTGTCTGAAATTTTGATTAAACTTATGAATTGCGAAAGGCCGGCAAATTGATCCCCCGGCATCAATCGTGGAAAATTCTGCTGATCAATCGTTGGTAAACAAATTTGCCGTAAGATCATCCTATATGATGGCAGTGGTGTTGCTGCTTGCCATCGTAATCCTTTCGGGTTGGCAATTCGATTTGGAGCTTCTAAGGCGTCCATTCATAAACGGCGGCACGATGAATCCAGTCTCAGCCGTTTGCTTCATTCTTATTGGAATCTCTTTCTTGATTGGACGCCACCAATCTCACAATGCGCTGCTGCGGTACCTCGGGTATGCGATTGCAGGACTCGTTTCGCTGACGGGTTTCATCAAATTACTATCCTTTTCAGGAGCAATCAATTTACCAATCGACAGCGTGTTGTTTACCGACAAACTGCCTGACAGCGGCCCGTCGCCGTTGATGGCCGCAAATACAGCAATCAACTTCTTTCTGATCGGATTAGCGTTGATCCTCAGTCAACAGCCGAACAAAGCGCTGCGCGAAAGTGCCAACATCATCTCCTCACTGACGATGTTGATTGCACTGATTTCTTTGCTAAGATATTTTTATCAGGCGCAGGACACGCCGGGCATTCTCATTTATATCCGAATGTCACTGGTTACCGCTATTGGATTTAGTCTTACCGGCATGGCAATGCTCCTTGCGCATACACAGTCCGGTTTTATGGCGATCGTTGCCAGTCGCTACTATGGCGGAACAATCGCACGGATATTTCTACCCGCTGCATTCCTGGTGCCAATTGTACTTGGGTTTTTGCGACTGAAGCTGGGTGAACAACTACCGATCTCAGATGAAATGGGTGTCGTGCTGGTGATCACCGGAATTGTCGTCCTTTTTATTTTATTGATCCTTTTTGTTGCGTCGGTGATCAACCGGACCGATCGTCGGCGCAGTGATGCAGAGGAGCAACTGTTCATCGCCAACAAAGACCTGGAGCAAAAAGTTATCGAACGCACGCACGAGGTAGCAGTCAGCGAAAAGCGCTTGCGTGCCATACTTGAGAATAGTCCGGATGCAATTGTGATTACCGACAAAAACCTCCTGGCCAAATACCAAAGTCCGTCGGCGGAACGCATGACAGGGCTTACACTCGAATACAGACGGTCGCATCCAGATGAACGCTATACGCATCCAGACGACGTTCAACTTCTGCAATCGAAAATGCAGGCATTATTGGAAAAACCAGAGACACCACTGCCATTTCAACTGCGAATGAAAACGAAGAAAGGAGATTACATCTGGATCGAGGGTGTAATGGCCAATCTGCTTCACGACAAGAATGTTGAAGGAATCACATTCAGCTACCGCGACATTACCGACCGAAAGAGATTGGAGGAGCAGCAAGCCCTTATGGCGTTGATAGTCGATTCGTCTGACGACGCAATCATCTTCAAATCCACTGAGGGGTTAATCATGAGTTGGAACCGCGGTGCCGAAAGTACATTTGGATTTTCCGAGAGTGAGGCCGTTGGGCAAAACATCAAATTGATCATCCCGGACGATCAGATGGAAGCTGAACGCGAACTCCTCGCGAAGGTGCAAAAAGGCCAATCCATAGAACACCTGGAAACCCAGTGGTTACGCAAAGATGGGCAACGCATCGATGTTTCTGTCAGCATTTCCCCAGTGCATGACCAACGCGGAAAGATTATCGGTGCGTCGATGATCGCACGTGACATCTCCGACACAAAAGATGTGGAAAAAAAATTGGCACAGGAACGCACCCTCTTGCGTATCCTCATCGATAACATTCCTGACTACATCTACGTCAAGGATCTCCAATCGAACCATATCATCAACAATGTGGCGATGGTGAAGTTGATTGGAGCCAAAACTGAAAGTGAGACTCTCGGAAAATCATCAATAGACTTTTTCGGAAGCGAGATTGCAGGAAAGTATTTAGAAGAGGATCGGGAGATCTTGTCCTCTGGAGTTCCAAAAATAAATTTTGAGGAATCAACCATCACTCCTTCCGGCGAACTAAAATTTCTTCAAACGACAAAGATCCCGTTGCGCGGTGAAAGTGATAAGATTATCGGGCTTGTTGGAATCAGTCACGATATTACCGAACAAAAGAAAGTCGAACTCGATCTTCAGGTCAGCAAGTATTTCCTTGAATTGGCACAGGCAACGGGACACACCGGTCACTGGGTGCTGGACCTGGCCGATCAGAAAAAGGTCACTTTGTCAAAAGAAGCTGGACGGATACTTAATCTTCCCGGATTAGCAACCGCGACGATTGACGCAATATATCGGTTCATTCATCCCGAAGACCTCAAACATCTTCAAAATCTGATTGAACGTGCAGCAACGACAAGGACTTTCTTCTCGACCGATCATCGACTGCTGCTGCCCGACGGCACAATCAGATGGATACATCAGCAGGGTGAATCATCGATGGAAGGAAATTCACCTGTGCTTGTCACCACTGTTCAGGATATTACGGAACGAAAGAAGTCAGAAGAACAAATCCTGATGCTCAATTCCGAGCTTGAAGAACGTGTCAGAGTAAGAACGGCACAGTTGGAGGCATCCAACAAGGACATGGAGGCATTCAGTTACTCCGTATCACATGACCTTCGTGCACCGCTGAGGATCATTCATGGTTTTAGCAGCATACTGAGCGAAGATTATGGGTCGGTCCTGGATGCTCAGGGGGAAAAAACCCTCAATGGCATCATGCGAAATGTCAAAAAAATGGGGCAGCTCATCGACGATTTGCTGGATTTTTCAAGGTTGGGCAGAGCTGAAATCAAAACTTCTGCGGTAGATATGAATGCACTCGTCAATGAAGTGCTTGAAGATCTCAGGAACGGTGGAGTGGTGGTTCCAAAGATCAGAATACAGAACCTGACGCCAGCGAACGCAGATCTCAACCTCATGAAGCAGGTTTGGACGAACCTTCTTACCAACGCGATCAAGTATTCAGGAAAAAAGGCGGAGCCTGAGATCGAAGTAGGAATGGAGTCAAAAGACGGTCGCCAGGCGTATTTTGTGAAAGACAACGGTGCGGGTTTCGACATGAATTACTACCACAAGTTATTTGGCGTTTTCCAGCGCCTTCACGGAGCAACCGAATTTCCAGGTACAGGTGTTGGGCTTGCCATCATACAGCGGATCATTGCAAGACATGGCGGAACAGTATGGGCTGAGGGAAAGGTGGATGAGGGAGCCACTTTCTATTTCACAATACCGCAAAAATTTAAACACCAGCATCCCCCCCTTTAAAGAGAATAAAAGATATCAGTCAAATTACTCCTATGTCTACGATCCTATCCGCCATCGGCAACACGCCGCTCGTAAAACTCCAGAAGCTAGTTCCAACAGGTGCTGCTGACGTATTTGTCAAGCTCGAATATTTTAATCCCACCGGTTCTTATAAAGACCGGATGGCGCTCGCAATAATCGAAGCAGCAGAGAATCGGGGCGAACTTAAAAAAGGGATGAGTGTCATCGAATGCACTGGTGGCAGCACAGGAACGTCAATGGCGTTTGTATGTACCATCAAAGGCTATCGGTTCAAAGCAATTTCGTCAGACGCCTTTGCAAAGGAAAAACTGAAAGCAATTCAAATGTTTGGCGGGGAACTCGAGATCATTCCGAGCGAAGGAGGCAAGATCACCCCCAATCTGATTCCATCGCTCATCGCACGCGCGGAGGTACTTGCATCGCAGGGCGCCTATTGGACTAATCAATTCAAGAATCGCGATGCCATCGATGGTTACAAGATCATGGGTGAGGAGATTTTGAAGCAAATGAAAAAACCAATTGATGAATTCTGCGCCGCTGTTGGAACAGCTGGTATGGCCGCCGGCGTATCGATGATTCTAAAAGAGGCTGATCCCAAAACCAAGGTCACGTTTCTTGAACCCGCTTCCGCTCCACTTCTTTCAAAAGGAGAAAAAGGAAATCATAAGGTCGAAGGGATCGGCGTTGGATTAATACCGCCGCTATTAGAAGTCGCACGTTATGATGAAGTCAGGGCGGTTGATGAGGCCGAGGCGCGAAAATTAGCAAAGCTCCTTGCATCAAGGGAAGGCATCCTTGCAGGAACTTCAAGCGCACTTAATGTTCTTGCTGCTATCGAATCAGCAAAAAAGCTTGGCCGGGGCCACACAGTTGTTACAGTCGCCTGCGATTCAGGAATGAAATATATGGCAGGCGGCTTGTTTGACTAAACTATAACACCACGCCTATTCTGATACCGCCCCATCGATGGGATGCGCCGGTCTCCCATTCCCGCGTGATGGCTGACTTATAATATTCCAGGTACATAGACCCGAAGGTGGCTACAACGCCGTAGTTCACCTGGCCGGTGATACGACTAACATCCTCTGCTGCGATCGTATAGGGACTGCTGTGATTAAACATTCCACCCTGCAACGTGGCATCGTACCCAACGAAATTGACCAAGGGCTGAACGTAGGCGTGAAACCGAAGCTTCTTTGCGGGACTCATCGGGGAGCTTGACTCACCAAACGCTGAAAGAATTTTTGAATTCAAACGTCCGAACATTACCACTGCGCCGGCGGTTGCCTTTGTATTGAGTGTGCCCGCCCGGACCGCACCAAGTATATTGAACAAAAAAATGTCGCTCTTGTGTGCGATATTTTGCTCATAGCCAATTTCATAATTAAGAACAACATCATTGGCAATCTGGTATTGCCAGCCCATTGGCATGGTAGCATGAATTCTCGCATGAATTTCGCGTTGCATTTCATCTCCGCCGGCTGTAGAACCAATAATCCCCGTTGACAGCGCCGAGGTGATGCGAGCACGTCGTGCCGGGTGACCGGTCATTCCAAACATCTTCACCATAAGCGCCGCAGCAAAAGGCCGATCGCCATAGAGTATTTGATCGGATGAAATACTACTTGGCGTATAAGCATTATGTTCGATTGCAATTCCGTGCTGTCGGACACCTTCCTTCCCTGTATATAAAATCTTATAAAGAAAGAATTTGCTTAATCCCGGATCTACAATTTCCATATTAACGCCCTGTGTATAGTAGCAATCCGTCGCGGTAAAATAATCATTATCATAATTCAGCCGGAAGTATGAAGCAGCAGGCAGCATTCTGAAGCTCGACGTATTATCGACCGCTTGCGGATAGCAACTGATCGTTGTGAAAGCAGCCATTAGGCCTCCGATCCAAATCAATTTTATTTTCGACATGTTGCTTACCGGCACTTACGTATTTCGGAGCGCTTTTGGATTCTACTGCGCGCGGGTAGAGGCTACCCGTGTATGGAGTTCGTCGTTCTTTTGATAGTTCTTCAATAGATAAACGTAGAAATACCGTGCCACCTCACCACCGCGACGATTTTCAAAAACCTTGAGTTGACGATACGATTCAAAGTAAGACGGATAATTCTCCTCCTCCATCACCTGATAATTACTTGGCAATATGCACAGAGCGTCCTCTCCCTTTTCAAGTTGGGGTCTTCCTTTGTTCAGCCAATAGAATTGATGAAGATCCTCGAGATCACCAACGCCGATCACGGGAACGTGCAATGGATCGCCGACGTAATAATCAAGGTGCGCGGCGGGGAACCATTTGTTTGAAACAATTTTTATGTCACGTGACAGTTCACCCGATGCCTGCTGCTCTTTAAACCAGGCCTGAAATTCGTTTGAGAATTGGCGCCACCCGTACATATCCAGCGTGAAGTCCCCATCGCCATATCTGACTTTGTCGTGACTGCCTATAGTGCCGGGATAAAATCTGATAAGTGCTAGTGCAGCGGCTAATGCCACAATCACGAGGGATGCGCTGGCCCTGATGACAACGGGCATTCTTGTTACAGGCGGTTTTACGGTCTTTTCATCCAACCATGCCGCTGCCAGAAATGAAAGCGTCATGAACCCCGGCCCGCTCCAGTGCGGAAGCATAGGATTGAAAAGGGCCATACCCGTAACGACAAGTATGATCGGCAATCCATTGAGGACAATAAATCTAACAGAAGTTGTGTCGAGGTACTTGTAGGATATCAGTTTCCACAGCGCAATCAATATGAGAACGGAATTCACCGGGTTGCTGTACAGCAACTCTCCGCCGAGTGTTTGAAAGAAATAGTCCAGGTGCAACGCTGTTTCTGAAACTCTTCCACTATGAAAACGGTAGGTAATGAAGTCATTTTGAATGTTCCACCAAAGTATAGGGCTGATCACCGCGATGGTTACCAATATCGATAAGTACAGACCAAAACTTCTCAACAACCTGTATTGAAAGAAAAGAATGTACAGCCCGAATCCGAACCAAATAAAAACGCCATGAACTTTGCAAAGAATACACAATCCGGTGACGAACCCGAACAGAAGCCATTCTGAAATATGTGTCTTCAAACGAAGGTCCGCGTTGACAATAATGCGGTACATGATCCACAAAGCGCCGATCCACAAAACAACCTGCGGACTGTCTGGAATAATAAATGTGCCGGCAATCAGAGATGTGTAAATGCTTGTGTTGTACAGGATGGCAGCATAATATCCGGTGCGATCATTTTTGAGAAGTTTTCCGAGCTGATAAGAAAATATGGTTCCGAAAATTGCACAGACGATGGCACCCAATCTGACAAAAAACTCGTGCGTGATCCAGAGGTTCCATGTCGACAACCTAATCAATATTCCGACGCCTGGGGGATGATCGAAGTAATTGGGCTGAAGATCGAGCGCATATAAATAATAGTATACTTCATCATTGCTCAATTCCAGCACAGCGGCCAGCAGTACACGAATAGCCGTGGAAACAACAATGAGGTAGAGCAACCGTTTTGGCACAATCAGGAATTCAAGGGCTGAAAGTAGTATTTTAGGCTCAAACAGCCATCAGGGAAGTTAAAAGTAGCGGCCTACGGCAGGGCACAGGTCGGATTTTTTAGCATCTTGCGAAAATTTCACAGAGCTTGAAATTCATTCGCGCAGTTCTCAGCAAGTTGTACATCGTGTGGGTGCTCTTTGTCTTCACCTTTTTTATGATCCTTTACCTTCCCGGGATCCTCATCCCCTTCCTCCTCGGGGAGAAATACGGAACGATCAGTTACCAATTCCTGAAGTTATGGTCGTGGACGTTCAGTAAGCTGAACTTTATTCCCTACGAAATCCAGGGAAAAGAAAACATCCGGCGTGGGCAGGCATATGTGTATGTCAGCAATCATGGATCCTACCTCGATATTCCCGGAGTATGCCTGACGGTACCAACACAAATACGGCCCCTGGCAAAAAAAGAATTGAGAAGGATACCGATATTCGGATGGATTGCGAGCAATGCATCGGTTATTGTTGATCGATCGAGCCATTCAAGCAGAACCAGAAGCATGGACCACCTGAAGGCAGTACTGAAAAGAGGAATATCGATCCTGATTTTTCCTGAAGGGACACAGAACCGATCGCAGCAGATACTTCAGCCCTTTTATGATGGCGCATTCCGTATCGCAATCGAAACACAGCAACCGATCTTACCAATGGTTATTGTAGGAGCCGGGGCACTTATGCCTCCAAAGCAATTCACCATCAAACCGGGAAGAATCCGAATCAGGGTTCTGCCTGAAATTCAGACGACAGGCTTGCAACTAACAGACGTGCCGGGCCTCAAGCAACGCGTTGAAGGCGTTATGAGAAATTCCATTACACAACTAGCTTCATAACAAATTATGCAGCCAATACTCATTGTTTTTCTTGGTGGAGGACTGGGCAGTGTTGTAAGGTTTTTGTTATCGAAATGGATTTCGGCGCTGCACACGCAAAATTTTCCATGGGGAACACTTACGGTGAACGTAGTCGCATGCCTGGCTGTCGGATTGATTGTAGGCCTTGCGGACCATCGACAAATTATTTCGCCAACGATGCGATTATTCTGGGCCGTGGGTTTTTGTGGCGGCTTCAGCACATTTTCGACATTCAGTATTGAGACCCTGCAGCTCATGCAAACTGGATTCACAACATCTCTCCTTCTTTACATCGCATTGAGCCTGCTCCTTTGTGTCGCGTCGACGTTTGTTGGAATTTACGGCGGAGAACACCTTTAATCTCCTTTCGAAAAGATTTTAATCCCTTTGCGCTCTTTGCGCCTTTGCGTGGGGTCAAAAACAAAAAAGGGCAGGCTCCTTGCACAGAGCGCTGCCCATAAACACGTTGTCCTTTATTAACCTGTATTAAACCTTTAAACCGAGCGTTCCAACAAATGACCTTCTGTCCGTTGAGTGAAGTGTTGCGACGCCGTCATGTTATTCAGATTCAATTTTTTGATTCATTCTTTTTTGTTTCCAGAGTGTCCGGGCAAGTCGCCCGGACATCCGAAAACGTTAAACACACACTACTTATTAACAAGAAAAAACCTAACCTTCATCCCGATAGCTATCTGGATCAATTTGCCCCGTCCGTCATCGCGAAATTCACAGTGAACGTGCCCACTTTCTGACCGCTTGTCAATCCGACACTGCAATCGCTTCGATAGTGAATAGCACCATAAAGGCGCGACATTGACGCTTCATTAGCCTGGTCGTTGAAGAATTGCGCATCCGACGGGAAGAGGTACGCCAACACAGTCGCGGCCGCTCCAGAGAACGTCGAGTGGCCGGAAGTGTACGCCGGGAAGTTCGGCACGCCAGTGCTCGTCTTGATGGAGGGATCCATTTGTGACGGTCTGGGATTGAAGTAATAATATTTCGTTTCCCAGCAGCTGATGGCCGCATCGTGCAGCGCCATATTCAGCAATGCAAACGCGCGCGCCGCCCGTACTTCACTCATATTGGCATTTTCAATGTAACGCGACGCGATCTCGTTCCAATGTCCTGGAGGTGTGTACGTTCCGGCACCATCAGCCCATTTGTGAACGATCGCAAGTCTTTCTCTTGTCACGTTGTCTGCATAGTACTTAACCTCTGCAACTTCTTTCTGCATTTCTGCGGAAGCTGTCGGAGGAGGTGGCGCGGGCCTTCCGTTAATGATGTCTGTGTTCGTCATCATCCAAGCCTTTACACCAAGTGTAGTTGGCCCAAACGAGCGCAATCCAAAAAACGGAAGCATCGGAGGACGCGCAGGCGTCTCAAGACTCTTCCATGGAATTTCTCCACGGGATGTCGCGTTGTCAGCGAGCGCTTGCCATTGTGTTTTGTTGCCACCTGCCGTTCCCATGCCGTCCGTCTTGGCGCGATCGGTGAATACTGTTGCAACTGCTTTGCCAAGAGCAAGTCCAGCGGCGATGTCGCTTGAGGTTGCTTTACCGGACCACAACGCAGCGTTGCGTTGCTCGCCGGCTTTTTTAGTGATTATGTCTACTGCCGCCGGGAACAGCAGCTTCAGTACTTCTGCATTCACACCGGACATCACAGCATCCTCTGAAGGGTATGATGGCAATGTGCTCTTTGTCATCAACGATTGAACACCGGGATCAACGTTGTAGGGAGCAGGACGCTTATAAAGATCTTTGTAGTACCATGCAGCCTTCAGCGCATCATATTGTGCCACTGTTACATAGCTGTATGCTCTTGACGCATAGGGCGGATTCGCGAACGGAAAGTTCGGATCAGAAAAAGGGTTTTCTGCATCCGGCACCGGGTAAGTCCAGTTTGCAAGGGGTGCGGGGGGCAAATTATATTGAGCGACAAGGCCGCGGAAGATTTCGTTCCAACGCAACACACTCCCTACGCTCCAGTATTCAATGGACTTTCGCTGCTCTGATGTCAATGTGCTTTGCAAATCCTTGATGGCCTGTATCTCGGCGAGGTATGCACTCGAAGTAACTGCAGTTGGAGCTGCCACCGCAATCTGACTGTTTGAAGTGAGGAGAATAGGCTTCCAGGTACCCGCATTCGCATCTACGCCAGCTGGCTGAAATGTTTTTAGGGACTGAACAGGAGCGATGTCCTTGTTGCAGCTCACAACTGAAAAAACAACGATCAGTAAAGAAGCAGTGAATATTTTATAATGTTTTTTCATGGCCTTATTCGTTAGTAGACTGAGTGTCTTTGTTGAAGTTGAAAGTGTAGAGAATCCCAAGCTGGTAGGAGAATGTCTGTCCAACATTCCTTCCCGCCAATGTTTCACTCACTACAGCGCGGAGCACTACATTCTTAGGCTTCGACAGGTAGTACATGATAGTCGTTCCCACTTTTTGGGAATTCATTTTATTCGAAACAAATGGCATATCCTGTCTGCGGATGTCGCCGCCGCCGAGGGTATTAATCTGAGCGTAGAAAAGTTCTGCTCTGAATGCGTTTTTATTATAACCAAAGCTGACTACGTAGTCGATCGCATTGGGCATCTGCACTTCGTTGGTGCTGAAATATTGTCCATCAGTAAAATAAGCAGGACGGTCAAGCTTAACATTGCTGCGCCAGGTGTATCCGGCTGACGCATTTGTATACCATCCTTTTGTCATCATATAATTTCCGGTAAGTCTTCCACCCACTGTAGTGGAACCAAATCCGATCGACAGGGGAAAAAAATCAACGGTATAATTTGTGAGCGGTGTTGAAAACGATCCGACCGCAAAGACATTCAACTTCCCCGTCGCACTTTCAGTTTTTAACAAGTTGTATTTGGCTGCGATCATCAGGTCCTGAATGCCTTGTTGAGGGGCCAACGTACCCATACTGGCCTTGGTCCACACATAGGGAACACTTGCCATCACATTCAACTTGCTGTTTACGCCATACACGCCATAGTACATCAGCGATTGTGTTGTCACCGTTCCAATGTTCAGGTTGTCTCTTTTGAGGCTTCCTTCCCAGTACTCGTGCCACTGATCATTCTGATACATGAATCCCGTGCAAAAACTCTTTGCAGGCATCATCAACCCGTCGGTAGGCGTCTGGGCGAATGACGGCACCACAAGGGCAACTAGTAAAACTTGTAAAATTCTCTTCATGCTAAGGGTTTATAAATTGGGTTTAACAAAAACACGGTTGGTGTTTGGCGCTTTTTGAAAATCGCTGGTAAGCACACATGCGCTTATCAGTGACCGCAAAAACAAATTGGTTGAACAGCGGGTTAGTAACGACCGCTGAACACGACCACATTCTTCACTAAGCTCTGTTCAGCAGAGCAAGATGAAAGGGGACGTGCTTGATTATGCCCGTTCGGGCGGATGAATGATCGATGCTGAAAAAGAAGGCACCAGTACCTGGGCTTCTGAATTATAAGAAGTATTGACGCTAAAGCCTTCGTGCAATGATTTCAATGTGATCACCGCAGAAACGTATTCCTTGATAAATCCAGGAATTGACTTTGCATTTTGTTTGCCATCTGTAGGCTGATCAGAAAATGTCTTGGCGAAATCTTCCAGTTGCTGATTAATCCGGCTCGCCTCATTGTCTTTCACGCAGGCAATGTAAACGGCGTCGAGCGTCAACCTTTGCTTTGTTATCCTGTAGGATTCTCCGTTGTATTCGAACTGCCCGTCAGCTTTTTCCCATTCTTTCACCTGGGCAACGTAAGGAACGTTCACTGGAATTTCTACAATCACTTCCTGCGCGTTGGACGCGTTTTCATCGAAAGACCAGGCGATCGAGTTATGCCATTTCCATCCCTCAAAAACGAGATAATATCCCGCCGTATTCAGCAGAATGATCCCGAGGAAAAGTATGGCAATCGCTCTTCTCATGTCTACAACGTTATGAAAAATTTCCAATAGAAACTGCAAGCGGGATTTAAAAAAGCTTCCGCAAACGTTTACAATGGCATAAAAACAACCCTTTTTGTCGCGAAGAACTCTTCTGAGAAGTGATCACTCAGATTAAAAATACTATAGGGTTTTCTCAAAGCACCCAGCTCAACGTCAAGATCGCCGCCCTTCAGATATAGGATTCCATTGTCAAGGGTGTGGAGGGATTTCGGCTTCGTTTTGTTGTGTACCCAATGATAAAATTCCTTCATGTCAGTAACAGCCCGGCTGACAATAAAATCGTATTTCTTTTTTACCTGTTCAACCCGCAATTGTTCAGCGACGACATTCTTCAGGCCGATAGCCTGACTGACCTCCTTCACAACCGTAATCTTTTTTCCAATCGAATCCACAAGGTGAAATTGGGTTTCCGGAAAAAGTATTGCGAGCGGAATACCCGGGAATCCGCCGCCGGTCCCAACGTCGAGCACGTCGGCTCCAGGAAGGAAGGAAATGATTTTAGCGATTCCCAAAGAGTGGAGAATGTGGTGGACATAGACGTTATCAATGTCTTTGCGTGAGATCACGTTGATCTTCGCATTCCAGTCTTTGTAAAGCGGGCCCAGTGCTTCGAACTGGCGAACCTGGTTTTCAGGGAGATTGGGAAAGTAACGGGTTATTATTGAAACGTCCTGCACGAGGCAAAACTGGCGAGCGTTGAGGGAAATTCAAAGTGCGAGTAGGAGATTCGTGGGCAGGATAAGGTTCAAAGTTCAAAGCTCAAGGTTCAAGGTTCAAGGTTCAAGGTTTAACAGAGTAGATCATTGGAAGTTGAAATTCGCAAAATCGGATACGCGCCGCTTTGCCAAATAATTCACCCAGATTCCCCAGAAATCAACTCCGGAAGCTGTAAATTGCTAATACCCCCCGTACTAATTAATGGAGCCTATCACCTGTTTTCTCGTAGACGACGACGCGGACGACCAGGTCTTCTTTGAGATGGCCTGGAAAAAGGTGGATGCTTCTGTCCGGTGTCAGTTTGCCAATGATGGCATCAGCGCACTGAAACTGATCAACAACAACTTCTCCTTCGTCCCGAATGCAATCTTTATGGACATTAATATGCCGATTATGAACGGGGTTAGGTTGTTAAAAGAAATCAAGAAGATTGAACGCCTTAAGCAGGTGCCGGTGTATATCTATTCCACAGCAAATACCCAAAAAATCGTCGATGAATGCGCTACACTTGGCGCGACGGGCTTCATTCAGAAAAATGCTGAAATCAGAGATCTGCTCGCCTCCTTTAGTGGCGTCATTGATGATGTAAGAAAAAAAATTCGCTGACGGTCGGTGAACAAATTCTTGAATGCCATTTTTCAAGCTCGCAGGAATCGAAATGGCAGCTCAAGTGAGGATACTCAGGGGCCACCCATCACATTGCTGACAATCATCAATTTAGTCTCACTACATTCACAGCCTCAATTCACGACTATGAAAATCAGCGTCTGCATCTTGTTGCTTTCCCTTCAATACGCCGCGGTTGCACAAACCACCATTCACCGAGATCGGGAGATTGATCAAATGGTTAAAGAGGTTTCCGCAGATTCATTGCGAACCTATATTAATAAAATGGTAAGCTTCGGCACGCGCAACACCATGAGCAGTGCAGCGGATCCAACGCGCGGTATCGGGGCCGCCCGCAACTGGGTGTTAGGCAAATTCAAAGAGTTCGCAAAGAAATCAAATGGGCGCCTAACAACCTTTATCGACACAACAACTTTGAAACCAGACGGAAGAAGGATCGACACTCCGACCCTCCTCGGCAATGTTGTTGCGACATTAAAGGGAACAGATCCGAAAGACAATCGAATCTTTTTAATCAGCGGTCACCTTGACAATATGCGCGGAAGTCCCACAGATCGTGTTGGAGATGCACCCGGCGCAAATGACGACGCCAGTGGCTGCGCTGCGGTAATCGAATGTGCACGCATCATGAGCAAGCACAATTTCCCGGCAACCGTGATTTTTGTAACAGTAAGTGGTGAAGAGCAGGGATTGCTTGGAGCGAACTTCATGGCCTCAAAAGCAAAAAAGGAAAACTGGAACATCGAAGCGGTGTTGAACAACGATATCATGGGAAGCAATAATACAAGCGAAACCAACATCATAGATAACACACGCATACGCGTGTTCAGCGAAGGATTGCCACTCTTCGAAACGGAGAAGAGCGCAAAAAACATACGGCAGCTGGGACTTGAAAATGATGGGAAGGCGCGGCAGTTGGCTCGTTATGTGAAGGAAATCGGCGAGCGCTATGTTGAAAACCTCGAAGTTGTGATGGTGTACCGCAACGATCGCTTTCTTCGCGGTGGTGATCACACGCCATATGTCGAGAATGGATATGCAGCAGTGCGCATAACAGAAATGAATGAAAACTATCACCACCAGCATCAGGATGTCAGAAAGGAAAACGGCATCCAATACGGTGACCTTCCTGAATTCATGGACTTTGAATATTTGCGAAAAAACTCGGCAATGAACCTTGCTAATCTTGCTAGTCTTGCCAAGGCACCAGCCATGCCGGAAGAAGTTAAAGTGGATGTCAAGCGACTCACAAATTATACGTACCTCTCATGGAAAGCGCCAAAGTCAGGAAATGTGAAGGGATATTATGTACTCATGCGTGAAACAACCAGCGCATTCTGGCAAAAGAAATTCTTCACCAGCGACCTTGAAATACAACTGCCTTACTCAAAAGATAATTACTTCTTTGCCGTTCAGGCTGTCAATGAATCAGGCAATGAGAGTCTGGCTGTCGTGCCGGGCGTGGCAGGGAGGTAAAATATTAATATCGATTTCCGGAATAATTCACGTATTCGCGTGTCTAATGTCCCGAATGGTTGTGACCATGGCGCGATAATTCGTCTTAACTGTTGCAGTTCGAGGTATTCATCCACAGATACAGGAGATTGGTCGCAGCGGCGGTATGCTGTTTGTGAAGAATAGGATGCCATGAAATTAAACCTGTCAACTTTGTCGCCGTCTAATTCACTTTGATTCTGTTTCTGAAAGTGTACCTATCCCCCGCTCCTGTCATTCGGTCTTTTGGGTTTTGTGTCATAGCCATGACGGGGGCCGTGTGCTCGAACGGCCAGATCACTGAACACGCCGTTGATAAGCCACCCGATAGTGTCGAGACGGCTCTCGAACGTAAGAGACTCGCCGTGCAAAAAGACCTTATCGACATCATGGCATACATGGTGAAAAGTCCGGGGCTGGCAAAACACAATGACCCGATAAAAAGAACAGGAAGGCTTCATTTCTCTGTGGCACCAGGACTTGGATATACATTGTCTACAGGATTTGCTGCAATCATAGCAAGCAATTCAGCATTTTATACATGGGATCATGAAGACGCCAAGCTTTCAAATATTTTCGCCGACGTGGTGTACACGCAAAAGCAGCAATTGATCACCCATATGCAAGGGAACCTGTGGACAAAGGAGAACAAGTTGAATATTGTCACGGACTGGCGTTACCTTAAATATCCGCAACAAACATACGGGCTTGGTGGGCATACGGACCTCAACGACGCACTCGACCAGGATTATTCTTATTTGCGGCTGTATCAATCGGTACTTAGAAATCTCGGCAGAAACTTTTACGCGGGCCTCGGATACAGCCTTGATTACCATTGGAACATCGAGACAACTTATGACTCGACCGTTGTATCAAATGCTGAAATCTATGGACTCAGTGAACAAACGGTGTCTTCCGGAATAAATGTAAATTTTCTGTACGACGACCGCAATAACTCAATTAATCCTGAGGGCGGCACATATTTCAATGTACTTTTTCGTCAGAACTTAACTGCATTGGGCAGTGACCAGAACTGGCAATCATTGCGTATCGATGTCAGAAAATATTACCGCTTTCCGAGAAACAGCGAAAACATCATCGGGATCTGGAGCTTCAATTGGCTTACCCTGAATGGCACGCCGCCCTATCTTGATTTGCCCAGTACCGGGTGGGATCCTTATAATAACACCGGCCGCGGCTACATACAGGGACGCTTCAGGGGCAAGAACATGCTTTACCTTGAAACGGAATACCGTTTTAAGATTACAAAGAATGGCCTCTTTGGCGGTGTATTGTTCTTAAATGCAGAAAGTTTCTCGGAAGTGGCGAACAACCGGTTCGAAGTTATCTGGCCTGCGGGTGGCGCAGGGCTTCGTGTGAAATTCAACAAGCATTCTAAAACGAACATTGCAATCGACTACGGCATTGGGGCGGGCGGATCACAAGGGTTCTTTGTGAATTTGGGCGAAGTATTCTGAACTCCGGGCCTCCCTTGCGTCTCTAACTCAATTCTAATTTGCATTTACAGACATTCAACCTATAATGGGGTGATATGACCTTTTCCGTTGAAAACATTCTGCTTCTCGGTTCGGTGCTACTGTTCATCTCCGTTGTTGCGAGCAAGACGTCATTTAAGTTTGGAATACCTACGCTGATACTGTTTCTTATCGTGGGTATGCTGGCAGGATCAGATGGGCCCGGCGGCATCTACTTCGACGACCCAAAGGCAGCTCAGTTTCTCGGTATTGTCGCACTAACATTCATTCTTTTCTCGGGAGGTCTGGATACGAAATGGGAAAGCATAAAGCCCGTGCTTAAAAATGGGATCATGCTTTCAACATTGGGCGTCCTGATCACTGCCGTTGCTGTCGGCATTTTCACATCCATCGTCCTCAATTATTCCATTTTTGAAGGTTTGTTGCTTGGCGCAATTGTATCGTCTACCGACGCGGCGGCGGTCTTCTCCATACTGCGCTCGCGAAGTGTAGGCTTGAAAGGAAATATCCGACCGCTGCTGGAGTTTGAAAGCGGCAGCAATGACGCAATGGCCTACTTCCTTACCATCAGCTTTGTTCACCTTGTTCAAAACAAAGAGGCATCCATCTTTCTGCTGGTGCCGAAGTTCCTCATTGGAATGACGCTTGGTGCAGTCTGTGGGTACGGGTTCGGTCGAGTCATGATCCTCGTACTCAATAAAATCAAATTGGATATTGCCGGCCTGTACCCGGTGTTGATTCTAGCACTCGTCTTTTTCACATTTTCATTTACCGATGCTATAGGTGGCAATGGGTTCCTGGCAGTTTATATATCTGCAATCGTGCTTGGTAACAGCAACTTCATTCATAAGAAGAGCCTTATGAAATTCTACGACGGTCAGGCATGGCTGATGCAGATCGTCATGTTCCTCACACTCGGGCTGCTTGTCTTTCCCACCCAGCTGGTACCTGTTGTGCCAACTGGATTGTTGATCTCGGTATTTCTGATTCTCGTGGCGAGGCCATTATCCGTCTTCATTTCGCTGGCGTTTGCGAAAGATCTCAACGTTCGCAAGAAGCTATTCATCTCTTGGGTCGGCCTGCGGGGCGCTGCGCCCATCGTCTTTGCAACCTATCCCCTGCTTGCGCAGGTGCATTATGCAAATACAATTTTCAACCTGGTTTTTTTCATCTCATTGTCGTCTGTGCTTCTTCAAGGGACAACACTTCCCCTTATCGCGAAGTGGCTGCATGTTAGTGTGCCATTCAAAATCAAGAGAAAATTCCCACTGGATATCGAGCTGATGGACGACTCACGTTCGGAACTCCTTGAGCTCGACATTCAGGAAAACTCACCCGCCGTCGGGAAAGCAATTTTTGAGTTGGGCCTTCCAAAATCTGCATTCATCGTGCTCATCCATCGCCATGGAAAATATATGACACCTGATGGCAGTACGATATTCGAGGCAGGCGATCACTTACTCATTATGGTTGACAAGGCCTCTACCGCCGAATTTGTGTACGGATGCTTTGGGTTGGTTGCACCGGCTGATCACTGAAGAATTCACCCACGCAGAGGCGCAAAGCTCGCAAAGAAAATCTTGTAGCCGTCAGAACTTTGCGTGGCGCACTTCTTAATCCTAACTTCCCCGTTCTTTAAGCCATGGCCATCGTAAACTCCACCCCCGAAGACATCCCACTGATATTCGATCTCTATGATAAGGCCATCGCCTACCAGAAGAAAGTCGGCAGCCGGCATTGGCTGGGTTTTGAACAGAAACTTATTGAAAATGAAATCGCGGAGAACCGCCAGTGGAAACTAATTGTGGACGGCAAAATCGCATGCATCTTTGTAATCACGTGGAATGATGAAATGATCTGGGGCGAAAAAGATTTGCAACCATCGATCTATCTTCACCGGATCGTAACCAACCCCGACTTTCGTGGACACTCCTGTGTCAAAGAGATTGTTGCGTGGGCGAAGACTTTTGGCAGGCAACACGACAGAAAATTCATTCGTCTCGATACCTTTGGCGACAACGGACCTTTGATAGATTATTATAAAAAATGCGGTTTCACTTACCTTGGCCTCACGCAGATGGGCAAACGACCGGATCTCCCAAAGCACTATGAAGGCACGAGTCTCGCGTTATTAGAGATTGAAATCTAACCGATGATGATGAAACTTGTCGTACTCGGCGTCACGCTCCTTCAGCTTGCCAATACCGTGCTCGTCCTTACGTTCATTTTCCTCGCATTCCGCCTGCTCGAATCACGATGGTCCTATAAAATCAGTAAGCCTTTTAGCTGGGATGAAGCTGCATTGAGTGGATCTATATCAAAGCGCCTGAAGAAAAAAGAGCGCCTCTACCGCGACAAAGTAAGATTCTATTCATTTTGGTTCGCCATAGAACGACTCAAACGTGAAAACATCAAGGGTGTCTTCGCTGAAGTGGGTGTGTACAAAGGAGAAACCGCAGCCATCATTCACCTGATGGATAGCAGCCGCCCGCTTCATTTGTTCGATACTTTTGAAGGTTTCGCGGAAGATGATCTGAAAGAAGAAAAGAGTTTAAACCACCCGGTGGATTTCAGTGATACCAGCGTTAGCGCTGTCAAAGACTTTATTGACGGAAACGAGAATATCCATTTTCACCAGGGCTATTTTCCTGAGACGACGGCAGGCCTTCCTGATCAAACATTTGCGTTTGTGAATATTGACGCAGACCTGTACAAACCCACCCTGGCAGCACTTCAGTTTTTCTACCCAAGGATGGCCCATGGCGGCGTAATCTTTGTCCACGATTACAATCACAATTGGGAGGGCGCTCGCAAAGCTGTGGATGAATTTGTTGCAACCATTCCGGAGGTTCCTTTTCCCGTCGCTGATTGGCAGGGAAGCGTTGTCATCACAAAGAATAAAAATGGAACGACTTCCCTATAAGGATTTTACGCTAAAATCACAGGTAGAGGATCTCGCACGTCTTGAAGAGATCCTGATTAAGTCGGGGAGTAAGTTCATCGGCTCCGACAAACAAAAGGACACCTACTTCGAAACAGATCGCGGGAAACTGAAGCTGAGGCAAGGAACATTGGAAAACCTCATCACCCATTACGAGCGCATAGAGGAAGATGGGATAGAAAGGACACTTGTGTTCCGTTATGATTTGAACCCCACTGCTGACGCTATTCAAATTCTATTTTCCGATCACAAGGTCATCGGCGTTATCGAAAAAGAAAGAAAGATCTTTTACGTTGGAGATGTGAAAGTGCATCTGGATACACTGCCGGACAAAAGAATGTTCGTGGAATTGGAAGCGATCGATCGAACTGACCTCGTAGATGCCGCAGTTCTGAGAGACAAGTGCGGAGCAGTAAAAGAAATGCTTGGAATAAAGGATCAACATCTCGTAAAAACAGGGTATTTCACATCATAAGTTCTAAAAAGGAAGTACTCACGATTCCGTATCTTTAACTCTGTGATTACAACACGCCTCATCAAATCATTTCAGGGAATAGTCCTCGCATTCTCCATTGTGGCGAGCTTTCTTGTTTTCCAGGAGAATGCTACGGCGTGCAATGATTACAAACAACGCGTCAGAACAGAATGGGTTTCAATCCAAAAAACTCAAAAAAGGACGGTAGCATACCGTATCTCAACTAATTACACAAAAGCAGGCGGGCGACCAATCAATCGGCATTTGGCTGAATTAATTTATTCAGCACAAATAAAAGCAACCTTAGATAACACCTCGCAACCAAACAGGGCTCACACTCTCTTGCTGTACAGGAAAATTCCGGCAGGCGCCTCTGATGCTGATCCGGATGATCTGATCTAACTCCTCCAGCCTTAGGGCATTCAATTATTCAATTATTAGGGCTATCGACTGCAGGCATCGCCGCGGTTGCAACCATGTTGTCAATGAAAAAAATAAAACAGATCCTCAGGGTCTGCGGATTGTCTATACTCATCTTATTGGCTTGCGCGGGAATCGGGTTCGTCGGAGAGTTTCTGCCGAGGAACCGAGAATCATACATGCATAAGCAACCGCTGATCGAGTTGGTCGAAAAGAAAGACGAATCAGAAAATGAAATGGAGGACGTAAAAAACTAAATGTGCTCCTTCTTGTTCTTTACAAGATCGTACATCAGTTCACGGGCACGATGCAATTGCGCCTTCACAGTGCCGAGTGGCGCTTCAAGCTCAACAGCAATTTCCTCATAGGACAACTCGTGAAAATAACGGAGCCTCACGAGCTTCTGGTATTTGGCTGGCAACATCGCTACAAAGACCTGGATCAATTCTTCCTTCTGTGCCTTAATCGCCTCTTCCTGGGGGTCAGGGTTGTGATCCTTCACATCCAGTGATACCGATTGTCCGTCATCATCGGTCCAGGTATTTTCGATGCTTAGGGTATTGATTTTCTTTTTGCGGATAAAATCAATCGTATTGTTCGTTGCAATCCGAAAAAGCCACGTGCTGAATGTAAAATCCTTTTTAAAACGATGCAGGCTTCTGAATGCTTTCGCAAAAGATTCGATCATGAGATCTTCGGCGTCATCGACATTTCGAACCATCTTCAGGATCATGTGATAAACGGGCCGCTTGTAGCGCTGAAGAAGTTTGGCAAAAGCCTTATCGTCACCGGCTACGGCGCGGTCAATCAACTGAAAATCTTCCAGTGCTTTTGAGGAGAATCTGTTTTCTATTTCGTCCATCTAACCCGTTTGGATACTAACGCCACGAGACCCGTTCCAAGATAGTAAATGGCATAATTAAAATCTAAAAGCGGTGTTTTCCACGTTTCCAGACTGTCGCCCAACGTCCTGGAGGCCCGGTGCACGACAATCATTAGAAGTATTTCCCGGAAGACAAAAACAGTCCACACATACAATGCCACAGCCGCCGGCGTGAAAAGCACCGGCAGCACAACGATCCAGCTCAGCACCCAGGTTGCAGAAAAAAAACCCAATATGATTTTATCAGAAAATTTGTATCGCTTGCCAACTGCCAGATGCCTGATTTTCTGACGGAAAAATTCCGGCCACGTTTTTTTTGGAATCGATGGTGTCAGCGACTCAGGCCCGACGCATACACCAACATTTGAATCGTTGGCATGTTCATTAACAAATAAGTCGTCGTCGCCACCCATAACACCGAGGTGCCTGTTGAATCCCTTGTTGGAAAGAAACAACTCTTTGCGGTAGGCGAGGTTCCGCCCGACACCCATGTAAGGTCTTCCTAACAGCGCCCAGCCGATAAATTGAACCGCCGTCATCAGCGACTCAAAACGAATAAAATTATTCAAATAACCAGGCTGCTTTTCATAGGGAGAATAACCTATGACGATGTCATTTTTACCCTGAAATAGTGTCGCCATCGATGCTATCCATTTCGGGCCCGGTCTGCAATCTGCATCGGTCAAAAGTACCCACTCGAAAGTAGCTGCTTTGATCCCCAGTGTGAGCGCAAATTTTTTCCCATTGATGTGAGGGGGAAGATGCGTCACGCGTACCATCCGCAAGCGCGAATCGTGTTTGACGGCATCGAGCAAATAATCATATGTCCCATCATTGCACCGGTCTTCCACCACGATAATCTCAAACCCGGGATACTCCTGAGAAAGAAGAAGTGGAATCAATTCTTTAAGATTTCTCTCCTCGTCGTGCGCACAAACAATTACCGACACGGCGGGAGTTTGCGAAGCCGGCACCATTCTCTTTCGAAAAAAGGCTATCAAAAAAATAAGAAGGTAGATGATTTGAATTCCAAGTATAGACCAGGCTGCAAGGATGAGTGGCGGCAAGGATTTAAATTTTAAGCCACCAAAGATAGTCGAATTGCGTTAGCGATCATCACCATAAAAATGAATCTTATCTTTGCGCGATGCAATTCAAGGTCCACGCAAAAGACGCCCAATCCAAAGCACGAACTGGAACAATTACGACCGCCCATGGGGAAATACCTACTCCCATCTTCATGCCGGTTGGCACTGCAGGGTCCGTCAAGGCGGTACACCAACGCGAGCTGGAATCTGACATCGACGCAAAAATCATTCTCGGAAATACCTATCATTTGTATTTGCGTCCCGGACTCGAAACGCTCGAAAAAGCCGGGGGCCTTCACCGCTTCAATGGATGGCAAAGGCCGATTCTTACTGACAGCGGTGGCTATCAGGTGTATTCATTGTCGGAGAACAGAAAAATTTCAACAGAAGGAGTAACGTTTAAATCGCACATCGACGGCTCAAGCCATGTCTTTACACCTGAACGAGTAATGGACATACAGCGATCGATCGGTGCAGACATCATCATGGCGTTTGACGAATGTACTCCATATCCATGCGATTATGACTACGCCAAAAAATCGATGAAGATCACACACGATTGGCTGGCCCGTGCCGTGAAGCATTTCCATAACACGCCACCAAAGTACGGCTACGAGCAAACTCTTTTTCCCATTGTCCAGGGAAGTACATACAGTGATCTGCGAAAGCAGTCGGCCGAATTCATTGCCTCGCAGGGAGAACCCGGTAATGCAATCGGCGGTCTGTCTGTTGGCGAACCACATGAAGAGATGTATGCAATGACAGATCTTGTCTGCAACATCCTACCCGCCGACAAGCCCCGCTACCTCATGGGCGTAGGAACGCCGGAAAATATCCTGGAGTGCATAGCCCTTGGTGTAGATATGTTCGACTGCGTAATGCCTACGCGGAATGCGCGTAACGGCATGCTCTTCACGACCCAAGGCATCATCAATATTCGCAACGAAAAATGGAAAAACGACCTGGAACCCCTTGATGCTGTCTTAGGAGGGCATGTCAGCACTTTTTATTCAAAGGCCTACCTGCGGCATCTGATTATCAGCAAGGAAATTTTAGGCGCGCAAATTGCTTCGATCCATAACCTTACATTCTACCTTTGGCTGGTGAAGCAGGCCCGGGAAAAGATTGCAAACAGCACTTTTTTGGATTGGAAGAACAAAATGGTCAAAACACTCTCCCAGCGACTGTAGGCGCCAGACATGAAAATCCTGGATCGCTACATCCTCAAGAAAATCCTGTCCACATTCTTTTTTGTGGTACTGATACTCATGGCCATTATCACCGTGATCGACATCACGGAAAAGATGGACAAGTTCGCCAAGAACAACCTCAGCGGTGAAGCGATCCTTGGCTATTACCTTGACTTCATCCCCTGGGTGGCTGGATTGATAACGCCGATCACTGTTTTCATTGCCATTATTTATGTTACCTCCAGGATGGCTGGCCACACCGAGATCATCGCGATCCTCAGTAGCGGCGTTAGCTACCGGAGATTGCTGCTACCCTACCTCATGGCTTCATTCGTAATCGGCGCCATCAGTTTCACGCTCAACGGTTGGGTTATCCCGAAGGCGACGAAATCACGTCTCGCATTCGAGCTGCAATACTTTAACAACCGATATTATTTTGAAGCGCGCAATATTCACCTGCAGATGGCTCCAAACGTCTATCTCTTTATTCAGAATTATAATAACGTTTCGAACATCGGCTATCAATTCAGCCTGGAGCGATTCAAAGACAATCAGTTGGTCGAGAAACTCACCTCCGATAATATTCAGTGGGATTCAGCAAAGCACAAATGGAAGCTTCATTATTGGAAGCTGAAAAAAGTGAACGAAATTTTCACCGCCGCATCACAAGCCGACATCGCCATGCTGCAAAAGACCGGCGATGATCTCGATACTACATTGGCCATAACGCCAAAAGATTTCGAGGCACAGGAACGAAGCTATGATGGCATGACCATCCCTGAATTAAATGAACACATTGCCAAGTTGAAATTCCGCGGCGCAACTGGTGTTCAGATGTATGAAGTAGACAAACAGATCCGCTACGCATCACCCTTCACCACTTTTGTGCTTGTATTCATGGGTGTAATTGTGTCATCCAGAAAGAGTCGTGGAGGAACGGGCCTCCAGATTGCTTTGGGATTCGTGATGGCTTTCATATTCATCCTTTTCTTCATGTTATCACGAACCTTCGCGGAAGCGGGTGAAATACCACCTATCGTCGCGGCATGGATTCCCAATGTAATTTTCTCTATTATTTCCGGAGTGATCTATTATTTCACGCCGCGATGACGCACACCCGCGCAGATTATCTCAAACTCCATTTCCTTGTTTTTCTTTGGGGATTCACCGCTATCCTTGGCAAGCTTTGCACGCTCCCTGCGATCGAAATGATTTTCTACAGAACATTGTTTGCCGCCGGCGGGATGGGTGTATTCATTTTACTCTTCAAACGCTCATTTAAAGTTTCAAAAAGTGACCTTATCAAGATCGTACTGACAGGCTTTATTGTCGGAATCCACTGGCTGACATTTTTTATTTCAGGAAGGGTGGCAAACGTATCGGTCAGCCTTGTGGGTTTTGCAACAGCCAGTCTTTGGACTGCCATCCTTGAGCCCCTTGCAAAAGGATACAAAATCAACGCCGTCGAATTACTTTTTGGAATCGTTGTGCTCGCCGGACTGTATATTATCTATTCTTCAGATTTCAGCTACTCAGCCGGCTTAATCTTAGGAGTCATTTCCGGTTTGACCTGTGCAATATTCTCGATCATTAATTCACAAATCGTCAAGCGCGTAGATTCTTTCACGATCACATTTTACGAAATGATAGGCGCCTGGATTATCACGGTTATGATTTTTCCCACATACAAAACCTTTTGGGCAGCAGACCATCAACTCCGGATGATTCCTTCTTTGACCGACCTGATTTGCATTGCGCTGCTTGCGTGGCTCTGTACGGTCTATGCTTATTCGGCAGCCGTTGAGCTCATGAAAAAAATCAGCGCATTCTTCTTTCAGCTCACGTTGAATCTGGAGCCAGTTTACGGAATCATAATGGCAGTACTTATTTTCGGCGCGTCAGAGCGAATGAATTTCAATTTCTACGTGGGAACAGTGATTATTCTGTTCGCGGTATTACTCTATCCGCTGGTGAAAAAGAAATTTACAACCGACCCGACCAGCCCAACGCCTCTTTGAAGTGTTTTTCATAAGACAACTCATTTTCAAAGATTCCATAAACAGAAGATCCTGATCCGCTCATGCTCGCATAAAGCGCACCCATTGAATAGAGCTTTTCTTTTATCTCCCTCAAGGCCGGAAACTTATTAAATACCGAAGCTTCAAAGTCATTCTTCAAAGATGATCGCCAGTCTGCAATCGGCTTTTGAAGTATTTGTAACAGATCTTCTTCAGGAGGGCCCGGCGAAACACCTGCGTAAGCCTCGGCAGTAGAAACATGAATGCCGGGGGCAATCACGACAAGAAACAGGCCTTTGAGATCCAATGAAACTGACGAGAGAACATCCCCACGTTCCCGACCCAGGGCAGGTGAAGGTTGCAGGAAGAAAGCACAGTCGCTGCCAAGGCGCGTTGCCATTTTTCGCAATACATCTTGCGATAAGTCTAATTTGAAAACACTGTTCAGTATCGTCAACGCATGCGCTGCATCGGACGACCCGCCGCCTAAGCCAGCACCTGCCGGGAGCACTTTGTGCAAATGCATCTTTACGGGCCGCACCTTGTATTCTTCTTTAATAAGATTGTATGCCTTTACACAAAGATTGTCTTCGGGCTTTCCCTGGATCGCAATACCAGTTTGAGCAAAGGTGAACGAACGGGCAGGAATTATTTCCAACACATCTGTCCAGGGAACGGGATAAAAACACGTGACAATATTATGGTAGTTATCCGGTCGCTTCGAGACGATCTGGAGACCGAGGTTGATTTTGCAAAACGGAAAGCTTACCATGGGTGCGGCTGTTGGCTGTTGGCCATTGGCCATTGGCCGGGTATCTTACACTGCTGGCAACCTTCCAATCTTAACCGGTCCCTCATCTCAAATCTCCAAATTTTCAGATTCTTTTACTGTTTCAGTTTCTCAACCAACTCTTCCGTGATACCGGTTGTAGAAAATCCACCATCATGCATCAGGTTCTGCATCGTCACCATGCGGCTATAATCAGAGAACATGAGCACAATATAATTTGCACAGTCTTCTGCTGACGCATTGCCAAGGGGTGACATCATGCGCGCATATTCGAAGAATACATCGAATCCGGAAATACCCGCACCCGCAGTTGTCATGGTTGGCGATTGCGAGATGGTATTCACGCGTACCTTTTTCAGTTTTCCAAAACGATGACCATAGCTACGAGCGATAGATTCAAGAACTGCCTTGGCCTGCGCCATGTCTGAGTAGTCAGGGAACGAACGTTGGCCCGCGATGTAGCTCAGCGCCACGATCGAACCCCACTCGTTCATTGAATCGGTTTTCTCTGCAGTCTGAAGAACTTTATGAAATGAAAGGCCTGAAATATCCAGCGTCTTAAGAAACCAGTCATAATTAAGATCACCATACGCCTTGTCCTTGCGCACATTGGGACTCATACCGATTGAATGGAGTACAAAGTCAAGTTTGCCTCCCAGGATTTCAGTCGACTTCGTAAAAAGATTCTTGAGGTCCTCCTCTACCGTGGCATCGGCAGGGATAATTTCGGCATTGCATTGGGTTGCGAGGTCTTTGATTTTGCCCATGCGCATTGCAATGGGGGCATTGGTAAGCGTGAATTGACCGCCTTCCTCTTTGACTTTCAGCGCCGTCTTCCAGGCTATCGAATTCTCATCAAGTGCACCGAAGATGATGCCACGTTTGTCGCGAAGGAGGTTGTATGCCATAATTTTACAGATTAGTTTTGGCCACAATATTACAAAATCGATCCCGATAGTCCCGATCCAGATGGCACATGTAGAGAAAGAGCAGCCTGTGGGAATATTCGACAGCGGAATCGGTGGGCTCACTGTAGCCCATGCCATCAAGAAGATGATGCCGAACGAAGCGCTGATTTATTTCGGGGATACCGCGCACTTGCCTTATGGCGATAAATCAGAAGCAGCCATCCAGGCTTATTCTATCCGCATAGCAGATGTCCTTCTTCAGAAAGGATGCAAGGTCATCGTTATAGCATGCAATTCGGCAAGTTCCGCGGCCTATGAGCTATTGAAAGAATATGTGCAACAATCCGTTCAGGTGATCAACGTCATCGATCCGATGGTGCAACTCGTGGCAAAAAAATTTTCCGGTGGCACAGTTGGACTTATTGGTACCAGGAGAACTATTCAATCCGGTATCTATGCAAGAAAAATTGAGGCGTTAGGCCTTGGAATCAACCTGCACTCGCTGGCGGCCCCTTTGTTGGTGCCGATGATCGAGGAAGGTTATTTCAACAACAATATCAGCCACGATATCATCGAAAAATACCTTCGAGACCCTATCCTGGGAAACATCGATGCTTTGATATTGGGATGTACGCACTACCCGCTTATCGCAAAAGAAATCAATGAATTTTATCAAGGGCGGGTTGCAGTCCTTGATTCATCGGAAGCCGTGGCCACCGCACTTTATCATCACCTCGATAAAAACCTGCTTCTTAGCGACAAGCACGTTGTACAAGACCAATTCCTTGTAACCGATTACACAGACTCCTTTGAAGCCTCTACAAAGTTGTTTTTCCGCGAGGCCGTTCATCTAGAAAAGCACCCCTTGTGGAATTGAATAATCCGGCATCCATGTAGGTTTTTGAGCCATTTTAAAGATTTTAAGTGGCCTTATTCTCTGACTTTTGCAAGATGTATTTACTTGCAAATTCAACCAATCTGGTTTTAGGTGTCGCGGGATAGCATATGTGTTGTTATTGCTTAGTTTTACGGATACCGATGCATTGCCACCGGACAGATAAACGTCCGGTTGCGCATATTTTTAATATGTCAAGGGCGCTCATTTTTTTATTCCCGCTACTCGTTTCAGCGCATATTCTTTATGGACAAAATCAGCTTGACAGCCTTACGTCACGGTTGGCCGTTGAAAAGAGTGATTCAATTCGATTCGAAATTCTATTGAAGCTTTCCCGGGAGTCAGAATATTTCGATTATGCAAAAGCGCGCCGGTATGCTGAAGAAGCATCCGACATTGCTAATGAAATCAGCGAGACCTGGGCAAATGCAAAGCTGACTGCACATCTTGCATTTCTCGAAAAGATCGAGGGCGACTATGCGGAAGCCCTCAAGTATAATTTTCAATGCATTAAACTTTCCACCGAGATCGGAGACAGTGCGCAGTTGGCCCGCGCGCTGAACAACGTTGGCACCGGATATCGCGACCTGGGTGAATACGGTGAGGCATATTTTTATCTGACACAGAGCTATCGCGTTGCAAAAAGAAGCCACAAGGTGCCGACAAAAGACGACTCGCTTGTCATGGCGATCAATCTTCACAACATCGGCACCGTATTCACACAGCTCGGGCAGTTTGATATTGCTTTGTCCCACCTTCAGGCGTCGGCAAAGCTCAGTGAACTCCTTGGTGACGAAGAAGGTCCACCGTACACCTTCGATGAATTGGGCGTGCTCTACACAAGGCGGGAAGATTATGACCTGGCTGAAAAAAGTCTCTTGAAGGCACTGGGAACGGCCCGCCAGTTGAAGATTCGCATCCTGGTTCCGCGGATTCATGCACATCTTGCGGACGTCTACCTCAAGAAGAAATATTTTAAAGAAGCGCTCGCCTACTATGATTCTGTTATTGCAGAACAATCAAAAATCAACAACAGATTTGGTCTTGCCGAATGTGATCTTGGTAAAGGAATGGTGATGGCCCGTTCGGGAAATTTTGAGGAGGCACAGAAGCTGTATATGCGAACCCTGGATGCGTCCAAAAAATTGAACGCTCGGAACCTGACACTCGAGTGCTACATGGAACTTGCTTCCCTATTCGAGCAGAAAAATGATTTCCAAAAATCACTTCAATACTTCAAGCTGCACGATGCATTAAGAGACAGCATTTTCAGCGAATCAAATATGGAGAAGCTTTTTCAAAATCAGGTGCGGTTTGCGACTGACAATAAAGACACAGAGATCGCGGCGCTAAGCCAGGTGAAGCAAAAGCAAAGTTCGGAAATCAAACGCCAGGAATTGATCAGCAATATCCTCGTCATCGTCGTCGCGCTCACGGTTATTCTTCTCTTCACAGTCTACCGCAGTGGGCGGAGGAGGAAGCGAATCAACATATTGCTGTTGGAGCACCAGGAAGAAATAAAAAAGCGAAGTGTTGAACTGGAACAACTCAACCAGGTGAAGGACAAATTCTTCTCCATCATCTCCCACGACTTACGATCACCGATGAACGCGCTGGCGGGTACACTTGACTTGCTTGAGCAACGCAACATTACCCATGATGAATTTGTCGGGCTATCTAAAAATCTGCGTGTACAGTTCAATCATACCCGGACCTTGATCAATAATCTCCTTGATTGGACGCTACTGCAAATGGATAAATTAAAGATCCAGCCGGAGCGAGTAAATATTTATCAAAAGGTCGAGGATAGTTTTGTGGCACTGCGAACGCTCTATCCAAAGGATATTAACATGGAAAACAGGACTGACAAGAACCTGGCGGCGTATGCAGACCCGAATATTGTCAACCTTGTTTTGCGAAACCTGATCCTCAACGCAATCAAGTTCACTGAAAAGGGTGGAAGAATCTGGGTAGCGACAGAAGAACGCGGAAACGAAATCATTGTGTCCGTTTCAGACAACGGCATCGGGATGAAACCGGAAGTGAAAGAAATGTTGTTTGAGAAAACTGCCGGTTACAGCACACGCGGCACTGCCAACGAAAAGGGAACCGGGCTCGGACTGATTCTTTGCAAAGAGTTTGTTGAAAAGAATGGCGGGAAAATCTGGCTTGAAAGTGAAATCGGCGCCGGTACTACATTCTACTTTACAGTGCCAAAAGGCAAATAGCCCGGGCTTTAAACTACGAGCTACTTCGGAGCCAGTCTCAATACAATCCCATCGATATCTTCTGTAATCCTGATCTGACAGCCTAAGCGGCTATTATCTTTCACGTGAAATGCTTCGGCCAGCATAGCCAATTCTGCCTCGCTTTGTTCAGGCAGTGGCGTGCTCGATTCAAGATAACATTGACACGAAGCACAGAGCGCCATTCCACCGCAAGTTCCTTCCACGGGAAGCTCGTATGCCTTGCACAATTCCATGATGTTCATGTTCATGTCGGTAGGACCATCAAGCAAGTGCTCCTTCCCTTCGCGATCTATGATTATAACTTTGATTGTATCCTTCATTTGTGCGTTGCAGATAACATGCGAAACATCGGAAGAGCGAGGCATTTTACATAACCCCTGTTCTTATTCAAATCTCCAAATTTTCAAATATTCAAATCAGAATCCGTTCACCCCATTAACAGTGGTGTATTTTAATACGTTCTTTTTGTTGGGGAATATCTTCGCGAATGCTGCCTGTACCGCCAGTGTTCCTTCATGGAAGCCGCAAAGGATAAGTTTTAGTTTGCCCGGATACGTATTGATGTCACCCACTGCAAAAATTCCATTTCGATTAGTAGAATAATCAGTGGTGTTCACTTTGATCGCATTCTTTTCAATTTCAAGACCCCAATTTGCAATTGGCCCAAGGCTGGGGGTCAATCCGAAGAGAGGGATGAAATGATTGGTGTCGCGCACAGTTTCACCCAAATCAGCATGCTTTATCACAACCGATTTCAACGCACCGGTTTCATCTGCATTAAGACCTGTGACTTCGGCATCCGTAATAAGACTGATGTTTTTGGCCGCAGCAAGATCCATCACTTTCTGCACTGAATCGAGATGTCCCCTGAAAGAAGTGCGACGGTGCACCAGGCAAATATCGGTGGCAATCTTGTTTTCAGCCAGGTAGATCGTCCAATCCAGCGCGGAGTCCCCACCGCCTGAGATAACGACCTTTTTGCCGCGATAGAATTCAGGGTCTTTAATAATGTATTCAACACCGCGATCTTCAAACTTTTCCAGATTCTCAATCGGCGGCTTTCGCGGCTCAAACACGCCCAGTCCACCGGCAATAATCACAACCGGTGCCTGGTGAACAGTCCCTTTATTGGTAGTGACCACAAATTTCCCATCAGGGTTTTCATCCAATGTGACAACGGTCTCACCGAGGGTAAACCCGGGCTTAAAGACAGAAATCTGCTGCATCAACCGATCAATGAGTTCTCCCGCGTTGACTATGGGATAGCCCGGTATATCGTATATCGGTTTTTTCGGATAAATCTCAATTAGCTGACCGCCCGGCTGTGGCAGGGAGTCGATGAGGTGACATCGAAGTTTGAGCAGACCAGCTTCAAAAACGGTAAATAATCCAACCGGGCCCGCCCCGATTATGACAACATCAGTCTCAACCATAAACTAAAATAATCGCGAAAATAATATTTCCACCTTGAAACCACGTTGACGAAAGTCAACCCCTAAATGAAATAAAGCGCCGCGGGTGGAATTTCGGAGCCCCTTCGGGTGTTTAACAAGGAGCCTTTTGACCGGTTGGCCGAATAGGAGTAACTTTGTCTTTTGATCCGATGAGCGATTCGATCCTGCATGAATGCGGCATAGCGCTGATAAGGCTTCGCAAGCCCCTTTCACATTACATCGAAAAATACGGGACTGCCTACGGGATGAGCAAAATGTACATCCTGATGGAGAAACAGCACAATCGTGGTCAGGATGGGGCTGGGATCGCCAATATTAAGATTGATCAGGAGCCTGGTTTCCGATATATAAGCCGCTACCGCTCTATGAAGAGCCAGCCTGTCGCCAGTCTTTTCAAAAAAATCGGGAAAAAATACCGGAAGGCTCAAAAAGAAGGGAAAGAGAAGTTCCGCGATGAGCGGTGGTTGAAGCGCAACCTGGCATTTTCAGGCGAGCTCTGGCTTGGCCATCTTCGCTACGGTACGCACGGGATGAACAGCATCGAAAACGTGCATCCTTTCCTCCGTCAAAACAACTGGCGCAGCCGGAACCTTGTGATGGCCGGAAACTTTAACATGACCAACGTTGACGAGCTTTTCACTAACCTGGTGAATCTCGGGCAGCATCCAAAAGATAAGGTGGATACCGTCACGGTCATGGAAAAGATCGGCCACTTCCTCGACGAAGAAGTTCAAACTCAGTTTGAAAAATATAAAGACCAGTTTTCCAATAAGGAAGTATCGGAAATTATTGAAAACGAACTCGACATTGCGCGACTTTTAAAGCGGGCGTGCAAAGACTTTGACGGTGGATATACCATGGCCGGTCTCATTGGCTCGGGGTCAGCATTCGTCGTGCGCGATCCCAACGGAATTCGTCCGGCATATTATTATGCTGACGATGAGGTGGTCGTGGTGGCATCAGAGAAACCAGCCATTAAGACTGCTTTCAACATAGAATATTCTCAGATCGAGGAGGTTAAACCCGGCCACGCTCTTGTAATCAACAAGAGTGGCGAATATTCACAACATCAGATCCTTCCTGTAAAGGAGAAGACGTCTTGCAGTTTTGAAAGAATTTACTTCTCCCGTGGCAATGATCCGGATATCTACCGCGAACGCAAGATGCTCGGGAAACTCCTCGTGCCGCAGGTGCTGAAGGCAATCAACTTTGATCTTCGCAATACCATCTTCTCATATATTCCTAACACTGCAGAAACAGCTTTTTACGGAATGATGGCCGAAGTGGAAAACTATCTGATAAGAAAACAGACGGACGTAATCGTTGATGGAAAACCTTCGGTCGATTCGCTGGAGGATATTCTTTCCTTCCGTCCCCGTGTTGAAAAGATCGTCATCAAGGACGCGAAGCTTCGCACGTTCATTGCCGATGACGACCACCGCGATGAGATGGTGGCACACGTGTACGACACGACCTATGAAGTTGTCAAGCGTGATAAAGATACGCTTGTTGTCATTGACGACTCGATTGTGCGTGGTACGACGCTGGAAAAAAGCATACTGAGATTACTGGATCGACTCGGCCCAAAGAAGATTGTAGTTGTATCCAGCGCGCCGCAGATCCGCTTCCCTGATTGCTACGGAATTGACATGAGTCGGATGGGTGACTTCGTTGCTTTTCGAGCAGTCATTCAACTATTGAAAGAACAAGGCAAGGATTATCTCCTGGGTGAAGTCTACGAACAGTGTCAACGTTCGGCATTAGACGGCATACCAGTTAATCATGTGAAGAAGCTTTACGATCAATTCTCCTATGAGGAAATTTCTGATAAGATCGCGGACATCGTAAAGCCCGCCGATATGAAGGCCGAGTTGAAAGTTGTGTTCCAGACTGTAGAAGGATTACACCGTGCCATTCCCAATCATTCCGGCGACTGGTACTTCACTGGAGATTACCCGACACCGGGTGGCATGCTGGTGGCGAATAAGAGCTACGTTAATTTTATGGAGGGAAGGCTCGTGAGGGCTTACTGAAATTTAGTTTACAACAACCTTCTGCCGCACAATCTGATCTCCGGCGGTAAGCGAAATCAGATAAAATCCTGAAGGCAATGGCTGTAACATCTCCACCTTCACGCGTGTAGTGTCCAACTTCAAAATTGTATTTTCAAACATCAAATGACCGCTCATATCCAGCAGTTTGATGTTCACATCTTTGCCGACCTCATTAGGCGAGAATTCGACACTCATGTCTGTGCCGCGCGTAGGATTCGGATACACCTGCCAAAGAAGCCCACTATTGACATCTACCTTCACGATTTTGGAATACGTTGCAGCGCCGTTGAAATCCGTCTGTTTGAGTCTATAGTAAGAAACGCCGGCCTTGGGAAACAAATCCCGCGCGCTGTATACCGATTCAGAAGTCTTCGTCCCCGCGCCTTTCACGGTGACGACCGGTATAAACTTCTCGTCAAGCGACATCTTCTCAACAGTAAAGAAATCGTTATTGAGTTCGGTTGCTGTTTTCCAATTCAAGAGAACGGAGCCCTGCTCGGCAATGGCTTCGAAGTCGGTTAGTTCAATAGGCAGTGGAAAAGCTGCATCAGCTAATGCCCATGGGACATATGAATTGAGCAACAACGCCCCTGGAAGAGTAACCTGAAAGAACCCGGTATTTGGCGCATTGTTGGCAAATGTCTGTCCAGAGGCGGGGGAATCCCAGTAGGAAGCAGGATTCCAATCCTGTGCGACAATTCCCGCCGGAGATGTGACAACCGTGGCAAGATTGTTAATGGTCCCAGGCCGCTCGCTCGGCGGTGTTCCAGTTGGCGCTGAGCCACCAACGGCTGTGAAGGTGAGTGTAGCAGTGGGTTTGGTTCCCGTGTAGCCGTTCAACGTCATTCCCCAGAACCGGTCTGCCACGGAGTTGCCTCCAGATGTGCCGTTGAGGTTGGTGACACCGCTGGGAAGCGGCGTGTTGTTGTTAGCCGTGGAATATGTCCAAACAGAAATGGTTCCACCTGCGGGTGCACCCCCTGTGGTTTTGTTAATCGTGACAGGGATAAATTCCGTTGACGATTTTCCAAACGGATAAATAAAGCTGCCCGTCACGTTGCTGGTGGTCCATTTTACGTCACCGTATGGCGCAGACGTGGTTTCGCTCTTTATATAACCTTGAGATGGAAATGTACCTCCGCTCACAATTGCCGTGGTGGCACTGCTCGTCACACTTAGTGTGTTACCGTTGAGTGAGAGCCCGCCCTTCGTTAGTGTCAGAACAGAAGAAACAGTGACGCCCGCATTCATCTGGACGATATCAGTCGTGTTGGCACTGTTTATAGTCAGGTTGTTGAAGCTCGTTGCTGTGGTTCCGGAAATGACCTGGGGTTGCGTCGGGCTTGCTCCGGTAAAAACTACGGTTCGTCCCCCTCCCCCAGAGCTAAAAGTTCCGTTATTGGTCCAGTTTCCGCCTACATTGATCGTAGCAATCTGCGGCGTTGTAGCATCAAGTGTCGCGTTTGCATTGATGATCACGTCCCGTCCGATGGTGGGGACTGTCGCGCCACCACTACCCAGAATTGAAGGTGAGGAGGTCCCATCTCCAAGCGTCAACGAGCCTGCAATTGAAAGCGCCGCATTCGGGAGAGAAAATGCCACGCCACTTCGAAGTACGGTGAGATTTCCAAAGTTTCGATTGGCAATCGTTATCGCCGCTGGCGAGGGTTGATTGTAACGAACCGTTCCAAAGGGCGCTGCGGTTCCGAGACTGAAAGTTCCGTAACCTGTTGGAAACGTAGCGCTGGCACCCTTCATTTCGAACGCGGCACCTGGATCAATCTGAAATGTTCTTGCAGCATTTCCAACGATGGCGACGTTGTCGTCAGTGAAAACCGTTCCCGTTTGAATGCGAAAGTTCCCTGTCACGTTTGCTGCGGAGATGCTTGCTGCGGTGATGGTAACTCCGGATACGTGTGTGTTGTTAAAAAGCAAGTTACTGTAGACAAAATTTGCGGCAGCCGCGTTTGAATTAGGCTGTGTCATGTCGAGTGTTTGGCCGCTTGAAGTCCTTGTAAAATTGATCGTGCTATTGGCGCCAGCACCTGGAATGAGGCGTCCTCTTCCGTTCACAAAGTTGAATGATCCCTTGAGGTTCACCACACCTCCGGCGCCTCCAGACATGTCGAGCACTGCCATGGCTTCATCTCCAGAGCTGCTTGTCGTGTTATAGATGAGATTATTTACTGTGAGGGACCCTGTAGTTATTACAAGTCGTGCGATCTTTGTTGCTCCCGCCAATGCGGAACCAATCGTCACATTTCCGTTTACGACGGCACTGGCCGCATTGATGTTCCACGCATCTGTACCTGCCGCGCCAGGTTGATTGATCACAACGTTGGTTTGAACCGTAAGCACGTTGCTTGCGAGCTGTGTTAGATTATGTGAAGTATTTCTTGGACCAGACGCAAGATTGATATTTAATGAGTTCACCGTCGCACTCATATTAAGCCCTATAGTCGTGGTGGCATCACCAATATTTGTATTACCAATTGTCACCACGTCGTTAATCGAATTCGGCACATACTCACGGCCATATCCTCCGCTGGATGTCACGGTTGCTGCCGGCGAAATAACCATCGTCGTGGCCGTGCGCGAAACAACCGTATAACGCTGAGTAAGGATGGGGTTTGTTTGAAGCATGATCACGTCTCCATTCACCAACTCGGCCACAAAGTCAGTTCCGGTGCCCGTCACGGCGGTTGACCCATTCGTGAACTGAATGTTTCCGGTACGATTCTGTATCCAGGTCGTTTTGTCGTTCCAAAGCAACCCCGCCCCTGTCTGGCTATTGAAGATACCCGTTGTAACAATGTCATTCCCAATGGCAAAACTTTCTGCTACGTTGTTGGGGAGATTTGCCGAAAGTTCGCCGGTAAATTGGCTTGAGTTCGCAGTAAGTGTTCCAGTGGTGGTGGCAAACCAGGCGATGCCGTTCGTCCTTTTGATCACAGCGGATGCCGGGGTGAACAATGGATCCTTGTCGGCGTTCACATAGTTGAACGTGGCATCATAACTCGAAAAAACAGTTCCGTTGTTGGTAACCGTCCAATAACGGTTCACACTCTTGTTCGGCTCCAGGTTGGAACCATTGATATCCGGATGTATGCCGTCGATGGTGGTTACTGTAACAGCCGCCGCCGTAGTAACGGACGTAAAATTGAGGTTGACGGGTGCATAAGCAGTAGCGCCGCCCACTTCGAAGGTCACCGACGGTGATCCGAGTGGGATATCTTTTTTAAGATTTCCATTAATCCATCCCGCTGTGGGTGTCACCGTACCTCCGGAAGGGATATACACCACGCGCGACCCGGTGACAATATTTCCACTGGTAAGCGTCAGTCCTGTTGTCACTGAAGCATCGGCACCGCTCAGGGTCACATTGTTTGAGTTATTGATGACGAGGTTAACGAAGCTGGTGCTCGCGGTGCCGGTAATGAGTTGATTGGTGCCCGTAGTAAATATCACAGTACTCAACGCGTTTACAAAGCTGCCGCCGCCATTAAACGTCCAGGTCCCGTTATTGCCATTGATTGTGATCGTCCGGTTACTGTAGTTCAGCGTACCGTTTGAAAAAATAAAATTGCCGGTAGTCAGGTTGTTCGACAGCGTCGTGGTAGCACTGGAATTGTAATTGAATGTTCCTCCCACCGTCAGGACAGGATTGCTAATCGTCTGACCTGTGTTGCTGTAGGAGAGATTTCCAGCAACATTGGCAACGTTGGAAAAATCAACAATCGAACTGCCTCCTGCTCCTGAAATATTGACATTTTGATATGGGTAGACGGCATTGCTTCTTGCCGTCTGAGAACCAGATCCATTAAATGTAATAGTCGTCCCTGCGCTGAGACTGTTGGTTACCCCGGTGAGCTCAGGAAGTGTGACGCCATTCTTGCTCAAGCGCAATTCGCTTGTTCCAGTCATCGTCAGGTTCGCCGTACCATTCAGGGTCTTGTTATTCGCGTCAAGGATCGCCGACCCGGAAGTTGTGAGCGTATTTGTGACCGTGGTGTTCCCGGCAAGAGTTTTTATTCCGGATGTCGAGCAGGTGAGGTTATAGTAAGTTGAATTGTAAACATCCTGGTTGCCAGCATATAAATATTCTACCGTGTTGTTCGCGTTGGCGAAGTTAACCGTACCGTTCGCCGACACCGTTGTCGGACGCGACTCCACTCGCAACAGGGCAGCCGCGACACCATTACCATTGTTGAACGTTGCCGACGCGTTGGCCACCGTGAGCGCGTCCACGCCATTTTTGGTCAATCGTAAGATTCCAAGGTTCGTGACCGTTGAAGTGAAACTGTTTTGGAGATTAAGTCGCGTCATCGCAATCTCAGTGTTTCCGGTGTACGTGTAAGGTCCTCCCGAAACAACATTATATCGGCCATTACCTCCTGTGGGCACGGGCCACGAACCATTATTGATAATACTGCAATTGATGTTCGGGTCTTCTCCGACCACGTTGTCCCAGGTGCCCCCACCGTTTACGGTGATCGTGCCATTGAATGTCTTGTTGCCAGTGCCGGAGATACCAAGATAAAAGTAGCCGCCGATCGTTGTAGGTGCGTTGATCGTGATGTTTATGCCTCCAAATGTTCCAATTTGTGCCGCCGGGACATTGAAACCCCCAGCCACGGTATAAGTGCCTGTGGAAACCTGACTGTTTCCATTCAACGTCAGGATACCACTTATCGCGAGCGTTTGAACGCCTGTCAGGATCGCCGTTCCATTCATCGTAAGATTGCCGCTTGCCGATACGACGTTGACATTTACGGTATGGCCATTTGCAATGATGACGTTGTCATTTGCGTCCGGGATTCCGTCGTTGGGAGAATCGTTCCCATCCCCGGACCACGTTGTAGTTACATTCCAGTCAGAAGTCACGCCGGTGGACGTGTAGGTGCCCTGCGCAAATCCCATTGTGGTGATCGCAAGGACGGTAAAGACCAGGATTATTCGATTCATGACTAAATGCAGAATGGGGAAGTAAGCCAAAAATATCAAAAACCGCCGTCCCGGACCAATCTAGACTTTGTTTCCGAGCTATTTACAGTCGTTCGGGTCAATAAGAAACCGCCCCAAATCCGGCATTTTGATCTGCCAGGTTGGTTGCCCGTCAGGCGATATAAAAATCAAAATCAATTTTCGTCATGCATTTGAAATGTCCGCGCGGGCATTTTTCAAAGCCGATCTTTGAACATGGACGACATGACAGGTGATTGTTCTCAAGTACCGTAAATCGAGTGCGGTAAGGATACATCCCGAATGAAGGAATGGTATTTCCCCAGATACTGAACACTTCTTTTTTAAAAGCAGCTGCAATGTGCATCAAGCCAGTGTCGTGTGTGAACACATAACGTGATTGTCTGACAAGACTGGCTGACTGATTAATGTTGAATTTCCCACAGCCGTTGTAAACAATTGTTTTTTTATTCAACTCATCCAACACTTTTTCAGTGTCTTCATGCTGGCCCTCGCGGCTGAAAAATGCGGCGATGGTCTCCCCTGTATCAAAATCTTCCTTACCGCCGAGTAAAAGAATAGGCTTGTTGATCTTATCACAAAGCTCAACCATCCGGTTGACCGGTAGCTTCTTGGTAGCATGCTGCGCGCCGATGGCATAAACAACATATCCGTGGCGGTATGCAGCCGGAAGCCATTCCATCGGAACTTCATCTTTTTCCGGAATGAAGTAATCAAGCCCGAGTGCGTCCATCCTGACACCGAGTGGTTTGACCGCCTCCATGTAACGGTCCACGATGTGAACATTAGGAAGCTTGTTGATCTTCAAGTTGACCATGAGCCATTTTTCTATGTTAAGCTTCCTAAAGCTCGATGATCTCCGCCCAAGCGACCATTTAATGCGCCAGGTGCGCAGGTTATGATGCAAGTCCACTACAAAATCGAAATTTTCTGCAGCGAGCTCCTTGATGAGATCGGCAATATTGTCTTGCAGAAAATGCATTTTATCGATGTAGGGATTCGCTACGAACAATTCTTGGTATTGAATTTTTGTGGCGAAGTGAACTTCCGCGTTGTCGATCTGCGTCTTCAGTGCCCTGATTACAGGAGTGGTAAGAACGATGTCACCAATGGAAGAAAAGCGCAGGATTAGAAGTTTCATCTTTAGGGCCCGGATCAAATTTACACTTTGGACAAGAATACCCTCGCACGGGGTATCGTCTTAACCAATTTTTTAAGGCGTGTATTTTGTATTTTAGAAGCCCAATTACTTTAAAATTATGAACTACTGGCTTTTAAAAACCGAACCCGAAACTTTTTCATGGAACGATCTGCAAAAAGACAAGAAAGCAGTATGGGATGGGGTGAGGAATTTTCAAGCAAGGAAGAATCTCAAGGACATGAAAAAAGGCGACGTTGCCTTTATCTATCATACCGGCGACGAGAAAGCTGTAGTTGGAATTTCGGTCGTCACCCGCGAAGCGTATCCTGAACCCAAGGATGCAGCATGGGTGGCTGTGGATTTGGCGCCCCAAAAACAACTCGCGAATCCCGTGTCACTTGCCCGCATCAAGCAGGACAAGGCGTTGCAGAAAATGGTTCTCGTTAAAGTTTCCCGGTTGTCAGTACAACCCGTGTCAAAAGATGAGTTTGAGCGAATTGTTGAGTTAAGTGCAAAACCTTGAATCTGAAACATTACTTTATTGCGTGCCTGGTTGTTTCATTTGCCGCAGGTCTGCCTGCTAAAGGTCAATTGCGGCAGCACGGCCGGTATGAGAAGGAAGTAAAAATTTCTGAAGACGCATTCACGGTGATACCGCTTAAAAAGGAAGGTATTGCGCTCGTGCGTGAAAATAAGAAAGCAAAATTTGGAAGTAAGTTTGACTTCTGGGAAGTCAACATAGTTGATACCACCATGTCTGTGAGCTGGTCGACGCAAATCGAAATGAAATCAGGCCTCACGTTGGTAGGTTATGAATATGAGCCAGGTACTGTGTACCTCCTTTTCCGTGAAGGAGAGAGCGACCTCCACAATTTCCAACTCGTTACGGTTCCTTTCCTTGAAAAGAGAACGGAAACAGAAAAAATAAAATTTGAGGTCGAGTTCAAAATCACACATTTCACCATGTCGGGAAACAATGCCGTTTTTGGCGGCTATGTCAGCAATGAGCCCGCGGTCCTGTTGTATGACCGATCCAGTGATCATCCAAAGGTCCTTCCCGGATTATTTGTGAGCGACGTCAGTTTGCTGGACGTCCGGGCGAATCAGAACCAAAGTTTTAATGTGTTGCTTGCCGAAAAGAGAGGGAAGGAAAAGAAAACAATGATTGTAAGAACGTACGATCATGAAGGGAATTTGCTAATCGACGATGTCATCGATATCGATCCACGGCTGACAATCTCCACTGCCATCACCAGCGCACTTGAACGCGATGAGATGATTGTTGTGGGAACGTATGCCGAAGGATATGGCAAGCCTGCCATGGGTTTCTTCTCATTTATTGTAGACCCCTTCACAACACAGGAAGTAACATATACTGATTTCACCACGCTTCCGCATTTCCTGCAGTACCTAACTCCTCGCCGCGCGGAAAAAGTAATCTCAAAATCAAATAAGTCGAAATCACAGGGCAAGCTGCCGGATTACAACATCCATGTTGCTTTGTACCGGATCGATGAACGCGAAGATGGTTTCTATGTATTGGGAGAACTCTATTACCGCAACACGGCTGCCACATATGGCTCATATCCATATGCTTCATCATATTACACACCCTATCCATCGTATGGTTATTACCCGTATGGCGTGACGCCCTACTCAAACCGCTATTACAATTCACCCGGTGGGTATCCGTATGGAACCACCCGTCAGAGTGACGCGCAGATTGTCGAGTCCACAGTGCTAAAATTCAATGGGAAGGGAAAAATTGAAAAAGACGCAAGCCTTAAACTTGACAATATCAAGTTACCACAGCTTGAGCAGGTTGCAGATTTCACGGTGGCCCGCGACAGCATTGTAATCCTGTACAAAAAAGAAAGTGACATCGTTTATGAAAAGGAAAGAGGCGACGCGGATGAAGGCGCGGAAGTCAAAGAAGTGAAAGTTGCGTTACAGGGTAATGAGGCGCTGAAAAAGGAAGACAAAGACGAAGGAACTCTGCGTTTCTGGTATGGGAAGACTTTTTATGTATGGGGATATCAAACCGTCAGGGATGACACGCGTGAGGGCGGCAAAACACAATATGTTTTTTACATCAACAAAGTCAGCGTGGAATAGCGCGCTGTTTTTCATTTTGTTTGCAGCCCTACCTGCGGGGTTTGCGTTCGGTCAGGTTGTTCAGGCAGCGAGACTTGAATACGACGTTACTAGAGACGATGCAGAGAAATTCAAAGCACTCAGCCTGGAAGAAGGGGGCCTGATTCTTTATCGACGGGTTAATGGGAAAAAGGACGACCAGATCGAAATGGTACGCCTGGACACAGCGCTCACGGAAATTTGGCACAAGTCAATCAACGTGGTGAAGCAACTCAACCTTGTACTGGTGAGACGACATGACGATCACGTTTTCTTTTTGTTAAAAGAAAAGAATTTGCTTGGCGGTGCCTTCATTATCGCTGCAGTCCGGGCACAAAACGGAAATTACACAGCTTACAATGTACAAAACATGATTCCGTTCACACCGACGGAGTTTGAATTGACGAGCCAGGCGGCCCTGGTAGGAGGTTACTACAATTTTCGACCGTTTGTGATGTATTACAATTTCGCCAGTCAGCAAACCAAAGTACTTCCCGGTTTTTTCAATGAAATAGGAGAACTTAATCAGGTGAAGACATATGCCGATGGGACGTCTGACATTGTTGTTTGCGCCAAGAATCCCGAAAAAAGGAAGGCACTTTGGATACGCAACTATGACGCGCAAGGCGAACTCATCAAAAATACAGTGCTCGAACCGGAAGAGAACAAGAACCTGTTGTTCGGCAGGTCGGTAAAACTTGCCAATGGCGATCAGGTAGTTGCGGGGGTGTATGGAAGGTTTTCGGATTATTCACGGGGAATTTTTGTAGCAGGCGTCAATCCTCTGGGAGAATACGCCATCCGATATTATAATTTCTCTGAGCTGAAAAATTTCTTCAACTACATGAAGGCCAAGCGACAAAAACGCATACACGACCGTATTGAACGGAGAACAGTAAATGGAAAGAAAATAAAATTCAACTACAGGTTTCTGGTGCATGATATCATACCCTATAAAAACCAGTACATCATGACCGGGGAAGCGTTCTACCCGAAATACATTTACCCAAGCAATTACAGCGCTGCAACCAGGTCGAGGGTATATTATCCAAGTACCATGGCCCCCGGATTCTTTTCATCACCCTTTTATCGCGGTGACCTCATCTTCGATGGCTATCAATACACACATGCAGTGGTTGTCGGATTCGATACGAATGGAAAGATTCGTTGGGACAATAGTTTTGAAATAAATGACATCAAGTCATATCAACTCGAGCAGTTCGTGAAGATAAAGCCCGACGGTGACCGCATCCTCATGATGTATCTTTTTGAGAATTCCCTTCGCACCAAGGTCATCCGCGACTCACAGGTGCTTGAAGGAAAGTCAAAGGATCAAATAAAAGCTTCGGAGGGCGAGATCGTGGATACCAAGGGCATCGACAATGAACAACTTGATTATTGGTATGGTAAATACTTTTACGCGGCAGGTATCCAGAGACTGAAGAGCAAATCAGAACTTACTTCGGGCCGCAGGGTCTTTTTTATCAATAAGCTTACCTATCACTAAGCGGTGATTTTGGATCGGCAAAAACTGTATATTTGCCCACTGGCATGCAGAAAAAGCTCATCCTTGATTCTGACCTTCTCACCATCACGCTTGATCGCCTTTGCCAGGAATTGATCGAAAATCACGCCGATTTCAGCAACACTGTTCTTCTTGGGATGCAACCGCGGGGGATTTTCCTTGCCGAATGGATCCATGAAAAACTGTCCGCCAATTTTAAAAAGATACCACTGGGATACCTTGACGCCACTTTTCACCGAGACGACTTTCGCCGTCGGGAGATTCCTGCAAAAGCGAGCGAGACGAAGGTGCCCTTTCTGATAGAGGGAAAGAAAGTAGTGTTAATCGACGACGTGCTTTATACCGGTCGCACAGTACGTGCCGCGCTGGACGCGATGATTGCTTTCGGCAGGCCGGAAAAAGTGGAACTACTGGTCCTGATCGATCGAAAGCATACCCGGGAGTTGCCAATCGCTGCCGATTACGTAGGAAAATACGTCGATACACTTGACAGCCAGCGTGTTCTCGTAGAACTGGACGCCGGCCATAAGCACAATAAAATCTGGCTAATTAATAAAGATTGAATATATGTCACGACTGAGTCAGCCGCACTTGCTGGGTATCAAAAACATCACGCGCGATGACATCGAACTCATATTCGAAACAGCTGACAATTTTAAAGAAGTTATCAATCGTCCTATCAAAAAGGTTCCTTCGCTCCGGGACGTTACGATTGCAAATGTATTCTTTGAAAACTCTACCAGGACAAGGCTGTCGTTTGAGCTTGCCCAGAAGCGCCTTTCTGCAGATGTGATCAATTTTTCAGCCTCTACCAGTTCCGTAAAGAAAGGTGAAACGCTCCTCGACACGGTCAATAATATACTCGCGATGAAGGTGGACATGATCGTGATGCGACATGCGAGCGTTGGTGCACCGCATTTCTTGTCGAAACATATAAAAGCAAACATCATCAACGCTGGGGATGGCACGCACGAACATCCTACCCAGGCCCTCCTCGACGCCTATTCCATCCGCGAAAAGCTGAAGGCTGTGAAGGGTAAGAAAGTGGCAATCATTGGAGATATCCTTCATTCACGTGTCGCCCTTTCAAACATTTTTGCATTGAAAAAACTCGGCGCGGAGGTCCTCGTGTGTGGCCCTCCTACCCTGCTGCCGAAATACATCGGGCAGCTGGGCGTGAAAGTCGAATGGGATTTACAGAAGGCCCTAGCCTGGTGTGACGTAGCCAACGTTTTGCGAATTCAACTTGAACGGCAACAAATAAAATACTTCCCTTCACTCAGGGAGTACACATTGTATTACGGGATCACAAAAAAAATACTGGACAATCTTAAAAAAGAGATCGTCATCATGCACCCTGGTCCTATCAACCGTGGCGTTGAACTCACCAGCGATGCTGCAGACTCTGGCCATTCAATCATCCTCGATCAGGTTGAAAATGGAGTGGCGGTCCGAATGGCCGTAATGTACCTCCTTGCTGGTGCTACCGCCTGATTATCTCTTAGGCTAACAGTCGTCAGCCTTACGCCGCTTTTTGTACCTTGCGGCGCAATCACACATTCTATGATCTATAATTCAATCGTCGAAACCATCGGTAACACACCCCTGGTGAAATTGAACAAAATCAGTCAGGGCATACCCGGGACAATCCTTGTAAAAGTGGAATATTTCAACCCGGGCAATTCGACGAAAGACAGAATGGCCCTGAAGATGATTGAAGACGCCGAAAAAGCCGGTATACTGAAACCAAAGCTGTAGGCGCGGAGGTGATTGTTTGCCCAACCAATGTCGAGCCTGACGATCCGCGCTCGTATTATTCCGTGGCACGTAAACTCAACAAGGACATCCCCAATTCTTACTATCCGAACCAATACGATAACCTGTCGAATACAGCGGCGCACTATGAGGCAACCGGCCCCGAAATTTGGAAACAAAGTGGTGGCAGGATCACACATTATGTAGCCACGGTGGGTACTGGTGGATCGATGTGTGGCACCGCAAAATTTCTGAAAGAACAAAAAAGCAACCTGGTCACGGTGGGCATCGATACGTATGGATCGGTCTTTAAGAAATACAAAGAAACAGGGGTCTTTGATCGCAATGAAATCTATCCTTATCTGACGGAGGGTTTTGGAGAAGACATTTTGCCGAAGAACGTGAATTTTGACGTCATCGATCAGTTCATCAAAGTGACAGATAAAGATGGTGCAATCATGGCCAGAAGGTTATCACGTGAAGAAGGGCTATTTGTAGGTTGGAGCAGTGGTTCAGCAATGCACGGGGCATTGGAGTACGCCCGCGACCACATGAAGAAAGATGATGTGATGGTAGTACTGCTCCCGGACCATGGCACTCGATACCTGAACAAAGTCTATAACGACAACTGGATGAAAGATCATGGTTTCCTGGAGGAGCGGACGTTTGCTTCTGCGCGAGATATAATAATCAATCGCAATGGTAAGGACGGACTTTTCACCGTTCCAAAAACATCCCGGATCGGAGAGGCCATAAAAATCATGAATCAGCAAGGTATAGACCAGGTTCCTGTTGTAGACGACAAAGAATTTGTTGGTAGCGTGGCCTCGGCAAGCCTCCTTGAAAAGATTATTGAGAACCCGTCAGTAAAAGACAGTTCTGTCGGCGAATTGATGGACAAACCTATGCAATTTGTTGCGCTGGATACGACTCTTGACGTTCTTTCTTCCATGCTCAACAAGAACAACAAGGCGTTGCTTGTCCGAGATGAGGCTATGAAAGTGCACATCATCACGCATCATGATATTCTGAAAGCGATGACGAATTAGCTATGGCTGATTGCTAACGCTTTAGCCAAGTTTATCAATGTCGGACCACTTCGATCTCTACGCGATCGTTATAATTTGCGTAAACACTGTTCTGCGGGTAGACCATTTCTTTTCCTCCTTCGCCCTTGGTCATGATCCTTTCAACGGAGACGCCTTCTGAAACGAGGTATCTTCTTACCGCCTCTGCCCTCAATTCCGTAAGTTCTTTTGCAGATCCCGTAATTTTTTGATTCGCGGGGTCACTCTCAAAAAATTTAGTGCTTGTACCCAGCGTGATGATATCCCGCGATTCATTCCCATTGCAGTGAGCGTGGATCCGTACCTTATAATTAAGATTCTCTTTCATTAATCCAGCCAACCCATCTATCTCATCTTTAAACTGCGGCTGCATGATAACTGAGTTGCGATAAAAGCTGACGTTGTTAAACTCTATGTAATCGCCGCGTTTAGCCCGCTCGAGTGCGAGTGGAATGATGATCTCTCCATCAGGACCCGTTCCAGATGATGATGGGAGCGGATCCTTAAAATTGATCGTAGTTTCTAGAACCTTGTATCCGGGAGCGACGGTAGTGATGAAATACGATCCAGCCTGATTCCTCGGCGCTCCGACGTCGACCATCTCGTTGGCTTTAAAGGCTTGGTATTGAGTTGCCCGATTTGACTCAGCAAGGTGTATCTCCCCTCTTATTTCATTTCCATTTTCAGCGTTGATGAACCTGAAATTGAAAAATTTGCCTTTCGCCACTTTCTTTGCCACCGGGGCAACGACTACAGAATCCTTTTTAGGCTTCTCCGAAACGACAGGCTCTTTGACAACGGGTTCAACCACAGGCTCCTTTACAGCTGGCTCCTTCACCACCGGTGTTTCCTGCGCCACCGGAGTTTGCCCCATTTCAATTACTTCCAGTGTCATGCCGTCCTGACCGAGATGTCCGGCAAAAACCCAGGCGTCTTTGAATTCAGATTCTGCCCTAAGCTTTATCACAAAAGTAAATGCCTGCTTTTTTGAAGTCGCCTGAAGCAGGTATACATAGTATAATTTCCTCGCGGGGTTAATTGCGTAATGGGCGTTGAAACCCATCTTGTTAGCCTTTTCCGTCAGCTTCAGCGCATTTTTATGAACGCCAAATACGCCAATGGTGACATAGTACTCGGTGTTCGGGGTCTGTGCCGGGGCGGGGGTACAGGTAATGAAAAGACCGATCGCCCACAAAAAAATTGCCAGGAGCCTCATAGTGTTTAATGATTCTATTTCTCGAAGATAGCAAATAATCGAAAATCCCCTGTTCCTGGGCGTTTTCGAAGCAAGGCATTAGGGTCATCAATACCGATTCTTCACGATAGGTGACAAAACAGGAACTGACTCCGAGAGAAAATTTACTACTGGACTAGGATATTTTCGAAGTGCCGATCAATTCTGTTCAGACTTGACAACTTCTATTTCAACGCGCACGTTGGCCTCTGCCTTCTGGTCATCAACGGGATACAGTGGCTTCTTGCCACCCCAGGCTTTGATGCTCATTCTTTTTCTGTCAATACCCTTTGATACCAGGTATTCCAAGATCTGATTGGCACGAAGTTCAGAAAGCTCTTTGGCAGAGCCGTAATCTTCAACCGTATTGTCAAGTGAAAAGAAGTCAGTACTCTTTGGGCCTCGTTTAATGATCTTTCCAGGATCATTGCCATTGGTATGTCCGTGTATCCTTATTTTTTCTGTCGGATGGTTTTCCATGAGCTTTGCAAGTCTGTCAACTTCGAAGCGTGATTCAGGACGAAGTACGGCGGCATCGCGGTAGAAGAAAATGTAATCCAGCGTTTCCATCTCACCCTTCTTCATCACCATCGACTGCTGGTCCACCTTAGATTTGATTTCTTCTTCGCGAATGCGGGCCTTATCGGCCTCAGTCAAAACCACAGGCTTCACAACTTCTGGCACCACTTCCACTTTTGGTTCTTCTTTTGGTTGTTCCACGACTGGTTGTTCAACAACTGGCGGTGTGTATGGAACACGTGAGAATACCCAGGCATCGCGGAACGGTCCTGATGATTGCAATTTCTTCGCTTCATTAATCGCAGCATCATGATCATCGGTCTGCATGATGCTCACATAGTATAAATTCTTATCGTTGTTGAGCTCTACGCTGGGTTGATACTTTTGTTTCTTAGCCTGACGGGCATGGCGGGCCGCGTTCTCAGGTACTTTGTAAGCGCCAATGACGAGAACGAAATTTGCCTGGCCTTCGCGTCGTGAGCTTTGCGCGCTCAAGGTCTGTAAGGTGACCAACACCAATGCCAACGGCATCCAAAAAATAGATTTCATACGGTAGATTTTAAGCCATAGAACCTGCAATGTTAAACCCAGGTTGTCAATTAAATAGTTGAATTTACAACAAAATATTACATCCTGCCGCATTACCTGACGGAAATCACCTCAAATGAGCGCTGAACGGACTCACCGGCGTCGTCCACCAACGTGAGGACATGGCGTCCCTTGGCTGGAGCAAAAGCCAACCGATGTGATGCCTGGGTACTGCCGACGTACTGTCCGTCGAGATGCCAAAATATCGTAGCGGTCGGGCGGCGATGTGTAGCTTCAAATATGGCATCGCCAGTCCTGCCATCGAGCTGGATGGGCACGTAGATCAAAGAATTTGTTTTCGGGTAGATCAAGTCTATCGATGCAACGGAAAGCGGATCTGCACAATCACTTCGATAAGGAGGAAGTGTTTTATACGACATGTTTTTTTCCTTGAAATAGTACTCCTGGACGGGAGGTAGCACGAACCAATTGATCGTTTGCATACCGGCCGCAGACTCACATTCCAGGTGCACGCGATATTTTCCGTCTTTGGTAAGATGGACAATCTTATGAAACTGGCACGCCACTGACTGAAGTCCCGCCATCGGGACTGCAACAGTATCGACCACAGCACAACGATCAGATGCGCGTTGACCACTCATCGCACACACCCTTACATCTGTCAACTCTGAAGCAGGTTTCTGAAACCAAGTATTGCCTGGCAAGGAAGAAAAAATCCCGAAGAGTAGTGGAGCGGCCGCCTCTGTTCCGGTGAGACCCGGTCGTCCTTCGCCATCGGCGTTGCCAATCCAAACTCCGACAGCGTACGATCCATTTACGCCAATGGCCCATGCATCGCGCAATCCAAAACTGGTCCCTGTCTTCCATGCGATTGCTTTGGAACTTGAAAAATGCTGCCAGCCTGTTTCTTCACCAGGCCGATACAATTCTTTCAGCTTTTCAAAAGTTATCCAAAGGGACGAAGCACTAAGGCGGGAATCGGGTGTATTCTCTGATTCATTTTGAGCAATTGAGACATACCGTGGCGAATGAAAATCACCGGCCGAATACTTATTTCTACCTGGGTGTTCAAAATAATTATTTAATGTGCGTGCGCACGAAGCATACATGCCTGTGATATCCCAAAGCGAACCCTCTGCTCCTCCCAGCACCAATGATAGTCCATAGTGATCTGCAGGTTTTTTCAAGGTTGTCATACCGATCTCTTTCAGCAGATTGTAAAACTTTTCGTATCGAAAATCCTTTAGCTCATACACAGTGGGAATATTTAACGATCGGATCATTGCCTGATCGGCCGGCACTGCACCATCGTATTGTCTGGAAAAATTTTTCGGTGCAAAGCCGCCGATCAACGTTGGGATATCCGGCATTAATGTACCCGGCAACATTCGACCCTCGTCAAGCATCGCCGCATAGAGAAATGGTTTGAGAATGCTGCCAGTACTTCTGGGAGAACGAATGATATCAACCTGCTCATGATGTTCAACACCTGACCTAGTGTTGCCAACATAAGCCAGGGCTTCGCCCGTCTTGACGTCCAGCACCAACGCAGCCGCGTTGAACACTTGATTGGCCTTCATACGCTGGGCGTAGTCGTCAACAATTTGTTGAACATGCTGCTGCATGGCGGCATCGATAGTCGAATGAACAATCTTTTCCGAATACCCCTCCTGTTTTGTTCTGTCGAGCAAATGTGGCGTCAGTTGCGGAATGGATTGTGGCTTATCAGGGATCGGTTCGGCTATTGCCAATACATAACTGAGCGAATCGATTGTCTTCGCCTCGTACATCTTTAACAGGAGATTGTTCCGCTTGTCGCGCAGCCGTTCCCTGTTGCGGGCAAGATGGATTAAAGAGGGATTGTTAGGCAACACCGCCAGCATCGCCGCTTCCGCCCACGAAAGATCTGCTGAGTTTCGGCCGAAGTAACGCCAGCATGCAGCTTCAATACCGACGACGTTGCCTCCAAACGGTGCATGCGCGGCATACAAATGGAGAATTTCTTTTTTCGAATAGCTAATTTCTGCCCGTGTTGCGAGAACGACTTCGATCACTTTCTGGACAATGTTACGGGGTGGGTTGTTACGAGCTAACCGTATCACCTGCATTGTCAAGGTGCTCCCACCGCTCACAATTCTACCTTGATCAACGTTTTGCCTGATTGCCCGGACGATGGCAAGAATATCAACTCCCGGATGAAACGGAAAGCGTTTGTCCTCGTACGCAATGAGCGCTTTTCCAAATTTCTCGTTCAGTTGATTTGATGCAGGAAACCGCCACTGGCCATCCCGAGCGATCGATGCTGCGAGAAGTTGCCCCGATCGGTCTTCCAATACAGTGCTATACGGATCCCGGAAAAGATTAGAAGGAAGTGAAAAGGTATAAGCCAGTACCAGCAGCAGACCCACCGTGAACAACAGGATCCTGCGACCGGTAAAGAAAGTTTTCATGGCATCCTGTTGGAATGGCGCGATACCAGCTTCCAGCGATTACCGGACTTGATGTAAACTTCAGTATAGTGCAATAAGATTGTAAACGACTGCCCGTGTATCCCTGAAAATGTTCCCGTTCCGGTGACGATTACCGCATCATTGTTGTACGCGCGGGCCTTCGCTTCTTTAATGTCCACACTTTGGTAGACCATGTCTCCGGATTTGGTGTCGTTGATAACATCCATCTTACTTTGAACCCAGCCATTTGAATGCACATATTCGAGCTTGTCATCCAGGACGGCATTGAGAGAATCATATTGCTTATTGATCAGCCAATTGAATTTCCTTTTAGAAAGATCAAGAACGGATTGTTCAATTTTGGATTGAGCGATGCTATTGCCACCGATGATTGCAAAAACAAAGATGATAATCACTCGCATAATTATTTTCTTTAGAATCCTTTTGAGTTGTCCATTACAAGTTCTGCATCAGGCTTCGATTCATCAGTCAGGGCAACCTTGTTGCGTTCCTGGCGAAGGATGCGCATGTATAATGAAATGTTTTTGTCGAACAGGAATCTGAAAAACAACCGCGTCCAGGACGTATGCGCTTTTAGTGAATCATAATACTCCGGTGCCTTGCTTTTAAGATCTGGCAACTTATTCCATGGGATTGAAGGAAAATCATGATGCTCATTGTGATAGCCAACGTTGAACGCTACATTATTCAATGGGCCATAATAGCTGTATGTTTCCTGCTTTTCATCAAGCGTGAGATAGTGCTCCTGAATCCAGCGGGCACCGAGTGGATGAAGACCCACTGAGAAGAAGAAACTGAACAGCAGGAAGAAGAAGGCTTTGGGCCCGAATAACATCCATATCGCAACGTCAAATGCAATTTGCACAATCCAGTTGGCGACAATCCACCCATCAACAGGTTTGATTTCCTTGAGACGCACCGTTCTGATGGCCTGAAAGATTGGGAAGAACAAGAGCCACAATGCTTTTCCAATAAATGAATGGTTGATCAACTTCGCTTCCCAATAATCCGGGAGGTCTCCATCGAGCTCATGAACACCCTGAAAAGAATGGTGCTTGATATGATATCGTACGAAGGAGATAGCGCTTGGCAAAGTATGAGGCAGATTCGCAAAGATGGCAGCTGCCAGGTTCAAGGACTTTTTCTTAAACAAGAGGTTGTGTGTGCATTCGTGAATCATCACAAACAGCGCATGGTTCGCGAACGCGCCAATGATATAGGCCGCGCCAACAACGATCCACCATGAGGTGTTGCTTACCAGGTATGAAAGCGTCACCATTCCACCCACCAGCCCGAGGATTGCCAGCATGGAAAGTGGATTTTTGCCCATCAAGGTTTTGACTTCCGGGTGCTTTTTCATGATTTCGTGAGTACGCCCACGATGAGGTTCAGGTCCTGTAGAGAAGCGGAAGTCGTTCTTTGTTGCCATTCAGAATTAATCAGTAGGATGCAAATTTATGAAGAAATCGGGATTAGGAATCCTGTTTTTAATCAGTCAGAATATAAACCATTATGGAGTCAGGTGTGTTCACGTTTTGCTTCCGAAATCCTGAAAATTATCCATACAATCGGTCTCTCAAACCACTGCCGCCCTTTACCAGACTTGATTTTGCTGCACTTGTGTTAGCTTGCTTTAAACAAACATCCATATGAACGCGAATCAAATTGCTATCATTATTTTATTCCTGCTCTTCTGTATTCCAACTTCAGCGCAGCAAAAAAATAAGACGGCACAACCCGCGGGCCTTTCATCAATCACAGTCGCGGAGCTAAAGAAAGATCTTTACGAGCATGCAGATCCCCATTTCAATGGCCGGTCGGCGGGCACACTGGATGAACTGAAGGCGGGCGCATGGCTTGCCAAAAAGATGCGGGAGGCGGGCCTGGAACCTGCAGGTGATGATGGAACCTATTTTCAGTTTTTTTCTTTGTGGCGCAATCGCGTTGCACCGACAAGTACCGTAATGATCGGCGGGAAGAATTTAAAAATCTGGGGAGACGTGTTAATTTCTCAAACGGCGCCCGCAACTGTTTCAGCACCGGTGATCTTCTTAGGCGATGCCAACAGCGCCACTGTTGAAAAAGCGGATGTGAAAGGTAAGATTGTTGCTGTTGCTGCTGTGCCCGATGGAATTTCCCACAATGTATCGTTGCCTGAGTGGCGCTACCCTCGCCAAATAATGATAAAATATGGAGACGCGTTACTTACGCGGGGTGCCATGGGAATAATTTTCATTGCCGACGAATACATGGAACACAGTTGGGCCTACGCGAAAGAAAATTTTTTGCGGGGTGCCTATGATATTGATGGAGGTCCGAATGTCGACATTACAGCGCGACCACCCGTCATTTGGTTACATCGCTCGGCGCTCGATTGGATCAAGAATGATGGTCTCACCGCAAACTTCTCTATCCAGCTGGAACGCTTTACGTATCCATCGGTAAACATAATTGGAAAGGCAGCTGGTACCGACCCAATATTGTCGAACGAGTACGTTGTTCTGAGTGGACACCCCGACGCACATGGAATACGAAATGTCATCGGGCACGACTCCATCTATCATGGCGCCGATGACAATGCAAGTGTGAATGTTGCCATGCTTGCCGTGGCTCGTGCATTGAAAAAAAATCCAGGCAAAAGGTCTGCATTATTGGTTATTCATGGAGCGGAGGAACGCGGACTGCTTGGCTCACGCTGGTTCACTGCTCACCCTACCGTGCCATTAAGTTCGATGGTGGCTGTGCTCAACGGTGATATGATCGGTCGCAACAGTCCCGATAGCGCGGCATTGCTCGGCGTGCAGCCACCGCATCGTAATTCTTCAGACCTTGTAAACATGGCGCTTGCCGCGAACAACGAAGGACCGAAATTCAAACTCGATACACTCTGGGATAAAACAACACACAAAGAAGGTTGGTATTTCAGAAGTGATCACCTTCCCTACGCACGCTTGGGAGTACCTGCGTTAATGTACAGCACCCTGTTGCATCCTGACTATCACACACCGCAGGACAACGCACAGAATATTGACTATGAAAAACTTTTGAAGATGACGCAGTGGATTTATCGTACGGCAAGAAAAGTTGTTGATACGGAGATAAGGCCGGCGCCAGAAGCTAATTTCAAATTAGAAAGGTGATCGCACGAGGTTAAAATAATAGCCCGGACCTTAAGGTCCGGGCTATTGAGGTCCGGGCTTTGAATTTATTGAACTACCCTCTTTGTCACGTGCACCTCTTTCCCTTTCGTTCGCGCGTACACACCGTGATCGTACATCGCTTCACAACTAACCGAGGGCAGATAATAGCTGCCGGCATAGGTGGCCGTGAGCATCACCTTGAAGGTTTTCCGCTGTCCTGACCCAAGATCAAAATAGGTGTACACCCTATCGTCTCGAATGTCCTGATAGGTTGCTTTGTCACTGCTCAGGCGCTCTTCTGCGTCGTCAAGTCGCAGGTTGTTGACTTCCCATCCTGACGGGAATATCTGATTGATAGCAAGATTCTTGTAAGCGCCCTTCGTACCACCGGGGTTTGTGACTGAAACCGATGCAATAAACTCAGTTCCTTGTTCCAGGGTAGCAGGATCAACGGGGTTGCCATCCGTATCGGTATAATTCACGGCGATATTCAGGTTATTGCTTGCATCTTCTTCTGTGCCGCGCGCAGGCACTCCTTCTGTTATCACTCGGACAAACAATGTGCTCTGTGTCTGACTTTCTATCTTCAGCGAACCAGCCTTAGTACCGTCAAAAGATAAAGCAACCTGGGCCATCGTGAGATCAGTACTTGCTGCGACATTCTGCCCATTATATGTATAGGTAAATTTCAACGGGCCTTTCTTCTCGTTTGAAGCAAACATGCCAACCGACTTAAGACACCACGCGACGGTTTGCGTACTCATCCATGCATTTGAATTGCTTAGAGATGCAGATATCTCTTTCACCAGTTCGAATGCACGCGTTCTGTCATTGAGCAAGAGGAGTGCTTCCAGAATAATTGCTTTATCACGATCGTCGGATCCGTAGGAATACGCCATCTCTTGATAAGGTTTCACTTTCATTGGCAGGTTAGCGATCAACGCTTTCGCAGCCTCGGGTTGACCCGCTTTCGCGTATGCCGATGCCAGCATCCATGTCGCTGTGACAGGAAGGTTACCCATCTCCCGTAGCCTGTTCATGGATGCAAGGTCGGCGTCGCCCGCAAGCGCAAGAGTATATAACCGGTATGCCTGAATGAGTTCACTGCTTTGGAACTCCTTGTTCTTCCTCCATTCGCTCGATTTTGCACGCTGGTATTTCTTCCACCGCCGTATCATTTCATTCGGAACAAAATATCCTTTTGCATCCGCTTCAAGGAGGAAATGACCTGCATAGGTTGAGCCCCAGCTTTCCGAATCCTGATTCCCCGGCCAATAGGCAAAACCGCCGTCACCCGTCACAAATAATTTCAATCGATCTATACCCGCGCGAACGTTGCGTTGAATGGACGCCTTCTCCTCCTCCGTCAGGGCTTTTACCTGATCTAAATAAAGTTGCGGGAATACCGAAGAGGTAGTTTGTTCAATGCATCCGTAAGGGTACTGCATCAGATAGCGTAATCGCTGACCGAGGTTGATCGGTGGCAAAGATGATACTTCGAGTGTGCCAATGTTTGTACCTGCAATACCAACCGGTGCGATGCTGCCGTTCCATGATTTACCCGGCTCCAGCAGCACGTCTAGAACTTTTGTTACCGGCGGATTAGGATTCCGTATTTCAATTTCGATAACATCCGTTGCCTTGTAGTTACCGGATGTGGCGGTGACTTCAATCTTTGCAACGCCAGTCGAAGCTTTCACGGCGAGATCAAAGTCCGTCGTCATATCCTCTTTTTCCATGGTCACAGCGCGTGAGGCGTCTCCCGAAAGCGAGACTGGCCCTGAAACCTTCACATCAATCTTCACATTCTTAATGCTCTTCTCCATCGAGAACAATGTCACCGGAAGCTTCAATGTTTCTTCCGGTCCAAGCACACGCGGCAAGGTAGCAAGCACCATCAGGGGTTTGCGAACAGGCGTGGCCTTATCCGTTTTTCCATAGGCCCCTTCGTATCCTGCCACGATCATCGTCTTCACCGATCCAACGTACTGCGGCATAATAAACTTGTGTGTCTGACTTCCACCGTCAAGGGTGAATGGCCCGAGGAACTTCACTACAGGCTTAAACCGGTTCGCTTTAGCGTCGTCTTCTTTACTCTTAGCCATTGCCATATCTCCACCGATGGCGAGCAAGCGTTCGATCTTTCCACCGAATGCTCCCATTACTGCATCATATACGTCCCATGTTCTGACGCCAAGCGCTTCACGCGCGTAGAAGCGCGACCATGCATCCGGTGTTTTAAAACGTGTCAGATCCAAAAGTCCCTCGTCGACCATCGCGATGGTATACGTCATCTTTCGTTTCGATTGCTCGGAAACCGTTATTGCCACCTCCGTTCCAGGTTCAAGTACATCCGGCATTGAAAGCACGGGTTGCAAATGTGTTTTTGGATCCTCAACGGAAACAGGAACAACACCATACATGCGGATTGGCAGATCATTGATGGTTTGAGAGTGGGGCTGCAGCAACGTGACGCTTACAAATACATTTGGGGTCATCTCAGGTTTTATGTCGAAAGAAAATTTGTTGTCCCCTTTTTGTGTGTTGAGCCAATACGAATCGATGACGCGACTGCCGTTTTCTACAGTGATCAATGCTCTTCCGTTCTCACTGCCTGGGATTGCAAGATTCGCCTTCTCCCCAATATTATACGCCGGCTTATCCGTAGAGAAAGTAAGCATCGCCGCACCTTGCGATTCACTTCGTGCGCGTCCGGCCCAGCCGGGCCAATCGATATACACAACTTTCGCAGTACTGTGACCTGAATTAAGATCCTTTGCCCGAACGAGGTATCGACCCCATTCCGGATATTTTATTTTAAAATTCCATGACCCTTTGCCATCAACTGTCTTTATCCGGCCGGACGCTACCGGGGTCGCATTGGAGGCCGTCATGTAGTTTGCATTGTCTCCGGAATTGTCCCACCACCAACGCCATTCAAGTTTTGTAATGCTCATCTCAACATTACCACTTGAAACTCCATTTCCGTCAGCATCAACTGTTACCACTTCAACGCGATGCGTTGTGTCGGTCAGCAGCATGCCGCGCGCCTTATCTCCTTGTGGCAATCGGATTCCCGTGAATGAATTATATGGATAAAAAGAAAGACTGAAGCGATCGACGCTGAAGTTGCCGCTTTCTTCAAAGACTTTTCCACGGAAAACAGCATTGAGCATGCCCGAGGGCTCGCCCTCCACATCAACCGTTGCGTTTATTTTTGCGTTGCCATCGTCATTGGTATACCCTTCGAAGATTGATTTTGCTTCACTGCTGATATTCTTTGCCGGATCATCAAAGGTGAATTCCGGATAACGGGCAAATTTCGTTTCGGCTGGCGTGAGCAATACCTCAAATTCAGCTTTAACCTGTTTGGCTTTACAGTCTCGATCCTGATTCCTTGTGTGAATTGGGCGCCGCCGACTTTTACGCGCGCCGTCCAGTTGCCAGTTGGCGCATCGGACGCTGTTGCAGTTGCAAATTTGTAAAAGCCATTCTCTGACGATGATCGTACCAGTCGCTGTGTTACTTGACCCTGCGGGTTTTGTAGTTCCATCACCACTGGATGCTTCGCCGGAAGCAGTCTCAGTTTATCCTCGAGCAGGAATGTGAGATAAAGGGAATCACCGGGACGCCAGACACCGCGTTCGCCGTAAATCAAACCTTTCAATCCATTGGAAACCTGTTCTCCTCCAACATCGAAGTTGCTGAGTGAAAGTGATTCACCATCCTGCAGCTTAAGGAAACCGCGTTGTGTCCCGCTCTGCGCCACCACAACATAGGGCGTTTGCTTCGCTGCAATAATGGCTTTGCCATCAGCACCAGTACTTGCCGTACCGATGACCTGTTGCTGATAATTATACAAATCCAGTTGAACACCGCTCTTCGGTTCAGTGGTTTTCAAATCGTTCACAAAGACGATCGTGTTGCCATCTCCTCCGCGTTTCGCCAACAAGCCAAGATCAGACGCAATCACGTTTCTCGTGATATTACGGTTACGTGTGTAATATGAGTTATTGCAGGGATTGTCGCGCTGATCCCAATCATAGTCTTCATTGTAATAATCTTCATATGAATCCCAGGCGGACTCTTCCGCTTCGCCTTCGTTCCAATTGTCCTCGGGAAGTGAAGTCTCGGATGTAGCCTCTCCGTCTGGACAGTTATAAACTGAATAAGATCTTTTAAATGAGATGCCAACCTGATAGATCGCTCCCGGCTCTGTTGCGATATATTGGGCCAGGTCGATGGTGTAGCGATTCCACTTACCCAAATCACTCACGCCTGAGTTCTCGAGCGAAACCATCTTCTTAACCAATGGTTTACCCACGCGGCGAAGTTCCTCGCTTCCATCAAGATCATTCACCTGCAGGAACTGCAATACATTGTGTTCGAAAATTTTTATTATTTGAATGTCAACCGCCTTCAGGCTCACGGCCTCGAAAGGAAGAATCAATCCATCAGTGGAAGGAAGAATGTTTCCCTTACCGATGAAACGTACTGAAGGCGCAACCTGCTCGAATACAACATCGAATGTGCCTCCGGACGACATCCGGTAGTTCAAAACATTTTTCACACCCGCTTCTACTGTCAGCGTTTTTTGACCGGTCTGTCTAACCGGAGGGAAAATACGTATCTCATTGTCCTTGATTTCATAGTCCAGTGACTGCACGTCGGAAATGGAAATCAAGCCATCCAGATTTTGTTTTTCACTGATAGGGTCGGAAAACTGAATCACGACATGTTGATTGGCGCTTTGCTCCACCTTCACATTCATCACACGAAAATCACCGAGCGCCGGTATCTCTACATCGAGATCTTCGTTCTGATCAATCCCGAGATTTTTGCCGCTCACAGCCAAATGCACCGCGGTAGGTTGATCTTTTCTTGCAATATCCTCAACAGTAAAAGCGTGATGTTTTCCTTCGCCGGTATGGTTCCACGTAACAACAAGAACTTTTCCCTCCTGTTGAGCAGTAAACATCTTCTCGACCGCATCACTTTCAGCAAAGTCTGCTGTTTGCAGAACGCCTTCTATCTTTTGGCGCTTCAACTCAGTTTTCACATAGGGCTTTGTATTCTCAACTGCTAGTTCAAAATTTTGAGGAATTACTTGAAAGAAGAACGGGAAAGTTGCAAGCTTACCCGATGTGCTCATGAGCTTTGACAATGAAAACTCCACCTGATAGGTTTGTCCTGAGGTTAGCCGGGTTGCTGGCCGGAATTCGACGGTGCGCTTGTCAAGCCATACGGTCGCTCCTGCAACCGACGGGTTCAGGTCGAACAGTTTCGCCGAAGTCTCGCCGATACCTGTCGAATCAATCGCATCGTTGGTGAGAATCACCCGAACCGTAGATGCCGAGTTTACGACGCCCGCTGTGTATGAAGAAATGTATTCTCCAAAGGCAGGATCAGCCGCTGAAAATTGTGACGCTGAGCTTTTGGCATTCTTGAAATAGAGGATTCCGACAACGACAACTGCTACGCCAAGGAGACCCAGCACAGTCTTCTTCCAGGGGAAATTATTCATAGGTGAGGATAGGGTTTTGGGAGGTGAAAGGTACGAAATAGTTTAGGGTTCAGAGTTCAGTGTTCAGAGTCTGCGCCACAAATTGAATCTTGAAACCGCACCCTGAACCTTGAATCCCAAACTCTGAACTCAAAACTCTGAACTCTGAACTTATACCTTCACTTCCGTCTTGTTCATCACCTTCGTCTGAACCTGTATCGATTCGTGGTGAACGAGGCGAAGCAGATCGCGGGTGAATCCCTCATCGAGGCCCATGGCCTTTCCAAGTGAAACGCGTGTTTGAACGATCTCCTCCCAACGATTTACCTGAAGGATTGTCACGTTGTTGTCTTTTTTATACTGCCCGATCTTTTCAGAGATCTTCATACGATTTGCCATCTTCTGCATGATCTCATCGTCGATCTGGTCGATTTGTTCGCGTAGAATTCCAAGTGTGTCTTTAAAGTTCTTGTTGTCCGAGGATACAGATCGCACGACAAGCCCTTCGATAATTTTCCCAAGCACTGCCGGCGTCACTTGTTGCTTCGCATCGCTCCATGCCGCATCGGGGTTCAGGTGACTTTCTATCATCACGCCTGCCATATCCAGATCCAAGGCTTTCTGGGCAACCATCGCGATAAGCTCGCGATTACCGGCAATGTGACTCGGGTCGCATATCATCTCGAGATTGGGAATGCGTGTCTTCAGTTCGATCGCAAGATTCCACATGGGCGCGTTCCGGAAAGGTCCTTTTTCAAAAGACGAGAAACCTCTGTGAATCGCAGCAAGCCTATTGATGCCCGCACGGTTCAATCGCTCAAATGCGCCGATCCATAATTCAATGTCCGGGTTCACGGGATTTTTAACCATCACCGGAATATCCACTCCCTTCAAGGCGTCAGCAATCTCCTGGACAGAAAAAGGATTTACAGTTGTACGCGCGCCGACCCAAAGGATATCCACACCCGCCTTCAAACACGCTTCCACGTGCGCAGCAGTCGCAACCTCCGTTGTGATTGGCAATCCAGTCTCCTGCTTCGCCAGCACCAGCCACTTTAATCCTTCGTCGCCTGCTCCTTCGAACTGACCCGGCCTGGTGCGCGGTTTCCAAATGCCTGCACGCAAGGCATGAACTTTTCCAGTTGCTGCAAGCTGCTTTGCAGTTGTGACCATCTGACTTTCAGTTTCAGCACTGCATGGGCCGCTAATGATAAAGGGCTTTTGGATCTTGAATGCCCGGGTGACGGCATCGAATTGCATATCGTTTTTCATTTTTAGGATTCTTTGGTAGTTGTCATTGTTTCGTTTAAATCAATCTTTTTCGTGCGCTGTTGGAGTGCACCAAGCTTAGCCGATCCGTTCATTCCTTCAAGGACTTTGCGGATTTGATTGGCCTCTTTCATAACACGGTAAAGCTCTTTTGTGTTCTTCTTCATCAATTGATAATGGAAGCGCTGCAGGTGCATGATGTACTCGGCCAATGCCTGCCCCAGGTACTCTGAATTTTGTTCAAAGATCGGCGCCCACATGTCGGGCGAACTTTTCGCGAGACGCACAGTAGATGCAAGACCGCTTCCGGCGAGATTGAAAATATTTTTTCGTCCTTCTCAATATCCAATACTGTCAGTCCCAGCAGGAATGAGCTCACGTGAGAAAGATGAGAGACATACGCCACATGTTTATCATGCTCATCGGGTTCCATGAAGATCGTGTTCATACCCAGCGTATTGAAAATGAGTTCAGCAGTGCTAACCGCCTTTTCGGACGACTTGTCTTTCTCGCAGATGATATTCGTATTGTTTCTGAATAACCCAGCGAAAGCAGCGGCTGGACCAGAGTTTTCTGTTCCGGCGATGGGATGCGCTGCAACGAATTGATGCCGGTTGGGATGGTTCGCAACGGCGCGGCAAATCGTTGACTTGGTGGAACCCGTGTCGATGACAACCGCTTGAGGATTCACCGTGTCGAGCACTTGTGGAAGTAATGCGCTCATTGTGTTCACCGGAATAGCCAACAACACTACATCTGCCCATGCAAGGGCTTTGTCTTCAGATTCAACCCTGTCGACGAGCCCGAGCTCAACAGCTTGCTTGCCATGATCTTCATTCAGGTCCACACCGACCAATGATGTCGCGATGCCTGCCCTCCGCAAGTCAATGCCCATGCAGCCGCCGATTAATCCCAACCCAACAATCGTGACCTTCATACTGCGCTTTTAATTTTGACTCCACCATTTGAATGCGCGCTGCGACTCTTCCATTCGCGGATGCGTAGCAGCGCCTGTTCCATTTTCTCAACCGGCGCACACAAGGATATACGGATGTGCTGCTTACCGGCATCTCCAAAAATAAATCCAGGCGTGATAAACACTTTCGTCGCATAAAGAATCTCGTCGATCCATTTCTCAACGTCTTTCACATGATGCGGCGCTTTGGCCCAAAGGAACAATCCCGATTGTTTTTCTGAATAGGAGCACCCAAGTTCATTAAGAATTTTTTCGCAACGATGCCCCGGCCAGCATAGATCGTATTCAATTCCTGAAACCATTTGTCATCGTTATTCAATGCTTCAACAGCAGCTTGCTGAAGTCCGAGGAACATTCCAGAGTCCATGTTGCTTTTAACCCTGAGTACCGCGTCGATAAAGTCTTTTTTCCCCGCGACCCAGCCAATGCGCCAACCGGCCATGTTGTGCGATTTACTTAACGAATTCAATTCCAGCGCAACGTCTTCTGCACCTTCGATCGAGAGGATACTCAGCGGCGCCGGATTAAGTATCATGCTGTACGGATTGTCGTTGACAATCAGAAACTGATGCTTGCGTGCGAGATCAACCAGATGCTTCATCTCATTACGCGAAGCGACATGGCCGGTCGGCATGTGTGGAAAATTAACCCACATGATCTTCACTTTGGATAAGTCCTGTTTGGAAAGCGACTCGATGTCCACATGCCAGTCAAGAGACTCCTTCATTTCGTAGGTTCTGATCCCTGCTCCCGTCAGCTTCGCCACAGATGCATACGTCGGATATCCAGGATCGGGTATAAGCACTTCCTCCCCTTCATTGACGAATGCCATGGCAATGTGCATGATACCTTCCTTCGAACCCATCAACGGCAGGATCATCGTTTCTTTATCTAAGGTGACGCCGTAAATCCGTTCGTAATATGATGCGATAGCGCCTCGCAATGCCGGAGTACCTTTATAATTCTGATACCCGTGACTATCCGGATTCTCGGCTGTTTGAATCAAAGCTTGGACTGTGCGAGTGGAAGGTGCGAGATCCGGGCTTCCAATACCAAGATTGATAACGCGCAGTTCAGGAGAGTCAAGCTTCCTCACTTCAGCAAGCTTCCTGCTGAAGTAATATTCCTCCACGTTTGCAATCCTATTAGCCGTCTTTATCATATGCTAAAATCTTATCTCTGCTTTTTTGTATTCACCGAGCACATTGAGGTTACGCGTTTGCCGCAACACCTTATGCAAGGCTGTATCGTAATTTTTCCTGCGCTTCCACTCCACGTCCACGTGAATTGAATACTCGCGCGGCTTGCCAATGATGGGTATCGACTGGATCTTGGTGAGGTTGATGCTATTTTCTTTGAATGACATCAGTACATCGGCGAGGCTCCCTGCTTCGTTCGCAACCTCGAACGAGAGCGATGCCTTGTTGCTGTCAATGCCGTTTTCATTCTTCTTGGTAAGAATGAGGAAACGGGTGAAGTTCTTCTTGTGTGTCTCAATCCTCTTTTCCAGAATCTGGAGTCCGAATCTGGCAGCTGCGTACTCATTCGCAATTGCCGCAGTGTTGGTAAGCTTAAGGTCTCGCAGCTTGCGGGCAGATAAAGCGGTGTCTTCGCTCTCCTTTATTTCTACGCCAGTCAGCTTATTAAGAAAGTCGGTGCATTGGCGGATCGCCATGGGGTGCGACTCGATGCTTTTGATATCAGACATTTTTACGCCCGGCAGGGCCAGCAGATGCATGTGGATGGGCAGGTAAAGCTCACCCACGATCGAAAAATGATATTCCTGAAGGAGAAAGTAGTTTGGAAGAATACTGCCCGCGATTGAATTCTCGATTGCCATTACGGCAAAATCAGACCGATCATGCTTCAACGTTTCGCATAAAGCATGAAAGGACAGGCACTCCACTGTGTCAATGGGGCTACCGAAATGCGTCAGCGCGGCCACTTCATGAAAGCTTGTCGCGATACCTTGAATCGCAATGCGCAGTTTCTTCTTTTTACCTTTTGATGTACTTGTCTTTGCCATCATTTTTCTTTCAAAAAAAATCCCCCGATGTTGTCGGGGACTTTCTGAGTTGCTGTTATCTTTTTTCTGATCAACAAGGTGCCACTCGTTCAGTCCCGGAGGATTGAAAAAAATAGTAGCTAAAATAAAACCAGCTGTTGGTCATGCCTTTGTTTCTGAAAGCTAAGAACGGGCAAAATTCTTATTTGCGCAATACCGCGCCGCAGAATCTTCGAAAAATCTCCATGCCACTAACTAGTGTTAGTCGGTAATGATAATATGTAATGGGTGAAATGCATTTTGCCACTGATGGCACAGATGGCCACAGATAGTTCAAACCCTTTTTATACGGTAAAAGCTCACCGTTTTTACAAACATCGCCGCAACGTCATTTTCCGCCTGCCGACTTGAATTTTCATCAGGGAAATCTGTGCATCAGTGGCAATTCTTCCGCGTCATCTTTGTGGCAGTATCAGGGTTTGCCTGCACAGCTCAAAAAGGTACCTTTGAGAAAATTTTAACCACTATGAAATCCATTTTGATAGCCACTTCCCTTCTGGTGCTAGTTTCCTGCGGAAAGCCACAAGATCATGTGAACCACAATGAGGATGGCAACGGCGATGATCCGAACAAAGCACTCTACGATCAGGTCATGACCATTCATGACGAAGTGATGCCAAAAATGGAAGACGTCTATAAGCTGAAAAAAGACATCGCCGACAAAATTGCCGCGACTCCCGACATGGTGGAAGCAAAGAAAAAAGAGCTGGAATCGATGATGGCAAAGCTTGACTCCACCAACAACGCGATGATGGACTGGATGCACGAGTTCAGCCCCCTACCCGACTCGGTAGACCAGGAAAAGGCGCGCGAGTATCTCGAAAACGAGATGGAGAAAATACGGAAGGTGCGTGATCTGACGGCGGAGTCGATCGAGAAGGCGAAAGAGATCATGAAAGAAAACCCTTAGACAGTTCAGGGTTCAGAGTTTGGAGTTCAGAGTTCTCGCTCAATCGAGGATATTCGTTCGAGATATTTAAAAGTTCAAGGTTTAGAGTTCAAGAGGTCGCCCCTTAATATCATTCGGTTTCATAGCTAAGTAACTGTATCCTTCAGATACCGGGAGCCTGTCAACTGCTTTTGTCATAATTCAATGTCCGGGTTCACGGGATTTTTAACCATCACCGGAATATCCACTCCCTTCAAGGCGTCAGCAATCTCCTGGACAGAAAAAGGATTTACAGTTGTACGCGCGCCGACCCAAAGGATATCCACACCCGCCTTCAAACACGCTTCCACGTGCGCAGCAGTCGCAACCTCCGTTGTGATTGGCAATCCAGTCTCCTGCTTCGCCAGCACCAGCCACTTTAATCCTTCGTCGCCTGCTCCTTCGAACTGACCCGGCCTGGTGCGCGGTTTCCAAATGCCTGCACGCAAGGCATGAACTTTTCCAGTTGCTGCAAGCTGCTTTGCAGTTGTGACCATCTGACTTTCAGTTTCAGCACTGCATGGGCCGCTAATGATAAAGGGCTTTTGGATCTTGAATGCCCGGGTGACGGCATCGAATTGCATATCGTTTTTCATTTTTAGGATTCTTTGGTAGTTGTCATTGTTTCGTTTAAATCAATCTTTTTCGTGCGCTGTTGGAGTGCACCAAGCTTAGCCGATCCGTTCATTCCTTCAAGGACTTTGCGGATTTGATTGGCCTCTTTCATAACACGGTAAAGCTCTTTTGTGTTCTTCTTCATCAATTGATAATGGAAGCGCTGCAGGTGCATGATGTACTCGGCCAATGCCTGCCCCAGGTACTCTGAATTTTGTTCAAAGATCGGCGCCCACATGTCGGGCGAACTTTTCGCGAGACGCACAGTAGATGCAAGACCGCTTCCGGCGAGATTGAAAATATTTTTTTCGTCCTTCTCAATATCCAATACTGTCAGTCCCAGCAGGAATGAGCTCACGTGAGAAAGATGAGAGACATACGCCACATGTTTATCATGCTCATCGGGTTCCATGAAGATCGTGTTCATACCCAGCGTATTGAAAATGAGTTCAGCAGTGCTAACCGCCTTTTCGGACGACTTGTCTTTCTCGCAGATGATATTCGTATTGTTTCTGAATAACCCAGCGAAAGCAGCGGCTGGACCAGAGTTTTCTGTTCCGGCGATGGGATGCGCTGCAACGAATTGATGCCGGTTGGGATGGTTCGCAACGGCGCGGCAAATCGTTGACTTGGTGGAACCCGTGTCGATGACAACCGCTTGAGGATTCACCGTGTCGAGCACTTGTGGAAGTAATGCGCTCATTGTGTTCACCGGAATAGCCAACAACACTACATCTGCCCATGCAAGGGCTTTGTCTTCAGATTCAACCCTGTCGACGAGCCCGAGCTCAACAGCTTGCTTGCCATGATCTTCATTCAGGTCCACACCGACCAATGATGTCGCGATGCCTGCCCTCCGCAAGTCAATGCCCATGCAGCCGCCGATTAATCCCAACCCAACAATCGTGACCTTCATACTGCGCTTTTAATTTTGACTCCACCATTTGAATGCGCGCTGCGACTCTTCCATTCGCGGATGCGCTGCAGTGCCTGTTCCATTTTCTCAACCGGCGCACACAAGGATATACGGATGTGCTGCTTACCGGCATCTCCAAAAATAAATCCAGGCGTGATAAACACTTTCGTCGCATAAAGAATCTCGTCGATCCATTTCTCAACGTCTTTCACATGATGCGGCGCTTTGGCCCAAAGGAACAATCCCGATTGTTTTTCTGAATAGGAGCACCCAAGTTCATTAAGAATTTTTTTCGCAACGATGCCCCGGCCAGCATAGATCGTATTCAATTCCTGAAACCATTTGTCATCGTTATTCAATGCTTCAACAGCAGCTTGCTGAAGTCCGAGGAACATCCCAGAGTCCATGTTGCTTTTAACCCTGAGTACCGCGTCGATAAATTCTTTTTTCCCCGCGACCCAGCCAATGCGCCAACCGGCCATGTTGTGCGACTTGCTTAACGAATTCAATTCCAGCGCAACGTCTTCTGCGCCTTCGATCGAGAGGATACTCAGCGGCGCCGGATTAAGAATCATGCTGTACGGATTGTCGTTGACAATCAGAAACTGATACTTGCGTGCGAGATCAACCAGATGCTTCATCTCATTACGCGAAGCCACATGGCCGGTCGGCATGTGTGGAAAATTAACCCACATGATCTTCACTTTCGATAAGTCTTGTCTTGAAAGTGACTCGATGTCTACATGCCAGTCAAGAGACTCTTTCATTTCATAGGTTCGGATCTTTGCGCCAGTCAGCTTGGCGACGGAAGCATACGTCGGATATCCAGGATCGGGAATGAGCACTTCTTCCCCTTCATTGACGAATGCCATAGCAATGTGCATGATGCCTTCCTTCGAGCCCATCAACGGCAGGATCATCGTTTCTTTATCTAAGGTGACGCCGTAAATACGTTCATAGTATGATGCTATAGCGCCTCGCAATGCCGGAGTACCCTTATAATTCTGATACCCATGACTATCGGGATTTTCGGCTGATTGAATCAATGCTTGCACTGTCCGGGTGGAAGGAGCAAGATCCGGGCTTCCAATACCGAGGTTGATAACACGCAGTTCAGGCGAGTCAAGCTTCCGCACTTCAGCAAGCTTCCTGCTGAAGTAATATTCCTCCACGTTTGCAATCCTGTTAGCCGTCTTTATCATATGCTAAAATCTTATCTCTGCTTTTTTGTACTCACCGAGCACATTGAGATTACGGGTCTGTCGCAACACCTTGTGCAGGGCGGTGTCATAGTTTTTTCTTCGCTTCCACTCCACATCGACGTGAATTGAATACTCGCGCGGCTTGCCAATGATGGGTATCGACTGGATCTTGGTGAGGTTGATGCTGTTTTCTTTGAATGACATCAGTACATCGGCAAGGCTCCCTGCTTCGTTCGCAACCTCGAACGAGAGCGATGCCTTATTGCTGTCAATGCCGTTTTCATTCTTCTTGGTAAGTATTAGGAAACGGGTGAAGTTCTTCTTGTGTGTCTCAATCCTCTTTTCCAGAATCTGAAGTCCGAATCTGGCAGCTGCGTACTCATTCGCAATTGCCGCAGTGTTGGTAAGCTTCAGGTCTCGCAGCTTGCGGGCGGACAAAGCGGTGTCTTCGCTCTCTTTTATTTCTACGCCAGTCAGCTTATTAAGAAAGTCGGTGCATTGGCGGATCGCCATGGGGTGCGACTCGATGCTTTTGATATCAGACATTTTTACACCTGGCAGAGCCAGCAGATGCATGTGGATGGGCAGATAAAGCTCACCGACGATCGAAAAATGATATTCCTGGAGGAGAAAGTAGTTTGGAAGAATACTGCCTGCGATTGAATTCTCAATTGCCATAACGGCAAAATCCGATCGATCATGCTTCAACGTTTCGCATAATGCATGAAATGACAGGCACTCCACGGTGTCAATTGGGCTTCCGAAATGCGTCAGTGCGGCCACTTCGTGAAAGCTTGTCGCGATACCTTGAATCGCAATGCGCAGTTTCTTCTTTTTACCTTTTGATGTACTTGTCTTTGCCATCATTTTTCTTTCAAAAAAAATCCCCCGATGTTGTCGGGGGACTTTCTGAGTTGCTGTTATCTTTTTTCTGATCAACAAGGTGCCACTCGTTCAGTCCCGGAGGATTGAAAAAAATAGTAGCTAAAATAAAACCAGTTGTTGGTCATGCCTTTGTTTCTGAAAGCTAAGAACGGGCAAAATTCTTATTTGCGCAATACAATGAGGGAAGAATCTTCAAAAATCTGCAGGGTCCGCTAACTAGTGTTAGTCGGCATTGATCATATTCAATGCATTTCTGCCATGGATGGCACAGATAGTTTAAAAACCCTTGAATACGGTAAAACCCACGGGCTTACAAACACTCACACAACCGTCATTTTTTCGTATCGATTTGAATTTCATCTGTGAAAATCTGTGCATTCACTGGCAATTTTTCGGCGTCATCTTTACGGCAGTATCAGGGTTTGCCTGCACAGCTCAAAAAGGTACCTTTGAGAAAATTTTAACCACTATGAAATCCATTTTGATAGCTACTTCCTTCCTGGTGTTGGTTTCCTGCGGAAAGCCACAAGATCACGTGAACCACAATGAGGAAGGCAACGGCGATGATCCGAACAAAGCACTTTACGATCAGGTCATGACCATTCATGACGAAGTGATGCCAAAAATGGAAGACGTCTATAAGCTTAAAAAAGACATCGCCGACAAAATTGCCGCGACTCCCGACATGGTGGAAGCAAAGAAAAAAGAGCTGGAAGCGATGATGGCAAAGCTTGACTCCACAAACAACGCGATGATGGACTGGATGCACGGATTCAACCCCCTCCCCGACTCGGTAGACCAGGAAAAGGCGCGCGAGTATCTTGAAAATGAGATGGAGAAAATACGGAAGGTGCGCGATCTGACGGCCGAGTCGATTGAGAAAGCTAAGACTATAATGAAAGAAAATTGACAGTTGACAATCCACTCGCTGCGCGAGTGGCAGTTGACAAAATGCCTCCTCAGCTCACTGCTTGGGCCTCATGTCAAAAGTGGCCTACCCTTACGTTCTCGTTGCGACCGTTGTCAATTGCTCCCGATAGCTATCGGGATGCCAATTGTCAACTTTGCGCTTAGCGCGTCACTTTCCGCTTTGACTTATCCGGCTTCGAAGCAGTTCGCAAGTTCTCTCTAATCACCTGCCAGTACTCCGGTCCATAGCCAACAAAAATTTCCGAGCCAGCAGGAATGTCGCGCGTTGCATCAATGAAGCAACGCTTGCCCTTGGTGACATACTCCGAGTTGTTTCGAATCCCCTCTTGTTTGACAAGACCTCTTGCATCATTCGCAAAATGTGCAAAGCCCTTGTGCTTCCACGCGTCAATGACATAGTTTCGGGTAAAATAGAATACATAGCCGTTCCTTTCGTCAGGCATTTTTTCAACCTCTTTCCAGGTAAAGACTTTTCCCTTGTATTCGACGATACGTGTTCCTTTCGGAATCAGAACTCTGGTGAACAGTCCTTTTCCTGCGCCACGCAGGGTTGACTTCTTTGTGTAAAGGTGTTTCTCGAGTAATGCCATTGAGTAGAGTTGCAAATGAAATGGAAATGAAGGTGAGTACAAAAATTATTCCGTGACTCCGCACGCAAAGGCCTCGCTCTGCTGAAGCTACGCGAAGGCGATGCGCAAAGACCGCAAAGGAATTTTAACAGTTGTGGCTTATGCCTGAGCATTTTTCGAAGGGATTCGATGTACATGTCCCTTGGCGTGCTTTGCGTCTTTGCGTGGGGCAAACAAATTCATCCCGGAGAGCCGGTGTCATCACCAGCCTCCGGAAGAATTCTCGAAAACCTACTTATTACTTATTGATTAGTATAGGAAGGTTCGTAACAAGGGTAAGCAGATCTGCGTCGTTCACCATCTTCTTCTCGTCTGCTACGATCAAAAAATTCTCATATAAAGTATTGAGCTCTTCGCCCTCAAATCGATATCCAAGTAACTCAACACGATGTTTAAGTGCAGCTCTTCCACTGCGAGCCGTAAGAACAATCGACGAGCTTGAAACACCTACGTCTGCTGGATTCATGATCTCATAGTTCTCGGAGTGCTTTAAAAATCCATCCTGATGGATACCTGAAGAATGAGCGAAGGCGTTTTTGCCAACGATAGCTTTGTTGGCCTGCACGGGCATGCGCATCATTTTACTTACGAGCTGGCTCAGCTCAAAAATTCTTTCTGATTTGATGTTTGTCTGAAGACCAAGATCACCATGCGTTTTGATGATCATTGCAACTTCTTCAAGCGAGGTATTTCCCGCCCTTTCGCCAATCCCGTTGATCGTGACTTCTGCCTGACGTGCACCATGAATAAGTCCCGATATCGTATTGGCAGTCGCAAGACCAAGGTCGTTGTGGCAATGTACGGAGATCACAGCCTTGTCAATGTTCTTCACATTATCAAAAAGATATTGGATCCGCTTGCCATAAAGGTGCGGCAGGCAATATCCTGTTGTATCGGGAATGTTCACAACATCTGCGCCCGCTGCGATTACTGCTTCGGTGAGCTTCGCGAGAAACGCAAGGTCTGCACGGCCCGCATCCTCCGCGTAAAACTCGACCTCATATCCTTTTGCCTTGGCGTAGTCAACAGCCCAAACGCCCTGTTCCAGGATCTGTTCACGCGTGCTCTTGAATTTGTGTTTAATGTGCACATCGGACGAACCGATGCCCGTGTGTATCCTCCCTTTCTTAGCATGACGCAGTGCTTCCGCTGCAACGTCAATATCTTCTTTCTTCGCACGTGTCAATCCGCACACAGTAGGTTCTTTTACCGCTTTGGATATCTCAACCACAGAAAGGAAATCGCCGGGACTTGAGATCGGAAATCCAGCCTCGATAACATCGACACCGAGGGCCTCGAGCTCACGCGCGATCACAATCTTCTCTTCCGTCTTCAATTGACAGCCTGGAACCTGTTCGCCGTCGCGAAGGGTGGTGTCAAAGATTTGAATCTTGTTGCTCATAGTGTAGTTGTTAACGGTTTACGGGCGCATGCATCATAGCGAGTTGCTCTACGATGTATCCTCCCATTGCCTGGGTATTCAGAATTTTATTTTTATCTGTTTTCGAATCCGCGATGTCAGCTGTCCGCATACCTGATTTCAAGGCACGCACAACTGCGGAGATCACAGCATCAGATTCTTCTTTAAGACCGAAGGAGATATCAAGCATCAATGCCACCGACAGGATCGATGCGAGGGGATTGGCGATTCCTTTGCCGGTAATATCATGCGCGCTGCCATGAATAGGCTCGTATAAACCAACCTTATCACCTACGGATGCAGATGCCAGCATCCCCATCGAACCAGCAATTTGTGACGCTTCATCAGTAAGGATGTCTCCAAAAAGATTTCCCGTAAGAACAACATCAAAGCTGCGCGGACTTTGAATCAGCTTCATCGCGGCCGTATCAACAAACATGTGCTCAAGCTGAACGTCCGGATATTGTTTGCCGATCAATTGAACCGTTTCTCTCCACAACCGCGAGCTTTCAAGCACATTGGCTTTGTCAACTGACGTAACTTTTTTCTTTCGTGTGCGCGCCGCCTGAAATGCTTTATGCGCAATACGCTCCACTTCGAAGCGCTGGTATATCATCAGGTCCGAAGCAGTATTGCCGTCATCCTTTCTGCTCTTCTCTCCGAAATAAACGTCGCCGGTGAGCTCGCGGAAAAACAAAATGTCAGAGCCCTTCAGGATTTCAGGCTTAATGCTCGACGCTTCCAGCAGCTCATCAAATAATTTGATCGGCCGGAGGTTGGCATACAAGCCCAGCTCCTTTCGCATCTTGAGCAAACCTTGTTCAGGTCTGACTTTTAAAGTTGGATCATTGTCGTATTTTGGATGACCCACCGCGCCGAACAAAATGGCGTCCGAGTTTTTAAGTTTTAGAAGCGTTTCATCCGGAAGCGCTGTGCCGGTGGCTTCAATTGCATCATGCCCGATTGTGCCCTCGCCGAATTCAAACGTGTGGTCAAATATTGTCGCGATCTTCTCCAACACTTTTCTTCCCTCGGCAGTCACTTCTTTGCCGATTCCGTCGCCTGGCAGTATGATTATCTTTTTCTTCATTATGAATGTGCGAGATCAAATGCCTTTACTTCCTTACTGAGACTCAACAGGTAGTCGATGTCATCGTAGCCATTGAGCAGGCATGTTTTCTTATATCGATTGATGTCAAATTCTTCATATTGACCGTTCACAGCCACCATCTGCCCTTCGAGGTCCACGGTGATCATTGTTGCCGGATTCGACTGCACCGCGTTGAACAATGTTTTCAAAAACTCATCAGAAACTACTACTGGGAGAAGGCCATTGTTCAGCGCATTATTCTTGAAGATGTCAGCAAAGAAACTGGAGATCACCACCCTGAAACCGTAATCATGGATCGCCCAGGCGGCATGTTCGCGACTGCTACCGCAACCAAAATTTTTTCCGGCAATAAGGATCTTGCCAGTAAATTTTGGATTGTTCAATACAAAATCATTCACCGGGCTGCCGTCGGCATTATACCGCCAGTCACGAAATAAATTGTCGCCAAACCCTTCGCGGGATGTTGCTTTAAGAAAACGCGCAGGAATGATCTGGTCAGTGTCGATGTTCTCCATCGGCAACGGAACTGCATGCGAAACGAGTTTTGTGAATTTTTCTTTGCTCATACCTAGACCATTTCGCGTACGTCTGTGACTTTTCCTGTGATCGCAGCTGCGGCTGCGCTGAGCGGGCTTGCCAAAAATGTCCTCGACTTCGGACCTTGTCTTCCTTCAAAATTTCTGTTTGAAGTGGAGATGCAATATTTGCCTGCGGGAACTTTGTCCTCGTTCATACCGAGGCAAGCAGAACAGCCTGGACTCCTTAACTCGAACCCGGCTGCTTCAAATATTTTGTCGAGCCCCTCCTTCTTCGCCTGCTCTTCTACCTGCTTCGAGCCTGGAACAACCCAAACCTCAACGCCCGCTGCTTTTTGCTTTCCTTTCACCATCGAAGCAACCATGCGCAAGTCTTCGATACGCGCATTGGTGCAACTTCCTATAAAAACATAGTCGACGGATTTACCCAGCAGTTGTGAGCCGGGTTCCAATCCCATGTATTCGAGTGATTTTTTGAAAGAGCCCTGCTCACTGATTTCTTTCAACTCTTGTACAGTTGGAATGCGATCATTGACACGCATACCCATGCCAGGGTTCGTGCCATAGGTAATCATGGGCGCAATCTCTTCAGCCATGAATTTGACTTCGAGGTCATATTTTGCGCCATCATCAGACCTAAGTTTTTTCCATTCTTCAACCTTGCGATCGAAGTCAGCGCCTTGCGGTGCAAATTTTCTTCCCTTGATATAGTTGAAAGTTGTTTCGTCCGGAGCGATCAGACCGCCACGTGCACCCATCTCGATGCTCATGTTGCAAATGGTCATGCGTGCTTCCATTGACAGACTGCGGATGGCTTCACCGGCGTATTCCACGAAGTAGCCCGTCGCACCGCTCGCCGAAAGCTGAGATATGATATAAAGAATGATGTCTTTGCTAACAATGCCTTTTCCCAGCTTGCCGCTGATCTCGATCTTCATCGTCTTAGGCTTATATTGGAGGATGCACTGAGTTGCAAGCACCTGCTCCACTTCGCTCGTTCCTATTCCAAACGCAATGTTTCCGAATGCTCCATGCGTTGACGTGTGACTGTCTCCGCACACGATCGTCATGCCAGGTAGCGTTAATCCAAGCTCCGGACCGATGATGTGGACGATGCCCTGAAATGGATGCCCGAGATCATACAGCTCCACGCCAAATTCCTTGCAGTTCTTGCGGAGCGTTTCAACTTGATGACGAGACAGCGCTTCTTTGATAGGCAAGTGTTGATCCTTAGTAGGAACATTGTGATCTGCTGTCGCCGTTGTTCGCTTGGTGTTGAAGACTCCGATGCCCCGGTTTCTCAGACCATCGAACGCCTGCGGGCTCGTGACTTCGTGAATAAAATGTCTATCGATGAATAATGCATCGGGATAACCATCTGCACGCTTGACCACGTGACTATCCCATATTTTTTCAAAAATCGTCTTCGGTCCTGTTACTCCCACAACAATCGTTAGTTTGTGTTGCCCTGTTTAAAACGAAATCGCCCCGCAGAACACATGTGTCTGCGGGGCGTTTCCCTTTGTTTTTTTCCTGTTATAAAGATGATAAATTTTATCCTATCGGATCACATATAACGGAAATTTTTGAGTGGTGCTTACAAGCGTTAGTTCCTTTGCGTTACTTAGCGTCTTCGAGCCTTAGCGGCTAATTCGCAGACTAATTGAAAAGTGCGTGCACTCGAAGTACGTTTTCTGCCGCAAAGACTCAAAGACGCGAAGGATCGCAAAGACTATTTCAACAACGTAGCATCTGAAGTAATCGGAATGCTCAATGCTTTGGAGATGATACATCCCTTCTCAGCGCCTTTCACTACTTCAGCGAATTTCTCAGGTGTGATGTTCGCCACTTTTCCCTTTATCGAGAGGTGAACTCCTTTGATATCCAGACCTTGTAGATCTACAGTTGCAGTGGTATCAAGCGCTGTGGCAGGTGTACCAGCCTGGGCCAATTGAGCGCCCACTGCCATAGTGAAGCAGCCTGCGTGTGCCGCTGCCAATAATTCCTCAGGGTTGGTTCCAACGCCATCTTCAAAACGAGTCTTGAAAGAGAACTGCGTTTTGTTGAGGGTAGTGCTCTGTGATGAGATGTTTCCTTTACCTGTTTTCAGGTCTCCTTCCCAGTGTGCTGATGCTGTACGATTCATATATGTTTTGTTTGTTTTTTACCGCAAAGACGCGCGAAGTAAGCGGTCACCTACGTACCACTCCACTTCGCTATTCGCTATTCTAAACTCATCATTCATAATTCTGCACTCTGCACCGGTTCCATTAACTACTATAACAGTTACGAAGTACGAATGTTGATTGGCGAATAGTGAATTTTGAATTAGTGCACGGCACGCATCACTTTTTCGGTTACCACCATGGCAAAGGAAACTTCACCTCCGCAACGGATTCCACGACCATATCAGGTTTGAAAGCAAACCTTTTCAGCTCTTCCTTCTTTGTAATGCCACTTAACACCAATATCGTCTTATAGCCCATTTGCACCCCGCCACGGATGTCTGTGTCCATCGTGTCGCCAATAATAGTAGTCTCCGCTGCCTCCAGCCCGAGTGCTTTCCTTGCGTACCGTACCATCACCGGGCTTGGCTTGCCGATCACAAACGCCTTTACCCCGGTCGCTTCCTCGATCATGGCCGCCGTGGCAGCGATACCAAGATTGTTCCATCCTTTCTTCTTTGGTGATGGATCACGGTTCGTAGCAATAAATTTCGCGCCAGCCAGAATCATGTCGACAGCACGCTGCACCATCTCGAGCGTGAAATTTCTTCCCTCGCCCAGCACGACGAAATCGGGATCGGTGTCAATCAGCGTAATATTATTCTCATGAAGGCTTGTGAGCAATCCTCCCTCTCCCAGCACGTAGGCGGTACCATTGGGTATCTGCGTAGACAAAAATTTCCCGGTTGCCATGGCACTCGTGTATACGTGTTTTTCAGTCACTTCAATGCCAAGCTTGTGCAACTTGCGCACGGCTTCCAGTCGCGTACGCTGACTGTTGTTGGTCATGAAACAGAAAGGAATATTCTGGTCGATCAGTCCGTTGATGAATTTATCCGCGCCGGGGATCAGTGTATCACCCCCGTAAATCACGCCATCCATATCGATCAATAGTCCGTGCGCCATGCTATATGCTAATTGAAACCCGAATATAAATCATCCATGTTGGGTAATGATGAACTGTTGTAAATAAAAAATACTATACGAAATCTGTTTGATGGCATAAATCGATTGAAAACATCCTTTTTGAGTTTATCTTTAAAATAAGAAAGTCCCGCCAATTGAATTTTAAAAAAGTCTGCCTACAAACACGACCTCTTCTCATTGTCATCCTGGCTTTGACGATGCAGTATGCAATTGCACAAAGGCAAAAAGTAGACAGCCTGAAAGACCTTCTCGGGACGAGCAAAGACACCCTGCACATCAAAGTATTGAATGAGCTTAGCTGGTATTACAAAAATATCAATGCAGACACGGCAATCCTGTATGCCCGCCAGGCGTTGAAACTTTCTCAGGAAGGAAAACACAAAAAACATATAGCTGATGCGTACAATAGCCTGGGCAGCGCAAAACAGGCATTAAACCAATACGACAGCGCGCTTTCTTTTTTGGAAAAAGCCATCCAAACGAAATCAGAAATTGGCGACTCGGCAAGTACTGCGGGCGTACTGAACAACATCGGGATCATCTACGACGAAAAAGGAGATTACGATAAAGCACTCGCCGCCTATTTCAGGGGGCTGCGTATAGCAGAACGCACAAAGAATGAAACAATGCAGGCGTACATCTTAAGTAACATCGGCATTGTATACAAGAAGCAAAAACAATACGACAGAGTTCTCGAATACTACAACACAGCGCTGGGGATCTACAAGAAATTAAATTCTGCTTTTGGGATCACAGTGACTTCAGGAAATATCGGCTCGGTTCTGATTCAAACCCATGATTATCAAAAATCAATCGGCTATTCAGAGACTGCCAAAAAAGGATACGAAGCACTGGGCTACGTACGGTATGTGCCGTACACTTTGGGCAACATCGCGATTGCCTACGACAGCCTTCATCAAAGAAAGCTTGCCGAGGAATATTATATCAGGGCATTTGATGAGCACTCCAAATTCGGCAATGATTATGAGGCGACTTATAATGCAAAGAATCTCGTGTTCTTTTATTTAAAGAACGGGGAGATTCAAAAAGCAAATGGGTATGCACCGAAAGCAATTGCACTGGCTAAGAAAATTGGTGCCAAAGAAATGTTACGCGACTCGTATGATGCGATGTCAAGGATTTATGCAAGAATGGGGCAGTTTAGAGATGCGTTTGCGTACCAGATGAAATACATGGCGCTCAAGGACAACCTCTTCGAGGAAGGGCGCACAAAAAACATTCTCGAGTTGCAGGTAAAGTATGAGAGTGAAGTGAAGGAGCGAAAACTCTCTGAACAAAAGGCATTGTTGGCCATCAATGAATTGCAATTGCAGGAAAGCAATAACCGCGTGCTCATCCTGGCGTCTTCATCAATTTTTCTCGTGGTTGTCGGCATTCTATTTTATCAAAATCAAAAGGCGCGAAGAAAGAAAATTGAACAGGAAGCGCAGTTCAAATTGCAACTCGCCGAAATCCGCCTTGAAAATGAAATCCAGCAGGATCGCCTCCGGATATCACGTGAACTTCATGACAACATCGGCTCGCGATTGCTTTTCCTCTATACGGCTGCTGATAATCTTGCGGAAATGCCCACGACAGGCCCGCAGGAAAAAATTGGCCAGCTGAGCGCATTCGCAAAGAATACGCTCCATGAATTGCGAAGAACGGTATGGTTCATCAATAAAAAGAACGTAACCCTTGAAGAACTGCAGTCCAAGTTGACGGAATACTTCAGTTTCTTAAACCAATCACCGGCACTCAAAATAACCTTCGATCTTGAATCCAATCCCTCGCTGATCCTGCGATCGGCACACGCAGAAGGAATTTTCAGGATCGCGCAGGAGTCGGTGAGTAACGCGATCAAACATGCTGCGGCCACACGCGTCGACATCGCCCTGAAAGAGCGCGGCAATTGCATCGTGCTTGAGGTTCGGGATAATGGGAAGGGTTTTGATCCTTCTACGGCATCTGATGGAAACGGATTGAAAAATATGAACACGTATGCCACCAATACCGGAGGCACAATCAACATAACCTCCGATCCCGTTAGCGGAACAAGCATCAAATTTGTCTTGCCTGGTACGTAAATCCGCAGTTCTGCGTATGCGAACTAAAGAACGATTGCGATACCTTAGTGCATTATTCATTCAATGTCCAACGCAGAAAATATCCGGGTTGCCATCGCCGAAGACAATGCATTTGCATTGACAGTGATCCTCGAAAAATTGAAGTCCGACCCAACGATCACAGTTTGTGCGACTGCCAATAACGGCATTGATTTGATGCAGAAGCTGGGCGACTCCGGTCGTGTAGATGTAATTTTGATGGACATTGAAATGCCGATTCAGGATGGGATCAAAACTACAGCCCAGGTTAAGAAAGAGTTTCCACAGATCAAGATCCTTATGCTCACGATCTTCGACGATGATGAACCGATTTTTGAGTCGATCATGGCGGGAGCAGATGGTTATCTTTTGAAAGAAGAACGCGCTGCGAAAATCATTCAGTGCATCCGCGAAGTAATGGATGGTGGTGCGGGAATGTCGGCTGGCATCGCAGGAAGGGTGCTGAAAATGGTTCAGCACGGCGGCCCTTCAAAGCGCCCGGCTCCATCTCAGTCATTCGATCTAACGACACGCGAATTGGAAATCCTTACGCAACTCAAGGCAGGTCTCAGCTACGAAAAAATTGGTGAGAATCTGTTTATCAGCTACGGCACCGTTCGAAAACACATTGAAAACGTCTATCGCAAGCTCCAGGTCCATAATAAAGTGGAGGCGGTGCAGAAGGCAGTGCGGGAGAATTTGGTGTGAGACTGGGTGCTGGATTCTGGATTCTGGATTCTGGTTGCTGGTTATGCGCATTTCAATTTTAAAGAAAGTTCTTCGTAGAAGCGCGAGAGGCCTTTTTGGGTAAGGGTGTGAGGCTGGATTCTGGGTCCTGGCGACCAATGCTGGCGGAAAATCAACATTGTCCCGATAGTCCCGATAGTCCCGATAGCTATCGGGATCGGGATCGTGATCGGAATCGGGATCAATATTCAGCATTCACTAATCCTAAGAAAGGAACAGTATCAAAAATTCAAACAGATGTTTGAATGATGATTGATGAAGTGTGGGTGAGTACCTAGAACCCAGCACCCTGCACCAGCAAATACGAAACTCTGCGTATTGCCGCCGGGCCGCCAATCGGGGACTTTTATACAAACATTAAACAACTATGAAAAAGTCCTTGCTTCTCCTCGCCTTGGTCGCGCTCCTTGGCAACACTGTTCTGGGCCAAAAAAAGAAAGGCAAAGAGCAGGAAGAAAAACACGAATACGACAAGTTCCGGATGGAAAAGTCGAATACCATCCCCGGCCTGAAGCGACTAGCAATCGCGCAGCTGACAGTGGATTACAAGCTCACCACTACAGCCAAAGCCATCACACAGGAGGCGAGTAGTAAAAAGATTGCAGGAGCCCGCGTATCTGCCTATCTCGAGTTCACCGATGGCGATATGACCAAAGAAGAATATCAGGAAATCACTGACTATTTCTATTCTTACTTTCAAAAGAAATTGAAATCTGCAGGCATTGATACGGTTGCCTGGTCTGCCGTTACCGCAACCGAATTCTATCAGAAATCCGCTGACGACGAAGCATCTGGCGAAAAGGAAAGCAAGTCCAGCAATGTGTGGAAAACCTCTTCAGCTCATAACGGAAAGATTTTGCATCACGGCAACGTGGGATTTGCCGGCGGAAAAGGCAAACGTGCAGTTGAATTTTGTAAAGACCTCGATGCGGTGATGGGCATTTTCGAGTTAGCCGTTGACTTTGCGGACGTGGTCGTAAACATCGAAGTTAAAACCAGAGAGCAAATAGACCTTTACGACGGTTGGTATTTCCCTGAAGTAACCAAAACAACATATACCTGGGGTATCAATCCCGAAATGAGAATCGGAAATGTTGAAAACGGGACGCTGCCGATGCTTGCACCTGCAAAAGGATGGGGCGACATGATCATGATGTGGAATGACATCGAGTCTCATGCACGATATGCCGATCTTATGACGGAAGATATGTCGAAGGCAAGAGGTACTGTAACATCTTTGGTAGCATTCAGAAAAGAACTCACGCCGGTTGTGATTCAAACTACACGCGATAAGTATAAGGCAGCGGCAAAGAAGACCGTAGAGGCGTATGCCGACAATTTCGTTGCGATGTGTCTGAAATACAGGAAAGAAAAATAGTTGGTTAATATTGTTAACAAAAAATGGCCTTGTAACAAAGTATGTTACAAGGCCATTTTTTGCTAGTACTATCAACTACACCAGGTATTCAAACAGGTTTTCGTTCTGATTGACCAGGGTGTAATTCAACTGATGGCTATCCATGCGCTTGATCAAGGAAGAAAAGTCATCTTTCGATTTTACTTCAATTCCGATGAGCGCCGGCCCCGTTTCCTTGTTGTGCTTTTGAATGAATTCAAACCGCACGATATCATCTGAGGGGCCGAGAATATGATTCACAAACTCTTTTAAAGCACCGGGTCGTTGCGCAAATCGCACGATAAAATAATGCTTCAGTCCTTCATACAGTAAGGAGCGCTCCTTGATCTCCTGCATTCTGTCGATATCATTGTTACCTCCACTGACGACACAAACAACTTTCTTACCCTTCAGGCGGTCTCCGTACTGCTCAAGTGCAGCGATGGACAATGCACCTGCAGGCTCGGCCACAATCGCATCTTCATTATATAGTTGAAGAATTGTAGAGCTTACTTTTCCTTCCGGGACGAGCAACATATCCGAAAGAACATCTTTGGCAATATCAAATGTTATGTCACCTACTTTTTTTACAGATGCGCCGTCGACAAATCGTTGGATGGACTCGAGCACAACTGGTTTGCCGGCTTTCAGGGCCTCCTTCATGGAAGGTGCACCCAGCGGCTCCACTCCGATCAACTTCGTCTGAGGAGAATACGTCTGAAAGTAAGTTCCCATTCCTGCACACAATCCACCACCACCGATGGGAACAAAAACAAAATCGATATTCGACTGTTCATCCAGGATCTCTTTTGCGACCGTTCCCTGTCCTTCAATCACCTTTACATGATCGAATGGAGGGATGAAAACTTTGTTTTGTGCGCGGGTATATTCAAGTGCGTGGGCCTGGCATTCATCAAAGGTGTCTCCAATCAAAACGATCTCGGTGTAATCGCCGCCGAACATCTTCACCTGATTGATCTTTTGCTTAGGCGTAATAGCTGGCATATAGATCACACCTTTAATTCCCAACAGCTTGCAGGAAAAAGCAACGCCTTGCGCGTGGTTTCCGGCACTGGCACACACGACGCCACGCTTTCTCTCCGCATCGCTCAGGCTTTGAATTAAGTTGTATGCACCGCGAATCTTATACGAACGCACAACCTGCAGGTCTTCGCGCTTCAGATACAGCTCACATCCGTATTTTTCAGACAACTTGCGGTGGAACTGCAGTGGTGTCTTCAACACCACGGGTTTCAACACTTCATAAGCCCGGTTAACGTCAATATTTTTTGCAACAGTCGAGATCATCTCTCTTACTTAAGAGTTTATCATGCTTGCTTCTACCTTTTCTTTTTCGGGCCTGAGTGCACGCACTGCGGCACCTGCCTGCCAAAGCTCACTGTCGCGAACTTCTTTCAGTTCTTCTGCCAACTTCTCGCGATAGTCAGGTTTGCTACACGTTTCGATCGTGCGTTTGGCTTCCGCGCCGCTTGCAACGCTCTCATACAATTCTTTAAAAACAGGAAGTGTTGCTGCTTTGAATTTTTTCTTCCAATCCAGTGCACCGCGCTGCGCAGTGGTCGAACAATTGGCATACATCCAATCCATGCCATTTTCAGCAACAAGCGGCATAAGGCTTTGCGTAAGCTCTTCAACCGTTTCGTTGAACGCCTCAGACGGTGAATGACCTTTTGAGCGGAGTACTTCGTACTGCGCCTCAAAAATTCCGGCAATAGCACCCATGAGCGTGCCGCGCTCGCCCGTCAAATCAGAATAAACTTCTTTCTTGAAATCCGTCTCGAACAAATAGCCGGACCCAACGCCTATTCCCAGCGCAATTGCCTTTTCCTTTGCCTTTCCGGTTGCGTTTTGAAAGACAGCAAAGCTTGAATTGATCCCCTTGCCCTGAAGGAAAAGTCTTCTCACAGACGTTCCGGATCCCTTCGGTGCAGCAAGAACAACATCGATGTCAGCGGGTGGTACAATGCCGGTCTGATCTTTGAATGTTATTCCAAATCCGTGAGAAAAGTAAAGTGTCTTTCCTTTTGTCAAATGGGGCTTTATCACCGGCCACGTTGCAATTTGGCCAGCATCCGAAAGCAGATATTCGATAATCGTCCCGCGCTTTACCGCCTCTTCGATATCAAACAGTGTCTCCCCCGGAATCCATCCATGTTCAATGGCCTTGTTCCAAGTCTTCGATCCCTTCCGTTGACCGACGATTACACGGAACCCGTTGTCGCGAAGGTTGAGGGCCTGGGCAGGTCCTTGCACTCCATATCCAATTATGGCGATGGTTTCCTTCTCAAGAATACTCAGCGCTTTTTCCATTGGGAACTCTTCCCGTGTAACGACTTCTTCAAAAGTCCCTCCGAAATTGATCTTTGCCATAGTTTTGTAGTTGATAGTTATTGGTTAATGGTTAATCGTTAATGGTCAATAGTATTAGGTCTCTGCAGACTTTCAGTCGTTACCGATGACTGATAACTATTAACTGATAACGCTTTCAGTCTGCGTCAATAATTCTTTCACTGAGTTCCTGATACACCTGGTTTCCTTCGTGATAGGTCACTGAATCCACTTCGATCAGCTTTTCGAGCTGGACCTTCACTTTTTCAACCATGTCTATTGTGGTATAAAGTAACATCACAACTCCTCCGCGCCGCACATCTTCTTCGTTCTCATGCGCCATCAGTTTCTTAATCCTTACGCGCCTCCGGTTCAGGATATTGATGATTCTATTCAGAACAGAAAAATTATTATCCGACGTTAATTCCAGTGTGAACTCCTGTTTCATAATCTTCATTTAGGTTGTTCCAACAACACATCGGACACACCTGCGCCCGCAGGTACCATCGGAAACACGTTATCTTCTTTCCCAACCACCACTTCAAGGAAATAGGAAGTCTGCGCTGCAAGCATTTCCACCAAGGCGCTCTGCAAGTCTTCACGCTTCGTAATTTTTCTTGCCGGAATGTCGTACGCCCCCGCAATCTTGACGAAGTCAGGGTTTTGCATCTCGGTGAATGAATAGCGCTTTCCATGAAACAACTGCTGCCATTGACGGACCATGCCCAGGAAGTTGTTGTTGAGCACCAGAATTTTTACAGGAATTTTATACTGCATGATCGTACCCAATTCCTGCATGGTCATTTGATAACCGCCATCGCCGATCACTGCCACCACCTGCTTACCTGGCATTGCCATTTTTGCACCCATGGCAGCCGGCAAAGCGAATCCCATCGTACCCGCTCCACCAGAAGTTACATTTGTACGCGGATTCTTGAATTTATAATAACGTGACGTAACCATTTGATGCTGGCCGACATCGGTGACAATGATTGCTTCACCTTTTGTTGCCTCCGAAAGCTGATTCACAACTTCTGCCATCATGATATCACCCGTTGACGTCAACTCATGTTTGATAACTTTCTCGTATTCGGTTTTGTAAAAATTGCCGAAAGTTGAGAGCCAATCCTTATGTTCCTTTTGTTCGCATTTGGCTGTCAATGCCTGTAAGGCTTCCTTCGCATCGGCATGCACAGCAACATCGGTTTTTACAATCTTGTTGATCTCGCAGTTATCGATATCGATATGAATGATTTTCGCTTGCTTAGCATATTTACTTACGTTACCAGTCACGCGGTCGTCGAAACGCATCCCAACGCCGATCAGTACATCACACTCATTCGTGTTGATGTTGGGTCCATAATTTCCATGCATCCCAAGGTACCCGACGTAATTCGGATGATCGGTCGGGAAACTTCCGAGGCCGAGAAGCGTACACGCCACCGGAATGCCGGTCTTTTCAGAAAATGCAATCAATTCGGCAGACGCCCCCGAAAGCAAAACACCTTGTCCCGCGAGCAGGTATGGACGTTTCGCGCCATTTATTAACTGAGATGCTTCTTTGATGGCATCCAGGCTTAATACGGGTTTTGGTCTGTAGGTTCTGATCGCCCGGCACTGCTCGTAGTCAAAATCTTCGATCAGTTCATTCTGCGCATTCTTGGTTATGTCAATGAGCACCGGTCCTGGCCTTCCGCTCTTCGCTATGTAAAATGCTTTTGCTACCGCTGCTGCTATGTCCTTTGCTTCAGTCACCTGCACATTCCATTTTGTAACAGGAAGCGTAGTGTTCACTACGTCAGTTTCCTGAAATGCGTCCGTACCGAGTAGATGCGCAAAAACCTGACCCGTGATGCAAACGATAGGAGTTGAATCGATCAATGCGTCCGCCAATCCAGTGACAAGGTTAGTCGCACCCGGGCCTGAAGTCGCGAGCGCTACACCTACGTTCCCGGAAACACGTGCATAGCCCTGTGCTGCGTGCACTGCCCCTTGCTCATGGCGCACAAGAATGTGGTTCAGCTTATCGGCATATCCGTACAGCGCATCGTACACGGGCATGATGGCCCCACCCGGATAGCCAAACAATACATCAACATTCTCCGCGACAAGGCACTTCAATAGTGCAACAGATCCTGAAATTTTTTCCTTGGTATGTTCGACACGTTCCTTACGGGGATCATGTGCTACACCAACCGCGGGCTTAGTTTTCGTCAGTAACGCATCCATCTGCAGCTGTTTTAACTTGTTTAGCATATTTTAATAACACCCCACTCGTCACTTTCAACTTGGGCGCTTTATAATGTGATCTCCTGATTGCCAATGTTCGCTCGTCAACCAGGAGATTCAATTGTCTCTTCTTCACATCGATTTCAATCCAGTCATTGTCCTCCACCAGCGCGAGCAATCCGCCATCGAATGCCTCGGGCGTAATGTGACCGATCACAAAACCGTGCGAGCCCCCCGAAAATCTACCGTCGGTAATCAAGGCTACTGACTTGCCCAGGCCCGCGCCCATGATAAGACTCGTGGGCTTCAACATTTCAGGCATACCAGGAGCACACGAAACTCTTGTCCTTGTTTTGTAGCACGTAGCGATACACCCTTGACATGTGTTGCAGAAACTGCGAGGCAAGTGTGGGATTTTCAGCAATCAGACTATTTAACGACGTAAGCGCATTGAAAAGGAAATGCGGATTAAGCTGATTCTTGAGATTGTCAAACTGCACATAAGATTTCTCTTTCTCAAGTCGTTCAGCCCGGACGAGTGAATCCTTCCATCGAGCGATAAAGAATTCTGTAAAAAAGATCGAATTGATCGCAGCTGATGCAAAAACATAAAGCACCCATGTGGTAGCAAGAAACATGCTATCCAGCTTGAGCGGAATATACGGTTCGGCAAACGTGTATAGCATGAACCTGATCAACAAGCAAAAGATGGCGCCCCATGCCAGCTGAACGGAAATCCTCTTTGAAATGCTCCGCTCGAACGGAAGGATCCGGTTGAGTGTGCGATTAAAAAAACGTAGAAATTCCCATGTGAAAGATAGGAGCACCATAAAAACAAATATCAAGGCGACATTGAGCTCCATGGAAAATTGTCCGGAAGCGAGCCGAACAAGAAACGCTACCAGCGAAATGGCAAAAATTATCAGGTAGGCAATGAGGTAACGGCGCATGTCAGTAATTGAAAGAAACGTCGTAAAGTTTTTTCACCTGCTTATCGATGACAGACTGAGGAACTGCTCGCAAAAGTCCATTTCGAACACTCATCATAATGGGATTTTCCCATTGCGCGAGATTTCCAAAATTCCACGACTGATTTACAATATCGGTGGTACGTTTTATCCGATGGCTTTCAAATTTCTGAAAGGCCTCCACAGGATCATACTTTGCCAAGCCATTTGATAACGTGGCCGCATCTTCGATTGCCATACAGGCTCCTTGCCCGAGATTCGGTGTGGTAGCATGGGCGGCGTCACCCATGAGCAATATCCTGCCAAAGACAAATTGTTTAATGGGTTTGATGTCGATGATATCACTCCAAATGATTTGTTCATCTCGTGTTCGCTCCAGAATCTGTGGCACCGGGAAATGGAAATTTTTGAAAATTTCACAGAGCACTTTTGTCTTACTGTTTTGCATCGTCACATCATTCCGGGGTGCATTTAGCGTTGCAAACCAGTAGACGCGTTTGTTTTTCAATGGTACAACACCGAACCGCCGCCCACGACCCCATGTCTCTGTTGTTTCGTCTTCATTAAATCCATCGGGCAGGTCGTCGATCACTGCACGCCAGCAAGTATATCCGGCATACCGAGGCTCAGAACCAGGCAGTAATTTTTTTCTTACGCGGGAATGAATTCCATCGCAAGCAATGAGATAGTCGGCCGCAGCCGTTGTCCCGTCAGCAAAAGAAATTGCAACGCCACTGGCCGTCTGTGCAAAGTCGGTGAGACTTTTTCCCAGTTGAATAACATTCGGCGGCAAAAGTTTATTAAGTACCTCATGGAGATCAGCGCGGTGAATTGTGAAATTATTGACAACACCAAACCGTTCCGTAAGCTTCTCCGCATCGGTGAAACTGATCACGCGACCCGATTGATCCTTGCCGTACATCTGCTTGATCATCTTTCCATACTCGATTACCTCACCTTCTATCCCGATGTCAGCAAATGCCCGCATGGCGTTCGTAGCCAAAGACAATCCAGCTCCCAAAGGCATGAATGCCGGAGCGCTTTCAAACACCCGGACATCGAATCCTTTTCTGGAGAGGGCGATCGCGAGCGTAAGACCCCCAATCCCGCCACCGATGATTGCGAACTTTGCCATAACGGTTGAACTGATCCCTAAAAGTAACGATGAGTCCCTGGATTGTCAGACGAACATTTCCGGAGGCGCTTAAAAAGTATTTAAAGTGTGCGAAAACAAAACCGAAGTGATTGGTCCGTCAAAGGCGCAAAAGCGTTTACTTTGACGCAAATTTTTTAAACGCATCAAAAGGCCCTTTTTAATTGCATATCTCTGTCTGGCTGGCATTTGCCTGATCTGGGGCACCACGTTTCTTGTGATGAAAATGGGAATTAAAGGGTTCCCGCCGTTCCTGTTCGCAGCTTTACGACAGTTCAGCGCAGGAGTATTGTTAACGGGATATCTTCTACTCGTAAAAAAGATGCCGATGCCAAATGCAAGGGAATTGTTGATGCTGGCATTGGGTGGCTTTCTGATGATCACACTTGGAAATGGATTTGTCTCGTCGGGTCTTGTTTACGTTCCGAGCAGCGTTGCCGCAATTATTTGTTCCGCTATGCCTGTGTGCGTTGTACTCCTGAACCTTACCATCAATCGAACGGAACGGCCAAACCCGATGATCGTTATTGGCGTCGTCGCGGGGATGCTGGGAATTATAATGGTCTTTGGTGAGCACCTCGTTGACTTTTCAAGACCGGGTTATGCACTGGGAATTACACTCATATTTATTGCAACTATATCCTGGGCATTGGCAAGCTTTCTCATGAAGAAAATTAATGAACGAGTCAGCCCGTTTGTCACTGCCGGCTTTCAAATGCTTTTTGGCGGACTGTTCTGCTTTCCTCTCAGTGCACTCTTTGACGACTATAGCACAATTACCTGGACTGCCACATCGATTGGGGCGTTGACTTACCTTGCCCTCATTGGTTCGCTTACAGCCTACGCAATGTATTCCTATGCGTTGGCCGTATTGCCACTCACGATCGCTTCACTTTATTCGTACATCAATCCGTTGGTTGCGGTGGTGCTTGGTTGGTGGGTTCTGGGAGAGAAATTAAACCTCAGAATTGTAGTCGCGATTGCGGTTACTCTCGGCGGTATTTATCTTGTAAACCGCGGCTATCAACAACTCACACGACCGAAATCATGATCCCTGAGATAACTTACCATCCAAATGACCGGGATGACAAGGATTGCGTGTTTTCAATTGTGATACCATCCTGGAACAATCTTCCTTTTCTGAAATGCTGCATCAATAGTATTCTTCGGAATTCAGCATATAAACATCAAATTATTGTCCATGTAAACGAAGGCGCCGACGGCACCCTTGAATGGGTGAAGCAGCAGGGATTTGACTACTCGTATTCACCAACAAATGCTGGCGTATGCTATGGGTTCAATGCACCTGCCACGCTCGCAAAAACCGAATGCGTCGTTCTTTCAGACGATGATTTCTATTATACACCCGGTTGGGACACCGCATTGCTCGAGGAGGTGAACAAAGTAAATCACACTTTGTATTCTATCTCCGGGACCATGATCGAACCGACGACCTCTCGCAATACGTGCGCATTGGCGCCATTTGATTTCGGTTCTTCTCCGGAGGAGTTCAAAGAGGACGAATTCTTAAAACGGTACAACAAAATATCCTTCGCGGATTGGTCAGGCAGTAACTGGTACCCGCTTGTAATTCACCGGGACACCTGGAAAAAGATCGGAGGCCTCAGCGTTGAATTTTCTCCCGGCATGGGATCGGATCCTGACATGATGATGAAGTTGTGGGTCGCCGGAGTGCGCTATTTTAAAGGAGTGTCACGTTCACGTGTATATCATTTTCGATCAAAGACCACCGGAAGAATTATACGCAATGATGGCAACCGCCAATTTCTCGAAAAATGGGGCATCTCCATTTCGACATTGTATAAGTTCTATTTGAAAATGGGAGAACCTTTCGAAGGCGCGGTAAAAGATCCGGCCGCCTCCTTTACGTTTGGCCTTAGGTTGTTGAGAGATAGGGTGAAGAGGGCGATTGGGCTCTCGTAGTTCAGAGTTTAGTGTTCAGAGTCAAGGAGCACAGCTCGACTATGCGGTTCTCTCTGAACTTTGAACCCTAAACTTTCAACTAATCTCACCACCCGTTTTTGATCGTGCGGCAGATATAATCCACATCGTTTTCACTCATGTGCAGGTGAAGTGGCAGGACGATATAATTATCTTCTATTGCATCCATGTTCGGCAAATCATCACGGCGCCCGCCTAATACAGAGTAACGATCGTTGCGATAATGAACCTGGCCCGATTCGATCTTTCGGTCGCGCAACTTGTTCATAAACTCCTGACGCTTTTCTACCATCGCAGTACAAAGCCACGCAGCATGGGTGCGATCGGTGGTTTGAGCCCCCAACAATTTGATTCCACTTGCACCTTCAAGCCCTTTACGATAGGCATCGAATAATTTTTGCCGGTAAGCGAGCGTTGCATCGAACTCATGCAGGGCTGCTATTCCCATCGCCGCGCCGATATCCGTCATCTGATACTTGTATCCGACTTCGCGAATGTCATTCTCCCAGGTTCCTTTTTGTTTATTCGACCTGTCAATTCCGAACCAGCGGACCCGCTCAGCCTTTGCAACGAGTGATTGATCCTGGATGACCAACATCCCTCCGTCGCCGGTGGTGATAGTTTTGATCGCCTGAAAAGAAAACATCGTGAAAGGAGATATAGCACCGATCTGCTTTCCCTTATAGGTGGCACCCAATGCATGTGCCGCGTCTTCTATCACGGGAATGTCATATTCAGAGGCTATCTCGAGCAATTCATCCATATCACATGGTAGGCCCCCGTAATGAACGCAAACAATCGCCTTGGTTTTCTCATTGATCAGCTCGCGAACATGCTTAACATTGATATTAAGTGTGTTAGGATCAACGTCGGCGAATCTGAATTTGACACCCATGTAAAGGAAAGGGATGGTCGTTGCCGTGCACGTAAAGACGGGAGTGATGACCTCATCGCCCTCCTGGAGACCAGCCATGATATACGCAAGGTGGAGTGCGTCGGTACCCGAGCCGACGGCGAGCGCCTTACCCTTCCCCGCAAACTTTTCTTCAAACTCTTTTTCAAATTGAGTTACGCGTGGCCCCTGGCCAATCCAGCGGCTTTTCAGTACTTCAGTTACTGCTTCAATTGCTTTTTTTGGAACATGCGGATAAAACAGCATGATTCCTTCTCCTTCCTGCATAACAGGAAGCTCGTTCATGGGCTTTTCTTTCTGCACTTGCATAAAAATGAAGCGCAAAGGTACTAAAATAGTGGCATCCCGATGGCTATCGGGATGCCCACTGCCGACGTAGGATATTAAATATTTGGTTGAGGAGTTGTCCTTAAATAAGGCTTCACCTTTGTATGTCCTTTGGGAAACTTAGCAGGAATGTCTTCATCCTTGACCGCTGCAGTGATAATCACATCCTCGCCATGTTTCCAATTTGCTGGCGTGGCCACACTGTATTTTGCGGTCAATTGCAGACTATCAATAACGCGGAGGATCTCATCAAAATTTCTACCCGTCGCGGCGGGGTAAGTGATAGTAAGTTTCACTTTTTTGTCGGGGCCGATCACAAAAACCGAGCGGACAGTGAATTTATCACTTACTTCAGGGTGGACCATGTCGTAAAGCTTCGCCACCTCAAATTTCGGATCTGCGATCAGCGGAAAGTTGACTTTTGTTTTCTGCGTCTCGTTGATATCGCCTATCCATTTCTCATGCGATTCGAGCGGGTCCACGCTTAAGGCCGCCACCTTTACATTTCGTTTGTCGAATTCGCCCCGAAGTTTTGCCACTGCACCGAGTTCAGTAGTGCATACAGGAGTAAAGTCTGCAGGATGCGAAAACAATACACCCCAACCATCGCCGAGCCATTTGTGAAATTGAATCGTGCCCTCACTTGTCTGAGCCTGAAAGTCAGGCGCTATTTCTCCTAATCGAATTGCCATACAAAGTCCTTTTTGGTTTCCGCAAAGATATAATTAAAGTCTATTGGTTTTATAGACTAATTATTCCTTTTTTCTTTTTACGATTTGGGCCAATGTGCTTTTTGAAAGCAACTGAAGTGTTTGGTCCCGAACGCCAATGAAAGCGTCGCGAATGCCACAAGTTTTCTCATCCTTGCATTCCTCACAGGGTTCATAATAATTGAGTGAGACACAAGGCAAAAGTGAGATGGCGCCATCCATCAATCGGATTATTTCGACCAGGTTGACGTCCTCAGGCCTCTTATATAAATAGTACCCTCCGCCCTTTCCTTTCTTGCTGTGAAGGATTTTCGCATTGCGCATCTCCAGCAGGATGGCCTCGAGAAATTTCTTGGGAATACGCTCTGATTCAGCGATATCCTGGATGTGAACAGGTCCTTGCTGATACCGTTCAGCGAGGTAGACCAGGGCATGAATCGCGTATTTACATTTCTTTGAAAGCATCGGGGAGCAATATAATTTTTTTGACATTAATTTAGCCTCCTAAAGGATCCACCCGCCCTTCAGGGAGACAAGCCGAGGTAGCTCAGGGGTAGAGCAGCTGATTCGTAATCAGCAGGTCAGGGGTTCAAATCCCCTTCTCGGCTCAATAGCCCGGCAAACTGCTCGGCACTTAAGTGCCTGGTTAAAACGCGGACAAAAAAAACCCAATCATCTCATGATTGGGTTTCAATATTAAACGTGCCGAAGGCGGGACTCGAACCCGCATACCTTGCGGCACACGCCCCTGAAACGTGCGTGTCTACCAATTTCACCACTTCGGCATTGTGCCCGGGACTGGACTCGAACCAGCACAGCTTGCGCCATACGCCCCTCAAACGAGCTATCGGGATGGGACAAAAATCAGGGCAGCAAAAGTAACAAAGGCAGTGGAATCTGCCAATTCGGCTTCCGAATAAAGATTCTCCCCTTATTCCGTGGTCCTTCGCCTGCTTTGCGTCTTTGCATGGGTACTCAAAAAAATACCCAACTCTCAACGTGTTGGGTATTCATTCAGATTGATAAGTAGACTTTTAGATCGTAATGGCAATTAGTTTTTAGGTATTCAAAACACTCCTGAGGATTTATGCAAATTGCGCTACCCCGTGATCATTCTTGAAGCTTTCAAGCTTCCTGTTTGCTGATACAGCCAGGTAAAAAAACATGCTGTAAAAAACCGCGATTGATAATAGGCTGAGATGTATCATGTGGCTGTTGGTTTATGTTGTAAAGGTGCAGCGCAAGAATCGGTTCTGCCGTTCGTTCTCAACGGCCAGCCATCAGGCGTAATATTTTCGGTACTTTTTAACAATTTCCGGGGATTGAAACCGGTGGCTTGTAATTTGGCGACGTAATTGACCGTTCAACTTCATATATATCTATGGATTTTCGTACCACAATCTTGAGTAGTCTCCTCGTAGCTGCCTTATTTTCAACGTCATCCGCGCAAGATTCCGGTACTCCTCCACGGGATTGGTTTCTTCGCGATCCTGAAACCGATCACCTGCAAGGTGTGAGTGTAGAACGCGCATATTCCGAACTTTTGAAGGGCCGACCGTCGAGAACTGTCATTGTCGCTGTCATTGACTCTGGTGTGGATGCTGACCACGAAGATTTAAAAGATGTAATGTGGACGAATTCAAAAGAGATCGCCGGTAACGGCATTGACGACGACAAGAACGGCTACATCGACGACATCCATGGATGGAATTTCATCGGTGGCAAAGAAGGCAATGTCGATCAGGATACGTACGAACTTACACGGGAGTACATCCGACTGAATAAGGTCTTTGCTAATGCTGATCCTGCGAAACTTCCTAAGAAGCAGAAAAGTGAGTACGAACGCTATCTCAAGGTCAAAGACAAATTCGAGAGACTTCGTGACACCAATCAAAAACAATACGAGCTCTACAGCGGCATGTATAACAACATTAAAATGAGCGTCGATACACTGAAAGCAGTATTGAAACTTGATACGCTCACACTTGCCGCAATAGATACTTTCAAAACATCAGATCCCACACTGGCCTTCGCAAAAGGCTTTACAAGAACTATCCTCCGCCGTATGGAGGGCACAGACATCAACATAGCGTTGGCCGAACTAAAAGAAGGTGTGGATTATTACGGCACCATCGTCAACTACGGATATAATCCCGATTTCAATTCTCGGCTGATCGTAGGTGACAATTATGAAAACGTCAATGAGCGCTTTTATGGAAATAATGACGTGAAGGGCCCCGATGCCGAACACGGCACGCACGTCGCCGGGATCATCGCCGGTAACCGGAAGAATGACATTGGTATCAATGGCATTGCCGACAATGTCCGCATTATGTCCGTGCGAGCAGTTCCTAATGGAGACGAGCGCGACAAAGATATTGCCAACGCCATCCGATATGCCGTTGACAACGGAGCGCAGATCATCAATATGAGTTTCGGAAAGAATTATTCACCGGAAAAATTTGCAGTAGACGATGCAGTTCGCTATGCAGAGAAAAAAGGGGTTCTGCTCATTCATGCCGCGGGTAATGACGGCGAAGACAACGATACCGAAAAGAACTTTCCCACACGTTACTACCTCGACGGAAAAGAGGCAAAGAATTGGTTGGAGATCGCAGCGTCGTCCGCAGGAAACGACGAAAAATTAGTTGCCGATTTTTCGAACTATGGAAAGAAGTCGGTTGATCTTTTTGCGCCTGGCGTGGATATCTATTCAACAACGCCGGGCAACACCTATAAAAATGAAAGCGGAACCAGTATGGCCTCTCCGGCAGCCGCAGGTGTGATTGCTTTGCTGATGGAGTACTTTCCGGACCTCACTCCTATGCAGATTTTGGACATCGCCCGGAAATCAACTCGTCATTTCGATGGGCTGAAAGTTCAAAAGCCCGGTGGTGGGAAGGCCAGCTTCTCGGATCTGACAAAGTCTGGCGGACTCATCAATGCCTATGAAGCAGTGAAGATGGCAATGACCATTCAGCCAAAAGTAGAAAAGTAAAGGCGGCAAACTACTTCCTGGATTTTTTGAACTTTTTAAAAGGCGTGTAAGCAATTACGATCTTACCCTCCTTTTCGTAGGCGCGCAAAAATATGCTTGGCCCTACCTTAGAATCTACTCCTACGTTTTCAGGCTTGTAGTCTTTGTCACGCTTTTTCAGGTTGCTGAGCGGCACCTGGATACTGATGTCTGTACTGTCGGCGAGTGAATAACGGCCCTCAAGAAAAAGTGTTAACACGGTTGATTGAACTTCCATTCGATCAATGTCGAGGGAAGGACCGGCGAGCTTAAACCTGCAATTGATCTCAGCAAAATTGACATTCGAGAAGTCGCGCTTTTTCAATAGAAAGTTGCTCATGTTCGCCAACGGCTCGAAGTCGTGCAGTTGGCCGTCTTTTACCTTGAAGTCAACTTCTCCATCCAAAGTCGGCATCACAATATTGAATTGGTCGTCTACAGTTGCCTTCAGGCGGACATCTGCAGATACCTTACCGCTCAGGTTTTCCGATTTTATCGATTTCAGTGAGAAATTATTAAATGACTTGAAAAACTTCTTGACATCGGCATTCGAAACAGTAGCATATAAATGAAGGGGATTGTTCGGCTTGTCCAGCTCCGCGAGTTTCAAGGAAAAATTGACATCGCCATCAGCAACTTTCATTTTTATCGGGTTGGCTGTAAACTCTTCTCCACGCAATGACAACTTTCCAACGAATCCTGTTCCTCTGAAATTTCCACCGATCAATTCGTCAGTCTTCAGATTTAGATTGAATTCCACATTCTCAGCGAGCATATCCAACATCGCTGAAATTTTTTTCACGCTTTTGCCCTTTGAAGTTTTCACTGTTTTTGACTTCTTTTTCGATAGGGAAACCAAATCAATCCGGGGCGAATAGACATTCAGGTTGACGAATCCTTTTTTCTTCGGTTGAAAGAAGAACGGCATGAATCCGGTGACGGTGCCTTTCATCTGGAAATCGTTTCCGTTCATTCTGAACTTAACGTCGTCAAGATCAAGCTGCTTTTCATTGAAGCGAATTGCAGCGTTCACATTTTCAATCTTCTTTTGCTGCGTATCCATAGTTGCAGCCGCATCTGAAATTGTAATGGCCCCATCGAGCTTTCCCTCATAGTCAGTGCGCGTCGAGTCCAGGTATTCCTTCAGCTTGCCATGATAGTTGAATGAAACGCTCGATATACCCGAAATAAACTTCAGCTTACTATCGTCGCTCTCGCTGTTGAGATCTGTCAGCCTCGCATCGCTGATGAGATTGATATGAAGATCGGGATCAGTAAGATTTACTAAGGACATTCTTGCGTTAAAAGGAAGACGCTTCACTTTTCCAGAGATCGTATCAAGCGTAATCGCCGAATTAAGATCATTGTAGGCAATTCCATCGACAAGATGATTTGAAAAGGAGCCCTTGAATGAAAGATCTTCCAACGCAATTTTCCCCATCCTGAATCGATTTTGTTTTGTAGAGAAATTGACGTCAACTCGTGGCTGATCGCCAGGCGCCAGTGAACCCGCTATTGCAACATCCAATTGCAGGGGTCCTTCGAAACTATAGCGCGAAAGTTTCTCACCCAGCGCTCGTGTCACAACCTTTACACCTTCTCCGTAAAGCAGGTGATCCGACTTGATTGACAATTTGTAGAGGCCGGGCGCACTGAACCCAAAGTGGCCTGAGAGGTCCACATGCCATGAACCGAAATTGAGTGATGATGGATGAATCACCAGTTTTTGATTGGCAGGCCTGAATTCGAGATTGAGCGCGGCCACCAGCTGTGTATTTGAGAGGTAGCCGCCTTTGGCATTATTAAAAGTCAGTCCACCAAAATACATCGGGCCATTGAGCAACAGCAGGCTCGACGTATCTGAAGATGTTACTGAAAGCAATGAATTCTGAAACGTAATATCGAATGATTTTGACTTCAGGGAATCAAAGAAGGCAAGCCGGGTATTTTTTAAACGAATGTTCCTGAGGTTCAAGGATAATGGGCTGCTGGTCTTGGCGGAGTCTTTTTTTACGACGGCTCCACTCTTCGGCTGAAAAGCATCAGTATTTATATAGCCGCCGCTCGTTCTGAAAATATAGATAGTTCCCTCTTCGATGGCGATTGAATTGAGGTCGACAACACCACGAACAATCTGCAGAGGATTTACATGAATATAAATTTTGTCAGCAGTAAAGATGTCTTTTGCGTACTGGTCATAACGAGGTCCGCGGAGATAGATATCTGACAACGTAAGGGAAAGATTTGGAAAACGTTCGAAGACTGTAAAATCCAATCCGCCAATATGAAACGTGCCATTGACACTGGCTTGAACCTCGCGATTGATCGTCTCCAGAATCCGGGGTTTATAAAACTGCGCCACGCCGTACGCGATCACCAATACCAGGAGAACGAACGCGATCAGGTAAGAAAACCAGCGAAGAATCTTAGCCATATTTCAACTATGATGACCAATAAAGATAGGTAAGATTATTTCCAGCAGGTCGTGCAACCGCCAACTCCGGATGATGATTCTTATCACGGTTTAGGAGACGGCTTGAATCAGTTTGTCAATGTCCGTCATGTCATTGTAAACGGACGGGGATATTCTGATCCTGTGGGGATAAACTGAAATGTTCACCCGGGCCGCATCCAGTCTTGGCTTAAGAATCGTCTCGGCATTTTTATAGGCAAAACTTATTACAGGAGACGTGGATTCAGCCGGAGTGAGAGGAATAAATCCCCGGGAAGGAAGCTCTGCTTGCAATTTCTTAAGAAGAGGAATCCGGTGTGCCTGGATGTTGTCGACTCCGGTATCAAGAAGGTAGTTCAAGGAGTCACGTAATGCAACAATGGCTGCCCCTGCATAGGTACCTACTTGGAAATAGCCACCGACATCGTCACTGGAAGTCCAATCATATGCCGTTTTTCCAGGGGAATCGAATGGAAGTGTATGCGAAGTAAAACTTGCGATCTGCCGGAACCCATACATCGTCCGCTTCAATTGATCCAATTTTTCTTTACGAACATAGAGAAAGCCTACGCCGAAATCGGCCATCAGCCATTTATAACTGGCACACGCACAAAAGTCAATTCCCGTTGCCTTTACGTCAATCGGTACTGCACCGGCAGCCTGTATGATATCTGCAAAAACGAGCGCGCCACGTGAATGCGCCAGGTCACAGACTGCTTTCAAATCATGCTGAAATCCGTTGACCGTTGATACGAGCGACAAAGCAACAAGTCTGGTGCCGGGCCTTATGGCAGCATCCATTTCTTTCAGATCGATTTTGTTGTCTTTCGGTCGCAACACTTCCACCTGCTGGCCTTTTTTTGCCAGTTGTCCATACAAGTACAGCGACCCATCGAAGTGAAGCGCGTCCGTTACGATCCGACTCTTCGCATTAGGCAAACCCAGCCCCGATACAATAAGGTTTTCGCCAACCATTGTACTAGGGACGAGAGCAATCTCCTCGGGTGCAGCATTGATCAGCTTAGCGAATAATTTTTTTATCTCGCTGCGGCTCACATTCATGTCTTCATCTGCTGCCCTGTCACAATCAAGTCTTCGCTTTACGTACGCTTCAGCAGCGGCAGCCGTTGAAAGGCTCATTGGATGTGTATAAGCCGCATTGATGTACGTGTCTTTGACTGCAAATTTGCTTTTTGCAGGAAGGCCCAGGACAGGAGCTTTTCCAATAACATTTTCAGAAAGAACAGCGGCAAGGGGTACCATTCCTACCCGGGTCATCCATTCTCGTCTTGAAATTGTCGGGCCGGAAGTCGATGTTGGTCCCGCGCTAGTGCTATTGAATGTATCCATATGGTATGACTATTGATTAAAGTTAACAGGAGACAGTTGAAAGCCAAACCTTCCTGGAAAAGTCTGTCAGGTTGACCTGCTTAATGGCAGGTAACCAACAACAAAGAAAGTCCTGACGTAAGCACCAGGACTCTTCAATTTGACTCTTTCTTTCGGGACAAAAACTACGGCCCTCAAGGGACCAGCGAGCAATCATTCGAGGTAATGAAGCCCGACTTAATGAAGTAACATGCGCGCCATTTCCAAGATTCAACATGTTACCTTTGTGCTATGAATAAACAGCTCTTTGGCGTCATTCTGGTGTGTTGTTCGCTTTCATTTTCCGCGCATGCACAATCAGCCAAAAAGAAAATCTGTATCACTATGGATGATCTGCCTGCGGCGACAACAGACGGCTCTCAGGCCCGCTGGCAATACATAACCTTTGGTGTATTGAGCGCATTTAAGGACTACAATGTGCCTGCGGTCGGCTTTGTCAACGAAGGAAAATTGACAGTAGACGGGAATGTGTCGCACGAGCGCGAACAACTCTTGCAACAGTGGTTGGATGCGGGAATTGAACTGGGCAATCATACCTGGTCGCATATTGATTACAATACTCACACAATCGAAGAATTTGAAGCCGATCTTTTAAAAGGAGAGCATGTCCTGGATAAACTGTACAAGGGCACGTATCAGCGAACTCGCTATTTCAGGCATCCTTTCCTGCATTGCGGTGACACACAACAAAAAAAGGACGCCCTGACAACAACATTAAAAAAGCATTCCTATGTCGTCGCTCCTGTAACAGTAGATAATTCCGATTGGATTTTTGCACGAGCCTATGACATCGCCCTGAAAAAAAATGATACGAGCATGCAACGTAAGCTTCGTCAGGATTATGTTCCTTATATGATGAGCAAAGTACACTACTATGAAAGTCAAAGTATTGACTTGTTCGGCAAGAACTTAGCGCAGATCCTGCTCGTGCACGCAAACACGATCAACGCGGTGTGCCTTTCGGACCTTCTGAACGAACTGCAAAAAAATAGATTTGAATTTGTTTCTCTTGCTGAAGCATTAAAGGATCCGGCGTTCGACACTACCGATAGTTTTGTAGGGAAGGCAGGAATTTCATGGATTCATCGCTGGGCTATCACGCTGCATAAGTCAAAAAGTTTTTTCGGGCAGGAGCCTTCGACACCACAGTATGTGCAGCGATATTCCGGACTAGAGGAATGATGTGAAGTGACGGCCGGATATAATCATTTATGAAATCTTCGTCGTAAAGAATTGTGTGCAGCGCGCCTTTTTCTGGCGACCTTTCTTAATCCTCTCTTTTTTCCTTTGAAGTTGATTTCGGATTCTTCGTCGAATGACAGGAAGCTGTTCAGCTCGCAGATCAGTTTTGGGTTCTGCATACAATCTCACTATTTAAGAATTTAGCCAACGATACTTTGAATAAATAATTACTTGTGCGTTGCCAGTACTTTTGATTGAGAAGGTGTTGCCAACTTTTTAACCGGGAAACGACTAAAGATGATCGTTACCGCCTTCATCGCCTTTTTACTAAGATTCATTGGCTCGTCAATGGCATCTGATACAGATCCGCGCCACACAACCTGATTCGTCGACGCATCGATGGCATCAATCAATAACGTGCCTTCCGTATAAGTGCGGTTGTATCCGTTCCAGTAGCCATAAGGATAGGGATACATTCCCATGCCATAGGGATAATACCGCCAACCCCATCCGCCATACATCATGGGGTAATAGTTGTTGGCAGAACTTTGCCTGCGTTCCGTATAGGTATGATACATGATGAGCATGTCAGCATTTTTTTTCACCTCTTCAAACCCGCGCTTCTCCAGTTCGATCGCAATCTGACTGTGGATTGAATTGTCAATCAGCGAACTGTGATACAATGGGTTTGGCCCGGCATTGTCATCATCCTGATCGGTGAATTTAAATGTATGGTACTTTGAGAAGTTCGCTGCGGGATCAGAGTCAGTCACCACACGCGATGTACCGCAGCTGCTCAGCCATACGCCGATGGCGAACAGCAATAACATATGTGATTTTCTCATGTTGTTTTGAATTTAAATTTTCGATAGAAACCGAAAATTTCTCTACGGCTATATAACACAAATTCCATTCCCGCTGGTTCTTGGAAATTCAAATTTGTAAAGTCTTTTCTTTAAAGAAAGGCTTTCAGAGCGCCGGAAAACCGGACAAAAAAATATTTTAATTTTTTATAATAAATGCACGAGGAAAGCCGAAAAAAAAACAGAAAAAATCGGCACTATTATTACTCAGGTAAATTTTTGCGAAACAGAAACTCTTACACATGTATCCTATTTTATTTAACATGAGTAAACGTTTAATTATGTATGCTTGAGCACATCTTCGAGGCTGTAGAAAACTTTCAACCCTCGCTCTTTCGCAATCCGAACGTCCTGGTCAGCTCCCTTTGACTCGCCTTCAAGCCGCAAAACAGCGTCGCATAGTGAGAGCAATCTTTCTGCGACGGGATATGCAAGCTCGGTATACGCCGCATCTCCTATTCGTTTCGATCCCGCGACTCTCATCAGGGGTAGCGCGACCCATTCGCCGATCATGGGTACATGTCCTGCACGGAATAGAGGAAGAGCGACTTCTTCCAGGCGCCTCAGGTTCCTTTCCATCAACTCAGGCTGATCGTTGGTACCACTACGATAAGGGCCGGCTATTAATATGAACATATCATTGCTGTTGTGATGTAACAAAACAACTTTATCCGTTTGATAAAAAAGTTAATGTAGATTAATTTCTCACTTTTCGTTTACGAACGACGCTGAGAAATTGCGGCGTCAACCCCAAATATGAAGCAATCATCTTCAGTGGAATGCGCTGCATAAACTGGGGATAGCGAGCGCTGAAAGCATGATACCGGCCAGCAGCGTCAAGGGTGAGGTTCTGCGTAACGCGCAGTTGTTCGCGCACGTAAGCATTTTGCATTAATATTCTAAAAAATCTTTCAAATGCTGGAACACGAGCATACAATGTGTCCAGACCTGATTTATCCAATTGCACTATTTGACTGTCCTCGATTGCTTCAATACTGACAATCGCTGGCTTATCCAAGGCAAAGCCATGCATATCTGTAATCCACCAATCATCTATCGCGAACATCACGATATGTTCTGTGCCATTTGGATCGGTACAAAACGAACGAAATGCGCCCGTATTAACATAGTAAATATGATGGCAAGGTTTGCCTTCAAGAAGAATTCGTTCACGCCGGGCAATGCCCCTGACCGTCAGCAACGACTTAAAAAACTCCGCATGTTTCTTACTGAGAGCAATGTGCTTCGCTACGTTGCTCAGGATCATTTGGAATTCCGCCGCAGCCATGCAATAAAATTATCACCCAAATTTGCTTCAAACAGGAATATCGCGTCAATTTAACCAGAATTACCGATCAGAAGATTATGTGGATTTGTCCGCTCTGTAATCAAAAATTTGTGAACAACAACCAGGTGCATTCGTGCAATGACAAAGTCCTCGCTGATTTCTTTAAAGGAAAATCGACCGAAACGATTGGATTGTTCTGGCACTTTACAAACTGCTATCTGGAAATTGGAATGGTCACTGTTCATCCGGCAAAATCGATGATCGGCTTCGCCGCACAAACACGCATTGCATATGTGACCAGACTGGGAAAAAATTTTGTCGACATAGTGTTTCCTTTCAAGAAGCCTTATCCCGACAATCTCTGTTTTCATAAGATCGCACAGGTACCCGGAGAGCAGCAATACAATCACCATTTGAGAATCTTCGACAAGTCGGACGTGAATGCTGAAGTGAAAAAGTATATGAAGCTCGCATATGATACCAGTATGAAGTCAAAATAGATGATATCTGATAAGATTTTATGGGGCGATATCGCTACGTAGCCTTAAGCCTACGGTCAAGAATTTTATCGCGTTAATGTATATATCCCCTGTTTTCAGGGAGGTCGAGAAGTCGTATTGATTGGCGATTGACAGAAAATTTATGACGTTCTTTGGGGAAGCCGAAGTGCCCCAATGAATCTCAAGCTTAGCCTGTTTTGCCTGGTTGTTTTTTGCACCTTCACTGTGTATGGTCAACAGAATGCGCACGCCTTTTTTGCGGTGGAGGGTGGAAAAGGCACTGACTTGCAGTACAGCGTTGCTTTGTCATACAACTATATCTGGCTGCTTGGCAAACAGAAACGTTTTGAGATCGGCACCGGTGCCAGGCTCACCTCCTATTCAGGCGGAACTTCACGTTATTTTTTTTCGGCACCAGCATCCATTGTATCAAGCGGTTCGGAAAATATTGACACCGTGAGTGTCACATCGCCTACGATTTACAGTATGAACCTGTTATTAAATATGGGCTATCGCATTACAAGTAGGTTGGCCGTCGGCTTTAATATTGATGTTATTGGTGGATCATTCGGAAGTGAAAAACTCGGAACATACATGGGGGGAGCAACGAACACGACGGTGCCGGTGAAGCCAACTGCCTTTAACCTGTTGGGAGGCGACAACAATGATCATGGCAGCCTGAACTCAACATTTTTTGTCAGGTACAAGATCAACGACAAACTCGCAGTAAAGGCCGGAGCCGAACACCTGCTCACAGAATATTCGACAGCAACAAAAGTTCAACAGCAGCCTTCACCGAATGACAGGTTTCGTTCCAAGACTACCATGTTCTCCGCCGGAATCCTCTTCTATTTTTAATGCTGATGTCTGAGCGTCACTTTGATTTTTCAGACGCCAGCCCGAAGTTAGCTTACATGATTTGCTAGAGCTTTATGGATATAATTTCACTGGCTATTCGCTTACAGGCAATGAAAAGATCAGGATAACCACTTCCTGAGCATTCGTTGGAATAATCCGCATGATTACTAGCGCGGATAACAGTCCACAACCTATATTTGTCACAGTTTTGGTTTCAACGCTGAAAACGTCAGCATTGAATTAAAAGGGAATGCCGGTTCATTTTTGACTAATCATCATTAAGATATTCCGGAGCAGTACCCGCTACTCTGATGGTTATCGTGACTGATGGGAAGACCGGCAACTTTACACAAGCCAGGAGACCTGCCAAAACAAATACCCGTGTCTTACGCTTCGGGAAATGAGCATAGACACACGGAATGTTTAACCATTGGAAGTGTTGTATTGGCTGTTTTGAAAAAACTGAAAACGATAGTTTTCGGCGCCTGCATTTTGCTTGGCCCTGAGATTTGCGCTCAATCCGTATTAGATTCTGTGCGCATGCTACAGGATGTCGTGATTGAGCAGAGTCGACTTGGCGATTATGCCACAAGTCGCTATACGTTGCGCGCAGACAGCCTCACCCGGGCACAAGCATCATCAGGCAACCTCGCCGATATGCTAAGAAAATTCGGCTTTGGCCATGTACGCAGCTATGGCCCCGGAGGTGCAGCTTCCTTTGCATCATTCCGTGGTACTGGAAGCAGTCACACCGCGCTGCTGTGGAATGGGATCAATCTCGTAAGCCCATTGAGTGGCGTTGCTGATCTCTCGCTTGTTCCCGTCACCTTTATAGATGACATCTCGGTAAAGACCGGCGGCGTGGCAAGTTTGTTTGGCAACGGTTCCATTGGAGGCACCATCCGCCTCAACAACAAAGCCTCTTTTAACGAAGGACTGACCGTCAGAACCTATTCAAATGCAGGGTCATTTGGAAATTATTTCCAGGACCTTGGCGTCACTTCGAGCGGAAGGAAGTTCATCTCTTCCACGAAGTTCTTCATTTCAAAGGCTGAGAATAATTTTTCATATACCAACAACTTCGTTTTTCCCGCGAGGACGGAAGAAAGAAGCCACAATGCATTTGATCAATACGGGCTCCTGCAGCAAAATTATCTCCAGCTCTCTCCTGCCCATATGATATCGGCGAAACTCTGGTTCCAGGACAATCGCTATGAAGTGCCTAATCCGATTTCGTCCGGAAGTACTTCCACGCAAATGCAATACGAAAGATTCTATCGGGCGACGGCAGGGTGGAACTTCAACAAGAGAAATTTTGAACTCAATTACCAGGGCGCGTTTGTGAATCATTCGTTGGACTACCGCAATCCCACAATCAACGAAATCTCGCTAAGCATATTCAACAACGTCATACAAAGCCTTGAGGGAAATTTCAATTTCGATTCCGGCGCGAGGCTCACGACCGGAGCAACGTACAATTGGGAGAAGGCCAAAGTCGACGAATTCGGCGGACAGCAACCCACTCGAAGCAGAACTGCATTATTTAGCGCGTATAAATGGCCGCTGTCGCCGACATGGCTACTAGACGCCTCCCTCCGTGAAGAAATCGTGAACACCAGCACGACGCCGCTTGCACCTTCGATGACGGTGACAGCAAACGTATCCAAATCAGCAAAACTCTATGTGAGCGCCTCAAGAAATTATCGGATCCCTTCATTGAACGATCTCTACTGGCGAAGCGGAGGCACTTTTGGAAATCCAAATCTCAAGCCCGAGTTATCAGTGAGCGAAGAGATAGGGACGTCGATTCAATCGGCTACCACTTCTTCGATACAATACTCTTTCAAATTTGTTGCCTTCAGCGCAATGGTGGATGATTGGATTTTTTGGAATCCCGCGTCTGCGTCAACCTACGTGCCAATCAACATCAAGAAAGTCTGGTCGCGTGGCTTTGAAACACAAGGCTCGGCAAGCAAAATCATCGGTGCGGTGAATCTTGATGTTCTGTTTCAATACAGTTTCAGCCGTTCCACTAACGAAGCGATCTATGAGGGAGGAAACCCGAATGAGCTTGAGAAGCAATTAATATTTACACCCATGCATGAGGGTAGCTTGACCTTGCGGGGAACGTGGCATGGTTTCAATTTGAACGTCGTCAACAATTACACCGGCAAGCAATACACCGATGGGGATAACGCTGAAGCGCTTGCCATGAAGGGATACTTAGTCACCAATCTTTGGCTCGCGCGGTCCTTTTCAAAAAAGAACACAAAGGCCACGATCAGCTGCGAGTTCAACAACTTATTCAACGCGGAATATCAGGCAAGGCCTGGCTATCCCATGCCCGGAAGAAATTTCAAAATAGGCATAACCCTGCTTTTCAATAAACCATATAAATCATGAAATCGATCTATTCGTTAAAGTGGCCTTCAATACTCTCCCTTGTCGCGTCAATATTTGTGCAATCCTGCGGCACTGACCCGGCACCCGTCGTCAAGCCTGGACAAAGCGGATTTTTCATTGTTAATGAAGGCGGCTTTGGCAACACAAATGCATCGATATCTTTTTACGACAGAAAAACAGACGCAGTGACAAACAACGTCTTTTCGACAAAAAACGGCAGAGCGATTGGAGACCAGGCGCAGTCCATGGCAATTCACGAAGGGAAAGGATACATTGTGGTTCAGAATTCCGCCAAGGTGGAAGTTATCAATACCGACGATTATTCATCGATCGCGACAATATCAATTGACCTTCCGAATCCCCGATACTTCATAGGTGTTTCGACCACCAAAGGATATGTGTCAGATTGGGGCGCCGACGGATTGACAGGCACCGTCAAGGTTATCGATCTTACCACTTACAAAGTCACGAAAACAATTTCTACCGGAAAGGGGGCGAACCAAATGCTCAAAGTCAACAACTTTATTTATGTGACTAATAACGGCGGATACGGAAACGACAATACTGTCAAAATAATTGACACAACCACGGATCAAATTGCTTCAACCATCACGCTCGGTGATAACCCTAACAGTATACAGCGCGACAAAGACGGGAACATTTGGATAGCGTCAAGCGGGAAGTTTGTCTATAACGCAGATTTCAGCATTAATACTACGCTAAGTACGAAGGGAACATTGAGCAAGGTCAGTGCAACAAACTCCGAAATAGCAAGGTTGACCGTTGACAAATTTACTTTCAGCACCATCAGCGCGCTCGGAATTTCTCCGGATGGCACGACGCTGTACTACAATTTTGATGATAAGATTTTTTCCATGCCCATCACTGCAACAGCATTACCCACCACGCCGCTCAAAACGGGAAGTTATTATGGCCTGGCAGTGGATGCATTCAACGGCAATATCATCGGCTGTCAAGCTCCAAACTTTAGTTCTGCGGGTAGCATTGACATTATGGATCCGACTGGTAAGCTGATCAAAAACTTCGCGGTCGGCATAGGACCCAATGGGTGTGCATTCAAGTAGGCTTTTGGACCGATGTCATAGTGTCATTTGCTCGCCATGCGATCAGCAGAACACCGCCGAGTATAAAAACTGTACCTGTGATTTGCAGGAAAGAAATCTGCTCGTTGAGAAAATAGTAAGCCTGTAGAATAGTCGACAAGGGCCCGAGGCTTGCGAGTACAGCAATGTTATTTGAACCTATCCGGTTAATACCGGAAGAAACCAGATACGACGGAATGATCGTCGAAATGGTCGCCATCAGGAAACTATAGACGTAGACGATCACCGGCAGGCCAAAGAGGCTCTCATCACTCGCAATGAAAAAGTGAATGAGTACTCCCAGGCATGCAAACGACATGGCATAACTGTTGAACTTCCCCGCGCCGACTATGGGAATCATTTTACCACTTCCCACGATATATAACGCATAAGTCAACGCGCACAGCAGGATCATGCCGGCGCCAAAATAAAAATCCTCATCCCCCTGGATCCGGGCTTCTGAAACAAAAGCAATAATGAGTCCGAAATAGGTCAAAACGACCGCGATCCACTGTCGTCGTGATGCCTTTTGTTTGAACCACACCGCATTCATGATCAAAACAAAAGTTGGGTAAGCAAAAAGGATCAGACGTTCAATTCCCGCAGTAATATATTTCAGTCCAAGAAAATCAAGTGCGCTGCTGATATAGTAACCAAGACAACCAATGACTGCGACTTGTATCCATTGACGTCGGGTAAACCGGACATTTTCCCTTTGTCCCGATGAAACCATGGCACTGACAGCAAAGAATGGAAAAGAGAAAAGCATTCGCAGCGCAAGAAGCGCAAGCACATCCACTTGCGAATCACGATATGCAAGCTTGACAAATATTGCTTTCGTGGAAAAGCAGATCGCACCGAGCGCACCCATCAGTATTCCACCAAACCAGTATGCGTTAATCTTGTTGTTCAAGCCGATCTAAAGTGGCCGCAAGATAAGTCGCGATATGAATCTTTTGATTGCCTTTTGAACAATATCAAATTCACCCATACAACCCTTCGGTAGGACATTTAAAAAAAATACAAAGTCATGTTCAGCGATTTTCGAAAATGACAATCAATTAACTGTTGCCATTGTTGGAAATACGGAGATAGGTTTTGTCGTTGCGCCCGATCCGCATTCCGTAATCGCGGGCAAAGAAGACTTCCTGATGTAGGCATGGCTGCCACCATCGCATGTGCCGAGCAGTGCCCAGATTATGGCAAAAACCAGGATTGTGCCAAGGTCACCCGCCGCCAAATTTTGCAGCCCTACACCTGCCAGAAGACCTCTGAATAAGTTATTCATGTTTCTACTTTAGATTTTTTTCAACTGAGCAAAAAAAATTCGGCCGTTCAGGATGGTTAAGCGACATATTGTATATATAGAATAGGATATCCTGAATTTTATTAAAATCTTTCAATCGCGGCTCCGGCCAAAACCAAAAAACCCACCTATGAAAAAAATAGTAGTTCTTTTGATGCTCTGCATGATATCATCTACAGGATGGTCTCAGGAATCCTTCCGGCGGTGGCGCAAGACCAATCAAATACGACTGGAAAAGTACGACCTGATTCTGCCGCAGGTCATGCGTGAGAACAATATTGACATGTGGATCATTATGTGCCGTGAAGGAAATTTTGATCCTATGTATCAGGAGCTTGGAGAAGGGTATGTTGGTCACAACGGATACTACATATTCACTGACACTGGAAAGCCGCGGATCGAACGCTCCGTGCTCGGTATCGAAGGCTACCTCCTGGAAGAGACAAAAGCTTATGACTACTTCGGATCTGAATCTGAGTTGAAAGATTTTGTAACCAAACGTGACCCCAAACACATCGGCCTGAATATGTCCAAAGATATTGGCGGCGCCGACGGACTTTCATACACGGGGCGCATGGAACTCGCAACGATCCTTGGTAAGAAATATGAAGATCGGTTTGTTAGCGCTGAGAAGCTTGTTTCGGATTTTCGTTCCCGCCACACTTCCTCAGAGATCGCGGCGTTCGCCGAAGCTGGAGATTACTCATATCAAATTGCAGAACGCGCTCTTTCCAACGAAGTAATTACTCCCGGCGTCACCACACTCGAAGACGTTGCCTGGTGGATGAAGGAGCAGCTGTTTAAGAATAATCTTCAGTCATCTTTTGGAATGCCATCCGTTTATGTGACGGGCCCCAATGGCATCGAGGCTACCTCTACCGACAGAATTATTCAGCGCGGCGACATCCTCATGCTGGATTGGGGTGTCGGCTTCATGAATTTTTACACAGACATGAAACGAATGGCTTATGTTTTAAAAGAGGGAGAGAAAGATGTTCCCGTAAGCATACAAAATGCGTTCGACCAGGCGATTAAAGTGCGCCAGGTTGTGACCAGCACGATCAAGCCGGGTATTACGGCTAAACAAAACGAAGACAATATCTATAAAGCCCTTGTGGATGCAGGTTATGGAAAGATTGCGTTCAATAAGCCCAATGCGGATAACAAAACGGATGTTATCATCGGTTGCCATTCAGTCGGCGACTGGGGCCACGGAACGGGACCTTCGATAGCGTTCTTTAATCCTGTCCAGCTTACTTATGTGCTCAAACCGACAAATTTCCTTTCGATCGAACTATTTGCCTATACAGCGATGCCCGAATGGGGCGGAAAGAAGTTGAGAATCCCGTTGGAGGATGATGCAGTTGTGACTGAGCGTGGCGTCGAGTGGGTGTACCCTGTAAATCGACGCGTCCTGCTCGTGAAGTAGCCGGTTGAGGAATCATCCTAGTGTTCATTGAGATTAGGTTTTCAAAACGTAAACCCGAGGTTGACATAGCCTTTGAATCCCTTCGCCTGCTCGCTGTACATAAGTGATATTTCTATTGGACCGATGATGGACCGGTAGCCTGCTGAAAGCGCGTACCCCAGCAGTAAATTATTTTTATTTAAGCTTGAAAGAGGCACATCGATGTAGTCGTAGACGCCGCCATTTGCACGAAAGGTTGCTACAAAATTTGTGATGGGCTCGTACTGAAAGCCGATCTGAAAAGCTGATATGCTGTGCGTATTTACCTGATTTTCCGTGAGCCCGGGGAAGGTAATTTGATTTCGGATAAAATCATTGATGCCCCCGACGGAGTAAAAATTGATAAACGACTGCTGATAGTTGAAGTTGATCCCGTTATTGAATTGCGTGATCAAGGTCATTCGCCGACTGAGCGGGAAATACTTTCCAGCCTTGAATTTTAATTGCTGATACGAAGTGAAGTCTATATGAAGTGAATCAGACGAAGTCACGCCGTTGGCATCATCAAAGTAAAAATCATTTTTCTGACCGAAAATGACTCCCGCCTGCAAATCAATGAAGGAGCCTGATCGAGGAAAGGCTTTGAGGTCAAGCGAATTCCGCTGATAGAAATAATAGAAGTTCCAATAGTTGTTATGGCCGATAAAAACTTCATCGGTACTGATGTCGGGCTTGAGGAAGAGCCATTCATGGGCTAGTCCAAGACCCATCATCGAAGACGTCTTTAATAGTTTGTAGAACTTAAGATCGATGGATGAGTAGATACTCCGGTACAAATGCGTCTGCACAAAATTATCGTAGAGGGGGAACTTGAAACGTTCATGATAAAATGAAAGCATGGCGCCCCATCGCCTTCCCATTCCGAACGACTGGTCGTGGCGGGCAAGGACCCGCGTGTTCGCACTCCAGTTGATTTTAACAAAACTTTTCGACCTGTTTAATATCTGATTGCGGGTTGCAAGCGTAGTGATTAAAGCAATGTCCGAGTAGGTGTTATAGTGTATTCCAGCCTTCAGGTATGTTCGGGGATATTCTATCACCTCACATTTGAGCGTGACGTGACCCGGACTTGTCGGGTTCACAAAAAATGCGATGCGACGATAGTTTCCATTGCTATAGGCACGACGGACGGCGTTGGTGAGCTGTTCTCCGGAATAAGGTTTACCGATTGTGAGACCCAGCGCTTCCTGAAACTCGAGATGACTTGTATATTTGAGACCTTCCACCTCGATGACGTCAAGGTTTGCTGGACCAGTCCTGGGCAATCTGTCTTGTCGAAACTTTGAATCCGGGTACAACGCGTTCAGCGAGTCCGCCATTCGTTTAAAGAAGGGATAATATTGATCACCTGTAACATTGCCGATTTCGATCAAACTATCTGCGGCACCAAAGTCGGCGGCTGAAAAACCGTTCACCGCCGGATTGATGAGCAGGTCGCAAAGTCTTTTTTGTTTTTCAAAGTCTTCTGCATCCTTGTAAAATCCCATTTGATAAAGTATGTCAATGGGTGACGTGAGCTTGTCCGCGGACAGCAATCCTTGCGACAAGTTTACTCCAATGACAAAATCGGCGCCCATGTCGCGTGCGTCACTCACTGGAAAATTTCTGACGAGCCCTCCATCGACTAGTTTCGTGCCTTCATAGGGCACCGATGAAAAAACTGAGGGGATCGCCATGCTTGCGCGAATCGCTTTTACGATTTCACCATTTTGCAGCACCACGGGTTTTCCTGTTGCAGCATCGGTGGCGATGCACCTGAATGGAATACTGAACTTCGAGAAATCCTTTACATCATATACTGGATAGAGAAGTTCTCCAAATTTCAGCCAGATTCCTTCTGCTTCGATAAAACCTGAATACAGCTTTGCGCGTCCACGCTCAAGCGGCACCTCGACGGCGTAGTTCGAGAACTCACGCTTCTCGTTCATGTTAATCATGTCGAGAGACGGGCGATTGGAAAACATCGCTGGCCAATTGATATTTCTTGCAATTGCTTCTATTTCTTTTCCGGAATATCCAACCGCATACAGAGCGCCCATAATGCTACCCATGCTGGTTCCAGTGACAACATCGATATTCAGCTTTGCACTATCAATGGCTTTCAGGATGCCGATGTGCGCAAGCCCCTTCGCACCACCTCCGCTCAACGTGAGACCGATCTTGGGTCGCGTGTGTTGACCAAGACCGTGGAATGAGCAGAAAACCAGAGAAAGCGCTAAAATTCTTTTCGCAAGCATGAGAGACTTAAGATAGCAGATTTGATTAACCTAACAATTCGTTGGGTTTATCGGTTATGAGATTATTGCGTGCAGAGAACTGATTTATAACAACGGTCATGGAACTATTCTTTATCTTTTGCGATAATTTTCCCCACAGTCACTTGATGAAACGCCTTTTTGTCTTCTTTACTGTTTTCGGCATCCTGCCTTTTGCCTGTACAACGCCCTCAAAACCTGATAGTTCAAAGGAACAACAGCCTGCAGTAGCGGTCACACCGGCGAACAAGCCTGATACCACGGTTAATACAACAGTGACCGAAGAACCTAAGCCAGTGACGATGGAGTACCCGAGCTATCTACCGTGGGAATACACTTTCTATGGAATAAGTAATACAAACCCTGCGGTAGCGGCCTTTGGGCAAAGCGGGCTCGTACACAACGACTCGCATACGCGCAAAGGTGAACTTGAATTTTATGTAGTCGATGTTGAGAAAAACAACTATGCGACAATGCCCTATTTTGATTTCGCCGAAGACAAGTACTCAGAAACTGCACAGCGCGATATCAAAGGGATTCTCAAGCAGTACAATCTTCCAGACGACGAGTACAAAAAAACATCGTTGTCCGCATCCAAAGACAATGCATCAGTAATAATCAACGAACAGGAACATTCATTGAAACTCCTACAAACAACGATAGATAACAAATTGATCTTCGAACTTCAATTGATAAACCTCAAGACAGGCCAGGGATGGGTATTGCAAAAAGACAAGATGCTTCCCTCATCACGTGGCGAGGTCACGGAATACAGACTGAAAGACGCTTATGTGCGTGGAGATAAAATTGCGGTGATCATCGCGTACGACAGAATTGGCGGAGTGACTGCAGGCAAAGAATTTAAGCTGGGAAAGTTTTTGATCGTCACAGGTTCGGTAGGAATCGCACCCAATCTGTAGAAGGCTTTTACACCAGAAAAATCATTGTATTTGATGGGGTATTGATTCTGTTGAAGAAAAAATATTTCCATCAAAGATCTTGCAATCGCCTTGCCGTGTAGGAATCAATTTCCTGCCAAAATTATCGTGGCAATGCCGGCAAGGAACAAGAGGAACATCATTCCGAGCAAGCTGTTCGTTCCTTTCGGTGCGTTCTGGAATTCCTTCCAGACAAACACCCCCGAAAAAGCAGCAACAAGCGTTGCTCCCTGGCCAAGCCCATATGACACTGCCGCGCCTGCTTTTCCAGCTGCAATGAGATTCAACGAATTGCCAATTCCCCAAATGAACCCACCAAAAATTCCGGTCAAGTGTGTGGAGATGCTGCCTTTGAAATAGGCGGCGTAGGAAGTCGGTTCGCCGCTGATCGGTCTCTTCAACAAAATCGTATTGAAAAGAAAATTGCTGACAAAGATTCCCAGTGAAAAAATTACGACTGCTGTATAAGGTGTCATGAGTCCGATCGCAGGATTTTCAAAACTCTCAAGGTCCATAGCGGATGCAACAAAACGGTAAAAGAATGACATTAATACCCCTGCAATCACTGAGACAACAAGTCCTTTAGTGGATACTTTCTGGCCGGTACCTGAAGTCCTTCGAAAAGCAATGGAGTTGACAATGATAGCAGCCGCGATCATGGCTACACCGGCAAACAGCAATGTTGGATTGCCTTTTTCGGAGGCTGCATAGTTGACAATCACGCCGAGGACGAGGGCGATACCGATACCTACGGGGAACGCCACGGACATGCCCGCAATTGCGATAGCCGATGAAAGAAGAATATTGGCAGCATTGAAAATTACACCACCCAAAAATGCGCTCGTGATGTTGCTCATGTCAGCCTGGATCAGGTCTGCGGAAAACGCGCGCCCATGTTCTCCGTTACTTCCAAGCGTCAGCGCAAAAATGAGCGACATCAGCAGGATGCCGATTACATAATCCCAATAAAATAACTCGTAACGCCAGGTCTTGCTGGCAAGCTTTTGCGTATTGCCCCACGAACCCCAACATAGCATGGTAATCACGCAAAAGATCACCGCCGTAAAATAATTTTGTACGATAAACATCTCTCGTTCTTTTAGGTATCCAGTTTAATTGGCGGCGCTGTATTATCCGCGAGAAATTGTTTCACTTCGGCCGCAGTTGGTATAGCTGGTTGCGCACCAACACGCGTCACGCAAATGGCCGCGGCAGCAGTAGCAAACGTTGCCGCATCAAGCAAGTCGGAACCCATACTCAGTTTTGCGACTAATGCACCACAGAAAGTATCCCCCGCAGCCGTGGTGTCGATTGGAGTGACATTGAAAGCCGGAAGGACCGCATATAAATTGGTACTCTTTATTATACACCCGCTTGCACCAAGGGTGAGTATTACCGTCGTGGCACCCATCGCTATCACCCGCTCAATCACTTGTCTCTCAGAGCCTTTGACAACCGGCTGACCGGCAATCAATTCAATCTCGGTTTCATTTACCACGAGTATGTTTACAAATTTCAGAAGTTGACTATCCACTTTGCGTGCGGGGGCCACATTCAACAATACCGGAATATTCAATTTTGCGGCGACCTCACAGGCTTTCGTCACGGTCTCGTACGGAATTTCCATCTGCAGCACGACAAGCCCTGCCGTTGACATCTGGACGGCGATTTCATCAATATAATCCGGGCTTAACAAGTGATTGGCCCCTGGCGTAACGACAATACAATTTTCTCCATGGCTATCCACAAGAATAATTGCGGTACCGGTGGGCACGCTTTCCACGACGCGCACGTGAGAGACATTGAGACGTTGCTGAACGTAGTATTTCAATGCATCATTTCCATTCGCGTCGTTGCCGACACAGGTTACGAACATCACGTCTCCACCGGACCTCGATGCTGCCACGGCCTGGTTTGCTCCTTTGCCGCCCATTGCCTGAAGAAAAGATTTTCCAAGTATCGTTTCACCGGGAGCAGGAAAGCGGTCGACCTTTGTTATCAGGTCGGTGTTGGCGCTTCCGATTACAAGAATCTTACTCATTGTCACTTTTAAGGTAATGAAAACTTTGCTGAGCGCTGAGTTAATTTTTTGCCCAATGTTTGTTGAAGCCACGCTCGTTGCCCAACTTCGTGTTTAAGAACAGGGTAGATGGCAATGCGTACATAAATCAACTTCCACGAACCAAATGAAAGTGCTCAACATTCTTCTTGCGATCATGTTTTTCGGATTTGCGCTGCTGCAAATCAATGATCCGGATCCGGTCATCTGGATCCTCATTTACCTGACCATGACGGTAGCGTGTACTATGGGTGCGCTTAATAAGTATAATCGCGCCATCATGGCTGTACAAGCCACCGTGTACATTATCTATATAATAATACTGTGGCCTGGAGTCGTGGACTGGATGCGGTCGCCAGACCGTTCTCTCCTTTTCGATGACCTGGCGAAAATGCAATATCCATACATCGAAGAAACGCGAGAAGTATTGGGACTCTTCATCTGTTTGGCAGCATTGGGAATGCTGTGGGCACGAAGCATCAAATCCACGAAATCATCTCCTGGTAAATGACTGCTGGTAAAAATATAATGAATGAAAATCTATAGTATGTTCGTTGTTGATCTCAAGTATCTCGTACCATTGGAGAAAATTGATGAACAGATGGGCGAGCATATGCAATTCCTTAGAAAGTATTATAAGGCAAATAAATTTGTTGCATCCGGTCGAAAGGTTCCACGTACCGGAGGCATTATCCTTGTGCTTGCAAAATCAATGGCTGAAGTGGAAAAAATAATGGGCGAAGATCCATTCATTAAAAAGAAACTCGCCGAGATCACAGTTACGGAATTTCTCACATCCCAGTCTCATCCCGCTCTGAAGGGCTTGATGGAATAACGTTCACTGTTGAAACAAGTACGAATCGGGTGTAACTTGTCGACCTGCTGAACCCTAAGTCATCCTTTGGCATTTGAAAATTCTAAGCGTTTTCTTCCTGCTCAGCTTGGTTTTCACCTCTCGCATGGCGTTGAGTCAGCAGGACGCGCACGCGAAACGCGATTCGGTGTTCAGACAGATTGAGCAGCGCGACCTGATTGATTTTGGAAAGGAGCTCTTCCATCCAAAAGACAGCAGCAAAATCAAACGAAAAACTGAAGTAGGATCATTGCTTTTTTCCGTAATACCGATTGCGCCCGCGGGATCCGGTCAGGGAAAAGTTGCTGTGTCCGCGATCAATGCTTCGTTTTATACAAGTCGCGAATCAAATTTGAGCTCAATATATTTTTATCCCTATACAAATTTTTACGACAGCTACGGAATCATTCTAACGCCCAACATTTGGATCGACAAAAATCGCTTCAATTTGATAGGTGACTTTCGGGCAATATCAAACATAGTCCAGGATTACGGGTTGGGAACATCTGCACCCAAAACAGAGCTCACGCAGGTCCACTACGACCAAATACGGACTTACCTCGCTGCGCATACCCTCGTTGCCCGTTATCTGTATGCAGGCGCCGGTTATTTTCTGGATTCATACTATAACATAAGTGAGTCAGATGTCAGCAGCGATCCAAGAACACATTACTCCAACTATCCACTTGGCACCGCCAGCAATGTGGTTTCATCGGGAATGACAGCCAATATTCTCCGGGACAGCCGGAGAAATTCACTCAATCCTCGGGGGGGATTTTATACGAGTATTATTCTCAGGCTAAACGAAGCCGCCTTTGGGAGTACTTACACCTGGAAATCACTCTATGTCGACACTAGAAAGTATTTTTCGTTTTCAGACACCAGACATAAAATCTTTGCAATACGCGCGCTGTATTGGGGCACGACTGGCGACGTCCCCTATCTCAACCTGCCAGCAACACTACAGGATTTTAATGGTCGTGCCGGACGCGGATATATCAATGGCCGTTATCGCGGAACGCAAATGCTGTTCACCGAGGCAGAGTACCGTTTTGATATTTCTGAACATGGATTTTTTGGTGCCACCGTCTTCGCCAATGCGCAATCATTTACGGAACCATCGGGAAAATTTGAATCAATCGCGCCCGCAGCCGGCATAGGACTGAGATTAAAATTCAATCGGGCCTCCGATGCCAACATTGCGTTTGATTTGGGAGTGGGCCGCGACGGGCTGAATTTCAACATCAACCTGGGCGAATATTTTTAGTCGGAGACCAGCGACTCTTCCTCGCTGGAAATTTCGGGCATATCCTCTTCAAGCAGCGAACGGATTGCTGGCCAAACTTTATTGGCAATATTCCTGTAGCCAACAACAGACGGGTGCAGGCTATCAAAAGATTTAAGTTCTTCGCCGGTCACACCTGTGTGGATGGACTGGGACCGAAGAGGGGCACCATCTACTTTTTTTGGATCAGCGCGGAAAAAGATTCTCTTTCGGCGTCATTGAGACCATAGGCAGCAGCTGTCGCCTAAGAAAAGGATGTTCTGCATAACAGGGAATTTATTTCATGCACACCAACATCATACCATGCCATTGGACCAATTGAAATTACCTGATGAACGATCACAACAGATACATTTGCTTTACGATTCGTCGTGATATCAGTCTAATGGATCCATCTGTTTAATAATAGTGATTCATTTATTCCCTCTTGAATACCGGACAACGAAGAATCTGATTTTCCTGATGATTGACAAGCCACGCGAAAAATGGAGGTTTAGTTTGAATATTTTGCCAAAAACCATATCGCCCACAAACGTGTCAGACACCTAAGGTGTCTGACACATACTCAGGTCAAAAAAACGAGTGACCCGCGAAATTCTATTGAGTTGTATTTTGAACTATGAATTATCTGCTTAGCGGCCTGCAGTCAGAACGCCTCGTTTTCCGCAATCTTATAGAAAGGGATTTCGACACGTGGTTGGATTTTTTTAAAGACCCACTCTGGAATAGATACTGGCTGGTAAAGGAAATGACACCAGAAGAACACTGCCAACGATGGTTTGACAAGAACTTTTACAGATATGAAAATGGCCTTGGAGGTATGAATGTCCTTATCGATAAGGCATCAAGCGCGTTCATTGGGCAATGTGGACTTCTTGTCCAGACAGTAGATGGCCGAGAGGAATTGGAAGTTGCCTATTCAATCATGATACCACATTGGAACAACGGGTATGCAACAGAAGCCGCAAAGAAGTGTATTGACATTGCGTTTCAAAATCACTGGTGCGATAGTCTTATCTCTATCATTCACATCAATAATCTGGAATCTCAAAGGGTGGCGACCAAAAACGGCCTCACTTGGGACGGACGTACGATTTACGACAACAACCCCGTGAATATTTTCAGAATAGAGATGAATCCCTGGCAAAAATAGCCTCAAGCAGTGTGCGCGTCAGAGTTCGCGACCGTATTTCTGCCAACAATTTCCCGAACTGTATCAATCAGTCGCGCCTGAGAATCATGGAGCCAGCGACCCGCCTCTTCAAGTGTGATCCATTTCCATGAATCAACCTCCGGAATATTCTTATCCGGAACCATCGCGCTTTTGAACACATGATTCTCAAACGTTTCGGCGGTCAACACCAGAAATGAATGGAGCTCTTTATTTTGCTTTTGATACCTCGACGCCGGCAACGGTATAACTTTCTTCTCGCCGATCGCGCTTTCGTTGATTCCGGTTTCTTCGAAGAGTTCACGGATTGCCGCATCAAGTTCTTGCTCCCGGAGTTCAGGCAGCCCTTTTGGAATAGACCATTGCGTCCAACGGGCATTGGTGGCGTGACACACCAGAAACTTCGCAGCAGGTTGACTGTAAAGAAATATCCCGCAGGTTATGATTGCTTTGGGCATTCAGCTAATGTAATGAATGGACGCAGACCATCGGGATGTTTTACAACTTGGCGGAGACTCCGAGCATAAAGCTTTGCCCTGCCTCAAATGTTCGTCTACAACACTAAAGCAATTTCTCAAAGCAAATGCTATCCTTTATCCCTTCGTATTGTCCATAATTAGGAATGACTGAATAGCCTCTTTTCTTATAAAGGTTGACAGCTTCGGGCAACTTACTTCCGGTCTCGAGGATGCATTTCTTAAATCCCAACTCCCGGGTCCACCGCTCAAGTTCGCTCAAGACGGTTGAGGCGATTCCCTCTCCGCGTCTGTTCGGTAAAACAAACATGCGCTTGACTTCCATGGTATCTGGAGAATATTCCCGGATGGCACCCGTTCCAACGGGTTTATCTCCATCAAAGGCTACTAATGCATATCTAATCGTACTGAGCCTGTTGAAATGGTTAAAGAATTCCTGTTGCTTGCCATAACGTTCACGAAGCTCTGCATTGAGCAAGTCAATCAGTGAAGCAAAGTCTGAGTTGTCAGATGTGGTTCTATTGGTGGTAATCATGGCTGGGAAAGTTACATTTTTTCGATACCAATCGAATACACCCTAAATAGCTTTAGCGTGAGTTGACTCGTCAACACCACTTTCAGAGCAGCACTTTTTTATATATCTTCTCAGCCTCAAACCAAAAACCTAAACCTTCATGGAAACTATTCAGATCAACTTTGTGGCGATTATCGTCGCCGTAGTGGCCAACTTCATCGTTGGCTTCGTCTGGTATACCCCGCTCTTCGGGAAAGCATGGGCAAAAGAGCTGAACCTCGATACGACACGTAAACCCACCGGCGCTGAGCTTGGCAAGGGGATGACGATGATGATCATTGGCAATTTCCTCATGGCGTGGGTTTTTGCGCACAACATTGCCGCGTGGGGATTTGTACCCGGTACCGCGGAGGCACCGATGATTGGAAATCTCATCAGCTCAGCTGTGTTCACATGGCTTGGTTTTTACGTCCCGACAGACCTTAGTGTCGTTGCGTGGGAAGGAAAATCGTGGAAGTTATTCTTTATCAACACTGGTTATCACCTCGTCACATTGATTGTTGCAGCAGCTATTCTTATGAATATGTAGTCTCGCTGACGCTTTATACAAGTTTTTGACAATGGGGTACTGGTGATTTGTTCCTTAAAAAGATCACAGTTCCCATTGTCCTTATTCAACATCACTCAAACATCGCCCCCAGATTCTTTTCCTTGACGATTCCCGCCGCCAGCGATTCCAGTTTCTTATAAGTCGCTGAGAACGCGAACGGGCCAAGGCTGATCCGCTTCACTCCTAACTCGCGCAACTTATTAAACGGTGGCACTCCCGGCATCGACATCACGTTGATCGGTAATCGGGTAGAATCAACGGCAGCTTTGATATCCGTTGGATCAGTGATACATGGAAGAAAAATTCCATCAACACCGGTCGACGCGTAAAGGTTTATTCGCTTGATCGCTTCCTTTCTTGGTTCCGGCAAACCAAGGATAAAAGGATCACAGCGCAGGTTAATAAAGATGTCAATGCTTCTTGCTCTTAATCTTGTAACAATCTCTTCTATCTTTTTTGCGAATTCATCGGCATCGTTAATCGCCCGTTTTCCGGCATGGATTGAAGAATCCTCAATGTTAACACCCGAGACTCCTTCCGCGTGGAGTCGGGCAAGATTGTCGACGATGCCCGCTACTGAACTGGCATATCCTCCTTCAAGGTCAACTGAAAATGGAATATCAATAGACGCCCGCATCCTTCGAATGACAAACAAGTAATCGTCGAAGGGCATGTTTTCGCCATCAAGATATCCGATGCTCTCCGCCACAGCGGAACTTGATGTGGCGACGGCCTTAAAGCCTGCACTTTGCATCACGCTCGCACTTTTCGAATTCCAGGCATTGCCAATGATCAATGGTTCGGTCATGGCATGCAGATCCCTGAATTGTTTTGTAAGATTATTCATGTGAAAAAAGTTGTTTGTTGCCTTCCTATCAGGCCAAATTTATCACTAAGCGACCACAGCGTTCCGTCTACCGTCAAAATTCGCCGTGAATGATTGTCGCCAGCTTTGCGAAAAGCGTTTTTTCGATCGCCTTCAGGTAAACATATCGCATGTAAGGAAAGTCGCCAAAAAGCAAAAAATCGGTGCAGTTCCCTAAGCGATCTTCACAGCGTAATCGAACTGGTAAAAGCGTGCAAAATGAGCCAAATACCACTATTCGAACCTAAGTCAGGCTCATTTTTAGACGGCGTGCCGGGGAAGATTTAGAAGTCCAAAAAACAATAGCGTCTTATGAAAAACCAAACCGCAATCTGCAATAGATTCATCAGACCCATTTGGATTTTGTTGCTGTGGGCGGCGGCTGGATCCATCGGTTGGGCGCAAAGCGCAGACAGTCAGGTCGTGTTGAAACTTAGTGAGCAATATCTCATCAATCTTGCAGCAAATCTCAATTTAAGTGCACGTCCAATCGCGATAGAAAATATCAACAGTCCATATTCAGAATACAAACCTGCACTTGCGCTTCATGGAAACAGGCTTTACTTCAGCCGTGCATTGCATCCGGAAAATACCGGCGGGCCTGAAGACAAGGAAGATATTTGGTATGCGGACATCGATAAAGCGACTGACATCGCGATGAATCCGAAACGATTGGAAGGACACCTGAACAACAGCGGTCCCAACTTCGTCAGTGGGGTAAGTGTTACGGGTGACACAATCATGCTGGGAAATACCTATGATAAGAAGGGCAGAATGAAAGCCGGCATTTCGTACAGCATCAACGAGGGTGGCGTATGGTCGACGCCGAGGACGATCCACATTAAGAATGATTACAATCTTTCTGAGCATGGCAACGCATATGTATCACTGAGTGGTGGAGTTATTATATCCGCTGTACAGCGCGAAGACTCCTATGGCCAGCGCGATTTGTATATCAGCTTTTGGGGCTATGACCATGCCACCGAACCGGTGAATATGGGAAATGTGATCAATTCCAACCTGGACGAATCATCGCCATTTCTTTCTGTCGACAAAAAGACTTTATATTTCGCTTCCAAAGGTCACCATGGTTACGGTGGATACGACATTTACATGTCACACCGCCTTGACGAAACCTGGACCAAATGGAGTGAACCCGAAAACCTTGGTCCCGCGATAAACGGACCATTGGATGAAGAGTTTTTCACCATAACACATTGCAAGCAGTGGGGCTATTTCTCCAAGCAGGTCACAGAAGGCAATGCAGATATCTACAAGATCCTCATGGCAGATTTGTTCGGTGGCTCCAGGGCATTGTTTAGATAACCTCCTTGTGCTGGTCCGCCCGTGAGGAAATCGTTCCCGTTCAGACTTTTCGGAATTTCAATCCCAGTATTCTCCCGGAGTTAACTTCAAAGCCAGTAATTGAACCAGCCTTATCCCTGGTAAAATTAATATTCCACATCCACCAATGACCTGTGGTGAACTGGTCTTTTGTGATTGCCTTCATCGTACCATCAGGATAGCGACGGTGTTTAATTGTTAGTGCGCCATCCTTTGCGACGATGCGGTATGTCACATCCAATTCGTCGCTCACGTATACACCAACATATGCTTTTAAATCTGCATCCGCGAGAGTTGGTTTACTATAACGTTCAAAAATCCTTGTGCTATTGGCATCTTTGATTTTAAACGAATTCACTGTCCCGTCTTTACCGGGGACAAAGATCACCCGGACTCTTCCATCGAATACGGTAAACGAAGTGTCCGTCACGGGCGTCAATGGAATTGGGCCGTTGCCAAACTTCATATATAGTTTACCACTATCGATGACCTCAAAATCATCATCCAACGTATGATACAATCCTTTGTAGTTTTTATATAGTGTACTATCGTTCTTGTACGCTGGTTTCGTCTTTATCACAGATTTGTCGGGTAAGTACAACGCGGCAACTTTCGAGGCAAGACCCCTCGGGTTGAAGCCTCCCAAATTACTAAACACAACCACACCGAGGCCCGTCTCAGGTACGCGCATGGCATATGTACGGTATCCCGCATCGGCACCACCATGCCCGATCCGCCGATAGCCGCGAAGGGTATCAATGGCAATTGCAAAAGCATAAGAAAGCTTTGTTCCGTCAGTTAGTATGCCCTGTTCATACATTTGATCTATCACGTCCTTTCCTCCTACCTGGGCGGTCGCATAGTTGTTGAGCCATTTGGTTTCATCTTCGACAGTCGTAAATAAGCTGGTCGCGCCGACGGTTGCATAGTTCAACGGGGCATTCAACAATTTGCCACCCGTCGAATCATAAGAGTAGGTTCTATTCGGTATGATCTCCTCGTTATTATCGTGGAAGTGCGTGTTGTTCATCCCAAGGGGTTGAAAGATTTTTTCATCTGCGTATTCGCGAAGTGTTTTCCCGGTGACGCTCTTCACAATTTCCGCCATAAGAGAATATCCGGTATTACAATACATATGCCTTGAGCCCGGCTCAAAATTCAGATCCTTTTGCCGTTCGACAAGCTTAACCACTTCGGCTTGCCTGATTACATCATCCAGCTCCTGCCCCGCAATGGCAAAAAGCTGCCACTGATCCCGGAGTCCACTGGTGTGATGAATGAGGTGCTTGATTGTAATCTTTCTTCCAAAGTCCGGCACCCATGGGAGATGCTTCCTGATATCGTCGTCGAGATTCAGTTTACCTTCCTTTGCGAGAAGCACCATGCAAAAGGCTGTGTACTGCTTCGATTCAGAGGCAATGTGAAAGATCGACTGAGGCGTTATCGGAACATTGTATTCAAGATTCGCCATGCCATATCCCTTGGAGAAAACGATTTTCCCATCCTGCATGACAGCCACCGCTGCACCGGCGGAATTAGGCTTGTTCCAAAAACGAAAAAGGCTGTCGATGCGCTTTTCCATAGATCCACGTGGTTCGTTCTTTTGACATGATACAAGTGCAAGAACCACCAGAGAGGCCAGGGACAGATTTTTCATAAAGCAGGGTTTCTTAAAGATAAGAAATCCAAAAGCAAGTATGTATAACCATGAAGCGCATTAAAGTATCACGCCTGCTTGCCGACCGTGTTCTCACATCAGCATCCCAAGTAGAAAAGAAAATATTTCTACCTTGTTCAGGAAGGGAATATTTCAGATGAGGTTGATGTGCGGCATGTGCAAGCGTGAACAATAAGGAAATCGATTAAAAAGAAAAGATCATGTACCTGGTATTATTGCTTGTAGCATGTGTTGTATTGATTATTTTGCTATCGACACGCATGCAGGTACACCCATTCCTCGCGCTTCTCTTTGCATGCCTGTTCTTTGGACTTTTTTCCGGAATGCCGCTCGAATTGATTGCATCGTCCATCAATGAAGGATTTGGCGGGACACTCGGTAAAATTGGAATGGTCATCATTTTGGGCGTGATCATTGGCGAGTTTCTTGAAAAATCCGGGGGCGCGCTTGCCATGGCAGAAAAGCTTGTTCATGTGTTGGGCAAGTCACGGGTGCCCGCAGTCATGAGCCTTCTCGGATATGTAGTCGCTATTCCTGTATTCGCCGACAGCGGCTTTATTATTCTAAGTCCACTGAACCGAAGCCTCACAAAACGGGCGGGTTTGTCCTTTATCACAACCAGCGTCGCACTTACGCTGGGACTTGTGACAACACATACAATGGTGCCGCCAACCCCGGGCCCGATCGCAGCGGCAGGAATATTAAACGCAAACATGGGTCTGGTGCTGGTCATTGGGATCCCGGTCGCTTTCGGTGCGATGTTGGCCGGACTTTTTTATTCTGTACGTTTTGCGTCACGCCCATACATCGATCCCGAACCACAGCTCCATGAAGAGGATTTTTCAAAAGTATTGAAAGACGCGCCCGGGGCATTCAAAGCCGCACTGCCTATCGTGGTACCGATACTTCTTATCGTTGGGAAATCTGTTATTGAATTTTCAGGTGGAGACCTCGGACAGTCCTTAGCAGGATCTGTGCTTCGATTTCTCGGCGAGCCGGTAATTGCATTGACGGTTGGCTTTTTTCTTGTTCTATTACTTCCAAAAAAGCTAATGCGCGTCGAGCTATCTACGACTGGATGGGTTGGAAAGGCGCTGCAGGATGCTTCGATCATCCTGTTAATTACCGGTGCTGGCGGAGCATTCGGAAAAATTCTTCAGAATTCAGGCATCGCGGGGCTGTTAAGTGAAATGCTTTCACAATGGCCGCTTGGACTTTGGCTCCCATTTATCATCGCAGCGGCGATCAAGTCAGCGCAGGGATCTTCCACAGTCGCTATGATCACGACAGCCTCGATCATGTCACCATTAATGGTTCAACTTGGATTCGATGCCGATATTGATCGCGCAGTCGTAGTCATTGCCGTGGCTGCCGGATCGATTGTGGTCTCACACGTAAATGACAGCATGTTCTGGATATTGACACAAGTCACACGGATGGATATCAGCACCGCGCTCAGAAGGTACACTCCGGGGTCACTCTTTGTTGGTCTGTCTGCATTCTTGCTTTTGAATATTGTTTATTACTTCTTTCATTGATATGGCAGCTAACATTCACGTTGTCCAACTGGAACACGCGATCTTTGGAAGACGCGTTGGCATTGTTGAGGAACCCCGCATCATATTGCTCGACAAATCCATTTCATCAACGTATCAGTTGCTGGACAAGGTGGTAAATGGAAATCTATCCCTCGCCACGACAATCGAGCGTCTTCATACGACAGAATTTGTCGAGTACGACGATCCCTACAATGGGAAAAGCCACTGGAGCATGCTTCCCCCAATCGATTGTCCGAACGATCCCATGAAATGCATGTTGTCAGGAACAGGCCTGACGCATAAAGCAAGCGCGGAAAATCGCCAACAGATGCATGCAAACAAATCGGAAAACAAGTTAACCGACAGCATGATCATGTATTTGTGGGGTGAAGAGGGTGGGAAGCCCGGCAAAGGCGAAGTCGGTGTTCAACCGGAATGGTTTTTTAAAGGCAATGGATCAGGGCTCAGAGGTCATAATCAAGAATTGGTTGTTCCTGCGTTTGCGGACGATGGCGGTGAGGAACCAGAGATCGCCGGGGTTTACTTTATATCTAAACAAGGTGAACCGTATCGTATCGGCTTCACACAGGCAAACGAGTTCAGTGATCATGCGATGGAGAAGAAGAACTACCTCTACCTCGCTCCTTCCAAGATTCGCAATTGTTCAATCGGCCCGGAACTGATCATTTCCCAGGATTTTAGATCATTTCAGGGAGAGGTGTATATTATCAGAAACGGAGTCCAACAATGGGCAAAAAAGATTCACACCGGAGAAGAATTTATCACCCACAGCCTTTTAAATCTGGAACACCATCATTTCAAATATTCACAACATCGTATTCCCGGCCAACTTCACATTCATTTCTTTGGAGCAGATTCATTCAGCTTCGGTTCGGGGGTTACGTTGCTATCCGAAGACAAAATGAAAATTTCATTTGAGCGGATGGGGCGGCCGTTAATCAATACGCTAAAAGTTGATGCATCTATTGAGGCACTATATCAGGTGAAACCGTTGGGATAGAACCGCTGATTTATTATTTACGGAACTTCGTGTTGTCAACTCGTGTTTAAAATGCCATGAATACCCTCAAGGACCTCAAAAAGCTTAATGACAGTCTTTCCACCAAGGAATCAAAAACTCCCCTACTCTTTATCGGTCATGGCTCCCCGATGAATGGGATTGAAGACAATCAGTTCAGTGAAACGTGGGAAAACCTGGGTCGCGAACTGACGCCGCCATCGGCAGTTATCGTGGTGTCAGCACATTGGTTCACAAAAGGAACTTATGTCACCGCCATGGAAAACCCGCGGACGATTCACGACTTCTATGGATTCCCAAAACAATTGTTTGACGTTCAGTATCCTGCACCAGGCAATCCTGCACTTGCAAAAGAGACCGCCTCATTGATCCATAAGACTAAGGTAGAACTTGATCATGAATGGGGACTCGACCATGGCACCTGGTCGGTTGTCAAGCGTATGTTTCCAGAGGCCAAAATTCCGGTTCTTCAATTAAGCATCGATTACACAAAGGATCCGTCTTTCCATTACGAGCTTGCGCGCGAACTTTCTTCACTGCGTAAAAAAAACGTGCTCATCATCGGAAGCGGCAACATGGTACACAACCTGAGAATCATGAACTGGAATCTGCAGGAATCAGGATACGATTGGGCAGTGGAAGCCAATACAAGATTCAAAGATCTGATTACAAAGGGAGATCATGCACCATTGATCAAATATGAAACGCTTGGAAGGTCAGTAGGGCTTTCTATCCCGACACCTGAGCACTACTTGCCCTTACTTTATGTCCTCGGATTGAAAGAAGAAAACGACTCGGTATCATTTTTTAATGATAAGACTGTAATGGGATCTATTTCAATGACGAGCGTAAAGCTCGGATAACCACACCGGCCAGATTCGCAAATAATTTACAACTCGTCGGCAAGGATCTCTTTAACGCGTTCGCGGTCGCGCTCGAAGATGTGAAGTCGTACCCCAGGAAATAGTTCGTTTTTAATCGGGAGAAGGTTCGTAAAGTTCTCCTCACTTAAAAAACATGGAACACCATAGGCATCCAGTTTAGTCTTCACGAGATTAGCTTCCACAACAGTGTTGTAAGAATCGAATACGACAATTTTTTCTGAGGCGTCTTCCATTCACATCGAGGTCACTACAGGAAACAGGTGACAGGCAAACCGCCAATAACTATTTCCAGAATCCAAATCCGTATGATTTATAAAGTGCTTTCGCATCATACATATTCCCGCCCTTCATTGTCATCTCCACTCTACGGATATCGCCGATATTTTTTACCGGGTTGCCATCCACCAGAATCATATTAGCTTTTTTACCAACTTCGATCGAACCATACTCAGATTCCTTGCCCGCCACCTGAGCCGATATGAGCGTGGCCTTCTTTAAAACTTCTGCATTTGGAACTCCCGCGAGGGAATACAATTCAAGCTCACGCTGCAGTGCAAACCCAGGAAAATCGTCTGTTCCCGGAACAAATGTTATCCCATGTTTGTAAAACAGCTGCAGCATCTTCATCATATTATCAAAAGACTGCCTGTATTCAGACTCGTGTCCTTTCATCGTAGGCAAGCCACCACCAAAAAGTCCGCGCTTAAACTCAGCCGGGAACATATTTTGAGTTTGATCATAACCTGCCGCCAGCTTGCCCGGCTGATTTGTAAACATGCTTTCGAATATCATCATCGTCGGATCAATGACTGTCTTCTTTTGCTTTAAAAGCTGAACGAATTTCTTCGCATCCGGTCCGTTCACATCAATATTCTTTGCACGCGCTGCGACTTTCGTGAACCGGCCCATCGAACGAGTATCAAGCGTGTCTCCCAGAAAATTCAGCATGACCATATTCATGTGAATGATCTGATCGTAGCCATCATTGACCGCACGAGTCGCCGTCATGAACGAAGGAATATGTCCAACCACCTTTAGCCCACGCTTATGCGCCTCAGCAGCAATCGGCTTCACCCAGTCCACCGGGAGTGAACTGTATAATTTCACTTGTTGATAACCATTGTCAGCATAAAAATTGACAGCGGCGATTCCTTCTTCAAGGGTTTTCACAATCTTACCCGTGGGGCCAGCATACGGTCCTGCATAATCAATAAAACCTGACCACACGGTAATTTCAGGACCCAGCAATGCATCAGTATCAACCTGTTTCTTTATTTCAGGAAGATCCAGGGAGTTACCCATGTCTTTGATATTCGTAACACCTGCACCCAGGTGATAAATACCTTGTGACATATCATAATGAGTATGATTGTCCCACAATCCGGGCAGCAACATCTTTCCCTGGCCTGAAATCGTTTTTGCGTTGGCAGGAGCCTTCACACTGCTCGCTTTACCGACCTGTGTGATCTTTCCCTGTTCGACAATCACGGTCTGGTTAGCTTTAACCTTGCCTGACTTCGAGTCGAACAGGTTAACATCAGTAATGGCGATCGGAACAGCCGATTTCTGAGTCAGCGTTACAGCCTGCTCAGCGAAATAATCCTCTTCGATCTCGTCCTGAAGGCGCTTCAATTCAGGAATCAGGAATTCATAGCCAAGCTTGATCGTTGACATCCAGCCGCTCACGGCAGCAAAAAAATCTTTATTGGGAGTAAACCAAATGTAAGTCGGAGGGCCACCAGAGCCCGTAAAAGAGAAAAGCTCAAGCTCCTCTGGAAAGCCATTTACTTTCGCTGTGTGATTCTTAACATGCTCGACCTTTAACTTACCGCTCGGAACGGTTTCCAGTTCCTGAATATGGGGCACTTTCAAAGCCATCTTGATATCCCACTCATCTTCTGCTGGTATCCCATTCAGGGGCGAGTAGAGAACAGGTGCAGAGACATTCTTTTGACCCTGTTCAATTTTATTTTTCCATTTGGCTACGCCATTGGAGATCTCGAATTCTTCCATCACAGGTCCTTTGAAATAGTCAACGCCGGTGACTTTGCGCGAGATCACATGATGTTCATTAAGCACGATGTCGACACGCAGTTTTGGACCCCGACCCCGGTCATTGTATTCATAATAATAAGAGACTTTTTCAGGACCATCGGTCCAGCGCAATAGCTTTCCAGACACTTTCTCTGTCGTGATGACGGTGTAGCGTGTTGTATCCGCGAAACCAAACACGTGGCTTGCCACGAACATTGCCAGAACCGATAAAATATACTTCATGTTTGCAGTCATTTTTAGATTTTATTTCTTGAGAACCGTGAATTCAACCCGGCGGTTGTTTGCACGTCCTTCTTCTGTATCGTTAGTATCAATTGGTTTGCTCTCACCGTATCCCTTTGCAACAAGACGAGCTGATGCAATACCTTGCTTTACCAGATAATCCACAACAGACTGCGAGCGTCCTTGTGAAAGGTTCGCATTGTATTCATCTGTGCCTTTGCTGTCTGTATGGCCCGCAATTTCGATTTCAACGCTTGGATTTTGGTCCAGAAAATTCACAACCTTGTCCAATTCCACAAAAGATTCAGATTTCAGGGTTGTCTTATTAAAATCAAAATATATATTCTTCAATCTCACCGTTAGACCCACCTCGATTGGTTGAAGATAAAGGTCTTTGGTAAGTGGTGATAGATCTTCATTGTTGAACCACGCGCTGTCGGTTGAGGACAGGAACCCTTCGGCGGAGCCTGCAAGCAGATACCAACCCAGCTTTCCGATCTCAAGCTCAAATTTTCCGGCATCCGCCTGAACAGCGTACGAGCTTTTCTTTTCGGGTTTAAGTGTAAATTCGACTTTGGCATTGATCGGCTCGTTCGTCTTTTTGTTGAAAACTGTACCCTTAATAACAAGCTTCTTTGCAATCGGTGTGAGATAAATGTCCGCAATCAAGGTCGTATCACTTCCAAGCTTTGGAACTGGCATCGTCATTTCCTTTGGTTGGTAGCCCGACGCGTTTGCAGATATCTGGTATTCGCTGATCTCGGGTATCTTAGTTTCAAACTTGCCTGTGGCTGGTGTCTTCAGCGCAATAGGCTTCAACTCCTTAATTGTAACAGTTACATTTGAGGCAATCGGTTGTTTCGTTTTTTCATCATAAACCACACCAGCCAACATGACCTTGATTGCTTTTGGAATCAGCACAAATACATCAAGGTTTCCGCCATCCATCCTGCTGTTTGATCGAGCCATATAAACGTGCCCCGATTCATCCATTGAAAAATAATCATCAGCTGCCGCTGTGTTGATAGGTTTTCCAAGGTTCATCGGTTCCGACCAAGCATTCCATGATTCGTCCATTCTTTCTGACTTATATATATCAGTGCCTCCCTGGCGTCCCTGCCCCAGTCGATCGCTTGAAAAATACAACGTCCGGTTATCGGGGCCGATAAATGGAGCAAACTCATCAGAAGCAGCGCTTATCTTGAGTTTCTCAGGACGAGACCATACGCCGCCCTGGGCATGTGACACATACAAATCACTTTTGATGCCATTGGGCTGCTCCGAAAAATAAAGTATGAGATATTTCAAGTCTGTGGAGATGGCTGCGCCGTTGAAACGGCCTTTAGCCATCGTGGCAAAATCTTTAGGATTGACTTCCGTCCATTGACCGCTCGGGCTCACGAGTGAAAAACCTTTATCATTCCTGGATCTTCCGCCTCGAACGAGCAGCGTGCCGTCATGCAATACCTGAAACACCTGGTTTGTTTTACTCTGATTGAATGGTGATCCCATGTGCTGCGGAGGGCCCCAGACTCCCTTGTCATCTTTGGTACTTGTCCATATATCCTGGGTCCCTTCCTTACCCATTGTGTTAGCCGGACTACCCACCACGAAAAAATAGAGTTTATTTCCATCGGGTGAGATCACCGGTGCAGCATCATGATAGATGGAATTAACTTCTTTGATTTTTATTAGTTCGTAGCGTGGCGCAAAGGTCTGGGAATGAGAATAGAAAAAAGCCAATAGAAAGAATGCCAGGAGGAACCTCATGCTAAAGGGATTTGGAGTAAAGTTAGCAGATTCGATGTGATTGGCGAAGTCTGCCAATTACCGACTATTCAAGCAGAAACGCCCGACAATGAAAAGAATCCTCTTTTTGCCATAGCAATTCCAACAAGGATCAAGACCAGCGCAATGGTATTGAAGATGAACATGCGTTTATGTTTCGCCGTGTCGTCGGAAATTTTCTTGGATGTCGTGCGCGCTGCCGTAATTAACCCAACGGCAATAAGCATAATAACAATGTGCTCGGCTGTCCAATAACGGAGGGTTGCATCTTTCATTGAAGCGCCGCTGAATTGTACAAATGGGCTTACAAAATAAAGTACGAGTCCCAAAAGCAATTGCGTGTGTGTCAAAGAAAACAAAGTAAGACCAAGCATATTGTCAATTTTTGCAAATGCTTGTTTGTTTGAGAATCCCAGGAACGCTTTGACGACAACGAGAAATAAGAAAATAAGTACGAAATATCTCAGTACAGAATGTGTATTTAACAGGATCGGGTACATAGCTGCGTATTTGGTTGGGCCAAAATTAGGACTAAATCGATAATTCACACAGGCAGCGTCGCAAAGACTCCGGAAACACGTTAACGGCATTGGGTGACGGTTTCCACGCATATAAATACTGCACTCGAACACGGCCTGCGCCGCCCGCCAAAAATCGACCTCCAGCCCAGTTGAATATTCCTACCTTCCCTTACTCAAAACATGTTTACATGAAAAAAATTGCATCACTTCTGTATCTGATGTTGGCATTCGCCGCTGCATTTTCCCAGGATAAGGCAGGATATCAAAAGCCGCCTGACGAAATCATCAAATTATTGGAGGCGCCATTGACGCCTGCTGTTACCATTTCCCCAGATAAAACCTGGATGGCACTTCTCGATCGTTCGGACTACCCGAGCATCGAGGAGCTTTCACGGCCTGAGTTAAGAATTGCAGGCTTGCGTATCAATCCTGAAAATTTCGGTCCGAGCCGCGAGAACTATTTCATTGGGCTCAAATTCAAGAATCTCAAGGACCTGAAAGAGTATACTGTCAGGGGACTACCCTCTCCATTGCAAATGAGCAGGTTCAGTTTTTCGCCTGATGGCAAGAAAGCTACGTTTCTTCAAAGCTATCCTGACCACATCGAACTTTGGGTTGTCGATGTAGCTTCCTCATCTGCACGAATGCTTAGCAAAAGGAAGATCAACAATACAAATGCTAACCCTGTAGCGTGGTTACCCAACTCCAATCAGGTTCTTTTCCTTGCTGTCGTTGAAGGAAAAAAATTACCTGAAAAATCGAGGGTACCGGCAGGGCCAGTAACAGAAGAGAATCTTGGAAAAAAGGCTGCGGCACGGACCTATCAAGACTTATTGAAGAATGCCTACGATGAAGCGGCGTTCGATTTCTACTGCACTTCACAATTGTTTTCTGCCACACTGGAAGGAACCGAAAAGCCAATCGGTCAACCGGGTGTTTATGCATCACAAAGCCCGTCTCCGGATGGAAATTTAATTCTTACAGAACTCATTCATAAGCCATATTCCTACCTGGTTCCTGAAGAGCTCTTCCCACATCTTGTTCAGGTGGTGGATATGAATGGTAATGTCGTTAAGACACTGGCCGACATCCCCTTGGCAGACAATGTTCCAGTAGGATTCAGTGCTGCGATCAAAGGACCGCGCAATCACGCGTGGCGTGCTGACCAGCCTGCGACTGTCTATTGGGCCGAAGCACAGGATGGCGGCGATCCAAAAGTCAAGGCAGCCGTGCGCGATAAAGTCTTCCAACTCGCTTCACCTTTCAATGCCACACCAGAAGAACTCATTAGCCTCCCACTTCGCTATTCGTTTATTATCTGGGGTAACGACAAAACTGCACTTGTGTCTGAGCGGTGGTGGAATGACCGGAAGACACGGACCTATCTTGTTGATCCGTCCAATCCTTCGAAAAAGAAAACATTGTTCGATCGTTCGTACGAAGATGTTTATTCCAATCCAGGGGATGTGGTGATGACTACCAATCAATATGGCAGGAATGTTATCGCAATACAGGACAACAGCATACTCCTTACCGGCCTTGGCTCTTCACCGGAGGGTGATCGCCCCTTCCTGGACAAACTGGATTTGAATAGCGGAAAGACATCACGCTTGTGGAGAAGCGAAGCTCCATATTATGAAATGGTGATCAATGTGCTCGATCCAAAAAAAGGAACGTTTATCACCTCACGCGAATCGCAGAATGACAACCCGAATTATTTTATCCGAACTGCAGGTTCGAAAAACCTCACACAAATAACTTCCTTTCCTCATCCCTATCCGCAAATCAAGGATGTCAGGAAGCAGGTCTTGAAATACAAGAGGCCGGATGGCGTTGATCTTACAGCTGATCTTTATCTGCCTCCGGGATACAAGAAAGAAATGGGACCGCTGCCGACTTTCCTGTGGGCATATCCTGCTGAATTTAAATCGAAAGACAATGCGGGCCAAATAAAAGGATCACAATACTCCTTTACACGTCTTAATTGGGGAACGGCAATTTATTGGGTAGTGCGCGGTTATGCGATTCTTGACAATGCGTCCATCCCAATTGTTGGTGAGGGCGATAGTGAACCAAACGACACCTACATTGAACAACTTGTGTCCAGTGCAAAAGCGGCCATTGACTATGGTGCTTCATTGGGTTATGTCGATCCTAAGCGTGTCGGAGTGGGCGGCCACAGCTATGGTGCATTTATGACGGCAAACCTGCTTGCGCATTCGGATTTATTCAAAGCAGGAATCGCCCGTAGCGGAGCTTACAATCGAACACTCACGCCGTTCGGATTTCAACAGGAAGAGCGTACCTATTGGGAGGCGCCGGAAGTCTACTTCAAAATGTCTCCGTTTTCTTATGCGGACAAAATAAAAACGCCCATCCTGTTGGTTCACGGTGAGGCCGATAATAATTCAGGAACATTTCCGATTCAAACGGAGCGCTTTTACAACGCAATAAAAGGTCATGGCGGCACCGCGCGATATGTCCTGCTACCCTATGAAAGCCACGGATACAGGGCAAAGGAATCCATCATGCATACCCTTTGGGAGATGGACAACATGCTCGAGACTTACGTCAAGGGTAATGATCCTTTAAAGGCGAAAATTGAGACGAAATAAAGCAGATTGGGTCCAGGGGTGGAAGATTTGATCAGGACTGTTATCTTGATCAGATATTCCACCCCTCAATGAAACGTTTTCTGCTTACCTGCCTTTTTGCGGCCTCTTTGTACAATTCGTCGGCACAGCCCGACACGGTCAAGGTTGGCGCCTACATCATCAGCGTCCACGACATCAATTTTCACGATAAAGAATACACAATCCGCTATTGGCTTTGGTTTCTTTACAAGAATCCCGACTTCGATTTTTACAGCCAGTTGGATATTCCAAATGCTAAAGAGATCGATCCACCGACAATGGTAACGGACACGGTGGGCGGCAAGAAGTGGGTGCAGATGAAGATGAAGTGTGTGATGAAGGAAAGCTGGATCGTCCATAATTTTCCGTTCGACAAGCAACACCTTCGGGTACGTGTTGAGAATTCCGTTTTCGACAAAGATGCGTTGGTTTTTAAAGCAGACACCCGACACTCCAGATTCGATGGTATAGAAGGACTTGATGGCTGGCGGATCACGGAGTTCAACGTATCTGCAGACACGACGCATTATGGAACGGGTTTCGGAGATCCCCGCCGCGGTCACGACTCACAAACATTTTCGACCTTTAAGATCGACATGAGTATCGAGCGGGATGCATGGGGATTATTTATGAAAATATTCATCGGAATGTACATCGCGTTCCTGATTGCGCTGATAAGCTTTGTTTCCTTCCCCTGGGAATTGGAACCAAGATTCGGACTTCCGGTTGGTGGTCTGTTTGCTGCTGTCGGTAACAAGTACATCATCGATTCGTTATTGCCCGAGTCACCGGAGTTCAGTCTCGTTGATACGCTGCACAGCATCACGTTTTTAGGTATCCTGTCCGTTCTGGCGGTCTCGGCGATCTCACTCAAGTTTTACAATTCAGGCAACAAAGAGGCGTGCCTGAAAGCCGATAGAATTGGCGCATGGGTCGTCGCTGGTGCTTTCGTTATTTTGAATGTTTACTATATCGCTTCTGCATAAATTCGTGAAACGGCTGATCGTTATCTTGTTTTCGGTATTCGCTGCCAGTCAAACCCTGGCAGGGCCCGACACCGTAAAAGTTGGTGCCTATGTAATCAGCGTTCACGACATCAACTTTCATGATAAGGAGTACACGGTGCGGTTTTGGCTTTGGTTCCTGTACAACAACCCGGATTTTGATTTCAGCAAACAGCTCGACATTCCCAATGCAAAGAGCATTGATCCGCCTGAGATCATGACAGACAGCATCAATGGCCAGGCCTGGGTAATCATGAAAATGAAATGTACCATGAAGGAAAGCTGGAAAGTGGATGATTTCCCTTTCGATTCACAGCACCTGCATGTTCAGATTGAAAACACGCTTTTCGACAAAAGCGATCTTGTTTTCAAACCTGATTTTGAAGGGAGCCGCTACGAAAAGGAGATAGCAATCGACGGCTGGAACATTACCAATTTCAATGTCAGCACAAAGACAAACGATTATGAGACCGGCTTTGGAGACTACAGGTTGCCAGCACAACTTAGCGAGTTTGCAACGTTTAATATTGACATGGATATCGAACGAAATGCGTGGGGGCTATTCCTCAAGATATTCATCGGCATGTACATCGCGTTCCTGATCGCAATCATCGGATTTACACCGAACCCGTGGGAACTCGAGCCGAGATTTGGTTTACCAGTGGGCGGTCTGTTCGCTGCCGTTGGTAACAAATACATTATCGATTCGATTTTACCGGAATCCTCAGAGTTTACCCTCGTTGATACGCTTCATGCTTTAACGTTCCTTGGAATATTGGCCACCCTCGTTGTGTCAGCTACCGCACTAAAGCTACATGACTGGGGGAAAAAAGAAGCTTGTGAAAAAGTTAACCGAATTGGCGCAAGAGCCGTGATCGTGCTGTACGTACTGGCGAATGTGATTTTTATTGGGCTGGCGATCTTGTAAGGGTCAAAACTAACGCTTAAGCTTTGGCAGATCTCACTTTACTGTTTGTCCTTTGTGTTGATGAGGATCGTCACTGGCCCATCATTCACCAATGCAACTTGCATGTCAGCGCCGAATTCGCCTGTCGGGATTTTCTTTCCAAGGTCAGATTCAAGTTGCGCAATAAATTTTTCGTATAATGGAATGGCGATATCTGGCTTGGCGGCTTTGATGTACGAAGGACGATTGCCTTTTTTTGTACTGGCATGAAGTGTAAACTGGCTGACAGCAAGAATGTCACCATCAACATCTTTCACACTCACATTCATCACACCATCTGCATCATTGAAGATCCGGAGGTTGACGATTTTTGACGAAAGCCATGCAATATCCTCAATGCTGTCCGCATCTTCGATACCTACGAGCACAAGCAGACCTTTTCCAATCTTCGATTTCGTAATACTTGCGATTGTGACAGAGGCTTCACTTACGCGCTGAACAACGGCAATCATCAGAACGTCTGCTGGATTTCCTTTTTCAACTCGGACAAGGCATGACCGATCGGCTCAACTTTCTTTTCAAGCGTGATTTCGAAAATCTTCCTCGCTAAATCCAGGCTCGTTGCTTCCGGCCCCATCGCCGACGAAGCTTCATTTATCAGGATCGTAAGGTCTTCTTTGGCATTCTTAACCATGTTCCACACATTTTCGCTCATGTAGATCTGCTGTGAAACGTTGTGGTTGTATTCGTTGCGTATTTCGTCAAGCAGCAGTTTGTGAAATTCACGGGCCGAGTAACCTTGAGTGTTCAGCCGGAGCAGCAAATTGGGCGGCGACATCCGTTCAAGGAACAGGCACATTCTTTCATAAGCCTGCAATCTGTTGGGTAAAACGGTTTCAATGCTGCGGGATCTGATCTCAAGCTTTTTCAACTCAAGCTCTTTATATATCAGCGAGCGTACCATGAGGTACATCGCGTACAAGACCAACGATGCGGGTATCAGTATTTTGCCAAATTCGATCAAAGCTTCCATAGAATCTTTTGTTCCGTAAAGGTGTTTAAAAATTAGGTAATTTTGATCATTCAAAATGAAGGACCGCTTCTCATACAAACCGAATTTGGCAGTTTAAAATTGTATTACCAGGTCTGATTTTTTAAGTATCGAAGCAATCTATGTTCGACGAGCTGAAACCGGTAACCTTGACGCAGCGTGCGGCTGAAGAAGTGCAGAAAATCATGCAAACCAAGAATATTCCGAAGGAATATGGCTTGCGGGTTGGTGCCCAGGGGGGAAGTGGGTGCGGCGGCGCTCGCCTGATTATTGGGTTTGATAAGAAGAAAGATACCGACCTCGCCTACGTACTCAACGGCATTCAACTCTTTATTGACAAAAAGCACACGCTTTATGTGATGGGGAAAGAGGTTGATTTTTATGAGGGCGCAGAAGCAAAAGGGTTTATGTTTAATGATGCCGAGTGACTCGCTTCGCTAGCGAAATCAACCGTAAACACGCAGAGGCGCAAAGGTTACGCGAAGCAAAAGCAAAGTTCTTCTCTGCGCCTTTGCGGCTCTGCGGTTCAATTTTTTCTTTCTAAAGAAATCGTCACACTGGCCTTGCGGCACACGCCTCCGATTGGTGGATTGAACTTGGAGATATTGATCTGGACTGAAAGTGCATCGGGAAATTTCTTAAGGATCGCTTCGGCAATTGAGTGACCCACACGCTCAAGGAGCTTTGACGGCTTCGCCATCTCTTGCTTTACGACTTCATAAACTTCTTCGTAGTTGATTGTTCCCGACAAATGATCCTGAAAGGCCTCCTCGTGGAATTCAGTTTCTACGATAACATCAAGCTCAAATTTATTTCCTGATGAACGCTCGTGGGGATAAACTCCATGGTAAGCGTGAAATTCAAGACCCTCGAGAATTACACGACCCGTCATGCGACTTCGTCAAAGAAAGAGCGCAATGGCTCAGGCTCAGACACCACTTTGATGGGCTCCGGCTTGACATACTCCGGCTTGGTTGGCATATCCGTATCAAGAGGCTGCAATTTCTTGTTTTGATTTTCGGCTGGCGCAGCTGCCTTCTTTATTTCACGCCTCGCAAACACCATGTGGTCGTCGGCATTGAAAGATTTCATTGTTTGACGGACTCGCTCTGCGCGATCCAATGCTTCGCTTGCCAGACGTGTCAGGTCATCAACCAGAATATTGCGCTGGGATTCCAATGACTTATATTGCTGAACAAGACTCCGAAGGTTGTCTTCCATGTCGCTAAGCATCTGTCGCGACATATTATCTGCCTCTTCGATCGTGTTCTTCGCTTTGGCTTTCGCTTCGTTGAGAAGCGCCTCAGCACTGATCTGCGCTTCCCTTACATGCAGTTCAGCCGTCTTTTTGGCCTGATCGACCACGTTGGCGCCTGTATCCTCAGCTGTCTTGAGCGTCCTGAACAATGATGTTTCGACTTCGCGGAGTTTGGAAACTTCGCGTTCGCTGTTATCGAACTTCATTTTGAGTTCTTTGATCTCATCGTTCATGCGTTCCCATTCCTGGGAGAGTGAAAGCAGGAATGCATTCACCTCATCTTTGTCATAGCCGCGAAGCGTCCGTTCAAACGTCTTCTGGCGAATTTCCAACGGTGTTATTTTCATTTGACGTAGTGTGTTTGTGTTGTAGTTTAAAAAATTACGTCCCAAATGGAGATCGTCCTGTCATCACTGGCACTGATCAGTTTCCCATTAAACGATGACCAGAGCAGTCTGTTCACTGAAGTGCCATGACCCGCATGCCTCGCTTTGTCAATGACCTTGAGCAACTTCAGACTGGCCGCCTGCCAGACCTTGACTGACTTATCCAAGCTGCAAGTTACAAAATGTTCGGCGTCCGGACTAAATTCAATGTGGTTGATGGCGTAAAGGTGGGCCTTTATCTCTTGGTGAAGTGCGTAGTCGCTATCCGGAGACCATGCTTTGAGCCGCGCATCCCTGCTCCCACTGAGCAAAAAGCGATTATCCGGCGTATAGGCGAGGGTAAAAACAGAATTTAAATGAGCCTGCCATTCACGCTTCAACTGGTAGTCTGCCATGTCATACAACCTGATGTAGTGATCACTGTAGCCCACCGCGATCTCCTGTCGGTGCATGTTAATTGCGATCGTCCTCGCATTTCGTTCAGAACTAATAAGCTTCTTCCTCACCGTCATACTCCGCAGGTCAACAATGGTAAGAGATCCATCTCCACAGGCAATCAGACAATCATTTCCATGAGTTTTGATGTCAAAAATTGCTGCGTCCGAAAGCTTTAACGAAGCAACCTCCTTTTTATTCTTCCAGTCAAGAATATGAATACCTTCATAGTTGTGACCCGCGATGATCAATTCGGTTCCTGGTACCGCGTGAATCGCATAGACTGAATTCGGCAATTTGGCGATTAACGTCCCCTCGTCCGGGCTTCTTAAATCCCAATTAACAATCATACCATCTCCACCTGCTGAGAAGAAATGCGGGGAACCAGGAACCTGTGTCAATGAATATACACAGTCGCGATGGCCCGTTAGTGTTTGAATTTTCTTTACCTGGATCGCAGCCATCGGCGAATAGTTGGCAATTGATATTTTTACATAAAATTGGTGCACATCATCAGATTAACCTAATGCCTATTCTCAAAATTCATTCACTCGGAAAGCAGCGGGCATGGGCTGTCTGGCATATTACCGAAACGGAAGAAGCGCTCGCGGGCTACGCGAAGGAAAGGTGTCCGGATGAAATCATCAACACCCAAAAACGACTGGAGTGGACCGCAGCCCGCGCCCTTACGCGCGCCATTTTAGAAAGCTTCAATGACGAATATTTTGGGATCGGTAAGAATCAATTCGGCAAACCATTCCTTAAGAAAAGTCCACATCATATATCCCTCTCACACTCCTATCCGTATGTAATTGTCCAGATAGATGGCACGCATGATGTGGGCGTGGATCTCGAACAACCGAAGGAAAAGTTGAGGGTCGTCGCGAAGCGCGTTTTTTCTCATGGTGAGGTTGAAGATGCGGCGAATGATCTCGTCAAGCTTTGCATTTACTGGTGCGCCAAGGAAGCATTGTATAAAATTTACGGAAAGAAGAACCTGCTTTTCACTGATCATTTGAAAGTTGACCCGTTTCACCTCTCTTCGGATGGTTACCTCGTAGGCCGAATCGTCTTTAACAGGGAAGAAACTGTAGTGCATTTGCAGTATCTTGTAGAAAAAGATTACACGCTGGTTTTCACATCCCCTGAAAATTGAATTGTATGAAAGGGTTTGCAATCATCTCATTTGTATTGTTCGCCTGTGCGGCGCAGGCTCAGACACCTGTCAACAACTTCAGTGTGAGCAATGTCGATGGGGCAAACATTTCATTGGATACCTATAGCAACGCTCCGGGTGTCGTCATAATTTTCACCAGCAATTATTGTCCGTACGATGGATATTATAAGTTGAGAATACGGGACCTGATCAAAGCGTACAATGACAAGATACCTTTCATTCTTGTCAATTCGCATCCAGATGAATCCCTTCAAAGCATGAAGATCGCGTACGGTGCATGGGCACTGCCAGTCCCCTATTTAGCCGATAAAGACCAGGTAGCGATGGAAGCGTTGGGCGCAAAGAAAAGTCCCGAGGTATTTCTTTTGAAAAGCTCCAACGGAAAATTTGTGTCCCTGTACAATGGCGCGCTCGATGACAATCCACAGGCGCCGGAAGGCGTGACAAGCTATTACATCAAACAGGCAATCGACAAACTGCTCGCCGGTCAGGAAGTAGACGTGCCGTCCGTGAGGCCTGTGGGGTGTTCGATTAGGAGGAAGTAATTAAGGAGTTAAAGGGAGTGAAGGAGTTAAGGAGTTAAGGAGTCAAGAATTTAAGGAGTCAAGTGGTATTTGTCAGGTGAACCGTACCGGGCTTTTGTTGGTTGGACTTGCCAGAAGGAAGACATTTGGTCCATGACTCCAACCAAATCCCACTCGGAACTTATCGTCTGGCAACGAGCACATAGCTTCGTATTGGCTGTTTATAGTTTGACAGCTAAATTCCCAAGAGAAGAAGTATACAGGTTGACTTCGCAGTTACGCCGCGCCGCGGTTTCAATTCCTGCAAACATCGCTGAGGGATATGTTAAGACCGGGGCTCGGGACAAACTTCGATTCTTAAACATTGCCCAGGGATCATTGGAAGAATGTCGTTATTACCTAAACCTTGCGCGCGACCTCAAGTTCAACGATGATCCCAATATTATTGGACTGATCGAAGAAGTGAGCAAACTTCTTAACGCGTACGCCAAAGCTATCTACAAACGAATCAATCGAACTACTCCTTAACTCCTTGACTGCTTAAATTCTTGACTCCTTTCTTCAGACTCCCAAATCCCCCCCCTCCGAAATCTCCACCAACAACAACTTCACTTCCTCTGCCTTAGCATGCTCTCCCATTTTTTCAAATGACATAATCAAATTGCGCAAGGCTCGTCGTACGATCTCAATGGTTTCGCATGGTTCGAAAAAAGAATTCTGAGGAACGAGGTGCAGTTCGTTGATGTAGTTCTCGATATCCTGTCGCGAGAAAATCAAACCCCTGTTGAACGCATTGATATAGAACTGATTATTCTGCGTGTCCTTATAGGTGAGTATAAAAAGATTTGGAAGGTTAACACCTTGAACGGGCAACTTCAACTTCTGCGCGACCAGCATATAGATCACACACAACGTTATAGGATTACCTTTCCTCGTCTCCAGCACAACATTAATCATTGAATTTCCAGGCGAATGAAAGTTTTTAGTATTCGCCCCAAACTTCAGCTTATTAAAAAGCACACCGTTGACAACTTTGATCTGATCAATGGGATATAGATCAGGCCGGAACTCCAACCAGGTTTCATAATATATCTGCTCCAACTCCTGCCGCAACTTCTCGAGCTCCAAATCCGGATATTGGTAGGTGGCCACCAGCCACATCGCCGTGAGTAAATCTTTCTCCGGAGTGCGATACCATTCCAATAACCTTGATTTAAGCAAATCATATTGAAGAATGTGTATGATGTCTTCAATGCGGGACTGCAACGCTGGGTTAAAGCTTGTTTCCCACTCTTTTTCCAGATAGGGGATCACATCTTTCCCCAGGGAAATAATTTTCTCCTCGACATGAGAGACCACCTGTTTGTCGTCGTCGTCGAGGAGCGAGATGAGCGCCTTTATTTCATTCTCCTGCATAGATGATCCCGATCGGGAAAAACGAAAAATGGAATACTAAAATTACTCATCCTGGATCTAGGTCTGAATCACGCCTGGATTAAATTTCTCAACAGTGGCCTGATTTGCGGCAGAAATACCGGTTGAGATGTATTTCCTCGTTTCCAACGGATCGATCACCGCGTCTACCCAAAGGCGGGCAGCAGCATAATAGGGACTAAGCTGTTCGTTGTAACGGTCAGTGATCTCTTTCAGCATTTGTCCCTCTTCTTCTTTGGACAGCGTTTTCCCTTGCCCCTTTAGGGTACTCACACGGATCTGTAACAAGGTTTTGGCAGCAGAGGCACCGCTCATTACTGCGATTTGTGCAGTCGGCCAGGCGACGATAAGACGCGGATCATATGCTTTGCCGCACATAGCATAATTGCCGGCGCCATATGAATTTCCCGTTATGATAGTAAACTTCGGTACAGTCGAATTGGCAACTGCGTTCACCATTTTAGCGCCATCCTTAATGATGCCTCCATGCTCAGCTTTGCTGCCCACCATGAACCCACTTACATCCTGAATAAATACAAGGGGCACTTTCCGCTGATTACAATTCATGATAAAACGGGCAGCCTTGTCCGCGGAATCAGAGTAGATCACACCACCCATTTGCATCTCCCCTTTTTTCGTCTTCACTACTTTGCGTTGATTGGCAACGATGCCAACAGCCCAACCGTCGATGCGTCCATACCCACATATTAAGGTCTTGCCATAAAGACTCTTATATTCATCAAACTCAGAATTGTCGACGAGACGTTTAATGATCTCAAGTGTGTCGTAAGGCTTTGAGCGGTCTGCCGGCATAATTCCATAAATATCCTCTTGCTTCTCTGCAGGGGCTTTGGATTGGATCCTGTCAAAGCCGGCAACTTCCGCTTTACCGATTTTATCAATGATGTTACGAATGTAATCGAGACAGGCCTGGTCGTTTGGAAATTTATTGTCTGTGACACCGGAGATCTCACAATGCGTTGTAGCTCCGCCCAGGGTCTCGTTGTCAATGTCTTCACCAATTGCAGCCTTCACGAGATAAGAACCTGCAAGAAAAATTGAGCCGGTCTTATCCACGATCATCGCCTCATCGGACATGATAGGCAAGTAAGCGCCTCCTGCTACACAGCTTCCCATGATAGCCGCGATCTGAACGATGCCCATCGATGACATCTTCGCATTGTTTCTGAACTGCCGTCCGAAATGTTCTTTGTCAGGAAAGATCTCATCCTGCATGGGAAGAAATACCCCAGCACTATCGACAAGATAGATGACAGGCAATCGATTCTCCATCGCGATTTCCTGTGCCCGAAGGTTTTTCTTGGCAGTTATCGGAAACCAGGCACCCGCTTTTACCGTGGCGTCGTTTGCCACAATCATGCAGAGTCTCCCCTTTACTTTACCGAGCCCTGTAACGACACCGCCTCCAGGACAACCTCCCTGTTCTTTGTACATCCCGTCACCTGCCAGGAGACCAATCTCAACGAACTCTTCGCCTTTGTCAATGAGATAATCGATCCGTTCACGGGCAGTCAGCTTTCCTTTTTGATGTTGCTCTTCGATCTTCTTTTCGCCGCCGCCCAGGTGAAGCTTCTTCTCCCGCGATGAGAGTTGAAAGCAAAGTTGCTTGAAAAGGTCTTCGTTACGATTGAATTCCAGATCCATGAAAAGTGGTGTACGCCAGCAATTATTTTTTCGGTGTGGCAGCTGCCTTGGCTTTCTCTGCCTCTTTCTTACGGTCGCGCTGAATCTTGCTGCTGCTCTTCCCGAGTGGGCCAAGGAAATGCTTTGGATTATTATTAAAATTCTTCGCAAGCGTATCGAGGCGCAGAATGAGCCTGTTCAGGTTGACATAAAGTGTGTCTTCTGTCATCAGTTTACTCACTGTGTTATCTCCCTTCTGCATACGTGTCAGCGTTGCGTTGAGGCTGGTGAGAGTTTGTTGTGTTTTCGCGATCGTTTTATTGAGTTGCATTCGTTTCAACGAATCGGATAACGTGCCAAAATTCTTGATAACGGGCCTAAGCTCGGTAAGCGTATTGTTGAGGTTAGCGGACACGTCAGTGAACGACGCTGACAGCACATCAATCTTTCCATTTGCATTGCGAAGTGTCATGTTCAGAATATCAGGCGTTTTCTGAAGTTTGCTGAAGATCGAGTCGAGTCGCTGCGAGTTTTTGGTGAGGCCTTCCAGGGCAACATCAAACTTTCGCAATGTTGACTGGAGGTTTCCAGCCACCGGCTGCGCTGTCTCAGTGAGCACATCAAACATTCCTTTTGCGGCTTCCGATCGTATGGTGTCCCCAGGCTTCAACGGCGTCGTCACCTTGCCGATCGCAAGGAGAATATATTTACCACCCAGCAGTTCGCCGTCCAGGATGGCTTTGGTGGAATCTCCAAGCTTGAGTTTTGAATCAATGTCGATCTCCACGAGTACACTGTGCTTGTCATTGTCGATGATCGTAATATTGCTGACCCGGCCGGCCGCAAAGCCGCTGACGCGCACCGGATTGGAGACTTGCAGATTGTCAACGTTCTCATATACCGCGTAATACTTTGCCGTAGTCGCAAAGAAATCGATGCCTTTCAGAAAATTAAATCCGAAATACAACATGACAATTGCCACCGCTGCAAAAACTCCAACCATAAATTCTTTCTGTCTCACTCGCTATCAGTTTATAGATTCGACCTGCATTTTATATTCTTCATTAAGAAATTTCTCTTCTGTAGGATTCGTAAGAAAGCCCACTTCGATTAAAACACTGGGCATTGCCGTTCGCCATAATACCCAGAACCCTGCCTGCTTAACCCCATGACTCTTTCGTCCGATTCTCCCTTTGAATTCTGCTTCTACCTTTTCGGCAAATTTAAGGCTGCTTTCCTGGAAAGCGCTTTGCGCAATGGAGAACAAGATACTTGATTCCGGACTGTTGGGATCAAACCCTTCATATCGCTCTTCATAGTTTTCATCCAGAAGGATAACCGCATTTTCCCGTTTTGCTACATCCAGGTTTCCCTCTGACTTATGGGGACCCATCACATACGTCTCTGTCCCGCGGATCTCAGGCTTTGATACGGCGTTTGCATGTATGCAGATAAAGAGGTCGGCTTTATTCCGATTCGCGATAGCCGCTCTTTCATCCAACGCCAGATAACGGTCGTCTTTACGCGTATAAATTACCTTGACGCCCGGCAAATTCTTTTGAATGTAGTTCCCAACCTTTAGCGCAATCTTCAACGCCACGTCCTTCTCCCTCAAAAATACACCCTTTGTGCCAGGATCTTTTCCTCCATGACCCGCATCGATCACGACGGTATCCACGACAGCATCAGCCCGTTCCGAGGTAGCTGACAAGTTTAGCAAGGTTATTGCTAACAAAAAGAGCTTAGTTCGGATTCCCACAGACCAGTTGTGACCTATTTGACATAAATTCGCACAAAATCGTGAATTTTTCCATAAAAGTTAAATTTTGGAGGTCGTTACCTGTGGGCCGGAGCATGGCAGAACTCTGCATTTTTGCACTTCTGCTCCTCGCCATCAGCGCCTCCGCTCAGGTGGAAAAACCCGTGCGACAGCCGAAAGGAGATATCCCTCCGAAAGGTAGACCATTACCTGTTGATACGGTCGGCATCAAGGCCGACAGTGTTGCTACTGACTCACTCGCTCAAAAGACTCCGGGCGACATTGAAACAACCATCACATACTCCGCCCGCGACTCCATTAACTCCAGCATGCAGTCGAAAATTATTCACTTGTATGGCGACTCACACATCAAGTATGGAACAATCGAGCTGATGGCGGAAAATATTACGATTGACTACGAAAAGTCAACCATTTCTGCTGAAGGCACCTATGATTCGCTGGGTAAGCGTATTGGTTTTCCAATTTTTATCAATGGAATGGAAAAATATGAGACAAAAAGTATTGTCTACAATTTCAAAACAAAAAAAGCCCTCATTTCGGAGATTGTAACCACTCAGGGTGATGGATTCATTCACGGCGAAGCCGTCTTTAAGAATTCGAAAAATGAACTGCTCAGCTTACGCAATGCCTACACAACCTGCAATCTGGTACACCCACATTATCAGATCATGGCCTCGCGCGCCAAAGCAATACCCGGAGACAAAATTGTCGTGGGTCCCTTCCATATGGAAGTAAACGAAGTTCCGCTACCCATTGGCTTCGCCTTTGGGATGTTTCCTTCTCCGCGAAAAAGTGCGTCCGGCATAATCGTTCCGGCTTATGGTGAAGAACGCAATCGAGGATTCTTCCTTCGCAACGGTGGATATTTTTTTGATATCAATGAATACTTCAAGCTACAATTGACGGGTGACATCTATTCAAAAGGATCATCCGCTGTGTACGTAAATTCAACTTACAACAAGCGGTATCGATACACCGGTAACTTCAACTTCAGTTTCACAAATAACAGGACGAGCCAAAACATTGAAGATCCGACATCAGTAAAAGATTTTCGTATCACATGGAGCCACTCGCCACAAACGCGCGGCACAGGAAGGTTCTCCGCTTCAGTCAATGCAGCAACGGCCACTTACAACAACAGTAACTTCCTGCCATTGAATACGAATCCGACGGCACCACGTCTCGACAACACATCCCGGAAACTAAGTTCGAATGTGTCTTACTCAAAATCTTTCGGCACGCTGTTTAACACAGCAATCAATTTTCGCATCAATCAGGACCTCACCACCAAACAAGTTGATGTTCCGTTGCCAGATCTTAGTTTCAACGTTAACAACATTTATCCCCTCAAGAAAGCATCTCAGAACATGTTCTTCCAGAACTTATCGATGCGACTTACAATGACCGCCACAAACCAGGTGACAAATAATCTCGGCCGGGCGAATCGTTTGGGTATAGCGTGGAAAGACCTCCAGGGCAATCCTATCACACATGACAGTATTGCACCTTTTAACTTTCAAAACCTTCCGACCTTCATACAAAACGCCAAGAAGGGTATACGCTCAAACATTCCTATTGCAACTTCGTTCAAAGCTCTCAAGTTCTTTACTTTCAGTCCGAGCATTACCATTGATGAACTTATCTATTTCGATAAGCTTTACTGGAGACCCAACGCAGCGGACTCTGGCCGAACCGCTGTTTCAAGAATACAATCTGAATTCAACACCGTGACGAACTATTCTCTTAACATGGGAATGACAACAAGGATCTACGGTACCTATTTTATGAAAGGGGGAGGTAGCGTCAAAGCCATTCGGCATATCATCAATCCGAGCGTTGGATATAGTTACGCACCTGATTTCGGCGACCCAAAGTATGGATATTATCAAGAGCTCAACCTGAAGGATTCGAAATATCCCGTTTACAAATCCGTACACGAAGGTTTTGTATATGGAAGTTCGCGGTTTGGCAAAAGTTCCGCTCTCAGTTTCGGTGTGAACAATAATATAGAGATGAAAGTGAAAAGCAAGAAGGATACGGTTTTGAAAAAGGTCGCATTGTTCAACACACTTTCAATTGCCAGCAACTACAACTTCGCCGTAGACTCCATGAACTTAGCTCCATTCGCGATGTCTGCCAATACCAATATTCTGAATGATAAGCTTAACGTCAACCTGACCGGCACGCTGGATCCATACACATACGCCATTATTTATAAGGAAGAGGATCCGACCCAACGGAAAGAAGTTAGATCGCGTGAATATGCCTGGGGGAAGATTTACGATCCCTCCATCAATACTCCGGGATGGAAAGTATTATCACGCGATCCTTCAAGTTTGGGACGCATTACAAATGCCAACCTCGCATTGAGCACGAACCTAAATCCAAAAGGTCAGAAAAAAGATACGGACACAAAGGACAAAATTGCTAAATCGAACGCATCTGATTCCGATAAGAAATACCTTTTGGCAAATCCCGATTCCTACATTGATTTTAACATCCCCTGGAACTTACGCATCAGTTACAACATCGACTACTCCCATCAGGCGGCGGGTACACTGTCGAGAAATCTTACAAACACTGCTGCAGACACCAAGGCACTTAACCCGACTATCACCCAGACCGTGCGCTTCAACGGCGATTTTTCACTGACTGAAAAATGGAAGATCGTTTATAACTCAGGTTACGATTTTCAGCTGAAAGAACTCACCACCACGCAGATTACCATTTCCCGCGATCTCCATTGTTGGGTCATCAATCTAAGCTGGGTTCCTTTCGGAAAATTCCAGTCGTACAGCTTTTACATCGGGGTAAAATCCTCCCTATTGAAGGATCTGAAGCTCAACCGGACAAGGTCTTTCTTCGATAACTAATTAGAATAATCAGTATTAAGAGTACAGAGTCCCCTGGCGAGGAGACTCTGCTGGACCGTTATTTCAACCACCCTTCGATTTCCGGCAGGGTTACAGGAGCAATATTCAATTTCATCTTCTTCCGCATTCCTCCGATATCATTCAGAAGTTTCGAGGGTTTCACTTCTTTCAATTGCGCGACACTTACGATTCCCATTTGATGAAGCATCGGCAGCACCTCCTCGCGTATGCCAAGTGCCTTAAACTCATCATCATGTACGGCCGCAAGTGCCTTTTCTGGCTTCATTTGTGGAAAGAAAAGAACGTCCTGGATAGACGATGAATTTGTCATAATCATAGTCAGGCGATCAATGCCAATGCCTAGACCCGCAGTGGGCGGCATTCCGAATTCCAATGCTCGCAGAAAATCCTCGTCCAGTGTCATCGCCTCTTCGTCACCACGTTTACCCAGCTCAAGCTGTTCTTCAAACCGATAACGCTGATCAATCGGGTCGTTCAGTTCAGAGAACGCATTGCAAATTTCTTTTCCGTTGCAAATGGCTTCGAACCTCTCTACGAGGCCGGGTTTGCTGCGATGTTTCTTTGCCAGGGGAGACATTTCAATCGGGTAGTCCGTGATGTAAGTTGGCTGGATGAGCAACGGCTCGCACTTTTCACCAAAAATCTGATCGATCAATTTGCCTTTACCCATCGTGGCGTCTACCGGAACCCCAAGCTTCTTGCACACATCCCGCATCTCCTGCTCATTCATTGCAGAAATATCGATGCCGGTAAAATGTTGGATAGCTTCAAACATCGTATAACGTTTCCAAGGCCGCTTGAAGTCGATGATATTCTCTCCTACTTTCACTTTGGTGGTGCCATGAAGGTCCATCGCCACCTTTTCAATCATTTCTTCCACGAGCTCCATCATCCACTGATAGTCCTTATAGGCGACATAGAGCTCCACTTGCGTGAATTCCGGATTATGGAAACGAGACATCCCTTCGTTCCTAAAATCTTTTGAGAATTCATATACTCCATCAAAGCCCCCGACGATCAGGCGTTTCAGATATAACTCGTTCGCAATGCGCAGGTACAATGTCATGTCGAGCGTATTGTGATGAGTTTTGAAAGGACGTGCGGCGGCGCCCCCATAGAGCGGCTGCAGTATTGGCGTTTCCACTTCGAGATACCCTTTGTTATTCAGGTACTGGCGCATTGAATTGACCAGCTTCGTACGTTTAACAAAGGTTTCACGAACCTCAGGGTTCACGATCAAGTCAACATAGCGCATTCTGTATCGATGCTCAGCATCTTTGAATGCATCATGCTTTTCAACATTTCCCTGTTCGTCTTTTGTTTCTTTTACCACTGGAAGTGGTCGGAGTGATTTTGAAAGTACCACCAGGGTCTGGGCGTGAATCGAGATTTCTCCGGTCTGCGTTGTGAATACAAAGCCTTTTACACCGATAATATCCCCGATATCAAGAAGCTTCTTGAATACAACGTTATATAAAGTCTTATCCTCTCCGGGGCTCAGATCGTCTCTTCGGAAGTAAACCTGGATTTTTCCGGATTCATCCTGGAGTTCTGCAAACGATGCATTTCCCATGATCCTGCGCGACATGATGCGTCCTGCAAAGGACACACTCTTGAATGCATCTGGTGTCGAGGCAAAATTATCGTGCATCTTTTTCGCGGTAGTTGTTATTTCAAAAAGATCGGGTGGGTAAGGATTAATACCCAGTTTCAACAACTCTTCGAGGCTTTGCCTGCGAATTATTTCCTGTTCACTCAATTGCATTGCGCTTTGGAATTTGACCGTCAATTTTCAAATCCGGAGGGCAAAAATAGGATTAAAGGATCAAAGTTCAAGCCTGCCAGACGACTTCGACATTATCCCGATAGCTATCGGGACATTTCTAAGTCCGGGCTCTCCTTCGGGCAATCTCTTTTCTAATAAGGGACAATTCGCGACTGCTCTGTCCGGCGACCGAAGTATTTTCCGAAGCCCGACGAAGGAGATAGGGCATTACTGCTTCTACGGGTCCGTACGGAACATATTTGGCAACATTGTAACCCGATTTGGCAAGATTGAAAGAAATGTTGTCGCTCATTCCGAGGAGTTGCGCAAACCAAACTGCTTTGCTGCCCGGTTCAATACCACGTTCTTTCATCAGGATGGCAAGGAGTTGATTGCTATGCTCATTATGTGATCCACACACGACAGATACTTGTTTGATGTTGTCGATACAAAACGCAAGCGCGCTATCGAAATCATTGTCCGTTGCCTCCTTGTTTGGCTGAATCGGATCCGGGTAACCTTGTTTTTCGCTTCGGGCGCGCTCCTTCTCCATGTAAGCGCCCCTGACGAGCTTGACGCCAAGGACATAGTTACCCTTATCAGCAGCGGCGAACGCGGCTCGTAGGTTTCCAAGCATATCCTTACGATACATTTGAAACGTGTTGAACACAATCGCGCGTGCTTGATTGTATCGACTCATCATCTCATATGCTAATGCATCAATCGGGTCCTGAATCCAAGTCTCTTCAGCATCAATAAGTACTGGCACACCCAAATCATGCGCTTTTGCGCAAATTCTGTTTACTCGTCCCTTAACCTTTTCAAATGCCTTCGATTCATCTTCGGTAAGCGTTGCGCGTGATTGAATTTTTTCGAGCAGTGCAGTATCTGCCATACCTGTCGTTTTGAAAACGCAAAAAGGTATAGTGGTGGAATTCACTGCTTTGTCAAAAGTGTGAAGGATCTCTTCACATGTTGTATCAAAACCTTCTTCAGTTTTTTCGCCTTCAACCGAATAATCCAGGATTGTTTTGACGTTGAAAGAGCCGATATGACGAACTGTCTCTTCAGTCTTATCAATTGTCTCTCCACCGCAGAAATGTTCGAACACCGTACTCCGAACGATTCCCTTGATCGGCAGGTGCAACGCCATTCCAAGTTTGACCGCCCCGGTGGACAATTTTGAAATCAACGGGTTGTTAACGACCGTAAAAATGAACCTGGCTTTTTTTAATTCCTTGTCCGATTTGTAACTGAATGCGACCGCCGTATCGTCAAATTTCACCGGGGGAGGAAGTTCCATGATTGTTCGTTTGAAGGCGCAAATATAACGGTCGTATCGATTTTACTAACGAACGAAAGTTCCGTTACTTCAAATAAGGACTAAGAACAAGGAGTGACGGAATTGACTTATTTTGTGACACGTTATGTCACAAATCAAGATTTCTACGGCGCTTGCGTTCCCCAAAAAACTTCTTACGAGATACACAAAAATCGGGGTGATCGTAGATGATAATACCATCGTTCATTGCTACCCGAAATTAAAAGCCGATCTGCCACCCCACGAGTTGATCCAGGTACCGAGCGGGGAAATTCATAAAAACTTAAGAACGTGCGAGCACATTTGGCAACGACTGACAGAACATCGCTTTGACCGACACGCATTGGTGATCGTGCTGGGCGGAGGTGTGCTTGGCGATATGGCTGGGTTCTGTGCCGCAACATTCAAGAGAGGAATCGATTTCGTCCTTATCCCTACCACCCTTCTCTCCCAGGTCGACGCGAGCATTGGGGGCAAACTTGGTATCGACTTCGGCGTTTACAAAAACCACCTGGGCGTTTTTCAATTGCCTTGCCAGACGCTGATTGCCACCGATTTTCTGAAAACCCTTCCCGCGCGCGAGTTGCGGTCGGGCTTTGCAGAAATCATCAAACATTGCCTCATCGCCGACAAAAAGATGTGGGAGCTCATTCGAAAGCGGCGGTTTGAGGATCAAGAGTGGTTGAAGTTGGTGAGACATTCCGTTAAGGTCAAAGAATCCGTCATTAAAAAGGATCCGCGCGAGGCGGGGCTACGCAAAATCCTCAACTTCGGCCACACGGTGGGGCATGCTCTCGAGGGACACTTTCTCAACACCCAAAATCCCCTTTTTCATGGTGAGGCAATCGCTGCGGGAATGGTCATTGAATCGTTTGTCGCATTCAAAAAGGGCTTTTTGAAGAAAGCTGATCTTGAAAATATTACTACCTATATACTTTCGGTCTTTGGCAAAATCCAGATGGACGGAGACGCAAAATGGCTACCCCTGATGAACCAGGATAAGAAGAATAAAGGCAATACGATATTGCTGGCAATACCAAAAAAGATCGGCAAGGCCGTGTGGGATGTGGGGGTCAGCGAAAAAGAAATCGTGGAAGCAACTGAGTTTTACAGGTTGCGTCAGACGTAGTTTATGTCTGAATCCTCCGCGGGAACCTCAGATTTCTTGAGGCTTCTTTTTAAATCATGCGCCTTTTTAACCAGGAAATCCCTGGTCTTCTTTTTCCGGGTGCCTGTCAACAACCAGGCGGCCAGGATCGCTCCTCCAGCTATTCCAATACCAATCGCAACTTTGCGTGTTGTATTCATTATAGTGTTAACTAATATTGAAATTAATTCGTTTCCACGAATTCATTATTATTTGCATAAAAAATTAATTTCTCTTTAATCATTTGTTCGTGAGTCAGCTTATCACCATCCTCAAAAAAAATATTCTACAGGGAAACGTTCGTTCGTTACCGTCGTCGAAGAGCTTAAGCAACCGCGCACTGATCATCAATGCCCTTTCCGGTAACAAAGGAACCTTAAAGAATCTTTCTTCTGCACGAGACACTCAGTTGATGCAGAAGTTATTATCTACCCCTTCAAGTGGTATCGATGTCATGGATGCTGGCACTACGATGCGCTTTCTCACTGGATACTTCGCAATAACGGGGCAGTCAAAAGTTATTACCGGCACTGAACGAATGAAAGAACGACCGATACACGTATTGGTCGATGCCCTTAGAAAGCTGGGGGCACGGATTGATTACAAAGAAAAAGAGGGATTCCCGCCAATTGAAATCAAGGGATTCGATACGCAATTTACTTATCAGATAACCATGCGTGGCGATGTCAGCAGTCAGTTTATCTCTTCACTGATGATGACGGCTCCCTATCTTCCAAAGGGACTCATCATCCGGCTGGAGGGAAAGGTTGGTAGCAGGCCCTATCTCGAAATGACTGCGGAGCTCATGGCACTGTTTGGAGTTCGGCCGGACATGAAGGACGATATGATCCACATTCCTCCCGGTCAGTACACGGCGGCCACTTACAAAGTCGAACCAGATTGGTCTGCAGCAAGCTATTGGTTTGCATTTGTTTCGCTGGCCGAAAAAGCAGACATCCTCCTGCCGGATGTAGAGTCTTTTGCACTACAAGGTGACAGGGTCATTGTCGACTTGATGGCCCAGCTGGGTGTTAAATCGGCGTTTGGCTCCGAGGGACTAAGACTCACTAAGACCAATTCAACGGACTTTCTTACCTGGGATTTTTCAAATTGTCCCGATCTGGCACAGACCATCATGCCGGTTTGCGCCATGAAGCGCGTGCGCGGCGAATTTACAGGCCTAGAAAGCTTGCGAATCAAAGAGACGGATCGTATTGCCGCACTGCAGCGCGAACTTGCGAAAATTGGCGCATCACTTGAAGAAGACGGCCATCGCTGGAGATTGGCACCTGGAGAGGTTCCGACTTCAAAACCGGTATTTAACACCTATCACGATCATCGAATGGCAATGGGATTTGCTCCAATTGCCACCTGCATGAACATTGACATTGATGGTCCAGATGTTGTTAATAAGTCGTATCCCACTTTTTGGGACGATATGATTGCGTTGGGATTCACAATCCAGCAAGGACATTAGCAAAGTAAGCCGGGGCCAACCGAAGGCGACTGCCATACCACGAGAACATTTCGCCATCAACAAGCTTGACTTTGCTTTTTGGCAAAATGGACTTGATTTCGTCTATATGTTTTGCCTGAAATGGAAATGGCTCCGATGAGAGTAAGACCAACTCAGGATCAAGTTCACGAACTCGTTCAGGCGACAATTCAGGATAACGATTACTGCCCCGAAGAACATTCGTCAATCCGATCTTTTCCATCAACGTGTGAATAAACGTTCCATTGGCGGCGCCCATCCAAGGATCGCGCCACATCAGATACAACGTTCTCCTCGGTTGAATTTTGGGTAATGTCAAAAAAGCTGATTCAATTGATTGAATGATATCACTTCCTTCTGTTTCCCTTTGAGTGATCGTGGCGATGGATTTGATCATGGAAAGCGCATCGCCAAAGGTGACAATATCACTCATCCACACAGGATATTGCATTCGTAATTCGTTAATGCCTGATTCATAATTCTCCTCTTTGTTTCCAATGATGAGATCAGGATTAAGTTTCCCGATTGTACCGAAACGAAAATTCTTTGTGCCACCAACGATTGCTTTGGTCTTATGCCATTGTTCGGGATGTACACAGAATTTTGTAACGCCTACGACGCGGGCATCCAAACCTAGATCATAGAGTAATTCCGTTTGAGACGGAACAAGCGAGATGATCCGTTGAGCTCGATCGATTTCGACTTGGTTTCCCAGTTGATCGACAGACACGCGCTTCATTTCGGATTTACTCTTATACGAATTGGGAATCACAGCCAAATAACTTTGCTGCGCAGCTACCCTGAACTCTAAATCCTGAACTCTGAACTATTTAATGTACCTAAAATCCTGCCCTGGCTTCAGTTGTATCAAAACCTCGTACATCAATCGGATCACATTCTCCACATCGTTCTTATGAACCATCTCAACAGTCGTATGCATGTATTTCAAAGGAAGAGAGATGAGCGCTGAGGCAACACCTTCTGCAGAATATGCAAATGAATCTGTATCCGTACCTGTCGAACGCGAAACAGCTTGACGTTGGAACTGAATCTTCTTTTTGTTGGCGACGTCGATGATCATTTTCAGGACGTTGTTCTGCACAGCCGGTCCATAGCAAAGTACTGGCCCGAGACCGCACTTCATATTGCCACTCTCCTTCTTGTTGTACATGGGAGATTGCGTGTCGTGCGTGACATCAGTACAAATGGCGAGATCCGGCTTAATGCGGCGTGAGATCATTTCGGCGCCACGCAAGCCGATTTCTTCCTGAACAGCATTCACCACATAAAGGCCAAAAGGGAGTTTCTTCTTATTCTCTTTCAATCGCCGAGCGACCTCCGCTACCATGAAACCACCCATGCGGTTATCGAGCGCGCGTCCCAGGAAAAAGTTTTTGCCCAGTTCAATGAATTCGTCTTCGAAAGTGGCAACGCAACCCACGTGGATTCCCATGGCTTCCACTTCGCGCTTTGATTCTGCGCCCACGTCGATAAAAATATTTTTGAGGCTTGGTGTTTCTTCTTTACCTGCATCACGAACGTGGATCGCAGGCCAGCCGAATACACCTTTTACAACACCTTTCTCTGTGTAAATATTTACGCGCATCGAAGGTGCGATCTGGTGATCGGATCCGCCGTTGCGTCTTACATAGATATAGCCTTCCTCCGTGATATAATTCACGAACCAGGAAATCTCATCGGCGTGCGCTTCGATTACCACTTTATAGGGTGCCTTTGGATTGATCACACCCACGACCGAACCATACACATCCACGATGTATTTGTAAAGGAAGGTTGAGCTTTTCTTATCCATGTTCAAAAATGTTTTCCGAACAAATTTAGATCAAGAAAACAGATTTCCCAGCCTTTTTTCCGTATGCGTACATTTCCAATTTATACGTATCTTTATTCAAAGTGCGGAATATGAAGGTGAAGCTTAATTTGACTATTGAAGAAGAATTGTTATCCAGGGTCAAAAGGTATGCCATGGCGAAGGGTACCTCTATCTCAGGATTGGTAGAGGAATTTTTCAGAAAATCGGTACGCCCTTCGAAAAAGAAAAACATTCTTGAGCTGCTTGATGCGGTCGAAAATCATAAAATCGACACCACGAAAGACCTCATAAAAGAATACTACCAGGGTCGGTCAAAAAAATATGGTTCCTAGCGCATTTCTCGACGCTAATATTTTGCTGGACCTCACCCTTAAAAGAGAGGGTTTTGAAAAGGCTGCGCAAATAGTCAGACTTTCAGTAAAAGGCCGGATTGCTCTTTACACCTCGAGTTCCATAATTCATTTGCTCGGCTATTGGCTCACGAAAGTATATGGTCAGGCGAAAGCGAGAGAATTAATCTTGTCTCTCATGGAGGAAGTCCGTGTTTTGGAAACTACACACGACATTATTATTCAGGCGCTGGAATCCAAAATCGCTGACATTGAGGATGCAATCCAGTACCACACTGGATTATATCATCAATTGGATGCGTTTGTTTCACGAGACCGGTCCCTGCAAAGAGCAGCCATATCATCGCTCCCTGTCTGTTCACCGACAGAATTCCTGCGGAATCATGAAGATTTATAACGGAATATTGCCGTGTTTTTTTTTCGGCAGGTTCGCCACCTTATTCTCCAGCATCTTGAATGCACTGATAAGTTTTTCTCTTGTTTGATCAGGATAGATCACTTCGTCCACATAACCGCGGTGAGCGGCACGATACGGGTTCGCAAACTTCTTCGTGTATTCAGCAACTTTCTCGGCCAGTTTTGATTCGGGATCAGCAGCCTCTGAAATCTCCTTCTTAAAAATAATCTCAGCAGCTCCCTTCGCTCCCATAACCGCGATCTCTGCGGTGGGCCAGGCAAAGTTCATGTCGGCGCCAATGTGCTTTGAGTTCATCACATCATATGCTCCCCCATAGGCTTTTCTTGTGATAACCGTCACTCTGGGAACAGTGGCTTCAGAAAATGCATACAGCAGCTTGGCACCATTCACGATAATACCATTCCACTCCTGGTCGGTGCCGGGAAGAAATCCGGGGACGTCTTCCAATACCAAAAGAGGAATATTAAAGCTGTCGCAAAACCGTACGAACCGGGCTCCTTTCACGCTAGAGTCGATGTCGAGAACACCTGCAAGGGAGGCAGGTTGATTGCCTATGATACCGATGCTTCTGCCTGCAAGCCTTGCAAATCCCACGACGATGTTTTCCGCAAAATTCTTATGAACCTCAAAAAAGCTTCCGTCATCCACAACGCCGTTGATCACTTCCCGCATATCGTAGGGCTGATTGGGATTGGCAGGAATGATGTCATTCAACGCTGGACGCTTTTCCTCCCCCGGTGTGTAGGGCAAACGAGGAGCATCCTCTTCACAATTCTGTGGAATGTAACTGAATAGTTTTTTTATGTCTGCGATACATGCGGCTTCATTGGCGCTGGCAAAATGAGTAACGCCGCTCTTGGTACTGTGTGTTGTCGCCCCGCCAAGTTCTTCCGCCGTTACATTCTCGTGTGTTACGGTTTTAACAACATTTGGTCCCGTTACAAACATGAACGACGTATTCTCCACCATGAAAATGAAATCCGTCATCGCCGGGGAATACACAGCGCCTCCTGCACAGGGGCCCATGATCGCAGAAATCTGCGGAACAACGCCGGACGCCATCACATTCCTGTAGAAAATATCTGCGTAACCCCCCAACGATACAACGCCTTCCTGTATTCGGGCGCCACCTGAATCATTGAGTCCAATCAACGGCGCGCCGTTCTTCATCGAAAGCTCCATGAGCTTCACGATCTTTTCCGCATGTGTCTCAGAAAGAGACCCGCCAAAGACTGTAAAATCCTGCGAGAATACATAGACAAGGCGCCCCTGGATGGTCCCATATCCTGTGATTACACCGTCACCAAGATAGTATTCCTTATCCAGGCCAAAATCTCTACCGCGATGCATGACGAAAGCACCCATCTCCTGAAATGATCCTTCGTCCACCAACAATTGTATACGCTCACGCGCGGTCAACTTGCCCTTCGCGTGTTGCTGCTCAATGCGCTTTTCACCTCCGCCTAATAATGCTTCTTTGTTTTTCCTGTCAAGTTCCGCGATCTTATCGTTGGTGGGGACTTTTGGTGCACTCATATTTGGAATGTTGGGAGTCAAATATAGGGATAGTTTCATTTCTTAGCGTTGCTTTGCGCCTTTGCGTCTTAGCGGCAAAAAACTGTACTTCGTCAAAATGTTTTCACCATTTCACCTGTGGCGAAACTTGCCGCAAAGACTCAAAGTCGCGAAGTCGCGCGAAGATCTTTTATGAAGGAACGCATTGCGATTATCGATCTTGGTACCAATACTTTCCACTTGCTCATCGCGGAAAAAGGGGGACAGATCCTTCACGAGGAAAAACGTGCGGTGAAAATCGGTAAGAATGGTATTAACAAAGGAATAATTCCAGTGGACGGCTTCGAAAGAGCTTTGTCCTGTTTGCGCGACTTCAAGGCAACAATGCTTTCCTTTAATGTAAGCGAGAGCCGCGCAATCGGCACGAGTGCACTCAGGAATGCGGCGAACGCAAAAGATCTGATTGATCAGGTCAGGGAAACAACAAGTATCAACATTGAAGTCATATCCGGCGATCAGGAAGCGGAGTTGATTTATTTTGGCGTGAGGTCAGCCGTTAAACTTGGCAAGCAATGTTCGCTGATCGTTGACATTGGTGGCGGCAGCGTTGAATTTATCATTGCAGACCAAGAAGGAATATTCTGGAAGCAAAGTATTGAGATTGGTGGCCAGCGGCTCTTGGGGACATTTCAAATGCATGATCCGATCCTTCCATCGGAAATTGAGGCACTCGAGGGTCATTTCGACAAATCGCTCACCAACCTCAAGGCAGCAGTAACACAGTTCGAGCCCAAGGTATTGGTCGGCTCATCAGGAACCTTCGACACATTGAGTGAGATCTATTGCATAGAACATGGGATCGACATTGCTCAGGAGCTGCCATCGACCCCACTCACGATCGATTCTTTTTTCAAGATTCACGAACTGCTCATTAGCCGTGATCGGGTCGGACGCATGAAGATACCCGGAATGATTGAAATGCGTGTAGAGATGATTGTGGTGGCGAGTTGTCTCGTGAGTTATCTGATTCGAAAATTCGACTTCCAAGAAGTAAAAGTATCGTCATATTCATTGAAGGAAGGAGTGCTTGCCAGTTGGACGAATAAGCAAAACCGCGGAGGCGCAGAGACGCAGAGATAAAACAATGTTATAGAAAGTGAAGACGCCGTCGCTGTGCTCCGAGACCACATTAGTGTCCATCGAAACCCCTTCTTAATTTTCTTTGCGTCTTTGCGCCTTTGTGGTTCACAAAAGCAGAACTAAAACCAAGCGGTAAGACTTCCAATCAACAGCGTACTGTTCCCTGTAGGCACTTTGTTGCGATCGTAGTACACATCTTCTGTAGAAAAAAATTGTCGAGCTTCAAATCTCGCCAGCGCCCATTTGTGAAGCTTGAAATTCACGCAGCCGCCGGTGCTTGACGCCCGAAATCCGGGGGTGCCGGTGATCGACGTTGGGTACAATGCACCCTCATCATCAAAATGTTCGATCCGGCCGGATAACGAAACAATGTCATTGAACGCGTAGTTGGCAATAAAATTCGCCTGCCACCAATGAGCCGTCGGGGCGTTGGATTTCTCCTGGACTCCAATATAAAAACAGGAGCTGGCAGAAAACCTGCCTCCCGAATTATAGATCCAATAGAAATCATTGAAGTACCGCATGCGATTGTCGGGGTTTTGATCGGAGCGCTCATCGCCGGTGTAGGTATTCCAGTTGAACAACATTTTTTTATTCGGCCTGTACTCCAACTGCGTTCCCAGTGACTTTCCAGTGTTATTGTCCTGTATCACTTGCCATCCATTGATCAGGTAGAAATAGGCACTGAATTTTTCGCTGATCGGCACGGAAAGCTTGGCGCCCGTGATGTAGTAAGGAACGTTTTCCGGCGCAAAAGAGCGGGTGTACATTAATTGATTCTTCGAAATAGCACTCTCATTGGTGTAGGGAGATCCCAGCACACCCACGTCAATCCAGATCTGTCTTTTCTCTGAGATAAGGACTCCTGCATTGGCTTCGACCATATTCTTCAGAGACCCAGGCTCATTTTTGTAGTTGGCATCCATGTACGTTCCAAATCCCGGAACAAATCGCGCCCGCATGTATTTGGACTTGTAATGGACGTCCACGTACGCGAGATTAATCGTCAGCTCATTATGACGAGCCGAACTCACAAAATAAGGATTTGTTCCATCTGATGGCCGGCTGAAGTTGTAGCCATAGTAGGAATCAACGTAACCGCCGACACCAACGTGGCCACTAACGGTCATCGTCTGCACAGTATCCATCGTCGCCTTATTCATCACCTGAGCAGTGACGAGAAATGGAAGAAGAATAATAGGAAGAACAAGAGACTGACCAACTTTAGACATTCCTAAAAATAACGAATCCGTGTCATCCTTGGCAAAAAATTGAGGCCACGCCTGCCTGCGCGTAGCCGCTTCGGCAAAGGCAGGGAGGACACGGATACACACGGACGGTAACTTAATGGTTACAATCCACTAACCTGCTTATCCTTAGGATACTTCACCTCAAACTTGAACGTGGCCTTCTTTGTCTCGTTAGGCTGAATCGTCCAGGTCCATGTAAGCTTGCCTGTGTCTTTGTTGTACATAGCTCCGCCAGCGTCGATCATAGCTACTTCAATCTGGCTGTTTTGGGAAACGGGGACCTGATCTTCGACCACAATCGTGATGGGTTCTTGCTTCGTGTTGCGTACCGATAATTCGTACGCACTTGTTTCACGTATGTTCGACCCGATTGCTTTTCGCGATGTGAAATCTTTCACCTTATCACGTTTCACCACGATGCGCTTGTCGCGACCCATGGAAACTGATAAAGTATCTTTGATTGAGTTCGGATCGATGAAAGTCTTGCCGACGAAAGTTCCTTCAAAGAAAATGTTGGCTTCGCCGGGCAACAGGCTGTATTCCTCCCAGCCGGTGGCCTTTGCGATGAGGAATGCATCCATGTCGAGTTTTGGAGCGGTTGAATACTGGTAGTTCGCTTTCATTTCGTAGTTACGGATGTCAACGAGTGTCGGCTGATTTGATGAAACAACATTATAAGGAAGTGAAATGTCGAACTCAGTATTCAATGAAGTCTGGATGGTGTTGACAAAATCTGCAGCAACAGTGGCCTCCTCTAGTTGTTCCGAAGCGACATCTGCCTTCCTCTCCATCATCACCGGGGCTGCTGAAGGGGCACCTTTGCTTCTCATGTTCTGGTTTCTATAAACGATAGGCTGATAGAAATCCAGATACCACGCTGACAAATGAGGCTTCAATCCACCCAGATTCGGATTGGCGGTAGATAATTTCAGGTGAACACCTTTCCAATCTTCGCCAGTCGTTTGAAATACATTCGCCTTATAGCTAAGATTGACTGGACTCTTCGTATTGATCGCCCGCAAGTCATAAACAGGATACCATCCCGCATTCGCAACCACATAATTCAATGTGAGTTCCGCGGCTGTCGCAGCATCTGCGGATACACTGATGACTATCTCGCTTGTGTTCCGGGCGTACAAATCATTTTGAGATTGAATCTGACGCTGGATGCGAGCAAGCTTCATGTTCAAAATCTTGATCTTATCATCCTGCTTTACCCTGCTGTTCACAATCTCCGTCAGCCGGCTTCGGTAGAAGTCGGCCATCGCCTTCAACTCTGTGACTGTCAGATTTTGATTCGTGCCACCAATACGTTGATTGCTCAGCAACATCGCCTCCTCCTTGTTTAATATTTCTTTTTGGCTTTGCTCGAGGCCTATCTGCTTTTGATAGTATTCTGCGGAATCCTTCAGAATCTTCAAAGACTTTGGCGTATTGAGGTCGCTGAGAAAATTCTGGCGGTGGCTCGTACCAAGAATCACGAGGTTTCCCTTTCCCGTAACCTGGATACTTTCCGGATCGAGCTGTGATGTTAAACCTGTAACGATAAGATTTGTCTTTCCTGCTTCGACGCGGGTTTTCACTTCGCGCGTCATCTGCGCTTTGGCAAGAAAGACGGTGATGTTCGTGATTTTCGAGTCAACGGGTTTTTCCGTTTGAGCGAAAATCGTTGAAACGGTCGCAAAAACAGCAATAACTGAGAGTCTGAGGTTCATAAGCCTTTTTTTATTTAAAAGATGCCGGGCCGGGGTACTTTCCACACACAAATGTAGAAATAATGTCTCCCGCGTTAATTCATGCGCGGGCGCTCCGATTCGCTATTTTTGCGACTTACATTTTAGATTCTATGACCTTCCCCTACGACCAATTATCAAAGTTTGCCAGCGCCATCTTTATTAAGATCGGATGCCCTGTCGATCAGGCCAAACAAGCAACCGATGTGCTCTTAAGTGCCGATGCACGAGGGATCGATTCGCATGGCCTTGCGCGTCTCAGTGGCTATGTAAGGCTATGGGAGGCAAAGCGGATCAATAGCAGACCCAACATGAAGATAGTACATGAGTCTCCAAGCACGGCTGTGGTCGACGGCGACCAGGGATTAGGGCTGGTGATTGCTCCCTATGCGATGGAGATAGCAATAAAGAAAGCGCAAACCTGCGGCACAGGTTGGGTTGCAGTAAAGAATTCCAATCACTTCGGAATTGCGGGGCGGCACGCAATGATGGCTTTGCAACATGACATGATAGGCATGGCGATGACCAACGCAAGTCCACTCGTTGCACCGACTTACTCAGTAGAAAGATTGCTTGGCACAAATCCCATTTGCGTTGCCATTCCTGCCGGAAAGCAACCACCTTTCGTGGCGGACTTTGCAACCACCACGGCAGCGAACGGCAAGCTTGAAATACTGCAGCGCAAAAATCAGGAGGCGCCGGTTGGATGGATCCAAAAGAAAAATGGATCCGCTTCTACAAATCCTCATGAGTTAAAAGATGGTGGTGCATTGATTCCTTTGGGAAGTGACCGGGAGCATGGAAGCCATAAGGGTTTCTGCCTCGGTGCGTGGGTAGATATTTTTTCCGCGGTTTTGTCAGGCGCGAACTACGGACCCTGGGTTCCTCCGTTCGTTAGTTTCCTTGCGCCGCCAGCCGATCCCGTGGGTGACGGCATCGGACATTTCTTCGGCGCAATGCGTGTTGATGCATTCAGACCGGCGGATGAATTCAAACAGCACATGGACAACTGGATTACGCGGTTTCGTGCTGCGAAAACAGTTGATGGACAACCGGCGGTGATTATACCCGGAGATCCTGAGCGCGAATCAGAAATTCAAAGAATGAAAAAAGGAATTCCACTTGATCCGAAAGTGATCGAGGACCTTAAGGAATTAGGTACAAAGTTGGGGGTGAACTTTTAGAATCCAGAATCTAGAATCGAGAATCCAGAATCTAGAATCCAGAATTAAGAACAGGTGCTCAAAAAGCGAAGAACACCCGGAACACCCAAGGCGACGTAAACACCCGATCGGCGGGGTTGTACAACACATCATACAAACCCATTACATTAAGAGATCCTCTTTTGCCGATTGGCTGGCGGAAGCCAAGCCCCATGAGCCAACGGTTATAAGTGCGCCTTTGGCTTCCCGGATCGTAGCTGGGAGAATTGAGAATCATATATTCCGTGTAGGCGAACATCTGCCCGAAATTGTATCGCAAAAAAGGACTGATGCCGTATTGTGTCAGGCTGTAATTCTGATCCGGATAGTCGTAATACTGATAGGTAATAGTTGCACCTGTTGAAAAGTTATTAGTGACTTGATAACCAACAATTGGATATAGTCCTATGTAAGTATACCGTCCCACGCCTGTGGAACCGCTGCTGAAGCCAAGGCCGCCACCGAAATAAAGGCGATCAGCAAACGGTGTCTTGTTCGTTTCTGAAATCTCACGCTGCGCCAGGACGGTGCCCGCACAAAGGAGCATCAACACACCAATACAAAACGTCTTCATCTTAGTCTTTTTCTTCAATGATAAAAATATCCTCTTTATCCTTCTTCATCAGATATTTTTCGCGGGCAAACTTTTCCAAAAGCTGCGTTGTACCCATTAACTCCTGCCTGTCTTTTTCAACCGCCTCAATTTTTTCATGGTAATATTCCCTTTCGTTTTCAAGGGCCCGCAACTTGGCAGAAAGTTTGAACCTGTTGACGAGGTCATTTGAATCGAGAAATGTCATCCACACGAGGAAAAGCATTCCGGTGATGAAGTAAAAATTCCTGAACACGGGAGGTAATTGCTTCAGCATAGTTTAAAAAATAGTGATACGAAGATATAAATATTCTTCGATGCAAGCCCGATTGGGTTAATTCAGATACGCAATTCCCGCGTCGAAATGGACCTATCCCTAATTTTTGGCGACAAAAAACTAAGTCCCTTGTCGAATTTCAAGGCCGCGAATACTAACCGGGCGTCACCACGTCAATCAAATGTTAGCTGTGATAAACACGCGAATTCACGATGAGACTGGCACGTATTTCAAACATTTCGCCTACGCGCAAGTTTTCTTCACCTTCGACATGACGTACGTATTCCATGAAAACACGATTCTTTTGGGAAGTCAATCGTATGAGTTCATAGCGAAGGGATGGCAAACGATCGAAAGAATCCTGCCACCATGCTCTCATGTTGTCTTTACCTTTAATAATGCCGCGTGTCTCCGGCTGACGGGCTTTTAGCTTGGGGCTGTAGTGTTCCGCCTTATCGCTGTATAATGCAAGCAACCCATCAAGGTCGTGACGATTGAATGCCTCTATCCACTGGTTGGCAATCTTACTAAGGATTTCTTCGTCTGTCATGATAGTTCAAATCTATGAACCTGGAACGAATTTGAGATGACATGATATAAAAAGTAAACCCCGCAACACTGTGCGGGGTCGTATTATTGATGCCTTTTGGAGGACAATTACATCTTCTTACCAGGGAAATATGCGGTTTCACCCAGCTCCTCTTCAATTCTCAACAACTGATTGTACTTGGCCATCCTGTCTGATCGTGATGCCGATCCGGTTTTAATTTGACCGGTACTCAATGCTACGGCGAGGTCAGCAATGGTATTGTCTTCCGTTTCGCCAGAGCGATGTGACATAATGCTTTTGTATGAGTTACGTGTCGCAAGGCTTACTGCGTTAATTGTTTCAGTTAAGGATCCGATTTGATTGACCTTTACAAGAATTGCATTGGCAACTCCTTGATCAATCCCCTCCTGCAGGCGCTTGACATTGGTTACAAACAAATCATCTCCTACAAGCTGAACCTTGTCGCCGACTTTCTCAGTTAATGCTTTCCAGCCCGCCCAGTCATCTTCTGCGAGACCATCTTCTATTGAAATGATCGGATATTTCTTCGTCCAGTTGGTCCAATACGCGGCCATCTCCAACGGCTTCAGTTTCTTGCCATTCGATTTTTTGAAATGGTACAACTTGGCCTTCGCATCGTAAAACTCAGATGCAGCAGGATCGAGTGCAATGAAAATATCTGAGCCGGGCTTATATCCGGCTTTTTCAATCGCCGTCAACACGGTTTCAATCGCCTCTTCATTTGATTTGATGTTCGGAGCAAAACCACCTTCATCGCCCACGTTTGTCGAAAGGCCCTTGTCGTGAAGCACTTTTTTCAATGTATGAAAAACCTCTGCCCCCATTCTAACGGCTTCTGAAAAAGTATCAGCTCCTACAGGCATCACCATAAACTCCTGGAAATCGATGGAATTGTCTGCGTGGCTACCACCGTTCAAAATGTTCATCATTGGAACAGGAAGCGTCTTTGCGTTGACTCCACCTACATAGCGATACAGCGGCTGTCCACATTCCGCAGCAGCTGCTTTTGCAACCGCAAGAGACACGCCCAGGATCGCATTAGCACCAAGCTTGCCTTTGTTAGGTGTTCCGTCCAATTCGATCATCACCTTGTCAATCAAAGCCTGATCAAACACTGAAAGTCCGACAACCTCTGAAGCAATTTTGTTATTGACATTTTCAACGGCCTTCAATACGCCCTTGCCCATATATTTTTTCTTGTCGCCGTCGCGAAGCTCTACCGCTTCGTGAGATCCTGTGGAGGCACCAGAAGGAACCGCCGCCCGCCCAAAGGCGCCGGATTCTGTGTAAACGTCGACTTCAACTGTTGGATTTCCGCGGCTGTCGAGGATCTGACGCGCGTGGATGCTTTCAATGTAATTCATGGAATAGTTTGGGTTTGGTTATTTGACGGGTTGCAGCTGACTTTCTTTAATCATCGCTACAAACTCGTCGAAGAGATAATTTGAATCATGAGGACCCGGTGAAGCTTCCGGGTGATATTGTACCGAGAACGCTTTTTTATTTTTCAGCCTGATGCCCATGATTGTTTGATCATTCAGGTGCAAATGGGTCACCATCACATTGTCGTTTTTCTTGATTGCCTCTTCATCGACTGAGAAGCCGTGATTTTGAGACGTCATCTCACCGAGACCAGTGACGAGGTTCTTTACAGGGTGATTAAGTCCCCGATGTCCGTGGTGCATTTTGTAAGTTCTGAGACCACACGAGAGCGCCAACAGTTGATGTCCGAGGCATATACCAAACAAGGGCTTGTCCGCATCGACGATTTCTTTGACTGTCTTTATCGCATACGTCATCACAGCAGGGTCGCCCGGGCCGTTGGAAATAAAATAGCCATCAGGGTTCCATTTTTCCATTTCAGCAAAAGACGTTTTCGCAGGAAATACCTTAACATAGGTGTTGCGGGCAGCAAGATTTCTCAAAATATTTTTCTTGATGCCGACATCCAGTGCAGCAATCTTTATCGGCGCATCCGGTGATCCCACGGTGTACGCTTCTTTGGTGCTGACAATCGAGGCGAGCTCAAGCCCATTCATATCAGGAACCTTCGCCAGTTCACCTTTCAATTGTTCTTTGGTAAGATTGGATGATATGATGCAATTCTGTGCTCCCGTATTCCGGATATGCCGCACCAGCATTCTCGTATCGACATTTGATATTCCGACAATGCCATGCTTCTCGAGATATTGCTGAAGGCTTTCCTTGGCGGCCTTGCGACTGAACAATTCTGAGAAATCATTTACAACCAGACCACTGATTTTTGGCTTGTCGGACTCCTGCTCATCGTTGAGCGTACCGTAATTACCAATATGCGCCGTTGTATTAACAATGACTTGTCCGTAGTACGAAGGGTCCGTATAGATTTCCTGGTAGCCCGTCATACCTGTGTTGAAACAAATTTCGCCGCCGGTCGTGCCGATCTTTCCGATGGCATTTCCTTCCAAAAGGAGGCCATCTTGTAGGAGGAGATATGCTTTTTGACTCAAGGTGTAGTGTGGTTGTGGTGGTAAAAATACATTCAGGAACTTGCTTGCGCTACGGAAAATGAAAAAAGGGACTGAACCTGCGTCCAATCCCTTTTACTATCGTTTGAAATCCCCACTTAATCCTTCTTTTTCTTGGGGGCCTTCTTCTCTTTTGCCTTTTCTTCTTTGGCAGGCGCCTTGGCTTTGGCTTCCGTTGCAGGGGCTTCAGAAGCTTCGGCTGCACCTTCAGCGCCCTCGGCCTTCTTGCCACCTCTTCTGCTTCGGCGCGTCTTGCCTTTCTTCTCAGCACCGTCCTTCTTGTACAGATCGTTGAAATCTACAAGTTCCATCATGCACATTTCAGCAGCATCTCCAAGGCGGGCATCGCCCAGCTTGATGATCCTTGTGTAGCCACCCGGACGATCTGCTGTTCTGGTTGCAACTTCTCCAAAAAGAGATTGAATCGATTCTTTGTTTTGCAAATACGAGAAGACGACCCGGCGTGAATGGGTGGTATCAGTCTTAGCCTTTGTAATCAGAGGCTCCACATACTTGCGCAGTTCTTTTGCTTTCGCGAGCGTCGTCATGATCCTTTTGTTGAGGAGCAGCGATGACGCCATGTTCGAGAGCATCGCATCACGATGGCTCTTTGTTCTGCCAAGGTGATTATCTTTTTTACCGTGTCTCATTAGTCTTCGTCCAGTTTATATTTTGCGAGGTCCATGCCGAAGGTCAGGTTCTTCTCAGATACCAATTGCTCCAATTCAGCAAGTGATTTCTTTCCGAAGTTGCGGAACTTCATCATGTCCGAGATCTCGAGTTGTACGAGGTCTCCTAAAGTCTTCACATCTGCAGCCTTCAAACAGTTGTAAGCGCGTACTGAAAGGTCGAGGTCGTGAAGAGGAGTCTTCAACAGCTTGCGCATATGAAGCATTTCTTCGTCTACCTGCTCCACTTCACTGTCAGTGCCGGTTTCGAGTTCTATCGACTTGTCAGAGAACAGGCGGAAGTGCTGAATCAGGATGAAAGCAGCTCCTTCGAGCGCCTTCTCCGGATGGATTGATCCATCCGTTTCAATTTCAACGAGGAGTTTCTCGTAGTCGGTTCTTTGCTCCACGCGGGTGTTCTCCACGCTGAACTTCACATTCTTGATCGGAGTGAAGATCGCGTCGATCGGAATAAATCCAAAAACCTGCTCATTGGGCTTATTTTCTTCAGCAGGCAGATAGCCACGTCCTTTTTCGATTGACAATTCAATTTCAAAGTGTGACGACTCATCCAGCGTGCAGATTACGTGCTCAGGATTGAGAATCTCGAACGCGGAAGTGAATTTTGTGATATCACCGGCCTTGAAATTCTTTTGCTTCTTGATATTAACCGTGATCTTATTATCGAAGTTGTCGGCGAGCTTGCGGAAACGAACCTGCTTAAGGTTCAGAATGATCTCTGCCACATCTTCCACCACTCCCTCGATCGTTGAGAACTCATGCAACACGCCAGGTATTTTAATACCGGTTATAGCGTAGCCTTCCAGTGAAGACAACAATATTCTCCTTAGAGCGTTGCCAATGGTGACTCCATATCCTTTTTCGAGCGGTTTGAAGGTGAAGAACCCGTGGAAATCATCGGACTTCTCCATCACTACCTTCTCCGGCATTTGAAATGCTAATATTGACATAGGTGCTTGTGTTTCGTTTCTAAAAATTACTTAGAGTACAATTCAACGATCAGCTGCTCGTTGATATTTTCAGGGATATCGGCACGCAGGGGAAGGTTCACGATTTTGCCTGACATCTCAGCTCCATCCCACTCCAGCCAATTATACTTCTTCGATCCACCGATAGAAAGGCTATTGGAAATCGCTTCGAGTGATTTTGACTTTTCGCGAACGGCCACAATTTCACCTGGGCGTAGCGAGTACGAGGGAACATTGACAACGTCACCGTTGACGGTGATATGTTTGTGCACAACCAACTGACGCGCTGCGCGACGAGTGGGAGCAATGCCAAGGCGATACACAGTGTTATCCAAACGGGCTTCGAGCAGCTGAAGCAATACCTCGCCTGTCACGCCCTTCTTACGCGTAGCCTTGTCGAAAGTGTGAGCAAACTGACGCTCCAACACGCCATAGATATACTTTGCTTTTTGCTTTTCCTGCAACTGCACCGCATACTCAGACTGCTTGCGCTTCTTCGTTTTGCCATGCTGACCGGGAGGATAGCTCTTCTTTTGGAAGGCTTTGCTTTCCCCCATGATCGGCTCGCCGAACTTTCTTGAAATCTTAGCTTTTGGACCAGTGTATCGTGCCATGATGTATTATCAACTTAAACTCAAAAATCTATTGTTCTTAAACTCTTCTTTTCTTTGGAGGACGGCAGCCGTTGTGCGGCAGCGGCGTCATATCCTTAATCGTCGTCACTTCAATGCCTGAGTTCTGGATCGCGCGGATTGCTGATTCGCGGCCAGCACCAGGGCCTTTTACGAATACCTCAACCTTACGAAGACCTAGTTCAAAAGCCTTCTGAGATGCCTCTTGTGCCGCTGTTTGAGCCGCGTAGGGCGTATTCTTCTTGGAACCTTTGAATCCCATCTTTCCCGCAGAAGCCCATGCCACTACCTGACCAGTCGTGTTGGTCATTGAGATCACAATGTTGTTGAAGGTTGCCCGGATATGTACCTGACCCACTGCCTCAACTTGCACAGTGCGCTTCTTGCTTTTGTCTTTCTTCTTTTCAACGGGTTCGTTTGCCATAGAAAAAGTCTTATCGTTCGGTTAATGATTATCCTTTAGTTGCTTTCTTCTTGTTCGCAACGGTCTTGCGTTTTCCTTTACGTGTGCGCGAGTTATTCTTCGTCTTCTGACCACGTACAGGAAGACCCTTGCGGTGACGGAGTCCACGGTAAGAACCGATGTCCATCAAGCGCTTAATGCTGAGTTGTACCTCCGAACGGAGCGCTCCTTCGATGCGGTGTTTTTCAGCAATGATCGTACGGATCGCATTCGACTCATCGTCGTTCCAATCCTTTACTTTCTTGTCCCAGCTTACTCCGGCCTGAGTAAGAATGTTCTGCGCAGACCTCCGGCCAATGCCGTAGATGTACGTGAGGCCCACTTCACCTCTTTTGTTATCCGGGATGTCAACACCTGCTATACGTGCCATTTTGTGTTAGTTGTCAGTTAATTGTTATCAGTCAAATAGTTAATAGTTATCAGTTAAAAGTTAATAGTGGTCTTCACTCGCGAGGCGACTAACCATTAACAATTAACTTGTTACCCCTGGCGCTGCTTATAGCGTGGGTTCTTCTTATTGATCACATACAATTTGCCCTTGCGACGGATGATTTTGCATTCGGCGCTGCGCTTTTTTATGGATGCTCTTACCTTCATATTACTTGTATCTAAACGTTATCCTGCCTTTTGTCAAATCATAGGGAGACATTTCCAGTCTCACTTTGTCACCAGGCAGGATCCGGATGTAATGCATCCTCATCTTACCCGATATATGCGCCAACACCTCATGTCCATTCTCAAGCTGCACCCTGAACATTGCGTTTGACAATGCTTCCTGGATGGTTCCGTCCTGCTCTATCGACTTTTGTTTCGCCACTTATAAGAATAATTTTTTTCTATCTCTTCGTGTGTTGTCAATACTTCTGTTTTGTCTGCCTGGACTGCCACCATATGCTCAAAATGAGCAGAAGGTTTGCGGTCTGCGGTTTTAATCGTCCACCCGTCCTTGTCCTGAACAACATTTTTAGTACCCATGTTGATCATCGGCTCGATTGCGATAACCATCCCGGCAACGATCTTGGTCCCTTTTCCACGCTTACCGTAGTTTGGAACTTCAGGATCTTCATGAAGTTTTTTACCAACCCCATGTCCGACAAGCTCTCTCACCACACCGTAACCAAAGCTTTCCACATATTCCTGGATCGCACTCCCGATGTCTCCGATCCTGTTTCCGGCCTTCGCCTGCGCGATGCCGAGATACAGAGACTGGTAAGTCCTTTCCAACAAGTTCAATACTTCAGGACTAGCACCTTCGAGCGGGTACGTGTACGCCGCATCGCTGTGATATCCCTTGTATTGCACTCCGCAATCAATGGTGACAAGGTCACTTTCCTTCAAATGGTATTCTCCTGGTATTCCATGCACCACCACGTCATTCACGGAGATGCACAAGGAAGCGGGGAACCCGTTATAGTTCAGGAATGAAGGAATTCCACCTTTATCCCTGATAAACTCTTCTGCCCTTTTATCCAGATCCTTCGTCTTCACTCCCGGCTTTATCATCCGGGCAACTTCACCGTGAGCTTGCGCCAAAATTCCGGCGCTTTCTCTCATGATCTGAATCTCTTCGGCAGTCTTCAGGTGAACCATTCGACCTTAAGCCGCAGCAAACTGAGAACGTCCTTTTACTCTTCCAGACTTCATCATTCCTTCGTAGTGTCTCATGAGCAAGTAGCTTTCAATCTGCTGGAGCGTGTCAAGCACAACACCAACAAGGATCAAAAGCGACGTGCCGCCATAAAACTGTGCGAAGTTTTGCGTCACACCAGCACGCACCGCAAACGCAGGCATGATGGCAACGGCCGCCAGAAAGAGGGCGCCCGGAAGTGTAATCTTTGATAATATGTTATCGATAAATTCGGCAGTAGGCTTTCCGGGCTTAATGCCTGGGATAAATCCTCCATTCCGCTTCAAATTATCTGCAATGTCATTGGAAGGTACTGTGATCGCTGTGTAGAAAAATGTGAACAGCAAAATCAGTACAGCAAAGAGCAAGTTGTATTGCCATGATGTGAAATCAGCGAAGGTCGAGCCCACGTATGCACCGATGTCACTATCTCTCCAAATACCGGCAACCAGCGGCGGGATAAACATCAATGCCTGAGCAAAAATGATTGGCATTACACCGGCAGAATTCAACTTCAATGGAATAAAGTCGCGCTTGCCACCATATAATTTGTTACCGACTACCTGCTTGGCATATTGGACGGGGATGCGGCGGGTTGCCTGTGTCAACGCGATCACTCCGACCACTACAAAAAACAACGCCAGCAATTCAATTATGAACAACAACGCACCCTGCATACCCTTTCCAGTCGCTTCGAGATAGAGAGCGCCAGGAAAACGCGATACAATTCCAATCATGATCAGCATGGAAATACCATTGCCAATTCCTTTATCGGTTATGCGCTCGCCGAGCCACATGCAGAACATGGTACCTGCAACAAGAATGATCACTGATGATACCGTGAAAAACAGACCGGGTTGCACAATAGCCTCGGGGTTGAGCGTAGCTCTTAAATAGCCGTACGATTGCGCGGCCGTGATAACAATTGTCAAAACACGGGTAAATTGATTCAATTTCTTTCTACCGCTCTCTCCTTCTTTTTGAAGCTTGGTGAAATGCGGGACCGCTACGGTCAACAGCTGCACCACGATCGATGCCGATATATATGGCATGATGCCAAGTGCAAAAATTGAAGCCCTGCTGAAAGAACCTCCGAGGAACGTATTTAACAGATCGAAGATACCACCCTGATTGCCGGTGAGCGCGCTGGGCTCAACACCTGGCAATACGATATAAGAACCCAATCTGAAAATGACCAGGAAACCAATCGTATTCAGGATCCGCACACGCAGGTCCTCGATTGAAAAAATATTCTTTATGGTAGTGAAAAATCGCTTCATCTATTTTACGGTCGTTGCGCTGCCACCAGCGCTTTCAATTGCTTTAGTCGCCGTTGCGGAGAACGCATGTGCTTCCACATTCACTTTCGCCTTCAGCTCACCACGTCCCAATACTTTAACTCTATCGTTTTTTCCGACAATACCATTGTCCATCATCAGCTGCAGGTTGAGTGCTGCTGCTTTGGTCTTGGTCGCCAATGCCTCGAGTACATCGAGGTTGATCCCTTTATAGTAAATCTTCTCGTTGTTCTTAAATCCGAACTTAGGGATACGACGCTGCAATGGCATCTGACCACCCTCAAAGCCGACCTTCTTGTGATTACCCGAGCGAGACTGGGCACCTTTGTGACCACGACCCGCAGTGCTGCCACCTGAGCCCTGACCTCTTCCGAGGCGCTTGTTAGTTTTCGTAGAACCGGATGCCGGTTTTAAAGTATGCAGCTTCATTTTATAGTTCTTTTACACTTACCAAGTGACTTACCTTTCTCACCATGCCCTGGATCTGGGGTGTATACTCCACCTCAACAGACTTATCGCGCTTACCCAATCCCAGTGACTCAATAGTCAGCAACTGCGTCTTTGGACGCTTAATTGTGCTGCGGATCTGTGTGATTCTGACTTTTGCCATGACGCTTATCCGTTAAATACTTTTGTCAACTCAATTCCACGATTGCGAGCAACCGTGTGGGCATCGCGCATCGTTGTCAATGCCTTGAAAGTTGCCTTCACCACGTTGTGCGGGTTGGAAGATCCTTTCGACTTTGCCAACACGTTATGCACTCCGGCGCTCTCGAGCACGGCGCGCATTGCACCACCTGCGATAACACCTGTACCAGGAGATGCAGGCTTCAGTAGTACAAGTCCACCGCCAAACTTTCCGATCGACTCATGAGGCACTGTCCCCTTGATGATCGGAACTTTCACCAGGTGCTTCTTTGCGTCATCAATCCCCTTCGTGATAGCATCTGTCACTTCGTTCGCCTTTCCCAGTCCGTATCCTACAACTCCATTGCCATCTCCAACCACTACGATCGCTGAAAAGCTGAAACGACGTCCACCTTTCACAACCTTTGCTACACGCTGTATTGCTACGACCTTTTCTTTCAGATCGATTTCGCTCGCTTTAACTGTACTGACGTTGCTTTGTGTCATGCGCTTAGAATTTTAAACCTCCTTCTCTGGCGCCGTCCGCCAAAGCCTTCACGTTTCCGTGGTACAAGTAACCGTTCCTGTCAAAGACGATCTCTTTAACTCCCGAAGCGAGCGCTTTCTCAGCCACTTTCTTTCCGACAGCTGTTGATGTCTCTTTGTTCAATTTTGCTTTTTCAATTTCCGCTGAAGAAGCAGACGCTATGGTGTGACCTTTCGAGTCATCGATGATCTGCGCGTAGATGGCTTTGTTGCTGCGGAAAACAGACAGCCTTGGGCGCGTTGCCGTGCCTTCAACACTCTTGCGAATGCCCGCCTTGATCCTGGTTCTGCGATTTTTCTTTGCGTTAACTGGCATATAGTCTTAATTATTTAGCAGCCGCCTTACCAGCTTTTCTGCGTACATACTCACCAACATAACGGATACCTTTTCCTTTGTAAGGCTCCACTTTGCGAAGCGACTTGATCTTGGCAGCGACCTGCCCGATCAATTGCTTGTCAATTCCTTCGAGGGTAATCATTGGATTAGCACCTTTCTCCTGAGCTGCCTGGAGTTTCAATTCCGATGGCACTCCGAGGAACACGCTGTGAGAATATCCAAGGCTTAGTTCAAGCACGTTACCCTGCGCAGACGCCTTGTAACCAACACCGATCAGCTCAAGTGTTTCCTTATATCCCTGGCTCACACCAACCACCATGTTCGCGATAAGTGCGCGATACAAACCATGAAGTGCGCGGTCAGGCTTTTCGTCTGAAGGACGGGTCACCTCAATAGAGCCGTCTTCCACCTTCACTTTGAAGTTAGGCTTCAGCTCCTGGTGCAACTCTCCTTTCGGACCCTTCACCGATACTTTTCTATTTCCTTCCGAAAAAGTGCAAGTGACACCTTTAGGAAGCGTTATGGGTAATCTGCCGATCCGTGACATCTTCTATGCTATTAATAAACGTAACACAATACTTCGCCACCAACATTCAAGGCACGCGCCTCCTTGTCAGTGATAACTCCTTTTGACGTCGACAGGATCGCAATACCAAGGCCATTGAGAACCTTGGGAAGCTCGTCCGCCGGCTTATACTGGCGCAATCCCGGGGAGCTAATCCTGTCTATCTTTGAAATAGCAGAATCCCTGGTCTCAGGATTGTATTTAAGTGCAATCTTGATCATACCCTGCTTGTTAGCGGTATCCTCGAACTTATAGTTCAGGATGTAGCCCTTGTCAAACAACACCTTGGTGATCTCCTTCTTGATGTTGCTGGCCGGAACCTCCACCACGCGATGGCGTGATTTGATGGCGTTTCTGAGCCGGGTTAAGTAGTCTGCAATCGGGTCTGTCATGTCTATTTCAATTAAAAACGCGGCCTCCCGAGGCTATCGGGAAAAACGGGCCGCAAAGATATTTAATCCTTCTGTTTTCTTCAAATTACCAGCTGGCTTTAGTCATCCCTGGGATTTTGCCGTCGTGGGCCATTTGCCTGAACTGATTTCGGCAAATGCCGAATTTGCTCATATAGCCACGGGGGCGTCCCGTCAGTTTACAGCGGTTGTGCAGGCGTACAGCCGATGAGCTGCGGGGAAGCTTATCCAGCCCTACCCAGTCTCCGGCAGCCTTCAGTGCCTGACGCTTGGCCTTGTAGCGCGCTACCAGCCTCTCTTTTTTCTTGTCCCGTGCGATAACTGCAAGTTTTGCCATATCTGCTATTAATTATTATTCCTGTTTACAAACGGCATCCCGAAAGCCTTCAGGAGCTCGAAACTTTCCTCATCTGTCTGGGCAGTGGTAACGAACGTGATATCCATACCATTGATCTTGCTCACCTTGTCAATGGATATCTCCGGGAAAATGATCTGCTCTTTTACACCGAGGGTATAATTGCCGCGACCGTCAAATCCTTTATCACTTACGCCTTTGAAATCGCGAACGCGTGGCAACGCGATCGTCATCAGGCGATCCATGAACTCGTACATCCGCTCCCCGCGCAACGTAACCTTAACTCCGATCGGGAGATCAGCACGCAGCTTGAAGTTTGAAATGTCTTTTTTGGACCTGGTGGGAACGGCCTTCTGGCCAGTGATCGACGTGATCTCTTCGAGACCCACATCAATCATCTTCTTGTCGGCAACAGCCGCACCGATACCCTTATTCACACAGATCTTCGTGATCTTAGGAACCTGCATCACGGACTTATACTTGAATTTGTCCTTCAATGCGGGTACGATCTCCTTTGTATATTTTTCTTTCAGTCTTGGCGTTGCCATAACTTTATCACTTAGTAGATTCAATAAACTTTCCTGTCTTCCTTGAGAATCGCTGGAGCTTACCCTTGTCGTTCAGCTTGCGCCCTACTTTCGTAGGCTGACCCGTTGCCGGATCCAAAAGCACAACATTGCTGATGTGTATAGAAGCTTCGGTCTTCTTAATGCCACCTTCAGGTTTTCCAGCAGAAGGCTTCTGGTGTTTCGTCACCATGTTGATTCCTTCCACAATCACCCGGTTTTTTTCCAACAGCACTTCGAGCACTTTGCCAGAGTTCACCTTGTCGGGTGTACTGCGGTAGTTGCCCGAAATTATTTTTACCGTATCGCCTTTGCGGATTTTCAGCTTAGGCTGTTTGTTCGTTGTCCTCTGCATAATATTTAAAGTACTTCGGGTGCCAATGAAATGATCTTCATAAACTGCTTCTCACGAAGCTCGCGCGCTACCGGTCCGAAAATGCGGGTGCCACGAGGCTCATCCTGAGGCGTGAGCAACACGGCGGCATTATCTTCAAAACGGATATAAGAACCGTCCTTTCTTCTCACTTCCTTCTTTGTGCGCACAATCACGGCTCTTGACACAGTGCCTTTTTTGATCTGGCTGGTGGGGATCGCTGACTTTACCGTCACAACGATCTTATCACCAACGGAGGCATATCGCCTGTGGGTTCCGCCCAACACATGAACAACCAGCACTTCTTTCGCGCCGCTGTTGTCCGCTACTGTAAGACGTGATTCGCTCTGTATCATAACATTCTGTCTTTATTTCGGTCTCAATTATTTCGCTTTCTCAATCACCTCCACCAGTCTCCAGCGCTTATTCTTGCTGAGCGGGCGGGTTTCCATAATTCTCACTGTATCGCCAATGCCTGCCTCATTTTTTTCATCATGCGCCATCAGCTTGGTGGTCTTATTCATGAATTTTCCATAGATCGCATGCTTCACCTTGCGATCGATCGCAATCGTGATGGTCTTTTGCATTTTATTGCTGACCACGCGGCCTACTCTTTCTTTTCTTAAGTTCCTTTCCATACTGTTACGATTTCTTCGTTTCTTTTTGGCGCAATGCTGTATTGATGCGGGCAATCAGCCTGCGGGTCTCTTTTATCTTCATCGGATTCTCGATGGCGGATACTTGATGAGCAAATTTCATTTTGCGCAATGCCTCTTTCTCGCTGCCGAGCTTTTCTTTCAGCTCGTCGAGGGTGAGATCCTTTATATCTGATGTGTTCTTCATACGCGTGCTTATTCTACGTAGTCTCTTCTAACAACAAACTTTGTTTTGATTGGCAGCTTGCCATCAGCAAGCATCAGCGCCTCCAATGCAACAGCGCGCGTCACACCACCGGCTTCGAACAAAATAGTGCCCGGCTTTACGGGTGCAACCCAATATTCGGGTGCTCCTTTTCCTTTACCCATACGAACCTCTGCAGGCTTTCTGGTCACAGGTTTGTCAGGGAACACCCTGATCCACACCTGACCTTCGCGCTTCATTGCGCGTGTTACAGCTACACGAGCCGCTTCAAGCTGACGGGCGGTAAGGAGGCCCATTTCAACAGCCTTAAGACCAAAAGATCCGTAAGCGATCGTATGCCCGCGTGTCGCCATACCCTTGACACGGCCTTTTTGTGATTTCCTGAATTTTGTACGCTTCGGTTGTAACATCGCTGAAACCCTTTATATAGTTCTTTTCTTATTTTATCTCTTTCCTCTTGGACCGCCGCCACCGCCTCTACGATCGCCGCCTCCTCTTCTTTCTCCTGCACCGCGTTCACGGCCTTCTCCTCCACCTCTGCGCTCGCCGCGCTCACCACCACGTCTAGGACCTCCCGGTGCAGCGCCGCCGGCCTGGGCCTTGCCATCTCCCTGAGAAACTACGCCCACGTTCGGTGACAAGTCACGCTTGCCAAAGATCTCACCTTTGAAAATCCATACCTTGATACCGATCTTTCCATACACGGTCTGTGCTTCAGAGATCGCATAGTCAATGTCTGCACGCAATGTGTGCAGTGGAATGCGTCCTTCCTTATATTGTTCGGTACGCGCCATATCAGCACCAGCGAGACGGCCAGAAAGCTTTATCTTAATTCCCTCTGCACCTACGCGCATTGATGAAGCGATCGCCTGCTTCATTGCGCGACGGTAAGAGATGCGGGCTTCGAGTTGCTGCGCAATAGATTCGCCGACAAGTCTTGAATCCAACTCGGGACGCTTGATCTCAAAAATGTTGATCTGAACATCCTTGCCAGTGAGTTTCTTCAACTCTTCTTTGATCTTATCGACTTCGGTGCCGCCTTTTCCGATCACTACGCCCGGACGAGCGGTGTGAATCGTAAGCGTGATGCGCTTGATCGTGCGCTCAATCACCACTTTGGCAATGCCGCCTTTCTGGATACGCGCGTCGATGTACTTTCTGATCTTCTGGTCTTCAACCAGTTTATCAGACATCTCTTTACCGCCGAACCAGTTAGAGTCCCAGCCACGGATGATACCGAGGCGGAAGCCGACAGGATTAATCTTTTGTCCCATTATTCCTTGGTTTCTTTTTGAACCTTTTTCTTTCCTTCTTTCACTTCTGCGGGCATACGGTCAACAACCAGTGTTACGTGGTTTGAACGCTTGCGCACGCGGTGTGCACGGCCTTGCGGTGCGGGGCGCAATCTCTTCAGGATGCGACCTCCTCCGACGTGTACTTCTTTAACAAAGAGGTCAGCTTCCTCGAGCTTCACATCTTTATTCTTTGATTCCCAATTTGAGATCGCAGACATCAGCAGCTTTTCCATTCTTTCTGCAGGATGTTTCGCCTCATACTTAAGAATATTCAACGCTTTGGCTACGCGCTCACCACGGATGATGTCAGCTACAAGGCGCATCTTACGGGGCGATGTGGGGACGTCGTGCAGGTAGGCAACAGCGGGACCAGTCTTGGCAGCCTCTTTGATTGCCTTGATCTTCTCACGCTTCCTTACCGACCGCTTTACTTTCTTTTCAGTTGTTTCCATGGCGCTTCAATTATTTAGCCGCAGCGGCTGCTTCAGCCTTATTGTTTCCAGTGTGGCCTTTAAATGTGCGGGTGGGTGCAAACTCACCAAGCTTGTGGCCTACCATATTTTCGGTTACATAAACAGGAATGAACTTGTTGCCATTATGGACGGCAAAAGTGAATCCTATCAGATCCGGAGTAATTGTGCTTCTGCGTGACCAGGTTTTGATCACAGATTTCTTACCGGATGTCTCCATAGCCGACACCTTCTTAGCGAGGCGTGCATCGAGGTATGGACCTTTTTTTACTGACCTTCCCATTTATTTTTTCCTCCTAGCTATAATTAAACCATCAGAATATTTCTTCGGATGACGGGTCTTCTTGCCTTTCGCGAGAAGTCCTTTGCGTGATCTCGGGTGACCACCGGAAGCTCTTCCTTCACCACCACCCATCGGGTGATCAACAGGGTTCATCGCTACGGCACGGGTGCGGGGGCGGATACCTCTCCAACGGCTTCTTCCTGCCTTCCCCACTGATTCATTCATATGATCCTGGTTCGATACTGCCCCAACAGTTGCGAGGCAATTCACCAGCACATGACGCATTTCGCCTGAAGGCATTTTCAAAGTTGCCTTGTCGTTTTCACGAGCAAGCAATTGAACAAACGTTCCTGCACTTCTGGCAATGGATGCACCCTTACCTGGTTTTATCTCGACATTGTGGATAATTGTACCAAGCGGAATCTTTGACAACGGCAATGCATTACCTACTTCTGGCGCAATGTCTTCGCCTGACAAAACTGTTTGTCCGACTTTCAAACCCTGCGGAGCGACGATATAAGATTTAAAACCATCTGCGTAGTACAGCAGGGCAACACGAGCAGTTCTGGTAGGATCGTACTCGATAGATTTAACGACTGCAGGCACACCAAATTTATTGCGCTTGAAGTCAACCTCTCTCAGCTTCTGCTTATGACCGCCGCCGATATAGCGCATGGTCATCGCACCGTTGCTGTTCCGACCACCGGTCTTCTTCAGGATCTTCAGCAGGGATTTCTCGGGCTTGCTAGCGGTAATATCATCAAAGCCGGGGGCGAGTCTATGCCTCGTGCCAGGTGTTACCGGTCTTAGTTTTTTGAACGCCATCTTCTATCAATTAAACGTTACCGTAAAAATCTATCACATCGCCCTCTTTCAAGGTGACGATTGCTTTCTTATAGTTGGGCTTGCGGCCTTTCAGCATGCCCGCCTTGGTCGAGCGCACTTTCAGTTTGCCCATGGCGCTCATGGTATTGACGCGCTCTACTGTCACGCCATACATTTTCTCAACCGCATTCTTGACCTCTATCTTGTTTGCTGCAAGGTCCACAATGAAGCCATACTTACCCTTTTCATTCAGGGAAGAGACTTTCTCAGTAACCAACGGGCGCTTCAGGATGCTCATCGCTGTCTTATTTTAAAATGGTATCAATCTTACCAACCGAACTTTCAACAAGGATCAGCTTGTCAGCATTGATCACATCGTAGGTATTGATCTGGTCAGCAGTAATAACTTTTGTATTCTGAATGTTCCTGCCTGAGAACGCGATGTTCTTGTTGGCTTCTGGAAGAACGAAGAGCGTTTTCTGCTCTGCAACACCAAGTGACTCCAGCATCTTTTGAAACTGCTTGGTCTTAGGTCCTTCGAACTTGAAATCTTCGACCAATACGATAGAATTGTCCTTGGCCTTATAAGTGAGTGCTGATCTGCGTGCGAGATCTTTCACTTTCTTGTTCAGCTTGAAAGAATAGTCACGAGGAACAGGACCGAATATCCGGCCACCGCCTTTGAACTGAGGGTTCTTGATATTACCCGCACGCGCGCCGCCGGTTCCCTTCTGTTTCTTGATTTTTTTGGATGAGCCGGTGATCTCATTGCGCTGCTTGGACTTATGAGTACCCTGACGCACGTTGGCGAGGTGACTCTTTACGTCCAGCCAGATCGCGTGATCATTGGGCTCGATGCCGAATACCTCTGAAGAGAGATTTGCTTTACGGCCGGTGCTCTCACCGCTGTATTTTGAAATTGCTACGTCCATCACTTTTGCAGTATTATGGTTGAGTTTTTCGCGCCTGGTACGGATCCGCTGACCAGGATCAGGTTATGTTCCGCCATGATCCTCACCACCTTTAGGTTTGTGACTTTCACGCGATCGTTGCCCATGCGGCCAGGGAGACGTTTTCCTTTGATCACTCGCGATGCAAAAGAAGCGTTACCCATTGAACCCGGTGCGCGGAGACGGTTATGCTGACCGTGAGTCTGGCCACCTACTCCATTGAAGCCGTGACGCTTCACTACACCTTGAAAGCCGCGCCCCTTAGAGGTACCCACGGCATCCAAAAAATCGCCTTCGGCAAACACATCCTGAATACGGACCTCTTTGCCGAGTTCGGCAATACCGGTGAACTCTGCGCCGAAGTCACGAAACTCAACCACGTCCCGCTTGGGTGTGGTATTAGCTTTCTTGAAGTGACCTACCAGCGGCTTGGATGCGTTCTTTTCTTTCTTCTCTCCGAAGGACAGTTGCAGAGCGTTGTACCCGTCACTCTCAGTGCTTTTCACCTGTGTGACAATGCAAGGCCCTGCCTCGATGACTGTGCAGGCGATATTCTGGCCGTCCTGACCATATACGCTTGTCATCCCAATCTTACGTCCTATAATTCCAGGCATGGTTAAACCTATTTTGCTGTTTTTTAAGTCGATTTGCGGGTTTTGTGCCGCAAAAAGGACTGCAAAGATAGGAACTGAGGCGGAGTTACCAAGAGTGGAATTGAAAAAAAACTCCTGTTTGAAGGGACTTTCTGCGCTTATTTGCCTCTCACGGGCAAAATTTTGATAATCAGATTGTTACAAAACTCACTTGGAGATGGGATTAGTTCAGCGAATTGTAGAACTCAAAAACCTTCGCCAAATCCTCCCTTCGTGACAACTTGATGTTTTTGTCGTCCATAAACTTCTTGACCTCCTCGGTTTTGTCACTGAAAACCGCTGCAAAGGCCTTCTTTTTGGTGGGCAGCAAAGTGAGTTTCTTTCCATCCCCCGGAGCATAATAGTAGTTCTCGGCCCTGTATATCTTTTCATCTTTTTCCCCCACATTCATTGCGACGTTATAGTTCGGCTTCGCGATCGTATAGGTCGGCTCGCGATAGAGGGACATCTTACCCGAAGCTAAAACTTCCAGCAACGTGCGCATTTCAGCTTCACAGGTGTATTCTTTGCCATTCACATATAAATGTCCTTTTTCGACGGAATCCAGAAGTACCAGGTTCTTGACTCGGCGAACGTCCATAACCTTAACCTCTCCGCTGACATTGAATTCAAGGGTGTTTGTTTTTAATTCATACTTAACAGGCATTCCAACGATTTGCTCCTCAGAACCATATAGGCTCACGATAGACTTTTGCCAGCTATTTGACATGTACACTTCGTTGACCCTTTCGCCGGGAGGCATCGGTAACTGCGCCATCTGATTCGCACCGATCGCACCACTCTGTTGAAGTCTGCGCGCAAAATTCTGCTCCTGAACTTCCCGAAGTGAAATATTTTGACTGTGGGCAGTAGTTACTCCTATGAGCAATATCAATACAAGGTTGGAAACAGTCTTTTGCATACGATCAATTTTTAAGACGTCAAAAATACGGGTTAACAGACACCCGCGATATGGTCAAAAATGGGGTAGACTTGACCGACGGCCGTTTTTTAATTCAGACTATGCTTTTTAAGGTATGATCAGAACAAAGCGCTTGTATTACACCCGCTCTACCCCCAGTCCGGGCTTATCCGAGCACTCCATCATGCCATCCTTTAAAATAAAGCCGCCTTTGACGACATCCCGGGCAAGATCCAGGCTCCCATCAAGGTCTATGTATTTAGTGTTGGGGCACGAGAAGGCAACATGCAGTCCCGCAGTAATACTAACAATGCTCTCGTCATTACATCCCCAAAACAGATCGATCCCTTCGCTCAGTCCCACATCCGCCATCTTCTTCCCTTCGCCGATTCCGCCGCACTTCATCAGTTTTATGTTAAAGATACCTGCAGCGCGGGGCGGCTTCACCAGGTTGATTGCGTCTTTCAAGTCGATTAGCGATTCGTCGGCCGCAATCGTTTCACGCACTTCTGCGGGCAGCCCTTTAAGCTCATCCACTGCTTTTGCCGGCAGCGGCTGCTCAATCAACTCAATATCCAGTGCGCGGGTCTTTTTATAAAGTTCCACGGTAGATTTTGAATCGTATCCCTGGTTGGCATCCACACGGATAAAAAATTTCTTTCCAAACTTCTCGCGTAGCTTCACAAGTCGTTCGAGGTCCTCCGCAGGGTCCTTTCCGATCTTGACTTTCAATGCTTTAAATCCACGCTTTCCATAATCTTCAGCCTCTTTTAAAGTCTCCTCCACATTCTTGATCCCTATCGTATTTGAAGTAGGCATCGTCTTGATTTTTTGACCAAGGAATTTGACCAGCGGGATCCCGAGGAACTTTGTGAGCGCGTCATGCAACGCGATATCAAGAGCCGCTCTGGCTGCAGGTGTGGTCGGGAATTTCTTCCAGATCTCAAACAGCAATTGATTCATTTCGCGAATGTCGCGGCCCACAAGGAATTCAAGATTTTTTTCTGCCAAAGCCGCCTGGGTCATCTCCTGACTTTCGCCGGTGACATACTCGCTCGCGTTTGCCGCGCCAATTCCAGTCGTGCCATTGTCAAGGGTGATTTCGACGAACGTATTAATAACCTCATCTACAGTCTTAAAGGCAATCGTGTATGGCTTCGTGTTGCCGAGGTCAGCACTCCAGACTTTGATATTTTTTATTCTCATGAAAGGAATTTATTAATGGCTATTGCCGTGGGTAAGTTTTACGCTGCGCAAAATTCACAGATGTGTTTAGGCGCTTATTTAGCATTGATGGATAATCTATTCAACTACACCTGGGAAATGGATTTCTCAATCATCTCCTTAAAAACCGGAACCAACTGATCTACACCATCTTCCAGCGGGAGGATCACCGGGATACCGAGCTGTTTCTGGTATTTTGCGGCGTAATCACGAGCATCTTTTTCGGTCATCTTCGCCGTGTTGACGGTAAGAGCAACGGTCGGAGCGCCATAGATCTTAATCAGCTCAATTTCATCTTTTGGATCGGGAATGTAGGCGGGATAGTATTCCATGTCCTTGTACTGCTTTCTCGGAGGGTTGTGTTGCAAAACGACGCCATTGGCGGCCGCGGAAACAATCCATTCTGCACCGGCAGGTCCACTGGGGTTACGAAGGGAAGATTGGCCTTCAATAAAGATGATGTCCGGCTTTACTTCTTCCCAGCATTGAACAACAGCGTGTTCCATTTCCCCGGAAATAAAATCGTTCAATGTCGAGTCAAAGATGAATCCATACTTTGCTCCCTGCATCCAGCCCGTTTGTCCGGTATAAATCATTTCTGCTTTGTAGCCCGCCTTGCGCATGGCTTCGGTCAGAAATCGCGTCGTAGTTCTTTTTCCCAGTGCGCAATCAGTGCCCAACACCGCTATTTTCGGGCAATGCACTTCCGCAATTTTACCAGACCAGAAATGAAGGTCCTTGAATTTCTTCGGCTTGCGGACGTCGATTAACTGCAATCCCTTCGACTTAGCCAGGTCGACCAGGTCGGGATGATCGGAAACATAATCATGCAGTCCATTCACCAGATGAAAATTATTTTCAAGGGCTTCTTTCAACATGATTCTCAGTGAGTCCGGGATTACTCCACCTTTGGTAGCCACGCCAATCACACAATATTCCGCCTTAACCGGGCTATTCTTGATAAAGTCGGCGATTGACGCGTAAACAGGAATATTCCTTTTTTTACCATCGAGGACTTCGCCCGCATCTTTGCCGGGATGTTTTTGGTCGATGATACCTAAAATATTGAAGCGGTCTGTTCCGCGTATAAGTCCGTGAGCCGTCTTGCCGCTATTTGAATCGAGATAGCCAGCAGTGATAACAATCGCATTGCCTTTTTGCATGGAAAAAATTTAAGCGGGTAAATTCGCCTAATTGAAATTAAAGTGCAAGGAAAAAGATAGTTCGTTGTGTCCACTTCACTTTTTCGGTGCATCGTACTGCAAGAAAAATTCTGAAAGGTCTGGTTTATGCTTCCGAGGCCTCTCGAGCTCAAATCGGTACACAGCCTGACCGAGGTCTCGCATGAATGGGTAACCGATGCTTTCATATTCATACTTATCGTCATTGTAAATGCCATCGGTATTCACATTGATTACAGCCGAAAGCATAAACTCAACTCCCGAAGCAAAATCGACGATATAGGCATTGTCAATGAGGTATCCGTAAGCACCTCCTATTTTATTGAATACCCTGATATTATTCGGAATTGGCGACTTGCTTCCAGCAAACATTAAGAACTTACATGATGCATCATGGATCGACGTATCGGACCGATAGTCCGGATACAAAGTTTCACCGGGCAGCTGCGACATGTATTGCAGCAAGAATCGTCGATCATCATTCGTGATATTGAATCTCTTTTCAGTGGGAATGGCGTCTGGAAAAATGATCGCTTTCAAAATCTCTTGTTGATCCTGCAAGGGAAATGAATTTTTATAAGTGAAATCAAATGGCCTTCCAACCAGTTTGTTGTTTTGAATGTACCCTTTTCCTTTCAGCACACGCCTTGGAGGCTTGATTGAATCTTCATTAACAAGCATGGGTTGATCGTAGAGGGTGGTGCCGCTTTTAATGAAGCGCACTGGCTCTGTGCGCCGATTTTCCTCATTGGTAGCTGCTCTGTCAAGCCGGTGGAGAATACGGATGTGAAAACCTTTTTCTACAAGTTTCTGATTGGCTGTCTTTTGTCCAACGAATTCATAAAGGCAATTTGATGACTCATTATCGCTCACCATTAGAATCTTTTTGCAGAAATGTGCGAGGGAGGGCAACCCGGATTCCGATGTTGCATCGACCTTGAAAGATCGTTGGCCACGGTACACGCTATCAAAAAAGACCGGCGTGTATTTATCTAGTCCGGGCACGCGCAAATCATTAAGTTTTTCAAGCGCCAGCACTACCAGTGGAAGCTTTATTGTTGATGCCGGGTAGAAATATTTCGTCGAATCGACGTTGAAAGCGTGTGTTTTAAAGGTTGGCCGGTTATTTGCATCCCGGTCAATTTGTGTGTAAAGTATTTGAACTTCCAAATCGTTCCGCTCCTTGAGTATTCTTTTGAACCTTGATAGATCGGATTGCATTATGTTTTCAATGAGATTGCTGTTCTCCTCCGGCGCATGTGCGCATGCAAGCAGAATGATGGAAAGGAAAGTGACGATTTTACTCACAACAAATGATGGTCACTAAAGTAAACTCTTTTTTTTGCGAAAATCCTGGCCGCGAGGATGAAGATTCACGAAGGCAATCATCACTATCTTTGTCCTGCGGCGTTGAAACTGCTATCTCAACTTGGAACCCTTAATCATAATCATATGAAAACCTGGATCGTTTTAGGCTTCGCATTGGTCGCTCTACATTCAAAGGCACAATCCATTGTCGGCGCCTGGCAGCTCACCGAGGAAAAAACATGTTTTCAAAGTGAAATGGAAAATATGAAGAAGTCCGACACCGAAAAAGAACTGGAGCAAAGCATGGGCGGCAGTGGACAGCAGTCGGTAGCCCGTGTGATCAAGTTCGACAGGAAAGGCGGCGGCGAGGACGGCATCTTTTCAACCGGCAAAAAGAAGGCCGCAGACATGAGCGCATTCAAGTATAAGATCAATGGAAACGAGCTTGATCTGCTGGATGCAAAGTCAGGAATCATTACACAACGACTTATCATTGATGAGCTCTCCGACGAACGTCTGAAAGTTCACAACGCGGTCAAAGATTGTGAAACCAAAGTATTTACACGCATCAAATAATATGACGGGCACGGAGACACGGCGTGACATCAGAAAACTGAAGCTCGATGAGCTGAAGGAATTTTTTGTGTCCCGGGGTGACAAGGCGTTCCGTGCACAACAAGTATATGAATGGCTTTGGATGAAGTCCGCTAAAGACTTTGACCAGATGACCAACATCTCTCTGCCGACAAGGGAGATGCTCAAGGAGAATTTTGTTATCAACCATATCAAAGTTGATAACATGCAGCGCAGTGATGATGGTACCATTAAAAATGCGGTGACGCTCTTTGATGGACTTGTTGTCGAATCCGTACTCATTCCAACCGAAAAAAGAATTACAGCATGCGTTTCATCTCAGGTTGGATGCAGTCTTGCCTGTAAGTTCTGCGCTACGGCGCGCCTCAAACGCCAACGCAACCTCAGCGTTGATGAGATCTACGATCAGGTTGTTGCGATCAAGGAACAGGCGGATTTATTTTTTGGAAGGCCATTAACAAACATCGTGTTCATGGGAATGGGAGAGCCGCTGCTCAATTACGCCAACGTAACGGCCGCAATAGAAAAGATTACAAATCAAAAAGGCCTGGGAATGGCCTCAAAGCGCATCACAGTTTCCACGGTGGGTGTTGCTAAAATGATCAGGAAAATGGCTGATGATGAGGTGAAGTTTAACCTCGCTGTGTCGTTGCATTCTGCCATCAACAAAACAAGGTCTTCAATCATGCCGATCAACGATACAAATTCATTGGAAGAACTGGGGGACGCATTGCGGTATTGGTATGATAAGACAAAGAAAAAGGTCACTTACGAATATGTGGTCTGGAAAGGAATCAACGATACTACGGAAGCTGCAGAAGCGTTGCTGAAGTTTGCAAAAATCATCCCATCAAAAGTGAATCTGATTGAATACAATCCCATTGATGATGGGGAATTTCAGCAGGCCTCGGATTCGGCGCTAAACATGTACATGGATCTGCTGGAAAGAAACGGCATTACCACGCGCATCAGAAAGAGCCGCGGTAAGGATATCGATGCAGCGTGTGGGCAGCTGGCAAACAAATCCTGACCGATCATATCCATATTTCTTTCCCTCACGCAACCATCGGTCTAAATTGGTCATCCAGTATAAGGCAGAATAGAATAACGGAATGCGCATTGTTATCAAGGCGGCGTTGGTTCAGGTAGTCATCGGGATGACATTCGGCGTGTGTGTTGCGCAGAAAAAACTCGTGAAGGGAATGGTCGTCGACTCATTGACATTGGAAGCGCTTTCGGGCGTGCATGTGCTTGTGAGAAATTCCGGAATGGCAGCTGTCTCCGATCAAAGTGGAATATTTGCGATCGTCGCTGCTTCAAATGATACCCTGACATTTTCATATGTGGGCTATTCCCGGGCCATCCGGACCGTAGATTTTAATGAAGAGATCATGTTCGTCAGGTTGAAAAACGAAAGCCTTCTGTTGAAAGAGATCGTTATCAGAGATACGCCTCTATTTGGTCCCTCGCGATATATTCATTCGCCCACACTGTCTACAATCAAACCACTGGCAGCTTCACGCGGCGGGGTCAACTTCGCGTACTTCTCAAAAATGGAGAAAGAGAAAAGGAAGCTCGTCGCGGTTATTAAAGAGCTTGAGGCCGCCCGAATGTATATCGAGATCGTTACGGACCCTGACTTCAGGTATAACATGATCAGGAAATATCAGCTATCCGAGCAACGTTATTATGACCTGCTTGCGGTGTTCAATCAGACCCACGATGCAGCAATTCATTCGTCGAATCAGTCACAAATTCTTTATGCGCTCTACGAGTACTTTGAATATGCGACGTTGAAGAGGTAGGAGATGGCTGTTGGGTATTGGCCATTGGCTGTTGGCAATTTACCCTTGATGAAAAGGCGCAGCCAATCTGGTAGTCACTGCCAATCGCTAAGAGCCAAAAGCTAACGGCCAAAGCCAACGCCAAAAGCCAAGGCTCTCTTCGCTTAATCCTCTCATCTCACTATCTTTATCATCTTATGGAACAATCCCAGGAACAGCACTTCAAATCATCTGAAAAAGTAAGAGACTTTGTCATCGGCATGAGTGATGGCCTGACTGTTCCTTTTGCCCTTGCAGCGGGATTAAGTGGCGCTGTCGAATCGACGTCGATCGTAATCACGGCAGGACTGGCTGAAATTGCAGCGGGCTCAATTGCCATGGGATTAGGTGGGTATCTTGCCGGAAGAACAGAGATTGAGCACTATGATTCCGAAGAGCGGCGTGAGTATGAGGAAATAGACCGGCTTCACGAAGTGGAGATCCGGGAAACAAAGGAAATTTTCGCGCAGTATGGATTGGACGAAGCCCTTCAGGAAAAAATTGCCCGTGAGATGGCGAAGAATCCAAAAGCCTGGGTTGATTTTATGATGCGCTTTGAACTTGGCTTAGAGCGACCTGACAAAAATCGCGCGCTGGAAAGCGCTATCGTGATCGGGTTAAGTTATGTGGTGGGCGGTCTCATTCCTTTGAGTGCCTACTTTTTTGCATCCACTAATGAGCAGGGTTTGACATGGTCCATCTTTATCACGATCATCTGCCTGATCGTCTTCGGCCTTGTTAAAGCCAAACTCACAGGCCAGCCTATCCTAAAAGGTGCTTTGCGTGTAACGTTGGTTGGAACGCTTGCAGCGGGGGCGGCATACACCATCGCAAAATTGATTACCTAAAAAAGTGGGCTTGACGGTCATGCTGAGCGCCTGCCTGCGCATACCCGCTTCGGCGAGGCAGGGAGTCCGAAACATGACAAGCTATCAAAATTATTTTTTTGAAGCTTTGAACAATTTCTCTTTCTCTTCCTTGGTCAGGCTTTCATATCCGCCATCGGATATTTTATCCAGGATATCATCAATTTCCTTCTGCGATACTCCAGAGAGAGTACCGTTTCGACTGGATACTGATTCTTTGCGATAAGAAACTTTCACTTTGGGCTTGCTTCGAAAGAGGTTTCCGGTGGCGTACAATGTGGCTGTAATCCATCCTCCCCAATTGACGCCTGCTTGAAGCTGCTTGATATAAATAAATCCCATCAACGCACCGCCCAGGTGTGCGATATTCCCTCCTGCGTTGGCCTGGACAGTTCCGAGAAATGATAGCACGATATAAAACGCCGCGATATATTTTATTTTCACTGGGCCAAGAAACAGCAGAAAGAAAGTGTAGTCAGGCATCAGCGTTGCACACGCCACCATGATTGCGAAAATTGCTCCTGAAGCTCCAACCATTCCAGAAAAGTTTGAGAGGTTTTTAAAGAATGGAATTGTATTAAAAACGAGCAGATAACAAACACCAGCGGCCAGTGCGCCAAGAACATACAAGGCAACCAGCTTATCACTGCCCAGGTATTCAACAAACAAGCGGCCAAACCAGTAAAGTACCAGCATGTTGAACAAAATATGCAGGATGTCTGTCAGGCTATGATTGAACGCGTATGTGATGATTGTCCACGGTCTGAGAATAAAGTCTCCAATTCTTGGGGGAATCGAAAACTGATCTTGTATGATGTGCGAAATGGATTCGAATCCGAGAATTGTTGAGAAGACGGAGATCGCTCCAATGATCAAAAACACCGTCACGTTGATTATGATCAACTGTATGTGGCCGTTGTTGGGACGGCTGAACGCATTTTTGAATTCGTTAAACACCTCGATGAACTTTACTCACTCCCACGAATTACGAATTTATAAAATTGTCAGTTCACCAGCCCCGTCCCCGGTCCTGACTTCTCCAATAGCTGATGAGCAAAAATGCTACAAACGCGCCGCCGAAATGGGCCAGGTGTGCCACCGTTCCGCTGTGGTCCATGGCATAGGTAAGAATGCCCATTAAAAAGACCATGTATTTCGCTTTAATGGGAATCGGGGGGAAAAGCAACATAATCTCCATGTTTGGAAAAATCATACCAAAGGCCATCAGGATACCGTAAATGGCTCCCGATGCGCCAAGCATGCTGCCCTGCGTTCCCGGGAACAAAAAATAATTAGCAAGCGCATAAATCAAACCGGCACCCATTCCGGTAATCACATAAAAAATCAGGAATTTTTTTTCTCCCCAGTAGTTCTCAAGAATCGGAGCGAACGAGGCCAATGCCAGCATGTTAAAGAAAATGTGACTGAAAGACCCGTGCGCAAACATATAAGTAAAGAACTGGTAGGGCGCAAAAGCACACGAACCTATCGGCCAGAGAGAGACAAATCCCGACAGACCGGGATTGGCCATGAACTCAATACAACGCGTAGAGCCGATCGGCAGGAGATTTTGTAGCAAAAAAACCACAACATTGATGATAACCAGGTTGCGGACAAGGGGTGTCAGATTAAACATTAGCTAAAATGGCTTTCAAGCTTAGACGTCTCAATAATATAAAATGTTGTGCAACCATCCGGCGAATAGTTGGGGTTCTGGCACGAAAACAGCCCCTCCACAATGGAAGCAGCTTCTTCGCGCGAAAGTTTCTGGCCACTTTTAACGGCAGATCGCTTTGCCAGTGCGCTCGCCAGGTTATCGCGAAGTGGCAAATTCAGGCTGGATTGATTTTGTTTGAATTGCTCTATCAATCCTTCGAAGAGTGCTTTTGAATCCTTGCCAGCGGCTTCGCTGGGTGTGCCCGTCACCACAATCGTATTCTTCCCAAAGATATCGTATTGAAATCCAAGTGACCGGATCTCATTTTCCATTTCCATCACCAAAGCAAAATCCGCAGGACTCATAGACACTGTTTGCGGGAACAGACTCTGGATGCTTGCCCCGGAATTGTTCTGCATTTTTCTAACAAACCGCTCGAACAAAACACGTTCATGTGCTGGCTGCTGGTCGATCACCATTAACCCGTCCTTGACCGGCCTGATCAGGAATCTTTGATTAAGCTGGAATACAATCTTCTCCTCCACCGGGGATGAAAACGGAACGGGAGCATCGGTCGCAGGTTGCTGGTGAAATTGTTCCGGCTTTGTATCCGAATTAAAAAGTCTCGATTGCATCGGACGTTCTTCGTCGAATAATTTTTCCCAGTTTTGAAGATTCGATCGCTGCAGTGATGAGCCAAGTTGCTCTTCAAGAAACTGATCACGGCTTAGAGCAGGCGTGTGATTTATTTTGTTCACAAGGTTAACGTCCGCTGAATAATCCAGCGCCGGAGTAAGATTGTGCGCGCCCAATGCCTGACGCACGGCAGCACGTATTACAGCATACACGGCGCGCTCGTCGTCAAACTTGATTTCAGTCTTAGTTGGATGAACGTTGACGTCAATATGCTTCGGATCGATTTCGAGAAACAGCACATAGAACGGAAAGCTTCCGTCAGGCAACAAATTTTCATACGCGCCGGCGATCGCGTGATTCAAATAGTTGTTTCTCACAAAACGGCGATTGACAAAGATGAACTGTTCGCCGCGGGTTTTCCGTGCAGATTCGGGTCGACCCACATAACCCGTTACTTTCATCAATTCCGTTTCCTCCTGGCACGGGGCAAGCTGTCCCTGGTACGACTTACCAAACAAGCTGACTACGCGCTGGCTTAATTTGGCCGGGGGCAGGTCGTAAACAGTTTCATCGCTCTGAATCAGGCAAAAAGAAATTTCGGGATGCGCCAATGCAATTCGTTGGAACTCTTCCAAAATATGACGCATTTCCACCGGGTTGGACTTGAGAAAATTTCTCCGGGCCGGGATATTGAAGAACAGATTTTTAACGCTGATGCTGGTACCGCGTTCCGATGCAACCGGTTCCTGCCGCTTCACCTCTGACCCCTCTACCACCAGCAATGTTCCCAACTCGTTCCGTTCCTGGCGCGTCTTCATTTCAAGTTGTGCGACAGCGGCGATTGAGGCGAGTGCCTCACCACGAAAGCCCATTGTTGTTAAAGTGAACAGATCATCGGCCGTGCGAATCTTGGAAGTGGCATGGCGCTCCAGGCTCATTCTCGCATCCGTTTCGCTCATACCCGAACCATTGTCGATCACTTGAATTAATGTTCGCCCTGCCTCCTTTACAATGAGCTTTATTGACGTTGCACCGGCGTCGATGGAATTCTCCATCAATTCTTTAACAACAGAAGCGGGGCGCTGCACAACCTCACCCGCCGCTATCTGGTTGGCAATGGAATCTGGAAGCAGGCGGATGATATCGGACATTAATTGCGGGCTGGAATGATAATTGGAGTATACGTGCGGCTATTTCCTTCTGAACTTGAAATATATGTACACTGGCAAAAACAAAAAGAAACTATACAATGCCACTTTTCCCCATTGCAAAAATGCCATAATCATGAGAGCCAGGAACAAAAGCACCGCCAGGCGAAGCAAGGCTGTGTTGAGCGTATCTGCGGAAGCTTTCGAACGCCTTCTGGCCGACTGAAAAGATCCTAGCATACGCTTTCGATAGTCAGTTCCGATTTCACTTGCCTGGCCACGCTCCATCTCAAGCTCCTTTCGGATGCGCTCTTCCCGCTCTTTCCTCTCCTCCGCCTTGGGATCGTAAAATCTTGGCTCGTAGCTGAACCTTTTATAATTAGGCGCCTTTGTAAAAAGTGACACAAATTTCATGACACAAATGATTTAAAATTAAAACTCCCATGCCCCTCACCCGACCACTCAAAACCCCTGTGGGTATTCAGTATTTATATTTGACAGGTTTAAAAGTAAAATTGCTTTATTCGTTTTCAAATACAAAGTTAACTCTGGGATGCTGAAAAAAGTTTTATCCGCTGTATTGCTTTCGGGACTATTTCTATGGTCGTACGGTGCGGGGGCACAGACCCAGCAGCCAGATCCGGTTGGGCGTAGCCGCTGGGTGGACAGCGTTTTCAATACTCTTGGTCGTGATGAAAAAATTGGGCAATTGTTCATGGTGCCGATTTCCGCCTATGCAAATGACAATCAGCTCGAAAACTTGATTTCATCTGTGAAATCTGGAGATGTTGGTTCCTTGTACATAACCGGAGGCGGCCCGGTAAGTCACAGGCGCCTCATGGAAAGACTTAGAAAAATCTCCAGGGTGCCTTTGCTCATGGCCACTTCAGCGGAATGGGGTCTTGCGCAGACGCTCGACAGCATCAACGGTTTCCATAAACCGATGATTGCTGCGGCCTGGAAAAATGACAGCCTCGCCTACGAATGGGCGCGCATGATCGCCCGTCAGATGAAAGAATTTGACGTCAACATCAGTTTCGGCCCGAACATTAGTCATGAAATCTTTCGAGGCGACTTTCTTCGCTACTTCGGAAACGACCCATCAGTTGTCGCTTTCCATGCAGTTCAATTTACAAAGGCCTTGCAGGATGAGGGGGTCCTATCGGTTGCTAAAGCATTGCCACGCATTCCTTCACCTGTAAACCGGTTGCTTGACACGGCACGCGTCATTGATCTAAGCAAATTGGACACAACGTCGCTTTATGTGCTACGGCAAATGATTGAAGCCGACGTTTCAGGTATCTACACCAATAACTTGCCGTTCTCCATGCAGCATGAAAATGGAATATTTCCTGCAGCGGTGTCTCAACTATTTGTCTCCGAGATTTTGAAGCGCCGATTGGGTTTTGACGGATTGGTTTTCAGTGACGTAAAAAATTTTTTAAAGACCACGGGTAAAGTGAGAGCCGGGGAAGCTGAATTACTGGCACTGGAAACTGGTAATGATGTCCTGATTGCGCCCCTAAACATCAATGCTGCCAGGCGAAAAATTAACAAGCGCCTGAAGAAGGATAGAATTCTGCAAGTGCAGTTGGATGCCAGTGTAAAAAAAATTCTCGCCGCGAAATATGACGCGGGCCTGAACAAGAAAAAATCATATCGGGAAATGCTCGCAGGGACGAGTGTGGCCGGTTCAGATCTTCTTCGACACCGCCTTGCTGAAGCAACTACTACGTTGGTAAAAAATGATAGCAGCCTGTTGCCGATCAGAACAATTGACCATCAATCTTTCCTGAGTGTCTCCATTGGAAGAGACAATGATAATCCATTCAATCGGCACCTCAAGAAATACGCGCCTTTCAAAACGGTTTCTATCAAGACGCCGGAAGACACTACCTATTCATTTTGGAAACCGGGTGATATCGTAGTGCTCAGCATTTATCCTCATTTGCAAAAACTCGAATATGAAGTCGGGCCCTGGATTCAAAGACTCTTAAAAGAAAAGAACGTAGTGGTGGTAAGTTTTTCTGATCCCCTCTCACTGCCGAAATACGAAAACGCAACGGCATTGATTGCCGCTTATAGTGACGGCGATTACATGACCGAAGTAGTGCCTCAAATGATATTCGGCGCGCTGGATGCTCCGGGGCAACTACCCATCTCAGCCGGGCAGTTCAAAAGTAATCTTTCTCTGAATACACCGCGCACGGATCGACTTTCATACACACTACCTGAAGAAGCACATCTTGATCCCGACGTGCTTAAGAAAATAGATGTCATTATGAAAGAAGCGATTGACATCGGTGCGACACCCGGCGCCCATGTGATCGTTGCAAAAGATGGAAAGATTGTATTCGACCGGTCGATGGGGTCATTGGATTACACACATTCAATACCGGTGACCGATGAAACCATTTACGATCTGGCATCGCTCACCAAAGTGTCGGCCACACTGCAGGCAGTGATGTATATGCAGGAGAAAGGCTTGATTGATATTAATAAGAAAGCATCGGTCTATCTCCCGGAACTGAAAAACACGAATAAAAAAGACATCACGATCATCGACATGCTAACCCACCAGGCTGGCCTGGTTCCGTTCGTACCCCTTTGGAATCAGACTGTACAGGACAGTACTTTTCTTCCGTTGTACTACAGCCGAAGTAAGACCCCCGAATATCCTTTGCAGGTTGCTCCGGAACTTTTCGCTTCAGAAGTAATCCGCGACTCCGTGTGGTCATGGGTGATAAAATCGAGAATGCAGGAGAAACCTCCACGAACCCCGTTCACGTATCGCTACAGTGATCTTGGTTTTATGATGTTCAAGGAGATGGCTGAGCGCATTCTTCAAAAACCGTTGGATGAATTCGTGCAGCAGAATTTTTACGGACCGCTGGGTGCGTACACTACCGGGTTTAATCCGTTGAAAAGATTTCCAGTGGATATCATTGCTCCCACTGAGATCGACAAGATTTACAGAAAAGAAATGGTTGTCGGAACTGTGCACGATGAACGTGCAGCGATGATGGGCGGAGTTTCTGGTCATGCCGGTTTGTTTAGCACCGCGAACGATCTTGCCAAGCTTGGTCAGATGCTGTTGCAGGAAGGTCACTATGGCGGCGTGACATTTTTCAAGCCGGAGACGATCAGGCTTTTTACCGCGAAACAATTTTCAGAAAGTCGTCGTGGCCTGGGGTGGGACAAGCCCGTCCAAAATGATTGGTCAAGTCCAACAGCGCTTCAGGTTTCGCCTTTAACATTCGGTCATACGGGATTTACCGGCACCTGTCTGTGGGTAGATCCGCAATTCGGTATTGTATATGTGTTCGTCTCAAATCGCGTCTTTCCTGACCGTAACAACAAGCTCCTCAACGCAAATATCAGATCACGCATTCAGGAAGTGATTTATCAGGCTATGTTTGCATATTGCGCCAATAAAAACTGAAACCAAAGCGTCTTAATCTTGGTTTAACATCAAATCCAACCCTGTGGAATACATGAAAATAGGCATAGTCTGCTATCCAACCTTCGGTGGCAGCGGCGTGGTGGCTACCGAACTCGGAAAGGCGCTGGCGAAAGAAGGGCATAAGATTCATTTTATCACGTATTCTCAGCCAAGTCGTCTGGATTTCTTAAATGAGAATTTGTTCTACCACGAAGTAGATTTCAGATCCTATCCCCTTTTTGAATTTCCTCCCTACGAATTGGCGCTCGCCAGCAAAATGGTCAGCGTTGTTAAGAATGAGCACCTCGATTTACTTCATGTCCACTACGCAATCCCACATGCGTCGGCGGCGTACATGGCTAAGCAAATACTCGCTTCACAAGGCATTCATATTCCTATCGTTACCACGCTCCACGGAACCGATATCACGCTGGTTGGAAAAGATCCATCATACGAACCAGTGGTAACATTCAGCATCAATCAATCTGATGGAGTGACTGCTGTGTCGGAAGATCTTCGCCGACAAACCTATGAGTATTTCAAAATTTCGAACAGCATCGATGTGATCCCGAACTTCATCGACCTGGATAAATTTAAAAAACAGAAAAAAGACCATTTCAAAAAAGCGATTTGCCCCAATGGCGAAGCGCTGATCGTTCACACATCCAACTTTAGAAAAGTAAAACGTATACAGGATGTTATCAAAGTTTTTGCAAACGTTCACGCAGTAGTGCCCTCCAAGTTGCTAATGATCGGTGATGGCCCTGAACGCGCAAAAGCAGAATCACAAAGCCGTGAACTTAACATCGAAGGAGATGTCCGTTTCTTGGGAAAACTCGAGGCGATCGAAGAAGTCTTGTCAGTCGCGGATCTTTTTCTGATGCCATCTGAAAAAGAAAGCTTCGGCCTTGCCGCATTGGAAGCGATGGCTTGCGAGGTACCGCTTATATCCACTGATGCCGGCGGCTTGCCGGAGTTGAATATCCAGGGCGTGACCGGATTTATGAGCAAAGTCGGTGATGTAGACGACATGACCCGAAAGGCCCTCTTCGTGCTGGACAAAAACAACCTGCCGACGTTTAAGGAAAACGCACTAAAGCGCGCCAAAGAATTTGACATCGCAAATATTCGACCGCTGTACGAGAATGTTTATCGACGGGTGCTCGAAAAGACGGCCGCAAAAACTGCCCTTTAGCCGAGCGCGATAGTTGAAAAAAAGGTGGAATGGGCGTAAATTTGCAGCGCTTAAATGTTGAATTGAGCTATGAATCAGGAGATCAAGCCTAAAAATGGAGGAACTAAGCAGCTTTTTCAGAATCCGATCCTGGAGAAGTTGAGCAGAACCCATATTTCGATCCCGCTGATTATCTTTTTTATCTATTCTTCCGGACTACTTTATTGGAGCCTCACTCATACGTCGCTATCGATTGCGGCCACCGTTGGAATGTTCTTCATTGGGATGCTCACATTTACCTGGGCTGAATACATGATCCATCGCTATATTTTTCACATGAAGGCAAGTACCGAAGCCCGCGCGAAAGCACAATACACCATGCATGGCGTGCATCATGAATTTCCTAAAGACAAGACGCGTCTCGCGATGCCGCCGCTATTAAGTATTACACTTTCGACGATTTTGTTATTTGCTTTCCGCTTGATCCTGGGTGATCTCGTCTTCTCTTTTCTGCCCGGATTTCTGGTGGGCTATGCGGCATACCTTTCCGTACACTACATGGTGCATGCATACCAACCGCCGAAAAACTTTTTGAAGATCTTGTGGATAAACCACAGCGTACACCATTATAAAAATGGAGAAGTTGTTTTCGGAGTCTCATCACCACTTTGGGACTACGTGTACGGAACGATGACCAAGCCAGCGGTCAAATAATACCAATCGGTATTTGAAATCAATCCAAAGGATTAGAAAACCCCTGGGGTCAAGGGCAATCACAATTTTCGCAAATACAAAACTAGATCTTCGTCTGAGAGACCGTATGGGGTTTTACGGGCGCCTTCGAATACGTGGGGCACGTATACTGCGAGCACGCTGATAATAGTAGCGAGGCGGCTATAACAACGAGCGTAAATGCCTTTTTCATAAGTTTTTGTTTAAAGGAATAATACAAATCCTATTCCACGTTCTATTAAAAATAAGACGTTTTTTCCGAAAAGATATTGTGTCAAACGTCAAATTTCCCCACAACGTTCGTGAAAACTAAAAAAGTGCACTTTTCACCCGTTCGGAAACATAAAACATCAATTAATAGTTAAGTTTAAATCACCAACAATTGCGCCGTGTTAGGGTATAGATTTTCGAAGTTTACGCCAGCTCCTCAAGGTCCACAAAGTGATTTTGAACGATTGCTTAAGATCTTCATGCAGCTGATCCTCATCACTTCCGGCAACGTCTCGGAAGCCCTTCAATGGATGACAGAAGTCGACCGCCAGCATAAACTTACCAACGACAAATATGCGATGGGCGACTTCATTGAAGACCTTAGGAAGAATGGATACATCTCCGAGGAAGGACCGAAAGGGGAATTCAAATTGAAAGCAAAAAGTGAACAAAACCTACGTCAATCAGCGCTGGAGGAGATCTTCGGGAAATTAAAGAAGACACGTGGCGGCGAACACAAAACACCACACAGCGGGCGTGGCGATGAAGCCACCACAGACCGACGTGACTATGAATTCGGCGACACCCTCGAACAAATTTCGATGACGGATTCATTGAAGAATGCACAGATCAATCATGGTTTTGAGGACTTCTTTATGACCGAAGAGGACCTGGAAGTTGTCGAGAACGAATTCAAGACGCAGACGTCGACGGTATTGATGATCGATATATCCCACTCGATGATCCTGTACGGGGAAGATCGGATTACCCCTGCCAAAAAAGTCGCAATGGCCCTATCTGAATTGATCACGAAAAAATATCCTAAAGACACGCTGGATCTCCTCGTCTTTGGCGACGACGCGTGGCAAATCGAGATCAAGGATATTCCTTATGTGCAGGTTGGTCCCTACCACACCAATACCGTCGCAGGGCTCGAGCTTGCTATGGATATTCTTCGCCGCAGGAAGAATGCCAACAAACAGATCTTCATGATCACGGACGGAAAACCAACGTGCATCAAACAGGGGATAAAATACTACAAGAACAGTTTCGGTCTTGATAATAAGATCCTGAATCAGACCCTCAATCTGGCCGCGCAGTTGCGCAAGATCAAGATTCCCGTAACTACTTTCATGATTGCAACAGACCCATATCTGAAGGCATTCGTCAGGGAATTTACAAAGGCAAATAATGGCAACGCCTACTACAGCAGTCTCCAGGGACTTGGAAATCTTGTGTTTGAAGATTTCAAGCGTAATCGCAGAAAGATCTTTTAATACCGCTTAAAAACTTATTGAACAGTGACAATGAATCATAAGAACATTACATCATTGGGCCAATTGAAGTCGGCCGGCTACCAGCAGAAATCCATTAAAGATGAATTGCGAAGCAATCTCATTAAGCGGCTACAAAAAAAGGAAAACGTGTTCGAAGGTATTTGGGGATATGAGGAAACAGTTATTCCTGACCTCGAACGTGCGATTCTTGCTGGTCATGATATTAACCTCTTGGGTTTACGCGGACAGGCTAAGACACGGCTCGCTCGCCTGATGGTGCACCTTTTGGATGAATACATACCGGTTGTTGAAGGCTCGGAATTAAATGACGATCCACTCAATCCGATTTCCCGTTACGGCCGCGACAAAATACGTGAACTCGGGGACAACGCACCGATCACCTGGCTGCATCGGGATGAACGCTATACAGAAAAGCTTGCCACACCCGACGTATCAATCGCAGACCTTATCGGTGACGTAGATCCTATCAAAGCGGCCTCTCTCAAGCTTCCGTACTCAGACGAGCGCGTGATTCACTTTGGATTGATTCCCAGGTCTCACAGGTGCATATTCGTAATCAATGAACTTCCCGATCTGCAGGCAAGGATACAGGTTGCGTTGTTCAATATTCTCCAGGAAGGCGATATTCAGATCAGGGGCTTTAAATTGAGATTGCCGCTTGATTTGCAATTTGTTTTTACGGCAAACCCTGAAGACTACACGAATAGGGGCAGCATCGTCACGCCGCTAAAAGACAGAATTGACAGTCAGATTATTACACATTACCCTAAGACCATCGAGATCGGTAAAAAGATCACTGAACAAGAAGCACGGATCAGGGATGAGCAAAAGAAGTCTGTGGCCTTTATCACTATCGCAAAAGACCTCGTCGAGCAGATCGCGGTTGAAGCTAGAAAGAGTGAGTACGTTGATGCCAAGAGCGGTGTATCTGCACGATTGACAATTGCCGCCTACGAGTCACTAGTCGCCGCAGCTGAACGACGGACAATCATTAATCAGGAAAAGTTTACCGCGATACGCGTAACAGATTTTGTTGGAGTGATCCCAGCCATTACCGGAAAGGTCGAGTTGGTCTATGAAGGAGAACAAGAAGGGCCGGCCATTGTGGCGCAGAACCTTATGGGGAAGGCAATACGCTCTCAGTTCGTGAATTATTTTCCTGATCCGGAAAAATTCAGAAAAACGAAAGATAAGAGCCCTTATAAAAAGATCACATCCTGGTTCGGCGACGGAAACACACTTGATTTGTTGGGCGACATGACAAATCAAGACTATGAAAAAAGTCTGCAAAAGGTTCCAGGTCTTGCCGACCTGATCAATGAATATCAGAAGGGACTTGATCCTGCAACCCGACAGTTCATGATGGAATTCGCCTTGCACGGACTTGCAGAATACAGCATGATCAGCAAGCATTACTTGTCGAAAGGGCTCCAGTTTAAAGACCTCATGAGTGGCATGTTCAGCGTTCCACGAGAAGAGGACGACCAGGACGACGAGGGCGACGATCAGTCATTCGGCAACAGGATGAATTAAATTCCTTCGGAATGGTCCGATCCGAATCGATCGCGTTCGATCCTTCCCGCCTCGCGACTCTCCGTAAACTGGTATCGCAGGGTGAAGGTCAATACCTGGAATTCAAGCGCAAAGCATCTTTCCCGGATAAGATTGTGCGGGAAATGATTGCATTCGCCAACACTGATGGTGGCGTTTTGCTTGTAGGCGTTGATGATGATAAAAGCATTCCAGGCGTAAAGTTTCCCGAGGAGGAATCGTTGGTCGTACGGCAGGAACTCGAAAAGCATTGTCGTCCGGCACTAATTCCCGAAGAAGAGATCATTGCCATATCCGAAAAAAAGTTTGTGGTTCAGTGGCGCATCGCCAAAAGCGAAAGGCGTCCACATTTTTACGTCGCGGGGAGTGAACGTAATTCATTCATCAGGCAAAAGGATCAGAGCATTAAAGCGAGCCGGATCATGAATGAAATCCTGAGACGGGGCCGCTCAAAGACGGGCGCGCGCTTTACATACGGAGACGCCGAGCAAAAGATCATTCACTTTCTCGACAATCATAAGCATACCGGTCTTCAAGAACTTTCAAAGGCGGCAGGGTTGAACAAATTCATGACCACCCGGAAAATTGTGAAGTTGGTATTGGCAAACGTTGTGCGCATCACCGCGACGGAAAAAGGAGATGTCTTCTCGCGAGTATGAGCCCGCTATGCCCCACGCCAAGCCGCTAATCGCAAAGGTTACACCATTCTTTGCGGCGTTTGCGTGAAAACGTCCGCGACTAAAAATTATTCATCGCAAAAGATTCATCACTGCCGCTTTGATTTCTGATCTCTCTTTCACTAGATTTAATCATCGATCGGAAGCCGCGAAGATACTGTCAGCCTTTTTAGGGTTTATCGACCCGAAAGGAAGTGTCTTCGCGGTTTTCTTTTGTCTTGACCGTACGACCTATTTTTTAGACTATGGCAAAAAGCAAAAAGGAGAAGAAAGTTTTCATTCTCGACACTTCTGTAATTTTATTTGAGCACAACAGCATCCTCAATTTCGACGAGCACGATATTGGTATACCCATCACAGTGCTTGAGGAGTTAGACAATTTCAAGAAAGGAAATGACACAAAGAATTTTGAGGCGCGCGAGTTCATCAGGCTACTTGACAAGCTGGCCAAAGATCAAATGCTTCATAATTGGAATCCGCTGAATGGCAAAACAAAGGGCAATTTCAAAGTCCTGATGGAAACGGGCGGCCATGGCAGCACGCTCGACGCTAATAAGGTTTTTAACGAGTATAAAGCAGATCACAGAATTTTGAATTCTGCATTGATTCTGCAAAAGGAGGAGGATCGAAAAGTTATTCTCGTCTCCAAAGACATCAACCTGCGATTAAAAGCCAAAGCGTTAGGACTGCAGGCGGAGGACTATACGACTGGCAAAGTTCAAAATCTGAACTCGCTCTACGCAGGCAAAACGATCCTCGATGACGTCGATCCGAATGTGATTGATCTTTTATACGAAAAAGGATATTGCCCTCCCGAAGATTTGCTGGGTGATGCATCCAACCTGGTGAAGAACCACTATTATATACTTCGGAGCGGAAAGAAATCGATTCTCGCTTTTTATAACTCGGCAAACGGCATGGTCGAGCATGTGGAGAAGCGTTCCGTTTATGGAATAAAGCCGCGCAATGCTGAGCAAGCGTTCGCCATCCATGCGGTGACAAAGCCTGAGATCAAGCTGGTAACCATGCAAGGAGTTGCAGGAACCGGGAAGACATTGATTGCTCTGGCCGCGGCCCTGGAACAGAAGCGTGAATACAAACAGATCTACCTTGCCAGACCTATTGTACCGTTGAGCAATAAGGACATCGGATATCTTCCGGGCGACATCAAATCGAAACTGAATCCCTACATGGAGCCATTGTGGGACAACCTGAAGTTTATTCAAAATCAGTACAACGAGAGTGATAAAGAGTACTCAAAGATCACCGAGATGGTGAATAACGAGAAACTCGTAATCACACCACTCGCTTACATCCGTGGACGCAGCCTTTCAAACATATGTTTCATTGTGGATGAGGCTCAGAATCTGACGCCGCATGAAGTAAAAACAATCATCACACGCGCCGGCGAAAACACGAAAATTATTTTCACAGGGGACATTTTCCAAATCGACACACCATACCTCGATTCGCAGAGCAATGGCCTTTCCTATCTCATTGATCGGATTAAGGATCATGAACTTTATGCTCATATAACCCTGGAAAAGGGCGAGCGATCAGAGCTGGCCAATCTCGCAAACGACCTCCTGTAAGATTTCCACGGGCATGCAAGATTTTAGGCATTTCTGCACAGTATTGGGCCTAAAACACGGCCGTATTCAGAGTAGGCCCTGAATTCTGCACTTTACGGGAAGTAAGGTTTTTATCAAAGTTGATGGTTTGTCCAGAGGGATATCAAATCACGACGAAATCTCATGTGTCGGTTTCGTGCCTGATTTTATGGCCGCGTTACGAATGAGTTACTTTGATTATTCAACATCAATTAATAACAGCACGGCAATGTGGTTCAAGAAACTTTTCAACGGGCTTTCTGAAAGGAAAGTTATCCAGATGATGCGCGAGCGCGGTTCGCTTGTTGGCTCACGCGACCATGCAGGACGCAAGATCTACATCTATATGATCAAGGATTTTTTTGCGCAAGTGATGTTTCGCCAGGATGATCCCGTCGAGGAAGTGGAATACATCCAGACGTTTGAAGATATCAATCAACTGAATTCCCACCTGGAGCAGGAGTTCAAAAGCGCCTTCCTTGTTACTCGTTGAGTATCATTTCTTCTTAATGATTGCCGCCATTGTTTCGCCGATGAGCGCAGGCGATTCGACAACGTGAATACCGCATTCCCTCATAACTTTCATTTTCGCTGATGCGGTGTCTTCCGCTCCCCCGATGATAGCTCCCGCATGACCCATGCGGCGTCCAGGAGGCGCAGTTTGTCCAGCAATAAATCCTACTACCGGTTTCTTATTTCCGTTTTCCTTTATCCAACGGGCAGCGACCGGCTCATAATTTCCACCGATTTCGCCGATCATTACAATGCCTTCAGTTTCAGGATCATTCATCAACAGTTCGATTGCATCTTTTGTGGGCGTCCCGATGATCGGATCTCCACCAATTCCAATGGCTGTGGTTATTCCAAGGCCAGCTTTTACGATCTGATCCGCAGCCTCATACGTGAGCGTTCCGGATTTTGACACGATGCCAATGTTCCCCTTCTTAAACACGAATCCCGGCATGATACCGACCTTTGCTTCGCCAGGCGTAATGACGCCAGGGCAATTAGGTCCAACAAGTTGAACCTTCCGGTCTTTTACGTATTGCTTTGCGATCATCATGTCCTTGACAGGAATACCCTCTGTGATGGCAACAATCACCTTGATACCTGCATCGGCGGCTTCCATAATGCTATCCGCTGCAAAGGCAGGTGGAACGAAAATAATCGACACATCTGCGCCCGTTTTGTCTACCGCTTCCTTCACTGAATTAAACACAGGTCTTCCAAGGTGCACCTGGCCTCCCTTTCCGGGCGTAACACCACCGACCACGTTGGTACCGTATTCAATCATTTGACCTGCGTGGAAAGTACCTTCAGAACCAGTGAATCCCTGAACGATAACGCGGGAATTCTTATTTACGAGTACACTCATGGAAGATGATTTAGGGTAGTCCACAAAATTAGAAGAATATTGCTGCCAGCCAAAAGCAAAAAACCCCGCCATGATTCGCACAGGCGGGGTTTAAAGATGAATTAATATTGCTATTGCTTGGGTTGTGTGAGCTTATTTCTCAATAAGAACTCATCCCTTGCAGTTTTGAAATCTTCTACATCAGGAGCCATTTTAATTGCGTCCTCGTATGAAGTAAGCGCGTCAATCAAAAGGCCATTCTGCTCGTAGAATCCAGCCTGAATAAATTTATTGAAGGCAGACTCGTCTTTCACGTCACCTGATATTTCAGTGTAAGCTTTCTTCACCCGCTCCAGGTCTGCAGGAGGAAGCCGCTTTACAACTTTGCCTTCGGATTTCGTATTTCCATCTGCTTTGCTTGACACCTCTACAAGGAATGCTGATTCATTCGCCAGCTTAGGATCCGAAAGATCGATATGAATGATCGTTTCAGGGGTTTCAAATTTCGTCAACTCTTCTTCGAAGATATTCTTGAGTGATACAATGTAGGGTCCACCTGCTTTTGGAGTCTCCCATTCTACAACCATTGTCTTGCCATAGATGCTTGCGCTTTGGGGAGGTGGCAGGAATACATTCAGCATCGTAGGGGCACCTCTGTGAACAGCTCCTGTAGCACTCAATCTGTTCTTTTTGGCTTCTGCAGAGTTGCTGCTGAGAATAAAATCAGTGTACTTGTTCAAGACGCTGGTTCCTCCGCTGACTTTCGAAGCGAGGTCAGCTACTTTATAATTGCCGGCCTGCTTAAGTTCCATGGGTTTACCGCTTGCATGCACAAGGCCGAGGTAGGCATTTTCAGACACCTTGAGTTCGTCGCCGGCCTTAAGGCTGGCTCCAGTCTTCAGGGCTTGCCAGGAATCTCCCGATTTATATTCGTTTGCGCCCTTATTGGCGAGCACTTTGAACGCATATTCCTGAGAATAGGCTGACACTGTCAATAATGAAAAAAAGCCAATACCGAGGAGGGTTCTGCTTTTCATACGCATTGTTTAGTAAGTAATAGGGTCTAGTACCTTTTTGTGGCTATTTAAGGCCTGATCGCTGAAATACACCACGAATATACTGAAAAATCGTGCCACTTTTCTTATCGCACCTCTTCGCTCACGGGGTTTAATACCCGCTCCTTTCGTTTGGTAATCCGGCGATTGATTTCATTCTGCACGCTCTTGAAAATGTCGTAGGCAGGGCCAACCAACGCAGTAACTCCGATCGCAATTGTCAAATCTAATTTCAGACTCCATGTAACAAATGCGAAAATTATGAATGAGGATATGATGAGAAGTTCTAGCAGCTGTATAATCACAGACAGGGCATCAAACCACATCGGAAGGCGCATGTCGATGTATACAAACAAAGCCACGGTCAAAAGGCAGACCAAAAAAGCGATGGAATATTTCAACCAATCAGAAATTGTATCAACGTAGTCCTCATCAAGTATCATCGACACCGCGTTGGCGTGAACGATAAGTCCAAACATGTCGGGGTTAGCGCGGCCGCCAACCACTTTATTCAATGGAGTGAAAAACTTGTCTTCCCAGGATGGATCACCAATGTAATCTCCGAGGTATCCCATCATGACAATATTATCCTTGAACAACGTTGGCAATACATTGCCCTGCAGTACATCATATGCGTCGACAACATAATATCCGGTGCCGAAGTTGGTCGTCGTGGTTTCGTCATTCTTTAAGCTTTTAAGCCGGAGTTGTCTTACTTCAATGTTTCTCTTAAAATTCACCAATTCCTCTTCCTGGTTTCGCGCGAGGAACTTCTTTGCCTTTACTGAATCATACTGCATGGCCACGCGCACCGAAAAAGCCAATTCTTGTTTTCCTCGTACCATCCTTGCCGGATATATGGTTCGGCACTGTTTTACATCCTCCTGATAGGTGGCGTCTGTTGGTAAGGTGACAAATCCGTGCGTTGCATAATCGTTAAACATCGGATCTGAATACTCCAGTGAGTCGGCAATGTTTGAATCAAATTGTGCTAAAGAGTCAGTCTGTAACAGTTTTGTTGCAAGCACGAAGTTTTTCGATTGCTGAATCGCACTGCTGAGCATCAGGTTACCCAGAGTATCGAGCAGCATCGGACAATTAACGCTGTCGCGAAGCCCGCCTTCACAATCAAAAAATCCATCAAACGCGATGACACGAGGGTTGAACTGATTGATTATCATTATTTGTTGAGCAACCTCACGTCGGGAAAGAGCTCCCACGTTCACCAACACAATTCGCTCATCCGCAGTAACATCCGGTCTTAGATTGGAAAAAGCATAATCCGTCAATTCAAAATCACGAAGCGCCTGTCCCACAGAATCAAACGCTGTAAATATCTTCAGATCGGTGGCCTGGTTCGCTCCCCAGAGCAGGAAAAACACAAAGACCGTGATGATGAGACTTTGGAACCAGAATTTCAACATAGGCGGGGCTGCAGTATGGTAAAATTAAAAATTTAGCTTTGCAATTCAACGCGATAGACGGTGTCCTGACCGGGCTTCCTTAGCGCGGGCGATCACATTGTGCGAGAGCAGCCTTGAAGAGGATAGAAAGCTGTGCGAAGATGTGCTTAGGAATGTGTTGCCAAAAACTGGTAACTCGATCAGGATTGGAATAACAGGGGTGCCCGGGGTCGGCAAAAGCACGTTCATCGAAGCCTTTGGAGAACTCCTGACAAAGCAGGGCAACAAAGTAGCCGTACTCGCTATCGATCCTACCAGTCAAAAAACCAAAGGCAGTATTCTCGGCGATAAAACCCGGATGGACAAGCTCAGCAGGAATGCCAATGTATTCATTCGCCCGTCGCCCTCAGGAGCAGCGCTCGGCGGTGTTTCATTTAACACGCGGGAGACTATCCTTTTGTGTGAAGCGGCTGGCTTCAACGTGATCATTATAGAAACCGTGGGCGTCGGACAATCTGAAACGCTTGTCCGCGACATGGTCGACTTTTTTTTATTGCTGATGCTGGCGGGAGCAGGTGATGAACTGCAAGGCATCAAGAAAGGAATTATGGAGATGGCTGACCTCGTTGCGATCAACAAGGCGGACGGTGCAAATGTAAAGGCCTCCCTTCAGGCGAAGGCAGATGTTCAAAATGCGCTCCATCTCCGGACCAGTCACCGTGATCATTGGCAACCAAAGGTAATGACCGTCTCTTCAATTGAAGGAACCGGTATTGGTGACGTATGGAACACCATCCAGGAGCATAAGAAGTTAACTATCGATAGCGGTGAGTTTCTTGCAAACAGGCAACGACAGAAAAAAAAGTGGGCCGAGGAAAGCATTGAAAACTACTTCTGGAAATGGATGCAGGAACCGGCCGTGGCGAAAGAAAGAGATGTGTTGGTTGATGCAGTGATGAAGAATAAGTTTTTGCCTTCGGAGGCAGCGCGGGAATTCTGGAATAAGCATTAAACCGCGGAGACGCGGAGGCGCAGCGTTAGCAAACATTCCGTTTTCTGCGGCTCCGCGCCTTTGCGCCTACCGAATTCTAAGATAAAGTCAAGCTGCATATTGAAAAAGGGGGACAAATGGCGTTCCCCTTTTGACTGTAGCGAAAACGCGACTGATGATCTTGTTTTTGATGGCGGTTTGGACGACAAGTTTATGCTTTCCTTCAGCCAGTTTCCGGTTGTAGTATGCTGCGATCTCTGGGTCGTGTTGTATGGCAGAGGCGACGCCGTTTCCGATTAAAGCTTTCATTTTTTTGTTTCCTAATTCACTTGTTCTGGTTTTTCCTTTGATGCTAGTTCCCGATTGATATTCAAAGGGAGCCAATCCACAGTAACATGAGAATTTTCTGAAGTTTTCAAATCTTGTGAATCCTTCTGTGCAGACTAACATGTTTGCCGCAATCTGAAGACCAACTCCGGTCACTGAAGTTGACAGATTATAAAGCCGATCCAGATGAGTGTCTTGATGAATGATTTTTTCAATTCTCTTGTCAATCTGTCGGATACTTGCCTCCAGAAGCTTTATGTGTTGAGTACTGTCCTTTACAATAAGATCGGTGAGATCCTCAGTCATATAAGCGTCAAGCTCTTGTGATGAAGTTTGAAGCGACACTTTATTGCGCACCAACCGACTGCGATAGGAAAGTAGGTTTTTAAGACAAATAAGGGCTTTTGAGGGCAATTGTGTGGGCTTAATTTCTTTTCGATAGAGATAAGCATAGCGGGCAATCATTTGGGCGTCTGCACGATCGTTTTTTCCTCTTTGAATCCCAAGTGAGCGCTTGATCTGAAGGGCAGGTTGAATGCTGAAGGGAATCTCTTTTTCACCCAGGAAGCAACTCAAGGCCCAGCTGTAAACTCCCGTGTGTTCCAGACAGACTAGCCATCTCTGGCAGGGAGACTCATCCTGAGCGGCTACCCATTTTAGCATCTTTTTAAATCCTTTTACCTCATTTTCAAATTTCCCATTTACTGCAGGCTTATTCTCCTGATAGCAGCAAACGTCAACTGTGTCTTTTGACACATCGATTCCAATGAATAGTTTGTCCATTGTTGTATATTTTAGATTGTTAATTGTTGTTAACCAGGGTTGAACACCACTGAAACCTTTACTAGGTCGTGAGCCTATTATTCTAATTGGTGCAGGTTCAATCCAAGAGACAGAGGACTAATTCGGCAGATAGACCCAACGTCTAGCAGGCAGGTTAGTTCACCTCTGTCTCTGGTTAACTTAATCCCTTATTTTACACAGGATTAACTTGGCAAGCAATCTAAAGGACAGGCAGGGTTCAATTTATCTTTTCTCGTTTTTCTTAAACCCATACGGGCAATGTCTGCATCCCGATTGACAACAGTACCCTCGCTTCTTGTGGTAAGCCGCTGTAAAAACCATGAAGCCATTCTCCCAATAGAAGTCTCCGGGCTGTAGTGGCGCAGGTTTTGGATCCTTGTCTTCTTCTTTCATAACAAAAAACCCCGACGATGCAGTCAGGGTCTTTTTCTATTTCATCAGTAGCAACTAACTACACTTTGATCTCTACATCAACACCGCTGGGAAGCTCGAGCTTCATCAGGGCGTCTACCGTCTTGGCAGAATTCGAATAGATATCCACCAGGCGCTTGAATGTGCAAAGCTGGAATTGCTCGCGCGACTTCTTGTTCACGTGAGGTGAACGCAACACTGTGAATTTCTCTTTTTCTGTCGGAAGCGGAATAGGTCCACTCACTACTGCTCCGGTCGCTTTCACGGCGCGTACGATCTTCTCTGAAGACTTGTCAACGAGATTGTGGTCGTACGACTTTAGCTTGATTCTGATTTTCTGATTCATAAAAGCTTATTTAGCAGCTACTGTTCCTTTTACTTCTTCAATTACTTTTTCAGCAAGGTTTCTGGGCACCGGTGCATAGTGCGAGAAGGTCAACGTTGCCATGGCTCGGCCTGATGTAAGCGTACGCAAGTCAGTGATATACCCGAACAATTCCGCGAGCGGAACATCGGCTTTGATAACCTGAGCGCCACCGCGTGTATCCATTCCCTTCATGATACCTCTTCTTCTGTTCAAATCGCCCGTTACCGAACCAGTGTACTCATCGGGAGAGATAACTTCCACACCCATGATCGGCTCAAGCAGTTGAGGAGCGCATTTCTTTGCAGCCTCTTTAAATCCTATTCTGGCAGCCAATTCGAACGACAATGAATCTGAGTCCACATCATGGTAAGAACCGTGGAACAACCTAACCTTCATTGAATCGATCGGATAGCCCGCGAGCGGTCCATTAACCATTGCCTGCTCAAAGCCTTTCTGAACAGCAGGAATAAATTCTCTGGGAATAACACCACCCACGATGTCGTTCTCAAACTCAAGACCTGGTTTGTCTTCAGGGCCGAGCTCGCGCGGTCCGATCTCGAATACGATATCGGCGAACTTACCACGACCACCGGTCTGCTTCTTGTAAACTTCTTTGTGTTCAACAGACTTCGTGAGCGACTCCTTGTAAGCAACCTGAGGCGCACCCTGGTTGATCTCAACTTTGAATTCGCGACGCAGACGGTCGATAATGATTTCCAGGTGCAATTCGCCCATTCCGCGGAGGATCACCTGACCAGTTTCCTGATCCGTGTTGACGCGGAGGGTTGGATCTTCTTCAACGAGCTTCGCAATTGCCATACCCAGTTTGTCTGAGTCAGCTTGCTTCTTAGGCTCGATTGCATACCCGATAACTGGCTCAGGGAAAATCATGGACTCGAGGATGATTTTGCGTTTTTCATCGCAAAGCGTATCACCTGTCTTGATGTCCTTGAAGCCAACAACGGCACCGATATCTCCCGTCATAAGGCGGTCGATTTGCTGCTGCTTGTTAGCATGCATCTGGAATACGCGTGAAATGCGTTCTTTTTGCTCAGAACGGGTATTGTATATGTATGAACCTGACTCCAGGACTCCGGAATATGCACGGATAAAGCACAAGCGACCTACGAAAGGATCTGTAGCGATTTTGAAAGCCAGTGCAACAAACGGCTCTTTTTCGTTCGGCGTAATTGAAACCTCTTCGCCTGTGTCAGGATTTGTTCCAATAATGGTGTCCTTGTCCATTGGTGAAGGCAGGAGCTCCATTACGTAATCGAGCATCGTCTGCACGCCTTTGTTCTTGAATGACGAACCGCATACCATCGGAACAATCTTCATCTTGACAGTCGCTTCGCGCAAAGCCTTCAGAATCTCAGCCTCAGTGATGGAATTAGGGTCTTCAAAATACTTTTCAATCAGGGTCTCATCGACTTCCGCCACAGCTTCAAGAAGCTTCTCGCGGTATTCTTTTGCCTCTTCGACCATGTCATCAGGGATCGGGATGACCTTATAAGTCATACCCTTGTCATCCTCATTCCACACGATACCGCGGTTTCCTACGAGGTCAACAACACCCTTAAAGTTATCTTCTTCACCAATCGGGAGCTGCAGAGCAACGGCTTTGCTACCGAGTTTCTCTTTCACCTGTTTGCAAACGCCAAGGAAATCAGCGCCCGCACGGTCCATCTTATTTACGAAGCCAATGCGGGCAACTTTGTAACCGTCAGCAAGGCGCCAGTTGGTTTCTACTGTGAAGTCAACGTGTCCCGGCGTATCGATAATGTTTACGTGATATTCGTTGTTTTTGTATTTCCAATGTACTGTCGTAGCAGCAGATGTGATCGTGATACCACGCTCCTGCTCCTGCTCCATCCAGTCCATCGTTGCAGCGCCATCATGCACTTCACCAATCTTGTGGTTTACACCTGCATAATATAGGATACGCTCAGTAGTGGTAGTCTTACCCGCATCGATGTGTGCGGCAATACCGATGTTCCTGGTATATCTTAAATCTCTTGCCATTCTATTTTAGAATCTGAAATGTGAAAATGCCTTGTTCGCCTCTGCCATACGGTGCGTATCATCTTTCTTCTTGATCGCAGCACCTTCTCCCTTGGATGCTGCAATGATTTCTGCAGCAAGCTTATCCATCATCGTCTTTTCACCACGAACACGTGAGAAATCGATGAGCCACTTGATACTGAGGTTGATCTTACGCTCAGGACGGATTTCCACGGGCACCTGGAACGTTGCCCCACCAACCCGGCGGCTTTTCACCTCTACCGAAGGCATGAGATTGTTCATTGCACGTTTCCACACTTCGAGTCCCGGCTCGCCTGCCTTCTTCTCCACGATGCCAATGGCATCGTAGAAAATATTATATGCAACACTTTTCTTTCCCTGCTCCATCATATAGTTCACGAACTTGGTTACAAGCGTGTCGTTGAACTTGGGGTCAGGAAGGAGATATCTTTTTTTCGGTTTCGACTTTCTCATGACGTCTTCGAATTATTTTTTAGCGGGTTTTGCTGCGGGAGCGCCTTTCGCAGCAGGAGCTGCTGCGCCGGCTTTCGGTCTCTTCGCACCATACTTAGAGCGGCTCTGTTGTCTTCCACCAACACCTGCAGTATCCAGCGCACCGCGGATGATGTGATAACGCACACCAGGAAGGTCTTTAACACGACCGCCGCGAATCAGCACGATCGAGTGTTCCTGAAGGTTATGGCCTTCTCCCGGAATGTATGCGTTGACCTCTTTTCCATTGGTAAGACGCACGCGCGCAACTTTGCGAAGAGCAGAGTTAGGCTTCTTGGGAGTCGTGGTGTACACACGTGTACATACACCCCTGCGCTGCGGGCAGGAGTCCAGGGCGGGTGATTTTGACTTAAAAGTCAGTTTCGTGCGCCCTTTGCGAACTAGTTGCTGAATGGTTGGCATTTATTTGTCGCTTTGTTAACCGCTTTAAAAATGGACTGCAAAGGTATTTAAAGACAAACAGCTTACAAAGCCCTTTTTAAAAGTATTTTGAGGTGCCAAAACGCGCTTTTCATCCGAATTTGGAGGTTTTTGGTGCTATTTTAAGAGCCCAGGTGCTTTTCGGACAACGCTTTGATTCGCAGCACTAACCTCATCCCGTCCCGGTCTGAGTCCATTAATATATACCTAGAACTGAATGCACCGGGCTGGGGAGTCTTACAGAATTTCAAAAGCCAGCAACTCGTCTCCTGCCTGAGTTCATTTTTCCACCAATAACATTTCGTCCGGTGCAACCGCCAGTTTCAATTTTCCATTAACGACTCTCCCTGTCCTGGCGGCAGATCGTCCGTGCGTCGTCACGGAACTGATTTTGACGACCTTAAGCGACTCCCACCCACGAGGTAGTGGCCATTCCTTGCCTTCATAGCCATTTTTGCTGTAGGCTATCAGGCTCCTTTCGTTCAGCCAAAGGGCAGGAATGAGCACGTCATCATTTACAAGCAACGTGGCTGAACCCTGCGTAATTCTATAAATATCTCCTGATAGCGTGCTTCGGACATCATTTGAAAATTGGACTGTTTTCACTTCACCATCTACAGCATACAGCCTATCCAACCGATTCAGGTAGTACCACACGGCAGTCTTCAGACAAAATTCCTCTTTGAAGCCTGTAAGTTGCACGAAGTCCTTCTTAACAATTGCCTCTCCGTGCATACTGGTCCCAAACAGTTTTCCCCAATCACTTCTGTCTCTGCCCCCACAATAAAACGATGCAGGCCAATTCAAATAGTTTTTTAATCCGCCACTAAACCACCATGCCATCGGTTGATATCCGGCAAAGGAAGAAGCACGCAGAATGTCCACTGTCTCGGAAGTCACATCGATACCTTTTGAGGCCCAGTATCTAAAAATATTTCCCTGGGCATCGGCTTCATCTTCAACTGTAAATTTTAGATACGGACTCGTAATGTTTCTACTCAGATCAATATCATACTCGCCGTTGGCATTCAGCTTTGGCGTTGGTGGCCAGGTATGAAATGCGTCTATGTGCACGGTACCAGCTTTCTGTAACGGCAGCAATTCACATATCCTATCAATTCGCTTTTGTGCAAATCCTGTTTTCCACTCTTGGGCATAGCTGATCGGATAACCCCATTCTGCGCTTCTTAGACTCCCATCTGCATTGCGTGCGATAATACTATTCTTTACATATTCATCCCACAACGGACTGTCTTCATACGCGTCGAACATGTTTATATGAACACTGACAGTCGTGTGATACCGTGTTGCCTCCTGCATAAGCCATTTCAGGCTTTCGATTGCATTCGCATCCTGGGGTCGCTTTAACTTTTCATTTACCTCAAACCAAGCGGGATATTTTGAATCATGACCGTTGTATTGCCATCCAACGAGATATACAATCTTGGGAATGCCCAATGTTTGGTTGTCGATCCTTCTAATTACATCCAGTGCTTGTTCAAAATTCAGAAAGACTTCTGACGTCCCATTGTCTTTGCGCTTAAGCTTTCCATCAAATCCAGCCTGAGCCATAATGAGCTTAAGCGTCAGGGTCTGGTGATATTGATGCTTTTGCGGAATCGCAAATTGAAGATCTTTTGAATACCTAATGAAGGTTGTGTCGGAAAGCTGTTTCGTTTGGGCTTTGACAACCTGAGGTCCAGCAAGGCAAAATATGATTCCAAAGACAAGACTTCTGTTATGGCCAAACATAGGAATCAATTTAGCGACAAAGTTTTTTTCAACATCGACAAATCTTCTCAACCAAATGTTTTCCATTGAACGCCGGGCCGAATGCGCAAAAAATCCAGTCATACACCCTTATTCATAAACTTGAAATAGGATTCCAGCACTTTCTCCGGATACTCGAGCTGCGGATAGTGACCGCAATTTTTGATTTCAACGACGCCTGAATGAGGAACCAATTCTCGAAAGCGCTCAACCATATGTTGCCCCGACACAGGATCCGCAACACCATCGATCAGCAACATTGGGCACGTTGCTTCCTGCAAAGCCCCAACCCACCGTTCGCGATTGAGTTTTCGTTCGGCAATATATTTTATAAGCCGACGCGTGATTTTGTTACCTCCGTTGTAAAGGATCAAATCGTAAATGGTTTTCATTTCTTCCTCAGTGGGTCTTGACATGTCGGGGAACAATATCGAAAAAGCGGCTAAAAATCTTTTAAAAGAACCCATCTTCGAGAAGAAAAAGCCAAAAGGACTCAGCAACAATCTTTGTGTTGCTGTAGGCCGATGCGTTTCGGGAAACAAACCTCCGTTGAGCAAGCAGCAGCTAAGTATTGTCTTTTCGTGCCTGTCGTTCTGACGAGCAAGTAACTCCTGGGCCACTGAATCTCCCACATCGTGCGCCAGCAAATGATATTGGTGTATTTCCATACTCGTAAGCATGGATTCGACGAGATCGGCGTTGTCCTTAATTGAATAATTGTAGTTGATTGGTTTGTCTGAAAATCCATAACCAATAAAGTCAGGTGCAACGCACCTATATTTTTGTTTCAGCGAATCCCATATTTTAATCCAATCGAGAGAAGATGTTGGAAAGCCATGCATCAATAGCAGTGGCGCTCCATTGCCTTCAGCATGGAAAAAAATCTGATGCTGACCATACGAGAAGTAGCTGCCAGTATTTTGCCATCGGGAAGCTTCAGCACTATTCATTTTTTTATGGCAAGATGAATGCCACTCCCTTTGTCATCTATTTTGTTGCCACTCTTCCTTCCAACATCCGCGAAGTTACCCCCCTGAATTCCACAAAGGTCTTTTGCTCGATATGGACTTTTATGCCAGAAGAACCTTCTTCAAAATGAAAAATAAATGATTCGCTCCTTATGCTCTCTTCGACGAATCTCATGGAGACCTCGAGCGTGCTCGCGTCAGTCCACGTGTACGCAGACGCAACTTGATTTGAAGCCTCTGACGCCGACTTTGGTGCAGCGCCTAACGGAGTCAATTTCGTCGGACTGAGTTTCCATGTATTCAAGCCTGCGTTTAGCTCATATTTTTTCTCGCCGCGTGTGATCAGAATGCGGGCGGCATTATCCTTTATGGCAACATTGAAGTCGCGTATACCCAATTCATTTTCAGCAACTTCGATCTTATGTCCGGAAATACTTTTTTGAACCCCGGGATTTACGGTCGAGGGCGCGACAGGACAAGATAAAGTGGCAATCTTTTTGGCCAACTCCTCAGAAGCCCTTTTATCGACGGGCAGCGCCTCATCTTGCATGGCTGGCAGCAGGTTGTCCCACACAAGATTCATCTCTTCCTGCGTATTTGCGGCAGCCGCGGTCAAGACGACAACTGCATCTTTCTCAGGAATCACGATAATGAACTGACCGCCGAGCCCGTCGGCCCTGAATGTATTGTTGCGGCCCCGCCAAAATTGATAACCATATCCCTGCTGCCAGTCGCTTAGCTCCTTTCGAACTGAGTTATTGGGATCATCGTTGCCGATTTGTGATGACGTAGCCTCCTCGACCCAGGACTTTGGCAGAATTTGCTTTCCATTCCATACTCCTTTCTGCAGAAGCATTTGTCCAAACTTTGCCATGTCCTCTGATCCAATCTTCAATCCAATTGCCCCGAACGTATATCCTTCGGGCGTGTCATCCCACGTAAAGTTTTTAATTCCCAGTGGCTCAAACAGCCGGGGCTTCAAGTAGTCGACCAATTTCTCTCCCGTCGCTTTTTGAACAATAGCTGAAAGCATGAAGCTGGCCATGTTGTTGTATTTGAAAATACTTCCAGGTTTATTTTCGACTGCCGTTGACATGAATGCCTTCGGCCAATCTTTGGAATTCCTCGCGGTAAAAAGCGGGTCAGTGTCCATTCCGGTAGACATTTTGAGAAGATCTTGTACTGTCATGCCTTTCATATAGGGACTCAATCCGTCAGGAACAGACTCGGGAAAAAATGAAATGACTTTGTCGGTAAGCTTCAGTTTGTTCTCAGCAATGGCGAGGCCTACTCCTGTTGATGTAAAGCTCTTACTGACGGAATACATAACATGCCTCAGATCACCGTCGTAGGGTTTCCACCAACCTTTCGAGATCATCTTGCCATGGCGAACGATAACAAAACTGTGAAGTTCATTCTTGCCATTTTCCGCGGCATCAAGAAATTTTAAAATGCCACCAGACGAAACCCCTTCCGCTTCAGGAGTTGATACCGGAAGTCCCGGATTTGCAACTTCACGTTTCTGCGCCTGACTATATGTGAAACAAAAGCAAATTAAGAATCCCGTCAGGAAGGCCTTGATAGACATTTGGTTGATGCGTTGCATAATTTTAAAGTCTTTGATTGTCAATATTATTCAATGATCTTCATTTAGCTCTTCTCACTTCATCAACTACGTCTTTGATGGATTTGATGACAAGTTCTGGCTGGTCACGTTGGATGACGTGTCCGCTGTGCTCTGTTATGATTATTTTCATTTTCGGAGCGTCTTTATTAAACTGCTTATACGTGTTGACCTTGATGGAAATAATTTCATCAGGTAAGCCGCGCCCCTTTCCAGCGGCTACCAATAGTTGCGCAGGCAGATCTGTTTTTAAAGGTTCTTCAAACGAAATAATATTCTCCAACGTGTAAGTCATCTCATAACGCTCGCCAGGAGTTGCTATTGAATCGGGACCAAAATCCTTTTCGGTAAGAAACTTCCTTTGAAACAAAGAGTCAAAGAAGACCTCATCATTGGCGCAATCCACAAACACAAAGCCGGCAACCTTTTCTGGGAACTGTTTATAATACTGTTTCGCGACGCCACCTCCGTAAGAGTGTGCAACAAGAATGTAGGGTGCAGGCAAATGTTCATTTTTCAGCACAGCGTCAAGTTCGTTCGCGACGTGATCATAAGTGCGAATCGTATCGAGAATGTCGGATAAGCCAAGCCCAGACCTGTCGTATGAAAATGTCTTCGTGATCTTCGAAATCTGGCTTTGCACGGTGTAAAAGTGTTCCAACGGACAGATCTGCCCCGTAAGAAAAACGACCACCGGACTGCCCTCGCCTCGTTCCAGAATGTGAATCTTCTTTCCATCGATGACAGAAAATCTGTCTGGCGATTTGGTGCAGCTAACCGCGAGGAAACAGACCACTAAGCAGGCTACCAAAAGTCTCATCGGCTGGAATTAAAGCACAATGAAACTACAAATTAGCGTGGGTCCGGACAAGTTTGAGATTCCTGCTACTTACGCGATGTGAATGAATCCAGTTCCCAATATTTTTCTTTCATCAAGCTCAAGGCAAATGCTGCTGCGGAGGCGGTGAACACCGAATAATCGAATGGCCCTTTTATACCAGTTGACAGGGTCATAGACAAGGCAAAAGCAAGCAACAGAAAACCACTGAGTCTTGCGACGAGTTCGGTCTTCAATCCAAGCAATAGACAAACAGCAAGAATGATTTCCGCGGCGGTAGCGATGGCTCCCGTAGCCGGAATCAATCCGTTAGGAACCCATGGATTAATAATCGCCGTGTATTCAACAAACTTGCTCCAGTTGCCCCACGCAGAAACTTCGGGGCTCCACCACCCGAATCGATCGGCCACGGCCGACAAAAAACTGGCGGCGATTGAAAGGCGGAGAAAGAGTTTGGTAAGATTTCGGGTCATGGCGGCGTTATTGTCCGGGGAAGTTACGAATTCCCCCATGTCTTGTACTCGGATGATACCGCTTTGAATGAATCCAGTGATCGACGTTACGGGTCGAATTGTTTCAGATGATGTGGCTAATTATTTTTTCGCGTCAGCAATGAATCGATCTGTTGTAAACTCGCCGTGAATCCCTCTTTGAATCCGTACGCAAGCATTTTCTCAAAGCGTTCAAGGGACTCGTTTGTGATGGTGATTTTCACGAGCGTCTTTTCTCCTTTTTCGACAAAATTAAAATCCCATTCAGAGCCTGTGAGTTCTGGATTTTCATTTTCGTCTGCAAACGAGTTATACATCTTAAAATTCGTTCTGGGATGGATCGAAGTATACTTTTGCAGCGCCCATCGCTTTTGCCCGTCGGGACTCACCATTGCATAAAAGCGCCTGCCGCCGACTTTGAAGTCCATGACTTTTGTCTCCGACCGGTAAGGCAGCGGCGCCCACCACTGATCGAGAATATCTTTCACGGTGAAGGCATCCCACACCAACGATAGTTCCGCATCGAACTCCCTATGGACAATGACTGTTTTCGACGCTTTGTCGACGATGAAGTCAGATAATAAACCGTTGCTCATCTCCTGTTTCGTTTAAGGTTGACTAATACTTTGTCCAATTGATTGAACTGCTTTTCGAGTGTGGTTCTGAATTGATCTATCCATTTGTCGAACTCCTTCATTCTCGCCGCATTGACGTAATAATAAATCTCCCTGCCTTTTTGTTGTTGCTTCACCAATTCACATTCCGTCAGAATCTGGATATGCTTTGAAACGGCCTGCCTGCTGGTGTGGAATTGCTCAGCGATCGCATTTGGTGTCATTGCCTGGGCTGCGATCAGCAGTAAAATGGCTCGCCTGGTCGGGTCGGCTATCGCATGAAAAACATCGCGTCGTGTCTCCATTGATCTATTATGCAATCATTTGGTTGCAAATATATGTGCAATCATTTGGTTGCGCAAATTAATTGGAGAAAATCTTGGAAATGCATTTGACAATTGAGGTGGACTCAGCAGTCTTTGTTAATGGGTGGCTAACAACACGGCAACGATTAGAATTTTTACTTAACTTAAAGAACAGAAACCTAATTCCGTTAAACCTTAAAAACCCAGGAGTCATGAAAAGCCTGATTAAAGTCACAATGCTTTTGATCGTATTCAGCGGAGCAAGTCAGCTGTTTGCGCAGTCTGAGTCGAAAAAGAAAGAAATCATAAAAGATAGTGGAGAGGCAAAAACGGAGTTTATCAAAGCCGACAAGGAGATGGCAGGCCTTTTTTCCAAGGCGTTTGGTTACGCAATTTTTCCGAATGTTGGCAAAGGCGGACTTGGTGTGGGGGCGGCGGCCGGAAATGGCGCGGTGTATCAGGGAGGGAAATTGATTGGAACCGCAAGCCTCAAGCAAGTGAGCATTGGTTTACAAGCAGGCGGGCAAGCTTATCGCGAAGTCGTCTTTTTTCAAACCAAAGATGCTATGGATCGATTTAAGGAGAACAACCTGGAATTTTCGGCCCAAGTGTCGGCTGTGGCGGCTGCATCCGGTGCGTCAGCGAACGCGAAATATGTCGAGGGTGTGATGGTTTTCACGATGCAAAAAGGTGGATTGATGTACGAGGCGTCAGTGGGTGGACAGAAGTTTAAGTTTGAGAAGCAGTAAGATTTTCGCTTTTTGTTGTTTGATGAACCGGACTTACCGTGGCTTTTTAAATGGCCAGGCACAAGATTGGAAAGTCACTTCAATCCATATTCACGCTTTAACAACCTGATCAATTGGCGTTGATTACGGATCAAGGTTCTGAGTTCATTGACTCTTCCCGCGCTGAATTCCTTCGCCAGTATATAGACATTTACCATTGACTTGACTTCATCCAAATTATTGGTTAATAATTTGGATGAAGCGTTGCCGTTCATTGCACGCCTGACGGAATCAAGATTAGATTTCAATCCTGTTTTAAATTCCTCCGAATAATTTAAGTCTATCACCTCGCTCCTTTTTCTTGATGCGTCCAGGTACCTTAATTGATCCAGCATATTATCCTGATCAAGGTGAAGGGTCCAGGAATCGTATTGAGAAATAAAATAGACGATACTGTCATTCGCAAAAAACCTTAGGCTTCCTGAACCCTTTATCTGCTCAATCGTTGTGCGTGTCCATCTAAATGCAGGATTAGGGGTGAATTGCGTTAAACGGTAAAGTTCCAGCCCGTCCAACTCTTCGATTTTTTTTCCTCGGACGTAGCGAACTAAGTTTTCGATATTGCTTACCGCTGAATTTATTCTCGAAATTTGGTATTGGATATTTAAGGTGTCTCTGACAAGGTCATTTATAAGTGCAATGGTGTACTCTTTCGCCTGCTTGCGCTCATTGAACTCCTCTCTCAGGTTATCAGCGTAAAAGCCACCGGAAACAGCGAGAAATAACATAAAGAATTGAAAAAAGTATGCCCGCAGCCAAAGAAAATTTCTCTTTCGACCAAGCGGCTTAGAAAGGGCAATATTTTCACTTTCCTGCTCCAAATGGGGTTCAGATTTTAACCATTATCCTAATTTACAAAACCCCCATAAAAAGTTTTTGTGGCGGGACAGAAATACAAAGTTTGAAACACAATAAGCACTTCGTGCCGACGTCTGCTCATTGCTGGTAGTCTGCAGCGACACTCATCAAATAAAGCGATCTGGCTAAATGCTCAGTCAGTGGGCCAAGCACCATGTCAAAAACATCCGTTCCGCCGCTGGATCACTTCAAATATTTTGAAAACCAAGCGACGATTTCGATTGTCGAAGTCACTCTGTTATTAGTCTTCCTCCAGCCGTGCCCTTCATCCGGGAAAAGCACATACTTCACAGGCACATTATTTTGTTTCAGGGAATTTACAACCTGTTCCGCTTCGACGACAGGGACATTGGTGTCGTTGGCACCATGCAGAACAATTAGAGGCGTCTTAACCTTACCCGCATTATGGATTGGGGAAAGTTTTCTTAACATATCTGCCTGTGTTTTTGGATCCCCGTATTCAACCGTTGATATCGCCGCCATCCACGGTTCTGTTTGAGCGAAGAATGTTTCAAAGTTCACCACGCCGAACAAATTCGCGCCGGCCGCGAACATGTCTGGATATTCCGTCACACCTGCCATCACCATATATCCTCCGTAAGAGCCACCCATGATTCCAACTGACCCGGCTTTTGAAGTCCCGGTATTGATGAGATAGTCATAACATGCCTTAATATCTTTCACACCGTTGAACCTCAGTTCGCCGTTGTCAAGGTTGACAAATTTTTTTCCAAACCCCGACGATCCTCTGACATTTGGAAGGAAGAAAGCAAACCCTCGCTGTACCATCACCTGTGCGGTTGCATCAAAATTTGGTATCGATTGACCTTCAGGACCACCGTGATAACTGATAATTGTCGGATATGGCTTCTGCGCATTCGCCGGCTTATATAACCACCCGTTCAGTTCAAGACCATCAAACGATTTGAATCTCACCAACTCCGGCTCAATCATCCCCTTAAGATCAACACCTGCGTGCGGGCTTTCGGTTAGTTTCGTAAATGCATTGTTACTAAAAGTAAAGAGCCAAATATTCGATGGTTCCCTGGAGCCTGATCCTGCGAACACAATTTGCTTATCATCTGGTGAAAACGACACTGAGCGGATGAGCTCGACGGGAAAGTCAGGAAGCTTTGATTCTTTCATTTGATCTAAATCGTACAGGCTTAACTTATTTTTTCCAGCGTCGCTCCACATCAGGATCGCTTTTGTCTTAGCATTGTTAAGCACGATGTCGGCTAGCTCTTCGCTTGCGCGTTCCGCGAGCACCGTCGATTTATTATCCTTTAAAAGTTCGAAACGGATCAGATCACTGTCTTTGTTGGAGCCGATGAAGAGTTCGTTCTTCTTACCGATGCTGCCGAAGAACGTTCCCGGGCCCTTATGTTCGGTAAGCAATTTCTCGGACTTGTCCTTTGCGCTGTATAAATACAGATCATTACTTCCCCTGCTTTTCAATCTGTTGATCAGAAAGCGATCATTGTCCTCGCTGACATCGATCACGGAGCCAATGCCGTGATTCTCACTTATCAATGTCGATTTCGCAGCGGCAACATCATACAAGAAGCAATCGAGTGCATTTGCGTTTTGAGAATTGGATGAATAGGTGATGTATTTCCCATCACCGCTCCAATAGTTGAAGTTATTGTTGGTCTTGCCACCGGGTGTTACCATTCTTTTGTTAAAGCCATTTGAGTTCATGCCACCGGGTGTTACCATTCTTTTGTTAAAGCCATTTGAGTTCATCAAATAAACCTGCGCGTTAAGGCCGCCACCGGGTGCGACAACAAAAGCAACCTGGTCACCCTTGGGCGAGCATGCCAGATCAGTTACCGGATCGTTATAAGAAGTCAATTGAATTGGCCACCCACCATTTACCGGAATCTTCCAGATCTGGGGAAGGCCACTGATATTGGAAATGAAAAGTATCTCCTTCCCATCTGCAGTAAATGTGGGTGCATTGCAAGATCCGATTTTGGCCATGGCCACCACGACTTCAGTTATCTTCTCTTTCGAATCTTGTGAAAAAGACTCTATGCATAATGCGTACAAGCAAATCAGCAAGATGTATCTCATGATCTTTTTTTGAATAAAGTGTCGTACCCTAAGTTAGCATTATTTCAGCTTCCGCTGAGTTTGTTAGATTTGTTAAAATGATGTGCCAGCCGCCGCCCCTTTTCACGAACTTGTTCACCAAAGCTATGGGTATGGATGAAAAGGAATTTCGTTATTTCTGCCAGCACTTCCGGGAGATCGTTATCAAAAAGAAAGACTTCTATATTAAAGAAGGTTCGATCACCAAAGCGAAGGCCTACGTAACGAAAGGTTGCGGGCGAAACTTCATCGTCGACAAAAATGGAAAAGAGCACATCACGAATTTCGTTTTTGAAGACTGGTGGCTTGGCGACTTTGAAAGTTACTATTCAGGTAATCCGGGTAAATCGAACATGCAGGCGATCGAAGATCTCGAAGCGTTGGAGATTACCAAAGAGGATTTCATAAAAATGGAAAATGAAATCCCCAAGCTCAAAAAATGGTATGAGATCAAAAAGGAGAAGCACAGCTTTGCCGTGATCAATCAACTTTACGAAGTGAAGACCAGCACGTGCGAGGAACGCTATCTTCAGCTGGTCACAAAACATCCGCACGTATTTCAGCGAATACCACTGCAATACATCGCATCCTATCTCGATATGGAGCCACAATCACTCAGCCGGATGCGAAAGAGGCTACAGATGAACGAATTGTCCTGATTTTTTAACATATGTTAAGTGCTGTTCTTAACATAAGTTAAACGTATTCCAGGTTGCCAGTTGTTGCTTTGATTCATCAAACCAAACAACAGTTTCATGGAAACAGCAACACTTTCACCTTCAAAAACATCTGAAAAACATATTAGTCCATCCGATATCATGCAGGTGGGCATGGGCTTCTGGGCCTCAAAAATTCTTTTGACAGCGGTAAATGAAGGGTTATTCACCCATTTGGCCGAGCAGCCCCTTTCACTGCTCGAAATAAAAAAATTATTCAGCTGGAACTGCACCGACCGCCACGCTGCAGATTTTCTGGACACGCTCTTTACCCTGAAATTTTTGAACCGCAACGGTATTGGAAAAGATGCGATCTACAGCAACACTGAAGAAACCGGTTTCTTCCTGGATAAGAAAAAGCCAACCTACATTGGAGGCATTTTGGAAATGGCTAACAACCGCCTTTATCGTTTTTGGGATAATCTTGCTGATGGTCTGAAGACGGGATTGCCTCAAAACGAAATGAAAGATGGAGGCGCTAATATCTTTGAAGCGATATATCACAATCCCGAAAAACTGCGTGGATTCATCAATGCCATGACAGGTGTTTCAGTTGGCAATTTTGCAGTGCTAGCTTCGCGCTTCGACTTTTCGCGCTTCAACAGTTTGTGTGACATTGGCGGTTCCAGCGGTATGCTTAGCATTCAAGTCGCGAAGCAACATCCGCATCTGAACTGCACCAGCTTTGATTTGCCACCGGTGGGGCCCATCGCAAAAGATATTATCAATCAATTCTGTCTCGGTGACAGAATAAAAACTGCCAGCGGCGACTTCTTTAAAGATGCCTTTCCAAAGGCCGACGTCATCACCATGAGCCTGGTGCTTCATGATTGGAACGAAGCGGACAAAAAGAAATTGATCAAGAAGGCATACGATGCGTTGCCGAAAGGAGGCGCACTGATCGTCATTGAAAACATCATCGACAACCAGCGCAGTCAAAATCTATTTGGTATGGCGATGAGCTTGAACATGCTGATTGAAACCGGTGAAGGATTTGACTTTACACTGAATGACTTTAAAGGATGGGCTAAAGATGCCGGTTTTAATGAAGTTGATTTGCTGCCTTTGGCTGGACCCACGAGCGCGGCGATTGCGTACAAATAAGGGAGATTTGAATTTAGGCAACTGATTGTAGGGAGTGGCGTTTGTCGCTCCCTATCAGTTTTATAGACCGTCTTTCATTATCAGTCAGAATATCCACTAAATTCATTTGCGCATTTATTTCTTCGGGAAATTAGGATGAGCTTTCACTTTCCTTATTTGCCTCACATGCCTGTCAGCATGCCGTGCAATAATCATATAAATCTGATGAACGTTCGCATTAAAACAATCATAGTGCAATCGAATATTCCTGGTTTCATTCTTAAGATAGTTGATAGACTCATCCCTCATCGTCATTAGCCAAATAAGGTTATTCTTGCCTTCATTGTTTCCCAGCGGGATGGCAAATGAAAATGGCTTTGTATAGTTAAGCGCATCCTGCTTCTTCGAGCTATTATAACTGTCTTCAAAAAGACTATCGGGACTATAGTTCATGTTATGTGGATCCGGCGATCTGTCTAAAGCTGAAGAAATCTCGTGCATGAGAAGAATTTCCCACAGCGCGATGTGCTCAACATTTTGATTGATACTCCAACGATCAGAACTTTCTTTAAAATTCCACTGCTCCCTGGAAAGGTTTTGTGTTTCGGCTATAAGTTCATTTTTTGACCGTATCAGGTTGTCCAACAGATATTTTCGGTCCGCTTCAGTCCAGACAGGTGTTTTTGAGGGTTCAACAGTTTTGGCTTGACCTTTTGCGATAAACAAACTCCCAAGAACGAGGGTTACTATCAATGTGATTGTTTTCATAATGAGTTCTTAGCGAAAAAAGTTGCTATCACCGGAGACATTAAGCTTCGCCCATCTGACCTCCAAAGTTCATCGGGAACCTTGGCATCTCGTCGGTGCGCTTGATAGCACCAAAAGCAGCTTCGTATTTTTCAATGTTGTCTTTCAAGGCAGCAAGCAAACGCTTAGCATGCTCAGGCGTGATCACAATCCGTGACTTCACTTTTGCTTTAGGTACACCAGGCATCAGGCGAATAAAATCGATCACAAATTCGCTGTTGGAATGGGCGATCATGGCCAGGTTGGAGTATACACCTTCCGCGATCTCCTCGCTAAGCTCAATGTTGATCTGATTGGGATTCTGGGGAGGTTGGTTTTTGTCGTCGGCCATGGTGCGATGCATTAAGTGAATAACGAAGTTAGGGTAAAAACTATTCCACGCAAAGGCGCAAAGAACGCAAAGGCACAAGCAGAAAAGATTCTCAATAGACGAACTTTGCGCGGAATAGCCAGCATTCAAAACTCCAAATCATAATCAAAAATCAAGATCGCAAGAACAATCTCGATCGTTCAAGAGAGTATTCGAATTTTCAGAATTCACTTGGCGAGCTTTGCGCCTTTGCGTGGGTGTTCAACAAAAAAGCCCCTCCGTTTCCAGAGAGGCTGTCATTATCTATCGAGTGCTATTAAGCAATCTGCTCTTTCTCGCGGCGAGGCGCAGGCGCCGTCGCTTCGGAAATGCGCTCGTACTCTTCTTCCGATCCAACGATCAGATCGTTGAAGGTACGCTGTCCTGTACCGGCAGGGATCAGGTGACCTACGATCACGTTCTCCTTCAGACCGGCAAGGTTATCAGCTTTACCGCGAATAGCAGCTTCGCTCAACACCTTGGTCGTCTCCTGGAAAGAGGCGGCAGAGAGCCAGCTTTCTGTCTTCAAAGACGCCTGCGTAATTCCCTGAAGTGTAGGTCTCGAAACTGCAGGCATCGCATCGCGCACCTCTACAATCTTCTGATCCTTTCTCTTCAAAGAAGAATTCTCATCGCGCAATTCGCGCGCGGTAACAATCTGTCCCGGCTTGAACTTCTGTGAATCGCCCGCCTCAAGCACTACTTTCTTGTCGAGCACGAGGTCGTTGATTTCACGGAACTCCAACTTGTCAACATACTCGCCTTGCAGGAAGCTTGTATCACCGCTGTCGATGATCTCAACTTTCTGCATCATCTGGCTTACAATCGCCTCAATGTGCTTGTCGTTGATCTTCACACCCTGCAGACGATACACTTCCTGGATCTCGTTCACGAGGTACTCCTGAACGGCAGTCGGTCCTTTGATCGACAAAATATCCGAAGGTGTGATCGCTCCGTCTGAAAGGGGCTGACCTGCTTTCACAAAGTCGTTATCCTGAACAAGGATGTGCTTGGAGAGCGGTACGAGGTAACGCTTCTGCACACCGTCGCGTGACTCAATGAAAATCTCGCGATTACCACGCTTAATACCGCCGTATGTCACTACTCCATCTATCTCGCTGACAACAGCAGGATTCGAAGGATTTCTTGCCTCGAACAATTCAGTTACGCGGGGCAGACCACCTGTGATATCGCGTGACTTACCTACCGCACGCGGGATCTTCACAAGCACCTGACCTGCTTTGATCTGCTCTCCTGCATCCACTGCAAGGTGAGCGCCCACAGGAATGTTATATCCTTTGGTCTCTGCTTTGCCCTTCACGATGATGGCAGGGTTCTTCGTCTTATCACGAGTCTCCGTGATCACTTTTTCACGGTGACCAGTCTGTTCGTCTGACTCTTCTTTATAAGTAATACCTTCAATAATGGCTTCGTATTCGATCTCTCCGTCAAATTCAGAGAGGATCACTGCGTTGTACGGATCCCAGTTACACAACTCATCGCCCTTCTCAACTTTCTGTCCTTCTTTAACGTGGAGAAAGGCGCCATAAGGAACGTTGTTGCTGATGAGAACACGGTTCTTGTCTTTTTCAACAATCCTGATCTCACCTGTACGACCCATTACCACCTTAACTTTATTACCATCCTTATCGGTCGTGTCGAGCGTACGGATACCTTCGAACTCGATCGTGCCAGCGAACTTCGCACGGATGCTCGCTTCAGTCGCAATGTTGGACGCAGCACCACCCACGTGGAATGTACGGAGTGTAAGCTGTGTTCCAGGCTCACCGATAGACTGCGCGGCGATAACACCGACAGCTTCTCCGGCCTGTACCATTCTGCCAGTCGCGAGGTTGCGACCATAACATTTAGTACATCCACCCACACGCGATTCGCAAGTAAGGATCGAACGAATCTCAACTTCTTCGATGCTGGTTGTATCAATCTTGGCAGCGATTTCCTCTGTGATTTCCTGACCAGCAGCACAAACAAGTTCGTCTGTGATCGGGTCATACACATCATGAACAGAAACGCGTCCGAGGATACGCTCAGACAAAGGCTCAACGATGTCTTCGTTGTCTTTCAGTGCAGTCACCTTCAAGCCACGGAGTGTTCCGCAATCCTCTTCAGTGATCACCAGATCCTGAGCCACGTCAACAAGACGGCGTGTCAGGTAGCCGGCATCAGCTGTCTTCAAGGCTGTATCGGCAAGACCTTTACGGGCGCCGTGTGTAGAGATAAAGTACTCCAACACGTCGAGACCTTCTTTGAAGTTTGAAAGGATCGGGTTCTCGATGATTGAACCTACAGAACCTGCGAGGTTCTTCTGAGGCTTAGCCATCAGACCGCGCATACCACCTAACTGACGGATCTGCTCTCTCGAACCGCGAGCACCTGAGTGCATCATCATGTAGATCGAGTTGAACCCAGCCTGATCTTCTTCCAACTGCTTCATCAGCGTGTTTGTAAGAAGTGTATTAGTTCTTGTCCAGATATCAATTACCTGGTTGTACCGCTCGTTGTCAGTGATAAGACCCATCATGTAGTTGTTCCACACGCTGTCTACTTCTGCTTGTGCAGAGTTCACCAACTTTTCTTTTTCAGCGGGCACTTTCACATCGTTCAATCCGATTGAAAGTCCACCGCGGTACGCCATCTGGAAGCCGAGTTCCTTGATATCATCGAGGAACTTCGCAGCCTTAGAAAGACCGGCAATCTTATAGACATCCGCGATGATAGTCTGGAGCTTCTTCTTCGTGAGCAATTCGTCAACGAATCCAACTTCTTCAGGAACAACCTGGTTGAAGATCACGCGGCCAGTTACTGTCTCCAGTATCTGATCAGTAATCTGACCAGTCTTCTTATCCTTCGCTTTTACGCGCACTTTTATAATCGCGTGCTTGGAGAGTCTTCCTTCGTTGAAGGCGACGATCACTTCTTCAGCGCCGTAATATGTTTTTCCCTCACCCTTCTCACCTTTTCTTCCCTTTGTGAGATAATACAATCCCAACACCATGTCCTGAGAAGGAACGGTGATCGGAGCGCCGTTTGACGGGTTCAAAATGTTGTGTGAAGAAAGCATCAGCAGTGATGCCTCCACGATTGCCTCCTGACCCAGCGGAACGTGAACTGCCATCTGGTCACCGTCAAAGTCAGCGTTGAACGCTGTACAAACGAGCGGGTGCAACTGGATAGCTTTTCCTTCGATCAGCTTGGGCTGGAATGCCTGGATACCAAGTCTGTGGAGCGTTGGGGCACGGTTGAGAAGAACAGGATGTCCTTTCAATACGTTTTCCAAAATATCCCACACCACAGGATCCTTGCGGTCCACAATTTTCTTAGCTGACTTTACAGTCTTTACAATTCCTCTTTCAATGAGTTTGCGGATAATAAACGGCTTGAACAATTCAGCCGCCATGTCTTTCGGAAGGCCGCACTCATGGAGTTTCAATTCAGGACCGACGACAATTACCGAACGACCCGAATAGTCAACGCGTTTTCCAAGGAGGTTCTGACGGAAGCGTCCCTGCTTTCCTTTCAGCATGTCGCTGAGGGATTTCAAAGCACGGTTTCCTTCTGAACGTACAGCGTTCACCTTGCGTGAGTTGTCGAACAATGAATCGACGGCCTCCTGCAACATGCGCTTTTCGTTTCTCAAGATCACCTCAGGCGCCTTGATATCGATCAATCGCTTAAGACGGTTGTTCCGGATGATAACCCTGCGATAAAGGTCGTTCAAATCAGATGTTGCAAAACGACCACCATCGAGCGGTACAAGCGGACGAAGTTCCGGAGGAATAACCGGCACCATCTTAATGATCATCCACTGAGGCTTGTTCTCCACGCGCGTATTCGCATCGCGGAACGCTTCAACAACTTTCAAGCGCTTCAATGCTTCAGCCTTGCGTTGCTGTGACGTATCTGTTGCTGCCTGGTGACGCAGCTCGTAAGAAAGCTCGTCGAGTTTCACACGGCTCAGCAACATCTCGAGCGCATCGGCGCCCATCTTAGCGATAAATTTCTTGGGATCGTTATCGTCCAGCATCTGGTTCTCACGCGGAAGCTTATCTACAATGTCGAGATATTCTTCTTCGGTAAGGAAGTCGAGGCGGTTAACACCATCCTCTTCCTTGATACCAGGTTGAATAACTACGTAGCGCTCGTAGTAAATAATCTGATCAAGCTTCTTCGTAGGTAAACCCAACAAATAGCCAATCTTATTTGGGAGCGAACGGAAATACCAGATATGTGCAACGGGCGTAACAAGCTCGATGTGGCCCATGCGCTCACGACGCACTTTCTTTTCAGTCACTTCCACGCCGCAGCGGTCGCAGATAATGCCCTTGTAACGAATGCGCTTATATTTTCCGCAATGACATTCCCAATCCTTAACCGGACCGAAAATGCGCTCGCAGAACAGACCACCCATCTCAGGCTTATACGTCCTATAGTTGATCGTTTCCGGTTGCGTCACCTCACCATGCGAGCTTTCCAGGATCGATTCCGGAGAAGCGAGGCTGATGGTGATCTTTGAGAAATCGTTGTTTATTTTTTTGTTCTTTCTGAATGACATGCTTTTGATGTTTTCAGTTAACTGATTCTGTTTCCTTATATACTACCCGTTTCATTCTAAAATCGGGTGTGTCGCCTGTCGCCTGTCACCGGCAAACCGGTAACCGGCGACAGGTAACATATTAGTCCATCGTGATCTCTAGTGCGAGACCCCTCAGTTCATGTACTAGCACATTAAACGACTCAGGGATATTCGGCTTGCGCATATTCTCGCCTTTCACGATTGACTCGTACGCTTTCGCTCTTCCGATCACGTCGTCAGACTTAATCGTGAGGATTTCCTGGAGGATATGAGAAGCACCGAACGCCTCGATCGCCCACACTTCCATCTCACCGAAGCGTTGACCACCGAACTGGGCTTTACCACCCAATGGCTGCTGCGTGATGAGAGAGTAAGGCCCGATAGAACGTGCGTGCATCTTATCATCGACAAGGTGACCAAGTTTCAGCATGTAAGCGATACCTACTGTAACAGGTTGATCGAACATTTGTCCGGTCAATCCATCGTACAGGTAAGTTCTGCCGAATTCAGGGAGACCTGCTTCTTTCAATTCTGCTGACACGTCATCAAGGCTTGCACCATCGAAGATTGGAGTAGCATATTTTCTTCCAAGCTTCTTACCTGCCCATGCCAACACGGTCTCATAGATCTGACCCAGGTTCATACGTGAAGGAACACCGAGCGGGTTCAAGCAGATGTCAACAGGCGTACCATCCTGCAGGAACGGCATGTCTTCATCGCGAACGATTTTCGCAACGACACCCTTGTTACCGTGACGGCCGGCCATCTTGTCTCCCACTTTCAGCTTACGCTTTTTCGCAACGTATACTTTCGCGAGCTGAACAATACCCGCAGGCAATTCATCACCAACTTCAAGCGTGAAACGTTCACGTTTGAATTCACCTGCGATCACGTTACGCTTATTGAGATAGTTCTTTACGATCTCAGCGATAAGCTCATTTGAATGATCATCTGTCGTCCATGTCTCGAGGCTGACGTCAGCGATCAGGTTTACTTCTTCAGGCACATTGTAATTGCTTTCATCCCGATAAATGTTCTTGTCAGGAAAGAGATTGCTCTCAATTACTTTGCTTGAGAATTTTACGCCTTTGGCGATCAGCTCGTCTCCGAACTTATGCTTCACACCCTGGCTGGTTTTTCCAGTCAGGATCGTTGTAAGCTTCTTGACCATCTCAGTGCGCAGGTCAGTCAGCGATTTGCTGTAACGCGCCTTGAGTGCATCAAGCTCTTTCTTCGATTTCGAGCGAACGTCTTTATCTCTCTTTGGACGAGAGAACAATTTGGTTTCGATGACAACGCCTTTCAGTGAGGGCGGCGCCTTCATGGACGCATCCTTCACATCACCTGCCTTGTCACCGAAGATCGCACGGAGAAGTTTTTCCTCAGGCGTCGGATCGGTTTCACCCTTCGGAGTGATCTTTCCGATCAATATATCGCCTTCGCGAACTTCAGCGCCAACGCGGATAATTCCGTTTTCATCGAGGTGCTTAACAGCCTCTTCGCTAACGTTCGGAATTTCCGATGTAAGCTCTTCTTCACCGCGTTTTGTATCACGAACCTCAAGCTCAAATTCTTCAACGTGGATCGAGGTGTAGATATCATCCTGAACAACGCGTTCACTGATAACGATCGCATCCTCGAAGTTGTATCCCTGCCATGGCATGTAGGCTACGAGCAGGTTACGGCCCAATGCGAGCTCACCATTCTCAGTAGCGTAACCCTGGCACAGGGGCTGACCTTTCTCAACCTTCTGACCCTTCTTAACGAGCGGCGTCAGGTTGATGCAGGTGTCCTGGTTGGTTCTTCTGAACTTGATCAGTTTATAAGTCTTGAATTCGTCGTCAAAGCGAACCATTTGTTGCTCTTCCGACACGTCATATTTGATAATGATTTTCTTGGAATCAACGTAGTCGACGACACCACTGCCTTCAGCCAAGATGAGTGAACGTGAATCCAACGCAATCCGTCCTTCGAGCCCTGTTCCAACGATCGGTGCTTCCGGTCTCATCAACGGTACAGCCTGACGCTGCATGTTCGAACCCATCAGGGCGCGGTTTGCATCATCGTGCTCCAGGAATGGAATCAATGACGCGGCGATCGACACAATCTGATTGGGAGCCACATCCATATACTTGACCTCGGCAGGCTCAACTACCGGGAAGTCCCCTTCAAAACGGGCCTTCACTTTTTCAGCGACGAACTCGCCATTCGGCTTCAATCTTGCATTAGCCTGAGCGATGTTGAAAGTGTCTTCTTCTTCCGCTGTAAGGAAGATGATATCTTTCAACTTCACCTTTCCATTGTCAACCTTGCGGTAAGGAGTCTCAATAAAGCCCATCTTGTTCACCTTCGCGTGAACGCAGAGGGATGAGATCAATCCGATGTTCGGACCTTCCGGTGTTTCGATTGTACAAAGACGTCCGTAGTGCGTATAGTGCACGTCACGAACTTCGAAGCCCGCACGTTCGCGTGAAAGACCACCAGGTCCCAGCGCCGACATCCTACGCTTGTGCGTGATCTCGGCGAGCGGGTTGGTTTGATCCATGAATTGTGACAACTGGTTCGTTCCAAAGAACGAGTTGATCACAGACGACAACGTTCTTGCGTTGATAAGGTCAACTGGTTTGAAGTCTTCGTTGTCGCGAACATTCATCCGTTCTTTGATAGTACGCGCCATACGGGCAAGGCCGACACCAAATTGTGTATACAGCTGTTCACCCACGGTGCGCACCCTTCTATTGCTCAAGTGGTCGATATCATCAACCAATGCTTTCGAGTTAACGAGGCCAATGAGATATTTCACGATCAGGATAATATCCTGTGTCGTGAGAACGCGCTGGTCTGCGCTGAGCTCAAGACCAAGTTTTTTGTTGATTCGGTAACGTCCAACTTCACCCAGGTCGTAGCGCTTCTCACTGAAGAACAAGCTCTGAATGATATCGCGCGCAGTTTGCTCATCGGGAGCTTCCGTATTACGGAGCTGGCGATAGATCTGCTCAACGGCTTCTTTCTCTGAGTTTGAATTGTCTTTTGCGAGCGTGTTGAAGATGATATGATAATCCGTCACGTTTACATCATCGCGATGCAGAATGATTGACTTCACGCCACTTTCTACGATCGTATCAACATCCTCAGCAGTGAGAACGTGATCACGCTCGAGCAACACTTCGTTACGGTCAATTGATACAACTTCACCGGTATCTTCATCCACGAAGTCTTCCGTCCAGGTCTTGAGGACGCGGGCGGCTAACTTGCGGTCGACAACTTTTTTAAGTGTATTCTTCGTAGCCTCCACTTCTTCAGAAAGTCCGAAGAGGTCGAGTATATCTTTATCTGTTCCATACCCGATTGCGCGCAACAGGGTAGTAACAGGGAATTTCTTCTTTCTGTCGATGTAAGCGTACATCACAGAGTTCACGTCCGTTGCAAACTCGATCCACGACCCCTTGAATGGGATAATTCTCGCGGAATAGAGTTTTGTGCCATTGGTGTGTTTACTCATGGCGAAGAACACACCTGGTGAACGGTGAAGCTGTGATACGATGACGCGTTCAGCTCCGTTGATTACGAAGGAGCCTTTTTCAGTCATGTAGGGAATGTTCCCAAGGAACACCTCTTGTTCGATAGTTTCGAAATCTTCGTTGTCCTCATCATTACAGGTGAGGCGAAGCTTGGCTTTCAGCGGAACGGAGAAAGTCAGTCCGCGATCGATACATTCGTCCACCGAATATTTCGGAGGGTCGATTGTATAGTCGACGAACTCGAGCACGAAGTTCTCGCGTGAGTCGGAGATCGGAAAATTCTCCGCAAACACTTTAAAGAGACCTTCGTTCTGCCTTTTTTCAGCAGGCGTTTCGATCTGTAAGAAATCTTTGAAGGATTGCAGCTGAAGATCGAGGAAGTCAGGATATTCGATGATCTTCTCGATGTTTGAAAAATCAATCCTGTTATTAATAGTCTTCTTTGCCAAGGTGCGTAGTATTTAAAATGTACTGACTATAGTATAACACACAGGTACAAATAGAGTAACCCCACTCCTGTAGCAGATCAAGATCGCTACAGGATTGGGGCGTCTATTCTTTAAGACGGTACCCAGCGTCTTTCAAGAATTATTTCAACTCTACTTCAGCGCCAGCCTCAGTGAGTTGCTTCTTGAGATTTTCTGCCTCGTCTTTAGGTAATCCTTCCTTGATGGTTTTAGGAGCGCCGTCGACCATATCCTTAGCTTCTTTCAAGCCAAGGCCAGTGAGTTCTTTCACCAGCTTCACGATTTGAAGTTTGTTTGCACCGGGAGACTTCAGTACTACATCGAAGTTAGTTTTCTCAGCAGCAGCTGCGCCACCACCGCCGCCGGCAGCAGGACCTGCAACGGCAACAGCCGCAGCGGGCTCGATACCATAGGTTTCCTTCAGATAAGAAGCCAGTTCGGTTACTTCCTTTACGGAAAGCTCTACCAGTTGATCGCCAATTGCTTTAATGTCAGCCATGATTGTAAGTGTTTAAAAATTCAGTTCAACAATTATTTTGCTCTTGTTTCCAGTGTCTTCACAATACCTGCAACAGTGCTCTTGCTGCTCAGCAGGGCAGACAATACATTCTTCGCAGGTGATTGCAACATGGAAATGATTTCCCCAATGATCTCATTCTTCGATTTAAGCTCGCTGAGCACATTGAGGTTTTCCTCCCCGATAAACAGGTCGGCATTAATAGAAGCTGCCTTGAAGGCGGGCTTCCCTTCGTTCTTCTTCCGGTATTCCTTGATCGCCTTAGCGGGAGCGTTTCCAGATTCTTTGGAAAAGATCACGCCAGAGAAACCATGCAACACCTTGTAGATAGGCTCGAAATTACCGGCAGCGGCATTCTTTTCCAGGGCTTTGCGGATCAAGGTGTTTTTGTACACGCGGTACTCCACACCTTTGTTGAAACAGATTCTGCGGAAAGCATTGATCTGCTCGACCGAAAAACCGGAAGCGTCGGTAATATAGAAATGACTGTGCTGCGAAAACTTCACAGCCAACTCGTCAATAATCTGTCCTTTTTCTTCTCGGGTCATCGTAGTTAAGTTTTAGAGTGCGTTAACCGAACTCCTGTCAATCATTATACCCGGACTCATCGTCGTCGAAAGGCTGATGCTTTGGAAATAAGTTCCTTTCGAAGAGGCCGGCTTTAGCTTCGCCACCATGTTAATAAGTTCAGCGGCATTGTCTTTTATTTTTTCCGCGCTGAAGGAAGCCTTACCTATGGAAGCGTGAATGATTCCTTGTTTGTCGATTTTAAAGTCCACCTTACCCGCCTTTACGTCTTTCACTGCTTTTCCAACTTCGAGGGTTACGGTTCCGGACTTAGGATTCGGCATGAGACCGCGTGGTCCTAATACCTTACCAAGTTTACCAACTTTAGCCATTACGGTCGGTGTACAGATGATCACGTCGATGTCTGTCCAGCCGCCTTCAATTTTTGTTACATAGTCGTCAAGACCCACGTGTTCGGCACCGGCGTCCTTTGCTTCCTGAACTTTGTCAGGTGTGCAGAGTACCAGTACACGCACTGTCTTTCCCAATCCATGAGGGAGGGATACGACACCACGTACCATCTGATCTGATTTCTTGGGATCGACACCAAGGCGGATGTCTACGTCAACAGAAGCATCAAACTTCGTGAACGTAATCTCTTTCAAGAGCTTGGAAGCATCTGCGAGAGAATACTCTTTCTCTGCACTGTACTTCGCTGCTACCGCTTTCCTGTTTTTTGAAATCCTTGCCATGATTCTATTACTCAATAATTCGACTAGCTCTTTGCTCAATATTATTTATCCCAGGGTGCAGCGCCACTCACTGTGACACCCATGCTGCGGGCCGTTCCTGCAATCATCTTCATTGCGGACTCCACCTTGAAGGCATTGAGGTCAGGCATTTTCAACTCAGCTATTTTCTTGATCTGATCCCATGAAATGGAACCAACTTTTGCGCGGTTAGGCTCTTTTGATCCCTTTTGAAGCTTGATAGCTTCCATAATCAGAACCGCCGCGGGAGGAGTCTTGATGACGAAATCGAAAGACTTGTCATTATATATGGTGATCAGCACCGGAAGCGTTTGTCCCGGTTTGTCCTGCGAGCGAGCATTGAACTGCTTGCAGAAATCCATGATGTTCAAACCCTTGCTACCGAGAGCAGGACCAATGGGGGGTGCAGGGTTAGCTGCGCCGCCTTTCACCTGTAGTTTCAAATAGCCTGTAACTTCCTTTGCCATAACTCGACTTCGCTCGTTATTATTATTAGTCTAACTTTTCAACTTGCATATAGCTCAACTCAACCGGTGTATTCCTGCCGAATATTTTCACCATGACGTTCAGCTTCTTCTTGTCTTCAAAAATCTCTTCTACCGCGCCGGTGAATCCGCTGAATGGTCCATCCATTACTTTTACCGATTCGCCTTTTATAAATGGTCTTTCGAGCTTTTCTCCTACCTCGTCTACTTCGTCTACCTTGCCCAAAATCCGGTTCACCTCTGACTGTCTCAAGGGTACGGGATCCTTTGCTGATCCGGTGCCGTTGTTGCCCAAGAACCCGATTACGCCGGGAATGTTGGTCACTGTGTGATGCGCTTCCGGATGTGCGAGATCTGCTGAAATCAGCACGTATCCCGGAAAGAAATTTTTCTCCCGCATCTTCTTCTTGCCATTCCGCATCTCATACACCTTTTCAGAAGGTATAAGCACCTGCGGAATCGACTCGGTGAGCTTGGAGCGGTCGATCTCCGTTTCCAGGTAAGACTTTACTTTCTTCTCCTGGCCGCTGATCACGCGTAATACGTACCACTTTAATTCACCCATTTCCATGAACTTAAAACTCCTGGTAAAACCAGTTCAATGCGCTCTGAAAACTCAAGTCAATTACCCAGATCAAGAGGGCGAAAATCAAGGAAGCTACCAATACCAGAATTGCGCTGCCCTGCAGTTCACTGAACTTGGGCCAGGAGACCTTGTTACGGACCTCGTCGATCGATTCGAGCAGGTAGTTTTTGATCTTTTCCATCTTTTTCTATCCTTTTTTTGGGGTTTAACCCTCCCTTTTTGCCCTCTTTCAGGCCCCTTCTTTTTTCTTGTGTCCGCCGTCGCTAAAGCTATGGCGGACGAAGCACGGGTGGAGAGACTCGAACTCCCAGCCAACGGTTTTGGAGACCGCTACTCTACCAATTGAGCTACACCCGTGTGTTTTGGTCCTTTTACCGTCCTTTTTCCTTGCTGCAGAGAGCTCTATCTGAACTCTAGCCGCCTTCGCCTAGGCGTCTGCGGCTCCTGCCCGTACCCTAAATTCAAAAGGACTGCAAAGGTAGACCAAATGGGCTAAAAACAAAAACGTTTCCCGGATTTTTCCAGGAAACGTTCTGCATTGATTATCAATCACTTGGGAGCTGAATGTGAACCTCTGCTCCGCAAGGGAATCCGACGAATTAGTCGTTGATTTCAGTCACCTGGCCAGAACCGACCGTACGGCCACCCTCACGGATAGCGAAACGGAGTCCTTTTTCCATAGCGATTTTGTTGATCAGCTGTACCTCGATTGACACGTTATCACCAGGCATAACCATCTCAACGCCAGCAGGAAGCATAATTTCGCCAGTCACGTCCGTTGTGCGGAAGAAGAACTGAGGGCGATACTTATTGAAGAACGGTGTGTGACGACCGCCTTCTTCCTTGCTCAGTACGTAAACCTCAGCCTTAAACTTGGCGTGCGGAGTTACGGTACCAGGCTTGCAAATAACCATACCACGGCAGATTTGGTCTTTTTCAATACCACGGAGGAGAAGACCTACGTTGTCACCGGCTTCACCTCTGTCGAGGATCTTACGGAACATTTCCACACCTGTGATGGTGGAAGTGAGGTTTTCAGCACCCATTCCAAGGATTTGAACAGGGTCACCAGTCTTGATAACACCGCGCTCGATACGGCCAGTAGCAACAGTACCACGACCTGTGATCGAGAACACGTCTTCAACCGGCATGAGGAAGTCCTTATCAACAGCGCGGACAGGAAGCGGAATATATTCATCAACCGCCTTCATCAGTTCTTCAACTTTCTCAACCCACTTCGGCTCGCCGTTGAGGGCGCCAAGGGCTGAACCTCTGATAACCGGCATTGTGTCGCCAGGGAAGTTGTAAGACGAAAGCAGTTCGCGCACTTCCATCTCCACGAGGTCGAGCAATTCTGCATCATCCACGAGGTCAACTTTGTTCATGAAAACAACCAGCGCAGGTACACCTACCTGGCGTGCGAGAAGGATGTGCTCGCGAGTTTGAGGCATGGGACCGTCAGTGGCAGCGACCACGAGGATAGCGCCGTCCATCTGAGCAGCACCAGTAACCATGTTTTTCACATAGTCAGCGTGACCGGGACAGTCAACGTGCGCATAATGACGTTTTTCTGTCTGGTACTCAACGTGTGAAGTGTTGATGGTGATACCGCGTTCTTTTTCTTCAGGAGCATTGTCAATAGAGGAGAAATCCCTTACTGACGCGAGTCCTTTCTTTGCAAGCACGGTTGTGATTGCTGCGGTCAATGTAGTTTTACCGTGGTCAACGTGGCCGATTGTGCCGACGTTAACGTGCGGTTTGGAACGGTCGAATGTTTCCTTTGCCATATTTGAAAATCCCTGTTAAGTGTTTAAAAGTGTATAATTGATTTAATAAACTCCAATTCAATTCTTCTCCGCCTGAGAAGATACACCCTAAACATTTTAAGCCTTTCGGATAAGGGTAATTCGTACCTGAGATCCGGTCACCTTTCTGATGGTCGCTACCCACCGGTGATTCTGTGATCTCTATACTATTTCAACATTTCAAAGTCGACGGCCGTCTGCCGCAATGTTAGTCTAATGATCCGCCTTCGCTGGGACAGCTATGGCGGATGAGAGCTGTTGATGAGGATTGAACTCACGACCTCTTCCTTACCAAGGAAGTGCTCTACCACTGAGCTACAACAGCAAAATGGCTTTTGGCCACTGGCTCTTGGCATTTGGCAGAGCCAACCAAAACTTCAAGTTCACCTGCAGGCGAGGGTTCAACGCAATTTGCTATTTGCCGCGAACGGCCAACAGCCAAAAGCTAAATGCCAACGGCCCTTCTGAGCGGGAAACGAGGTTCGAACTCGCGACCTATAGCTTGGAAGGCTATCGCTCTACCAACTGAGCTACTCCCGCATTTCAACGTTCTGGGTTCGAAGTTCTAACGTTCGACGTTGCAACTACGTAGAACTTTAACACTTAAAACTTAGAACGTTCTCTCTGTGGGGGGAACAGGATTCGAACCTGTGAAGACATAAGTCAACAGATTTACAGTCTGTCCTCGTTGGCCGCTTGAGTATCCCCCCGGTTCTTCACACATTTCAGCCAACGAATTGAGTGTGAAACTGTATGAAAATTTCTTAGAACGCCCCTGTTTGCAAAACTTCATTGGCAACACACGTCGCCCGGTTTCAAAAAACAGGAGTGCAAAATTAATGGCTTTTTCGTGATTGCCAAGCGGGGAAAAGAAATTAGGAAATAGCCTTCAAAGGCCGTTTTGGCCGATTTACATCAGAATAATCTCAGAGACGACGTTGTCACCAAACTCTTTTTTGAACAGGTCAAGCATATGGGGCTTGTGGTATCCCAGGTCGTGTTTCATTGACGGCGACTGGAGCTCAACGAACAGAACCTTATCCCGAATGTAAATCCGCTTGGTTCTTTTGGCGATCGCCTTTCCTACGATACGCTCCCAGGAGGCCACCACGTTAGTTTCATCAAACTTGGGCTTGAGGTGCTGCTGTTTCAGCATCTCCTGGATAGCCTGGCTTATATGGATGGCGTCGTGGTGGTTTTTGGCCATGGCCAAAGATACGACGCCCGTCAGGACTACTTCCTCTTCACGAAAATGAAATCTCCGCCGCTATCGCCTGCGCCCTGAATAACGCCATACACTGGGTTCGTAGGGGCATTGTTAACGATGGGTTCATAAATACGGCTGAAAAGCTGTTGGCCAGGCAGGTACTCATCATTGTTCTCACCCAGTTTCTTAAGAAGCTGCTGGATAAAAATACTCTTGTCGGGAACTGCGCTGAGATTTCCACTGGTCATCGCCTTGCGGCTTGGCTCCTTAGCCAGTTCGTTGACGCGCACGAAAGTTTCAGCCGATACACTGCGACTTTTGAAAATACTGCCGCCGAAACACGCATCGGTTATCAATAATGTATGCTTCGAACGGATTACATTGTCACTCAGGTAATCCTTTATCTGGCTATTAGCGATCCACGCGCTTCGACTTGACATTTGCGCGTCCGAGGGCAACCAATATCCCAAATCCTTTTGCTTGTCCCAGACTCCGTGACCGGCGTAGAATACAAGTACGTTATCATTTTCACCGGTCTCATTCGACAACTTGTCAAATGCATCAATAATATCCTGACGGGTTGGATTCTTGAGGAGTATAACATCCTGCGGCTCGAACGTGTATTTTTTCGTGAGCATGTCATAAACACTTTGAGCATCCCTAACAGGATTATCGAGTGATTGAAGCCCGGGGCCCTCATTCTTGTACCTGGAAACACCCATGATTAGTGCCCTGTATTTGCGTGCGCCGCTGGTCGTTTCATTGGAGGAATAATCCACGGTTACCGTGTTGGACCTCTCCTTTAATGTCTGCGAGACACCCATGAACGGGATACCCGCCAGCAGTAATAGCATTAATTTTTTCATGATTTAAAGCGTTAGCGCTTGATGATTCTCTTTGTAACTACCTGAGAGCCTGACTTGAGCCTGACTAGATACATTCCAGCAGAGTGTTGCCCGCCATCCCATTGCAACGACCCTTCGCCTGGTTGAAATGTTTCGGTGACCGACAGGACTGCGCCAATGGAATTAAAGATTTCTATTTGGGCGCCATCGCGCGCAACATTCGTAGGGAGCGCAAAGTCAATCCTGAGCTCGTTTAAAAAAGGATTCGGGTATGGTTCATGCAAAACAATACCATTTGGAAGCAATTCTTCTTTAGTAAATGCCTGAGTGCCGTACACAACCTTGAACTCGCTCGATCCAGTTTGCGAAAATTCGTAGTGATCAACCCTGGCCATGTCGACAATCTTATGCGTCCTGACATCAAGCAGGTAAATTTCCTTGCCTGAGCCGAAAGTTGAGTTGTCCCATTGCAGGACTGCTGTTTTGGATTGGACGTTGGATTCAACGTTGAAACTCCAGCTGTAATTTTCCCTGGTAGGAACCACGTCTTTACTATATGTCATCCCGGCATATTTTTTAGGAAACTTTATTTCGAGGTAATCCAGGAAACGTGGCGCGTTAAAATCGTCATGATAATCAAATCCATCTTTTGCTTCAGGGTGCATACCCACTCCACCGATTTTGTATTCGAGGTCACCGCTTTTTAATGTGAAGGGTATTTCCCAGGCAGGATTATCAAAGTTTGAGTTGACGGGAGATTCCGTACCAACACGTCCCTGGATGCCTGAATTTTTTGCAGTAGGAATTTTTATTGGAGTTGGGGTTGAGCCGAGAAACTTCACAAAGCCACCTTCCATGCTTTTCAGAACGTCCTGATTATCCACAGCACCACGAAAGATTCTGAATTTGGCGGTACTGCCGCCGAGGTTTGTTGCTTGTGAAGGGTTGGCAGCAACAATGTCAGACATCGAAATGTTGAAGTTGTAAGGATTGCCGATTTGATTCCATCCAGGTTTTAGTGTTATAGAAAACGGATTCCCGGCAGTAGCATCTACTGTGGTACCCGGTCCGGTGTTCAAAGGACTCGAGCTGACGGCTATAAACCAGTACCCCTCACCAGGAACAACTGTTGAGGACCCATTAAGTTCATCAAAGGTCGATCCGTTGTATTTGAACATCCGCCAAGCCGTTGGATCGTAACTCCCTATCTCATCGCTAAAGATGCCATTTGTTGTTTTATCTACCAGCGTCAGGGGAATTGAGATCATCCGATAGCTCGACGCAGATGTACCGGCTGCGTTGGAGGGATATGAAGAAAGTGCGAGACCTGCCGTATGGTTAATTATAGTCTTATATGTTGGTTGAGAACTGCTGTTATCCAGGCCCGCGCCATTCGTAAGCAGCAACTTGTATTCAACGCCAAGTTCGGTAATTGCGGCTGCTGGAATGACGGCCGTGTACGAAGATCCAGAAGCAGTCAAATCTTTTGTTGTAAATGACGCTGCTGGTCCGTCCGTGATAGTTCTGTACTGGATCTTTGCGCTTGACAATCCAGACGGCGGAAGTGAAAAGGTAACTGTTGCTGTAAGATCTTGTCCGCGAACGATCTTATCGGGCGTTGTATTCGTTGCGACCGCAACAGGGGCATTATCCACAACAAAGCTACTTCCACTTGTACCTGTCTGGCCCGCGACTGTTACCGTGACAGATCCGGTTGTAGCGCCCGGCGGTACAGTAACTGTCAGACTAGTTGCCGTGCTGGCAGTAACAGTTGCAGCTGTACCATTGAACTTGACAATATTGTTTACCGGAGTCTTACTGAAGTTGGTTCCGGTGATTGTTACAGTTGCACCACTAAATCCCAAAGATGGCTGTATGTTGGTTATGGTGCTGGTAAAGACAAATTTCTGAACACGGAAGTTCAAGGCATCGCACACGTAAAGACTTCCGTCGTTGTTGAATGTGATGCCTCCAGGGAAATTGAACTGCCCGGTGGCTGTCCCGCCCGAGCCGAATTTCGAAATGAAGCTCCCTGAGCTGTTAAATTTTTGAACTCTGTTGTTGCTAGCGTCCACGACATACAAATTGCCCGACCCATCAATTCGCACCCCTCTGGGTGCCACGAATTGGCCATCCGAATTTCCATTACTCCCCAACTTCAATATGAACGCGCCTGCACTCGAAAATTTTTGCACGCGGTCCATCTGATCGGTAACGTAAATGTTACCCGTAGCATCGACAGCCAACCCCATGGGGTAATTGAGTTGTCCATCACCCGTTCCCTGCGTACCAATTTTCGCGAGGAAGTTTCCGGTGCTGCTGAATTTTTGAACGCGCCCATTGTTGAAATCAGTGATATATACATTGCCGTTCGCATCAAAGGCAATATCCGTTACTTGAAAAAATTGGCCATCAACACTACCACTGCTCCCCCACTTAAGCAGAAATGTTCCGGTGTTGTCAAACTTTTGAATCCTTGATCCGTCCGCTACAAAAATATTTCCACTTGCATCTATCGCAATCGCACTGGCACCCGAGAATTGTCCGTTGCCAGTCCCCTTTGTTCCGAACATCGAAAGGAAATTCCCTGTGGGGCTAAACTTCTGAACCTGGGAATTATCGACGACATAAATATTTCCGCCGGCGTCAGTAGCGACTGAGGACGGGCTGTAGAACTGGCCGTTGCCGAGATCGCCCGTCCAGCGTGAAACAAAACTTCCACTGCTGGAAAAAATATCTATTCGTCCACCGCTGCAAACATATACGTTGCCAACGCCATTGATCTCAATTCCTTCAGCAAATTGAAGCTGGCCATTGAGGTCTCCATAGCTGCCCCATTTAAAAAGGAAATTACCCGACAGGTCGAATGCCTGAACCCGGTTATTTCCGGCGTCGCTAACATACGCGGTGGTACCACTGATCTTAATATCCCATGGAAGGTTGAATTGCCCATCATTGTTTCCCGCCGTTCCCCACGTCAATGTAAACGTGCCGGTACTTGAGAATTTTTGTATTCGGTTGCCGCCAAAATCAGCAACATAGACATTGCCGCTACCGTCCGTCTCTATGCCGATCGGAGATTGGAATTGGCCGTTTGCAGATCCCGCCGACCCCCATTTTCTAATAAACGCACCTGAGCTTGAAAATTCTTGAACACGATTGCCCTGACTTTCGACTACGAATACATTTCCACTACCGTCAATTGCAATCCCTGTGGGCGTACCAAATTGTCCATCATTGGTTCCAGGACTGCCCCAGGTGAACTTAAAAGACCCGGTGTTATCGAACACCTGTATTCGGTTGTTGCCGGTATCTGCTACGTAAACGTTCCCCCCGGCATCAGTTTCTATGTCAAGCGGATTGTTAAATAAACCCGTCGCAGAACCGGGACCCCCAAACGACAATATGGGGGTACCCGAGCTGTTGAATTTTGTGATAATGTTCGAATTGTTATCGGCGACGAAGAAATTTCCAGATGGGTCTTTCGCTACGCAAGAAACATATCGGAATTGCCCCAAAGTGATTGTTGCCCCGATCTGACTATCGTAAATCTGGCCTGATACAAACAGCGGAAGAATTAAAAACATCACGGCCACAGAAATTCCAACCCTCTTAGAAAAGTGGCTTATCATCGTGCTGGTGTTGTGACATTTCATACTCATATCAATTGAGGCCAAGATCAGGTGGAGCCGGAAGACTAGAGTCTTTTGATGTCTCATTTGATTTGGATCCGCTACTAATAGCTACCAGCACTCCTGCAATCACCACCACGGGCGCCACCTTGAGCAGCGTTGGTATCTTGTGCTTGATTTGGAAATTATTGGATGTTGATATCTCGCGACCATTGGTCATCCGGATCTGATAATCCGTCCCAGGCTTTTGATCCCCTGGTATAGACCAATCGTATTTTCCATTGTTACCGGATGAACTGAGTGTACGGACGGTCGCTCCCGCTTTCAGTAACTCAATCTTCACGTCTTCATCTTTTTTCCCACCGTGCCAAACTAAGGGAACAGAAGTGCCGCGTTTTACAGCACCCAACTTCGAAGTTTGAGAAAATACTGCGACTACAGTTGCTCTTATTTCAAAAGAAAGATCCCCTTTAAAATTACCGAGCTCAGTCTTTGCACTCCAAACAATTCGCTTGGCGGTTCCTGCCTCGATAGAACTTCCGATATCGCCTGACACGAGGCGAAGCGGTGAAGTAAAATTATTGTTGGACGCATAAACGGCCACATCAAACTTGTCTCCCGCAGAATCGGTGATGAGGTCGAAGGTGATAAATATCCTTTCTCCTTCAACCGAAGCTTTTAAATTTTGAATTTGCTGGGCAGAAGTCGTCGTGACTCCTGCGATAAAGAAGAGAAGAATGGTCGCTGATCCTTTAAGCTTCATGACCAAAGGGGTTGGGGTAATCTAAAACTAAGAATTCCCAATCAGTTTACAAAGGTACGCGTTTCTACAACCGTATCAGGTGACCGTTGTCGACGCTAAAATTCTGAGAATTCACCCCCGCTGCGTGAAGGAGTTCCAGACTTCTGCCTTGTCGCGCGTCCGTAATAAATATCTGACCAAACCCTCCTTCTTCAACAAGCCGTAGCAATTGGTGAATTCTGTCATCATCAAGCTTGTCAAAAATATCGTCGAGCAGCACGATTGGTTTTTCTCCTTTTTTGGCAAGGAGGTAATCGAATTCCGCGAGCTTGAGCGCGATTAAAAATGATTTTTGTTGTCCCTGGGATCCAAATCTTTTCAACTCTTTTCCCTCGATGCCAAATATGAAGTCATCGCGGTGCACGCCTGCCGTTGTGCGACCGAGCGCCAGGTCCTTGGAAAAGCTATTTTTAAAATATTCCTGAAAATTAGATTCGTTGAGTTCGGATCGATACTCCAGAGTCGCATTCTCTTCGCGTTTGTTTGCGAGGAACCGATACCTGCTGGCGAGCAACGGGAAGAACTCATTCACAAAGGCAGTACGTTTCTGAAAAATCCTTTTACCCCCCGAAATAATTTTTTCATCGTATGAGTCAAGCAGGTCGTTATCGACGGCTCCACGCTCCGAAAACATTTTCAGTAAGCCATTACGTTGCTTGAGATGATTCTGATAAACGATCAGTTGGTCGAGGTATTCCTTGTCAACCTGTGAAAGCAGCGCGTCAAAATATTTTCTTCTTATTTCCCCACCTTCCCATATCAATTCAACGTCGTTGGGAGCAACCATGACGACCGGAAATTTTCCGAGATGCTCAGAGAAACGTCCATACACTTTGCCGCTCACAGCGACGCTTTTGCCGTCTTCGACGGAATACGTACAATTCACATCCGTATGCTTGCCACCTTTTTCGAAGATCCCACTGACCGAGAATTGCCTTTCTCCATGTCTGATACTTGACTCATCGTGCGTGTGAAATTTCCCTCGCGTGAAAGACAGATAATGGATAGCTTCCAATAGATTGGTTTTGCCGCTACCATTGCTGCCCAATAGACAATGAGTTTGTCCGACGAAGTTTACCTCCGCCTTCTCATAGTTCTTAAAATTAAGAATGGTCAGTTTTTCCAGTCTCATGGGTGCCGGCTGCCGGTTCACACAAATGTTTGTTGGGAATTGCCGAATTCACGCTATTTTCGCAGTCCGATTCAAAAGTAACTGATATGGCCACTACTGCCCAAGCAAAACCCAAAAGCCCTGTGAAAACGGATTTTCCTAAGGAAATCTACCTGCGCTGGTACGAAATGATGTACCTCATGCGCAAGTTCGAGGACAAAGCGGGCCAGCTTTACGGAATGCAGAAGATCCGCGGGTTTTGTCACCTATATATAGGTCAGGAGGCCTGCGCTGCTGGCGCTATCACTGCATTGACTAAAGACGACAAGTGGATCACTGCTTATCGCGACCACGCGCATCCACTTGGATTGGGAACGAGCCCGAACCAGGTGATGGCAGAGCTGTACGGTAAAGCCACCGGGATATCGAAAGGCAAGGGCGGGTCCATGCACATATTTGATAAGTCCGTGAATTTTCTTGGCGGCCATGGCATCGTAGGAGGTCAGGTGCCTCTGGGTGCAGGAATTGCGTTTGCAGAAAAATATAACAAAACGAAAAACGTGTGCATCTGCTACATGGGTGACGGTGCTGTCCGCCAGGGGGCATTTCACGAAGCGCTGAATCTTGCCATGCTTTGGAAACTTCCAGTAATCTTCGTTATAGAGAATAATGGGTACGCAATGGGAACATCTGTGAAGCGAACATCAAACGTGACTGAGCTTTACACACTTGCGGATGCGTACGATATGCCTTCCGAACCCGTCGACGCGATGAGTGTAGAAGCTGTCCACGTTGCTGTCGCCAAGGCAGCAGAACGTGCAAGGAATGGAGAGGGACCAACGTTACTGGAGTTTAGAACTTACCGCTATAAAGGACACTCGATGTCTGATCCACAGAAATACCGGACCAAGGAGGAAGTTGATGAGTACAAGCAACGCGATCCGGTTGAAGTTTGCCGGGCTACGATCCTGGAAAAGAAATTTGCCACTGAACAAGAACTGGAAGTCATCGAGAATAAGGTTCACGCCCAGGTAGATGAAAGCGTCAAGTTTGCCGAGGAGTCAGGGTATCCTGATCCCAAAGAGGCACTCACGGACATCTACGTACAGCAGGATTACCCCTTTGTGCTGGATTAAACCGAGGCCGTGGCTTAAGCTTTGGCTCGGGCCAGTGTTTGTTATCTAACCCCGAATATTTAGTTTTGCAGCCCCGAACCGGAAAATGTGCCGGCGGGTCTTATTTGTAACAGATCATGGCAAAAACCGAAGAAAAAAAGGACGTACTGGAGAACGCAGACGTTCTGGCGGAGAAAGTACAGGGCGCGGAGCATTGGATTGAGGAAAATCCAAAGATCGTTTTTGGGGTGTTGGGAGTCATTGTATTGATCGTGGGCGCATATTTTGGATATCGGTATTGGACAACCAGCCAGGATGATCAGGCGCAGCGGGAGATGTTCCAGGCGCAACGGTATTTTGAAACAGACAGCCTGGATCTGGCAATGAACGGCGACGGAAACAACCTCGGGTTCAAACAAATTATCGAAGATTACCCGATGACGGCGGCTGGCAATCTGGCGAATTTTTATGCAGGCGCTATCTGTCTGAAACAAGGAAAATTCCCTCTTGCCATTGTGTATTTGAATGATTTTTCAGCAAATGACAAGTTGGTACAGGCCAGGGCGTACAGCTTAACAGGCGACGCATACATGGAACAAAAGAAGTACGATGAGGCGGCCGAATATTATACAAAGGCAGCTAATTATGAGCCTAACAAATATTTTAGTCCTACCTACCTGATGAAAGCGGCGCTTGCCTATGAGAAACTGAATCAGAATGACAAGGCTATTAAGGCTTATCAGAAAATCATTGATGAGTATTGGGACAGCAGCGATTACCAGAATGCCAGAAAGCTGAAAGCGCGTCTCGACGGCAATTCCTGATAAAAAACGGAAGCACTACATTTGCCCTGTAGCACACTTCTTTGCTACAGGGTTTTTTATTTCTATTCGCTATGGCAGGTATACTTGGATCAATCAAAGGAAAAAGCAAAATCAACCTTACCGGGAAAAGGTTTGCGATTGTTGTTGCGGAGTGGAATGAAGATATCACAGAGGCGCTGTTTGAAGGTGCACAGCATGCATTGATACAGGCTGGCGCAAAACCGAAAAATATTTTTCGCAAAAGTGTGCCAGGTAGTTTTGAGTTGCCCCTTGCCGCCCAGTGGAGTGCGAGCCAAAAGGATATTGATGCTGTTATTTGCATCGGCTGTGTGATCCAGGGTGATACTCCACACTTCGACTATATATGCCAGGCGGTGGCACACGGTATCATGCGGGTGAACCTCGACAGCAATAAGCCGGTGGCTTTCGGAGTTCTCACCGTACTTAACCGTAAACAGGCACTTGAACGCGCCGGTGGCTCGCTTGGCAATAAAGGTGAAGAGGCAGCCCTGACGGTTGTGAAGATGTTGGAAATCGAAGGATAGAATCTCGGGGTGTTTAGTAATCTATCAACGCCTACAACTTCATCATAAATATCATGTCCACGTAGGGTGGAAGATGTGTCGAATCCGCGACTGAAAAGACGATATCGAATATACTATTCGCATTTCAGTGAATTTTATACAAGTGTGTCTACGTTAGGCATTTCGCAATGAACGACTGAATTGATTGTATTACCGTCGCTCTTTGTGAAACGTGAGTTAACAACCATACCCCGCCTTAAATTGATGTAGCAACAGAATATAATTACGTTCATATGTGTGCAATCCTTGTAGCAACGTGATTGTCCCATTTGATAATTATATTCGATCGGGGTATCTTTAATTATTCCCAAAACTTGATGATCAAGCGATTTGCTCTCGTTGCGGTTACAGCTTTTTTTTGCTGTGCATTCAGGTTCGCATTTTGTCAGAAACAAACACGACTCGATAGTTTGTTATCATTGTTGAGTGTTACAGGCGACTCTTCTACCAGGGAAGTTGTTTCCCTTCGAAATCAAATCGCCAAGTTGTACAAACAGAAAAACCTTCAGCAAGCACTAGCTTTTGCTGAGGCTACCATCCCTATCGCAGAGAAAGCCAACGTTCCAGATCTCCTAACTAATGCCTACGCATCGGTGGCTGATCTGGCGAATCTAACTGGTGATTTTAAAAAGGGCGCTGTCTTCGCAGACAAGACTGCGAAATCAATGGAGCACCTCAACGATTCGGCAAGTCAGGCAAAAAAATTTATTGTACTAATGAACAAGGGTGGATGGATCTCTCCACTTGTTTCACCAGAAGAGAAAATAGCGTATGGCTTAAAAGGGCTTGCACTTTATACAAAACTTAAGAATGAAGGCGGCGTCGCTACCGCGTGCACGGAATTGGGAAATGCTTATAAAAACAAAGCATTGTACCACTCAAAAGGGGTCGCCGCTGAAGATTCGGCAGACTTTCAACGGGCGCGGGATTATTTTGAACGGGCGGCATCGTACAATCGCCGGGTCAAAAATCATCCTCAATTCGCGTATTGCCTGACTATTCAGGCGATGATGGAGCGACAGCTTGGCTTTAACAACAAAGCTTACCGCCTCAACAAAACAGCCATTCAAATCTATGAACGGGAAGACTTTTTGCTCGGCGCAGCCCTGCCCTACGCAGAGATTTCTGACCTTTTTGCAACCAAAAAAATGGATGATTCCGCACTATCGTACATAAACCACTCAATCGATCTGTATCAGCAAGTAGGTTACAAAGGCAACATCGATGAGTTTTATGATCGTCGCGCCAGAATTTATGAAGGCATGGGCGACTACAAAAATGCATTGATGAGCATGCGAACCGCGAGAGAAGCGCGCGACCAGAAGTACACCGCAGAAACGGCGCGTTCCATTATGGAAATAGAAACCAAGTACGAAAATAAACTGAAAGAAGAACAGATTCGTACACTGAGCGCCGACAAGCTCGCTATTCAAAGAAAAGCAAGTCAGGAAAAGACCATATTCTGGGGGATTATCCTGATTTTCATTTCGATTCTCGCCGGGCTGCTTGTCTATCTCAAACAACGTCAAAAAATACTCGGACAGCTCCATCAAAAATCAATTCTTGACAAAGCGATAACGCAAACGCTGGAGACTCAATTGAAGCATGTCCAACTGCAGGCGTTACAGAGTCAGATGAATCCGCATTTTATTTATAATGCATTAAGCTCTATCCAGGGACTCATCCTGCAAGAGGATAAGGAAAAGGCCATTGGCTATTTAAACGATTTTGCACAGCTGTCTCGTCTTACACTTGAGAACTCACGCAAGGATAACATCAAACTGAAAGACGAAATTATTTTTCTGCGACGGTATTTAGAACTTGAAACACTTCGTCATAACAATCGATTCATTTATTCGATCGAAGTAGAGGAATCAATCGATACGGATTTTGAGTCCATCCCCCCAATGCTCATACAACCTGTCATCGAGAACGCCATCAAACACGGTTTCGCAACCAAAGCAGGAATGGGCAAATTACACGTGCGTTTTGAGTCTGATTCCGAAGGCAATCTCATTTGCATTGTTGATGACAATGGAATAGGAAGATCAAAGGCATCCATGCTCCGCAATTTTGCACATAACTCAATGTCAACCGATATCAACGAAACGCGCCTCCAGTTGATTGGGGAACAGGAAAAAATGAAGAAAAAATACCGAATTCAGATTGACGACAAATTCGACGAAAACAATTTTCCAGCGGGAACACGCGTGTCAATATTCTTTTCCACTACCTCATTGAACAGCCTTGTTTGAGAAACATGATTGACGTCCTTATTGTTGAAAACGAGGCAAGTTCTGCGGCAGCCTTAAATGCTTTGATCAGCACTCTCTCAAACGTTCGTGTCAACGCTATTTGCTCCAGTGTTGGCGCCGCAAGTGAGCAAATACGTAAAAACCGTCCTCAGATTGTACTGTTGGACGTAGAACTCGACGGCGAATCCGGCTTCGATTTATTGGAGAGGTTCCCAAGCCCCGGCTTTGAAATAATTTTCATAACGGCTTATTCCTCTTATGCGCTTCGTGCCATCAAACACGCGTGCCTCGATTATCTACTGAAACCTGTTGATCTTGATGAATTGAAACTCGCCTTCAACAAGTTTTCTCAAAAAGAGCATTTGACTTACAGCAGTCAACTTCAATTGCTACTGGAAAACATAAGGCATCCCAAGAGGAATAAAGTATCTATCCCAGTATCGGGTGGTTATGAGTTTATCAATCTGGCAGATATCGTAATGTGCCGCGCAGAAGCAAACTATAGCACCATCTTCTGCAAGACGGGAGAGAAAATTGTTTGTTCGAAGAATCTTGGGTCGTTGGAAGATATGATTGACGACAAAGACTTTTTCAGATGTCACAAGTCGTTTTTGATAAACATTCAGCACATTAGAAAATTTTGGCAACGTGAACGTCCTCACGTTGTGTTATTAAATGACCTGGAGGCAGAAGTCTCTTTGCGCAAGAAAGACAAGCTGCTTGAACTTGTCCGGGCATCGTCGCCCAAAGGCGGTGCCGCCTGACACTACTGTTTGATGAATCGCACCGCTTTGATTTGTCCACCCAGGTTAATGCGAAGAAAGTAAGTTCCAGTGGCTAATTCTGCAACGAACACCCGGAGACCAGACTCACTTTTTTCAAACGCCACGTCGCATTCCTTTCCAAGGAGATCATACACTGAAATCAGTGAGAACTCAGGGACTCCGTTAATTTCAAGATACCGGGCTGCCGGAGATGGCCAATATCGAAAATCGATATCATGCTGGGAAATATCGCCAGTAACGACAGCGGCAATCTCATTTGAAAAAACACTTGCACAATTATCAACCTTAACCTGGACTTTGTATTTGCCCGAACGCACAGCCTTGAGTACAGGTCCTGTTTCGCCGGAGATTGGTTCGTCGTTAAAAAACCACTGGTTTCCCGAAGTAGCATTCGATGACAATGTTGTAACCGATAAGTCTGCGGTAATTGCAGGCGTCACTGGCGCGATACAAAACCCAATGTTAGCCGATGCCGGTAAGAAATATTCGTTTCCTGATTGCGTAACAACCACTTCGGCCTGTCCGGCCCGTTGAGCAACGATCTGATTTCCAACAAGCTTAAGGTTTGAAGAAATAGTGGAGAACTGCACAGGCAAAGCGGAGCTGGAGGATGCCACAAGGTTGAAGGGCCCATCTCCCACTGTAAGGTCATGGACAGGCTGAAAGGATATGGTTTGTGATGCCCGCCCCACGACAAGTCTTTGGGAAATGTCTTTTGCCGGGTAGTAAAAGAGATTGCCGGATTGACTGGCGATAATATCGGCCATGCCAGGCTTCACAATGGTGAGCTTGTCATCTTCGATTAAAGCGACCTCGGGATTGTTGCTTGTATAGACAATGGGCATTGATGAGGTGGAGTGCGCCGTCAATAGAAAAGATGGCTCGCCAAAGGTTTTCTGCATCAGCGGGGTAAATACAATAGATTGATCACGCTTGATCACGAACTCGGCCAGCACGGGCAAATGATCAGAAGTGGTTTCGAGATAATTGTCAACAAACTCATCCGCGTGTACTATTGCGACAGAGTTTGCAACATATGCCCCACTTAATTCGGATGAAATGATAACATGATCTATGAAACTGTTCGTGGCGGGAAATGTGGACGATCCAGAAAGACTTAAATCATAAGTCAAGATGTCATAGTCGGCATCGTCATCGACAAAAGGCTGATAAGGAGACGAAGCGGAGGTGACGGAACGGTCGACATCATCATTAAAATCGCCGAGAAGAATAATTTTTTCGTCAACAAAGTGTGTTGAAAGGTAATCGAATAAATATTGGACATCATATGCCCGACGACTGTAGTCAAGCGGTGCAGAGCCAGACTTGGAATGGATCACAATAAGGCGGATGCGTTGTGAAACGTCATTAATTTTTACCTCAAAGCTTGCAGCAAATGGCAATCGCCCGGAGGACCAAAATGCAGTAGCGTCACCGGCTGGATAATCAGCAAGTGAAATCTTGCCGGCCTGGATGCTATCATACAAATCCAGAAACAAAACCTCGTATTCCACCAGCGTTGCTACTCTGGTGTCATATAAGAATCCAATCTTCTGAGGCGGGAACTGCGGGTCGGCAGCCTGCCAAGAATGGGACCACCTATCCGAAAGGACCATTTTATGGCTCGGCATGCGAGCTACGATCTCATTCAAAACCTCCTCATTGGAAACTTCTTCAAGCGCAACCACATCTGCGCCCATCACATCCAACAGCGCGGCGACATTCAGCGTCTGCAATGTGTCGTCCGCAGGTCCAAATTCGACACCCTGGGTATTAATTATGTTTGACGCAAAAAATTCCAGGTTATAGGTCGCCACTTTGAATGTGGGAGAATTCACCGCATTGCTCGGAAGGGTTGTAGCTGAGACCTTGGTTACAGCCGGCTGTGCATTCCCCGCGGTATCGACCGCGACGACATAAAGATCATAGCTTTTGAATGCAGGCAATGCACCGAAAGCAATCATGTACTTTATATCGGACCGCCAGACAGTAGTCGCCGCTTTCGTAACGGGGACACCCTCTGAATCCAATCCCCCTATGACCTGGCGCACCGTCGGAGTCGGAGTGCCCGAATCAACCGCAACACTGTACACATTGCCCGGCTCATTCAATCTGACTTTCACTACAAGCGCATTATTGAGCGGTGCGTCGACAAACAATTCCTTGAAAGCTGGTGGTTCATGATCACCCTCCGGTGGTGTTATAATTTCAAGGGCAACCGGAAGGAATTGAAGTCCGTCGGCGTTTTCCGCAACTATGAAAATTGCGTAATGGGTTTCAGGCGTTAATTCGTGAATTTCAAATCGATATTCGGAATTCGCAGCGGTGTACTCGAAACTACCAGACTTATCAGCAATATTTCCACTACCATCGAGATGCGCTTTGATTTGTGTCGATGATGGGGCCACCGCCAAATTATTCAACACGACGAAGTGGATTTTGCCGACGGCGGTAAGCATGACGGCACCACTACAACCGACGGCAGTCACGGAGTTTAACTTTGGGAAACCGGCAACGAATACCGGCGGTGTTGGTACTGTGGCGGAGATGTTGATATTGTCAATGCGGTTGTTGCCGCTGGAGGCAGTAGCGCCCGCCAATGTCAATTTCAAATAAACTGTCGGGGTTCCATCCAGTTCGTTGATCGCTGAAAGGTCAAGCGTCTGGACATAAAATACGCTCGTCTTATTAGTCGAATATGACTCAGCAGCGGAAAATGCAATACCATCTGTGCTCCACGACCACGTATGTGTGCTAAATCCAGTCGCAGTTGAACGTACGGCATATGTTATCATTGGGTCGCGCAAACCCGTCATTGAAAATTTCAGTACGATCGATTTTCCATTCGCTGAGCTGTTGGCGATGGTTAGCGCATTTCCGGCATTTGCAGGCGTTCTTGGATCGTTTAAAATTGTTCCTGCCTGCGACGTAAGTTCATTCCCTGCTGAAGTAGTTTTCCAGGAAGTGGAGCCGTTACTTCCGTCAGCGAAGAGTTCCGCAGTGAGAGCCTGATCGTCGCCATTAGCAACCGGTGAGATCATTGTCGGTGTACCGGGTGCTGGCGTCAGACCATCGAAGGTCCAGACCGCAAGTCGAGTTTGCGATTGAGCCGTGCGGGCACACAATAAAAATATTACAAGCCATTTCTTCATAAGCGCATCAAGGCTTTTTTGCCATGCAGAAAAGTAGTGGCGCTGATGATGCGTTTATGTGTCTCAGTCTATTTCATCTGGAAAACCGTTATCAACGATGTCACATTTTGTAGGAGTTCCTGAAAAACAAGAAGGTCAGAGAATGAAATCCCCTGACCTTCTTTCGGGTTAAAGACCGGTTGCCTTCGTCGGATTTGTAGCCCGGAGCTTCAGGTCCGGGCTACAAAGAACACGACCAATGCGCTTACATGTTCTTCACCATTTCCTTCGCAAACTCGGAGCATTTTAACAGCGTTGCTCCTTCCATGAGGCGGTGGAAGTCATACGTTACTTTCTTAGCTGCGATCGTCGCTTCGAGACCCTTGTAGATCAAGTCAGCAACTGGTTGCCAGCCCATGTATTCAAACATCATTGCACCTGATAAGATTACAGATCCCGGATTGACTTTATCCTGACCTGCATATTTCGGAGCAGTTCCATGCGTTGCTTCAAAGATCGCGTAACCGGTTTTATAATTAATGTTACCACCGGGTGCAATGCCAATACCTCCCACGATAGCGGCGAGTGCATCAGATACATAGTCGCCATTAAGGTTCAATGTTGCAACGACCGAATATTCATCCGGACGAAGAAGAATCTGCTGAAGGAAAGCGTCTGCAATGGAATCCTTAACAACAATCTTGTGTCCATCCTTATTGATTACCTGCCATGGACCACCATCAAGATCAGTGGCACCATATTCTTTTTTTGCAAGGGCATATCCCCAGTCGCGGAAACCACCTTCTGTGAACTTCATGATGTTGCCCTTGTGAACGAGTGTCACGTTGGGTTTCTTATGTGCTATCGCAAAGTCAAAGGCAGCTCTTACCAGTCTTTCTGTTCCTTCCTTTGAAACAGGCTTGATGCCGATGCCTGAAGTTTCAGGGAAGCGAATCTTCTTGTATTGTTTTGGAAATGCATCTTTGAAGGCTGCCAGGAATTTTTTGTTTTCGTCGGAACCTTCCTGGAATTCGATTCCCGCATAGATGTCTTCTGTGTTTTCTCTGAAGATAACCATGTCCGTTTTATGCGGCTCTTTAACAGGCGAAGGAACGCCTTTGAACCAACGAACAGGACGAACGCAAGCATACAAGTCCAGGTCCTGACGCAACGCAACATTCAGTGAGCGAATACCGCCGCCTACCGGAGTGGTCAAAGGTCCTTTTATGCCAACGAGATATTCTTTGAATGCCGTCAGTGTTTCATCGGGCATCCAGCTGCCTGTCTCATTGAATGCTTTTTCGCCAGCAAGTACTTCCTTCCACTGAACTTTCTTTTTGCCTTTATAGACTTTCTCAACAGCGGCATCAAAGACGATCTTTGATGCGGGCCAGATGTCGACACCGGTACCGTCACCGACAATGAAGGGTATCGTTGGAGAATCCGGGACATTCAATTTCCCGTTGCTAATACTGATTTTTTGGTCACTCATGGTTATACGTGTTGAGTTAGGTATGTTGCGTGTGATTAAAAGTGGGGGCCAAGATAGAAAAATAAGGCCATTGGCTAAAGATTTTTTACAGGCGTCCGTTATGTCAATACGTCACACGATATATGAAAGCTATCTTCTTAAGCGTTGCATTGATTTGCATGTTTTTCGAGGGATTCTCGCAGAATAATGAGGTTTGCGTGTCGGCTCAGGAAAAGCTGTTATACGACCTCATTATGGATTACAGGAAAAGCAAGAAACTGAAGCCAATACCGTTTTCAGCGAAACTTACGATGGTGGCGCAGGCCCATGTCCGGGATTTGGAAGACAATTTCGAATTCGAGCTGGACGACAACAACAAGATTGCGCAAGCCGCGTGCATGTGGAGCAAACCAAAGGAAATCGCCGGCTACGAAGGGGATGGATTTGAAATTGCATATATCCAATCCGGCGCTGCCTCGGCAAAAGAAGCCATTGAAGGATGGAAGAAAAGTTCAGGCCACAATCCGTTGCTGATCAACGCCGGAACCTGGAGCAAGCTTGAATGGGGCGCTATTGGCGTTGGTATCTACGGAAAGTATGGAGTTGTTTGGTTTGGTGAGAAAGAGGATAAATCAAAGTTGAAGGTGTGCAAGTAGGAAAACATTGGCCATAGCCTTGGCCTTCGCTAGTACACCGCAACTAACTCTGAACTCTGAACCTTGAACTAAAGACTAGTACTTCTCTTCGGCGTTCGGAAAATCCCTGGCCTTGACGTCTTCAACGTACTTATTCACCGCACTGGTGATAATGGAATTTAAGTCAGCGTAACGTCTTAAGAACCGCGGCTTAAATTCCTGTGAGATTCCAAGCATATCCTGCATCACCAACACCTGACCATCAACATCTGCACCGGCACCAATGCCGATGACAGGAATATGAACAGAGGCAGCCACTGTTGCTGCCAGTTCCGCAGGAATTTTTTCAAGGACGATACTGAAACAGCCACACTCCTCCAGCAATTTCGCGTCAGCGAGAAGCTTGTCGGCCTCTGTTTTTTCTTTTGCCCGAACAGTATATGTTCCAAATTTATAAATCGACTGCGGTGTAAGGCCAAGATGCCCCATGACTGGCACGCCCGCACTCAAAATACGAAGCACGCTATCTTTGATCTCACTGCCGCCTTCCATTTTCACCGCGTGTGCCCCTGACTCTTTCATGATGCGTATGGCTGAGCGTAGCCCTTCGCCGGAACTTCCCTGATAATGACCAAACGGAATATCGACGACCACCAATGCGCGCTTCACAGCTTTTACCACCGATGTCGCATGGTAAATCATTTGATCCAGCGTAATTGGCAGCGTTGTCTCGTTACCGGCCATTACATTCGAAGCGGAGTCGCCGACCAGTATTACGTCGATACCTGCGCGATCAATTATTTTCGCCATGCTGTAATCATATGCCGTCAGCATCGCGATCTTTTCACCACGATTCTTCATTTCCTGAAGCTGGTGCGTCGTGATGCGCCGGATCTCCTGCTTTTTATTAACAGACATGATTTGGATTTGACTAGTGGAGGTATACCGCTGACTTCTTGCCCAATACGACTTCCACGTGTTCAGTCAGTGTCGTCGATAATTCATACCCGGTATAGCTGGGTTGCACCGGGAACATCGCATGGCTACGATTCACGAGAACTGCCACCTCTATTTTTTTTACGGCGGCAGAAAGTAATGGCTTCGTTGAGTAGGCTAGTGTACGTCCTGTATTCAACACATCATCGACGAGGACAACGGATCGCTTCTTCAATTGGTCAACTTTAATATCCAGGAGCGCTTCGGTTTTCTCCGGTTCCGCTTTGTCAATCAAAATTTTTGCGAGCACCACCTCGAGGGGGGAAATGGCTTCGAGCTGCTTTTGCAGCAATTGTGCCAGCACATAACCCTGACCGTCAATCCCGGCAAGGACAACTATTTTTTCGGCAAAATTATTCTCATAGATCTCATACGCCATTCTGCGGATCTTCTGGTGCACTTGTTCATCGTGCAGTACAGGTTTACGTTCAGCGTTCATGGCTCCGGTATGGGAACGATCTTTGAATCCTTGAAAGTCGAAAGGATGACCATCGATTGAAGGCTATCGACAACCTCGATGTTTGTCACTTTGTCCAGCATCAATTGCTGGTATGAAGGAATGTCCGTACAAACAATTCTGAGAATAAAATCAGCCTGCCCGGTAACGTGATGGCATTCCACGATTTCCTCGATTCCCGAGATGGCTTTCATGAATTTTGCAATATTCTCTTTGTCATGGCCTTTCAGGGAAGCCATTACGAAGGTACTTACGCCGAGCCCAACGCTTGCCGTGTCAATCACAGCGTGATAACTCTTGATCACGCCGGCGGTCTCAAGTTTCTTCACCCGTTCGAGCGTGGGGGCCGGAGAAAGGCCGACCTCCTGGGCGAGCTGCGCATTCGTGATGTTGGAATTTGTCTGCAGCAATCCCAGTATTTTTCTGTCGATCGAATCAAGTTTGATTTTCATATCAAGGACGTCGCCATGGATGTATCTGGCCTAAATTCGGATAAAGTTAGCAAGAAGCAGGAAGGAACAAGGGAAAGAAAATAATTTACTGAATAAGCAGGCGAGTTGTTTTTTTTGCCCTGCCTGTTTCAATTGTGACATAATAAAGACCGGTCTGAAATAACGAAAGGTCAAGAGATGCCCTGTTCAGGCCCACAGCGACGACAGTCTGCCAATCGAACACCTTCCTGCCCATATTGTCATGGATAATAATTCGAGATATTCCGGCAGCACCTGCGATCCAATCAACTTGTGCCTGGCCAGCGGTCGGGTTCGGGTAGGGATCAAAGAAGTAATCACCGGAATCAAATTTTATACACTGCTTATTATTGCCAGGCTGCACATCTTTCTCAGAAATAATCTCGGCGCACAGAAATACATTCGCGTCCGGCGCTACTGTAAAAGAAAGTGTTTTGGTCACTACAGCCCCCGGGTTCAGGTCGATTGCCACAGTTTCGTTTACTGTCGCTTTATCAGAAAGAATAAGCGAGACATCTGCAAAACCCACCGGAACATTCCCATTATTCTGAATGGTCACTACTGCTCTGAATTTGGCGGTCACGGGATCGATAACAAGAGAAAATCTCGACAGCACAAGATCGATGGATGGTACGAGCACCGTTATCGGTGCGGTTATGACATCTGAGCAACCCGCGGCATTGGTGGCGGTTAATTCGGCTGAATAATTGCCGAGCGCAGCGAATGTATACACGGGTGATACCCGTGTGCTTGTCGAAACAGCTTTGTCATAAAATTTCCAAACATAGGATGTTGACTGTTGCGATGTATTTGTGAACTGGACTGTAAGCGGTGGCTCTCCCCTGTCGGGAGAGGCAATGAAGCTCGCGATTGGAGACGCATTGATTGAAACGTTTTTTGAAAGTGTATATCTACAACCCGATGCATGCGTCGTTGTAAGCTTCGTGTTGTAGGTGCCTGCGCCGGCAAAATTGAATGTAGCCGGATTACCTGTCGCCGAGTTTCCATCGAAGTTCCAGTTCCACCCGGTGACCACGTCCTGAGGTGACGACGTGACGTCGGTGAAAATGGCATCTTTCTTCGCACAAAGGTTTGCTGTGGTGAAGTTAAGTGTTGGAGGTACCGGCACCGTCAGGTTTTTCGTCTTCACGCTGCTGCACCCATTCGAGCTATTCACGGTGAGTGTCGCTTGAAAATTTCCGGTCGAAGTAAACGTGTACGAAGGATTCTGGGTCGTGAACGTCGCCGGACCTATTTGCCAGTTTCTTGACTGAATTGAGCCGCTGGAAAGGTCTGTGAATTTTGTGGCAAGGTTTAGACATGACGGGCTATAAGAAAAATCGGCATTTGGAGAAGGTGAAATCGTCGTTGGCTTGGTAAAGGCAGCCACACAACCTGCGTCGGAGGTAGCGGTAAGTGTCACTGAGTACGTTCCCGGGGACGAAAAAATGTATGTTGGATTCTGTTGGTTGCTAGTGCCTCCGGACGCGTCGTTGAATTGCCAGAACCAGCCAGTGATGTTGCTATCCGTCAAGGCAGTAGTAAGGTTTTGAAAGGGAGCTGAAGTATTGTTGCATGAAAATGGCGGTGGGCTAATTGCGAAGTCGGGCTTAGGTACGGTAAAAATCTGCACCGTTCTGGACTTACTATTATTGCAGCCAGCGGTGTTACTTGCTGTCAGCGTTACAACGTAGGAAGTTGCCGTTGCGTAGGTGTGAGCCGGATTTTGCACCGTCACTACCGCGCCATCTCCGAAGTCCCACAAGTAGCCGGCATCAACCACGCCCGAAGTTGTATTGCTAAAGGTTGTGGACGCACCAACGCATTTTCCCAGGAAACTAAAATCAACAGACGGTCCAATGAACACAGTCGGAATTGATTTAGTTATTTCATTTTCACACCCCGGGATGGATGCTTTTAGCTTGATTGATTGGGCCACCGGGGTTGTAAACGTGGTTGCGAAGTCCTGGGCCGTGGATTGGACAACGCTATTGATTTGCCATTCCCACTTCGGGTCGGACCCATTATCAAAAACAGTGTTGTTCGTCAACAGGTAGGTTTGATTCGTGCAAACCGGATTTGTGGAAGGTAAGGCGAAGTTAGCCAGCGGCATATTGTAAATATTCAGGTTTTGCGTCGCCGCATTCATACATCCGTTGGTCGCCGTCACATCGAGGTGGGGCTTGAACAGCCCAGTAGTTACGTAAACGTGGGATGTTGATGGAGAGAGATCAGTTTGCCCGTCTCCAAAATCCCAAACGTAAGATAGAATGTCGCCCGAGGTGTTTTGAGCAATAAAATCTACCGGGCTGTTAACGCAAATATTTTGAGACATGAAACTGATATCGGGTGATATGTTTCCCGACACGGTTATCGGATGGGCAGTTTCATTAATCTCTCCACTTGCGCTGGTCGCAGTCAAAGACACAGAGTAAGTACCCGCAACATTTGTGGTGATGGCAGGATTTGTCGCCGTCGACGAACGAATGTCGGAAAAACAACGATTGGGAAATTCAACCTTAAATATCCTATTACCAGTGTTCTCGCTCGACAACGCAATCCAGTCAGTCTTTGCTTTTATCATCGAAAACCCATACGCATTTGTTAGCAATCCGTAGTTCCCAAGTCCCACGGCTGCAGGAGATGCGTTGGCCATTGTCGTCCCGAAGTCGATGCGTGTGAGATCAGACTGCGCAGCTTGAGATTGAACAAAGGCGTAAAATTTTCCATTGTCCCGCACCAGAGATAAACAGGCGGGAGCACTGAGCAAACCCACACTGCCGATCGGTGTTATGACTGGCGAAGGGTCATCCAAACCCGTAGTAAATTTTATTTTGGTGATCGCGCCTATGTTGGTCATTGAGACTACAGCATACCACGTAGCACAATCCTTTATGAACGAGATTCCAGACGGGTTTCCGGCGGTTAGATTAATCGCATCTGCAACGAGTAGACCAGGGGCATCATTAAAGGAGGTGGGAAATTTGATCCTCACAATATTTGTATTCGCCAAATTGGCAATGAATAAACATCGCGAGTTTTGGTCTTCCATCACGACCATGTCGATCGGACTAGCGAGAAGTCCGTTGGCATAGATGAGTTGCGCAGCACCCGGCTGAGAGATAAGATCAGTACCGAAACTGATACGGTACAATTTCTTATTGAAATCGATGATGAATCCAAAGAACTTGTTCCCTTCTTTGACAATTCCTATTGACAACCATACGGCACCCGTGACCCCAAGGTCACCCAGATCTGAAATGACCGGTTGTGATTTTACATCCGATCCGAAATCGAGCCGATACAGGTGGCCTGTTGCGCGGCTTGTATAGAATCCAAAATAACTTCCACCATTATCAATCAATGTAACGGTAAAGGCGCTCCCAGCCGATGGCGTCAATACAGTCGCTGAAGCAGTGAGTTCAAGGTCGCCGGGACAAAAATCCCACGCATAAGAAGAGGCTCCAGATGTCAAGTTGCTCAGTAGGAGATTTTGTTGAAGGCACGTGTTCGATGGAACCTGAAAATCGACGACAGGGCATTGCGCGAACGCAGGCAGACTGCCCAGGGGGACGAGTATAGTCGCAATAAATAGGTTAACTTTGAGAATACGGAATGGTTCTCTCCAAAACATCATTGTATCAATTCTTCTGCAAGTTAGTTAGTAACCTGAAAATCTCCGATGCCAGGGATTAGCAGCAACATGATCGGGAGTCGTTTCCTGAAAAAATACTTTTTAAGAGATCCTGATGACTGGTTGTTTTGGATCAGCATAGCGTTCGTCGCCAAGTGGAGTCTGTTCATACTCAAAACATCAACTTCTTACCATGCGCTTCCTGGTCTGTTCGGATCCTTTGCTGGTGATTCGCAAAGCTATCTCCTTCCGGTAGAAAACCTGATTGCATACGGAAGCTACGATCCTGACTACAGGATGCCGGGACTTGCAATGATTTATTTTCCGTTGCTCCTCGCGTTTCCAAAAGTTATTGCGTGCAACATACTGATCCTGCTTCAGGTGGCACTCGCGTCGTACGCATGTTATTGCCTTGCGAAGACGGCAAGTGCAGGTTTCAGGAGTGTACCCATGTTTTATCTCGTTTTTTACAGCTACACCTTCAGCACCTACGCCAATCTTTTCGATCACCTCATTCTTACAGAAAGCCTTTCTACTTCATCACTCATTATCGGCTCGTATTATTTTTCGGTTTACCTTCAGTCATCGTCCAAAAAGTATCTTTTGTTTACCGGACTTTGGATGGCCTGGATGGTTTTTCTTCGTCCGGTATACGCACCGCTGCCGATTATCCTCGTTTTAATTCTGATCTACCAGGAGCGCAGGCGAGGTAGTTCAGTTATTCTTGCGACCACATACGCGATTCTTCTGCTATTGCCACTAATCGTTTTTGATTCTGTGTGGACAGTGCGGAATTACCAAACCCACAAGAAATTTATCCCTCTCACGTCATTCTATTATCCAGAACTCGAATCAACCATCATACCTCCAATGATTGAATTCGTTGGCTCGTGGGGCGGCGATAGAACCTGGTGGAACCCTGACGCAGAAATCCGTTGGTTCGGACTTGGCATCGAGAAAGGTGACAAGCTCCCCGACACCATGCTGCCTGAATATATCTATACGTCAAAGTACAACGTTGACAGTCTGTTGAGAATACGGCAATATGCATTCGATATTTTTCAAGACCGTATTGATGCCGAAACTGCAGTTCGCGAATCGCAATACATCAGGCAACGACTATCACTCTATTCGAAGTCTGTGCGCGTTGAGAAACCTCTTCTTTATTATGTTCGCGCGCCATTGACACTGATGAAGAAATTTCTGTTTCATTCCGGGACCTATAATCTTTTCAACAAACCACGTGAAATGTTGTCCCCGGTAGAATTATCAGTAAAGATTTTATATTCTGTTTACTACCTGCTTACGGTTGCACTTGGTTTGGTCGGGCTGGGACTAATCATGTTCAAGCTGAGAGGTGATGCGCTGCCGTTGTGGGTCGCAACAATCACACTATATTCGATTATTCTTTTTACTTTCGTCCTCAGACAAATTGAGTTCAGATATTTTGTTCCTGCCTATCCATTTATGACGGTGTCTGCATGTTATGTTGTCTTCATGGTTGGAAAGTATGTCCATAAAACCAAAGGCGTGTCATGAAGGTGTCGATCATTACTCCCGTTTACAATGAGTCGTTGAATATTCCGATACTTTTCCAGAAACTGTTTGACGCTTTGGAGGGATTGGATTTCGAAATTGTGGTAATCAACGACGGTTCTCAGGACAATTCATTTGAAGAGATCAGAAAAATCTGTGCAAAAGATACCCGGGTCAAAGCCATTGGTTTCAAACGTAACTTTGGACAAACCGCGGCGATCAACGCTGGCATTCAGTATGCAAAAGGTGATATTCTCGTTTTGATCGATAGTGATCTTGAAAATGATCCGAACGATATCCAGCGCCTGCTCGAGAAGATAGAGAGCGGATACGATGTGGTCAGTGGCTGGAGAAAAGACCGTTGGGCTAACGCATTCTTTACACGGAAACTGCCTTCGGTTCTTGCGAACAAATTGATTAGTTCCATTTCCGGCGTAGAATTAAACGATTATGGTTGCACCCTGAAGGCGTATCGTCGCGAAATCTTGAAAGACGTTAATCTCTACGGTCAAATGCATCGGTTCATTCCTGTTTACTGTGCGTGGCAGGGCGGTAAGGTGGGAGAACTTCAGGTGCGATACACCAAACGGATCCACGGCAAGAGCAATTACGGTCTGTTCAGAACGTACAAAGTGGTTCTGGACCTGGTGATGATTAAGTTCCTCGATAAATATATTTCCCGGCCAATGCATTTTTTTGGTGGGGCGGGATTGCTTTCGTTCATCGCCTCGGGCTTGTGCGCAACATTTTCACTTTATCTTAAATTTACCGGTTACGCAACCATCATACAGACGCCGTTGCCAACCATGAGTGCGGTATTTTTCATCGTAGGAGTACAAATGATACTAATGGGTATCAGTGCTGATATTCAGATGCGCACCTACTACGAATCCCAGAAAAAATCCCCCTTTTCTATTAAAGAGACGATTAACTTATGAGGAAACTGAATCTCGGTAGTGGTGATTTTCTAAAACCGGGCTATGTCAACGTAGATTTTTACTCGGGCACTCATGCGGATGTTACGCACGACTTAAATAAGTTTCCCTATCCTTTTGAGGACAATCATTTTGACCTTGTGGAGGCCGATCACTGCCTCGAACATCTCGATCGGCCATTCCATGTAATGAAGGAAATTCACCGGATGTGCAAACCGGGTGCGCCGGTTATCATCCGTGTTCCCCATTTCAGCCGGGGTTTTTCACACCCAGAGCATAAATCAGGATTCGACGTTACGTTCCCGTATTATTTTAAGAAAGACTTCAAAGGTGGATACCAACACATTGAATTTGAATGTGACAGCGTGAAGCTTACCTGGTTTGCACAGCCGTATCTTAAAAAAAGCGTTCTGTCACCACCACTGTATTACCTGGCCCGTTTGGGCGGCGCATGGTTCAATTTTTGGGCAAATCTTTCACCACTCCTCTGCTCACGCGTATGGTGCTATCTCGTTGGTGGATTTGAAGAAATAGAATTTAAGTTCAGAGTCAAAAAATAGTTCGTGGATACTACCCAGGAGTCGACCTTCAATGCGCAGGAATTTGAATACGCATATCCAGATGGCATTGAGCACCACTACTGGTCGATTGCACGAAATTCCATTATCCGCAACGTACTCGTTAACGCGGGTCTGGCCGATCAAGCGATTCTGGAGGTCGGGTGCGGTAAAGGAATTGTCGTGTCTTTTCTCAGGAAATACCACCTCCCTTGTTGGGGTGCAGAGGTTGCGGACATTGCGCCCGTTCACGATGCTGTACCTTTTGTTTTTTTTAACACAGACGCAACAACGCTCGATAAAAAACTAAGATCTGAAGTGCGCACATTAATGTTTCTCGACGTACTCGAACACATTCGCAATCCAAAAGCATTTCTCGATGAGTTACTCCACTTCTACCCGAACGTTCGAAACCTTTTGATTACTGTGCCCGCCCGCCAGGAACTCTGGTCGAACTACGACGAATTCTACCGGCATTTCCAGCGCTATGATTTGTCATCCGCGCGGCAACTCGCTGAAAACGCAGGCTTCGCGGTCAAAAAGACGGGATATTTTTTTCATATCCTCTATTTGGTTTCAAGAGTTTTATTCCTTTTCACGTCACGCAGAAACGTGAAGATTCGTGCACCAAAAGGTGCCAGCAAAATTGTTCACCGACTATTCGGTTGGATACTCATGCTCGATAACGCGCTGCTTCCCGAGGCATGGTATGGAACGTCTGTTATCTGCCTGGCTTCAAGAGACAAATAGATATGTGCGGAATTGCGGGCTACATCGGGTTGGGAGACGAGAAGACATTGCAGAACATGATTTCGTGCATAGGCTACCGGGGGCCCGATCTCAATGCCGGTTTCTGTTCTGACGAGGTGGGACTTGCTCACGCACGCCTCGCCATAATTGACCTGAGTCCGGAAGCAAATCAACCGATGTTTAATCAAGATCGGTCAATCGCGATCGTCTTCAACGGAGAGATTTACAATTTCCTGGAGCTCCGCAAAGAGTTGGAGAAAGAACATCAGTATAAATTCCGCACAAATTCCGACACCGAAGTACTGATAGCATTATATCAATGTCGCGGTGAGAGAATGTTCCAGAATGTGAATGGAATGTTTGCCTTCGCTCTGTACGATTTTTCAAAAAAACAATTGCTGCTGGCGCGGGATCGAATGGGGAAAAAACCATTGTACTATTCTCTAATCGGAAACACGCTGATTTTTGGGTCGGAGGTCAAAGCGATCCTGAAACATCCGAACTGCAGCAGAGAGTTTGATTTCGATGCCCTAAACAGCTACCTCACTTTTGAATATGTACCTACACCGAACACCTTGTTCCGAGACATTAAAAAGCTTGAACCAGGCTCAACATTGGTGTTTAAAGAAGGTAAGATTCTATCCAAAAAAAAATACTGGACTATTCAATTCGGCGTCAACTCCTTGTCGTTCGAGGAGGCCAGGAACCAATTTGACGTAAAGCTTAATCAGGCGGTCAAGGACAGATTACTGGCGGATGTTCCTTTGGGGGTCTTTTTGAGCGGCGGATTGGATAGTTCCACCGTTGCGTACTACGCACAACGCAATAGCGCTGCAAAAATAAAAACATTCTCTGTTGGGTTTGAGGACAAGTCATTTGATGAGTCAGACTATGCAAATCTTGTGGCGAAACATCTGGAGACAGATCACCACGTTGCTATGTTCACCACGGACAACATGCTTTCGCTGATTCCAGAAGTGTTCAATCAAATGGACGATCCGTTAGCTGACCCTTCTCTTCTTCCAACGCATCTACTATCGCGTTATACACGGGCGCACGTGACGGTAGCTCTCGGAGGTGACGGCAGCGATGAACTATTGGCAGGATACCCGACTTTTTTTTCGGATAGGTTTATTCCCGTTTTTGCAAACCTTCCGAAGGGCATAATTAACATGTTGATGCGGATTTCAGATTTGATTCCCGTACGTCATGAAAATATGAGCCTTGACTTCAAGATTCGTCAGTTCCTGAGGGGATTCGAGTCCAAGCCGGAATATGTTCATACACTTTGGCTCGGAAGCTTTACTCCACGGGAAAAAAATAATCTATTCTCATCGTCGGTCAAACCAAGGGTCGTGGGACACGGCCTGGGCGTGTTGGACGAGTTGGAAGGTATCAGTCGAGACGACGCGTTCAATCAACTCTTATATAACTATTGCTCCACCTATTTGCTCGATGACATTCTGGTCAAAGTGGACCGCGCCAGCATGCTTGCATCGCTGGAAGTCCGCGCGCCTTTTCTCGATTATCGCATCGTGGAGTTTTTGAATTCACTTCCGCGTTCCTACAAGATTCGAGGATCACAATCTAAGATCATTCTGAAAGATTTGATGAAGGATAAGCTTCCCGCCGAAATAGTCAACAGAAGCAAGAAAGGGTTTGGCATTCCATTGTCACGATGGCTGCGAAAGGAGTTACGACCGCTGTGTGAAGATCTCCTGTCAGAAAGTACGTTATCAAAACATGGGTTCTTTGACTTGAAAACCGTGTCAACTTTAAAACATGAGCACTTCAGTCAAAAAAGAAATCATCGGAAAACGCTGTGGACACTCATGGTCTTCCACATGTGGTTAAATCAATTTGGGCGTTAAACGACCCTTCATGGTACCCTGTGCTATCTCAGAAACAACATGGGACCCTTCAGTATACGACTGATTCCTTCTGATAAAGGAATAAGATCCCGACCCAATATATCAAGCATTTTAGATGCATCGGGAAGGCGCCGTGTCATGTCCCCTTCCTTCAATGGTGGAAGAAAGTCAACCAACGATTTTGAACCCGTGAGCTTGATTATAAGTTCAGCAACATCCAGTATAGTATTGTCGGCCGGACTGCCGATGTTTACAGTGTCATTGATCATCAGTCCATCTTTCAATATGCGCATTGTACAATCGATATTATCATCGATGTAACAGAAAGTCCTGGTTTGCAGGCCGTTTCCATACACCGTAATGTTCTCATTACGGAGCGCGGACGCAATAAATTTTGATATGACGAAATCTGTACTTTGACGTGGTCCATACGTATTGAAAAACCGGAAAATCGTGTAATCCAAACCATACTCTTTCTGGTAGGAACGACAGAAACACTCGCCTACGTTCTTTACCACCGCATAGGGCAACCTGGAATTCAAAGGCGTAGTTTCCTCATGTTGCGGCAGCACGACAGGCTCGCCATAAACTTCAGATGACGAGGAATAAAAAAACCGGGATACGCCAGTGTTTTTGCTCAAATTCAGCATATTCTTGAGTCCATCAAGATCATTGAGCACCATAATGGGATTTTCAATGGTGCGTCTGACGCCCACTACCGCGGCGTAATGAAAGACATAATCAAATCGACGACTGGTCATGACGGCAGCAATGTCACGCACATCATTCACATCACATTTGATGAATCTGAACCGCGGATGATTCGGGATTTTGTCAGCAGACCCTGTAAGAAAATTGTCAACCCCGACCACAAAGTAATCGTCATCGGTCAGCAGCTTTTCCGCAAGGGAACTTCCAATGAAGCCGGCGGCGCCGGTAATCAGTACATTTTTCATTTCCGATAAGTGGAGCGAAAATATAAATTAAGGTTGGAATCCACTGTTAGGCATGTTAAGTAAATCCCCATAGATCACTTCCAATGATCTTATTCCATTGGCCAGGTCAAAATAAGACATATCTACCCGGGATGAAGTCCCTCGATAATTTAAAGCCGTGCTCGCCGTAGCGTCATTCTCGTGATCGCTACCGTCGCTAATAAGAATGGGAAAATTCTTCTCCAGCGCATCCACATCGCCCCACCCCCTGTTTGTTACCACAGGCACCTGCATGGCCCAGGATTCAGCCATCTTTGTTGCTGAGGACGCCTTTTTGGAAAATGAAGGTTTGATGAAACAAATCGAAAGGTCCGCCAGGCTCAACAACAACGGTACGTCCTTCCGTTCAGCCGCTGTAACAACGACACCCTGTGTCGAACGAATTGCATCAGGAACGAAATCCTTGGTAACAATAAGGAAGACGATACCGTGTGATCTTTTTCGCAAGGCTTGAAAAAACGAAAACGCGTCGTCAAGTCTATACCATGTGCTCGTAGACCCAAGATAGATAACAACAAAGTCGGCCGGGCTTATGTGAAGGCTTGCACGAATAGTATCTTGTTCCGACTGCTGAATGTTGGCTCGATTAAATAAATTCAAGTCGACGCACGTGGGAATGACTGTGATTGGTGCATTGCCAATCTGCCACGAAATGATTTCCCGCTTTGCACTTTCCGTAAGAGAGATAATGTGGTCTGCGTTCTTGACGAACCTAACCTCCTTTCTTTTGAAGAAGCGATAGATGAAAAGGAAAAGGGGATTTCCGAGGTTCCAGATACTTCCTTCAACACGTTCATCGGCCCAAAAGCCTCTCATATCAAAGATGAACTTCAAATTATATTTCTTTTTCATCCTCAGCGCAATCAATGCCACCGGGTAACTCCGCGCATGAACAATGCTGAACTGCTGCCGGGCATTCAATCGTGAGGCCTTCGACCGCATTCTCATCAAATCATACAGTGTAGAAATCACTGGCGGACTGCGATGATAGGCAAGGGGTTCCCATGAGATGCCAGCTTGCCGGCAAGTCGTCTCTATCCCGGCACGATGAATGCGATATCGTTCGGCCTTTTCGCAACTTATTATAGTGATCGAATAATTTGCGGCGAGACCTCTTAGATAAGGGAGGATCTGCGACTGACCAAGCGGATCAGTCAGCCCGTCGTGAGACAAATAGAGTACAGCAGGCCTGTTCGACAATTTCATGAATTCTCTTTCCACCATTTGTGAAGGACAAACAACAACCAAATCCGATTGTACAGGTAGTCCATCCCTCCGAAATATTTATCTTTTAATTTTTCAGTAAACTCTGCGTCAACGAATCCGGCCCCTTTGATCAGGTTAGAATCGGTGTAAGCTTCCACGAGGTCCCGAAGGCCGCCCGTCATCCAGCGTGAGAGCGGAACACTGAATCCGCGCTTTGGCCTATTGATCAATGCATCGGGTAAATAATCCCGAAGGATGTCGCGAAGAATCACTTTTGTTTCAGATCGATTTTTCTTCAACATTGGTGCAAGCCTGAATGCGTATTCGACCAACCTGTAGTCTAGCAATGGCGACCGGCACTCCAATCCATAGTACATCGACGCGCGATCAACTTTTACAAGAAGGTCGTCCGGCAGATAGTATCTTAAGTCAAACAATGCTTGTTTCTCACCCGCGGTCAGGTCAGCGTCATTAACCTCATCGTCATGATATTCGAAAGCATCAAAACCGAAACTGTCAACCATCAGGTTGTCGCGAATTTCACGCTGGGAAAAAAAATATTGTTCCTGGGAGAAGATATGACTTCTGATGCCGAAGGTGTTTGGCTTTACTAACTCCGAGATGCGATGAAGACGACTATTGCCAGTCATGCTCAGCAGCTTTCCTGCCATGCCAAACACCATGCGTGTAAAAGGACTACGTAACCGGTTCGCCCAGTTGTACGCTCCATAGCCTTGAAAGAGCTCATCACCACCGTCTCCGGTCAGCGCTACCGTCACTTCCTGCCTCGCCAGTCTTGACACAAGCATCGTGGGTATCGCCGATGTGTCCGCAAAAGGCTCATCGAAATGTCGCAGGTACACGGGCATCATTTCGATCGCTTCCTTCTCCTTAAGGATGTAATTGTGATGAACTGTTCCCAGGCTCGATGCCACCGCGATCGCATACCGGCTTTCATCGAAACGATCTTCCTCAAATCCAATACTGAACGTCTTGAGTCGCCCGGGCGTCAATGATGAAGCCACAGCTGTGACAAGCGAAGAATCAATACCACCACTGAGAAAGGAACCCAACGGAACATCGGTAATCAAACGAGAGCTCACTGCGTCATGCAATAGCTCCCGGAGTTTGGTTTTCGCTTCTGTGCGATGAGTAACACGAGGTCCGGCAATCGATTCACCAATAGACCAATATGCAGTGGGCTGGAAGTCGCCGAGGGATGCCCCAATCTCAGCAAAATATCCCGCCGGAAATTTGAAAATATTTTTATAGATCGTGTCGCAAGCCGGAATGTACCCGAGGTGCAGAAAGTGATTTACAGCCCGGTGCTGAAGGCCATTATTTTGAATTTGGGGATGAACAAGCAAGGATTTGATTTCGGATGCAAAAGCGATCAGCGTGTCCGATTTATAATAGTATAGTGGTTTCTTTCCAACGCGATCCCTGAATACCATCATTTTCTCCTCTACCTTGTCTACAATGACGATAGAAAACATTCCCTGCAGCCGTAACGGTAGGTTTGTACCCCATATTGAAAAACCTTCGGTTATGACTTCAGTATCAGAGTGTGTGCGGAAGTCAATGTTGTGCTTCTTTTGGAGTTCTTCTCTGAGCGTCCGGTAGTTGAATATCTCTCCGTTAAAAATGGTTACATAGCGGCCATCATTGGAGTGGAAAGGTTGATTGGCGGCGTCGCTCAAATCAATAACGCTCAAGCGGGTGTGCCCTAGCGCCATCTTTCCATGCTCATGAAAATACGTCCCAATGGCGTCGGGCCCACGATGTCGCAGTTTTTCGATCATCCTACTCACCGTAGTCTGATCAACCGTTCCTTTAGAATAACATGCTACTATTCCACACATCGTGCGATTCAAACTGCTATGAAGTCTTGATCCCGGCGTCTCCCGTGCTCTTGAGAACAGCATGAGTAAAACGATCTACTGCGGAGCCGACGCCCAATATATTTTCGTTTTTCATGTCTGACTTCTTTGATTTCGTCACTGCCATGAAACGTGACGTGCTTTGGTCGCCGTCTCGGTCTGGTTTATCCAGTTGTGTAATTCGGAAACCGTTCCATTGAAAACCAAAATTATCGGTATAGTTCACTTCATCCACAAATCGCCGGCAATCATTCACTAACTTTAAGGCATCTCCATGCGAAGCAGAAAGTGTTTTCCCCGTCTGCATGAACCGAGCTCTGAATGCAGAGTTAATGAATTCAATCGACATGCGTTGTTAAACCAAAATATTTTTCAGTGCTGCGACGAATCGCCGGGAAAAAAGAACAGAAGGATGTATCATGAAAGCACTTCTCAAGAGGGAAAGGGATTGCATTTTAGACCCTCCTGCGATTGCCACATGCAGAGCAACGAACACGTCCAGGTAAGACCTAAATAAATGCAATTTGTTGTGGTAGTATGTCACAAAGGATTTGTCCTCCATAAGATATTTGATAAGCAGATGTATGCGTTTTGTAAGTTTTGGCACGTCCGTCATTACAACACTTCGTTTGTCATGATTATAAACAGTTGACGTCACTACGTTGAGGCCGTGAAATGTGAACCGCGAAGCAAGCCTGAGCCAAAGCTCATAGTCTTCCGAAGCCGACAGCTGACGATCCTCATTGAAAGGAAATAAATTCGCAATGTCCTTCCTAATAAAGACTCCATTGCAGCTAAGATGATTGCCATCGATAAGTATTTCATTAAGGTGGGCTGGATGGGAGTTGCAAATTTTTTCAATACGACCATTCTCATCTTTCACATCGTAACCCAAATGAAATATCTCCGGAGTCCCAAGAGAATGTATCGCCTCAGAGGCAGCTGCGAGATGATTTGGGTAAGCACGGTCGTCAGAGTCGAAAAAATTGAAATATGATCCATTGGCCATGCGAGCCCCATAATTTCTTGCAGCAGCCCTTTCACCATTACTCTTCTTTATATAGCGTATACGTCGATCTTTAAAACCCATTACAACACCCTCCGTATTGTCTGACCCACCATCATCCACCACGATGATCTCGAAATTTTGATAATCTTGCATCATGAGAGATTGAATCGTTGTAGCAATAAGCTTTTCGCGGTTGTAAGTCGGAATAATTATCGACAAAAGTGGTTGGGTAATCAATTTGGCAGATTTGGGAACAAAAATAAAGATTGAGCCAAGAACGGCCAATCCTTCAGGCATACAGTTTGTAAAGGGCACGAGATATTTCCCCAACATCGAATTGACGCACGCTTTGTAAACCATTTTTTACAAGGTTTTCAACCAATACGCGGTCTTCAAGAATCCTAAACATAGCCTGATAGATTTCAAACTCGTCGGCGTAGGGCACCACCAGCGCATTCTGATCTGGGACAATGAAATCGCAGGCGATGCCTGAAAGCGTAAATACAGATGGCACACTTGCAGCCAGCGCTTCGACGTAAGTTTGACCAAATGCCTCTGAGTATGGGTCAATGGGCACGTGGACATAGAGGTCGAATAAACTGTAAAGGGAAATGACGTCCTCTTCAAATTCGATTTCGCGATACGAACCATCCGGCAGTCCCTTTAGCATCTGCGTTAACTGGGATCTATAATCACCTCGTGTGTTTGCAAGGATCAGCAATGCATCCGGATATTTCTTTAGTAGTCGGGAAAACGCGGGGATGATAAATTGAATCCCTTTCCATTCGGTGTAACGGGCAATGACACCAACCACGGGTTTTCTTTTATTGGTTGCATACTTGGATACGCTCTCGGCAATACGTTGAGGGTGTGTTGGCAAAAAATAAGATAGCTCGAAACCATGTGGAATAAGGTGCACCTTTTCGGGAGAAACTTTTTCCCATTGAGTCAGTACTTCGGCCGTTCGGCTGCATGGCGCAACAATATCGGTTGCAAGCCAGTTGAGCATTTTGTCTTTCCACACGGCATTCTTGTGATAGTGATGATGGTACGCAGAATGGTGGCGCGTATAGACTCGTTTATCAATGCGCATGAGCCAACCAGCAATGAGCCCAATGAAGCTCGCCTCAAAGAGATGCGTATGCACTACCTTCGGTCTGGATCGGAGGAGTTCTAAACAGATTCTGAAAAATGCAGGCAACAAATCAAATTTGTCTTTAACTGAAACCACCTTCGTAGGAATGTTATTGCTCTGCAGAACCCGCTGCAAGGGGGTGTCCGATTCTCCCATGAGCACAAGGGCAATATCTGCGCCGGCGCGTTGCAAATAAAGAGCTGTCCATTCTAACTGAAGGGATTTGCGTACACCCGATATCACAAGCAGAACTTTCATTGAAGATTTAGTGACGTAAGATGGGTTCAGCCCATATGTCCTGATGAGCACTGAGCATCGAGTGATGCGTAATCTCAGTTCCATCAGTTGCCATCAACTTATACCTGTGTTCGAGCAGCCATTCTATGAGCTCGGCTGCAGATGACCCAAAAGCTTTTAAATACATATCATTGACCTCAACAAAAAGTTTTGGTCGACAGGTCTGCAGGGTTTCCCGGGCCCCACGCAAGACTTCCATTTCAAATCCTTCTACGTCGATTTTTATGACGTCGGGTCGGGCGTCATTTGCGTGTTGAAGCCAGGAATCAATGGTCGTCATCTTAACACGCTCGTTTCCTGCTTCAGCATTGGAAATCTGGTTCATGCCCAGATTATTTTCTGTTTTCGTAGCAATGAAAGCAAAGCCATCAGTGCTTCCCATCGCAATACGTGCCAATGACACATTTGACAGTTTATTCAAGCCGATGTTAAGAACGGACCGTTGATAGTTATAGTGTGACGGCTCGAATCCGAACACCGATCCCTGAGATGCGATCTGAGCAGCCCGAAGCGATGTATAACCAATGTTTGCCCCTATGTCAAGAATGCAATCCTGTTTTTTCAGACGGGAAAAATAGTAGGCAAGGCTCGGGTCAAGTATCCTGAAATAAATATACCACCCAATAAGGTCCGAAAGGTCAACTTCGAAATTTAGTCCGCTGCGCACCACCCGGCGAAGCGTCGGGCGTCTATACAGGGTGTTTTCTGGCAGGCATTTCACGGCAAAGCTCTCAGGGGGCCTTCCAATCGCCCATGGTGCCAATACCGCTTCACCAAACCGATTAGCGTAAACTGTTTTTACGATTCGCTTCATGTCAGCCTGCATAACCTTTCATTTCCTTTTGAACACGCAAAACGGTATGCACGTAGATGTAGGCACTGTACAGTCTATTCTTGACTGCGCGGGGCAGTGCGAGAAAAATCCAGCTGTTGAATCGCTTGTTCCACCAATTGCTGTTTCCGAAAAGTAACTGTCTCATTACGCTAGGCCGCCTATTCATCCACGCAAATTGCGCGGGCAGTAAGTTTTTATATTCAGGGTGGATTTTCAGAAGCAGATACTTTGATCTGAGGTATTCCTTTCGGCGGGTAACATACTGTGAAAGACTAAGATGATCATCGTGATACCCCATGATCTCCCGGGCATACTTCAAACCTATATTATTCAGGAGTGCCCGCACACTAAAATCAAAATCCTCTGAGTCGCGCAGTGCAGGATCAAATCCTCCCAATCCTTCAAAGGTGGTTCGCGCGATGGACATGTTTGCAGAGGTAAAAGCGTATTGGTTGAGAGTTATTTCTTCTGGCACGTGTCTCCCCTGATCGGATTCCAGGGCCGATCGATATTCCTGGAAATCAGAAGGACGAGAATCTTTTGCCAATTCAAGAGCTCCGAAGATAACGCTGTTGGGATTTTCGTTTATAAGTTTTCGGTGCAGGCACGCCGCGTCCGGGAAGAGCTGTATGTCATCATCAATAAATATCAGATATGTGCCCACGGCAAGTCCCGCTCCCGCGTTTCTTGCTTTTGCACGCCCTCCGTTGGAAGTAACTTCTACATGAAATCGTGGAAATTGGTTTTCAAATTGGCGAACCACTTCGATTGTGTTGTCGGTCGATCCGTCAACCACAATAATGACTTCGAATTCAACTTCCGTTTGTCGTAACAAGGCTTCAAGTGTGAAGCATATCTTTGAGGCCCGGTTATAGGTTGGTATGATTATGCTGAGGTCCATCGCAATAAGTAAATCGCTATGTTAGGGCCCGCTGCCAATATTTTTGCGCGAGAGTACCGAATTTTTTGTCTTTGGCGGCCAACGTGAGAAAGTTAAGTGCACGGAGGGCAAATATCAACCGCGCTCTTAAATTTCCATATGCGACGCTTAAGAAAATAAACTCATGGTCGCGCATGAGTTTGTATTTGTTAAAATTCAAATTGCTGGATGAGCTCATTGAAACGTGGTGGACTATCACGCCCGCGGGGTTATACATCACCTTATATCCCAGCATCTTGATTTGATAACACCACTGCATATCTTCTCCATACATAAAAAAATCGTCTGGGAACTTCCCTTTAGGAAATCTTGACACCACGCTTCTTTTCACCATGAAGAAAGTACCCCAAATCCAATCTGCTTCCGCCTCAGTTTCGTGATCGAAGAAGAAACCAAGCATAATACTCGCTCTTTTTTTTCCTAACAATTTTTGAATACGGGTGAGTTCAAGCAGTTCGAGACGAATGGATGGGAACCTTTGACAACAACCCTGCACCTTACCGGAAGGATAAATTAATTTGGAACTAACGACGCCAACGTCCTTACGTGATACAAGGTATTCGTACATCCTTGCAATTGTGTTATCCACGACTTCCGTATCGCTGTTGAGAAGCAGTATCACCTCCCCCTTCGCGAGCTTTAATCCTGCGTTGTTCCCTCCAGCAAATCCAAGATTAGTTTTTTCTTCAACGAGTGAGATTGATGGGAATAGGTTTTTGAAAATTTGGGGAGGACATTCGACCGACGCGTTGTCGACAAGAATAATTTCGTAAGTAACCCCCTGTGTGAACCTGAGGATACTGCTGATGCAAGACCTCGTCAGCTCGAAGGTATTGTAGTTGATTACAATGATGGAAAGCTGCATACTGTTCCTAAGTGGGGCAAAAATACTGAAGGATTGTCGAAAAGGGCTACACGGTGTGAATGTCCCGCTCCCAATCAGGTCTGCCTATTCAATAAAACGGATTCATGTGTAATCGTATAAAATCTATATAATTCCAGCATTGGACTGGAGTGTATTGTGAGCACTGACGAGAAAATCGGAAGCCAAATTAATCTTAAAAAAAGACCAGCAGTTTCATACTGGCCACGTGCACGGGATTAGCGGATCACTTTTCTTTTGAGTTCCAGCAGGATCGGAGGTATGAATTTTTTCAGAAAAGGTCGAATGGATTCGTTTCTCTGGACGACATCCGCGACTTCATCCTTTCCGTGGCGGTTCTTGAACAAGGTGTCATGCTTCTCCATCCCGGCAACGATTTCCTGCTCAGGTCTGCCATTGGTATAATAATACATGGCTATAGATTTCCGTGTTCTATCCGGAGGACTCGTAAGCGGGTCGGGATGGCCGTGATATGATTTGCTTGTAGTCGAAAATATCGCCATACGATTAAATTGTGGCAGAATTTTGACTTCAGCGCAAGTCATGGATTCATTCCACAATTCAAAATTTCCCCCATATTCCTGTTTCCAATCTTTATTGAGATAGATTAGGACGTTGAGCCGCCGATCAAGTTTTGTTTTTGAATGCTTATTAAAATCAGCATGAACTTTCAAAAGTCCTCCAGGCATGATTTGATGGAGGCCGCCACCTTCAAGTGCCGGATCCGGAATGAGGTTGTCGATGCCGGTGAGCTTCTCAAGAAATACAAGAAAAGGTTTCGAGTTTAGGATGTGAATGAATGCGCGCGTGACTTCACCGAATTGCAATTCATCGCGGGACGCGAGCTTTCGCTCATTGGGATTGTTAAAGGTAATCCAATCGATTTCATTAATTGACGGGAACTCCTGAATAACCTGATCGAGCACCGATTCAGGGAAAACGTTATCTAAAACGATATGAGGAAATGGCCTGCCGGAAATATATCGACTGCGATTATCTTCGCCAAGTCTATTAAAGTAATTTTGATCTATTCGAAAATTCATTTCACGCAATCGACCTTTTTGATCCGATAAAATTAGACATTTAATCAAATTAATATAAACTATTAAAAGTGGGCGACGCTGTTATCAAAGTCGGATATCTTGTTTCTTACGATTGGCATTTGTTGAAAAACTCCCTTCCATTGGTATATGCTGACGCAGATACAATTGTGCTTGCAATTGATGTGAACCGCCGGTCGTGGGCTGGACGACCCTATAAATTCGATGAATCGTCGTTCCGTGAATTTGTCCGAACGATCGATACACAGCACAAGATATCTTTGTATGAAGCTGATTTCTATCAGAGCTCGTTGACCACAATGGAAAACGAAGTGCGGGAACGCAACATGCTGGCAGAAAAAATGGGCCGTGGCGGCTGGCACATTCAACTCGATTGCGATGAATACCCGGTAAATTTCCACGCGTTTGTCGTGATGTTGAAGCGAATAGACCCGTTTCCCAACCCTTCTGCCGTCAGAAAGCCCGTCAATGTTTCCGGAAACTGGATTTCTATTATCAAAGAAGTAACGGGCGGGTACATCATTGTAAAACCGCAGGTCAAAAATCCGGAACTATGCTTTTTGGCAACCCAGGTACCGGACTACAGGAATGGAAGGAGGAATGGATATTTTAATCTCCGATCTCCTCTTATGATCGTTCACGAAACGAGGTCACGGACTGACGAAGAATTCTACTTTAAATTGAAGAACTGGGGGCATAACGAGGACTTCGACACTGACAGCTACTTTGCAATGTGGAAGGCGATTGATGGGTACAATTACAAATTCATAAAAAACTTCAACCCCATTGGCAACGGTACGTGGCCAGAGCTGTCTTTCGTTAAAGCTAATAACATAAATGACCTGATCGAATATTTTAGATCCGACACATCAATCCAGCCTTCAAAATGGTCTTTATTACTTGCAAATTCCAGGAATCTTGCGCGGCTTAAAGGTATGCTTCACAAAGTAATGCGAAATCCCTTTTATTTTATTTCGTGATTTTGAAAAAGCGGCGGGTGTGGTAGGCAACGTCCCTAAGAAATTGGATGTTCCACGGACATTTTATCACAGCTCGAAAAGCAAACATGTAGCCTCCGCTGAAATTATTTTCATTAAATGCCTGAACGGCCCTATCGCGGAGCAGCCAAATGTGACTGGTGATTTCCTTTGGCAAATATTGCGTCCATTGAAGCACGTCCTGGAGCTTTACTTCTACCGGCAATTTTGCCCACGCGGCATTTAAACGTTCCGTCAGAAAAGCATCAACGATTTTTTTTTCCACTCGATACCAATAGTGATAACTAACATCGTCGCATGGCGTCAATTCGCCATGCGTCTGCAAGACGATTGAAAACGCATATTGCTCACTGGCATGGCTCTTTGTCGCAAAGTAAAATTGTTCCGTCAACGAATACACGTCTGGAAGGAGAGCGGCATACGACGCTGGTAAAATCATTACACCGGCATTCCATGAGCTGAGCTTCCCCGAAACCGGCAAACGAGACCCATCAGAAAGGAGAATGTAACCTCTATCAATAAAATTCACAACAGCCCGATCAATAGCACCCGCTGGCAACGGAGACGATCGCAGTTGTTCAAACTGGTACTCGTGCTTATGCATGAATGCACACCCAGAATGCAATTTTGCCAACAAACCGGAAGGAGTATGCACAAAAAAAGTATCCGAGTCCGCGTACAACACACCCTCCCCACCGAGGGTAAAGGCATTCTCAATCACGGCAATTTTTATCCGGTGTAAGAAATCGACGTTGCCCCTCATTCTTTGCAAGTCGGCGGAGGAAAGACTTATGTAGTTGACAGGCAACCTATCAAGGTACCGTTCAAAAAAATCAGGACTGTCGGTATACAATAATACCCGGGACGCCTGAATGCCAGCATGCGCAAAGTAGCTTAAGACAGTAAAGACGGCCCTCGTGTATTGATTTTCATTCCCAAAAGACTGTATGACCAAAGGAATCATTGCGGAGTTACAAAGGTACAGGAGCGTTCATCGTGCCGTTCATCAACAATGCACCCCATTTCAAAGTGGGGTTATTGAGGTGAATCGAGTGGTTATTAATAACGTCCAGGCCGATACTATTTTGTGCTACAGCAAGGAACGCAATGAATGTTTCCTCAAAAAATAGATCGATGCGATACCTTCCGGATCGAAGATTGGGGATTTGTATCTTATACGACAGTTGGTATCTACCTGCCTCGAAAGCAGTAACAGTACCATGGACAAAACTTGCATATGACGCCAGCAGGATATCGTTTTGCTTTATATGGACGAGTGTCTCGAAGGGCATTCTGCGCTTGAATTCAATATCCATTACCAGTTCGAATGTATCCTCGGCATTGACGGTGAGCTCGTTCGAATCAGAACCGTTTAGACTTATAGAGTTGACACGAAACGCATCATCGAAATAATCAATGCTATGAAGTACACTTTTGGCAGACTGCATCTGGGCGATGTAGTGGTCAATTACCTGGTCAATGGGTCCCTCCATCACAAGCCTTCCGTCGGCCAACATAATACCTTTATCGCATATTGATCTCAATGATTGCAAATTGTGGCTTACGAACAGGACCGTTCTCCCGCTGTGGGTCACATCTTCCATCTTCAGAAGGCATTTCTTCTGAAATTCCGCATCGCCCACGGCCAACACCTCATCGATGATTAGAATTTCAGGATCAAGGTGCGCGGCCACAGCAAACGCGAGCCTCAACTGCATGCCGCTGGAATAATGCTTTAGCGCAGTGTCGAGGAATTTCTCGGTTCCGCTGAATTCCACGATCTCATCGAAACGCGCTTTTATTTCGGCGTTTCTCATCCCAAGTATTGAGCCATTCATGAAAATGTTTTCTCTGCCGGTCAATTCCTGATGAAACCCAGTACCCACTTCAAGCAAACTCGCGATCCTTGCCCTTGAAATTATCCTGCCTTTTGTTGGAGGTGTTATTCTCGAAAGAATTTTCAGGAGCGTGGATTTGCCGGCACCATTCCTACCAATGATGCCGAGTGATTCTCCCTCCGCAACTTTGAAGGTGACGTCACGCAGGGCCCAGAACTCCTCAGCCTGTGGTTTTTTTTTGAAGATCGTGGAGAGTTTGTCCCGAAAGCTAAGGTACGGCAATTGTTGTCTGCCCAGCGAAAATTGCTTCGACACATTTTGAATTTCGAGGATCGGTGTCATGCAAGATCCGCGAAAAATGCTTCTGTCTTTTTAAAATAAGCGGTCCCCAACCAGGCAGAGATCATTGTGCTGACTGCTCCAACCGAGATCATGATGACGTCGACCCCACCATTAGCATAAGGTGCCCTGAACAACAGAATGGCACTATAAATCGGGTTCAGGGAGAGTACATATGGCAACCACCGGTAGTTCTGAAAGTTCATGGTATAAATCACGGGCGTCACAAAGAATCCGAGTTGGATAAAAAATGGAACAACGAACCTGAAATCCCTGTATTTAACCGTCAGTGCTGACAACCAGCACCCCAGGCCCGCGGAGCCGATGAAGGCGAATATAAGGGCGGTCGGCCAGCATATCAGCAATTTTAAAAAATCGACAGGAACCGGATAAAAGAACGAAACGATAATTAGCAGAATAATACCAATCATAAGGTCAATGCTTGAGCTAATGATCGAAGCAATCGGAATGATGAGTCGAGGAAAGTAAATTTTTTTAATGATCGGTGCGTTCTGCAGCATGCTGCTACCAGAACTTGTAATTGAAGACGCAAAAAAATTCCAAAGTATGATACCCGAAAGGGCAAACAATGGATAAGGCATGCCAGGCGTGCTTACCCCCAACATCCTCGAAAAGAAGAACGTGAATATACCCACAAGGAGTAACGGCTGAAGCAATACCCACAAAACACCAAGCGCCGTCTGCTTGTATTTCACCTTTACATCACGCCAGGCGAAAAAATAAAACAATTCGCGGTAGTGCCACAATTCCTTTAAGTTTAATGAAAACCGAACAGGAGGTTCAATCACCATTTCAGACTTGCCATCCATTTTTTCCAACGCTACGCTCATTGTAATTGACCCATTTTCTTCCAGTCTATAAGCCCAGTACCCGCCCAATGCCCGAATGTGGTGGCGTCCAACTTAGGTTTTGTGATACTTTCCCAAACTGGTACGACATAGTTAAGCCGAATGCAATCCACAATAAAAACAGGTTCACCAACAAAATCCAAAGCGTCAAAGTTTTTAATCAATCTTTCCTCGCTTTTAGGCGCGTCGATCAATATTAATGATGCATGCCTGAGCAAGTCGGCATGCCTTGCAAAGACTTTGGAATCCCCGAGATCATCCAAAATATGCTCAAGTCGGCCATCAGCGAAATCTGACTCCTTAAGAATCATACTACTCACGGTTCGCCAGGGTCTTATGTCAAAACTGTACAGTTTTCCATTGGCTGGCAAATATTTTTTCATTGCCAGCGCCGAATAGCCGGACCCGGTTCCAATTTCAATGACAACTTTAGGTTGAAGCACACTGACTAAACCGCTAAGGAGCTTATAATGCTCGCCGGGCCACATTTGCGGCCAATGAGGAAACTCGATCATTTTATCGGCAATGTCTTGATGGTCGACGGTACGGGCGACCGGTGCGGCAGCGAGAAGAAGGTCGATGAGTCGATCGTTGGGTTTCGACAACCATATTTCAGAAGGAAAGGCACGGGACGGATGCGTCAAATCTGGATTGTTCGACGTAAATATTTTCCGCCAAAGCCATTTAAGTCGATTCAACATCCGGTAAATATGGTGAACCCTCTTTGAACTTGGAAGTGGACGTGATTTAATCCACAAAACCTCAAAACGCACAGAAGCGAGTCAAAATGCGATTATTGGACGACGAGGTGTTTGGGCAATTACCAATCGACCAACCCTGTACCAGCCCAATGACCAAAAGAAGTCAGGTCAAGTTTGGGACGCTCGATATCATTCCAGATATGAATCATATTCATAACGCGGATATCATCAAATACAAAAACAGGGTGATTGACGAAATCCAGCGTGGCGAAATTCATGAGAAACTTCTTCTCCTGCACCCCATCCTTAGCAGCATCAACAAATATCAACGATGCTTGCCGAAGTAGCGGTGCATGCTTTTTGAAAACCTGCACGTCAGTCAGGTCATCAATTACCTGAACCAGGCGACCGTCTTCAAAATCTGCCTCCGTCAAAACACATCTCGGAAAACGTTGCCAGGGAACAATATCGAACGAATAGATTTTGCCTTGGGGCATCAGAAATTTCTTCATGGCAAGGGCCGAATAACCTGTTGCCGTCCCGATTTCAATAACGATTGAAGGCTTCATGACATCGACAAGAGCGCTCAGAAGATTGTAGTGTTCTCCCGGCCAAATAATCGGCCAATGTGGGAATTCGATCATGCGATCAGCGATGTCCTGGTGGTTCACCCTTCGTGCCACCGGAATGGCGGCCAGCGCGAGGTCGATCAGCCTGTCATTTGCCCTTGATTTCCAGCCCTCGGCGGCGAGCAATAATGACGGAAGCGCGGACACTTCGGATACTTTCTTGTCACTGAAAATCCTTCTTTTAACACCTCGTAGGATGCGTGAAATCATAATGAGCGAAGTTCAAATTAAGCGATTATTGTCGACAAAAATGAAATTGCCGAATTTTGCCCAAACCCATCCTCTTCTTAATGAAGGTTTTGTTCCTGGTTCCCTACCCTGTCGGAGAAGCTCCTTCGCAAAGATTTCGATTCGAACAGTACTTTAAATTATTGAATCAAAATGAAATTGAATTTCACACGCAATCATTCTGGAACATTGAAACGTGGAGGATCCTTTACAAATCGGGATATCGCTGGAGGAAACTGGTCGGCTTTGCGGGTGGAATCGCAAGGCGGATCAAGGCATTGTTTATTTCGACATCCCATGATTTCATCTTTATTCATCGTGAATGCATGCCGGTTGGCCCTCCTGTCTTTGAGTGGATTCTTGCGAAGTTGCTTCGACGGAGAATAATTTACGATTTCGACGACTCCATATGGCTTGCGAACACCTCCAGCGAGAATAGCATAGCAGCGATTTTTAAATGGCACTCAAAAGTTGAATCGGTTTGTGCATGGAGCTGGCGGGTGAGTTGCGGGAATGAATTTCTCGCCGCCTATGCGCGGAGATTCAATCACGACGTTATCATTAATCCCACTACCATCGATACTGACCATCACAACGTTGCACTTACCGATGGGCACAAAAAAAAGAGCCGGCTCACCATCGGATGGACCGGTACGCACTCTACCGTTCCCTATCTCCGGCTTATTGTTCCTGTCATCAGAGCGCTTCAACTGAAGTACGACATCGACTTCCTCGCGATCTCCGATAAGGATCCAAAACTTGAGTTATCGAATTTTCGGCACCTGAATTGGAGAAAGGAAAGTGAGATTGAAGACCTTGCAAAAATTGACATTGGGTTAATGCCGCTCACGGACGACGTGTGGGCACAGGGGAAATGCGGATTGAAAGTGCTGCAATACATGGCATTGCAAATACCCTCAATGGCGTCGGCTGTCGGCGTGAATGTCAAAATCATCAACCATGGGTCGACGGGATTTGTCTGCAAGGACGACCACGACTGGGAGGTTTATCTCGAGGAGCTTATAAGAAATGGGGCACTCCGCCGAATGATAGGAGAAAAAGCGAGAATCAGTATCGTTAAGAATTACTCGGTAGAATCCAATTCTTCCAATTTTCTTTCCCTTTTCAATCCGTCAAGGTGAAGGATGATACATAAGGTCAAAGCATATGTCGGCATGACAGGGATCTTGTATCTTGAAAGAGTCCCAAAATTATACGTGGAAATACCAACCGCAAATGCGAAAATGAGTGAAAAAGCAAGGGTAAATGAAATGTCGGGATTGGTGAGATAGGAGAGCGTTCGAGCCCGCACTTTCACCATTGTATACAGCGTGAACAGGAAAAACAATAGGCTCTCCATTGCCGACATGAGCATTAAGGGGTTTCTTACTTCCCACAAATAAGGCCTGAATAGCGACACATTGATTGCTTCAGGGGCAAGCCGGATCATTGACGCAAACGAGCCATCATAGTCCCCCAACGTGTACCCTGAGCCCGCATCCCGTCCTGTCTGGTAACGAATGTCAATAGCAGTAATTTTTGCGGTAGTTGCTAGTTTGTCCCACGAATATCTCGAATCCCCTTCACCAATCTTGGATGCGGCAAAATAGCCACTAATAAAAATGGCTACAATGATAAAAGGCAGCAATGATACCTTGAGAACAACGGATCGGATTTTGTTGAAATGCGTGAGGTAAATCCAGAGCACCGCTGATGGTATGAATGCCTGCAACACAAATTTCTTTACAAGGAAAATCAGGTATAGTGTACAAATCAACACAATTAAATGGCCAAATGAGAATCTTTTTTGATTAAAAATTCTATCCGTTTCATAGGTTGCGAATCCGATGCAACCCCAAACGATTGAGTCTTTCATGATGCCCGATCCCCAAAACGCTACCGTAGGAACAAAAAGCGTGACAAGGGCAATCCATTTGATCTGGCCAGGGTATTTATTATAAAATGTCAGAAAAAATAACCATGATCCGAAAAAACTGAATGTCGCAAAAAATAAAGCAGTTGCAGAATATGTGGAAAATGTCACCAGGTCGATTAGTGCTGCAAGGCGAATGACAGTGTACGAACTTGGGTCGCGAAAAAACGGTATCATACTTGAATACTTATAGATACCTAACTCGCTGGAGCCATCGGCAACCATCAACTTAACGCCGGTCTCGGGCGAATCCACAAAGGCTTCCCATATGTGGCGACTTCCGTGGGAATGGAAATTAAATGTATCGCCACCATCATAATAAAACTGATATATTAAACCTAACGCAATTGCACCAAGCACCTTTGCAGATAGTGCTGGTATGAAGTAGCGCCTGTTATCCGCATTGGTTACGTAAGGACGTACCACATAGGCACAGGCATAAAGCATCAGTGCAAAAATCGGTGTGACTATGAGATCCCTTAGTTCCACAAATCAACGCTGTAGTATGCAAATGAAGTATTCGCGAACCTCCATCGTTTCAGAAAGCCTCCGACGGTGATATTCCTGTGGCTCCTGCGACGAAGTGACCATCCCAATAGACCTAATTCTTAAGACTGCTTTGCCATTCCTCATACACTTTGCACAGCCCCGCCTCAAGCGGGATCGTATAACTCCATCCAAGGTTCTTAAGACGCCCTACATCCAAGACCTTCCGGGGGGTGCCATCAGGTTGTGAGGCATTAAACTGGATCTGGCCACTGTATCCGGTGACTTTTGAAATCAACGACGCCAAATCCGCAATGCTTAGATCTGTACCTGTGCCAACATTAATGATCCCTCCTTCGTCGAACCGATGCATCAAAAACAAACTTGCGCTTGCCAGATCATCCACATGCAAGAATTCTCGCATGGGCTTCCCAGTGCCCCAGACCTCCACTACTGGTGCGCCTGATTCCTTCGCCTCATGAAATCTTCTCATCAATGCGGGAATAACGTGCGAATTTGTGAGGTCATAATTATCGTTGGGCCCATAAAGATTTGAGGGCATTGCTGAAATAAAATTGCAACCATATTGCACCCTGTACGAGTCGCACATTTTGATACCTGAGATCTTTGCTATCGCATAAGGCTCATTGGTCGGTTCAAGCATTCCACTCAAAAGATATTCTTCCTTTAAGGGTTGTGGCGCCATCTTCGGATAAATGCAGGAACTCCCTAGGAACAATAGTTTCTTGACGTTGTTTTTGTATGATTGATGAATAACATTGTTTTGAATCATCAGGTTATCATACAGGAACTCGGCACGATATGTATTATTTGCCACAATTCCTCCAACATGCGCCGCAGCTAAGAAAACATGTTCCGGTTTCTCCGTGTGAAAGAATGCTTCGACGAGTTGTTGCTGACGTAAGTCAAGCTCTGACGATGTGCGCAACACCAGATTGTTGTAACCTTCATTGCGGAGTTTTCTCACAATGGCAGAACCAACCATACCCCGGTGACCGGCAACGAAAATTTTTGAATCCTTTTTCATGACTCTGCGCCACGAAATACTTTATAACCCTCCTGCTTCAACAATACGTCTTTTTCAAAAAGCTTCAGATCAGCTTTCACCATTTCATCGACAAGCTCCTTCAATGTATGACTGGGTTCCCATCCTAATTTTGCTTTCGCTTTTGATGCATCGCCAATCAACAAATCCACCTCTGTCGGCCGGTAATACCGGGGATCAATTTGGATTACAACTTGTCCTGGTTTTGCTGTAGATACGTGGGACGCCACCCGCTCCACGATCGCGGTCTCTTTTTCGCCTGCTCCTTGAAAAACAATTTCAATTCCTGCCGCAGCAAAGGCCATTTTACAGAAATCACGCACCGATGTCTTCTTTCCGGTAGCAATGACAAAATCTTCGGGCGACGGCTGCTGAAGCATTCGCCACATGGCATCGACATAGTCTTTTGCGTGACCCCAGTCCCGCTCGGCATTCAGGTTGCCGATAAAGATTTTATCTTCAAGCCCCAGGGCTATCTGCGCTACTCCCCTTGTGATCTTTCTTGTCACAAACGTTTCTCCTCTTAGCGGACTCTCGTGGTTAAATAGAATTCCATTACAAGCAAACATGTCATAGGCCTCGCGATAATTCACCGTGATCCAGTATGCGTAAAGCTTCGCAACACCATAGGGTGATCTTGGATAAAATGGTGTCTTCTCAGTTTGCGGCACCTCCTGCACGAGTCCATACAACTCAGATGTACTCGCTTGATAAAACCTGGTTTTTTTCGTCAGCCCCAGTAACCGAATTGATTCAAGAATACGCAAAGCACCCATCCCATCCGCATTGGCGGCATACTCGGGTTCTTCGAATGAAACCTTCACGTGGCTCATTGCACCCAGGTTGTAAATCTCATCTGGCTGAACCTGCTGGATAATACGCGTCACATTTAATGCATCAGTGAGATCACCATAATGCAGGTGAAAACGATAATTCTTTTCGTGAGGATCCTGATAAAGGTGATCCACGCGCTCAGTGTTAAGCATGGAGGAACGGCGCTTGATGCCGTGTACTTCATATCCTTTTGAAAGCAAGAGTTCGGCGAGGTATGCTCCATCTTGTCCGGTCACTCCTGTGATAAGGGCTCTTTTTGTCATGAATTATTTATCGTATAAAAATTTCAATCGTCGCGCTCGAGTTTTTTCAATCTTCTCTTGGCATCCTTAAATGCCTCGTCTTTTCGGCCGGCTTTGCTCTTCACTTCTTTGAAGTATCGCTTCGCTTCGGTCACATTGCCCTGTTTCTGAGCAATTTCGCCCAGGGCAATCAAGGAATAAAGATAATAACCGGAGTCATTTGCCCCTGTCATCTCTGAATATTTGACCGCCAGCTCATAGTATTTCTTCGCATCGGGTGTACTGCGCCGTGATTCAGCAAACTGCCCTAGAAAAAATGCTGCATACCTTCCACTGTTTGCTTCGTAACCGGCCTTTCCGCTGTCCATGCGTGCGAGAATCGCGAGTGACTCTCTTTCCATATCAGGGTATAAACCCCGCGCGTAGAGCACCCGTGCATAATAACGGTGAAAGTAAGGGTTGTCCGGATACGTCTGGTGCAGGTATTCAGCGAGCTGCTGCGCCTGCTCATTCTTGTTTTCGAAACTATTCCAGATACGCATTAGCCAAACCATAGCTTCCGTACGGGTATAGAATGCATTAAATGAAACTTCTTTGAGTTGTTTTAGTCCAAGTTCTTTGTCACCCTTTGGGAAAAACCATAGGATTGGCTTTAATGCGGGATAATTTTCAGGCACCCAAACTGAAAAATAGTTGTACAAGGCATCTCCGAACAATAATTCCGGGCTGAGATAATTTTTCGCTTTGCACTCGTCGAGATAGTTCAACGCTTTTTTTCCCGCAAACGCTGCCTTTCTCCATTCCTTGCGTTCCTCATCGGAGTACAGTCTTCCTTTGAATCCATAGGCCGCCGCGAGGAAGAATGCGGCCTCAATGCGATATTCAGGATTTTTATCGTGAAGATGGTCAGCTACAAGGATGGTGCTGTCCATATAGGCAAGGAACCTGTCATCGTGGGATCTGTCATTTGTGGCAGGCATAATCTTCCACCATTCACTAAGCCCGAGCAAAAAATAAGCAAGCGGATGCCAGGGATATTTTTGCTTGATCCAGCGGAACTGTTTTTCGGCTGCATCAAACTTAAAATTGTACAAATCGTTAAGCGCCTGAGTGGTCTCAAGCTGGATTGTTATGTCAGAAATAAGAATGATGGTCGTATCCTTCTTCGCTTGCCCAAAGCCAAAAAGAGGCCAGGCAAGGCAGAAAGTGACGAACAAAATTTTAAGCCTATCTTTCACAGTCGCAAAAATAATACCCCGCCGCCAGTAATCAGTATGAACGATTCCGAAGCAGAGAAATCAATATTCTCAGCACCCAAACGTCAAACCTTTCTTCTTATTTGCCTGGCGACGTTTGCTTTGCTCTTCATAAAGAAATCCATGATTGAAAACGAAACAGCGGCGTTTGAGTTCCTGGCGGATCAGCCGCAGGGATCTTTTCTGTACTTACGAAGTGCGCTTCAGTACTTTTCTATTCCACTTATATATATGTGGAAGTTCACAGTGCTTGGCTTTGTGATCTGGGTTGGATGCTTCCTCTTCGGATACCGCGTTACCTTTTCTCAGTGCTGGGGCATTGTTGCCGTTTCTGAGTTTGTATTCCTTATCCCTGAACTTATCAAGATAATCTGGTTCCTCGTTTTCCAATCTGATCCAAACTATTACGATATTCAGGCATACTATCCTTTATCTGTGATTAACCTCGTCGACTACCGCGATGTCGATACACGCTATTACTATCCTTTCAAAGCACTGAATTTATTCGAGCCTCTGTATTGGTATGTTCTCGCACTCGGCATTCAACATTATGCAAAGCGCGGCATGAAGCCAGCATGGACTATCGTGCTTGCTTTCTATGTGCCCATCTTCTTGTTTTGGTTGCTTTTTTATATGATCGTTTATTGATCACAAGCACTGATCACTGCATTCAATGTCTCTGCTCGACACTGAAACTTACAACGGCCGGGTTCGACCTGTCTATTGGAAGAATTTTTTAACCGCGTCCCCAACATATACTATTTGCTCCTCTCTCATGCCAGGCCACAGCGGAAGACTCAATATCGTGTTGCAGATACGCTCAGCAATTGGAAAATCTCCCGGTTTATACCCAAGATGTTTGTATGCTTTCTGTATATGTGGTGGGATCGGATAATGAACATCGGTTTCAATGCCGCATCCCAGCAAGTGAGTGCGAAGCGCTTCCCGTTGCTGGGTGCACGCTACAAATAAGTGATTCGCACTTTGAACATGATCTGACTCAGAGGGCATAATCAGATCGCCAATACCCTCAAGCAAACTCCGATAGATCAGTGCCAGGGCTTTACGTTCAGCATTCCAATGTTCCAAGTGCCGCAATTTAATTCTTAGCACGGCCGCCTGCATCTCGTCAAGTCGCGAATTGATACCGATTGTTTCATTAACAAACCTTTGTGAAGAGCCATAGTTTCTGAGCTGCGCCGCTTTGATGGCAAGCAGGGCATCATCGGTAGTGATGGCTCCGCCGTCACCCAATGCGCCGAGATTTTTTGTTGGATAAAAGCTCGTCGCATTGACAACACCGAAGCTGCCTGTCTTCTTCTCTCCGATTTTACCACCGTGTGCCTGAGCATTGTCTTCCACAACAAAAATCCTTTTTGCGTTAGCAATGATAGAAATGGCTTTCAAGTCTGCCGGCATGCCATAAAGATTGACCGGAACAATGGCCTTCGTCTTCGCCCCTATTGCCGCATTGATTTTTCTGACATCAATGTTAAATGTTGTTTCGTCGGCATCAACTGGTACCGGCACCGCACCAGCCTTACTCACCGCCATCCATGTAGGCGCACACGTTAGGGCAGGCACGATCACTTCATCACCGGGCCCCACCCCCAGCGAAGCAAGGCATATATGAAGGGCATCAAGACCATTGGCAACTGAAACGCAATATTTCACTCCGGAATAGGTTGCGTATTCCTTTTCAAAAGATGCAACCTCCTCTCCCAGGATAAAATGTCCACCGTCAATCACTTTTCTCAAACCCGAATCCAAATCCAGACGAATAAGGTCATGTTGGGCCGACAGGGAAAAGAAGGGGACATGCATTCCGCTAAGTTAAAGAGCCCTTTTTGTTGCACAACCATAAAATCTGAGCGCCCCCTGGCCACGAACTATGGACTATTCCTTATTTTCGCCCCTTCAAGTTTTTCGAAGAATCACATGAATTTCCAAAAGAGCAATAACATCACGGGTTGGTTTGCATTCGCGGTGGCGCTGGTCACTTACTGGCTTACATTTGAAGAAACGGCCAGCTACTGGGACTGCGGGGAATTCATCGCGGTAGCCTACAAACTTGAAGTGTCCCATCCGCCCGGCGCACCCCTGTTCATGCTTCTGGGTCGGATGTTCTCGTTCCTTGCCTTCGGTGATGAATTGAAAGTAGCGTACTGGATCAATTTTCTAAGTGTGTTAGCGGCAGCATTCACGATCCTTTTCCTCTTCTGGTCGATTACACTTTTCGGAAGGAAAATGATGGGTGTAAAAAAAGATGCTGAATTGACGGAAGGCCAGGTATGGACTTTGATGGGCGCTGGTTTGATCGGCTCGTTGGCATATTGCTTTTCCGATTCGTTCTGGTTTTCCGCTGTTGAGGCAGAAGTATATTCGATGTCTTCATTCTTTACTGCGTTCGTTGTATGGGCGGTACTGAAGTGGGATGTTATCGAAGATGATAGCACAGCCAATCGATGGCTCATATTTGTTGCTTACGTGGTGGGCCTTTCCATTGGCATTCACATGCTCAACCTTGTAACCATCCCGGCGCTGGGACTCATTTATTATTTCAAGAAATATCAGACTACAACGTGGGGAGTCATTGCCACGCTCGCGGTGAGTGGCGCGCTGGTAATTTTCATCAATGATTTCATAGTCCCGGGTCTTCCGACAATTGCCGCTGGCTTCGAAGTGTTCTTTGTCAATAGTCTTGGAATGCCATTCGGTGCAGGCGCAATTCTTTTCTGTCTATTGCTGATCGGCGGGTTGGCATTTGGAATTCGCTATTCACACCAAAAAAATAACCCCGTATTAAACACATTCCTGCTGTCGACCACCTTTATTCTAATCGGATACGGCTCTTACGCGGTCATTGTCATTCGATCCAACTTCGACACGCCGATCAATGAAAACGCGCCCAAGGATGTAATGACGTTCGTTCGTTATCTGAAGCGCGAGCAGTATGGCAGCCGTCCTCTTTTGTATGGCGCTTATTTTACAGGCCGCATCATTGATTATAAAGAGACCGCACCGGTTTATACAAAAGGTAAAGACAAGTACGAAATCACTGATCATAAGCTGGAATACATTTACGAACCCGGCCAATCGACTATTCTGCCCCGTATGTGGAACCCGGAGTACAAAGAATCTTACCGGAACATCATGGGGTTGAGAGAAGGACAAAAGCCAACCTTCGCGCAAAACATCGCATACATGTTCAAACACCAGATCGGGCACATGTACATGCGTTATTTCATGTGGAATTTTGCGGGCCGCGACAGTGATATCCAGGGAGCAGATTGGTTAAGCCCCAAAGGCTGGGGCGAAAAACTGCCATATGAGCTCGCCATCAACAAAGCGCGGAACAATTTCTTTATGATTCCATTTGTGCTGGGATTGCTGGGCATGTTCTTCCAGTTTGTTAAGGACACCAAAAATTTCGCCGTGGTAGGCTTATTATTCATTATGACAGGCGTTGCCATCGTCGTGTACCTGAATTCACCGCCAGACGAGCCTCGCGAACGCGATTACATTTATGCGGGCTCGACCTACGCATTTACGTTCTGGATCGGATTGGCTGTGATCGGCATCGCTGAATTTTTCAATCGATACATTAAGAACCTAAGAACCAGCGCCATCGCCGCAACGCTGATATGCCTGTCTGCGCCTGTATTAATGGCCACCGCAGGATGGGATGACCACAATCGTTCTGACAGATTCTTTTCCATCGACTCGGGCAAAAACTACCTGACATCATGCGACGAAAACGGTATCCTCTATACCGGAGGTGACAACGACACCTTCATGCTGTGGTATGCGCAGGAAGTTGAAAACTATCGCCCGGATCTGAGAGTCGTCGTGTTTAGTTATTACAACACGGATTGGTACATCGAGCAATCGATGCAAAAGATCAATAATTCAGCGCCATTCAAATACACCTTAACGCTAGACCACTACCGTCAGGGCGGGTTCAACGACGTGCTGTATTATCAGGATCTGAAAATACCAAGCATAGACTTACACCAGTTTCTTGATCTGTTGAAAAAGAACTACCCGCAGCTGCGCTATGACAGAAATAACATCGTCCCCAGTAAGGTATTTACGATGAACATTAACAAGGAAGAAGTTATCGCAAAGGGGATCATACCTAAAGGAATGGATAGTCTTGTGGTGGATCAAATGCGAATGAGATTACGTGGAAATTTGCTTGAAAAGAAAGATCTCGCTTTTCTCGATCTGCTCGCGACCAACAATTGGGAACGACCTGTCTATCTGAACAACACGTCCCTGTCACAATTGAATGTTGACCTCCGGGATTATGTCGTTCAGGAAGGGAATGCTTATCGCGTGTTACCTGTAAAGAACAACAGGAAGGATCGTGACAACCTTGTGAACGTGGAATCATCTTACGATAAGATGATCAACAAATTCGGATACCGCGGCCTGGACAATCCGAACCTGTATTATAATGACGACTACAAAGGATTTGTTCAAAATCATCGAACCTCACTCAATTCGTTGGCGGAAGCGCTTATCGACCAGGGCGATATGGAGAGAGCGAAGAAAGTCGTGTATTTCAACATCGAAAAGATTGCAGACAAGGCAGTGCCTTACGACATCACAACACCGGCGTTAGTTGAAATGCTCTTCAAGCTTGGTGAAAAAACCAAAGGTCTAGAGATCGCCACAACTATAGCCGATCGAGCCATCGAAATGGCCGATTATGAGACAAATAAGTATTCAGGAATCACACTTGAACTGAGAAAAGCATTGTTCGTTCTCGGAGACGTCCAGAGAATGTTATATGAAAACAGCGAACAGGATCTTGCAAAAAAATATGAGGATGCTTACCAGCGAATTTTGCAGAATCTCCAGGTGAGGGATGGCGTGAACAGGGACGACATGTAAGGGTTTAGTTCAGAGTTCAGAGTTCAGGGTTCGGAGTTTAGGGTCCAGCGTTCCGCGTGGCGCAAAAATCAGCTTTTAACGTACAAAGGCATACCCAACGACCACGTATCGCTCAAGCTATATCGCAATACGCAAGCGCTTCGCGGTACCGAACACTTTGAGAAGACGATGAAATCGGGTCTTAAGATTTAACGTTCTTCTTAGCGATCAGGAAAAGATCAAGGGCACTTGCCGCGTCATCGACTTCGATGTAATCATTATACGTGATGGACTCAGTCAATCCATCGGCAGATGCGTGAAGATTATTACGGTTTCGCCGGTTAAGAAATTCGTATGGGACCTGAAGCAGCCATGCGGGTAGCCGGTATTGAAGATTGAAGACGTCCCATCGCATGATCTTTTGCACCGATTTCCTGTTGTGCTCATGGTAAGTCATCACCTTTTCATTTCCAGTTATCCCCTTCATCTGCACGCTGGAGAAAACCGTGCGGGCGAGCGTTGCCAGCTCAACGCCTGTGTACTCACGGATATGCCACGGATTGCGCGAAAGGGACATGGGCCGGTTGGGTGTTGTAAGAAGGGCGATGCCGCCAGGACGCAACACTCTAAAAACCTCGCGCAGGAAGAATACATCGTCGGGTATATGCTCGATGACCTGAAAACTAACGACAGTGTCAAATGAGTTATCAGCATAGGGCAACGGTGGTAGATTTCCACTGATGAATTTTCCGGATGGATACCGGTGACGCAGGTCATCTATTGCAATCGAAAGCTTGTCGATAGCCGAATAACTTTTAATGTGCGGCAACAACAAGTCAATACCGCGGCCTTCGCCGCAGCCAACTTCCAGCAAGTCACCACCAATCATTGACGCTGAAATAACATATGGTTTCAAGAGCCTTTGATGAAGTGGGTTATCTGAAGGCAGTTCATCAGAGGTAACTTCTGTTGTGTATATTTTCGACATAAGTCGGCAAAATTAGCGCTTTTCATCATGTACTGTTTCTGTTTGTTTCTTCGTTATTTTTGTATCAAAAGGCATTTAAAAATCCGGGTATTCGAAAACGGATCGAAGGAAAATCCATTCAAATGAAATACTGCTTTTATCTTTTGCTCCTCTGTGGCATTAACTGTGCGGCACAGTCGGTCAGCAGCATAAACTACAGTTACTTGTATAACACACAGTCTGAAGTTGAACTTCAGATAAATCCGGTGATGGGAAAAGACAGCATTACTGTTTATTACAAGCTGGTTAGCAAAAATCCATCGGGCGGTGCTTACTCCCTGCAATGGGAAAAAAAGGATTCGTATGCGCAACGTCAGGGCGCCATCATTTCTCCCCTTGATTCCATTCATTTAGAAAAAGGTGTGGCACAAGGTCACTTCGTTTTTGCGAAGCCGGAAAAGCCCTGGGTGCTTGTCGGCGAAGTCGTAAACAGAAAGACTTCTAAAGGCTGGTTTTACTTTCGCCAGATAGAAGCGCATTATCCGGTGAACGGATACCTCGAAAAGGACGGAGAGAAAGATTTCTTACCCTTTAAGATTGCTTCAAATAAATACACCGTGCACGGAAGCGGATCAGGGAAGCCCATCCACTTTTCTTTTTATAAAGACAATTTCCCCAGTCCGACGCCACCTTTTGCGGAAAAAGAGTTCAAAATGGATAGGTTCCTTTTCCCAGATTCCACATTTACGCTGATGCCCAATGCACAGATTGGCCCATTCAAAGATGAGGGACTTTATCTCGCACAGGAAGACACCACTTCCTCAGAAGGGTTTTCGTTTCTTGTGAAGCTTGAGCCCTATCCGCGTTACAACACAATTGCAGCACTCAAGGGACCTCTTCTCTTCGTTACTACCCGTGAAGAAAACGATAAGATCGGCGCTGCAGGAGAAGACAAAACAAAATTCGACAAAGTGATTCTCGACATCACTTCCGACAAGGATCGCGCGAAAAAATTCATGCGAAACTATTTCAAAAGGGTGGAGACCGCTAATCAGTTGTTCACAACTTATAAAGAAGGCTGGAAGACCGACCGGGGAATGATCTACATTGTCTTCGGCCTTCCTGATGAAATCGCTACAAATGGTCAGCAGGAAGTCTGGGCCTATAAATATCCCAGGCAGTCATTCAAGTTCACGAAATCAGGCAGCGTTTATAATCCGGATCACTACGTTCTCATCCGCGATAGTCAATACACGGAAGACTGGTACTCTACAATTGATCTGTGGAGAAAAAGCCAATTCTGATACCGCAGTCTCCCAAAAATCACAGTTAGTAATTAGCTACCTTTGCTCTTCATTTCACTATCGCTGCAGCGAAATGGAAAATGTAAAACACTAAATCTAAATGTAAAAGTCAGGTTTAATCATCGACCGAACTTGGAGAGTGTGGTCTGATTTACTTCGAACACCATTGAACCTTGAACTTTAAACTTTGAACGTCTTAGCAAACGCCTCAACCATCGCCAAATACTGAATCTGAACTCCGAACCCTGAACTGACATGGATAAAAGTGACATGATCTACGGAACTCGCGCCGTTATGGAAGCGGTGAAGGCCGGCAGACAAATTGAAAAAGTGTACCTGCAAACGGGCCTGACAAATGACCTGATGAAAGAACTTGTCGGGTTGCTACGCGATACACAAGTGCCGTACACATGGGTTCCGCTGGAAAAAATAAATCGCATGACAACCCGGAATCACCAGGGCGTCGTTGCGGTAATGTCGGCTGTGGAGTATGCATCGCTTCAGCCGCTGATCGATAAAGCGTACGCCGAAGGCCGCGTTCCTTTTTTCCTCCTGCTTGACCGCATCACCGATGTGAGAAATTTCGGCGCTGTTGCGCGCAGCAGTGAATGCGCAGGTCTCGATGGTATCATTGTAGAAGAAACTGGCAATGCCCCTATCACCGGCGACGCAGTGAAAACATCTGCTGGGGCCCTGCACTTTCTTCCAGTTTGTCGTGTGAAATCGCTCAAGGATGCAATCAAAGACCTTCAGCAAAACGGAATACAAATTGTGGCTTGCACGGAAAAATCCAAAGAGCTGTTGTATGAGCTCGATCTTTCGGGTCCTATTGCGCTGCTGATGGGATCGGAAGAAGATGGCATCGCGCCGCCGCTCCTGAAGGCTGCTAATAAGTCAGCAAAGATTCCGATGAAAGGAAAGATCGAGTCCCTGAATATTTCCGTTGCTGCTGCTGTAGCAATGTACGAGGTAGTGCGACAGAAATTCTATAAGTAATTCAAAGACACGCATCAACGTATTGATGCATCGGGGGATTTGCACAATAATCAAAGAAATTCTGTCCCGTTCTGTTTCGTCTTGAGATCGTTCACGTAACGACGAAACATCTCCTCTTTGTCTTTCTCGCAAATGATGACTACGTTATTGAAAACGCCGACGAGGTATCCATTCAATCCCTGCACCACAACAAGCTTCCCGTCCTCTCCTTTTATTACCGAGTTCCTCGTGTCGTAAACCAATGCGTTGCCATGAACGACATTGTTGTGGTCATCGCGCTGCGACACCTCGTGAAGTGAGGCCCATGAGCCTAAATCCGACCACGTAAAGTTTCCAAGTGACACGTACACATTGTCTGCTTTCTCCATCACTCCATAGTCGATCGAGATACTTTTTGTCTGCGCGTACACCTGCCCGAGCACGCTCTTCTCATCTGGCGTGAACATGTTCGGTCTTATTTCCTCAAACGCTTCCGACATTTCGGGAAGGTATTTTTGAAACGCTTGTAGAATAGCTTTCACACCCCAAACAAATACTCCAGAGTTCCAAACGAAATCTCCGCTTTCAATAAACGTCTTTGCCAACGCAATTGCGGGCTTTTCGGTAAAGGTCTTTACCTTTTTTAGGTTTGATTTGCTCTCCAAAAATTGGATGTAGCCATATCCGGTTTCCGGTCTCGTCGGTTTGATGCCGAGCGTAATGAGTTTGTCCTGCGATTTGGCCTGATCGACAGCTTTCTGAACTGTTTGAATGAATTCTTTCTCACTCAGTATCAAGTGGTCCGTCGGACTTACAATCATCACTGCATCAGGATCCTTCAGGAAAATCTTATTGGATGCATATGCAATGCACGGCGCAGTATTCTTACGCATAGGCTCGGCCAGCACCTGACTTTTATCAATTGACGGTAGCTGTTCACGGACCAATGCAGCATGTTCTTCATGTGTTACAATCCAGATGTTAGAAGGATCGCACAAATGCAAGTAACGGTCATAGGTAGATTGAAGGAGTGTTTTACCTGTACCAAGCACATCGAGAAATTGTTTTGGCTTAGCGTTGCGGCTGTAAGGCCAAAACCTTGTGCCGATCCCTCCGGCCATCAGCACCACGTGTAAATTTTTATCCATTTGTCAGGCTCCGAATAACAATTGAACAATCCTTCCGTTCAGCATAGACATGGCCCGAATTCGCGAAATTCATGGCGCCATTATCGCATTTTTTTAGTATATTCAATGCTCTTTCGTTCTCAATCGAATGCGGAAGGCAAATGTAAGGATTTAATCGAATCAGGATCATGATCGTGGCTGAAGAAACAGAGTCGTTAAAAGCACAGTTAAAAGAATTTTTTGGATATACATCGTTTCGTGGAAACCAGGAGATCGTCATTAAGAATATCTTATCAGGAAGAAATACATTCGTTATCATGCCGACGGGTGCCGGCAAATCTCTTTGCTATCAGTTGCCCGCCGTCGTTCAGGATGGACTTGCTATCGTTATATCTCCCCTCATCGCGTTAATGAAAAATCAAGTGGACCAGCTCAATGCTTATGGCATTGCAGCACGGTTCATGAACTCAACGCTTAGCAAAGGTGAGATCACCCGGCTGAGAAAAGATTGTATCGGCGGGACTGTGAAGTTATTGTATGTCGCACCGGAGTCTCTGAATAAAGAAGAGAACATAGCATTTCTTCAAAAAGTCAACGTTTCGTTCGTTGCGATCGATGAGGCTCATTGTATTTCAGAATGGGGTCACGATTTCCGCCCGGAGTACAGGAAGATAAAGACGATGATCGCGCAGCTCGGCAATATGCCGGTAATAGCACTCACTGCTACTGCAACACCGAAGGTGCAGCTGGACATCCAGAAAAATCTGCAGATGGAAGAAGCGGATGTGTTTATCTCATCCTTCAACAGAAGAAACCTTTTCTACGAGGTCAGGCCAAAAAAAGAGACCAAAAAGCAACTCATCCGGTTTTTAAAAGACCACAAGGGAAAGTCGGGAATAATTTATTGCCTGAGCCGCAAAAAGGTCGAAGAAATCGCGCAACTGTTAAGCGTGAATGGATTTAAGGCCGCCCCTTACCACGCCGGTCTCGACCCCGACGTCCGGGTAAAAAACCAGGATGATTTCCTCAATGAGGAAACTGATATCATTGTTGCCACCATTGCGTTCGGAATGGGTATCGACAAACCAGATGTGCGTTTTGTGGTGCACTATGACGTACCGAAGTCATTGGAGGGATACTATCAGGAGACAGGACGCTCAGGACGGGATGGACTCGAGGGGATCTGTCTTATGTTTTACAGTCACAACGACCTCAACAAGCTAGAGAAATTCAACAAGGACAAGACTGTTCAGGAACGGGAGAACGCGCGTGTGCTGCTGCAGGAAATGGAATTCTACGCCGAATCGCCAGTCTGCAGAAGGCGCCAGTTGCTTCACTATTTCGGCGAGGAATTTACAGAAGAGAATTGCGGATCATGCGACAACTGTGTCAATCCCCGGGAGCGATATGATGGCACCGATGTGGTGCATACTGTGCTGGAAGCAGTTAAGCAGACCAACGAAAGGTTTGGACTAAATCACCTGGTCAATGTGATCCGTGGTGTCGAAGATGAGTACGTGAAAAGCTACGGACATTTTGATCTTGCGATTTATGGCACAGGCGGCGACGAAGAGGCCGACTTCTGGAAATCGGTGATTCGACAAACATTGATTTATCAATATCTGGAAAAGGATATTGAAAATATCGGCGTGCTGAGGCTTTCGGAAAAAGGAAAGAAATTTCTGGTGAAGCCACATGCGATCGAGCTGGCACGTGATCATGACTTTACGACGGCGATTGAAGATGAAGAAGTTTCGTCGGAACGCGCTCCTGCAAATTCCAAAGCGTATGATGAGAAGCTCTTTGAAATGCTCAAGACGCTACGCAAGCAGGTTGCAAAACATAAGAATCTTCCGCCGTATGTGATCTTCCAGGACCCATCACTCGAAGAAATGGCGACCACCTATCCGACAAACAAGGAAGACCTTGCAGCCGTGAACGGCGTCGGTATGGGTAAGGTCAATAAATTCGGAAAGGAGTTTATTGAATTGATTCAAAAGTATGTTGACGACAACGACATAGAAACTGCGACCGATGTCGTCGTGAAGTCGTCGGTCAACAAATCGAAGATCAAGATTTTTATTATTCAGCAGATTGATCGCAAAGTTGATCTGGAAGAGATAGCACAATCAAAGAACATCTCCTTCGAAGAGTTGCTTACTGAAATTGAGAATATTTGCTATTCCGGGACAAAACTGAATCTGGACTACTACATCGACGAAGTCCTTGATGAAAATAAGCAAGAGCAGATTTTCGACTATTTCCTTAATTCCGAAACCGACAGCCTGGATGAAGCAATGGCTGATTCCAACAACACTGATTTCAGCGAAGAAGAGATCCGGCTGATGCGCATCAAGTTTTTGAGTGAATATGCAAACTAACTAAGCCAGTTGGCAGTGGGCAGTTCGCAGTAGGCAGGATTTCCAACCAAAGACAATGCGTGCAACAATTGGGTGAACTGACTGCCTACTACTTCCTGCCAACTGCCAACTTTATTACCTTCGCCGAATGAACATCCTTCTCATCGGCAGTGGCGGCCGCGAACATGCGCTAGCGTGGAAAATCAAACAAAGCAAGAAGACTGACAAACTCTACATCGCCCCGGGCAATGCGGGTACGGCTGCGGTGGGTGAAAATATTCCCATCGAAGTAACTGACTTTTCGGGTATTGCGCGGGCGTGCAAAGACCTTAAGATCGGATTGCTGGTCATCGGACCGGAGGGACCTCTTGTTGAAGGGTTGCGCGATTTCATCGAACAAGAACCCGGGCTCGGTCACATCATGATTGTTGGTCCAGGTAAAAATGGCGCACAACTGGAAGGCAGCAAAGATTTTTCAAAAGCGTTCATGCTCAGGCACGGCATTCCAACTGCAAAGGCAAAAACATTTAGCACATCAACGCTCAAGGAAGGGCTTGACTACTTGAACACCTGCAGTATTCCGATCGTACTTAAAGCTGATGGGCTTGCGGCGGGAAAAGGAGTAATTATCTGCCACGATCTTGTTGAAGCGAAAACGGCGCTCCGGCAGATGCTTGAAAACCGAATGTTCGGCGATGCAAGCAATCACGTTCTTGTGGAAGATTTTCTTGACGGGATTGAGCTTTCTGTTTTTGTGCTCACCGATGGTGATGGGTACGTCACCTTACCCGAGGCAAAAGATTATAAGCGCATTGGCGAGCACGATACCGGTCCCAATACCGGTGGTATGGGCGCCGTGTCGCCCGTCAGTTTCGCGCGCGGTGAATTCATGAAGAAGGTTGAGGAAAAGATCATCAGGCCTACGATATCAGGACTAAAGCAAGAGAATATTCCTTATCGCGGATTTATTTTCTTCGGATTGATCAACGTCAAGGGCGAACCTTTTGTAATTGAATACAATGCGCGAATGGGCGACCCCGAAACAGAAGCGGTCATGACCCGGATTGAATCCGACCTCGTCGATCTGCTTACCGCTTGTGCAGCGGGTGAACTGAAAAATAAAACAATTTCGATTGATCCATCTTATGCCGTTACGGTAGTAATGGTCGCCGGCGGTTATCCGGGTTCTTATCCCAAGGGACATGTAATCAACGGACTATCGAAGTCAGACCAATCGGTCGTATTTCATGCTGGCACAAAACTTTCTGAAGGAAGGGTTGTGACAAACGGCGGACGTGTGCTTGCTGTCACAGCAAAAGGAGAAACACTGGACCTTGCGAGGAAAAATGCTTATCAATCCATTTCGGCCATTTCCTGGCAGGACGTATATTTCAGAAAGGATATTGGCGTAGATTTGCTTGATATTCAGGGCGCCAAATAGGCGACCAGGCCTTCCGTTTGAATTGTCGCGGATGGCACTAAAGATAGAACTATGAGTTGCTCTTGCGGAACAAAAAAAGACGGAAAAGTCTCCGGCTGTAAAAATAATGGGGCGTGTGGTACGGGTGGGTGTAATAAGATGAATGTGTTCGATTGGCTTTCCAACATGGAAGTCCCCCGAACCGATCGATTTGATATTGTCGAGGTAAGATTCAAAAACGGCCAGAAAGATTTCTTCAGAAACGCGGATAAGATCGACCTCACCGCAGGTGATGCTGTCATTGTCGAGGTTCCGAACGGTCACCACCTCGGGCATGTTTCGCTGCAAGGAGAGTTGGTGAGATTGCAAATGCGAAAAAAGAATGTTGCCAACGATGGCGAACTGCGAAAGATCTATCGCATCGCGAATTTAAAAGACCTGGAGAAGTATGAAGAGGTGAAGAAGCGTGAGATGCCATCTCTCCACAGGGGGCGGGAAATCATCCGGCAGATGAATCTTCAAATGAAACTCTCCGATGTGGAGTACCAGGCGGACAACATGAAAGCGAGCTTTTATTATTCTGCCGACGAACGTGTTGATTTCAGAGAATTGATCAAGGTGCTCGCGGCTGAATTCCGCGTGCGTGTAGAGATGCGGCAAATTAGCCTTCGTCAGGAAGCAGGAAGGCTTGGTGGCATTGGCGTCTGTGGTCGTGAACTTTGCTGCTCAACGTGGCTGACTGACTTTAAAAATGTCGCTACCAGCGCTGCACGCTATCAGAATCTTTCATTGAATCCAAGCAAGTTGTCCGGTCAGTGTGGACGTTTGAAATGTTGTCTCAACTACGAATTGGAGACCTACATGAACGCATTGAAGCACATTCCTGATGTAGGCAAACCGCTACTGACGGAGAAAGGAGAAGCTGTCCTTCAGAAAACAGATATTTTTCGGAAGATCATGTGGTTTGGATATAAAGAGGAAACAGCCTGGTATCCGCTTGACGTAGAACGGGTAAACGAAATTCTTGAATTGAACAATGCAGGGAGGAAGCCCGCAACGCTTGAAAAAAATGAATTGGAAGAACGTGAACCGGTTTCTGTATTGAATAGTGATTTAGAAAAGCTTGACAAGAAATTCAGCAACAAAGGACGTCACAAAAAGAAATCTCGCAATCGCAGGGGTGATGGTCAGGGCGGGCAAAATCAAGGGCCGAAACAAGGCAATCCGCAAGGAGATAATCGCAGACCGAACAATCCTCAACAAGGCCGGCCGGGAAATCACAATGAAAGAAGGCGCGGAGGCAACGATCGGCAAGGCGGGAGACCCGGAAATCCGCAGGCACCAAAATGAGTTTTAAGATTCTACCTGCCGTGAACCCGCGTTGGCTGTTCTTCTTCTTATTGATTGTTTGTTCATGTGACAGCAATCGCGTGTATGAATATAACATTGAGTTCGATGACAGGACGTGGAAAGTAATTGAAGAACCAAGGTTTGAGTTTAAGGTGCCCAACTCAGCCGATCAATACAACATTTATTACAACGTCCGGAATTCGCTTGATTTTCCATATGCAAGAATATTTGTGAAGTGGCACCTCTACGATTCCACTGGAAGGGAGATTTCCAAAAAACTGATATTCAATGACCTGTTTGATGAAAAAACTGGTCGTCCTCTTGGTGATAGTGGATTAGGTGACCTTTACGATCATCGTTTTCCGATCCTGGAAAATTATTCTTTTGCCCATCCCGGTAAGTATTCAGTGAAATTGGATCAATTCAACCGGCAAGACACTTTACATGGTGTGATCGCAGTGGGCGTGCGCGTAGAGCGGAAAGAGTAAGGTTCCCACTGACAATGCGTAACTCATGAAGAAATTAGTTGCAGCTCATTGATTAAGTAATTCGCGTGATCGAAACTGCAAAGTCCCACGAATTTCGAATAGTCAATAGCGAACAGCAAATTTAGAAGTAACTCTACCCCACTTCACTATTCCTCATTGGCTTGATGCTCACTCTCCAAACGTGACCTAAAACCAGAAAAATTAACTATGAAATTGTTTTCAAAAGAAGAAAAACAAAGTCAATCGCTCGTTTCTTTTGAATTAAAAATGAATTAGAAAGTCAGTTGACCTTGAAGCGGACAACAACATCGGTGCCTTGACCAATCCATGAGTCCACCTGGATCGTCCCTTTATGGATCCTGATAATTCGTTGACTGAGCGAAAGTCCAACTCCGTAGCCTTTTATTTTCGAAGTTCTGTTTGCTCTGTAAAACGGTTGAAATATGTTCTCGAGATCGTCTTTGTAGATACCCGGTCCATTGTCGGACACCCTGATCTCAATATTCTGTTGCGTAGAGGCAAACGAAACGCGAGCCGTATGATCGCCGGAAAATTTGCAGGCGTTCTCAACAATATTCTGAAACGCAATCATCAATAGATAAACATTCCCATGGATGTAAAGACGCTCTTCGTCGTCCGGAAGTGTTAAAGTGAGAATCTCCGTCCTGTACGAAGGATCAAGTGATTTAACGCGCTCCAGGGACTCCCACAAAACTTCATCGATCCGAAGTCTTGTCATTGTGAAGGTGCGATTATCTTCATGCAACGATGCGAGGTCCAGTAAGCTTCCTGATAATAGATTCAGGTCGCGTATATCCTCGAGAACTGACTCGGTCGTTTCTCTGTATTCTTCGCTTGACCGTTCTTTCAACAGTGTAACCTCCAATTGAGAGGTAATCCTTGTTAGTGGATTTCGCAATTCATGTGAAATATTGCTGACAAACGATTTCTGAAGGTCAAAGGCCTTCTCGATTCTCGCCAGAAGCATGTTGAATATTGTAATGAGCTTGCCAATCTCATCATTGTATTTCCTTTCCTTCAACCTGTGCCGCAAATCATCAACGGATACCTGCTGAACCTCCTCGATGAGGTTATTGACCGGCTTGAGGGCGCGACCGGCATAGATCCAGCCCGAGGCCGCGACAATTGTGATCATGATTCCGAACAGTACGCTCAGCAATACGCCCAAGTAGGCAAGTTCGCGGTTACCGTGAATGTCAACTGCCCCCGCGATGACCACATACTTGTGGTTTTCATCGTGAAACTCCTGCCCCGATATTTCAAAATTACCTTGTGACCAATAGCGCTGCCCCGACGCGCGGACTTCGGCAAGCACCGCGGGACTGACATCAAAATAAATGGTGTCATTGTTCGTATAGATCTCTTTGTTGTCCTGGTCGTAGACAGTGATATTTTCGCCGAAAAGCACGTCGCTCTTGGCCCGGTCAATGGTTTTTAGCAGTGACGCATCAACCTCTTGCACCCGCAAGAGGAGTGTTGCAGTGGTCAATGCCTTGTCATCCAAACGCTGGTGAAACTCGTGTTTATTAAACCTGAACGCGAGAAAATATATCAGTATGAAGGAGGTAAGCAGGATTCCACCTACCATTAGGGAAAATTGAATGGTTAATCGTGACCGGATTTGCATGGATCACTCTTCCTTCATGACATAGCCCATTCCAAATTGCGTATGAATGAGTTTTTTGTCAAAGTCTCTGTCCACTTTCTTTCTCAAATAGTTGACGTACACTTCTACGGTGTTTGTGCCCGTATCGAAATCCAGGTTCCAAACATTTCGCGCGATCTCTTTTCGCGAAAGGACCTTTCCTTTGTGACGCAACAAGTATTCCAACAGTGCAAATTCCTTGACGGTAAGGGCGATATTCTTATTTCCTCTTTTAACTGACTTTGCGTCAAGATCCATTTCAAGATCACCAAGTGTCAGAACCGATTCTCCCGATTGTCTCAAGCTGCGCTTCGCGAGGGATCGGATTCGGGCCATCAATTCCTTAAACTCAAAAGGCTTAGCAAGATAATCGTCGGCGCCACTGTCCAATCCTTCAACCACGTGATCGGCCCCACCGAGCGCAGTCAGCATGAGCAAAGGCGTTTCAATTTTTGCTTGCCTGATTTCGCGGCAAAGGGTTCTTCCATCAAGACCTGGCAATACAATATCACTGATTATAAGGTCGTACTTGTTATTCAATGCAAGGTATCTTCCTGCAATCCCGTCTGAAGCAGTGTCGACATCGTGCGAATTTTCTTCCAGGCCCTTGCGTATATAGGTGAGAGTCTTCAGTTCGTCCTCAATCAACAAAATTTTCATGCGTTAAACTTAGCCTAACAATTTAACAATAAGAGAGTCAAAATCGTTAAAAAATTATTAGATAGTCTTTCACTATCAGCATGTTACGATTCGATCCCTTCTATAAGCACAAAAAAAAGTCCCACCATCAGAAGGTGGGACTTTAAGCGCGATTATTGAAGCCTTACGCCTTTACAGGCTCGATGACTTTCTTCTTAGCATCGAGATCGATCACGAGCGGCGATGCAATAAAGATCGAAGAATAGGTTCCGATTACCACGCCAATGATCAGGGCGAAAGAAAAACCTCGCAGAACCTCTCCTCCAAAAACAAACAACACGATAACCACAAGCAACACAGTACCGGAGGTAATGAGTGTGCGACTCAACGTACTGTTGATAGCTGTGTTGAAAATGCGTTCTCTTTCGTGGGTGGTACCGGCATTAATGAACTCCCTGATGCGGTCAAAGATGATCACAGTATCATTTATTGAATAACCAATAATAGTCAGCAATGCGGCCACGAATACCTGGTCAATCTCTAACGGAAAGCCCAGAACCCTCGCCACTGCGAACGCCGCAAATGTGAAAAGTGCATCGTGAATGAGCGCAACAATGGCACCTGTACTGTATTGCCATTTGCGGAAACGTACGAGTATGTAAAGGAAGATCGAAAGGAATGCAAGACCGCCTGCTGCAAGGGCTGATCCTTTGATATCGTCAGCAATCGTTGCACCGACTTTCGTCGACGATGAAATAGTGAAATGGTTATTGTCAACACCCGCATCGGACTCCATAAATTGTTTCCCGGTGGCTTTCTGAATACCATTGATAAGTGACGCTTTAACCTTTTCGTCTGCTCCATCCGAATCATCATCAATGAGGTACGATGTAGTCACTTTCATGACTTGGTTACTTCCGTAGTTTTTGACTTCTGTACCAGCGCCCTCAAAACTGCTTGTCAAGTCCGTCTTCATTTGAGTTGCTTCTACAGGCTGGTTAAATGTTACCACGTAAGAGCGTCCACCCTTGAAGTCAACACCGAGGTTCAAGCCTTGTACGGCGATAAGAATCAACCCAAGCAGAATAAAAGCAGAGGAGAAAATATAGGCTTTCTTGCGGGAAGCAATAAAATCAAAGTTCGTGTTTCTGCCCACTGACCATGCAGCTCTTGTTTCGAACGAAACCTTTGCGTCGTCGCCTTTGCGCACCATCCATTCAATGATCACGCGTGAAATGTAGACCGCAGAGAAGAAGGACGTTGCAATACCAATCATCAGCACAATTGCAAACCCTTTCAACGGACCCTGACCGAGCACAAAAAGGAACATGGCTGAGAAGAAAGTAGTCAGGTTGGAGTCAAAAATCGCGGCGAACGCGCGCTCATAACCCTTCTTAATTGCTTCACGCAACTTTCTGCCTTGCCTGAGTTCTTCGCGGATACGTTCATAGATCAAGACGTTTGCATCCACCGCCATACCCATAGTCAACACAATACCGGCAATACCCGGAAGCGTGAGGGCAGACTTGAGCTGTGAAAGTATACCGAGGATAAAGAAGATGTTGAAAAGCAGCGCGATGTCAGCTACCCATCCACCTTTCGCGTAGTAGGCAATCATGAAAATAACCACCAGTCCCAGACCCGCGGCCATTGATATGAAACCCTGGTTTTGGGCTACCTGACCGAGTGATGGTCCTACGATTGCTTCCTCCACGATTCGTGTCGGCGCTGGCAGCGAGCCCGCTTTTAACACGAGTGCAAGGTCTTTCGCTTCTTCCAGCTCGAAACTTCCCGTGATCTGCGAATTCCCGTTCGGAATTTCCCCCTGAACGGTCGGCGCTGTATACACATAGTTGTCAAGCACGATTGCGATGCGTCCTTGGGGCGTCTTACTTGATGCTGCCTGCGTTACCTTGGCCCAAGTCCTCGCGCCGCTCGCATTCATTGTCATGCTAACAGCCGGCCGCGCGAACTGATCATACTCAAGTCGTGCGTCATTGATGACTTCACCCGACAGCAGGGGCTTTGAGTTTCGGCCCATGCTCACAAAATTCAAACGCAGGTCATCAACACCTGGCGTTATATCCGGCTCAGGCTTAACGTCCCAGAACCATCCAATGGTACGTGGGATGAGCGCCCGAATGTCCTCACGCTTGAGTATGCGGTTGATCGTTGCGGTGTCTTTCACCTGATACAAAAAAGGTATACCGGAATTGCTCAACGCAAAGAGTGGCGAAAGCCCGAGCTTTCTGAGTGAGTCCAGAGAGTTCCCCGTTGAGTCACTGCTTAGCTTATTCAATTGTGCCTCAAGGGCCGATTTGGTAGTATCGGATTTTGATTCAACCTTTTTATCATCGGCAACAGGCTTCGTAGTCTCTGCTGTCTTTGCATTTTGTTCCGCCAACAATTTTGTGTTGATGGCAGAGAGTCCCTGGTTTAGCTGCGGATCGGAATACTCAACGATCTCCCAAAATTCCAATCGTGCCACACCTTGTAAAAGTTTGCGCACGCGCTGCGGGTTATCAGCGCCAGGTATCTCTATCTGAATTCTTCCTGCATTTGGCAGGCGCTGAATGTTCGGCGCAGAGGTACCAAACTTATCAATACGGGTCTTGAGAATCGTAAATGACCTGTCGATCGCGCTTTCAATTTCTTCTTTCAGGAACTTCATTACCGCTGCATCCGAATCGGAAAGGCTTATGCGGCCCTTTGTTGCCGTAGAGGCAAAAAGAGATGCCAGGCTTCTGCCGGGATTTGTTTCCGTAAATGACTCGTAAAACAAATCGGCAAAATCCTTGGTGCTTGTCTTTTGCTTTTCACGCGCGCGTTGCATCGCCGCGATGAACGCAGGGTCCTGATTATTGCCGCTCAAACCACGTATGATTTCGGCAGGAGAAATCTCCAGAACCACGTGCATGCCGCCCTGAAGGTCGAGACCTAAACTCAATTCATTCTCTTTTACTTCTTTGTAGGTATAAGAAGCACCGAAGAGATTGTAAACCGGTTGGTTCCACAATGAATCCAGGTAAGCTTGTTTTTTGTCCAGATCTGTTGATCCGTTTTTGTCTGTTGCAAATTTGATTGCATCCTGTTGTATTCTGCTCGATACTACTGTGAATGACAAATAATACAAACACAGTAGCGTGATGATGATAGTCAGCACTACAACAACTCCTTTGTTACGCATACTATTAGATTTGATAAATTTTTGATGACTGGATAAAAAATGAAGTGCATCGCCAATGCTGGCGACACTTAAGGAAAAAGAAATTGAAATGAATTACGGTGCCTGAGGCGAAATGACAGCCCTGAGAAATGTGGTAATCAGATTGAAAAGTACAGCCCTGTCAATGAAAGGCTTGCTCAGCGCATTGTTTTCGTCAAATACAATTTCGCGGATCAAAGAGGCATCAGTTTCACCGATCTCGACAGCCTGGCCAGAAGTAACTGCATCTTTTGGCGCTGCGATAATGGTCTTCTTTTCGGCTTCAACCGGCTTTTCTGTCTTATTGTGCTTGATCCGGGAAAGGAAGGAACAGGTTTCTTTCTGAAAAGCCTGGGAAAAAAGGATGATGGTCGCGGCCAATATTCCGGCAACGAGCATCAATTTCTTCGGAAATGAGGATTTCACCATGCTATTTCAAGGGACACAAAGGTAGAAATTGGCAAACAAGGAGCAAGGAGTTAAGGAGTAAAGGAGTTAAGGAGGCAGGACACCCTCCTTAACTCCTTGACTCCTTGACTTCTAGACCAACGTTTTCAAATATCCCACCAGCACGTTAAGCGCATTTTCGAAATGGTGGTTATTGGGGATCACGATATCGCAATTGTATTTCAGCGGCTCAATCATTGATTCATACACCGGCATTACATGATGTTGGTAGCGATAGAGAACATCGTCTACATCGTATCCTCGTTCGACCTGATCCCGCTTGATCCGCCTTCCAAGCTTGACATGATCTTTTGCCTCGACAAAGATTTTCAAATCAAGTTCGCTGGCGATCTCACTGAAGTATTGAACAAAAAGGCCCTCCACGACAATAATAGGGGCGGCTTTGAAGGTCAACATCCTTTGTTCAGCTTGAGGATTGTTAAAAGTGTATTCTTTCTTTACTACATCCTGCCCCGCTTTCAGCCTGACTAAATCCGACCTGAACGTTTCGCGGTCTATGGAAACTGGCAAATCAAAATTCTTCACCCCATTTTCATCCACAGGTTGGAGGTCGCGTGACTTGTAATAGTTATCCTGGGAGATGAGGCAAAGCTCATCTGGCGTAAATCTGGAAGCGAGGCCCTGCAGGAAATAAGTTTTTCCGGAACCGCTGCCGCCCGTTATACCTATGGTAAAGGGTTTTTTCACAAGGAGGGGTTGTGTAGGTTGTTGAAGGTATTGCGTCTAAAAATAATAAATCGGTAGCTTCAGATCACCGGCGGTTCTTCAAAAACGTGGCAAGCTTTCTCACCGCGATCCCACGGTGACTTATTGAATTTTTTTCAGCCATGGTCATTTCAGCCAATGTTTGTCTTGACCCATCAGGAAGAAATATTGGATCATATCCGAATCCTCCTACTCCTTGTCGCTTTGCAAGGATGGTCCCGCGAACAATTCCTTCAAAAGTCCACTGGCCCTCGGGTAGAAAAAGAGATATCACAGATCGAAACTGTGCGCCGCGATGTGGGATGTCCCGAAGCTCAGTCAGAACCAGATCAATATTGTCGTCACTGTTCCGGTGATTGCCGGCATAGTGTGCCGAGTCGACGCCGGGTTTGCCATTCAGCGCATCTACTTCAAGCCCGCTGTCGTCTGCGAAACAGGGGAAATGAAAATGCTCCCAAACATATTGCGCTTTTTGGACAGCGTTGCCAACGATGGTTCCCTGAGTTTCCGGAAGCTCGTCGGTGCACCCGATCTCAGCAAGCGACAGCAAACGAAAATCTTCGCCAAGAACAACCATCACTTCTTCGAGTTTGTGATGGTTGTTCGTAGCGAAACAGATTTCCATTTTATTGGAAACTTACCAGGGTTACGTCGAATACGAGGACTGCATTCGGTGCGATCTTTGGCGCGTAGCCGGCCGTTCCATATGCAAGTCCAGAAGGGACATACAACGTTGCGGTGGTGCCAGGAGCAAATTTTGGAAATGCTACCTGCCAGCCAAGTATTAAACCAGACAAACCAAATTGTGCATTAGTACCAGCATCAAAAGGCGTTGAGGAAATTGTTCCATTGTTATTAAGAACGCTTCCCGAATAATTAACTACGACCGTGCTGGATAGGCACGGAGTGTTTCCCGTTCCCACCTTGTTGATTACGTAGCGAAGTCCGCTCGGATCAACAGTAGCGGTAACACCATTTGCCGTAAGGTAATTCGAGATCCTGGCAATGTCAGTATTCAACTGTGCCTTCGGCACTGCATCGAGGCGCGCCTGGTCGACGTTCTTTGTGCACACCACCGCATCCGTGCTGCAATTGGCCAGCCCGGCCAACAATCCAACTAAAGCAAAAAGAATAACTCGTCTCATGGCTATAACTTATTTAAAATCAATTAGTTCCACCTCAAAAATAAGGTTGGCATTGGCCGGAATTACGGGAGGAGATCCATTTTGGCCATAGCCCAGCGTTGACGGGATATACAATGTAGCCTCACTGCCTTTCGGCAAAAGTTGAAATCCGATTTGCCAACCTTGAATCAAGTTTTGCAAGGGAAACTCGATGGGCGCCTGAGATTGATCGAACACAGATCCATTCTCCATCAAGCTACCCTTGTAGTTGACTTTTACCGTGCTCTGCAAAGACGGCTTGGGGCCATTTCCCATTTTCGTGATTACATAGCGAAGACCATTTGAAGCTTTCTCTGCTTTTATGTTGTTAGACACCAAATAAGCGTCAATTGCTGCAGAGTCAAGTGCAACCTGCTCGACGGCAAGCTTCTGCATCCTTTCCATTTCACGCGCTTGAAGGTCAGCTTGTATTTTTTGGATGCCCTCCCGGTCTGTTACCTCCTTGCAGCCAACGAGGAACGTAATTTTTTCTTCGGGATTGACACCGGCTGGTACCTGCGTCTGCCACGTGTTTTCAAAAAGCGATTTTGCAGTCACAACCATCTCTACGCTGTCGCCCTTCTTCATAACACGGAAAGCGCTCTCCATGCCTTTCTCGTTCTTGATGTTGGTCGTGTCCGGCACAAGAATCACTACCGGAATATTTTTTGTCCTCGTATCATTCCATACTGAATCTTTGCTGTCTTTGTAAAGCATGTTCAGCACAAGGAATTTGCCGGGTTGTGCAAACTCGCCTTCTCCTTCCCTCACGACCTTTACCTGAAAGCCGTTGGGAGCCTTGCGTTCTCCATTCTTACAGGCCGTAAGTACGAGGGCAAGCACAATGATTAAATAAGAAAATCTCATGATATATTGATTTGATTGTTTACTTGGATGTCAATTGATCTTTGTATTCGGGAAGAATCGACAGGAACTTCTGAAGGGTTTCTTCCAATGATTTTTTGGATTTGCCACCTGATGCATTTCGATGTCCTCCACCCTCGAAATATTTTCTGGCAAGTTCATTTACCGAAAAATTGCCCAATGATCTGAAAGACAATTTTATCTCATCCTTCCTGTCGTACATGAGCACAGAAAGTCTGATTCCTTTGATTGAAAGTCCAAAATTTACCAGGCCTTCAGTATCTCCCGTTTGCGACCCAAACTGTTTCAGTTCCGATGAAGTCAATGTGATGTATGCCGTATTGTATTCTGGCACCACTTGCAGTTTTTGGCTAAGCACAAAGCCCGTAAGCTTCAGTCGCTCGAGCGTATTCGTGTCATAGATCTGCTTAGCCACCTCGCTGGGGTTTGCGCCCAGCGCAGTCAGCTCAGATGCGATTTGAAATTCAGTACGTGTCGTGTTGGAGTGACGGAAGCCCCCCGTATCTGTCATCAAGCCTGCGTAAAGGCAATTGGCGATATCAGCATCAATGAGATGTGTTTCACCAAGCTCACCGATCAGTTTGAATACCAGTCCGGCTGTCGATGCTGCTGTGGGGTCCCACTGATCAAATTGAGCAAATTTCTCCGGTTCAAGGTGGTGATCGATGCGCACTTTAATCGCACTGGCATTCCTCACCACATCCTGGAGATCTTCGATTCTATTGAGCGACGAAAAATCCAGGCAAAAAATGACATCTGCTGCGGCAACAATCGACTGGGCTTTCTTGAGAGAGTCTGGAGATTCCTTTGAGAGAGCCAGCACCTGACTGTGACCTGGCATCCACGATAAAAAGGCCGGATAGTCGCTCGGCGTGATCACATTCACGCGATGCCCCTTTTTTATAAGAAATCCTGCCATTCCAAGCGATGAGCCCAGAGCATCAGCGTCGGGCTTGAAGTGCGTCACGATCACCACATTCCGTGGGACCTGCATTAACGCCTTGAAACCGAGGATGTTTTCCATTTTGAGGGGGCAAAAATGGACATAAAAGGGGGCTCTTGCAATGAAGGACCGGAATCTGAATACCGAACGCTAAATTCTTGCCTTCTTTTGATAGTTTTGCGCCCGAAAATCAATCATCAAAAACTTACTCAAAATGCCTACAAACAGGACTTTTACAATGATCAAGCCAGACGCAACCGCGGCAGGCAATACAGGCGCCATCATCAAAATGATCGAAGAGGCCGGCTTTAAGATTATCGCGATGAAAAAAACCCGCCTTTCTTCCGATTTAGCAGGCAAGTTCTATGAGGTTCATAAAGCAAGACCATTTTACGGAGAACTATGCAATTACATGTCATCGGGCTCCATCGTTCCCATGATCCTGGAGAAGGAAAATGCGGTAGAAGATTTCCGCAAGCTCATCGGCGCAACAGATCCTAAGAAAGCCGCACCTGGCACAATCCGCGCGCTCTTTGCAAAGTCGATAGACGCAAACGCGATTCACGGCTCAGACTCGGATGCCAACGCTGACATTGAATCCAACTTCTTCTTCTCTCAGTTTGAACGACCCTAGAAAGTGAATTTGCTGTTCGCATGCTTTGAGGCGTTGCGAACCGCAAGCACCGGGTAATTGTTAATCAGGCTTAAACTCCCCTATCATAATGAATATCGATCCTCATTACTCCGAAAAATTCGAATCACGTCACATCGGACCTGATGCTCGTCAAATTTCAGAAATGCTGAAAGTTGTAAAAGCGCCTTCAGTCGACAAGTTGATCGAAGAAACTGTTCCGGCGAACATCAGGCTGAAAAATCCTTTGAACCTGCCGGCAGCAAAATCGGAGTTTGAGTTTCTCAGAGAGTTTAAGAAGACAGTCTCCAAGAACCGAATATTTAAATCGTACATCGGCACCGGATACTATAACACCATTACGCCGGGGGTTATTCTTCGTAATATTTTAGAGAACCCGGGATGGTACACCGCTTACACGCCTTATCAGGCTGAAATTGCGCAGGGAAGGCTGGAAGCGCTTATCAATTTTCAAACCATGATCATTGATCTCACGGGTTTGGAAATAGCCAATGCATCATTGCTCGACGAGGCCACGGCGGCTGCGGAAGCCGTTCACCTACTGTATGCTTCGCGTAAGGGAGGAAAGAAAAATGCGTCGAGGTTTTTTGTTGACAAGAATGTTTTCCCGCAAACAATCGACCTTCTCAAGACACGTACAGCACCGCTAGGCATTGAGCTGGTGATTGGCGAAGTCGATAAGTTGGATATTACAGACGCCGAGTTGTTTGGTGTCTATGTTCAAAACCCAAATAACAACGGCGCCATCCGCGATTACTCCGCGTTCATTGAGTCAGCACACGAAAAGGAGATCTTCGTCGTGATTGGCACAGATCTGTTAAGCCTGGTGTTGATGAAGTCGCCCGGTGAAATGGGTGCTGACGTAGCTGTCGGATCTTCGCAGCGCTTCGGTGTCCCGATGGGATTCGGCGGTCCTCATGCAGCGTATTTTGCCACCCGCGAGGAATTCAAACGACTGATGCCCGGCAGGATCATTGGAGCATCCATCGACGCCCAGGGACATCCTGGATATCGCATGGCCTTACAGACTCGCGAGCAACACATTCGCCGTGAAAAAGCAACTTCGAACATTTGTACAGCACAGGTCCTCCTCTCTGTAATGGCAGGAATGTATGCTGTTTATCATGGTCCCGAGGGATTGAAAAAGATTGCCGGCAAGGTTCATGGTCTTACAAAGATGCTTGCTGCTGAACTCGCAGAAATCGGCCTGAAGCAAGTGAATGAAAATTATTTCGACACACTGAAAGTGGCTGTTGACGACGTGAACGCCATCGAGCGCGAGGCCGTCAATCACGAAATCAACTTCCGCTATTTCTCGGACAATCATATCGGAATTTCTCTGGACGAAACAACCTCAGTCGAGGACGTTCATAAAATTATTCTCGTGCTTGCGTCGGCAACAAAGAAGACGGCACCAAGCAGAAGTGCTCCTGCCATGCAGATCACATGGCCGGCGGGGTTGATCAGAAAATCCACTTTCCTCACGCATCCGATTTTTAATTCACACCATAGCGAACATGAGATGCTTCGCTATATCAAAAAACTGGAAAACAAAGATCTTTCCATGGTGCACTCCATGATCTCCCTCGGGTCATGCACCATGAAGCTGAACGCTACATCAGAAATGATTCCGGTGACATGGCCGGAGTTGGGTAACATTCACCCGTTCGCTCCCGGAAATCAAACAAAAGGGTATGCGGACATAATTTCGCACCTTGAAAGCTGGCTTAAAGAAATTACAGGTTTCACGGGCGTCTCGTTGCAACCCAATAGCGGCGCACAAGGTGAGTATGCGGGACTTCTTGTTATCCGCGCCTATCATTTGAACCGCGGCGACAATCACCGAAACATTGCATTGATTCCCGCATCAGCGCATGGAACAAATCCTGCAAGTGCGGTGATGGCGGGTATGGATGTCGTTGTTGTTAAATCCGATGAAGAAGGAAAAATCGATGTAACGGATCTGAAAGCCAAAGCTGAGCAGTACAAGGACAAACTCGCCTGCCTGATGGTTACGTACCCATCTACCCATGGAGTTTTTGAAGAGACAATCACTGACATCTGCCAGACCATCCACAATTGCGGCGGGTTGGTGTACATGGATGGAGCAAACATGAATGCGCAAGTGGGTCTCACATCGCCGGCAAACATCGGCGCCGACGTTTGCCATTTGAATCTTCATAAGACTTTTTGCATTCCACACGGCGGTGGTGGTCCTGGCATGGGACCTATTTGTGTCAATGATAAACTCAAGGATTTTCTTCCTGGTCATGCTGTAGTTACGACGGGCGGAAGCAAGGGAATCACAGCTGTGTCAGCGGCCCCATGGGGTAGCGCAAGCATTCTCACAATATCATACGCTTACATTGCAATGATGGGAGGTGAGGGTCTTACCAACGCGACTCGCATGGCGATTCTCAACGCAAACTATATTAAGGAAAGATTGGAAGGCCATTACGACGTTCTCTATACAGGATCGCACGGTCGATGCGCACATGAAATGATCGTTGACTGTCGCGCGTTCAAGAAAGCGGGAATAGAAGTAGAAGATATTGCGAAACGTCTCATGGACTATGGATTCCACGCACCGACTGTTTCATTCCCTGTAGCCGGGACATTGATGATTGAACCTACCGAAAGTGAGCCAAAAGAGGAGCTTGATCGCTTTTGCGATGCATTGATCGAGATCCGCAATGAGATCCGTGAAGTGGAAGAAGGAAAAGCGGACGCGACAAATAACGTTTTGAAAAACGCACCACACACGGCTTCAGTCATCACAGCTGATGAGTGGACGATGCCTTATAGCCGTCAGAAAGCAGCGTATCCACTTCCGTATGTAAAAGATGCGAAGTTCTGGCCGAGTGTCAGCAGGATTGACAATGCATATGGAGATCGCAATCTCGTTTGCAGTTGCCTACCGATGGAAGCTTACGGGAAATAAGTTCGGCTATGAAGTTCTGAGTTCTAGGTTCTAAGTTCTAGGTTCTAAGTTCTGAGTTCTAGGTTCTAAGTTCTGAGTTCTGAACTAATGCTTAAGATTTCAGAATTCAGAGTTAAGAATTCAGAATAAAGTGCAGCGACGGCACATTATCTATTGCCCTTTGATGTATCGCGCTCTTAGGATTTTGTCACCTTGTGCGGCGATGAGGATATACAATCCTGCCGCATGTTCCGCGATGCCAACCTCCACAGCATCACCGCCAGTCACTTTCTGGGTATACAATGGTTGGCCTTTTTGATCGATGATCTTTAGTTCTACCGTTTCGCGCTGGAACTCATGAAGGTCGACAACGATCCTGTCTTTAGCGGGATTTGGAAATACAATGAAACTTGTCACGGGATCATTCAGGTCGCCTGTAAACACCAGCGGTGCCGAGATATCACTGACACATCCTCCGACAGCAACTACTTGTACAGTGTAATTTCCGGACTTTGTCGCCGTGATACTTTGAGTGGTCTCTCCAGTGGCTGTTCCATTAAAATACCAGTTGTTGCTTGCCGAACTGCTGCTGGTAAGCGTGCTGCCCGATGCTGTGATCGTCGGCTGGAGAGGCCGTACACAGAATGTTGCATCGACATCCGCAGCGGCGTTGTAGTTTGCATTGCCAGCCTGGCTCGCACGAATCGTTGCACTTCCAGCGGCTGACCCTGTCACGGTTGTACCACTGATTGAAATCGATCCGCTTATAACCTGATACGTCAAGGGCAGTCCGGACGAAGATGTTCCCGTCAAAGTGAAAGTTCCGCCCACAAGTGGGTTAGCAGTGATCTGAAACGAAATTGTCTGATCACCTTTCGTCACCACCAGGTTTTGATCAACCGAAGGCGCCGCATTGTAGGTTGCATCTCCACCCTGACTTGCTGTGATCGTTGTTGTTCCAATGCCTACGAGGGTCACTGTATTCCCAGTGATCGTGGCGACAGCCGTATTGCCGCTTACGTAGCTCACAGGCAAGGAAGAACTTGCTGTCGCTACCAAAGTGAATGTGCCCGAACCTAATTTTTTGGAAGGGATGGCGTTGAACGTGATGGTTTGTGAGAGTTTGGTCGTAACGACCAAAGCCTGCACAACTGGTGTCGCGGAATTGTATGTTGCATTGCCTGCCTGATTTGCAGTGATATTGGTGCTCCCGGCTCCCACAATATGAACCGTATTTCCCGTGATAGTTGCTACCAGTGGATTGCTCGATGTGTAGGATATGGGTAACCCAGAATCGGATGTTGCTGACAATGTAAAATCCGGATCCGAAAGGCCTTTGCTTGGTAACGGGGAAAAAGTAATTGTTTGATTCAGTTTGGCAACCACCTGCGTTTGGATAACGGGAGTTGCAGCGTTGTAATTCGTATCTCCCGACTGATTGGCGGTAATATCCGTACTTCCAACGCCAACAATATGAACTGTGGAACCTGCAATCGTCGCCACGGAAGGATTGCTCGACGTATAGGATATGGGCAATCCCGAACTGGACGTGGCGGACAATGTAAAATCCGGATCCGTGGGCGCCTTATTAGGCAAGCTCGAAAATGTGATTGTCTGACTTCCTTTGTTCACAGTCAGTACCTGATAGTTCGGAGGACCAATAGGGCCGGCAGGCAAGTAGTTGGCGTCACCCGCTTGCGAAGGAGTGATTTGAACAGTACCAGCGCCCAATATGGTTACGGTGTTTCCGGAAATAGAAGCAACGCCATTGCTCGGAGGGACACTGTAGGTTAACGGTAAACCTGAGGATGCGGACCCAGTCAAATTGAAGGGGGCATCTCCATAAGTTTTTATTGCAAGCGGGTTGAAGGTTATTGTCTGTGAGGCCTGGTCTATTGTCACTACTCCAGTCGCATTAGTCGCCGCGTTGTAATTTCCATTTCCAGCTTGCGAGGCTGTGATTGTTGTGGATTGATTTGATGGTCCCAGAATAGTCACCGTATAAGGTGAGCTGCTGCCGGAAACACTTACAATTGCAGGAGATGCAGAAAAAGATAAAGGAAGTCCTGAATCTACTGTTACGTCTATTGTGAAAGTTGTGCCATATGTGCGATGGGCAGGGATAGGAGTAATTGGAACAAACGTAATCGTCTGATTCGCTTTATTGATCACCAGTGTTTGCTGAACATCCGGTGCGGGATCATAAGATGCATTCCCACTTTGTTTGGCAGTGATAGTAATTCCGATGGGCAATGATGTTTTGAGAATGGTCAGAGTATTGCCGCTAATCGACGCCACAGTTGGGTCACTCGAAACATAACTTACGGTGAGTCCGGAACTTGCAGTTCCGTTTAATGAAATGGTTCCCGACGGGCTATAAGTCACCGGCGATGAAAGTGTAAACGTAATCGTTTGAGAAGCCTTCGCAACTGTCAGCGACTGCGTGACGTTTTGCGCAAACTTGTAAGTGGCATTTCCACCTTGCGATGCTGTGATCGTTATCGTTCCAGGTGCATTTACGGTTACCGTATTCCCCACGATGCTCGCAACCGAAGGATCGCTCGACGTGTATGATATCGTAAGTCCTGACGGCGTTGCTGTTGCTGGAAGTGTAAAAACATCCCCGACTTGCTTATTCGCAATTGGACCGAACGAGATCGTTTGTGACTGCTTCGGCGGAACCAACGATAACGCGCCATATTGTGGCGCAGCACCCTGGGAACCATTGGAGGCCAACGCGTTCATGATAGTGTATCCGCCAGCCAGGTCATATTTAAACACCACTCCTTTTCCTCCTGCACCACCGTCATTAGTTGTTCCAAAGAAAACCCCGTTTGACGTCTCAAAAAGTGTCCCTTGTGGAATGGCACCCGTACTTGCGCCGGTGTTGTCAAAGTTGAATTTAACTGTATAGAGCGGACTTGTAGCAGCATAGTCATACTCAAAAAGGACACCGTCACCTGTTGAACCCCCGCCAGAGGTAACGCCATACAATTTTCCGTTAGCGCCTTGGAGCAATTCTCCATAAGGGAGTTGTCCATCTGCAAAGGAAAAATCTTTCAGCTTAGTGAAAGTGCCCATTGTGACATCGTATTGATAAAGAATGCCTTTACTGTTTATGCCTCCAAGATTTGTCATGCCGTAAAGTGTGCCGTTGGCTGCCTGTATCAAGCCACCATAGGGAGTGTCACCGTCACTTCCTCCTGAGAAACCATATTGAGTTACAAAGCCGCCGGTGGATGGATCAAATTCGAAAATTGTTCCTCGGCCACCGACTCCGTTATTCCTGGTTGTACCGTACAATTTTCCATTCGACGCAGCGCATAACGTGCCGGTTGGCGTATCTCCACTTGTTGATGATGCGAAATTGTATTTAACAGTAATGGATGTTGTTCCCGGAACATATTCAAAAAGTGTCCCGTCACCATTGGCTCCTCCGCCTGATGCGACGCCGTAGAGTTTTCCATTACTTGCCAGTGTGAGTCCGGAAGAAAGTAAAATACCGTCGGCTAAAGCAAAGTCCACTTTCTTTGTAAAAACTGATCCGGTTGGATTGATTTCATAAATGGTTCCAAAACCATTTACACCTCCGGTACTGGTTGTACCGTAAAGCATACCGCTCGCTACCGTAAGACCATTCACCGGATTTGATCCCTGCGACGCATTTGAAAAATCTACTTTCTTCGTAAAGACATAGGTACTCTGGTCGAACTCAAAGAGGGTTCCACTGTTTACAGGACCATTGTAGCCAGCCATGCCATACAATTTGCCGCCTGCCTCAGTGAGGCTTCCCTGTGGGTTTCCTCCATTAACATTGGGATCGAAATCGAATTTCTTGCTGTATGCACTTACACCGTCGTATTCAAAGATGACACCGTAACTGTTTGCTCCGCCGTTCAGTGTCATACCATAGTACATATTGTTTGATGCACGCATCAGACTTCCGAAGGGAACAGACCCACTGGCATTATCGAGAGAGATTTTTACCGATACGAATGTATCACCTGGCACATAGCTGAAAATTGTTCCCAAGCCACCACTTCCGATTCCTGATGTCATACCATACAACACTGTTCCGGTACCATCACTGACGAGACTTCCGTACGGCGCAGCTCCGTTTGAACCATTGAAGTCTACCTTCTTTGTGAAGGCCGGGGAAGATGGATTGTACTCGAACAGGGTACCCATTCCGGCTGATCCTCCACTGACAGCCATGCCATATAACTTTCCGTTTGAGGCCTCAACAAGATTTGCTGCGGGGCCTGCCCCATCACTTGACGACGAAAAATTATGTTTCACAACCGGAGTTGAGCCAGAAGGATCATATTCAAACAATACACCATCACCGGTTCCACCAGCAGATGTAACACCATATAAAAATGTTGTAGATGATGACTTTACCAATGTTCCGATCGGTGCGCTTCCATTCGTTCCGTTGAAGTCAAATTTCTTCGTGATGCTCGTAGCTCCCGGCGAATAAGAAAACAAAATACCATTTCCTGTCGCTCCACCTTCAGTTGTCATACCATATAGAAGGCCGCCCACCAGGACAAAGCCACCCTGAGGACTAGCGCCGTCTGCAGTACCCGAAAAATCGAATCGCTTAACATAGCCACCCGTTGCGGGATCAAATTCAAAGATTACCCCGAGGTTGCTGGATCCGCCCTTTGTGGTCATCCCGTATAGTTTTCCGTTCGGCGCGAGCGTCAGCGAATTCAGAGGATTGGCGCCTGGAAAATCACTGTTGAAGGCTTTCTCCACATTGTAGCCAGTTCCGGTATTGGTTGTACTAAAAACTACCCCTTTGTTATCTGCAACTCCCGATGAGGCAACACCCCAAAGTCTCTGCGCATTGACGGCAGATAAGGTTCCAAAAACCAAAAGAAACGCGAGGTAAAATTTCAATTTCATAATTGTCATTTAAGGCAGAAAATCGGCTCAGATGATGATCTAGGCCGATTTTAGGACAAATCGACTATCCCAAAAACTAAAGATAGTACCAATAAGTCAATCCTTATAGGACATGATGGGTAACCCTAAACGGGATGTTTTCCGTTTCGTAAAATCGGCGAGAAAACGTGAAAGTCGTAGGGATATTTAATTCCTCACTACTTCAACCCGTACTGGTCCAGTAAGTAAACCAGGGCCGCCATAGACGCTGACCCAAGCTCCAGTTCGCGCTTGTCAACTTTGTCGATGGTATCATGCGGCGTGTGGTGATAGCTGAAGTAGCGCTGCGAATCCGGGAGATAGCCAATCAACGCGACCGCCTGCTGTGCCAATGGTCCAATATCGGCGCCACCGCCCTCCTGGCTCCAATCTGATAATCCATAAGGCTCAAGCAAAGGCTTCCAGCTCTGAATTTTTTTGCGTGCCGCATCGTCCGCGCTAATAGTAAATCCTCTCGGCGTAAATCCGCCCCGATCCGATTCGATCGCAGCGATATGATTTTCCTTTTTCTTCAATGCTACGTCGGCATACTGAAGGCCGCCACGCAATCCGTTCTCTTCATTCATGAACATGACTGCGCGAATGGTGCGCTTTGGTTTATAGCCCATCGTCTTGAAAATGCGCAATACTTCGATTGATTGAACGCATCCGGTTCCGTCATCATGTGCGCCCTGTGCAAGATCCCACGAGTCTAAGTGACCTCCGACAGCGATGATCTCATTGTTGTACTCTCCTCCCCTTATCTCACCAATGACATTGTATGACGGCGCGTCTTCAAGAGTTTCGCAATGCGACTCCATGTAAAATTGCACCACTTTCTCGTCCTTAATTAATTTGCTCAACAGCTCCGCGTGCTTTGTGCTGATGGCGAGCGCTGGAATTTTTGCAATATTGGGAGCATACCGCATTCCGCCTGTATGCGGATAGTCTTCAATATTCACACCCATTGAACGCACGATTACGCCTACCGCGCCGAACTTGGCTGCCTCTGATGCACCGTTTCCTCGCTGGTTAACCGCGCCACCATAGGCTTCGAATGTATTGATGCGCGTAGGATCCATTGGGCGATTAAAAAAGACAATCTTACCCTGGATGTTCTTGGTGCCCAGTTGTGCCAGCTCTTCGAATGTCTTCACTTCTATGACAGTTGCGGAAATACCATCTGGTCCTGTGCCGATCGACCCTCCCAATGAAGTCACACTCACTTCCATCGTTCCCATTTTTTTGGAATTCAATATTCGACCGATCTCCTTTTGCCCGCGGACCCAATGCGGAACCTTCACCGGCTGAAGCCAAACTGAATCAAAACCAAAATCCTCCATCACGTGACGGCTCCACTCGACCGCAGCAGCCGCACCGGGAGAACCACTAAGTCGGGGGCCGATTTTCGTAGTGAGATATTCGAGCATGGAGTACGATTTTCCATCGATCAACGCGCGGTTATAAATCTGCCGGATAGTTAATTCGTCATTCGACTGCGCCACAACAGCGCTTACTGAAACCACAAAAAAGAATAACAGGAATGTAAAATTTTTCATATGGGTTATTGGGTAGTAATAGTCTTCGCTTCTTTCAACAAATAAATATGTTGATCGGGATTTTTGTCATTTAAAAAAAGAATTCCTTCCATCACAATGGGCCGTGTTGTGAATTCCACTGCCTGGTCCGACTCAACTTGCACGACGGTCTCGGGGCCCGCAGCTCCGCAGAAGTAACATACGTTGAAAGGCAGCGACGACAGCATAAATTTTTTCGGGTCCCCTACTTCACCAACTGGAATAACATAGCCCTTAAGCCTGATCTTTTTGCCATTCCACCGACGGAGATTTTGAGAGAACAACGGTGCTTCATAAGAATATCCATTATTATCTTTTCTCTGCTCAAATCCCACTTCCGCCAAGGTCTGCCAAAAACTATTTTGTTGCGCCCTCAATGGAAAGGCGGTGAGACAAATCACAAGAATCCATACGACGCGCATCAGGGCCAATATAGAACTTTCCCCGAATGAAAATTGTATTACATTTCCGAACGGTTAACTTCGTTAGCATTCATCTATGGCTTTTCTATTTGATTCATTCGAGGGTTGGAAGGCCTACAGCGAGCAAAAAAAATTATCGCTGGTTGACGTCGTGCTGGAATACGAGCAGGGACAAAAAGGCAGAACTTCCGAACAGATTTACGAAGGCCTGAGCGTGGCATGGAATGTCATGAAGGAAGCGGTACAAACAGGCTTATCAGAAGACATGACTTCGCGGTCTGGAATGATCAACAACGGCGCTAAAAAGGTCCATCGTTATCCCACCGCAGTGCTCTCCAAAGAATTTCAAAATCTTGTATCGCGCGCTTTAGCGGCAAAAGAAGTTAACTCCTGCATGGGACGCGTTGTCGCTGCACCCACTGCAGGCGCAAGCGGGATCATGCCTGGTGTTTTGTTTACGCTTCAGGAAATTCACAACATACCCGACAGAAAAATACTTGAAGCCATGCTGCTTGCGGCAGGCATCGCACTGATCATGGAACAAAAGGCTTCCATCTCAGGCGCTGTCGGTGGATGTCAGGCCGAAACAGGTACAGCCGCCGCCATGGGCGCGGGAGCAATTGTGTATTGCCTCGGCGGAAACACTGATCAGATTTTCAACGCCGTCGCCATTACCGTGCAATGCATGCTTGGACTTGTTTGCGATCCCGTGGCGGGACTTGTGGAAGTTCCTTGCGTTGTTCGAAATGCAAGTGCCGCCGCGATAGCCAATAGCTCTGCACAGATCGGATTGGCAGACGTCAGCAGTGTAATCCCCGTTGACGAAGTGATTGCGGCGATGGGTGAGATCGGTGCCAGCATGGAAACACGCTACAAAGAAACGGCCCTTGGAGGTTTAGCCGCTACCGCAACAGCCCAACGAATTGCTAAGAAGGTGCTGATCCGGGATATAGAGATGTTGCCAGATGAACCAGTGGGGCAGTAGGTCGGTAATCAGTAAGCAGTAAGCAGTACTCGGTAATCGGTAAGTTTATTTCACGCAACCTTACTTTATAATATTGAGGAATGCGTCAAACCCGAGATAAATTACAGCGGTAAAAACAAACGCCCAACCTACTGCACTGATCAACATGTAGAGAAGTATCTTTTCTCTTGGACTCCCAGAACTAACCGCGAGCAGTGTACCGCCAATCGGCGTCAGAAATACCGGCGTGAGGAACGCAACCCCTTGCAATCCGTACTTCTTCCAAATCTTTACAAATTTTCGACTTCGAGGTGTGAATCGTTTTCTTTTTTTTGCAAAGCGACTGAACAAATTTTTTCTTATCCAACCACCGAAGAAAGTAAAGACGACTACCATCGACATCATGCCGGTTATTGTTACAATCACTGTAGTGATGAAATGAAGTCCAGCACTTCGGCCACCAATCGGTCCGGCAATAAACTTAATCATGCTTAAAACCAAAACCGCCCAAATCTTTCCAAGATCGTCCTCCATACCAATTCAAGCTTATTTTGGTCCGAATGCGAGATCGCCGGCATCGCCGATCCCCGGGACGATATAAAAATTTGCATTGAGGCGCTCGTCGATAGAGAAGGTCCAGAGGGACGCTGGTTGCGCAATATTTTTTGTCAGGTAGGCGATTCCTTCTGGTGCCGCGATTACAGATGCCAGATACAATCTACCTGGCTTTCCTTTTGATTCAAGCGCTGTCACAGCATCGGCAACTGATCTGCCGGTCGCCAGCATTGTGTCGACCAGCATAACTGTTTTTCCTGTAAGGTCAGGCGTTGCCATATATTCAGTCCTTACACTAATCGCGCCATCGCCCTCAACTCTATATGAACTAATGAAGCCAACCTCTGCCTTGTCGAATATCCTTTGAAAGCCCTCCAGCAGCGGCAAGCCCGCGCGCATGATGGTGATCAGGACTATTTCCGCCGTGGGCATTTTTATTTTCTTTATCCCCAGTGGCGTTTGTACACTTTTTGTTTCATAGGGCAGGTCTTTCGAAATCTCGTATGCCATGATCTCTCCCAGCCTTTCGAGGTTATGACGAAATCTGAGCCTATCCCTTTGTATATGCACATCCCTTAGTTCTGAGAGGAACTGGTTGGCGATTGAATCCTGATCGCTGAGTTGACGAACGGTCATGGTTTGATATTAAAAAGGAAATATAAAAAGATCATTGAAAGAATCTGCCCTAGTTGGTCTTTTGAACTGCAAGCTCATATGCCTGTCGGTAATACTTGATCAGGTTCTTCCAGTCAAACGCGGATGAATAATTCTCCACATTATTGCGTTGCATGATGCGCTCGCGCCGACTCTGCATCAGGAACTTGTAGAGCGAGGTGGCCAGATGTCTTGCACTCCAATCGAATGTGCGTTTACCTCGTTCAATTACAAACATTCCATTTTTTTCGTGGTCGGGAAAATTCTGGGTGAGATAATCCCCAAATCCCGATAAGTCGCTCGTAACGGAAGGAACTCCACTGGCCATGCATTCAAGCGGCGTGTAGCCCCAGGGCTCATAGTAGCTTGGAAAAATTCCCAGGTGACAACCACGGACAAACTCGCCATAATCCATTCCGAACAATGGATTCGTAGAGTTTATAAAGTCAGGATGATAGACAATCTTCACTTTATCTTCAGGCCGGTTCTGCAGGTTGCGCCGCACCAGAAACTGTAGAATTTCATCAGTGTCTTCATTGACGAGCTTATGCGTCACCACGAGGGGAAGTCTGTTTGTTTTCCAGCTTTGAATAGTGCGCCTGTAACGCAGCTTCCAGTAGTCCTCGACAAAGTCATTCAGGTTAGGCAACCTGTTGTCTTGCTGTGTAGTTGAAGCAAAAAATAAACCCTTCCCAACTTCGTTTTCGATCGCCTCACAAGTTTGTCTGATTTCTTCCATCATCGCCCGGGACTGCAATACCTCAGGTTTGATGCTGTAAAATTCTCGTTTCGTCACAAAGAACATGACGACCGTGAGGTCGGCTTTTTCCGCCTTGAGTTTTTCGTTCAAATGCCACAAAGCTTCGAGTGTAAGATCAAAGCCTTTGTTTCTATACTCATATCTTCCTGAGGTGAAGAAATAAAGTGTTTTACTGAGATCGAATGTATATGATTGAAAGAAATGTCCCATGACAAACTCATGGATCTCCTTTTTATAATGCGCATGCAGGTTTTGAAATTCATGCAGCGCTTCGAATCGTTCAATGTTCAGTCCATTGGGAACGATCACCTCCGGCTTGCGCTTGAGTAGGTGCTTGCACTCCCGTGCAGTAACGTCGCTGACGGTCGTAAACACGTCGCAGCTTTGGGCGCAACCAAACTCGATAGCCTCTTCCGTTGCCACGCCGAATTTCTTTGCTTCAACCTCGTGATTAAAGAAAGGTAAATGGGCGTAAAAGAAAGGTGAATTGATCGCAAGGTGCCGTCCAAGCTGGGTTGCATGCGTGGTAAAGACCGTCTTCACGGTCATCTTGTCTCTTTTAATATCCAGGATCGGGAGTCCTGCCATCCATTCATGAAAATGTGCGATGATGTGCTGATCCTTATCAACAAGTTTTACAAGCTCATCGAAAAATAGTTTCGTTAGATATCCAAACGCCACAACCTGGTTGATGAGCGCATTGTTTTCGGGTGTGGCAACACCGTGATTCTTCCACAGTAGATATTTAATAACACCCAGTGCTTTCGCTTCAACAACGTTTGGGTTCAGCAATACGACACGAGGTTTACCCGTGATCAGCCATTCGGCATAGTGAACATCGTAGCCACGCTTGCGAAGATTTGCAGCGGCTTGCCCAAATATATCCTCGACATCATCAAGTGGCTCAAGCTCCGCCTGAATGTTCTTTCCAGTGTAAGGTCCAATCATACAAAACGGGCCGTTCGCATGATCCGCCATCGCGGGCGCTTTCGAACGGATGACGGTATAGATACCTCCCACCTGGTTGCAAACTTCCCATGCAACTTCGATAAGCATGGACTTTGGAAATGTCTGTAACGTTGAGGTCTTCGATCGTTGCATGATATGAATTCCTAAAAGCTACACCGGATTTCTTGCAACTTCAAACAGAGAAAGTCATGCCACTGGGAAATTTGATCTGCATCTTTCCAAACAGTTTATTAAAGTCAAATTGGCATAAAAAGGCCTTGCATGGCCAATAATTCGGCCAAAATTTCCTAAAATAAGGTAGGATCTGTCTTGGTTCTCATTTTGAGATAGAGGCCGCCGGGGGGAATAATTAATATGAACTTTGAAAAATTCACGATAAAATCTCAGGAAGCACTTCAGAAATCTGCGGAGGTGGCAACCTCGCGTCAGCAGCAGGCCATTGAGCCAGCTCACGTGTTGAAAGCCATCATCGATACAGACGAGAATGTTGTTGACTACCTGTTCAAAAAACTTAATGTCAATCGGACGATTCTTGAATCAAAGCTCGAAGAACTGCTGAACTCTTTTCCAAAAGTGTCAGGCACCCAACCCTATCTTGCAACAGCTACCAATACGATGTTAGCGGGGGCTGAAAAAGAGCTAAAGGAATTTAAGGACGAATTCATTTCTGTGGAGCACCTGCTGCTGGCATTGCTCGCATCGCGTGATAAGGTATCGTCGCTGATGAAGGACTCAGGCTTTGCGAGGCAGGAGCTCATTAAAGCTGTGAAAGAACTGCGCGGAGGTACGAGCGTAACCGATCAGAATGCCGAATCAAAATACAAATCCCTCGAGCGCTATTCGAAAAACCTCAACGACCTGGCGAAAAAGGGTAAGATCGATCCCGTGATTGGAAGGGATGAAGAAATCCGACGCGTGTTGCAAATTCTCGCCCGCAGGACGAAGAACAATCCCATTTTATTGGGTGAACCCGGCGTGGGAAAAACGGCAATCGTTGAGGGAATGGCGCAAAGAATTGTGAACGGCGACGTGCCCGAGAATCTGAAGGATAAAATTCTCGTGTCGTTGGATATGGGCTTGCTTGTGGCAGGCGCCAAGTACAAAGGTGAATTTGAAGAGCGCCTTAAAGCAGTGATTAAAGAAGTCACTGATTCCGATGGACAGATTATCCTGTTCATTGACGAGATCCACACGCTCATCGGCGCGGGAGGAGGCGAGGGTGCCATGGATGCGGCCAACTTGTTGAAACCCGCATTGGCCAGAGGTGAGCTACATGCTATCGGCGCAACAACGCTGAAAGAATACCAGAAATACATTGAGAAAGATAAAGCGCTTGAAAGAAGGTTTCAAGCCGTAACAGTGGACGAACCATCAGTCGAAGACTCCATCTCAATCCTGAGAGGTATCAAAGACAAATATGAACTCCATCATGGGGTTCGTATCAAAGACGACGCAGTGATCGCTGCCGTTGAGTTGTCGCACCGATACATCTCTGATCGTTTCCTTCCCGACAAGGCTATTGACCTCATGGATGAAGCTGCGTCGAAACTACGGATTCAGATGGACTCGATGCCTGAAGAGCTCGATGAGCTCAACAGACGGATCATGCAACTGGAAATTGAACGTGAAGCCATTCGTCGTGAAAAAGATCGCGACAAAGAATCGGCATTGAGCAAGGATATCGCTGACCTATCTGAAAAGCGGAATGACCTCAAGGCAAAATGGGAAAGCGAGAAGGGTGTTGCGCACGGCATTCAAAAGGAGAAAGAAGTTATCGACAAGCTCAAGTTCGAAGCCGACCAGGCCGAGAAGGCTGGCGACTATGGCCGCGTCGCTGAAATACGTTACGGTAAAATTACAGAGGCAGAAAAGCGTTTGCAGGCATTACAAAACAAAATGACTGCGATGCAGGGTAACGGCACATTGCTAAAAGAAGAAGTTGACAGCGAAGACATTGCGCAAATTGTTGCCCGATGGACAGGCATCCCGGTTTCAAAGATGTTGCAAACCGAAAGAGAAAAACTTTTGCACCTGGAAGACGAATTGGGCAAAAGAGTTGCCGGACAGGAAGAAGCCATCAAGGCATTATCTGATGCCGTCAGGCGTAGTCGGGCAGGATTGCAGGATCCTAAGCGACCAATAGGTTCTTTTATTTTCATGGGAACCACAGGCGTTGGAAAGACGGAACTATCGAAAGCGCTTGCCGAATATCTTTTTAACGATGAGAATTCAATGGTGCGGATCGATATGAGCGAATACCAGGAACGTCATAGTGTGAGTCGCCTGATCGGCGCACCTCCGGGATACGTCGGTTATGATGAAGGCGGACAGCTTACAGAGGCGGTTCGAAGAAAACCATACTCTGTGGTATTGCTTGATGAAATCGAAAAAGCCCATCCTGACGTGTTCAACATCCTGCTACAGGTACTGGACGACGGCCGCCTGACGGATAATAAAGGGCGTGTTGCAAACTTCAAGAACACGATTATTATCATGACCACCAATATTGGTGCGCCATTGATACAAGAGAACTTCGAAAAACTGACGACCGAAAATTATTTCGAGGTCATCGAAGAAACAAAAGAGCAGGTTCTGGACTTGTTGCGTAAAAATGTGCGACCGGAATTCATAAACCGCATCGATGAAATTGTAATGTTCCGTCCGTTGACGGCAAAAGACATTCGAAAGATTGTTTCCATTCAGGTTGAATCAATCCGGAAGCGGCTGCTGGATTCCGGTATCCACCTGGAAATTTCCGAACCTGCACTTGATCGACTCGCGAAACTCGGTTATGATCCACAATACGGTGCAAGACCATTGAAGCGCGTATTGCAGCGTGAGATTCTCAATGAGCTTGCAAAACAGATTCTCTCAGGCAAGGTCAACAAAGACGCCGTGATTCATGTGGAAATGAAAAACGATGTTGAATTTGAGTTTGTGAATTCTGATGAAGCTGTCGAAGCGTAAACACTAGTCCCGATATCATCAGCCTGGACCTTAAGGTCCGGGCTGAATGCCCGGGCTATATTTATACGCCTTCTTCGATGTGGAATACTTTTTTCAATCGATCCTGCCCCTTTCTATCCATTAGCATCAACAAATAGTCTCCGCTTTGGATCGGAATTCCACCTTCCGGGTTCTTATGCATAACCCGCTTTCCTTCAAAAATCTTCACAATACCGATCAACACCACATTACACTGCTTCTTCAGGTCGAAGAAGGCTTTCTCATAAGGCATTCCAATAAATGGGTTGTCGCCGGTGATCAGAAATTCTTTCAGATCATACTCATGATCTTCATGGGCGAAAGCGATGATCTCTTCGCTCAAAATCGCAACATCAGGCTCATAGATATAGCTCGCCAACAGCTTCGAGGAGATTTCATTCTTCGATATCGCGTAGGTCACACCGGCGTTGACAAATGTGCTCTTTAGATTGCCATTATCAAGCGTTACAACGTAATTAAGATTTTGAAAGTGCTTCTTGATGTTGATGATGTACACCAGCTTCTCCGTGTCATCATTGAGGTTAATAAAAACCACGGACGCTGATCGCAAATTCGATTTCTCCAGCAGTTCAAAGTTGTTATAGTCAGAGTAGAGGGTATAAACGTTTTCGCCAGAGTAAAACTCATGAATAATGTCTATGCTAGCCCGGTCTTTGGTGATTACCGCAATCTTGCGCCCTGCACCAACGAGGTGGCTTATAACAGATTTGCCGAATTCATTCCAGCCAATCATCACCACGTGATCTTTGAAGTGCGTGCCGTTAAGGCCCAGCTCTTTTTGTTCCTTCAGTGTGCTCATAAAATTTGCGATCTGTCCAATAATAAAACCATAAACACCAAGACTTGATAACAGGAAAACGAATCCAATCATTCTCCCCCAATAAGTGACGGGAAGTGCGTCCCCGTAGCCCACCGTAGTTAGTGTCTCCACCAGATACCACATGGCATCCTGGAGCGTATTGATCTTACTGTTTGGGACGCCTCTCTCCAGTTCGAGCAGTACGGCTATGAATGTGCCGTAAAGTGCAAAAAGCACAATAATTGTGATCAGCGCATTACGGTAATTGAATTGCTTTCGCTTCATGAAAAGGAGTCGCCCTAACTACATTACAAGGCGGGAAACTGCAAAATAATGAACCTTTTCGAATTATTGCGGGGGACAAGACTGCAAGGCTCGTGCTACGGTATTCATTTCAACCAGCCCCTTTTGGTGGCCCCAACTGTTGTAGATAAAAGTGGCAATCTCCGCTATTTCGAGTTCCGTGAGTGAAGGCACGCCGGGCATCGTTTGGTTAAAACTTTTGTCATTGACTCTTATTTCGCCCGAGATACCCCGCTTCATCAGGCATATCACCTGATCACGATTGTTGTCCATGTAGTCTGAACCAGCCAGTGGCGGATACACAAGTCCCAGACCTTTTCCATTCTTCTGATGGCAATTGCTGCAATGTGTGTTATAGAGCTGCTCGCCTTCCACGAAGTACTGCTGAAATTTCGGATCGGAATTACAAGCGGTCAATGATGAATAAAGAATGATGAGAAGTGAATAGCGAAGTATGCTTTGTAAACGCAGTCCCCTCGCTTTGAAACCCGCGCCGCCAATAGCCAACAGCCAACAGCCAACGGCCATCATTCGCGAGCGAACCAGTGCGTTCATTGCTGCATCACCCTTAATCTCTTGATATCCTCCACCAACCGATCTACATCATTCTCTTTGGTTCCATCATACTTGCCGCGGATACGACCTTTCTTATCGATGAGCAGGAAGGCGCCGCTATGAATAAATCCATCAGGTTCCGTCTTGTCTTCCATCGCCGTTGCGAAATAGCTGGTCTGCGCGATTTTATAGATCGAATCCTTTTTGCCCGTCACGAAATGCCACCGCTTGCTCTCAACACCAAGGCGTTTTGCAAAATCATGCAAGAGCGCGACGGTATCATATTCCGGATCAATCGTATGTGAAAGAATCAAAACGTCCGGCATGTCCGCTGTGGCCTCATAAACCCGAAGCATTTGCGTCTTCATAATCGGGCAGATTGTGCGACAGGAAGTAAAGAAAAAATCAGCAACATAAATTTTGTCTTTAAATGTCGCATTGGTAATTGTAGCACTGTCCTGATCGACAAACTCGAAAGGCGCAATCGTGTGGTAAATGGTGTCGCCGGCTTCGACTCTTCTTTCTCCGAAAATCGGCAGATCAGGAGTCTTTGTCGTGCAGCCTGTTGCCAAAAAACCAAAAGCAAATATGACCAAGGCAAACGGCGCCATTGCCCTTATGTTAGTGCGATTTGTATCGCATGAAACTTTCCCTGCCAACAGCCAATGGCTAACAGCCAATAGCTTTTCAAAAAGTAATCTCATCACCTTCTCGTATTTCGTTATGATCAATTGCAAGCACGTTTTGCCCAAAATAAACATTGTTGTTACGGCTTCGATACTTCGCGAGTGTAGCAATAGGTTCTTTGCCACGGACAGCAGTGTCCTGGTCAATCGTCGGGACAGGACAACGGGCGCAAGGCTTTACTCCGGCAAAACGATTTTTCCCAACCGTAAATCCTTTCCAATCATCTTCTTCATGCGCCGCGCCGCCACTGAACACAAGGTTCGGCCTGAATCGGTTCATTGGAACAGGCTTCTGCAGTTGCTGGTTAAGTTCGTCCAATGAAGTCTGGCCGATGATCAACAAAGGGTATCCATCCGCGAGACTGACGTGCTCATCATTGATTTTAAAGTCGGGATCAACTGGCCTGGGATTTTCCTCAGGAAATCTGACAAGCCTGCATTGCATATCGAGTTTCGCCGAAAACCAAGCGCTAATTGCCTTACTCACTTCGAAAACTGTTATTGTATCATCCCAAATCATCGCTTGAATGGGATTTTCACGGATGCAAGCATTGAAGGGAACAATAGTTGAATCGTCGTTGTATTTGATTAGAAAAGATTCGCCTTGAAAAGTTGGTTTGAACAGCGCCAGCCAAGGCATAGAGCGCTGCGTCATGAACATGCCGGCCTCGTCTATCAGCATCAGGCGACGATCAAATTCAAGGCCTTTTTCCATTACCCGGGCAGAGCGAACCCTGATGCCACCCAATCCTTTTACCGGATAAATCCATATTTCCGTGAGAATGCGGGGGCTCATGAATAAAGAGTCTTCATTTTTCGTGCGTTGCAAAGATCAGAATTAACTTTGGACAACGAAATAATCTATGGGAAAGGAATCGGCCCTATGGTACTTTGAAAGTGTAGACCTCTACAATGTGCTTTGCCCGCACAAAGTAAAGGTCATGGCCGACAAGCATACCTTTCACCATTATAAAAAGAATGAGTTCATCTTCTTTCCTGATGAGCCGGCGACTCATATTTACATGATCGCCGAGGGAAGTGTTAAGATCGGTCACTACCTCGACGATGGAAAAGAAATCGTGACTGCGATCCTGTCCAATGGGGAGATCTTCGGTGAGTTAGCATTGGCCGGCGAAGAGAAACGAAGGGACTTTGCTCAATCGCTGGACGACAAAACTTCAGTTTGTCCGCTCAGCATTGATGATCTCAAAGCGCTGATGTACGGCAACCAGGAGTTGAGCTTTAAGATGCTGAAGCTGGTAGGACTGCGATTGATCAAGCTTGAGCGCAAAATGGAACTGCTCGTTTTCAAAGATGCGCGCACGCGAATCGTTGAATTCCTGAGGGACATGGCTTCCTGGAAAGGCAAAAAAGTGGGCTACGAAACACTCATACAAACCAAGCTGACACACAAAGACATCGCCAGCCTTACCGGCACCTCCCGCCAAACGGTAACAACGATCATGAACGAAATGAAGGAGAAGAACCTTATCAACTTCGACCGAAGAAGAATATTGATACGGGATTTGGAGGCACTGAAATAATGTGATGGAAGGACCGAAAGCGGTAGCGCGATGACTGCCACATAGGGCAATCAATGAAGACCACACTAACTACATTTCATTTACCCACGCAAAGGCGCAAAGAAGCGCAAGCGCTTTGTCGCCACTTAAGTTGCAGTGTGGTGAGTGAACGCGTGGGCTTCGTCTCACAGCCTTGAAATTTAAAACGTCGAACCTTGAACCCCGACCAGGCGAAACACTTGGGCAAACTCTGAACTTTGAACTCTTAGTCTACGAGTACATCTTTTCATAGTACTCTCTTGCCATTCTGTTGGAATCAAAAGCTACCACCACGTCCGCCCACGCCTGCCGCATGATCGAATACCACTTCTCAGGTTGCTGATAGTATGTGGGTATAACTTCTTCCTTCAAAATCTTAAAGAGCCGATCAGATTCTATCTTGTCTTGTTGGTCTTCGGGAAGAGCACGATCTGCGGCCTGGATTGAAAAACTATTAATACCATGTTTTTCAAATTCCGGAACCCATCCATCTGGAATAGAAAAGTTGACGCTTCCGTTCATAGCGGCTGTCATTCCCGACGTCCCCGACGCTTCACGGGTAAGCTTCGGATTGTTGAGCCACACATCGGAGCCTCGCTTCAACAATGCTGACAACCCGAGCTCGTAGCCGGTAAGAATGGTACAATTCGGCAATAGTTTTGTGTTCCAGTAAATGTCGTTGAACAAGTCAATTGATTGCTGATCGCCGGGGTAAGGCTTACCTGCCCAAATGATCTGTATTGGGTGGTTCGTGTTACGAGCCAATTCATAGAACCTGTCAAGGTCGTACATCAGAAGGCTCGCCCGCTTATAGCCAGCAAATCTGCGTGCCCAAACAATCGTAAGAACGTTTGGATCCAAAAGCTTTCCCGTCTGATCGGCAACAAAATTGAAGAGCCGTTTCTTGAGCTCTCTCTTCCTGGCCTCGACAAGTTGCCGGTTGTTAGCGGTGAATCCCTCTTCAAGCTTCGTGTCTTTCCAATAAGTGTGGTTCTGGGCGTTTGTTATCGCTTTGATCTCACAAATCCGCTCGCTATTCTTCCACATTTCACGCGACACTTCACCATGAAGTTGTGAAACCCCATTGGCTACTTTGGCCATCCGAAGGGCGGCCAGTGAATAGTTAAGCACCTTGCTGTCGGTTTCGACCAGCGTGTTGTAATCTTCTTTTGCGACGCCATTAAAAAAACTCATTACCTCCAGCGTTGCCACAGACCGAACTTCATTGCCGGCGCTTTCCGGAGTATGTGTTGTGAACACCACGCGTTTTTTCACTTCGTCAAGACTCTTGTATTTGTCCCAGAGGTAGAAACACAGCGGCAATGCGTGACCCTCATTCATATGATAGACCTCTGTACTTCGTCCCAGGATGTCAAGCAACTTTGCCCCGCCATAGCCGAGGAGGCTCGATGCAGAGATGCGCGCTGTGTCGTGGGGATCGTACAACCGGTAGCTGATTGTTTGCGCGAGATAATCGTTTTCCGGAATATCCGTGGTGAGCAGGAACAGCGGTGCAGTATTAAATACCTCGGGCTTTAACAGCAATACTTTCACTTTCACCTCGTGATTGTGAATCGTGATTGGAAACTGTATACCGGTCTCGGTAAGGAATGAATAATTCTTTTCAACAAAACTCACCTTCATCGTACCGTCGCGGTTCCGCTCCTGGTCATAGTATCCATACTTCCACAAAATCCCGATGCCGATGAAATTCTGCTTGAGCTCAAATGCACTCCGCATGTGGGAGCCGGCCAAAAATCCCAGGCCGCCACTGTATATCTTTAATGCCTGGTCAATGGCGAACTCCATCGAGAAGTAAGCTACAGGCTTCGAAAATTTAGGATCAAACTGATAAGGGAACAGTCGAGAAACGTCTAACATGGGTTGGTTTTAAATAAACTAAAGCGCAAAGTAATTAATTTGAACATTGGTTTATCGGCAAATCATGGATTTGTCGGTCCAGCGGCGTTGATACAGACATGCGATGAACAACACTGACACCCATTTCAAATCTTCCAATCAATAATATTTCATCGTGACACTCACCGGGTCCGACCTTGGGGATGTGAACTTTGCTTTTTCATAAGAAGGTGGTCCGAAAGTGCCGCTTGCATCATTCGATGCACCGATTCCTTCTCTGGGCATGCCGATAAAATTTACATCCAGTTTTCCGTCGCCGTTCACATCGTGAAAAACAGATATCGCGTACTCCCCCGGTTGAACATTCTTAAATACCACCGATACAGTTCCCTCGTGCGCAGCAACCTTTTCACCCCGAAAGGGTTCCTTTAGAAATGATTTACTGGTATTGAAAAGTCCCACCATCAAAGATCCCGGCTGATCGCTCACCTTTTTCACGGTGACCAGTAAATCCTGTGCCCTGGAAAACCCGGCAATGCTTAGAAGGAGTATTAATAACCAGAACTTTTTCACGGCCCAAATTTAACCGTGTTTGCGGTCTGTCATCCGTACTTCGGTACACAAATCCGGGACCGACCGTTAACAAACCTTTAACAAGCATTTTGCGGTGGGATTTTCTATTTTTATACACCACATAATCAAAAACTTATGGCTGCGTATACACTAAAGATCAACGACAAGAATTACACAATAGATGCAGATCCAAGAATGCCTTTGTTGTGGGCAATTCGCGATATCGTGGGGCTAACCGGAACAAAATATGGATGCGGAATAGCGCAGTGCGGTGCTTGCACGGTTCACCTCGACGGTACGCCTATGCGATCATGTTCATTGCCTGTCTCGGCGGTTGGCACGAAATCAATCACGACCATAGAAGGAATTTCCGCCGATAATTCACACCCTGTGCAGCAGGCGTGGATTCAGGAACAAGTGCCGCAATGTGGTTACTGTCAAAGCGGACAAATCATGGCCGCCACTGCTCTTTTGAAAAAGAATTCAGCACCTACCGACAAAGATATCGACGCTGCGATGCAAGGACACATTTGCCGGTGTGGTACATATCCGAGAATACGCAAGGCGATCAAGACTGCATCTGTTCTCATGTCTCAAAAAGCATCTGCCAAATGACCACCGGTATGGCTACAATCGACAAAAATATTTCAAGGAGAAATTTCATTCGGTTGGGTGGACTTTCGGGCGCAGCGCTGACGCTGGGACTTTACACACCTTTGTTTTCAAAGGAGTTGTCGGATGAGATAATCACAGCTGAAGCGGCCGAAAATTTAGGTGTTGACCTGAATGCGTGGATCAGTATCAGTCCCGCCGGCAAAGTCACAATCACCAATCACCGTGCGGAGATGGGTCAGGGCTCATTTCAATCTGTGCCCCAGATCATCGCCGAAGAACTGGAAGTGAGCATGGATCAGATTGAAATCGTGTTCGCCGTTGGTAACGGAAAAAAATACGGCAGTCAGATCACAGGTGGAAGCTCTACCATACGTGGGAATTACAAAAAATTATTAAAGCTCAGCGCGACAGCGCGTGAGATGCTGATCGACGCCGCAGCAAAAAGGTGGCAAGTGTCGAAGGCTGACTGTTATGCGGAGCGTGGTCAGGTCGTTCATCGTGCCTCCGGCAAGAAGTTGAGTTACGGCGACCTGGTTCTTGAAGCATCAAAGCTCGAGCCGCCAAAAGAAGTGACACTTAAAGATTCGAAGGATTATAAAATCCTGCGCAAGCCTTTGCCACGTCAGGATACGCCGATGAAAACAAATGGCTCCGCCATTTTCGGACTAGACAAAAAATTGCCGGGTATGTTGTACGCTGTTGTTGAACGTAACCCGCGCTTCATTGGAAAAGTGAAAAGCTTCGATGACTCAGCCACAAAGAAGGTGCCCGGAGTAAAACACGTTCTGAAAGTTACCCGCGACACGTTTGGCCAAATGTTCGAGGGCGTGGCTGTTGTTGCTGACAACACCTGGGCCGCAATCGAAGGACGGAAGGCGCTGAAAGTTGAATGGGACGATTCCGGTTTTGAATATCATGGCACCGACCAGATCTATTCTAAAATGAAAGAACAGATCAAAAACGGAAAAGTGATTTCCTATAAGACAAAGGGAAATAGTGCGGCGACATTCGACAAAGCTGAAAAGAAACTGGATGCACTCTACGAGACGCCATACGAATCGCATAGTTGCATGGAACCGCTGAATTGCATCGCGAATGTCACTGACGATTCGTGCGAAATCTGGGGACCAATCCAGGGACCGGATTGGATCCAGGGAAGTCTTGCAGGGCATCTGAAGCTTCCCATGGAAAAGGTGACAGTCAATATGACGTTTCTTGGCGGTGGCTTTGGCCGGAAAGCATTTACTGATTATCCATACGAAGCGGCGATGATCTCAAAGGCCATCAAAGCACCTGTACAAGTTGTATGGACTCGTGAAGATGATATGACGATCGGACCCTTCCGGCCCGGAATGGTATATCAGTGCAAAGGAAGTCTGTCAAAGAATGGACGGATCAGTTCGTTCGAGACGATCATGGCCGGACAAAATATGGGAACACAAAATCCGGGTTCAGATAAATCGGAGTATAACGATAGCACGACCGAAGGTTTGCTCGAGCCATACTTTGATTCGATTCCGCATTATAGTTTTGGCGATTCGCCACTGGAGTCGCCTATCCCCGTCATGTGGTGGCGTTCTGTGTATGCTTCCACGAATGGATTTGCACTCGAAAGCTTCATGGACGAAATGGCGGTGGCGGCAGAAAAAGATCCGTTTGAATTCCGTCGTCAGCATTTGAACAACGAGCGGTACCAGGCACTCCTTTCGCGTTTGGAAGAAGTGAGTGGATGGAAGAATCGTAAGAAGAATGAAGGCTATGGCGTTGCTATCACAGAATGTTTCACCAGCATTGTCGGAGAGGTAGTCAAAGTCTCCAGGAAGCCCGACGGTAAAGTTAAAATAGATAAAGTGTGGGCCGTGATGGACTGCGGCTGGTATGTGAATCCCGATATCATTCGGGCACAGGTTGAAGGAAGCATCGTGATGGCACTTGGAGCAGCGACGAAACATGCAACGCATTTCGCCGATGGAAAGGCCGTTGAAAAAAATTTTAATAGCTATCTGATGCCCCGGATCAACGAGATCCCAGACATAGAAGTCCACGTGATGGATAACAATGAACGCGCTGGCGGCGTGGGTGAGCCCGGCCTACCCCCTTTCACACCTGCACTCGCAAACGCAATTTTCGACTTAACCGGAAAACGGATACGCGTAGTGCCTTTTGCGTTAGATCAGGTATAAAAATTTTTAATTCAAACACAGCGTCTCCGGATACGGGGACGCTTTTTTTTAAATCAAATCTCATGAAACATAAACCACTTCTTTTTTTAATTCCAGCAACAGCACTGATAACCCTTGCATCCTTTCAGGGAAAAAGTTCGTTTGACCTGAAATCAAGTATTGCGCGTGGAAAAGATACATATACTGCTTATTGCATTTCCTGTCACATGGAACAGGGTGAAGGAATAGAAGGTGTATATCCACCAATCGCAAAATCAGATTATATGATGGCTGACAAAAAGCGATCGATTCAACAGGTTCTCAAAGGCGTTACCGGTGAAATAAAAGTGAAAGGCAAGATCTATAACAGCGAAATGACAGGCTTCGATCTTTCTGACCAGGAAGTCAGTGATGTATTGAACTACGTTCGTAACTCATTCGGCAATAAAGGAGACGCAGTAACACCCGAACAAGTGAAGGCTGCCCGATAGGCCACCCGAATCACCAACAACAGTAAATGTGAAAAAAACGTGGACATATTTTAAAGCCATTCTTTTCACATCGGGAGCCATCCTTCCATTTTACATCGGTTACGATGTTCTGTTTAGTCAGCCCCGGCATCTACAGGGCATAATCATCGAAAAAATATTTGTACCGGCGCGCGGTGCGGTCGGGGGTTCACCATTTTGGGGCGCTCATCGTGGCAATTACGTCGTCACAGTTCAAAAACAAGCGCAATGGATTGCAGTTGTTAAGATGAATTCAGGAGACACACTTTCCGTTCATTGTGTGCCAAGTCATTATGACATCAAAGCGGTTGGCGACACCATTCATTTCAAACGTTACGAAGGTGAGCATCTGCACATCCAGTACTTTGCTCACAATGAGGAAGAAGATTAAGGATAAATTTTAAACAATCCGGAATGACCAAGTATTCACTCACCATCAACAACCAGGCAGTCACGGTCAATGTAGACCCTGATACACCGTTGCTTTGGGTGTTGCGCGATGAGCTCGAGCTCAAAGGCGCAAAATTTGGATGTGGCAAAGCCCAGTGCGGCGCCTGCACAGTTCATGTAAATGGAAATGCTGTGCGGTCTTGTTCTTTGCCGATATCTGCCGTGAAAGGAAAAGTGACCACCATCGAAGGACTATCTATCGATGGATCTCACCCACTTCAAAAAGCCTGGTCGGAAATCGATGTACCTCAATGCGGTTACTGCCAGGCGGGTCAAATCATGACAGCTGCGGCATTGCTGGCAAAAAAACCGAATCCAACTGACAGCGATATAGACGCGGCGATGTCAGGCAACTTATGCCGGTGCGGAACATACACCCGCATTCGAAAAGCAATTCACGAAGCAGCTGGAAAAAGCAGATCATGAAAAACAAGACAGATATTTTTGAGGCATCAGCGAGCGGATTGTCTCGCCGTGATTTTTTGAAGGTCAGCGGTCTCGCCAGTTCGGGATTAATTGTCGGAATGTCACTTTCGTCACAGCAATCTTTTGCTGCCGCTGAAGGTCAGTTCCAACCCAACGCGTTTCTGAAGATCGGCGCCGACGGCAAGATTATCATACTATCCAAGAATCCTGAGATCGGGCAAGGCGTAAAAACGTCGATGCCACAGATTATTGCGGAAGAACTTTGCGTCGACTGGAAACAGATCGAAGTTCAGCAAGGCGATCTTGACGGGCGTTTCGGGAGTCAATTTGCAGGAGGAAGTACCGCGATAACCACCAATTTTAATGCACTCAGGAAAGCAGGCGCATCAGCCAGAGAAATGTTAATAGAAGCTGCTTCCAGAAAATGGCAGGTAGCACTAAGCGACTGCTATGCTGAAGCCGGATTTATTCACAAGAAAAATTCCATTGATAAATTCAGTTATGCAGAGCTCGCGAATGATGCCGCCAAAATCAGCCCTCGTGAAAATCCCAGATTCAAGGACAAGAAAGACTACACACTCATCGGCAAGTCGATTGCCGGTGTCGACAATCAGAAAATCGTAACAGGAAAAGCTGAATTCGGGTTAGACGCGCGACCAAAAGGAATGTTGGTCGCCGTTGTCGAACACTGTCCGGTCCGGGGTGGAAAGGCAAAGACCTTTGATGCGACAGAAACGATGAAGATTGCGGGCGTACGGGATGTCTTTATAATCGATTTCGTGTCTGGCGATCCGCGCGAGTCTGCAAATGGCGTAGCCGTCGTGGCTGACTCAACCTGGCAGGCATTGAAAGGAAGAAAAGCATTGAAAGTGGAATGGGATTATTCCAATGGCGACAGCGAAAACGATAATCGCCTAAGACAAACATTTGAAGCAAACATCTCCAGAAAGGGCGAGCTCTCCGTGCGTGATGATGGAAATGTCGATCAAAGTTTTGAGGGAAAAACGATTGAGTCTGTTTATGAAGTGCCGTTCCTGGCCCATGTGCCCATGGAACCGATGAATTACATTGCTGATGTTCGTGACGATGGATGCGATCTGTGGGGACCCACTCAAGTGCCGGACTCTGCGCAAGACAATGCGCGTGCCATCACAGGTTTGCCCGCCAATAAGATCAAAGTTCGAATGACAAGAGTTGGCGGCGGATTTGGCCGGCGGCTATCCGCTGACTACGTCACCGAAGCAGTACTCATCTCTAAAAAAATCAAAAAACCTGTTCAGGTAGTTTGGACGCGTGAAGATGACATTCGGAACGACCTCTATCGCCCTGCCGGCATGTATAAACTGAAGGGTACGGTAGACAACAGTGGAAAACTCGTGAGCTGGTATTTAAACGCCACCACCACATCCCGCTACCTGTATGCAGCATCAACACGATCCCCGCATATCACGGAAATTTTTCCTGATGGGTTTCCTGCGGGTTTCGTTCGCAATTTCCGGATGGAATACACGGCAGTCAAAACGAATATTGGCAGTGGAGCGTGGCGGGCACCGGGTCATAATGCTACAGCGTTCATCGATCAAAGTTTCGTCGACGAATTAGCGCATGCGGCAGGCAAAGATCCGGTACAATTCCGGTTGGATATCCTCGGTGACGAAGATAAAGACATGCCGTATCGCGATCATGGCGGTCCTCAATACAACACAGGTCGGCTAAAACGCGTCATCAAACTCGCTGCAGATAAGGCGGGATGGTCTGCCCCGGCACCAAAAGGAATCTACCGTGGCTTCGCCGCCCATTTTATGTTTGGCGCGTACGTTGCCGAAGTCATCAGCATTTCGCTTAACGATGGCAACATAAAAGTTGATAGCGTAGTAGTTGCCTGTGATTGCGGAATAGTAATAAACAAAAGCGGAGCGCAGAATCAATTGGAAGGCGGTGTTATCGACGGACTTGGTGCGGCACTGTATGGAGCCGTTCACATCGAAAAGGGGAATGCAAAAGAAAGCAACTTCGATGACTACAAACTATTGCGGATGAAGGATGCGCCCCGCATCGAAGTGCATCTTGTCGACAGTGATGAGAAACCGGAAGGTCTCGGAGAAATGTCTCTTCCCGTTGTGAGTGCAGCGCTTTGCAACGCAATCTTTGCGGCCACTGGAAAAAGGGTCAGAAAGTTGCCAATCAACCTGAATGATAAAGCAAATTCCTAATGACTCTCCTCAAAATTTATTGAGTTTCTTTAACGCGCTTGTTGTCGCAATCACAGCAAGTTTTTTTGTCATAAATGTCACACATAGACACTGGTGGCCGCGCGTGTCGTGTATCTGTGAAAATCCCCGCCTGAATGAATTCATTCGGGCAGGTGTGCATCTGTGGCCAAAGGCATGTCCAGATGACGTCGAGTTCTTCTTAAAGAGAATTTCTTAAATTTCAGATTGACATTCCCCTATCAATCTCCCATGCGACTTCTTCAACTTCTTGCTATTGCTACGATCTTCTATGGTTGCAGCAATCCCTCCCCGAAAACCACTCTCCCGGTTCAGTCAGAATCAAGTCATGCGAAGCCAGCAGCGTTCCGCGACACTGACAGGATTGAAAAAATAAAACCATTTCTTCCGGCAGTCGACGGCATATTTGAATCACATTTTAAAGCCGGACATTTTCCAGGAGTGTCTTACGCGATCATAGTTGACGGGCAAATGGTGCACGCCAAAGCTTTCGGTGTGGCAGATGTCAAGATGATGACCCCCGCGACGACGAATACGGGTTTCCGCATTGCATCGATGACAAAAAGCTTCACAGCACTTTCAATTCTTAAACTGCGGGACGATGGAAAGCTCAGCCTCACCGACCCTGTTTCTAAATATATTCCTGAAATGGCTGGTGTAAAGGGTCTTACCAGCGATGCCCCTGTCATTACGATTGAGAATTTACTTACAATGTCCGCCGGGTTCCCGGAAGATAATCCCTGGGGCGATCGTCAGCTCGCCGACACTGATGAGGAGCTGCTTGCATTGATCAGACAAGGAATTTCATTTTCGAATGTGCCCGGTGTTGAATTTGAATACAGCAACCTTGGTTTCGGAATGTTGGGAAGAATCGTAACCGTTGTTTCAGGTAAGCCCTACCAACAATATATCAATGAAAATATTCTGAAGCCATTGGGCATGAACGATTCCAAATGGGAATACACAGAATTATCAAAGGAGAAATTTGCACCAGGTTACCGTTGGGAAGATGAGCAATGGAAAGAAGAACCCATTCTTCATGATGGGATATTCGGAGCCATGGGTGGATTGATTTGCTCAGCAGAAGATTTTTCAAAATATGTCGCGCTGCATCTTTCCGCATGGCCACCAAGAGACGGGAATGAATCGCCCGTAGCGAAACGGAGCACGTTGAGAGAAATGCATCAACTTCAGCGGTTGGGAGGCTTCTTCCCGGATGCAAAAGATTCCAGGGGCAAGCTTTGTCCAACGATAACCGGATATGGCTATGGACTTGGCTATCGCAGAGACTGTTCAGGACTGGTAAGTGTTCGGCACGGTGGCGGCCTGCCTGGTTATGGAAGTGAGTGGCGATTTTATCCCGACCTCGGGATTGGAATCGTTTCATTGAGCAATCTCACCTATGGTGGAATGGGTTCCGCAAATTTCAGAGCGCTCGATACATTGATCTCACTCGCAAAATTGCAGCCGCGAGAACTACCTGCATCAGCGATGCTGGAGCAGCGCAAAAAAGAAATTGAAGGATTATTAGCAGAATGGCCACAAGATAAGCTGGGCATTTTCGCAGAAAACTTTTTCCTGGACCTATCGGTTGATGCCCGAAAAAAGGAAGCCAACGAAATGTTAGAGAAGGCCGGAAAGATCGTCAGTGTCGGTGCAATGATGCCCGAAAATCAGTTGCGTGGCACATTCATTATCGCCTGCGAAAAAAAGAACATTGAGGTATTTTTCACCTTGACCCCGGAAGCGACACCACTCATTCAGCAGCTCGACCTCACGCTCACCGACAAATAAGAGGATGTAATGAACATCGGGATTATCATCCTGGCTGCCGGTTCATCCAAACGCATGGGAAAATCGAAGCAGCTGTTGCGAATCGGCAACGAGATGTTGATACAACGAAGTGTGCGGATTGCCTTGTCGACAAGCATGAAGCCGGTGGTGATAGTGCTTGGCTCAGGCGAGGATGAGCACCGCAAAGCGCTTGACGGAAGCGCCGTTGAGGCGGTTGTAAATACAAAGTGGCAAAGTGGAATGGGGAGCTCGCTTAAAGTCGGCTTGTCGGCCATCAAAAAGAACAGACAAATAGACGCGGTGATCGTGATGGTGTGCGACCAGCCGCTGCTTTCAACTAATCATCTGATCACACTCGGAGAACAATATATCGCTACCCGCAAGCCCATTGTCGCTTCTTATTATGCAGGAACAACGGGAGTCCCCGCATTATTTGATAAAACATTGTTCGACGAAATCGAAACTCTTTCTGATAAAGAAGGTGCAAAAAAATTAATCGTCCGGCATCCCAATGAAACTATCGGAATTGCTTTCCCGGAAGGATCAATCGACCTTGACACGCCGGAAGACTTTAAGAACTTTACTGACAAGCTATGAGATTAAGTTTATTGATAATTCTTTGTATTGCAGTCTCGTGTAAGCCGAAGAGACCAGCAACCGATCTTACAAAAGAAATACTCATACCGAAGCCCCTGTTGGTAACAGCAACTGGTTCGGCATTCGTTGTTGATCAGGAAACCAAAGTCTATTTCAACGGGAATAATGAAGTTGCCGAGCTTGCCTTAGGTGTTGCAAATCATCTCGCGATAGCAGAACCTGTTGTAGTGGCAACCGAAGCACCGGAAGAGGGAATATTCTTGACAATAAATAATCAGCAAACGGCAAATCAAGAAGCTTACGAATTACGCATTGATGAAGAGCTCATCACTTTGTCGGCGGGAACGCCACATGGAATTTTCAATGGCATTCAGACATTGAAGCAATTATTGCCAGAGCCCCACACGAAAGGCCAGACTTATAACATTCCTACCGGCGTGATTAGCGATAGTCCCCGCTTTGAATGGCGTGGCACCATGCTCGATGTTGCACGTCATTTTTTTAGTGTTGAAGACGTGAAGCGTTACATCGATCTCCTCAGTGCCTACAAAATGAACATCCTGCACCTTCATTTGTCCGATGACCAGGGCTGGAGGATTGAAATAAAATCATGGCCCAATCTTACTAAGCAGGGTGGTAGCACACAGGTTGGAGGTGGTAAAGGTGGGTTTTATACGCAGGAAGAATATCAGGACATCGTAGCGTACGCCGCAAAGCATTACGTCACCATCGTTCCTGAAATTGATCTTCCCGGCCACATCAACGCGGCTTTGGCATCGTACGGTGAGCTCAATGGTGGCACGATCGTACCTGCCGAAGGAGCGGTGTCAAAACCCGGGAATATTCTCGGACAAAAAAATAAACCTACATCACTATACACCGGCATTGAAGTTGGATGGAGCACGTTGCGATACGAGAAGGAAGTGACATTCAAATTTATAAATGATGTTATTGCCGAACTCTCCGCGATCACACCCGGCCCTTATTTTCATATTGGTGGCGACGAAGCTGCGGCCACGCGTAAAGAAGATTATATAAAATTCATCAATCGATTTGTGGAGATAACAGCAAGAAACAATAAAACGATGATCGGCTGGGAAGAAATAGCTCAGGGAGACATTAATTCAAATGTGATCACACAGCATTGGAGGCAACAGAAATATGCAGTCGAAGCTGTCGGGAAGGAAAGCAAACTCATCATGTCACCAGCAACCAAAGCATACATCGACATGAGTTATGACTCAACAACGAAACTTGGCTTGCATTGGGCAGCGTACATTGAAGTCGACAGTGCTTATTCATGGGATCCTGAAAACCAGGTGAAGGGAATCTCTAAAGAAAATATTCTGGGCGTTGAAGCGCCTTTGTGGAGCGAGACCATCACGACCATGGACGACATTGAATTTATGGCATTTCCGCGATTGCCTGGCTACGCCGAAATCGGTTGGTCACCGGCCTCATCAAGAAACTGGGATGAGTATAAATTAAGGTTAGGGGCGCATGGAAAAAGAATGCAAGCGATGGGAATCAATTTCTATCGATCACCGAAAGTGAAGTGGGAATAGGTCGCTACGCTCCCGGAAATCCTTAAACACATAGACACATAGGCACATAGCGGGTTCATTCAATAGCTTAAAACTCGATCATCGGATCAATTCCCGCTCAACGTCGAATGTAGGAAGTAATCAGAATGGCATCGACATATCGGCTTTAAAAAAGTATAGTAAACAGCCTATGCTCCTATGTTCCTCTGTGTCTATGTGTTTCAAAATTGTCATTGGAGCGTAGCGACCTAAAATTCCAGTATTTTAAACTCCGTCCTCCTGTTCGACTGCCTTCCGCCATCTGTATCATTGGATGCAATGGGTGCCGACTCACCGTACCCTTTTGCCACGAGGCGTTCAGCTCCAATGCCACCTTTCACCAGGTAATCTTTAACGGCCCTCGCCCTATCCTGTGATAATTTCAAATTGAAAGCATCATCGCTGACGTTGTCGGTGTGGCCTCCCACCTCGATTTTCATTTTGGGATTGGCGTTCAACAACGCGATTGCCTTTTGCAATTCGAGGCGGCTTTGTGCTGAAAGTGTTGCTTTTCCAGTTTCAAAGAAAATATTGTTCAGGACAACGCTCGCGCCCTTTTCGAAAGGTCTCAAAGAAATATTCTTTTCTATCGTTTCATACTTCACGGTGAGTGGAATATCGAAGCGTTCGGAGTGGAAGAAATATCCGTCTTTGCTGGCCGAGACGCTGTATGTTCGTCCGGCCTGAAGGACAACAAGATATTTTCCCGTGGCACTGTTGCTTTTATTGACCGCAATAAGTTCACCACTATTCAGGTCCTCGACTTTAACATCAGCGTCCAGATCTTTTTTGGTTTTTGCGTCCGTGACGATTCCTTCCACCACTACTGTTGCCTCAGGTCTCATCGATGGAGGTATTCCTATTTCGTAAAGATCAACCTGGCCGTCGCCGCGATTGGAGGAGAAATATCCCATTTCGCCGGATCCTCCGATGGTAAAATAATTGTCATCGCCGTCGGTATTCAATGGCTTGCCAATGTTTACCGGTTCGCTCCATTTTCCATTTTCAAATACCGTTTTGAAAATGTCATAGCCGCCAAAGCCCGGGTGTCCTTTCGATCCAAAATACAATGTCTTACCATCCTGAGCGAGAAAAGGCGAATCGTCGCTGAATGGCGTATTGACCATCCCTCCGAGATTTGAGGCAGGTCCCCACTCACCAAAAGAATTTTTTTCAATCATGTAGAGGTCCTCCGCGCCATAACCACCCGGGCGGGCGGAACAAAAAATTATTCGGTTGCCGTCGGGTGAAATCGTGGGTTGTGAATCCCACTCCTGACTGTTGACCACATTGCCCATATTCCTCGGTTGCGTCCAGGTATTGCCTTGCAGCGTAGCGATGTACAAATCGCAATTGCCAATGCCATCCGCACGCGAGCACGCAGTGTACACCATTAATTGCCCATCCGCAGAAAAACACGCGGCTCCCTCGTTTGCAGCGGAGTTGATCGGCTGTGGCAGTGGTTGCGGGTCGCTCCATTTACCATTAGTCTTTTCGATAAAGAAAATATCCTCATCGCCGTCCGGTGCTGAAGCGTCCTCCTGTGTGATACCACCAACGCGCTTGGAAGTAAAATATACTTTGGTTCCTGTCGGATCCATCGCCGGCATATAATCGGGATACTTTGTGTTAATCGGAGCCGGGAGTTTTGTTGGCTCTTGCATTGATGGCTTCATCGCGGCAAGCTCCTTTTGCTTTTGGATGTAGTTCAACCTGTACCGTGCCTGGTGTACAAAATTCATTCTCGTAGGATCGCCGGAAAATTTTTCAGTGAACAATCGGTAGCAGCGTGCGGCGTTATCGAATTGCCGGAGTGACTCGTAACAAAACCCTTCTTCGTAGTAATACCAGGCAAAATAATTGGGGTTTATCGATTCCAGTTTTTTGAATTGCGCGATGGCATTCTCAAAATTCAATGTGTAGCGGTATGTAAGCCCCAGATAATAAAGACCATCCTGCATCTGGGGTGCCTGCTTCACTGCCTCCTGAAAAAATGGAAGTGCCTGATAAAGGCTTCCCGCATCATAGAGTTCCTTACCTCGTTTGTAGTTTTCGTCCGCGTCCATTGGTTGCGCGACTTGCTGTCCGTAAGCTGTGCAGCCGATAAAAATTAGAATGAGCCAGGGATTTTTCACGTATAGAGGGATTGATTTGGAATGCAATATAAGCAGCGGCGGCCTGCTTCGTTTTAGGTAGTCAATCTCCGTCAACTCCTTTAATCCAGCAAAACAAAGGCGCCCCAGTAGTATGGATGCTGATACTTCGCGCGAATCGCCGCTTGCGCTTTTTTAAATGCATCTAATAAATTGGGATTAACACTCAGCCACTCTTTATATAAAGTCGTGAACAACTCTTGCGTGGCATCGTCGTCAACTTTCCAAAGGCTCATAATAAGTTTATCAGCTCCCGCGATTGTGAATGCGCGTTGCAGACCATACACTCCCTCACCCGCTTCAACGTGACCAGCCGCCGTTTCACATGCAGACAACACGACCAGCTCGGTTTTGTCAAGATCCATTCCCTGGATTTCATATGCGGTCAATATGCCATCTTCTTTTTGCAGTGCTTGCGAGGAAGAGATATTTTTTACACCAGCCAGTAACAACCCGGAATTGAACATTACATCTGCGTTGGCCGACGCACCGGTGTCGTTAAACCAGAAACCGTGAGTTGCAACGTGGACGATTGTTGCAGGATTCTGTTTGAATGCTTCTTCAGTCGCGTCACGACCCAAAAAACGTTTTACCGAGATCCCTTTTGACTTCAACATTCGATCGATCGTCATCACCTCTTTTTCCGTGCCAGGCAAATCCACAAACTTCCCGTCAGCGATCTGACGTCTGGTTATTGCACGATCCGGGTCGTTATCAAAAGGATTATTGCGCGCCTTGGGATCGTCAAAAGAATAAGCAGGCCTTCCATAAAGGACCGCTGACTTCAACGCGCCAGGCACTTCATTGAGCGCAGGAAGAAACCTCGTGCTGACCATATTGTAAATTGTCAATTCCTCGATGAGGTATTTCCCATTATCAGGATTCAGCAAAGTATTGACGTTTAGTTGCGTATAGCATCCGTCGGATGAGAGATAGATTTTTGAAATATCCGGCAGCAACTTCTGAATAGCGTGCCAATAGGTGCGATAACTCATCTTATCATCAAGGCGTGATTTGATTGAATTCTGATAACCTTTCAATGCACGACCCTCAAGGTATTTTCCGTTTTTTAGAAAGACTACGTCAGGACTGGCAGAGTTCCTGGTAATCACATACGCGGCATAAATCACTTGATTCGTCCATCGCCCGCTGTCATATTTTGGAAATCGGCGAATCTCCACGGCTGCCTCTTTTTCTTTTAAGGATGCCTGAATGGCACCCCAGTAAACAAACTTCTTGCTTGGCAACTCAAACAAAGATGTCTTTCTCGACATGTAGGATGCCAGGGTATCGACAGAAATCTTGAGACTCTCCATCTGTTCCGGGCTCGATGACGCTGAGAGGCGCAGCCGAACAAGCTCATTGCGCTTTGCCACATAGTCGGCTAACGCTCTTTTCAAAGACTCGTCAGCGCCATTTTCGATTGCCGACCGTATATGGCGGTATTCAAATTGAATGTTCGACTTTGAGTCCAGTACATGCATGTAGGCTCGCATCTTCCCTTCTGCAGCCGTTTTTTGGTCCGTAGTCGAATCCACCATAATGATATTTTGAAATAAATCATATGCCGGAAATAATTCTTTTTTCAAACGATATATTTCGCTGAGATCCGACCCGCGATTGTAATTCATGTGATTGTTTTCAATCACAGTATAATATTCATTGATGTATTCAAGGATCGCATCGCGGGCAACTGAATATTTTCCCATCATGAAAGCTGCCTTTGCATACTTATGCAGAAGTCGCGTGTAGTGAGGGCCGGTCGGTTTGAATGGATGGATTTCATTTGTAGATTCTGTAGGCCCAATGTTGAGTAAAATCCTATCGGTATTAATCAGTTGAATGGGATTTCCATCAAGGCCAACAGGCTTTTCCTCCTTTTCCGCACTTTGGCGCGCGTCGTCCCAAAATTGTATGCGAGCCCGGTCGTAAATCTTAAAGGCATCCTCATAGTCACCATATCCAAAAAGGATATCACCGTATAACGAATATCGTTGGGTGAAATCACTTGTGTAGGAATAGCTATTCCCATGAAACTTCTTCAGCAAATCGCGTGCAGTAGTGCGGTCACCAATACCATGACTCGCAAGGATCATGTTGTGGTACACTCGTTGGTACCAATCATTCACACTACTCCGCTTAAATAGATTTTCGATCTGGCGGAATGTCGCATTGGCGGAAGTATATTTTCCCAGTTGCATTTCAGCACAGGCCTCGAGATTAGCTACGTTGAACAACGTGAGGAGCATGTCATTATCTGCTTGAGCACGCCTTAGATACAATGGCGTTGCTTTTTGCAGTACCTCCACCGCTCCAACAGGATCTAATGCAAAGTCGATCACACCTTTGTTGGTTAGCGCAGCCGCATAGTTTAGCTCGTCACCCGGTCTTCGGGAAAATTGTTGGACGACCTCTCCGTACAACTCCGATGCGATAGCAAGACGAAATGTGTACCACGCAGGGTATTGAAACAACGCAGCTGTCCGGTACAGATCGGCACCAACATCATTTTTTTCACCGGTTTTGAAAAAAGGCAGTGACTCCGACGTAAAAAGAAATTTATAGGGTTGATTCACTCCTAAATAATCCGACTCGATGTCCTCGGACATCTTTTTGAATTCAGCGGCCTTTTCATGATCTCGGGTAATTGCATAATAACTTGATGCAGATCGCAGAAGCCGCACATAGGTGTCGCTTTTCATTCCTATAACACGGGTCGCGATAGCCATTGCATTTGCAAGTGATTGCCACGACTGTGTGTATTTTGAATGCCTCAACTGCGCGGCTGCAAGGTCTTCGAGCGCGCGCACAATGACGATCGACGAATCTTTCTTTATTTCATGGAGTATTTCGATCGCTTTACCGATCAACTGCTCGACTTTCAGATCCGCAACAAAAGTGGCAAAGTCAAGATAGAACAAGGCGCGTTTGTATGCATCCTTCGCCTCGAGCCGGGCGATCGTCTGATCAAAATAATGTTGAGCATTTGTGTCATACGCTTCCTGGCTCCATGTCGCCAAAAGATAGGATAGGTTGACGTCCAATACTCCCTTGTTGAATTCAGCAATCAGGATTTGTCGTAACGCCTCACGATCATCTTGCTCTTCAAACGACTCTTCCCCGGCTGTTACATCTTTGAGGTATTTGTCAGCTGCAGTTTGCCAAGTTGTTAATGGCTGACATACCGCTACGAAACTGACAATCACCAATCCAAGAGAAAGAAAATTCTTCATTGAGGCAGGCTTAGCCAGCAAGTTAAAGTACCACAGGTGAATGACAAGAAAATTTAAACCATGGAACAATCGTACAATTACGGGCCATTATCCGCCCTGCTGATGAGATTCGATCGGGTTTAACGGTATTTTTAATTCTTCCGAGGGTATTAAACATTAAATAATAGTGGTTGCTTTCCGCTTGAATCCCGCGGCCATGGAAAATCTTGTCGAATACATACCCATCATTACAACCATTTTTGCCACATTTTTTTCTATTGTCATGTTCAGACATTACAACACGCGACGAACGATGTACCTGCTGTGGTGGTTTATTGGTATTGTAACCTTCGCGTTGGGTACACTGACGGAAAGTATCAATGCATTAATTGGTTGGAACGAGACGAACATGAGGGCGTGGTACATCACGGGCGCTCTTTTAGGAGGCTTTCCCCTCGCGCAAGGGTCGGTTTATCTATTAATGAAAAGAAGGTTTGCCGATGTGTCATCGGTTTTTTGGGTGACGGTGATTGTGGTGGCTGCCGTTTTTGTATGTCTTTCCCCGATTCAGGATCCTTCTACGGTTGATTATAAACTTACCGGTAAAGTGCTCGAGTGGCGTTGGGTACGACTCTTTTCACCTTTCATCAATCTATATGCGCTCATCTTTCTTGTCGGAGGCGCAGTGTATTCGGCCATGCGCTACAACCGAAGTGGCGGTCAGGAGGCGAGGTTCAAAGGAAATATCTTCATTGCGATCGGAGGTCTGCTTCCGGGGATCGGTGGCACGTTCACACGTTTCGGCTATGTAAACGTGCTCTTTGTCACCGAGCTTATTGGTCTGTTCCTCATTTATGTTGGATACAGGATTATTCGTTCGGATCGGAAACAGCCTGCAACGATTGCCAGCCATGCGTGACGACATCGTAGATCATAATGTTTAATTGATCGTTCGCGGGCGATAGCACCGCCAAAAATTGAGCGACCTAAACCGAGGGCTAACCATTTGTGTGGTTCTGCCACGCGTTATGATTTCAGCATCCGACGACAGGGTTGCTAAGGACCATGGCTGCCATACCCCTTATAGACATCGCATAGACACTTTTAGTATGCTCCGATTATCATCACATGAAGTAGATAGGGTAAAATAATAATCACATTATCAGAAAATTAACCGATTCCTATAGTGATAGGGTATTTTTCGACCCTATCAATTTCATTTTCAATCGATTTCTGGAATAAATGGCTCTTTTCGTAAGTGAAGCACCATTAATAATTATTAAAATCGCTCACCAAATATTAGCACCATGAAACCAACCAACCTTACCAGAAGAGACTGGCTTAAACAAAGTGTCTTAACTACCGGGGCTGTTCTCACAGGCTCGGCCTTCGTTACCGAAAGCAACGCGATGCCAGCATTCGGTATGAAGCCGTTCCTCGGCAAACATCACACCCGTGAACATTATCACTTTGCATCAAAAGGAGACCTCACTCAACTGAAGGCACGCCTGCTGGCGAACGAAAACCCGTTTGGCCCTTCAAAGAAGGCTATTGCGGCGATTGCCGATGCCGCCAGCAAGGGCAACAGGTATGTATACAATAGTGCTGTGGAAATAATGGAGGTCCTGGCAAAGAAGGAGGGCGTGAATCCAAACCAGGTGCTGGTTGCGGCTGGCTCAACAGACATTCTTGAAAAAACTGCATTTGCACTCTGTATGAAAGGAGGCAACGTTATATCTGCTGATCCCTCCTATCTGTCGCTCGTGAAAACCGCACAGGCAATCGGAGCCACATGGAAGAACATACCGCTCCGTGCCGACTATGCGCACGACCTCGATGCCATGGAAAAAGCGATCGATGGAAACACCAAACTGATCTACATCTGTAATCCGAATAACCCCACGGGTACAATGACACCCGCCGCGGAGATTAAGGCGTTCATCAAAAAAGTAAATTCACGGGTTCCGATCTTCATCGACGAAGCATACATGGAACTTCTGGATGATCCGGATGCAGGAACAGCCGTCGGTACGATAAGTGAAGGTTACGATGTCATCATTGCAAGAACATTCTCGAAAATTCACGGTATGGCTGGCCTTCGCGTTGGCTATATGGTCGCGAAGCCCGAACGGGTTAAGTTGATCCAGGATCTCGTAAGGACTGAAATGGGACTGAGCGTTACTTCCGTCGCAGGTGCGCAGGCAAGCCTGAAAGACATCGCGTTCCAGGAGTATAGCCGTAAGAACATTAAGATCAATCGCGAGTATGTGTTTGAAGAACTAAAAAACATGGGATTCAGTCCGATCCCAAGCGTCGCGAATTTCATTTTGTTCCCCATCGATATGCCCTCAAAAGACCTCGTCGAAAAAATGATGGAGAAAAGTGTTGGCATTCGCGGCTATGAGATTGCCGGGAAGTCCTATGGACGAGTGAGCATCGGCACAATGGATGAGTTGAAGCTCTTCGTTAAAGTCCTGTCAGCAATAAAGAATGCCTGATGAAGACCATTTCGCTTCTCCTCCTGATAGCAGTTGGTTACCTGTTCCGAAAAAAGCTGAATAGTAAAGAATCGAAGGATGGACTAAGGACGTTGATCCTAAGCCTGGCGTTACCAGCTACGATTTTCATTGCCTTGTTGAAAATTGATTTTGTTCCGGGATTGGTGGTGGTACCGCTTATGGCGCTCGGTTTCAATATCATTGTATTTACATTGTTATCGAAACTTCCCGTACAATCGACTTTCAGCTTGCCGGAGAATCAGTATCGTACGCTGATACTGTTGATTCCATCGCTGGCCCCGGGGCTTTCTGCGTTTCCATTCATACTTGAGTATAGTGGAGAATCATCCCTGGCTGTTGCGGCGTTGGCGGATCTCGGCAACAAAGTATTTGTGTTGGTGATTGCGTATCTCATCGCGATGAAATGGTACTTCGCACACCACGTCAAAGCAAAGGGGGGCCGAAGTCTAAGGTTGAAAGCCCTTTGGGTGTCGCTTGTAAATGAACCTGTGAATCTTGTCATTCTTACAGCAGTCATTATGCTTTCTTTAGGTTTGGGTTACGATGCCTTTCCCGAATTCATTCGCTCCGTTGTAGACAAGGTCAGCCTGATGATGACACCTCTTGTGATGTTGTTCATCGGCATCTCGATTAAATTCAGCTGGCAGCAGTTCAAAGCAATCTTTTCTTTTGTGTTTTTTCGGTCGGCAATTGCCTTTTTGCTGTCGGGACTGATCCTGGTGTTTTTTCCCGTTCATGACCTGGCGACTGCCCTGCTGATCGTTGTGTTTCCACAGAGTGCATGTAGCTTTTGGCCCTATGCGCACATGGCCGCCGTTGGCGAACTTGAATCGAAAGACAAGGAACATCATCCAAAGACATTTGATCTTGACTTTGCCATGAATGTTCTCGCCTGTTCAATGCCCTTCTCGGTACTGATGATCATGTTGATCTACAGTTCCGGAAATTTCTTCGCTGGCCCGGTGCATTTGCTTGAAGCAGGCGGCGTGTTGCTGATAATGGCCGCTGTACCGGTACTAATGCCGGCAATTAAATCCATTAGCAAACCTGCAAACGCGTAAGGGCGTAATTCGCGGTTAAAAACAAAGATCGATGAAGCCTGGAACTTCATCGACCTTTGTCGCAGTGAGAGCTCTTGCTTGCCCAGGGAAGCTAGTGCATGTGGCACGCAGGTGGATTTTCAACAAACGCGGCCGGATTGTTCCGATCGATGACTTGAAAATTGGCCATCATCCCGGCTGCATGGTGCTCGATGATGTGACAGTGATACATCCACATTCCAGGGCGATTATCCGGTAGCCAGGCAATCTTGATTTTCGTACGCGGAGGAAGGTTATAGGTGTCCTTCCACGAACGAAACTCCGGCGCCTTTCCATTTTCTTCAAGCACCTGGAAAAAGAAGCCATGCAGGTGAAAGGGGTGATCCATTAAACTGGCATTGTTGATTTCCCAAATCTGTAATTCACCGACATAGACGGGTTTATCGTCAACATGAACGTCACCATTTACAAGGAAATCCATTCCGTCCTTAAGGCTCGGGCCAACGGAAAGCGTCACGCGTCTGTCAATCGCGGCGTCCTGGGAAGCGAGTGGTTCAATGTTCCTCAACTTTTCAGGAATAAACGCACGTGATGGTGCCGATGCTCCAACAACGACTTTGGCAAAAGTCTCACGTCTCGGTTTCAAAAACGTCATTCGGTTGTAGGGTAAGGACTCGAGTTCAAAAACATCTCCCGCTTTGAATGGACCAGCAATAATATCGATGCGCTCGCCCGGTGTAATCAGTACCTGCTTTACCGTGCGTGGATACTCCAGCAATCCGCCGTCTGTGCCAATGATTTCAAATTCTCTCCCATCCAAATGAAGCATGAAGTACCGCGCACTGGAAGAATTGATGAATCGCCATCGTTCTTGTTGACCTCCATTCATTGCAATCGTTGGAGATTCCAAACCATTTAATAGCAACGTGTCTCCCTGGCGGCCATCATGTCGCTCCACAATCCGCGGGATAAACCAACCCGGTCGAGTGAACTTGTTAGCAGCATCGAGTTTCATGTCATCAATCATGAATACACGCTCGCCGTCAGTCACTGGATCGGTAGGGTCGTGTACAATCAATGCGCCGTACATGCCTCGTTCCATTTGAACTGTTTCATTCGCGTGAGAATGGTACCAGAACGTTCCCGCATCGGGGACAACGAAACGATATTGAAATGATTCACCAGGCTGAATTGGTTTTTGTACGACGCCGGTTCCATCCATCGCAGAAGGAATGCGGATTCCATGCCAATGAATGATCGTCGGCTCCGTGAGATTGTTGGTGACATTGATCACAAGGGTGTCACCGACATTGGCGTTTAATTCGGGTCCGGGAATCTGATTGTTGAATCCCCACGCCTGAATGGTTTTGCCTGGGGCAATGTCCCAGTTAAAGGAGTTTGCCACCAGATTGTATTCAATTACTTTGTTGGGATTTTTCATGGTTGTTATTTTGGTATTGGTTTGTTGACACTCAAAGGTGATATGACTGGCTTCGCGATCATAGGTCGTCGAGGCGTCATAAAAGGACAACCTCAAGAGAGACCATAGAAAGGTTAAATAGCAGACACTCATGAATATCTCTGATGTCTATTCATGACGCCTTCTTGGCTGGCGGCACACCTTTTACACACGCATCTTTGTACAAAAAATCAGACATGAATCAGCAAGAAAGATTAATCCCCGGAGACGCAACAATTTGTTTTTATCTGCAGGATGGTGTTGAGGCACTGGATTTTGCCGGTCCGTTGGAAGCGTTCGCCGTAGCTGGATTTCGGATTTTTACAGTTTCAAAAACTACTGCTCCCATTAAATCACAGGGCGTTTTACAAATATTGCCTGAGTACAGTATTGCCACAGCGCCTAAGGCAGATATCATTGCCTTCTTTGGTGGCAACTCCTGGAATGCATACAATGATCCTGACGTGATTGCATGGGTTCAGGCTCGTGCACATGAAGGCGCTTATTTTTTTTCAGTATGCTCGGGCGCGTTCGTTCTTGGTAAGGCGGGCCTTCTCGATGGCCTTACAGTTACTACATTCCATAGGCGTATTGAAGAGCTGCAGTTGGCATGCCCAAAGTCAAACGTTAAGGCAAAAGTCCGATTTGTGGACAACGGGCACATCATCACAACAGCGGGGGTTTCAGCCGGCATTGATGGAGCACTTCATTTAATCAGCAGACTCAAAGGCGAGAAAGTTGCACAGGAGGTGGTGGCCTACATGGAGTATGAAAAATGGCGCCCGAACGATGGGTTGATCCTGCCCAAAAAGTAGTCTTTTCTCTGTTAAAACCCCGAAAGTAATCATGGCCATTCCATTATCAGGAATGGCTCAAAACCCCGTTTCTTTCATTTTTTGCAGGATTTCCACGTATCATAAACAAAATTCCTTTGTCCGTTTATGACGCTGCGTTGACCTATGACAGCGACATCTATCACCGCACCTTTGACTCGTCAAGAGAAAATGTCGTCAACCATCAACTCAGTTTGTATGAAAACAATTTTATCAATCGCTCAAGCAATCGTCAATGCCATCTTATTGATGCTTTCGCTCTTCGGGTGCAATCAGGAAAGCGTCGGCCCCGACCAAATACAGGAGTTTACCGTAACCTCTTTGCATGCCGACGCCAGCTATCCGGTGCGTGTCGGTTTACCGAGTGCCTACAATCCGGCCACAACAGTATACAAAACAGTGTACGTCCTCGACGGCGAGGAAAATTTTGGATTCGTTACGAAAAAATGCCAGGAGCTATCTCAAGAGCTCTCAGTGGCTAATGTGATCGTCATTAGCATTGGTTATGGCAATTCACGTGACCATGACTACACTCCTACTGTAACGGGAGTCAAAACGGGCGGTGCTCCCAACTTTATGAAATTCTTAGAAAAGGAGCTTGTCCCTGAAGTAACGAAACGCTTCAATGTCGACACCACGCGAAGCGGGCGTACCATTTTGGGTCATTCTTATGGCGGCTTATTCGGCATGTACGCTTTCACAACAAATAACAATGTGTTTGGTAACTACATCTTATTAAGTCCATCTATTTGGTATGACAATGAGGTTACACTGCAGTACGAATCAAAAAGCCGTGCGGAGAACAACGGCAAAAAGCAACTGGTATTCCTGGGACAGGGAGAAATGGAAAACAGTGGCAGGATGCAAGCACCGCTTGAAGCATTTTATCAAATTCTGACGAAGAACTACCGTGACATCCGAGTCACCAAGCATCTTGAAAAAGGACTGGATCACGTTGGTTCAAAAAATCCAAACATTGCTCTCGGTCTCAAATTTTATTTCGAAAACCAGTCGCGTTAAATCCGACCTCAACCATTAATACTATGAAATTAAAAGCTCTACTTCTTTCACTTCAAATGGTCGCGTTGTCTTACACAGCAGAGGCGCAACAAAGCCAAACCGAAAACCGATATCAACAATCATTCACGCGGTGGAGCATTGAGCCCGCCGTAGGGATCCACACAAACTTTGGGACAGATCTTTTGCTGAGCAATTTATTGCAGTGGAACCCTACCCGCCATCTAAGCATCTCATCACATTCTTCTTATGACATTAACAATGTCACGCAACGCGAATTCAATAATATCAAGACAGAGTACAATTATTCATGGAATCAGAAATTCGGAATCGGCAGCACGTTTTATGGTAAGAGAAGTCGTCATTCCTTTTTTCTTATGGCGGGTGTGAAATACACAGCGTTTAAAGAAACGCTCGACAATCCCTCCTTCGATCGCGCCGATGTTAACATCAGTTCGTGGAGTCCTGACTATGGAATCATGTACAGCCTTAAAAAAGGAGTAAAGAATTGCTTTTTTACATTCCGCACCTACATCCCGCTCTATCCATATCCTTTGAAAGGATCGGATATAAACTACGCGGATGGTAATATGAACAACATCGCGCTGGAGTTTGGCGTGGGCATAAAGCTGAAATGAGTACCGTGCCTCGGAAATCAACTCAGACTAAAAGTATTTTGACCAACTTGTACTAACACAAAAAAAGCAATCACATGAAACTCGCATTTATTGTTCCGCCGCAAGTAGAATTACTCGACCTGGCAGGGCCGGTACAGGTGTTTAGAGAAGCGAAAACTCATGGTCTTAATGCAGAGATCGAATTTTATTCTTATCAAAGTGATAACAAGTGCACGGCCGGCATTGCGTTTGGAAAAATGGAAAGCTATACAAATGCGAAGTTGAAAGAGGGTGATTTCATTTTCATCCCCGGTACAGAGAACGACTATCTCCACAGTGCCGCATTTAAATCAGAGAAGGCATTCTTCAAATGGTTGCGTGATTGTGCGGCAAAGAAAATAAATATTTGTTCGGTATGCACAGGAGCGTTTGCATTGGGGGAAGCTGGCCTTCTCGACGAACGTGAGTGCACAACACATTGGAGACGGGTAAGTGAATTGCAAACCCGTTTTCCTAAAGCGAAAGTGCTTGCAGATGTGTTGTATGTAAACCGTGACAATATTTATACGAGTGCCGGGATCAGCGCCGGCATCGACATGGCACTCTCCATCGTAGAACAACTTAAGAATGCTCACTTCGCTCATAAAGTAGCGCGTGGTCTCGTTGTATACCACCGCCGTGCGGATTATCACACCCAGCAAAGTGTCTACCTCGACTTCAGAAATCACATCAATCCAAAAATTCACGCGATCCAGGATCACCTCGCCGAAAACCTCTCGGCTGAGAACGGCATTGATGAACTCGCGGAGAAAGTGGCGATGAGTCCACGAAATCTAAGCCGTGTGTTCAAGGCCACGACCGGACTTACAATCATCGAATACCTGACACGCCTTCGAAAGGAAAATGCGGTGACGTTGCTGAGTAATCCCGACTACACCGTTGATTTCGTTGCCTCTCAATGCGGATACAAGTCTGCCAGGCAGCTTCAAAGAATATTAAAGCAAAACCTATAAACCCTAAAAAATAATAACATGAAAGCAGCAGTTTTTACACAATACGGGCCACCTGAGGTGTTGCACGTAAAAGAAGTTGAGAAGCCATTACTGAAAGACAATGAAGTCCTGGTGAAGATCAAGGCTACCGCTGTCAACTCAGGTGATTGGCGGCTACGGAAGGCCGATCCTTTTGCCGTCAGATTCCTTTTCGGTTTGAAGAAGCCAAAAATAAATATTCTAGGTAGCGTCTTCTCCGGTCAGGTAGAACGTGTGGGTAACGATGTAAAACTATTTAAAGCTGGAGACGATGTCTTTGGACACACCGATATGCGTTTTGGTGCTTATGCCGAATACAGGGCTTTTCCGGGCAACGCATCTATGACGCTAAAACCTAAGAACCTCACATATTCAGAAGCGGCGGTCATTCCATTCGGCGCGGTTACCGCACTGTTCTTTTTGAAGAAAGTTGGAATTAAAGAAGGGCAACGCGTGCTTGTATATGGTGCTTCTGGTGCAGTGGGTAGTGCAGCGATTCAGATCGCAAAATATTTTGGTGCTGAAGTCACTGGCGTATGCAGCACTGCAAACGTGGAGCTGGTTAAATCGCTCGGAGCTGACCATGTGATCGACTATACGAAAGACGACTTTAGTAAAGACCTTCAGTCCTATGATGTAATTTTTGACACCGTAAATAAAGTTCCTTTTGCGACAGGCATAAAACGACTAAACAAAAATGGCTTTCTCATTTTAAGCGCGGCCGGGCCAGTCGAGATGATGCGCGGCGCATGGGCTTCAATGACGAGTGACAAAAAAGTTATTACGGGCGTCGTAAGCCATACGCCGGAAGACATCATCTTATTTAAGAAAATGATTGAAGAAGGAAGACTGAAGCCAGTTGTCGATAAGACCTATTCATTGGATAGGATTGCAGAGGCACATGCTTATGTAGAAAGTGGACACAAAAAAGGTAATGTGGCGGTCACGATTGATTGATCTAACACACACGCCGGTGTATTCCCAATCGAAAAACGAATTCTGAAGAAAAAAGAGGTCGATGTAGTTTGACACTTCATCGACCTCGCCTTTCCTTTTGAGAATCTACCCTAATCCAGAATTACTTTCGAAATGACTGAAAATCGCGCGGCTACTGAAACCACTGAATGCCCGCAAATGCAATCTCAATACGGGTCCGATTTACCTTATTGAGTTTCTTGAATGACATCTCTATTTTTTCTGTTTTGCAGTGATCTGCTCAAAGGCCACCTGGACGGCCGGGTTAATAAACCAAGTACCGAAACGAAAGTCTGCTACTGGGTCGTTGGGGAAAAACTTATTTGAAAATTCAGTCAGGTCGATATTTTTCCTGATCGTTTCAAGCGACTCACCGTTACTCACACCCGCCCCGACTTTGGCTTGGACAGACTGGAGTAGGTTGATCAGCGCATCGATATAATTTTGATCGGTCTGTATTTCACCGTGGCCTGGCATAAGTATTTCAAAATTGAATTTCTTGAGGCGTTCGAGGGTCTCGATCCATTGCAAGGGTTCGGATGAAAAACCGTAAGGGACGGGGGCGACCACCATATCGCCGGTGCAAATGACCTTTTCGTTAGGGAGATATACGACTAGATCCCCATCTGTGTCTCCGTGCCCGATGAATTCGATCTGAATGATCCTTGATCCACGGTGCAAGATCATTTTGGTGTCCACTATCATCGTGGCGGCAGTGATTGTCGCACGGCTGTATTCATCTCTGCGTACGTAAGAATCTTCATTGCAATAGCGCTCCATATAGGCCACGACCTTTTCGTAACCGGGCCTTTTTTCAGCCTTCGCCCGATCAATGAGGACCGCATTCTTTTTGTGATGCGCATCAAATTCCTTGTATACGCCCTGCACGTAGGGAGGGCCATTGGTGAGAAGATCATCCCGGGTTGCAGAGTGTGATATGATTTCGACACCCGGGTATTCCTTAAGATAGACTTCATTTCCCAAAGTGTGATCGACGTGCGGATGGGTATTGATCAACAGACGCACGGGTTTCTTCGTAATCTTCCTGACTTCGGCAACAATGTTTCGCGCAGCGGCAGGCGACCCGCCACCATCGACCAGAATTGCATCAGCCTCGTTTACGATTAGCATGACGTTTCCCTCAACAAAATGGCGGAGAGGCTCGGGGCGATAGATAAAATAAATATCATCTCTGAGTTTGCGCACCTGGACCGAATACAAATCGGAATTTTTAGGCTGAGCATCAGCAACGCAGGTTGCAAAGAATACGAATAGCGAGGTAGTTAGATATTTGTTCATAGGATTTCGACTGGACTGTCCGAAGTAACGCAAAGAATGGACTGGTGCCCCGTTTGCTTCAGTTCAATCTGATTTCAAATTTTGAACTGCCCAAATGCGCCTGCTTATGCTTGTTTTGCCGGCCTTGGTGTTCAAACTGATGATGACATTCGTAAGAAGAAATAATTTTGGGAGACCGTTCCAACGGGAGATTTCTTCTGAGCGATTCGATGATATAAACGTCCCACGCCTTCATCTCATCAATATCGGGGCCTGCCCCGACTAGCCCAATGAACTCCACTCTATGAAATGCAATAAGAGCTGCATAAAAAAGCCCGCCGACGCTCTACGAGCTTTGGTGGGCGGGAAACCAGCAAACACAGTCTGGGGAAATCTGTGAATTTAAGGTATTGAAGTGTTTATCGCCTGCGTGTCGGGTATCACCCGACGGAGCCCAATGCAATTGATCCGATGAAATACAACCCCGGCTATAATCGAAAAGCCCGCCGACGCTCTTCGAGCTTTGGCGGGCGAAGTCGGGGTGAGAGGATTACGAAACGTGATCCTCGAATGGGGTGGCCTAGATCATCAAAGCCTTTTGCTCACTTCGTTCACCTCGGTCTTTTATTTTTTCGAGCTCGTCAAGCGAGGCGCTTGGAGCTCTTCAAAAACAAAAGCCCTCCCGCTTCGCGGAAAGGCTTTGATGATCTGTCGGGGTGAGAGGATTAGAACCCTCTCTATAACTCTCTATATTTCAGCAATTTGCAGGAACGATTTTCAGCGGTTCACCTGACAGTTCACCGGAGTGCCGGATCACTGCGATTTTGGTGAAAGAACCTTCATAAAGATACGATATGAAATTTGATGATGCGAAGACTTAACGATAAAGGTTGTGGACCGTTGTTAGATATGCCTCCGCGCTTGTCTTGCGGCCTCATCAACCCAACTGCTCACATTGTTATTGCCGTCTCCCTTGTCCCAGCAATAGGTCTTGAATAATTGCGAAAACCTAAATGTTTCCCCGTACTTATTGAAAAAGAAACCTTTCTCAAAGTATATAGAATTGGTCTTATTGTTATTGATGCAAGGCAAGTCTTTGAAAACTCTCCATTTATAATTTTTCAATTCGAAGAAAAATATTTTTTCGCCATCACTTGAAACTTGGAGGGCCAACCGGTCGAACGGATTTCGCCCGCGACTTGTCAGTCCCGAAGTTCCCCTTACTCTATTGATGTAAATGCTGATAAGCCCATTTCCTCGTTCGAAACTTTTTACGATTTCATATTTAACAAATCTCCTGGTCGCCGTACGATCACCTACAAGAATAGCAGTAACTGATGTGCCTATAATTCCCGTGTCAATTAGGGCCTTAATCTTGGCAGGTGTTTTTAGTTTGCTTTTTTCCCAAATGGACCTGTCCACGAACGATTCGTTCGTTTCCTTAAGAAGCCAACTATTCCGAACCACATTCACTTTGAAGTTCTTCACATCGTCATAGTCGAAACTAAAAAATACGCTCCTCAAGGCTAAATCAATCTATTTCATGTGTCCCATAATCCACGTTTCGATATGACGAGCAATATCATTGTAGGCATCGCCGGCATTCGGAATGTAGACAATTAGCCGACTTGAAAGCCTTATGCCGCCGACCACAATCTCGTCAAAAGGATTTGCGCCTCGCCTACTCTTTCCAAATAATGGTGCGTTTGTTGAGTATCGAGGATCTCGCAAGTCGTCAATATAAATTCCGAACATCGGCTTACGTAACGACCATGCTGACCTCAGTTCGTAGTCGACCCATTTGCTGCGTGACGTTTTTTCACCGATCAGACAAACTACGCAATCGCATTTGCTAATACCATCATCAATCCAACTCTTGATCGCAGCATCGCCACCCCTTTTCACAGTTTCCCAACTTGTAGGTGTAACCGGTTCACTGCCTTCCAACACACCAATGTTGCGAATTTGTTGTACACGGAATACGTCTTCGTCATAGTCGAACGAATAAAATATTTTATACCTAGCCATTTTACTTGTTTTTTCTAGCTTCGATTAAGTCAATAATTGTCTTTATTACGACACGCGAGTCAATCGTTGAATCCCCGAGAGTTCGGATTAACTCGGCCTCGCTTGTCGATAGCGAATAAGCATTTGGATCTGAACTAACCCTTTTCCAAAGATCGAACGTCTGATAGCCGGTTGTGCCAACTGGAATGAGCAGACAATTTTGAGAGTGCGCAATGTCAAATTCCTTTTGTACGCCGTCTGCGAGCACTACTTTGTCGTCTTGCAATTTGTTACCGAACAAGAATATCGCGATTCCTGCATGTGAAATCATATCCTTTCGATATGCATCCCATTGTAATTTCCCAATCTCACCCTGTGGAAAGGGCCTGAGCAAAAGCTGGTCGCGAAGCCGCTCTTTGCGACCCAGGTATAATTCTTCGAGAACACCATTTATCACATGACTCCCAATTCCGAGTCCAAACCCTGAAACGATCTTATAACCTCGCCTTATCAACTCTCGACTTAAATCCGAAACAAATTTTTGACTTGCAGCTGCACCCCATGGTCCATATTCGTATGCACTGCCGGAAATATAAACTGTTCGACTCTTGTACCGCTTTACAATTTCTCTGAGAATAGAAGTTATCTCCTCATACTCTTTGACTTTAAGAACCTGGATGTTGAATCTCTTGAGGTCATGAATCAATAAATCTTGACGCACCTGGCGCAATCTGAAATCATCCTCGCTTTCATTTTTGTTGACCTTTACCTCTCTGAAAAAACAATAATGCTTTCGCTGATTTTCTTGATAGGTGACGCGCACTCGGCTCAGGATATAATCGAGGTTGGGGTCAGTAAAACTAAATCCGATGAACAAGAATGTTTTTGATACTAAATCACCGCTCAGTGTATTTATAAAGGCTCCGTGGGAGTGATAATATTTCTCATATTGATCGCGAGCAATTATAGCCTGGTCGGGATGATCCACGTCTCCATGCATTTTGTATAGGATTGCATCTCGACCGTGAATGGTTTTTGCCAGATGAGGGGTTGTGTATTTTACGTCGACTATTTTGCCACCCGCTTCCAGAGATTTCTCAATCAGTTTGTCATAGTTCGTAGTCCACCAGGTTTGGATCGGCAATGAAGCCAGGAGTACATGGTTCTCGTTTGGATTCTTTCCACGATGAAATTCATTCGCAATTTTTTGATTCAGAGTGTGACGGTTATTCGCATTCCTATTTAGATGAAACTGTGTGAGCGCGACGAGATCGTGCTCGCGGTCGATGTCCAGTCCAAGTTCGTCAGCAAAATCCTTCAGTAAAGCTTTCCAATCGACGTGACCCGAAGCTGCGGACAAACCGGCGCCGGCAAAAACGGCCGCATTATTCTCCTCGATTTCCTTAAGGAAGTCCGTAATGAATGCCTCAACTTCTCTTATCTGACCAGCCATAATGATAGGGGTTGACGGGAACCAGCCGGAGTTATGACGTAGTAGTCTCCATTTGCTTCTTCTATTCTGGGGTAGATTTGAAGGTATTCGTTACCCGTCCAGTGTCCGCTGTTGTCGGCAATTGGAAGCAGGGCTAGCTGTCCGTTGATTTGTTTAACGGTATCGGCTATTCCAACCTCCCAGTTGCACCATTTGGAGGCCACGCCGGAATTTGTTGCCATGAATATGAACTTGTCATTAGTTCTTATTTTTTCCTTCAGGCGTTCTGCAGTCGTTCCGTCGGGGCTAGACGACATTGTACTATCCATCCAATCAACGTAGACGTCAACGCCAAGTGTCCGCAATAACGCAGCGACACGTTCCACTTCTTCGCGATCGCTATGAGAGTGCGACAAAAACACACTCGTCGTGTAAAGATGTCTAGAGTACTGACGGGCCTCTGATACTAAACCTCTGACTCCTTTAGCGCCAGCTCGCGCCTGAACGGCAGCCGCAAGGCTGTTTCTGGTGATAATTGCCATAATGTTGAAATTTGGTGCGGAGAGTGCTCTCCGTTACGTGATCGAAAGGCTATTCAAATCTAAACAATTTTTGACTCGAGTCAAGTATTCACTGAATGGCCACTAAGGACTGATTAATTGTTTCGTTGAAATTTTTGGTGTGTCACCCTTTCCAGAGAATCTTGACTTCATCGCAAATATTCTTCACACGTGTGATGATCTCGTCATACTTATCCGGTGCAGGAACCATTCGCTCATCAAAAACCTCTAAGCAAAAACACAGTTCCGGAAGTACAATGTCGTCCCCTTCGGCAACGGATTTTTTTAAGTACTCGCAAATAATGGACGAAACTACCTGCGCTTGTGCAAAATCAAATTTCTTGTTTTTTGAAATGTGGATCTTTATTCCACCAATCACAGTGATTCCGCGCAACTTACCGCGGATAACAACATCTGGAGCGACAATGATATCCACGTCTTCGAGTTCGAAAGATTTTGTCTTAGGTTTCAGAACTGTATAGTCCATCCGCTTTAGAACGGCAGGAAAACGGATATTCAGAAATCGCCTCAATGCCTCGATCGATACTGTTCGATCGTTGATGCGCCACTTTGTTGTCGGAGTGCGGGCCTCCAGAATATTTATGCCTTCTTGGATTGGATCATGGTTGCCTTTGTCCGCCAGACTCTTTTTGATTTTAGCCTTTGAAAGCTGATACCAGGCAATCTTTTTCTTATTCGGCTTTAGTTGCTCTTTTATTATCCGAAGTTTTGCAGCAGTTGTCGATGTTGAGAAGTCGGCAACCTGGTTGATCGAAATGTGAAATTTTGTCATAAGCCTTTTAATCAAATAGGGTGGGTGGTTTTTCTTCGTCTGGCAGCGGCACGCGGGCGCCGTGAATAATTGGGTAGGATAAGGTGTGAAGGGCCAATTGTTCAAGCACTTCTTGATTGCCAATCCGATTAAAAAGCCATCGACGAATCCAGTATTTGCCGATGAGTTCCGTTCGTAGCTTTGGTTTTTGCTGCGGCATCAGATATTTCGGGCGAGAAGCGATCCCAAGAAGGACGTCACCAAAATTTTCGGCCAGTGAAATTCCATACACAACTCTCTTGTTCCGATGGTTAAGAATCGGATTGCTTTCAAGGTCAAGGTATTCCATTGCATCTTTCAACTTCCGCAATAAAGGATTAGCTCCTTCACCAAATATGCTATTGACCCTCGTTCTACCATTTTCTCTTCCAGCGACTGCGTCGGCGAGACTTATTGTTTGGCCACTAAAATGAAATGATCCATAACCTTCACTCACGCCGAGTTCCTTGTACTCAACTCGCATGTCAACCTTTCCGCCGACCTCCGAGACAGGAATTTTGACTCGGTTATATTGGCTACTGCCCACGCCATAGAGGCTAGTGGTTCCCATCATTACCAATTGTGGCTTGCGCACCAGCGCCTTTCCTCTCATCGAGGAAGCGATCAAACTCACTGCCTGATTGTACTTCCGGTTATAATACTGGGTTATCTCCGGACTCGTTAGAAGCATGCAGATCAATTTGCCACCCAGAAGATGGTTGTAAGGTTGAATGGAGCCACACACAATGATGTCCATCATATTGATGCCTACATGAATGGCTTTTGCCTTCCTTGTTAAGCGAATCACAGCATTTCTAAAGTCTGCATGTTGTAGGCAGTTTATCAATTCCTGCTTTGTCTTCCCCGCGAACTGATACTTATTAAAGACAAGGCGTATGGAAAGAAGATCAGCAAGCAATAGCGCTCGCTTACTTTTAAAAAGATTTGTTAGGGCGCGTTGTTCCCAAGTCATCTCGTTGTTACCTGTACTAAATTTGGCTGACTGGGGATTGTTGACGTGTCGCTCCCGATACTTCACAGACAGATCACGAAGTTGTTTTAGCTTGTCGGGTTGTGGTGTCTTGATGTCGTCCACGGTGATGACCCTCCCCGCAATGAAGTCTTTAAGATAGAGTTCTGATAAGAGTGATTTAAGTGTTTGAATTATCCACTGAGCATACTTGACCGATGGGTCGGATGAGATCTTTTTGAGAAAAGTTTCCCCTTCCCAGCCTATCCAGTGGTCACGAACGGTTTGTTGAGCCACGGAACTTCCAAGAGCGGCGATGCCAATTACAGGATGGTTCGGTGCAGCGCGATCTCGTATTAGGATAGAGATCGATCTCCCAGGCAGCGACTTATACTCCGTGGTCCATGTATGCCTAAAGTATCTCCAAATAGCCGGGAGTTCGAGGCCGGTCTGGTCGCACTGAGTGTTGGGCTCTACAATTTGAATGTAAGGGCTTATCACGTTCTCTAAGGCTGCAATCTTCTCATCCGGCGTGGCGAGACTTTGACAATGATCGAGTGCTCTTTTTAAGTCAGCCCCGTCGCGCATAACTGAAAATATTGAGTGCCACCCCTTTTGAGTCAATCGACGTTTCTCCATTGATTTCACAAAATCCACGACGGATGGTTCGCGCAACTGACTGTCTCTTGCCAATAAATGACGTCGACGTGTTTTTAATTTCTCCTCATCAAGGTTTTTGGCACCATCGGCAGTTTCAAACTCGACCGAAACCTTTTTCCGATGGATCTTTAGGGACCAGTCCTGCAACAGCAAATCAAGCAGGAGGTGTTTAACAAAAATCAGATCGGTATTTGAATGAAATATTTTTCCCCGTCCGCTTTTATTTAGCTCCAATTTCTCTTGCGCGAGATACTGCCACCGGTCTGGTCCAGTTCTTCGATTCAGTGCTCGCTTTATTTGGTAACAAAACCTGAGGAAATCAGCTTGATGTGGGGCCGATAGCTTTGGCTCAATCTTTATTGATTCCTTCTCCATCTAGCTGATGAACGTTTTCAATTGTGAACTCCATTCGCTTCGAAATTTCTTAATCAACTGATTTTCCTTTGGTGCCAGGAATGAAAGTTCCGAGCGAGCTGCGGAGAAAATCAAAGTTTCCAATATACTTAAAAACGCAGCCGTGGATGTGATTTTTCGATCATGGAGTTGTTTGAAAACCTTATCATAGAAAATATGTGCTGTGTTAATTGTTAAAATCAAGACGTCGCGATTTTCTGTCACTTCGAAAAAATGATCATGATTCAATTCTTTGGTCAAGATTCTGTACCTAAGCCCTAGACCTTTGTCCTCAAAATCGAAAACTCCGGGAAGCCGGCTACGACGCCTTAACGGGGGCATGTAGGCATCCTTGCGTTCGAGTTGTTGCTTCGAATGCAGGTCTGGTTGCGCAGTTTTCAACGCAATGAATTTTAAGCGAACTCGGTTGTTAAGTGCTCGCGCGATTTGTTCCAGGTCCGGAATCAATATGCCTCCCATGAATTCGGTTTCCTTGATTTCCTGCTTGGTGTGCGTGACGCCAAATACCTCGTCCAGATCTGGGCTAAATGAGATTTCGCAGCGCCACCAATCATCGTAATTCTCCTTCCGTTTGTCGCCCATGAAGAACCAGCCGTAGTCGATTTCACGTTCCGATCTTAAAATGGTCACTCCAGCACATTTGATAATCTGATTTTTTCTCTTGATCTCATTGGGCAGTTTGGCCCACTCCTCAACCGGCAGTTCAACAAAACGGACCTTTACCGTCGATGTCTTTTTGCCGTTCGGCACCTTGACGCGGTATGTGAGTTCCTTACCATAAGGAACTCCGCCTTGGAGGTTTATTCCATCACGCATAAACAGTGGATCAAACGCCGGCACCTGTTGTCCGCAGACTTCGACTTTCACTCCTCTCCAGATCGGATATCGAAATATTCTTCCTAGTTCGAAAAGAATGTGCTTGATGAGGCTCTTTACATATCGAAATGACAGGCGGTCGCATTTACGCCACTCAACTACAGTCCCTGAATTTGATTGGTGCATCGTTGACTTAAGGCGGCGCGGCGGCGGTAGTTCAGAGCGTTCCTGGTCGATAACCTCATCTACATCGAGATGATTGAAGTACACGTGATCGGGCTCCTGCCAGGTTGTAATTTCGACGCGCCGACATTGGCTCAGCGAACTGTTGGGCAGACCCATGCCGTAGCGTCCCAGTTGACTGCGTGAATTAAAGCGCGAACTTCCACCAAACTGAAGGGCGAGGGACAATTGGTCCCTCGTCATGCCCTTACCGTTGTCAGTAACTCGTACATAAAGTTCGTTCGAGGAATCCTTGTCGATTTCAATCACAACCACTGTGGCAGCGGCCTCGATCGCGTTGTCCACTAATTCAGCCAGCGCGGATGCCGTGCTTTTGTACCCCGAATCCCGAGTTGCGACGATGAAGTTCTGGAAGTTAACCAGCGTTCGATTTACCTGTCGTTGCATTATTTCGTAGCGTTCATGTTAGCGACTTCCTGATCAAATACTTCATCATCGTCCGGCGAGTTGTGCTTGGAATTGGTTACCGTGTTGGCAACGAGCTTTTCAAGTGCGACCTCAAGGTTCTTTGACCACTCACGACGTTCTTGTGTATAGAACTTTTTCTTTTCTTCGATGACTTTGGTCTCCTCCAGCCCAATCGAAAAGAGAAGTAGGACAAGCGCGTTCCGGACGAACTGGGAGGTATCCGAGTTTTCGTAGAAGTCCGTGTAAAAGCGGTGCAGCTTATTTATATATATCGTAATCTGACCACCCGATCTCTTTGGCCGAAAGAACGGACCATCCTCCTCGGACATAAACTCCAACTTATAAGGTCGCTCTGCCTCCTCGCGCTCAATGTCATCTGTCACCTTCTTTCTTACCTCCGGCTCCGGGACGGTCGCAGTTGGCAATTCAGCCGCCACTCTTTTTTCTATCTCGGCTTGCTTCTCCTTCTCGGCGCTCTCTTTAATATGTGGAGGTTTGGATTCATCGTTTGTATCCAAATCCTTTGCTGCCTCAGTCATCACCTTTTCAACATAGTTCTGCTTTTCCTCGGGTGTGAGCCCTTTGAGCAGTTTGATTTTTTTGGTGACTTCCTTTGATTCGCCAGAATAGCGAGTTTTTAGTTCACTGACTGCGGCTGTGAAGCCAGCGTCCCGCAGCACATCCCAGATTCGTTGGTCCACGACGATCTGCTGCTTCGCTGTTGTCACCGAAAAGAACTCATCCATCGTGGGCGGAAAATCCAGTTCTATACCGATGTATCGGTCGTTGTTTTGAAACGTGAACGGAGATTTGGAGGTCACCACGTCTATTTGCCGTCCTGCACGGAGCACGATGACGCCGTTGTTGTCCTTGCGAATATCAAATCGGTTATTGTTTTGTCCGTTCTGTTTCAACTTCTCGTCAGGCACACGCAAAAACGTCGGTGACATATAGGAAAACCTAGCCTTAATGGTTCCTCTATCCTTGATGGGGATGTCCATAGACGGAATGGCCTCGGCTCTTTCATAGTCTTCGTCGAAAAATTTTGCCCCTTCCGTTATGAACAGCGGATCTATAGGTTCGACCTTTGTCCCGTCAATTGCGATGCCGACCCGCGACAGATAGTTTCGGTAGCAGACACCGGTCTCGGTCAGCAGGAAATCCTTCAGTTTGCCGAAATTCTTGTGAGAAAGCGTATCGATTTTTTCGATTAGCACGACCGTGCCACTCGCGAGATCGATCTTTTTATCGGTGAGGAATGTCTTAACGAATTTTGGAAGTTCTGTGACCTGGGCCTCCGGAGCTTCAACGCGGCCGGTTTTCTGATTGAAGTAAAATTGATTGTTGTTTCCGATCTCTTCGATGTCCATGGGAACAAACCACCAGTCATTGTTTGACGCAAGCTTTGAGAAGATGGAAAACTTCTGGCCGATGCTGATGCTTGAGGAAGGGAGACCGTACCCAAAGCGTCCAAGACCATCACGGTTGTTAACTCTGTCTGAGCCACCCCACAGGGCCGCGATCCTGATCATGCGTGGGTCCATGCCGTGCCCGTTGTCAACGATCGCTATTCGATCAGGCTCTTTGTTACCGCTCTTTCCCTTGTCCCAATCAAAGACAATATTTATGTTCGTCGCTTCCGCCTGGATGCTGTTGTCAATACTTTCAAACAATGCGTAGGCAGTATTCTTATAGCCAATTTTCCGCATGCCATCAAGGAATGCCTTGGCCACCACGATACCGTAATCGAACCCATCGTTTACGTTCTTATCGAGAAACGCGAGTTGGCGATCAAGTCCAGTTAATTTTTTCGGTTCCATAATTGTAAATTTTTTGTGATAAAGTTTTCTATTAAAGTAGTGTTAGGAGTCGCTCAACGTGCCCGCGTACTTTTGTCAGTATTTTCGAAGCCTGTCCGACCGAAATCTTAAGGATCGTGGCCACGTCAGTTACCGACAGATCACTTTCAAATCGCAGATGAAAGGCTTGGATGTCTGCATCGGAAAGACCGCGTGCGCGTAAGCTTTCTTCTGAAAAGAGTACCTGATAATCCAGGGCAAAAGTGGCCGTAGAGAAAGGGTCGCGATCCCTTGCAACGTTGTAGATGAAGTCTTCAACTTCCTCATCGTCGACTGTCACCGCCGGACTGGCGATGATTTTCGCGTGCTTGATTTCCTTGCGATGGTAATCAATCATGCGGCGCGATACGGCGCTCATGGCATAAGCCCTGAATTGCCGGTCTGGCGGCAGGGCAATGAAGACTTTGTAAGCATCGTAAAGCGCAATTGTTCCCTCCTGATAGAGGTCGTCTCGCAATGCTTTCGGGTAGCGAGTTGCTAGCCGTTTGATATCTGTTCTGAATTTTTGAAGAATCTGCTCATACGTGAGCAATTCTTCGTCTCCGCGTACGGAGTTGCCGCCGGTGAGGCGCACGTTCGTGATCATATGACCCTCTTGGTTTAATGTTAAACATTTACCCAGGAGGGATTCCTATGACACGTTTACCGAGTGCGTTCCAGCGCTGAGCCAGACTTAGATAAACCCGCCGGGGTGATTACAAATTTAAAAAGAAAAGACTTCGTTAAGTCCTCCTAATAGTAAGATACGGCGGCGAAGAAGTTTTTTTTCCAGATTTTCCTGTTTTTTCAAAAAAACGGAGAATTACCCAGCATATCGCTCATAGACCTTATCTCGCTGATCGATATAAAACGAGTCCGTATCCGTGATCTTAGTTCCAATAATTTTCTCAATTCCGGCAAAACATCGAGAACTGGGGCGATTTCGCATCTTATTTACCACCAAGATTCCAAGAAGCACCTTGGATTCGTTAAAGGACTGCTGGGAAATTTCATCCAGCGCCGCATACAATTCCTCCATTTGTGATTCGCTGCTGAAGTCAAGGCCCAGTTTGAGCTTCTCATTCAGTTTGAGATATCCCGTTAAGGCCTTTTTCTTCGCTAAACCAGCCAAATGGCCCGTGATTTGCTGTTTTTGGGCGTCATTCATAACACAAGGTACTTTGGTCTAAATTGAACCAAATTTCCATTAAAAATGTAAATTTGAGATATGAAGCAAGCAATTTCCGAACTGAAGGCAGCCATCCGGGACGCCTGGACGCGCGAAACTTGTTTCCCGGCCGTTCGAGACAGTTGGACCAGTTCACTTCCGGAGACCGGACAATGTGCGGTGACGGCGCTGGTCGTTCAGGAAAAATTGGGCGGCAAGATTGCCTTCAACCAGCACTATAATCACTACTGGAATGTCCTGTCTAACGGTTCGAACGTCGATTTGACAATAGGACAGTTTGCAGAGGTGGAGCAATTAGAAATGTCAGGCTTCCGCAGCCGGAATTACATCCTCAATTCGCCGGCAGCTCTCAAGTACCAGACCCTGAAGCGGTATAAGCGCCTTAAGAAAACGGTCGAGGATATTTTACAGTCCGAAGTCCATTAATTCTTATTGAAGAAGTAGAACAGTCCGCCGGACGAAGCAATCGATAGAAGTACCGCCGATATCATTGCAAGCCAAGGCACTTCGCTGTGTCCCAATCTTTCAATCGAATAGGCTATAAGAAACGCAGCGATTATCGCCAGGGAAGCCAAAAGGGAATACCAAGCAATAGAACGAACTGTTTTCTCAGGATCGACTCGAATATCAACTTCGTAGTCAACCACGTCTTTACCATTTTGTTGAGCAATCGACTTAATAGTCACCGATCCCGAACTTTTCATAGTCTTGAGGATCTTCGACCCAAACCGTATTACTCTGTTATCTTTATCGGTCCCGATGGTAATTCGGTCAACATTCGAAAATACCAGGTCATCGCAATTACACTTAATAGCTAGTGAGTGGTCCTTGAAATTCACTGGGCTTGCTGATGTGTTGTAAATCCCAACATCAAGTACGTATTGTTTATCCTCCGCGATGGAAAAATAACTTGCGCTTTCGTTTGCGCTAAAGGTTGGATCAATACGCTTGTTGAGCTTTCCATCAAACGTTTCAATACGAAAATTGAAGAACATGATTTCGCGAAATGAAGGATCAAACGTGAGCAGTTGATCAACTTTCTCGTACCATTGAGCCGGATCAAATACCTGATTAGGGAGACTCCCTACAAACCTCGCAGTCGGTCTGTCGTTACCGAGTTGAAGATTCGCAGACGTGATAAAATCACCGAGTTCCAAAAAGAAATGAATGCGGTCGGTATTTCGTTCTACTTTCGTGCTTTTAATCTTTACGCGCCTCAAAGGTAAGTACGAAAGATTTCGTTGGGCTTCCGGTAGTTGTAAGTTGTTCCCTTTCACATAAATCACTATTCCATCCTGACCAACCAAGTTACTTGGGGTGGTTGCTATCTCCTGCGGAAGATTGGTAATCGAATATCGAAAGTGTTCGCAGAAAGAATTTGGATAAGAGATCGTGTCGAGCATTCCTTTCTTAAAAAGGTCATGCGCATCAGAGGAGAAGAAAGCATACATATCGTTGGACTTTGATTACCGTATGTTAAGGAGTATTCGAGCGGTCCGTGTCCCGCAATTGGGACGCGTAAAGTTCATTGAGAAAGCCTTGTCCGGCCGCGGAGCATAGTTAGATAAAAAAGCTCCAGGAAATAAGATCAATCGCGATTTTAAGTGTGGATTCGAGTCATCCGTGAATTATTAGTTTTTGATTAAAGGCCGCGAAATGGCGTGAATCAGTAATTGGGTGCTGGCTGCCAATCAGTTATATTGTATTGCTTCGGTGTGCCAGAAACGGCGCCGGGGTCTCCCCAAAAGTCAAAATTCCAGTCGATACTTTTCGATGCTACCCAACATCGACAATGAGCATTTTAGAGCATTGTTGCGTTCGTCTCCATCCGAGGCGATCGACATGCTCTATGCGCAAGTGTTTAAGGGATTGGTCCGATATTCGGAATCGTTCACCCAAAATCGCGAAGCGTCTTTGGACATTGTGCAGGAAGCGTTTATCCATCTTTGGCAAAACCATGAGGAATTAAGCGAGCCTCATCAGCAGTCGATCCAGGCTTATCTGGTGCGATACGTGAAGATAAAGTCCATGACGGAGTACACGCAACGCGTACGACACAATGAGTTGCTTCGCTTGGCTCTCGAGGCTCCTCAAAATGGCCATTCAATAGAGACCGACATCATTCGCAATGAGGTACGCACAGAACTGCGGGCTGTGATTTCGACTTTCCCTGCCCGGGAGCGCGAGTGCCTTTTCATGAAACTCGATCGTGAACTGACGCCTGGGCAGATTGCTTCGGAACTTAACCTATCGTTAAAGGCGGTCGAAAAACACTTAACCAATGGTAATAAGAGGCTTCGGGCTCATTTTGGATCCCGGAAATAAAAAAAGTTCGCTCTTACCGTAGGGTAAGTTGATTCTTGTTAGAGATGTATAAAGGAAATCGTCATGGACGGAAAAATTGAGTCGATCATTTACAAGGTTCTGGATGAGCGCGCTACCACGATGGAGCGCGCAGCGCTCGCGTCCTGGATCAGCATTAGCGTCGAGAATGAGGCGGAATTTGAAAGCTTTAAGATCTTATGGGAATCGCAAGGGTCTGATGAACGGGAACCCGATTTTGACGTCGGTAAGAAAAGATTGATGGAGGCAATCCATTCCCTGGAAATCAGGAAGCGAAAGACTATTAGAATCAGAACCGCTATTTCCATCGCTCTATTCCTGATCAGCGTTGTGATTTCCGTCTGGAATATATTTCATGAAGTAACAGGTGCATCCACGTCGATGAGATTTGAAAATGCGCCGATCACAACGGTCGAAGAGTTCCTTACAAAAAATTGGGACGTTAAATTCTCATTTGAAGATAATCGATTGAGAGATTGCAGATTTAATGGATACTTGATCAACAGTCATGGCGATGAGGAAACTTTAAAGTCCGTGCTCTCGGCCATGAACCTCGGTTATAAAATAGAACCATCAGGAGATTTTTTGATTTCAGGCAACTGCGGCAACTGAAGTTGCCGGATTTTTTCAGTTTCTATTTGTAGTGAATCCTTACCTGACCCCATGGACTCGCAAATCCGGTATCAATTTGCAGAATTGGAACGCTTAGCAATGAGCGAATCGCAGACGACTGCGAAACTCGATCAAGAGATCGCCGCCGTGCGGCAAAAATTTCCAATTCCCACTTTCGAAATGGCGGACGAGTTGCAGGTGCGCCAATATGTACGGCTTCATCAATACTCGTTGGTGAGACTCATGGATCGGCTTAATGCGCGATCAACAAGGCCAAGAATGAACGAAGCCTACCAAAGGCTCAATGACGTGCTTGAGTTTCTTGCGACCGATTTCAAAGAGTACTTCGATCTTGACTCGAAAGCTCCTGACCAGGAGATCAAAATCGCAAAACGAGATGCGAAGAAACACGTTGCGAAGCTCACAAACTCGCTCACTCAACGAAACATCGACCGGCACCTGATTGAAATTTGTATCCACAGCATATCACGCCTGGAGAAAGACTACAGAAACTCATTAACGTCGTTCAGAAGAATAGCGTTTACGAACGAAGTGCAAGCCATGATCTATGAGCTTGCCGACAAGAACCAAACAAACCTTGAGGAACAACTTGAATCAATGCTGTTTTACCTTAACTGCAATTCAATTAAAGTCTTCCTATACCAGACTCAACACCTTCAAGGCCAACTTGGGGTCATGGACTCAAACTCAGACAGACTGGAAAAGCTTGCATTCGCGCTTAAGAAAGTCAATCAGGTCCAGGTGAAACAGGGAGTGGGTTATAATATTCACGGAACCTCACTCAAGGAACTCGTCTCAAGCTACCTCAGCGAAGAAATGTCGTACCTCGAGAGGATGATCTCGCCACCACCAACTTCGTCAAGCGATAAAGTCTTTCAGGACTTCAGGCTTAAAGTCAATTTATCCGTTTCACAAGTCGCCTATGTGTTCCGCATCTTCATTGAGAACCAGTTTATTCAAACAAAGAATCAAACCGAGTTGCTCAAACTCCTTTCGCGGATCCTTGTGACAAAGAAGGCGGAGAGTGTTTCATTTGACAGTCTGCGAGCCAAATATTACAACATTGAAACCGGAACGAAGGAGTCAGTCCGGGATGCGCTTTCTTCCCTGGTCCGATACGTTGATAAGAACTGAATCGACCAGATGACGCCGACTGATATAGAGACTGGTCCATCGGGCATCTTTTTGCCATCGAATAAAGATCTCAGAATATTTGGTCGTCAACTTCGCGCATAGTTGCTCCTGCCGCTTTTTATTTTCTTCAACCTGGTCAAGGAGATATTTAATCTCCTCCGCTTTTGTCATGTAGTAAAATTGATCGACCTGGTTGTGCAATCCGATCTCCGTGCGAGTATCGAGTTGAGTAATGAATGCTCTCAACCTCGAGAGGAGTTTCTGAACTTTGTTAGACTTTTCAGGTGTGCACTCCATAGTTAAGGAAGCGCAAAGTGACCGGGTACATGAAATCTTTAGAACCTATGAAGAGACTAAACCAGTGAACATGCACTCCGGTCATCAATGCGGGTGTTTACAGATTCACACAGGTTAAGGCGTTTCAAGTGATCGAATCCCTTAGAATACTGAAAGAAATATTTTTAGAGTCTCAGGATTTGAGGGGACGCAATTATCAATTGAGATTTCGTCGCTTACACAAATCAACTAAGACTTGGATGGTCAACTTGAAGATTAGTTGCTCCAGAGAATCATGAATTTCTTTTTCCAGCTTCTCAAGCCTGGCGAGCTCGTCCATAAGCTGCAAAGATTGCAGTTTTTTGGAGCTTAAATATATTGCCCCGTGTCAGGAAATCCTGATTAGTTTACAAGGAAGACTGCTAGGTGGGAGCTACTTCTTCCTTCCAGTGAAATCAAAATCGTAGTCGATCAGTTCTTTGGGATGAACATTCAGCCCTCGTGCCAATTCAAACAAGGTGGTCAAAGTAAGATTTGTGTTTTCGTTGCTTTCGAGATTACTAATTTTGGAGTGATCCACATCGCACAGATACGATAAATCTCTCTGGCTTAAGTTGCGTTCCTTTCTGAGCTTTTTCAAATTCTCTCGGAACCCTTGAAGCCGTTTCTTATCGCGCGATTTCACGGAATTGCTTTCCAGCAATCTGACTCAAAACGCTAAAAATTATGTTAGTTGATCTACCACCAAAAATGGAATTTTGCTATATTGTGATAGAAATTTTGAACTGACGCAAGTCAATATATATTAAATTGCATTGTCCTTAACTGGCATTGCTCTTAGAACCTCGCTTTGGAAAACTGGTAATTTTCAATGGAGATGAGGCAATAAGGCAGGTGCCCACGTCTTTGGCGTGGGCCCGCTTATTCGTCTCCAAGGTATACCAGTACCTCCAAAGCGGTAAGTTGGGCTCCACGCCATCTTTTTTGTCGGACTCCAGCTTACCAAATGTTAACTGGATGCCCTATGAGTCTGACCGAAATGCCAGATGACTCTGAAATTGTACAGCGCCTCGTCGATGGCGACCGGCATGCTTTTGAGATAATCTTCAGGCACTATCACAGACCGATTTACCAGTTCATTCGACAACAAGTCTCTGTCAAGGAAGACTGTGAGGAACTCTTGCAGGATGTGTTCGCATGGTTGTGGCAGAACAGAGAACAAGCATTAGTCACGTCGCTGAAAGCGTACTTGTTTACAGCTGCAAATCACAGGGTCATAGATTATTTCCGAAAAGCAAAGACGCGCAGGCATTTCGAGGAAGAGTATCACGTCTTTGAGATCGCGTACGCGTCGGTGCCCTCGACAGACCGAAACCCGGAAGCGATCAGGAAGGTGCTGGAGGAGATCATTGCCTCTCTCCCAAAGAGGTGCCAGCTCGCGATGAAGCTCCGCATCTCCGAAAATCTCACGCACAAACAAATTGCCGAGCGAATGAACATCACGACAAAAACCGTGGAGACTTACATGCTCGTTGCATTTGATCACATCCGGCGGTCTCCGTTCCAGGAACGGCTGGACTATTATTCTTGAGTCGGAAATTTGTGTAAATTGATTTGCCATTGCGGAGATCTTCCCAATGGATTGCCGGGTTCGAAGAGGTGAGCATAACCGGAAACAAGCTTTTTCTTTCATTTGATTTTTTAGGACACTGACTCAGTGGGTCAGGTAATCAGGTCACAATAATGGTATCTGCATTTATTCGGCAATGCGTACTGCTACGCACGAGGTCCTGGGCATACAGGGTCATCGGCCTTATGTTCTGGACAGGAGCCTGCATTGCTGCCTGGGCGGGACTAACACTGTTGCAATACATAAAGGATTGACTTAATGGAAGAAAAAATTCTTCACGCATTCAAGATCGTGCCGACGCCACAACGCATCGAGATCCTCCGGCTTATCCTAAAACGTCGCGGGACGTCATTTACGGTCAATGACCTGAAGGATGACATCAGGCATGTGTCCATCGTCATTTCGGATGGAACACTGGTGACAACACTTCAGTTATTTCACACGCGCCACGTGCTCACCGGTTCACCCGGGTTGAACGTTGACAAAGGGCGACCTCCACTCCGGTACACGCTCGGACGGCAGCTGATCGAACTGCTTGATTTACCTTAAAGATTACCATTTGTTAAGTCAGCATAAAAAATTGATTAAAAAACTAAGGGATTCGCATTACAGGCACGCCTTAATACATCAAGGAAGCAATTTGTTAAATTGTAATTCCGTCCAACGAACCAGCAACCTATGCCAAAGTCCAACTACGACGACCTGATGGAGCGTTACGTTACCGGCAGGGTCACCGGCGAAGAGAAGAAAAAGATCGAGCTCTGGCTGGATGTCCGCAAATCGAATGGCCAGGTGTACGACGAACTCACCAACCAGGACGAAGAGCGTATTTTCAATAAGCTCACATCCAAAATTCAGATCACCGAAAACGATATTGACTTTAAGCGGAAGAAACGTATTTCTCCGTCCTGGCTCTTGGGGATCGCCGCCGTACTGGCAATTATTTCCATCTCTTTCACCCTTTGGGTCAGATATGATCGCAACAACGCGGTGACAAAGCAAATGCTGAGTGACGGAACATTAGTTTGGTTAAAAGGCAAAAGCACGCTTGCATACTTCGACCTGGAACGGCAAGGGATTCGATCCGCCGCGTTGACGGGTGAAGCATTATTCGAAGTCGCAAAAGATCCTACCAAGCCTTTCGTTCTTGCATACGGAGATTATAAAATCAAAGTCCTGGGAACAAGCTTCAATGTCAAGCCATCCGGAGAAGGCGTTGAAGTCGACGTCCTGACTGGCCGCGTAAACATTTCATCGAAGACTGACAGCACGGGCATCTTTGTAGAGTCCAACCAAAAAGTTACTTACACCGGAAAAGCCAACGATACAAGAGCTTCTCTCTCGAAGGAAGAAATTACAAGCGCAATTCGGCGCACTGAGTACGACATGAATTTTACAAACGTGTCGCTGAAGGAGGTTTTTGAAAAGATTGAAAAGAAGTTCAACGTTGAAATCGTTGTTGCGAACAAGAAGATTCTCGATTGTATGATACGCGCTGACTTTACGGACCATTCGCTGGAGAGCACGTTCGTGCTTCTTGCGGGAGCTGTGCCAATTGAATACGCGATCACAGGAAAGAAAGTTGAAGTCACCGGCAACGGGTGCGAATAAAACCAATCAAACGAACCTAACTAAACCCCGTCGATATGCCCTCTCACAATCACTCCAGAACTAACAGCTCCTAAAACAAAAACAGGAGTGCGCTAACACTCCTGTCTATTTTTTCCTGACTCTAATCAGTCCTTCCCGACTGGTCAGGAATCGCTTTGTCTCTAATCTTTCTAAACCAAAAACAAAACAATTAAATGTATGAAAAAATGGTCTACCAAGGAACCTAAATTCTGGAAAGTTATGAAACTCTGCGCAGTGCAATCGCTCCTTTCGATGGTACTATTCAGCGTCTCTGTCGCTCACGACGGGACGGCACAAGTGCTCGATAAAAAGATCAGCATCGATGTGCGGGAGGCAACCATCGAGTCTGTGCTGGAGAAGATTGAACAGGAGACAGACGTGAAGTTCGTTTACAATCCGAACTACTTCAACCTCCAGGAGAAAGTAACGATCACTGCAAATGAAGTCACCCTTAAAGACGTGCTCAAGGAACTCTTCGAATCGCGTCACATCGAGTACCAGTTTTATGAAAAAGAAAATGCGATCACGCTAAGGAAAGGAAAGAAAGAAACCGGCGACATCGGAAATGGTGGAATACCGGCCTTTCAACCAGCAACCATAACGGGACGAGTTACGGGTGGATCACCGCCTGATGCACTGGCGGGAGTCAACGTTCTCATCAAAGGAACAACCGTTGGTACGACTACTGACGCTGATGGTCGTTACTCCATTCAGACGGAAGACAATGCTGTGCTCATCTTTTCGTTCATCGGCTTTCAATCCTATGAAACACAGGTAAATGGAAGAACAGTCATAGACGTAGCACTTGCCGAAGACTCGAAGAAACTCGACGAGGTCGTTGTAGCTGGTTACTGGCTGGTGGATAGCAAGGAACAAACCGGAAATATCTCGCAGGTAACGGCAAAACAAATCGCGAGCCAGCCGGTCGTTAATCCGCTTCAAGCCCTCCAAGGTCGCGTGCCCGGTGTTCAGATTTCGCAAATTACCGGAGTACCGGGAGACGGTTTCTCGATACAGATTCGAGGACTCAACAGCATCCGGGGCTCGGGCGCAAACGATCCATTGTACATCGTTGATGGCGTGCCTTTTTCATCGACGACACTGTTTGGCTCAGGGGGTGCAATCGTCCGCTCGGCAAGCCCGCTTAGTTCCATCAATCCTGCGGACATACAGAGCGTTGAAATTTTGAAAGACGCAGACGCGACTGCTGTATATGGTACCCGCGGCGCAAACGGCGTGGTTCTCATTACAACCAAGAAGGCTGTTCAGGGAAGAACAAAGTTCGATGTGAACGTTTATACCGGTATCGGAACAATGTCAAGACAACTGGACTTACTGAATACCTCGCAATATGTGGCAATGCGAAAAGAGGCATTTAAAAATGACGGCGTTACGCCGACCCTCGCCAATGCACCGGACCTACTATTATGGGATACAACACGATATACGAACTGGAAGAAAGAACTCCTTGGCGGCACGGCGCGGTTGACAAGCGCACAGGCTAGCATTTCCTGGGGAAACTCCTCGACTCAATTCCTTTTCAGTGGTGGATACATGAAGCAGACAACAGTATTTCCAGGAGACTTCAACTATCAAAAGGGTTCGACTCATTTCAACATCGGTCACACGTCGGCGAATTCAAAATTCACATTCGGATTCTCGACCAGCTTTGTCGCGGACCGCAATTTCATGCCGGGATCGGATTTGACCGCCCTGACAATCGACCTCCCGCCTGATACGCCCGAGATTTATACACCAACAGGAGCGTTGAATTTCGCGAACAGTACTTTTTCGAATCCTTACGCAACGCTGAGAAAGTCCTACACGAATGTGAGCAGAAACCTGATATCAAATCTCAATCTCGCTTACGCAATACTGCCTGGCTTACGTGTAAAGGTCAGCGGCGGAATAAACTATCTCTCAACGGATGAAAAGAGTCTCAACCCGATTGCGGCGCAAAACCCGGCCAACAATCCCACAGGTTCCAACAATAATTCTCACGGATCGATCACGACATGGATCGCAGAACCTCAAGTCGATTATCAAAGAGCGTTTGGTGAGGGGAAACTGACTGCGCTGGCAGGGATGACGTTTCAACAATCCGTGCGCGACAAAACCGGATTTTTCGCCGCTGGCTATATCAATGACACGCAACTCGACAACATGGCGGCTGCCGCTTCGCTCACCCCTACTGTAACCTATTCGGAGTATAAGTACAATGCAATCTTCGGACGGCTCAACTATACCTGGAGGGAGCGCTTTATCGTCAACCTCACCGGAAGGCGTGACGGCTCGAGCCGATTCGGTCCGGATAACAGGTTTGCAAATTTCGGAGCGGTAGGTGCGGCCTGGATCTTTTCGAAAGAAGGATTCATCAAGAACCTCCTTCCAGGCATGTCGTTCGGAAAGCTGCGTGCCAGCTATGGGTTGACGGGAAGCGATCAGGTAGGAGACTACCAATATCTCGACACGTACTCATCAACAACCAATTCTTATCAAGGAGGCAAAGGTCTTATTCCGACGCGGTTGGCCAATCCCAATTACGGGTGGGAAGAAAACAAAAAACTGGAGCTAGGTTTGGAATTGGGTTTCATCGACGACCGTGTTTTTCTGTCTGCTAGTTATTATCGTAATAGATCTTCCAACCAACTTGTCGGCTACAGCCTGCCGGTGATCACTGGTTTCCCTTCTATTCAAAACAACCTGCCTGCCGAGATCCAGAATACCGGCGTTGAGTTCGTGCTGAATACGGTGAATATCCGGAAGGGATCATTTACGTGGACCACAAATTTCAATATGACGTTTCCCGAGAATGTCCTTCTGAGTTATCCCAATATCCTCGGGTCCAGTTATGCAAACACCTATACTGTTGGGCGGTCATTGTATGTTGTGAAGAAATTCAAAAGTCTGGGTGTAAATCAGCAGACGGGTCTTTATGCTTTCGAGGACACCGACAACAATGGGACACTGAGCGCACCTGCCGACACCCAATTCATTAAAGAAACCAATACGAGCTATTTCGGAGGGATTCAGAACTCCTTCCAGTTTGGCAAGTTTGAATTTCAGTTCCTGTTTCAATTCGTAAAACAAAACGGCACCAACTATCTCATCAATCTTATTAGTGCACCAGGTGCGCGGTCCAATCAGCCAACCTATGTACTCTCACGCTGGCGATCGCCGGGCGACATTGCCGACATTCAGAGATTCACTCAAACCGGGCCCGGCACGACAGTTTACCTCAGCACCAGCCAGAATGGTGACAATGTCGTCAGTGATGCATCGTTCGTACGACTGCAAAATGTTTCGTTGTCGTACACACTTCCGCTTAACATTTCCAACAAAGTGGCTGCAGAAAAGATCAGGTTCTATGCGCAAGGTCAGAACCTCTTGCTGATCACCGACTTTAGAGGTGCCGATCCTGAATCGCAGAACGCACGGACACTTGCTCCGCTTCGACTGGTCACACTGGGAGCTCAATTAACATTCTGATTATGAAAAACATTTATATCACTACAACAAGATTGATATTGCTGGCATTGCTGTTTCAATCGTGCGAACGTTTTGTAGAAACCTCTGCCCCGAAGACTGAATCGGCAACTGCTACAGTATATTCCGACGAAGTCGGAGCGACGTCAGTGATCAGAGGCATCTATCATGAAATGGTTCTTGGTGGATATGCCAGCGGTCAAGCGCAGGCAATTTCGTGCATTGCGGGAATGTCTGCCGATGAATTTGTATGTTACAATCCGCTCTACAATGAATTTGCAAACAACTTCATTGCGCCAGGCTCGCTCACTAACTCTGTCTTCTGGACAAGCGCTTACAAAACAATCTATGCCAGCAATGCTGCACTCGAAGGAGTTTCAGCCAGTACGGGAATAAATACTGCAGCAAAAAACCAGCTGATCGGTGAAGCGAAATTTCTGCGCGCCTTCTCCCATTTTTATCTTACCTCGCTCTACGGTGACGTGCCGCTGGTAATGACCACGGACTATCGCGTGAATGCGTCATTGTCACGAACGGGTCGTGATGCAATCCTTGCACAAGTAATTGCAGATTTAAAGGATGCGGCGAAATTACTCTCACAGGATTTTCAGTTTACAGGCTCTGAGCGAGTTAGGGTTACATCGTGGGCCGCCCAGGCAATGCTGGCGCGCGTCTATTTGTTCACGGGCGACTGGACAAATGCAGAAGCTGCTGCCAACGGAGTTATTGCTAACACCGGCTTGTTCAAGATTTCACCCGATCTCACGACCGTGTTTCTGAAGAACAGTACGGAGGCGATATGGCAGTTGATGCCCGTGACGCCGAACCAGAACACCAACGAAGGGATCGTTTTTGTTCCCTCATCGCCGACATCGCTCCCCCAGACTGTCGCACTGACAGCGTCCCTTATATCCTCCTTCGAGACAAATGACAAACGGAAGACGAACTGGACGGGTAATCAGGTTGTGGCCGGAACCACCATTTACTACCCGTTTAAGTACAAGGTGTCAAAACCAAACCTGCCTTTGACTGAGTACTCGATGGTACTACGCCTCCCTGAACAATATCTTATTCGGGCTGAAGCGAGGGCGAAGCAGAATCGCTTCACAGAGGCAATGGCAGATCTTGATGTTATTCGCCTGCGGGCCGGCTTGCCGTCGATACAAACCAAGATCGCTGTGCCGAATGTCAATAACCTTCTGGCAGCTGTCGAGCAAGAACGGAAAGTGGAGCTTTTCTCCGAATGGGGACATCGCTGGTTTGATCTTAAGCGATGGAATCGTGCCGACGCCGTGCTACTGCCTCTGAAACCGGGTTGGACTTCAGCAGCGGCGTTGTATCCCATTCCGCCAAGCGAGCTTGCGAATAATCCGAATCTCGGTCCACAGAACCCGGGCTATTGATATGAGGATTATTTTTTCCGTAGTAGTTGCCGCATTATTTGCAGCAGCCGACGCTTCAGGTCAAAAAAATTTTGTCATCGGTCAACAGGTCCCTGATGTAAGCCTGCCGGCAAATACCCCGAGCGGATATGTGAGTATGTCGGATTACAGAGGGAAAACGTTAATACTGGATTTCTGGACTACGTGGTGTTCTTCCTGCATTGCAAAAATGCCAGCACTCCATGAACTCCAAAACGAGTTCGGAGACAGTTTACAAATCCTCCTGGTAAATGCAGGGCAAAAAAGAGCTGTTGTAGAGAAGTTCGTTGCAAAGCGGGCAAACTCCGAGCGGTCACGCGTGACATTGCCGGTGGTGTTCCTGGATAGCGTCCGGTTAAAAGAGCTGAAAATCGGCAGTTTTCCGACCTACTTCTGGATTGATCGGAAAGGCTTTTTTCGCTTTCGCGGGAGTTCTTTTGACGCCACTCGCGGAAACATCGTGACCTTTATGCAATCCGGTAAGTTTGAGCGATACAAGGAAAAACTGCGCATGACTTTCGATTCTGCCAGTGCACGAGGAAGGATGGTGTGGAAATCAGAACTGGTGAAAGGAAAAATTGCCGGATTTACCTCGCTTAAGTTCAGCGACGAAGGAGGGTCAAGTGCGCAATGTATCGGTTGCTCGGTTCTGGATCTGTATCGCTTTGCATTCGGAACATTCCATGGAGGTGCGATAAGATCGCGGGCCTGGATCGAAGGTGTTCCGTTTAATCGTACGATACTGCTTTCAGAAAGTGCGCGTGATGCTGGTCGCTCTTACCGGCGCAATATTCACACCGATTCGATTTATTCATACCGCGTGACGTCACGGCCGTTCACGGAGTGGAAAGAGATTTCTGAAGTTATCAAACGTGAGCTAGAGAACCGGTTTGGGTATTCGGCGCAAATCGAAAAAGTACGGGTGAAATACTATTCGCTCACTGTACCGGACACCACGGTTTTCAAAAACGTCAAAGCAGAGACGCGATTTGCAGTGACAGACACAGAACTCCACATAGAGAACATCACTATTGCTTTGATGCTTCAAAACCATCGATCCGCCATGTCGGGGGCAGAGAAGTTTTTCCTTTCCGATTACCCGATTGTCGATGAGTCGGGATACAAGGGATTGATCGGAGGTGTCCACATCACAGACGTCGACACGACAAATCCTGCCTCGCTCGAGGCAGCTCTAATGAAAACACCGATACGGCTGAAACTGGTTGAGGGCGATCTTGAAATGCTGGTTATAAGACTACGAGACATTCAACCATAACGAATGAAGAAAGGGAGGATGGGAAACCCATCCTCCTTCTTTCATCCCACGTTAGGGTTTCGGCATGTTCAGCGGGGTCTCGCAACCTGCGTTGAGCCACGCGTAGCTTGTTCCGACGCACTGGGGCCCCGCGTTGTTGGGCTGGCAAGTGTCGGGAACGTTTTCTACGTCACAGTCGCCGGTTATAAAAGCCGGACGAGTGCCGTCTTCCGCTTTGAAGGCGACGGTGGTGGCTGCGGCAAGCGCAAGAGCCAGCACAAATGAAAAGAACTTTACTTTTTTCATGTTGAATTAATTTTGAATGATGATCTACTCTCTTAAGGGTTTTCGATCGTCTCCCTTTGCCGCTTCCGGATGCGGCTGCCCGTGAGGGCTACTCTACCGGCCGGTAGAATCTCTTAATGGCTGTCGATTCACATTCTTCCAACACTGCCTTCAGGTCGAATGTTATAATTCGTTCATCGACCAGCGCATACAATGTCTGATGGAGCGCAAGGAATTCACGTGGACGTTCTCCGGTCGCCAGGGCAAGGTTAAAACTTCCCATGTACTGGCCGGTGTGCAAGTCAAACACATCAATCCTTGGGCTTTTGGCGAACACTTCAGACGATTCATTTCTTGCGCGGATGTTGGAGCGCAGAAAAAGAAAGTTGCCGGCAGTGAACAATTGACTATTGACGAGCAGTTCCGGAACGACAACCGATGTAATAACTCCTTTGGTTTCAATCCTATTCACTTTAATGCGCGCGTGCGAAATGGAATCGAGCGTGACCCGTATGCGTGGACTTGCCAGCATGGTGTCGACGGTTATGAATCTGTTTCGATAGAAATATGTATAAATGAACTGCTTGGTTTCAGGATTAAAGGTCATGATGCCATCGACACAAAATTTGCCATCCAATTGACGGGTTAAAATCTTTCTCTTTTCGACAAGACCCGAATCAGGAGTTGCGATGGCAAGCGTAGATTGAGCAGATGAATCGCTTTTCCGGAATACAATCCGACGATTGCTTATCGGAATAAATTCATTGAAGTAATCGTAACGCAAAACCGTTCTCCTTGCCTGAAGATCTTGCAGGCTGCCGGTGACGATTTGCGGAATCGTGCCGTCCCCGATAAAAAACTCACCGTCAATGACCCGTGTCCTGGCAAAGTTTGTAACCGGATAGGTGTTGTCTATTTTTTCCCGCGTGAACGTCCTGCGGACGGGATCAATATTTACCAGAAGGTTCGGCGAGAGTTGATTGCTGAGATAGATGTGTCCAAGACTGACACCAGCGAAGTAGTACGAGTTAATACCAACATCCATGTCCTTGCCTGGTTCCGGCGAGTTCATCAATTGAATTTTCTCAAACGAACTGTACTTGTTTGGTTCGTCATAGGACGCCACGTACAGCGCAACTACGGTGGCCGTTGAAATAGCGGTGATCCCGGATATCAGGAAAAATTTTATCCTCCTCCTTGAAAGAACAAGTATGCCCGATAGTGCCATGACCACAAAAACCAGATTAAAGACAAGGTGGGATTTCCAACCAAGTTTTGACAATACCCCGCCACAGGTACAAGGAATGTATTCACTGTAGGTAAGGATGGATATGATGTATAGAGTAAATGTTAGCATAAAGCCGAACGACGCGTAGAATCCAGCAAGTCGTGTAAGAGAGAATATGAGGCTGACTGCAACAGCTATTTCCGACGCCGGAACTACCCATGCAACAATGTGCGCTATATCAACAAGCAATGGGGACTTGCTGAGCTCAACCTGAAAGTTGTGATGATCCATGATCTTCGTTGCACCGGCGTACACGAAAAGCAGGATAAGGGCTGCCGCAAACATCTCTATCTGGTTCTCTTTGCCGATTCCTGACTTGATTTGCATCAATGTGAAATTAGATTGTCAACTTCAGAGTACTCCAATTTTTAAGTTCAGACCTTAATGATCAAAGGTTCAGACTTCACATATCTCATTTTCATTATCTCCTTTGGATCGCTTGATCCTGCTCAGCGATTGTGGGGTGATGCCGAGATAGGAGGCGATGTTCTCCTGGGAAACAAATTGTTCAAGGTCAGGGAATGTTCTTGTCAGAGAATCGAGACGGTGGGCGGCGCTCCTGTTTTGAATCTCGTGTATCCTGCGTTGACACTTCCTGTGATATTTTGCGACGATTTTGTGATAGAGGATATGCGCTTCTTTATACTTATTCAGCAGACGGTAGAGTGCCGCATAGCTTAGGCAAAGCAGATCGGTGTCGCTCATGACTTGAATGGTGATGGTGGACGGAACCTGGCCACAAAAGCTGCTGACCGCTGTCATTATTTGTCCGCTTTGCCAAAAGCAATCAATTATCTTTTTCTTTTTATCGAAGCTGTATGACATTGCAACACCGCGTTGGATAAAGTAGACGAACTCGGCCACGCTGGGCGCATCGAGCAAAATGTGATTGCGCTCAAAAGAAACAGGCCTGACCTCCTTCATCAGCGCTCGCTTAAAATTTTTCGTCAGCGGATGAATGGCGTTCAGAACGTCGAACAGTTCATGGTGAATCATGTGTTGGGGGGAGCGCTACACCGGTATCTCTAACGTATTTGAATTCACCCTACCATGGAACGTGAAAATATTTTACTTATCAAATGGTAAGCCGATAAGTCATCGGCATCTGAAAATCCCTTCTCTAAAGCCATGAAGACACAGAATCCGAATGCTCTCCGTGCATCGTTCTGAATGTTCCCAGTCTTCACTTACGCAAACGTTTAAAAAGATTTGCCTTGACTCTCAGTCGGTTATCGGGGGTTCCGGAACCCCTGTAACTGTTTTCCGATTTCGCCATTCTTCTCCTTGCCGTTGCATAATCACACGACTATGGCGGCTAACGTCGTTACAATTGAAGACCTTGAAAATTTCAAAAAGGATCTCATAGAAGAAATCCAGCGATTGCTCGGCGGCAAACCGCTCACACAACCGCAACGGCGGTGGCTGAAATCCAATGAAGTCCGTCGGATGCTGCTGATCTCGCCCGGAACACTTCAAAACCTTCGCATCAATGGCAAACTCCCCTTCACCAAGATCGGCGGGATGATCTTTTACGATCACGACGACATCCAAAAAATGCTGGAGGAACATAAACGGAATCCGAGACCGGGATACCGGAGGGTAAAGGGATAAAAACCAAATACACTATGGGTACGGGAGAAAACGAGCAGGCACTGCAAAAGATCATCGACTTCATAAGATTCATCAGCATCATCATCTTACTGTTTCACTTTTATGTTCTGTGTCATGGTTCATTCGAGATATGGGGATTGACCTACGCCATTGTCGATAAGGTTGCCATTGCACTTCGTGGAACGGGGCTTTTTGCGGGCGCATTTCCAGCCAAGCTCTGTTCGCTGGGTTTGTTGCTTATCTCACTGATCGGAGCACGCGGCAAAAAAGACGTGAAGGTGAGCTTTGGGATTGCCTTTGCACTTTGGATCGCAGGCATTTTCATTTTGCTGTTAAGCCACTTCATGTTCATGGCAGATGCGGATGTCTTCTTTCTTTCCGTCGCTTACATCATTTGCGCTTCCGCCGGATACCTGATGGTACTTGCCGGGGGCACACTTATTTCAAGGATGCTTCGTGTCGACTTCAAGTCGGACATTTTTAACAAGGAGAACGAAACCTTTCCGCAGGAAGAAAGACTGCTGGAAAACGAATACTCCATTAATCTTCCTGCATCCTATGTGTTGAATGGCAAATCGAAGCGAAGTTGGATCAATGTGATCAATCCGTTTCGTTCGGTTCTTGTGATCGGAACGCCTGGCGCTGGTAAATCATATTTTGTCATCAGGCACATCATTACGCAGCACATCCGGAAAGGTTTCTCGATGTTCATCTATGATTTCAAGTTCGACGACCTTTCACGGATTGCATATAATACACTGATAAGGAGCGGTCGACATTACACGGTTCTTCCAAAGTTCTTCGTAATCAATTTTGAAGATCTTGCATGTACGCATCGATGCAACCCGCTCGACCCCTCGACCATGGAGGACATCACGGACGCGACGGAATCCAGCCGGACAATCATGTTGGGACTTAATCGGGACTGGATCAAGAAGCAAGGAGATTTCTTCGTTGAGTCTCCGATCAACTTCGTAACGGCGATTATCTGGTTTCTCAGAAAACATGACGAGGGAAAATACTGTACTCTGCCCCATGTGATTGAGCTCATGCAACTCGACTATCCGACCCTGTTCAAGCTTTTGCGCACCGAACCGGAGATCGAGGTTCTGATCAATCCTTTTGAGTCTGCATTCAGAAATGAAGCGATGGAGCAGCTTGAAGGTCAGATCGCGAGTGCAAAGATAGGAATGGCGCGCCTGGCCTCGCCTCAATTGTACTATGTTCTTTCAGGCAACGACTTTACGCTCGATATCAACAATCCGAAGGAACCTAAAGTCGTTTGCGTGGGCAACAATCCACAAAAGCAGCAAATCTACGGTGCGGTACTATCGCTCTATATCTCGCGCGTGATCAAGCTGGTAAACAAAAAGAATCAGATGAAGAGCAGCCTGATATTCGATGAATTCCCCACCATATACTTCAACGGTATCGACGGCCTCATCGCCACAGCACGTGCTAACAAAGTATCCACGACCCTTGCTGTCCAGGACTACAGCCAGTTGAAGAAAGACTATGGACGGGAACAGGCCGAGGTTATTATGAACATTGTCGGCAACGTGATCAGCGGCCAAGTGGTGGGCGATACCGCCAGAATGCTATCCGAGCGCTTCGGCAAGATTGTCCAAGAGCGGCAAAGCATCTCAATCAATGCAAACGATACGTCTATTAGCAAGTCGACTCAGTTGGACTCGGCTATCCCTGCTTCCAAGATTGCGGGGCTGTCATCGGGTGAATTTGTCGGGACGGTGTCGGATGATCCCCAGCAAAGGATCGAGCTGAAAACATTTCACGCCGAGATAATCAATGACCATGCTTCTATTGCCAAAGAGGAAAGTACTTATAAGCACATCCCTCAGATAAGAAAGATCACGTACTTTGAAATCCAGGAAGTGTATCAAAGGATCAAGTCCGATATCGGCGTCATTGTAAAGGAAAGAATCGGGTAGCAGGCGCAACCGTGGCGAAATGAAAGCAGGAGAATCATTGAAAGCATTTGTCGCTGAACTTGAGGCCGCGATGTCAGCGGATCTGCAAGTCATCGGGGCCGATCACGCAGACATGGTAGCAAACAGCAGTAGGGCGATGACCGTGGTTGCCGGCACACTGGCAAAACTTCGGGAGTTCATCAAATCCTACACGTTTGCCGATGAGGCTGAAGAAATTAATTTCTTCAAAAAAGACAAGCCGACGTTTCTGAGTCACTACTACTTCCACGAGCACCTTAGAAATCTATCGTTAGCCGAGATTATCAACATGAACCAAGGACAGGAAGTGCACTGTCGCGAAGCGCTTGCATCATTGCGCGATTTCAATATTTCTAACTCAGAATTTTCCGAGTATATGACTGCAGGGTTCACGCATCTTGACGACCGTTACTTCAGGCGCGGGTTTTTGCCGGCTGCAGATTTCAAAACGGATCGAGAGTTTTCTACCGGCTACGATGACCTACTAGGTCGGCTGATAGCGTCGACCATGATGAAAGTCCATATCCATGCTCAGTTTGAAAGAAGCCAGGTTGAAGAATTAAAATCACCGCTCAAATGGACAGGCAGCAAGGCGGACTTAATAGAAGTTGTGTACGGTTTGGAGACGATGGGTGTCATCAATGGTGGTGACGCGGATCTCAAAGAAATTGTTCGCGCTTTTGAGGGAATTTTCAATGTGAACCTGGGCAATGTCTATCGTCAATATCTAGACATCCGGTTGCGAAAAAAGGAGAAAACGACGTTTCTTAATCAAATGAAGGAACGACTAGAAACAAGGATTAACAATTTCAGCTAATGCGATCTAGTAATCGTTCACCAAACTGTTTTGCAACAATTGAATTGTTTGTTGAAATTTATGTCTCCCCGCTCATTTCAATTTCCATTAAGCGCATGGCAAGTCTCATTGCTGGTGTTGATGAAATAGCCACCGAGACACAACGCTCGGAAGGCTGGTGCTATTTCTGCATTCCCGAAACGGAGTATGCCGCTTTCGAAGTGGAGGCGCGTGCTCTCCTGGCTGAGTCGGGCAAGATCTCGTCGTTTCATGGGAAGAAATTCAAACAGGACGAAGCCACCGAGTACGAGCAATTTTTGCTAATAATTAGAAGATACGCCGAAAATACAGTTCCGACGATCCTAAGTTGTACGCTGAACAGCGAGGCTTGGAAATCAAAATACATCTCATTTTGCGAAAGGGTTGTCACGAATGTTTTTCAGTCGGTGGGCGTAACCAACCAAACGCTCATTGACGTTTGTAAAAGCCTGACTCCGGGGCTACTCTCATTCATGAGGCTCAGCAATCATCTCGGCGGCAACAATGAATTGACAATGGAAATTGACAGTGACAACATTAAGGAGCAATATCCCTCGTTAAATACGATGATAACTGGTCAACCCGTTTCATGTGATTTTTTGTTGACGAAGTTTTACAACGCTTACCGTACGATGCAATTCGCAAATTCTCCCAAACTGAAAAACAATGGCATCGCTGTTCTTAAGGATTCAAGATCTTTGGCCGTACAGGCGGCGGACGTCATAGGGAATTTTTCGACATCGTACGTGTACTACAAATTGGGAAATACTTCAAAAAAACGAATACTCAAGGGGCAAATATTTGAACGGGTCTTCGGAGACAAGTACAATACGGAAAACTTCAAAGACTCTATAAAATTGTGCGGAACGAACGATCTTGAATTGCTCAATGACGGCGCGTTCACAATGGAATTTTCCTCTTACGAGGAATAGGGCAATTCTTCAGGCAAGATGTATTAATGAAAGTGGTTTTATGATTACGATAGTTGATATCGATATGTTTGGTGACGACCGTGAAGAAAGATTCAAAGTGCTCGACGCCATAAAGGTGCAATTACCTTCGAATGAAGTCGTTGGCATTGATCGGATCATGACCGCGCTCCGAGGCTTCGCTTACGGGGATATCAAAAAAATTGAAAGTGGCGACAACGTCTTGGCGACGTTTATATTATGCAGTTGTTTCATTGAGCAGGTTGCTACTTATCGTTATGGCACGGCCAATGTCGGACATACCCATTTCAAGGCATTTGTTGACGAATATTTAAAAGCATACGACGGGCAAAAATTGCGATCGGATCTCCGGAATAAACTTGTCCACAATTATTCTCTCGGTGAGACTTACAGTCTCACGATGCGCAACCGGTCTGCTCATTTAAAGGAAGGGCTGGATGGAAAAACAATCTTGAATCTCGAGAACTTCGTTGACGATCTGGGTCAAGCGCTCGACGTCTATGAACAACAACTGATAACAGACAGAGAAATCCGAGAGTTGGCATTTAAAATCCTATCGAAAAATCACATCATTGGGTTCGGAAATATCGACTACATCAATTTCGATAATCCGGATCTTGTTACCTGATAAAGAGTATCAGGAACAGAGTTCAATCGGGAATTTTCTTTTGCAAGTCATTTCATAATAACCCGTTATCTGCAAAGGAATAGTACCCTTCGGTCGTCAAAATCAGATGATCCAGCAATTGAATTTCCAGGAACGCGCCGGCTCCTTTTAGTTTCTTGGTCAGGTCAAGGTCCGACTGGCTTGCGGTCAGGTTTCCGCTCGGGTGATTGTGTGCGACAATGATCCCGCTGGCGTTTGCTTTCAGCGCCGCTGCAAATATGATCTTGGGATCGGCAACCGTACCACTGACTCCACCGAGAGAGACTTCAAGTTGTCCAAGGACTTTGTGTGCGCGGTTCAACACCAAGAGTTTGAACTGTTCCTGAAAGCTGATGCGATTCTCATCCCAGTTTTTCATCAACACTTCATACGCGTCCTTGGAACTCGCAATCTTCGGCATTCGCGACGGCTTGACTTTTTGAAGGTATGATAGCTGGATCTCGGCGACTTGGTAGTCGATTGTTTTGCTCATTGTCTCAATTGTGCCTTCCATAATCAGAGTATTTAATTATGGTGCGCGTCGCGCTTTGGACTTGAAGCCGCACAAAAGGAAACGGAATAAATGGTCTGCTCAATTCGAAGCTGGAAACGCGGCGTTTTTGTGAGACTTGTAAGGATGACCTACCGTTTATGCCGTAAGCTTTTGTGCGGCGAAAAGGACAAAGCGATTTTTCACCAAAATTAAATGCGAATGGGAGGCACTTGAAGCAATGTCGGTAAATCTCCTATCGCCATCTCAGCACGAGCTTTCGGGAAGAAAATGCGTACCTTTATTAATATGAAATCCAGTGACCAAATTGAACAGGAAATCAAGAGCGAGTTTGCGAAGGTTCCGGCGCGCATGAGAGGCAATTTCCTCGTTCGCGCGGCGATCAACTCGCGGGAGGAGATCGGTCTGGAAGGCGTGCTTGATCAATTGAAAGACATCAACAAATATTTGGGCCGCAAGTCAGTAGAAGCCAGGGAGAACACCACCGAGACGAAGCTTGGATTGAAAGGTCATGTTCGTGCAGGTAAAAAAGCAGGGCCTGTAAATAATCCAAAGCGAAAAGCAAATTAAGCATCAACTAACCCTCGAGACGGACGTCATCCGGGTCCATGTCGGAGCGCAGTCCCATAAATACAGGATGCCGTACACTGCCCTCGTCGGTTATCTCTGCATAGTTAAGCGAACAAACCATCACCGGCTCGACCCATGTCATGTCGGAAGTCTCCCTGATAGGAATGTCAAGCGGCGAAGAGTCCCGAACGATCATTTTCAGTTTCTTGTGAATTGCCTTCAAACTCTGATCGTCGAAGCCTGTGCCTACGCTTCCGATGGACACAAGTCTGCCCTGTTTGTCGTTCACTGCCAGCAATAGCGAGCCGAAACTGGATCGCGATCCTTTGGGATCTGTGAATCCGACAATGACTGCATCTTGGGTTTTAACATTCTTGATCTTTAGCCAGTCAGCCGATCGCTTTCCGAAATAATACTTGCTCTTTTTCTTTTTGGCGATCATCCCTTCGAGGTCCATCTTTTTCATCTGCTGAAAAAAGATAATTCCTTGGTCATCGACATGATCGCAATAACGAATTACGTTTGAATCCGGGAGAACATCTTTTAGCGCGGCTTTGCGCAGTTCGAGCGGCAAGGATGTCAAATTCTTTCCGTCAATCTCAAGAAGGTCAAACACGAGGTATTGAATCGCGTACTTATCCTGATTACGATAATTCTGAAGCTTTTGGAAACTGGGCTTGCCCGACGAATCGAATACCACGATCTCGCCGTCGAGCACCATTGGCTGCTTTATTTTCTTCAATGCCTCAAAGACTTTTACGTATGCCTTGTCGAAGGACAGTCCGTTCCGGGAGTAAAGCCTCCAAGGGTCTTTGCCGACCTCGGCGATTGCGCGATACCCGTCCCATTTGATTTCGAATATCCACTCGGGGCTGTTAAAAGCCGGGCGATCCGAAAGTTGTGCTTTCATCGGCTCCAGGAACGTCCCCAGTTTTCTGCCTCCCTCAATGCGCGGATACTTCATTGGGAAAGCTAGCGATAAACCGCCTCTGCGGGTCTGAAAACATGGGTTTAATATTTTTAGCAAACATTAGTATTGATACTAAATATTTTAGTAATACTTTTGAATAGATCACATTTGACTTCTACAGAGAACCAAGCAAAAACATTAAGGTATATGATCACCAATTCGATGCTTTTTACAAATGAAACCGATGCGGCGTTATTCAAGATCGCTCTCCAGGAGACGGGAACTGAATTCGCAGTCGACAGATTTTTCCCGCGCGACAACGCCGGCGAAGTGCTGGCGAAATTTACCGTTGTTGTCAGCCCTATGTCGGCCCTTCAGCAGGGATGGGAACTTGCAAGAATGGTGGACTATATCAAGCTGAAGGTTGCGAACAACGATGTGTTTTTCTCGGAACGACTTGAAGAATACTCCAAAGACTTCGACGGGCTGTTCACTATCTTGGATAAAAAAGGTTTAGCCGTTGAAGCTCATGCAATCGCGGAATAGAACGATTTTCTCTCCCGTCAGGCTCAACATGACGATCCTGGCAAACCTGTATCTGTCCGGCTATCGGTTTATTCTTTATTCATCCGGTGACGACTTTGCAATTGTCAAACCCGTGATCGCCGAACCTGCCGAAGTTCCGCAGCATGCATACTGCATTCCGATCTTGGAACGCGAGGTAGTTGAAATGGCCGAGGGTGAAGCACCCTTCCCGGTGTACGTCAAACTGTAAGTTTATGTGCAATTTCAAATCCGGTTTCTATACGATCGAAGATCTCGAGTTCTACTACGGGGCGACGTTCGGAAGTTTCAAGGTCAGCGAGCAATTTCGGGAAGAGTTCGTGCCTCATTACTATGAGAACGCGTTCGATCATCTTTCCAGCCCGGTAATGATTGCACCCGGACAATTCGGATTTTTTTCCTGGGGACTTGTGCCACCGTGGACGAAAAGCATGGAGCAGGCGCTTGCGATAAGGAACGACACGATCAACGCAAAGAGCGAAGAGATGTATGAGAAGTCGTCCTATATCCCATCGTTGAAAGAAAATCGCAGATGCCTCATTCCCTCGAATGGATTCTTTGAATGGAAATGGGCGAACCCGGATGCTCCAGCTGGGAAAAAGGTTGACAAGCAACCCTATTTCATTCATACAAAGAACAAGCTCTTCAGTTTTGCGGGGATATGGTCCACCTGGATCGATAAGACCAGGGACAAAGAAATTCACACGTACTCCGTTCTTACCTGTGAGCCTAACGAGCTGATGCGCGAAATTCACAACAGGAAGAAGCGGATGCCGGTCATAATTCCTGACGAATATTTAAAGGACTGGCTAAACCCCAATCTGACCAAGCAGGATGTATTGGCACTGTGCCGGCCGTTCGACGCAAAGCAGATGGATGCTTATACGATTGACAAAAAAATCGGCAACCCGAAAATACCGACTTCCGAAAAGGATACGGTTGAAATCATGCAGCGTGTTGATGCTCCGCCCTTGTCGACGGAAACGGGGACGAAGATCAAAGCGAAGAAACTAAAAGGAGATCCGGGACAAGGAAGTTTATTCTAAGAAAGGCAATGGGAAGGTCGGATGGAAGAGCGGTGCCAGTGAGCGCTTCAGTAAAAGAGGTTCATATCCAATTGCATTGGACGGATTATGGTAAAGGTTCAAAGACGTTTGCCAACGTACATGAGCTTGCTCAGTTTCTTAAAGACAATCCGCTTCTGGCTCAGGCGGTAGACTATGTGGCACGTCCTCCGAAGCCAAACCAGTTAAGGATACCTGACTTTTTCATGAGCATTCCGCCTTCTGACCAGGCGACCTGGATATGGTGCGCGCTGGATATCATCAAGCGGAAGGGTTCTGTAGAAATGAACGGCAGGATTTTTACAAATGATTTTCAATTCCAGCAATATGTCGAGAAACTGATGCATGCCAGGTGATTTCAACATCGCCGCGCTAAGGACGGTGTGCGGAGGAATTTTTCATTGCCTGATCACTTACGGCAAAATGGAAGTCAACGGGAGAGACTGGGAATATCTTCATTCGCACCTTCACATTCCGGAATCGACCGTTCATTGCGTCGAGGTTGCCAAGAACGGGTTCCGGTTTACATGCAAGGTTCTTTCAATGTTATATGTACACGACAGTTTCAGCACCGAGAAGCGGGTAATTGAAATTACCATGCACTGATCCTTTGTGGAGTGCGGTCAGCGATGATCGGGGTTCTAAATTCTATTTGTGTAAATTCGATAGCAGAATTGACAGTTCTCTCAATCCAATTGTGTTTTATGATAAGACCGGTTTTAACAAGTATACTGTGCTTTGCATTTATTCAAGGCTGCCTGGCACAGCAACAGGAAAAATACGCGCTCATTATCGGCGTTAAATCGTATCAATATGTCCAGCCTCTCCAGAACTCGCTTAATGACGCGCGCGATATGGCCGCCGCTTTAAAAACCAAAGGCTTTACCGTTGTCGAGCTTTACGATCCCTCCACCAAGCGTGTGATGCAGGACGGCATCGTAAAGTACTTCAAATTGTTGCAGGGCCGTCCCAATGCCGCGGGTCTCGTTTTTTATTCCGGTCACGGCATGCAGGTAAAGGGAGTAAACTACCTGATACCGGCACAAGCAAATCCGCAAATCGAGGCGGACCTGGACGACCAGTGCGTGAACATGGATTACGTGATGCGCGCCATCGAGTAGGCAGGCAACGGCTTGAATATTTTTGTTCTGGATGCCTGTCGCAACAACCCTTTTCGAAGTTTTACCCGATCTGCAGAAAAAGGCCTAAGTATGGTTGACACGCCGAAGGGTTCTTACATCGTATATGCAACGAAGCCCGGCTCTGTAGCCTCGGACGGCAACGCGCGCAACGGTCTTTTCACTTCCAAACTCCTGCAGTACATCAATACCGAAGGCCTCAACATCGAACAGGTGTTCAAGCGCACGGCTCACGACGTAGCCGAAGCTTCGTCGGATGCACAGCGGCCCTGGATCGCGTCGGATTATACAGGTGACTTTTATTTCACCCCAGCCTCCTATGTTGCGCCGCTGCAATCAAAAACGCAGCCCATTGTTAAAGGCGAGTCCAATGCCCGGACTTCTCCTTTATATGATGCGGGCAAAGCCTCCGCGGCGGCGGTGACTATCGGAGCAAAGAACTGGACGGGGAGGAATTTAGACGTCGACCATTTTGCGAATGGTGACGCGATACCGCAAGCAAGAACAGAAAAGGAGTGGAAAACCGCTTACGCCAAGAAGAGACCGGCGTGGTGTTATTATGACAATGATTCAGTCAAGGGCCGCGCCTACGGCAAATTGTATAACTGGTATGCCGTCAATGACAGCCGTGGTCTTGCGCCGCAGGGTTGGCATATCGCCGGCGACGACGAATGGACAAAGATCTTTCGTGATCTGGGCGACGATGCCAGGGCAGGCTTACAATTAAAAAGTGAAGACGGGTGGGATGAAAAGAGTCGGGGAAATAATAACAGCAGATTCGGCGCGCTTCCCGGTGGATTTCGGAATGAAGCCGGTGTGTACTTCGATCTTGGCAAGATCGGATATTGGTGGACTTCCTTCGTGGGTGGGGAAACCGCGTTCTACGTAACGATTTTTGAAAGCCATACGCTCGGAGGAGGCAATGACAAAGAGAAGGGGTGCGGATTTGCGGTCCGTTGCGTTCAGAACTGATCTTGTCTACTTGCGTTTGCCCGCAATGCGCATCGCTGATTTTGTAATCGTTAGAAAACATATAGGCGAAATTTTATTCGCACTTTTTTAGCGCCTTTTACGCCGACGCCTCCTGCGCTTTGCGCTAAATGGCCGCTGAGACTCTTGCTGCTGCTCGGGCGTGATCAACTCGGAGAGCAATTCTGAAAAATCCGGTGTGCGGAACTCAACATCTTGGATGGTCGTGCTGGAATTGACTGACGGTACAATAATATCTGTTGTGCCTTGGAGAATTCTTCCACTTTCCTCGGCAAGTCGCACTTTAACTGCAGTCCATTTGTATGCCGCACCCAGTTTGGTTCCCGTCGTCCTGAATCCTTTGTACTCATAGGAGATCCCGCTGATATGACCGGTGGATGCCTTATTGAGAACCACCGTCACGCCATTTCTTTTCAGACTATCGATAAACAGATCAATGCCGGGCTTTCCTTTCAATGCCTCCCGGATCAGGTGTTGAAGTTTCATTTTGCTGCTTGACTCGCCGGTGCGCTTCATCATTTCGATCTCGTTCTTTGTGACAGCTCTCTGGCGGGCCTGGCTGCTGGGTGCGACACGCCGAAGACCGTGCTTAATTTCGAGTACACGCAAGACGTCTTCGGTACGCTGGTAATCGCGACTGTCGCTCATGACCTTTCCGTCGTAGCCGATCCTGTTCACCAGAATGTGCAAGTGAGGATGTCCGGCGTCGAAATGGCGGAACATGATGAACTGGTGCTGTGTAAATCCAACTGCGGCGAGGTATTCACGGCCGAGACGTTTCATCAGATCATTGGAAATATTCTCCTCGGGAGGAAAATTGATAGAGGTGTGATAAAAATATTTCTCAAGGCGCGGACGCAATGACCTTATCATCTGTACCTCCTTCATAATAGCGGCCTCGCTCGACCTGGCAAAGGTTGAGTCGAGCACCTCGGCGACATTTTTAGCGACCTTGTCAAGATTGTACCGGAGCGCGCCCCGGAAGCCCTTACCTTTTATGAGGTTCGCTGTCACGACGCATGATTTGTTGTCGATCCCCGGTCAGCAAGCAGGACCTTGTAGATCTTAGTGAGCAAGCCGAGCAATTCCATCTGAAGTGAGAGGTAGTTCGCCGGAAACTCGCCGGAGTTGAGTTTGTGTGTTCCCTGGTTCAGGTTGACGCCGATCTTTCTGAGTTCCTGGTAGACGCCTGCCTCGATCGGAGACTGTTTTACAGGGGGAAACTTGCCGGTAAAGATTTTCTTCCTGACCCATTCGGGCGCGAAGAGACCGCTCGCAGTTGCCCACTCCAATATTTTCTTTTCCTCCTCTAGGGTAAGATGAAGGTTGAGCTGCGCCACGCGTTTGTCATTTTCATTTTTCCTGGGGCGCGCCATGACTTCAGAAAAGGAACGAAGTGATACGGATGTAAAGACGGTCTTCATCAAGCTGTTTTCCGGTACGGAAAACATTGCTTGCTCCTTTCAAGATCGTGAGCAGATCCTCCTGTGTTTTCAACATCTGATGTTTCATCGTAAGTAAGAGTTCGACACGCAAGAACCGGCGATTTAGGGATTCAATCCGGCGGACGATTCCGCGTTGGCAGATGAAGAAGCAGTAGTTTTATTCCTGCCTTTGTGTGTCCGGCTGCGGTGCCCCTCCAGGGCGCGTTTGTTGACAAACGGTCCGGCTTCACACTCCGGGCACCAGTGTTCGACAATGTTTTCTTTGTCCTCCTGCAGGCGCTTGTAGAACAGTTCGCTGAGCTGCCAGACCGCAAGCGAATGAGTAAGGCAGACGAAGAGGCTGATGATGGTGGCTTTGATGTTTTCGTCCGAGGGATTGCGAAGGGCAGTGAACCAGTAGTTGTAATAGAACACGTTGAGAAAGAAGCTCACGACGGCGTAGAATTTCCCGGTTGACCGGTAGCCGTTGATGATAAAAACCAGGATAAGGAACTCGATAGCACCTGCCAAGGAAACACCGTAGATCCAGTTGAAGAAAGTAAAACCCGAGAAGGTCATGTCGAGGTGCTCGAGTTGCATGAAAAGGTTGCCGGCATGCGGCACGTAGAGAACGATGAGCACCAAAGCACCGTGGAAGACGGCGTCTTTGCTTTCGAGGTAGCTGATGAGGTTGTTCATACCGATGACAAGGCTGTTTTATTCTTGCAGTATGAAGTTCAGGAAAGTCAATCGGCATAATCCACAACTTTGTAACAACTTGTGCAGGATGTGGCGCTGAGTGAAAGGACGAATTCCTTGACCGGTTCCTGAGTTTAGCTGGAAAGTCTCGCAGGATTTTCAGGCGTGGACCTCCTCGCTCGGAAGGAAAATCAACGGATGCAGGTCGGTCGTCTCGCGGCCCGCATTTCAAGTTATTTCCGTCACCGGAGACAAGTTTCAGATCGGAATTTAACGGCGGCAAGGCACACTTAGGCAACAAGGCAATATTTTGAATTCCGGCTGCCAATAGGAAATTTCCCCACCTGCGCGGTCCGAAAAAAATTCTAATTTTCTGTTAAGAGTGGAAATTGCGCCCCCAAGGTTGCGGAGGCTTATATTTAAGGATAATTACCGGCTGTCGAAGACCTTGGGTCCCGCGGCACCCGGCTTTTCTGCCACCTACCGCCCCTATGTCGCCGAAAGATTTCTTTCCCGGTTCTGCGCATTCCTGTAAGGCTGAGCTTGACCTCCTGGTTGAAGACCTTCATCGCCGTCCTGACATTCTTTCATATATCGCGCATGTGAAACCCGGAAAATATTACTGTGTAAGTCCCTCGTTCGAGACGCTGACAGGATATGCAGCAGCAGTGATCGAAAGTGAAGGAGTCGACTTTTTCCCAAAACGCGTAGATCCCCAGACGATCCTGTCCGTGATGGAAGCACAGGCTAAAATATTCGGAGACGCGCTCAAGCCGGATTACGATCAGTCCGAGACAAATCTCTGCGAGATGAGCATGTCTCTCAGACTGCCGGATGGTTCGCTGCGCGCATTCATCGGTCTGATGTCGCCGATTCAATACCTTGAAAGCGGCGAGATCGAGTTGGCACTTTGCACGGGGTTTGTGAAAGGGGACGATGAAGACGAAAGGAGAAAGGAGGTCGAGTCGATCCTCGGTAAGATCAAGTCGCTTTACTGGCAGGTATATGCGCCGCGGCGCGTGTCTAATAATAAAAAGAAAGTCGTGGAGCTGGTGATACAAACGAATCCCAAGCATACTTTAACAGATAAAGAACTTGAAGTGTTAGGTCGGCTGGTGAATGGAAGTACCTCGAAGGACGTCGCCGTTGCATTGAGCATTTCCGAAAATACGGTGGAGACCCATCGCAAAAACATGCTCGCAAAATTCGGAGCGCGCAACACCGCGGAACTGGTGAAGAAAGCGACCAGACTTTACTGGCTCGAATGACATGACGCTCCGCGACTATTTCAATTCCGCGAGTCACCCGGATCTTCCGGAGTTCTATGACACGCTCGATGCGTTGTCTCAACGAGACGATATTTTTTCGTGTGTCAGCCATGTGAAAGAGGGAACCTATCACTGCGTGAGTCCAAGTTTCGAGTCTCTGGTCGGATATTCCGCGGAATTTCTTGAAAGGAAAGGAGTCAATTTTTTTACCGAGCTGGCGCACCGGGATGATGTATTGAAGGTCCTTGAAGAGGAGGCGGAAGCATTTCAGAAAGTGTTTCAGCCCGGTTATGATCCGGCCCAGCCGAATTTTACCGTGCTGGATGCAAGGATATTGCAAAGAGGCGGCGGCTATATCGCCTTCAGGGCTCTTATCACCGTGCTTGAATATTTCCCAGACGGGGTTTTTAAAACCGCGCTGGTCGCGGGATTCGTTCCGGGAGCCGATGAGGAAATGAATGCGACAATTGAAGCCCAAGTTCGTTCCGCCCTGACGCGGGCTAAAAATTTATATCGATCGATTTATTCTCCGACATGGCCCGACAAGTTATCGAAGGCGCCGTTGACGGAGATCTTCAATTATCAGGACGCACGACACGTGCTGACGCCGAAGGAACAGGAGGTTCTGCGCGCGATTGCAAACGGTCTGTCTTCGAGAGAAGTGGCGGACCAACTTGGCATTTCCCTAAACACTGTAGAAACCCACAGGAAAAACATGTTTCTCAAATTCAACGTCGGCAACGTAGCGGAATTGATTGCGGTCACCAGCAAACTTTATTGGCTACATTAATGCACCTGGACGCAGATTTTCGCAGCCTCGTTGAAAAAGGCATGCTACCCGAAGATGAGGCATTCATGTCCCTTTTTTCAGAGGCCGTGAAAATACCGAATACGTTCTTGTCGGTATGCAAGCCAGTCGAGCGCAGGATTGAATACATCACGAAGTCAGTAACAAACCTGGTCGGTTATCAACCTCAGGATTACATCGAAGGAGGATTCGAATTTCTTTTTTCAGTCACTTCTCCTGAAACGATACCCGGCGTTCTCAACGCTCTTCGCCAATACGTTGACGATCTCAAGAAGCCGGGATTCGATCCCCGTAAGAATATTATTTATGAGTTCCTCAGCGACACCATCACACCCGGCAAAAAACTTGTGCGGACCATTTCCATGTCGATCGCAATTTCATATACAAGCGATGCCGATGCAAATCACATCATCGCGCTGATTTCCGAAGATCGGGAACAAACTCTGGATCGGTGTCGGTCGATCCTAACCGCATTGAAAGCGCGTCACAACGAGATTGTTTCCGATCAGCCGTTGCTTACGGCGAGGGAAGTACCGCTAAACAAAGTCCATGTGATCGAGAAAGAAAAACAAAAGCTCACGCCAAGAGAGGAAGAGGTGCTGAAGCTTTTGGCGAAAGGCCTCACGTCGAGTGAAATCGGTGAGAAACTTTTCATCGAGGAAACTACAGTGGAAACACACCGCAAAAATTTGCTTTCGAAGTTCGAAGCCAAGAACATGGCGCAATTGATTAAAAAAGCGAGCCGGATCTACTGGCTAGAATGAATGAAGATACCGACAATCGAAGATTTGATCGGTCGCAAAATACTTCCTCAAGACGAGGATTTTATTTCGATCGTCGAGGAGGCCTGCCAGGTAGTGTCAGCCTATTTCGCGGTGTTCAATCTCTTCGATCGTCAAACGGAATTTGTTTCTTCCAACGTAAAACAGATAACCGGTTATGAGGCGATAAAATATATTGAAGGAGGTGCAGAATTTATTTTTTCAACAGGAACCCCAAAATCCCGAGCGGCCATTATGGAGGCGCAGGGGCGGTATATTCAGGAGGTGAAGCAGACTGGGTTCGATCCGAGGTCGATTATCGTGCACGAATATGTAAGCGATGTTGAAGTGCCGGGCGAAGGTATTCGGCAAATGACAACGCTCGGCGTTGTGCTGACATATACAACGAACGCGGATATGCAGAGTGGAGTCGCGTTCGGATGCACTCCAGACACCATCACGCTCGATCGCTGTAGGGATATCCTCGAACGCATCAAGAAGCGTCACAATGAAATATATGTACATCCCGTTTTCAGCACTCCGCAAGAACCGTTGAAGCGAAATTATGTTCACCGCAATCGCTTCGAGAAATTGACGACAAGAGAAGAACAAGTATTAAAGTTTATTTCAGACGGCCTGACAACTGCACAGATAGCAGACCGGCTTGATATTACCGACAATACCGTGGAAACTCATCGCAGGAACTTGCTCACCAAGTTTGAGTCAAAAAATATGGCAGAGGTGATTCAGAAAGCCAGCAAACTCTATTGGCTGGAGTGATGGATTTGTTCGTTTCCGCTAGCCAACTTTCCTCCCGCGCGGGCTTCCTCTTGCTGAAGAAATAGATCCCCTTTTTGGAAATCTGATTAAAACGACCGCTTGCAATTAAAAGTGAAATCCGGGTATGTATAGTAGGTATTGGAGCGTCTGACACGTACCCCAGCCGGACAATTTCCGCAGGTTTGACACACATGTATATAATGTGTAGGTAAGGAGGAGTCCGATAACTCCTCCTTATACATATAATGTGTCGTCATCAGCCTTTCAGGTCTTTAATGCGATCCTTCGCACGGGCTTCCCTTTTGGTGCAAATTTCGGCCTGTTCTTTCTCGAACCGCGCTATGTCGATGTCACCGTAGCCTTTGGCGATCTTATATATAATGTGTCCGTAGGTGGAATCGGGATAATTTCCGCCGTACTGGTCCATCATCACTCGCCGAAGCAGGAAGGCCTTCCCCTCGGGCTTGAGATTTCGCAAAGCCTGGTACATCTTGTCAGGGTCCTGTTTGTTGGAAACGCCCAGGAATCTGGCCAGTTCTCCCGTGACATGGAACCCTGCTTTGTCGAAGATGATGAACCAGAGCAGTGTTTCTTCATCCGGCATGAGACGGGTTTCAAACGATTTTTTCTGTGAAGGGTGCTTGAGAAGCGCATCCAGAATTTTCGCGTAGACTTTCTCCCTGTCCAGTTCCTTTCCTCTCGCCATTCGAAACCTGATTTTTTCGACCTGCTCTTTCTTTGCTTCCTTTCCATTCTTGGGCGCGGCCTTGCTCTGCTTGGGAAGAAAGACCGTTGCCATGTGTCCCGTTCTTGGGCCTGAGACCCAGAGTCCTTTCACTTTCGCTCCCCCGGTGTCGGCTTTATAAAAATCGCTGTGCTCGCGAAGCGGCACGAGCTTGTGTTCGGTGAGCATTCCCAGTATTTCATCTTCAGGTTGGCTATAGTCGGTAAGGAAGACAACATCGGGCTGTGTGTCGATGACCTCGCGCGTCTTGCGAGTGAGAAACTTGCGGCACTTGGTGAAGAAACAACCGCGGTCTGCACAGGTATCCTTGTCTTTGATTTCTGCAAAGAGCAGCGGCGAAGCGCCTGATCGCTTCGGACATGTCAGGCACGCTCCAGCCTTTGGAATAAGCGTTGCGTCGGATTTATCGAACGGGGCCGACGCGAGACTGTTCATGATATTGGAGTCAACAAACTCCTGAAGCTCTTTCACTGTGCCAAGCTCGTCGCTTCGTCTCATGAGTCGCTCTCGGATTTCACGCTGATCTGAAGGAGTGAGCCTTGCCAGGATGATGGCGTGCCCGAGATGTATCCTGTCCTCATAGAAGTCCTTCTTGAATTCACGCACGAGGTCGCTGAGCTTAAGACGCTGCAGGATGTAGGTTTCAGACTTGGCAAAGCGCTGCGCAAGATCCGCCGTGGTCAACTTTGAATTGTTTTCTAGGATGACGCGATATCCTTTGCATTCATTAAGCGGGTGAATGTCTTCACGCTCTATGTTCTCGATGGCCTGCATTTCGATTGCCGTCTCGTCGCTGACTTCGGCGACCTGCGCAGGTATTGAGCTTTTACCCGCAAGGAGACTTGCGCGGTAGCGTCGCTCACCGCAGATAAGTTGATAGAGATCGACTTTCTCAGGATGGGGCCTGACAAGGATGGCCTGGATGACGCCGTACTGCTGGATGGAGGCGGACAGTTCGCGCAAGGCTTCGTCGGTGATTTCCGAAGGTCGTCGGAATACCCGGTTGGTCGCGCTCGTCTCGATTGCTTCGAGCGGGATGTTGATTGTTTTTCGTTCTGTTTTTTCAATGATGGTTTCCATAAAGATTGATTAGAGTGAAACATTTTTTTAATGCCCACTCCACCGGGCTTTACGCGGACAGCGCGACGAAAAAAATCAAACAACGACGCGCGTTAGGCCAAAAGGAAACGGAATAAAATTGATCAAGACAAGCAGCCGCAGGCACATTGAATTTTATGCCGTAGTCTTTTGGCCGCAGTCGGCGGACAAGCCCGAACTTTGCACGGAAAAAATGAGTCGAATCATTTCATTCGTCTGACGTCACGAAGTCAAACTTTTTATCACACGTTGTTAACAACTTGTGAATTCGCGCTTGCGCGATGATTCACCTTCGCTTTCGTAATCGCAAACACGAAAGCAATGTTCGAATCAATTTCATGGGAGGAATTTTTTTATGCTCTCGCCGTTCTCGGCGTACTCTACTATGCACTTGCAGGTCTTCTCCTTTACAAGGAAGAATTGCAAACACTTTTCCGCGAGGGTATTGTCAAACGTAAAGAAAACTCAGAGCAGACGTCAATCGAAACCGACGCCTCATTTCTCGGAGAAATTGCAAAGCCAAGCAACGACAATCAACAAGACAGGGAGGAATTGTCTTTCGCTCCCAGGAAAACCCGCGACGATGAATCAGCAGACTTCACCGTATCCCTCGACACGACGCTGGTCGGAACGGTAGCCGATCTCGGCGAAGACATCAAGCATCTCTCCAGCGAAATCGGACAAACAACACGCCAGCAGGTGACGGACCGCTTCAGCCTGTTGCTCAAGAAGTACGCGAAGCTCAATTCAACTTCTTACCGCGCGACGATCAACATGCTGATCGAAGAGACCATCCGCGAAAAAAGCAACCACACCATCGGCACCGCGGAGATCAACTCCTGGTGGCCCCAACAAGAAAAATGACCTACAAAAAAACTACATGCAGATGAAAAGACTTAACAGCAAATTGATTCTAAGCGCGGCATTGATCGCATTGACGGCGATGGTAGCCCAAGCTCAGGACGGCAACGCAGGCATCAACGAGGCGACCATGCGGGTGCGCAGTTTCTTCACAACCGGTACGAGCCTGATGTATGCGATCGGCTCGATTCTCGGATTAGTCGGAGCGGTGAAAGTTTATCAGAAGTGGAACTCCGGTGATCCCGACACTGGCAAGGTTGCCGCCTCCTGGTTCGGCAGCTGCGTCTTTTTGGTCGTAGTGGCCACCGTGCTAAGATCTTTTTTTGGGGTGTAATGCTCTTCGAATGGCTGTGGAGAGCAACAACGAACCTCGTTCCCTAAGGGTGCTTCGCATTCATGATGCGGATTTCATGGTGGACATCCGCAACCTGGAATTCATTCAAGTGGACAACCACGAGAACCGCATCAGTTTCCGTGACGTGCGTGATCTCGGGTTTCATACAGAAGTGACTTACGATCCGCTTACGAAGAATGCATTCAAGGGCACACTCGCAGAACGTCTGTCGCGAAATGACTTGATCGAAGTGAAACTGCCGGCAGCGATAGATTTCGATACGCAGCAATTGGCCGACGAGATCACGGTCAATGTCCGCAAGCAGCGTGATTTCAAAAACACGCTTGACACATCACCAAAGAGCGATATGAACCGGAAGAACAAAAGAACAAGGAAGCCAAAAAAATAAAGGACGAATAACGAAACACCAATGGATGGCAGGAGCCGACGCCGGAGACGGAACGAATGGGTAGAGGCTTTAGAAGCGGTGACCGTCGAAAGCGGGCTCCTGCTCCATTGACCAAATAATGGAATGCACATGAGCAGTGTTTATAAAATCAACAAGGGGATCAACAAGCCAATCGAGTTCAAGGGACTGAAGGCGCAGTACATCGGCTATCTGGCGGGCGGGCTTGTGACGCTGCTGGTGGCGTTTGCCATTCTCTACGTGACGGGTGTGAACATGTTTCTGTGCCTGGCCCTGGTCATGGGCGCAGGTACGGCGCTCTTCATGACCGTTTACCGGATGAGCGACAAGTACGGGCAGTATGGCCTGTTGAAAAAACTTGCGCGTCCTAACATTCCCAATGCACTCATCGGCAACACCAGGAAAATATTTCTCGGACTGAAGACCGATAAAAAATAAAAATGGCGCAGCCGATCTCCTTATCGAAAGCGTTCCCGGTCTACAAGGTCGAGCAGGACTGCATTCTCTCCAAGCAGGGAGACATCACGGTTGCTTTCGAGGCGACTCTCCCTGAGATCTTCACACTTTCCGATCAGGAGTACGAAGCATTTCACCAGATACTCATCAAGGCAATAAAGGTTCTGCCGGCCGGCGCGATCTTCCACAAACAGGATTGGTTCTTTGCGAAAAATCACGCCGCGGACTTCGAAGGCACCGATCTGTCTTTTCTCTCCCGCGCAAGCGAGCGTTTTTTTAATGAGCGCTCCTTCCTGGATCATCGATGTTACATCATGCTGACGCGCAAGCCGCTGAAGCGCAAGCCTTCGAGTTCGGTCTTCTCGAACCTGATTCGCAGGACGCTCGTCCCCGAGGACACGCTTAATCCACAGCGCGTGCAGGAGTTTCTCGATTCGGTCGGTCAGTTCGAAAGGATCTTGCACGACAGCGGATACATCAAACTTAAGAGACTTCGTGAGGATGCACTCACGGGCACGAAGACGACGCCGGGACTCATCGAGCGGTATTGTTTTCTGCTTTCGGAAACCGATAAACCAGTTATCAAAGACATTCATCTTAAGGACGGCATCCAGATCGGAGATGCTCATTGTCAGTTGTATTCGCTAGCCGACGTAGAGGATCTGCCCTCGCTGTGCGGCTCGCGCATCAACTATGATCGTTACTCGACGGACAAAACAAAATTCAGCGTCGGCTTTGCATCGCCGCTGGGCCAGTTGCTTCCGTGCAATCATATTTTCAATCAATACATTTTTATAGAGGACTCGCACAAGACGGTCAAACTGCTGGAAGCGAAACGGCTTCGCCTGCAGTCATTGTCTGCCTATTCGCGTGAGAACGCGATCAGCCGCGACGCAACCAACGATTTTCTCAACGAGGCGATTTCTGCCCAGCGCCTTCCGGTGAAGACGCACTTCAACGTGATGATCTGGACCGAGCAGCCCGCCGAGCTAAAGGAATTGAAGACGCAGGTTGCCTCGGCGCTTGCGCAGATGGACGCAGTCGCGCGGCAGGAAACGGACGGCGCGCCGCAAATCTTTTGGGCGGGATTGCCCGGCAACGAAGCGGACTTCCCGATGAACGATACGTTCGACACGTTTGCCGAACAGGCCACGTGTTTTCTCAATCTTGAAACAAGCTATCAGTCTTCGATCTCGCCGGTCGGCATCCGAATGGGTGACAGGCTCACCGGAAGACCGATCCACGTGGACATCTCCGACGAACCTGTCAAGCGCGGCATCTGCACGAACCGAAACAAATTCATTCTCGGTCCGTCTGGAAGCGGGAAATCCTTCTTCACCAATCACATGGTGCGGACCTACTACGAACAGGGCACGCACATCGTGCTGGTGGACGTGGGTCATTCCTACAAGGGACTCTGCGACCTGGTGAATGGATACTACTTCACCTACGACGAGGCCAGTCCGATCAAGTTCAATCCATTTTACATTTCCGACGGCGATGTGCTTGATACAGAAAAGAAAGAAAGCATTAAGACGCTGCTGCTGGCTTTGTGGAAGAAGGACGACGAGACGTTCAACCGGTCTGAGTATGTAGCGCTGTCCATCGCGCTATCGATGTACTATAAACTGTTAGAAGAAAGCAAGCAATCAAAAAGTGTAAAACTGTTCCCATGCTTCGACACCTTCTACGAGTTCCTCCGCGATGTGTTCGTCGAAACGCTGAAGGCGGATAAAGTAAAAGAGAAGGACTTCGACGTCGAGAATTTTCTCTATGTACTGAGGCCTTACTACAAAGGCGGGGAGTTCGACTATTTGCTGAATGCAAGGGAAAATCTCGATCTGCTGCGCGAAAGGTTCATCGTCTTCGAGCTCGACAATATCAAGGATCATCCGATCCTCTTCCCGGTCGTTACGATCATCATCATGGAGGTGTTCATCTCCAAGATGCGCAAGCTCAAAGGAGTCCGCAAGATGATCCTCATCGAAGAGGCATGGAAGGCCATCGCGCGTGAGGGCATGGCCGAGTACATCAAATATCTATTCAAAACCGTGCGCAAGTTTTACGGAGAGGCTATCGTAGTGACGCAAGAAGTGGAGGACATCATTTCTTCCCCGATCGTCAAGCAAGCCATCATTAACAATTCCGACTGCAAGATCCTGCTGGATCAGAGTAAGTACCAGAACAAGTTCGACCTGATCCAGCAGCTTCTCGGACTCACCGAGAAAGAGAAGGCTTTGATTCTGTCCATCAACAAAAGCAACGATCCGTCACGCCGCTATAAAGAAGTTTTCATCAGCCTGGGCGGGATGCAGTCGAAGGTGTATGCTACGGAAGTGTCGCTGGAAGAATATCTGGCTTACACCACAGAGCAAAGCGAAAAAGTGAAAGTGAATGAATACGCGGCGCGATGGGGCGGCGACATCCGAAAAGGCATTGCCGAGCTGGCAGCGGAGATGAGGAGCAAATGATAAAGAGACAAAGTCATGAAAAAGATGAAACTGAGTATTGCGGCTGCTGTCATCATCACATTGATGCTGACGGCGGCTCCCGTCAAAGAGGCGAAAGCGATCATCATTGCAGAGGTACTGAGGGAAGGTGTTACCTGGGTGATCAAGGCGGTGAACCTTATGGTGCAGCGGTTGCAGAATGAGACGTTGTGGCTTCAGAACGCGCAGAAGTTCATCGAAAACAAGTTGCATGCCCTGAAGCTCGATGAGATCGCGAATTGGACGGAAAAGAACCGGGCTTTGTATCAGAAGTACTACGACGAGCTCTGGAAGATACGCAGTACGCTGGCGACCTATCATCGCATTTCTATCATCGTCAAGCGTCAGCAGCAGATCGCGCAGCAATACAGTTTCACCTGGGCGATGGTGAGCCAGGACGGAAACTTCACTTCATCGGAGATCGACAACATGTATCGCGTGTACACGGGAATTTTGCGCGAGAGTGTGAACAACGTCGAGCAGGTGCTGCTTGTGATCAACTCATATCGCATGCAGATGTCGGACGCAAAGCGTTTGGAGATCATTAACAAGGCGGCCGAAGGCATCGAGAAGAACTACACCGATCTGCAGCAATTCAACAATCAGAACATCCAGCTGTCGATCAACCGCGCCAAAGACAAGAACGAAGTCGACGCAATCAAGAAACTCTACGGAATACAATAAACAGCAAAACAAGATGATCAGGAATATTATAGTCGCCTCTATTATCTGGTGCGTGTCTGCAAGCGCGAACGCTCAGACGTGGGATGAATGGTTCAACCAATCCGACAAGCAGAAAGAGTATGACCAGGATCAACTCAAGGCGCTTGCATGGGGATGGACGAAGGTTGTGGGCACGATGATCACGACGGGAGAGGGCCTGAAGACGATATCGAATATACTGGAAGGGAACTTCAACCTGACCCGCGACTTCTTCGGGCGTCTTAATAATTGTAACCCAGACATCGCTGCCGGGGCAAAGGTGATCGACATGATCGCCTTTCAGTATTATATCACGCGGGACATGCGGCGTGTGTATGCGTTCTGCGCGTCCAACAGAAACTTCACGGCGCGCGAGATCCGCTACATCGAGACCGTGCACGCCAACTTCCTGGTGATGACGGACGCCAACATTTCGGAACTGCTCCGGATCATACGCCCCGAGGAGGTAAAGATGAACGACGCGGAGCGCATCCAAAACATCGATGTTATTTACGAAGACATGCTCGATCAGCGGGCATTCGTCAACGCATTCTCAAACGATGTATATGCGCTCTCGCGCGAGCGCCAGAAGGAAGCCGCCAATATTTCTGCAGCTAATAGGATAATGATAGAGGGCAATTGACTCACATCCAAGCAATGGCAAAGAGTATGAAAGCAATAATTTATTCACTGATCGTAACTATCTCCCTGGTGCTTCCGGCAACCGCGCAGACAGAGGAAGCGGGTCAACTTATTCTGAACGCGGAGAAGTTGCAGGCGATGGAAGAAACGCTCGACCAGATGTACAACACCTACAAGATTCTTGAGGCGGGTTATAATACGATCGTTCGCATCACATCGGGCAACTACACTTTACAAGAAGCCTTCATCGACGGGCTCATGCTTGTGAATCCCTCGATCAGGAATTACAAGCGCATTCCTTACATCATCGACTATCAGAAGTTGCTGCTCAAAGAATATCAGCGGGCATACGATCGTTTCAGACGCGATCCCAATTTCACGGCAGAAGAAATCCAATACGTCGGCAATGTATACAGCTACCTCTTTCAGGCGAGCGTAAAAAATATAGACGACCTGCTGATGGTGATCACCGCGACGCAACTCTCCATGAGTGACGATGAGCGCCTGAGAGCCGTGGACCGCATTTACTACGAAATGGAAAGCAAGCTGCGGTTCGTTCGGACTTTCAACAATTCCACACAGTTGCTGGCCATCCAGCGCGCGCGAGCAGCCAATGATGCGCGCACGATGCAGTCGATCTACGGGGTAGTTCAACCTTATTGAAAATCCGGCTATGTCATTTAAACTGAAAACAGCAGCAATATTTCTTCCGGCTTTTTTTGCGCCCGTGCTTTTGCCGGCACAGACGTATGCCGGAGAGATCCGCAGCCTGCAAAGCATTCTGGACCAGCTATACAGCGAGATGCTGCCTTTGAGCAGCCAACTGACCGGCGTAGGCCGGGGACTGGCCGGCTTTGCAGCGCTGTGGTATATCTCTTCGCGGGTATGGCGACACCTGGCGAATGCAGAGCCGATCGATTTCTATCCTTTGCTGAGACCCTTCGCTATCGGCCTTGCAATTCTTCTATTCCCTTCCGTGCTGGCGGTTATCAACGGGATCATGAGTCCGACGGTGAGCGGCACGGCGGCGATGGTGTCGGGGTCCAACAACGCGATTGCTTATTTGATCAAGCTCAAAGAGGAAGCCATCAAAAAGACGCCCGCATGGCAAATGTATGTCGGAGAGGGCGGCGCGGGAGATCGCGACAAATGGTATCAATACACGCATCCGGACGGAAGCGATGAAGGCACGCTCGACGGATTGTCGAACGACATACAGTTCGCGATGGCGAAGGCGTCTTACAATTTCCGAAACTCCGTCAAGCAGTGGATGTCGGAAGTTCTTCAGATACTTTTTGAAGGCGCGGCGCTGTGTCTCAACACGATTCGTACATTTTATTTAGTCGTGCTTGCAATCCTGGGACCGATCGTTTTCGGCATTTCCGTCTTTGACGGATTTCAGCACACCCTTACCAGCTGGCTCGCGCGGTACATCAACGTGTTCCTCTGGCTCCCTGTAGCTAACATCTTCGGAGCCATCATTGCAAGGATTCAGGAGAACATGCTGCGCATCGACCTTGAGCAGATCGCCCGATACGGTGATACTTTTTTCAGTTCGACGGACACGGCTTATCTCATCTTCCTGGTAATGGGTATCGTGGGATACTTCACGGTGCCGAGCGTTTGCAATTACATCGTGCAGGCGGCGGGCGGCAACGTGCTGCTTCACAAGGCCACTACGCTTTTTGCAGGAGGCGCGACAAGCATTGCCGGCGCGGCCGCGACGGGCTCTTCGGCAGCGATCAGCTCCGCGTCGAGCTACATGTCCGCCTCTCCGTCGCAGCAAAGCCAAGGTTCCCCTTCTGCCTCCTCTTCGGCCGGCAACGATGAATACATGAGAAATAAACTATCCGGACAATAACGACAAGCACCGATGTTTCAACAACTCAAGAACATAGAATCCGCATTCAGGCATATCAAACTGTTTTCATTTGTGCTGATCATCGCCTGCACGACACTCTGCGGTTACACGATCTTCAAATGTCTCGCCCTTGTCACCGAGCAGCAGCAACGGATCTATATTCTCGCCAACGGCAAGGCACTTGAGGCATGGAGTGCCGAGAGAAAGGACAACATTCCCGTCGAGGCGCGGGATCATGTGAAGATGTTCCATTATTTCTTCTTCACGCTGCACCCCGATGATCGTGTGATCGACGCGAACATTCTCAAAGCACTCTATCTGGCTGATGCGTCGGCCAAGCACCAGTACGACAACCTGAAGGAGAAGCGGTATTACTCGAACATTATTTCAGGAAACATCAGTCAGGAGATTTTCTCCGACAGCATTCACATCGATGTGAATGAGTACCCTTTCTACTTCAGGTACTACGGAAAGGAGAAACTCATGCGCACGACCTCGACCGTCACGCGAAGTCTTGTCACCGAAGGCTACTTGCGCAACGTGGCCCGCTCCGACAACAATCCGCACGGCTTTTTGATTGAGCGCTGGAACACGCTCGAGAATCGTGACATAAAAACTGAAAACCGATAATAAGAGAAAATGAAAAGAATCATCACAACGGTGAGCGCTCGCTTCAACGCATTCCCGATAGGAACTCGGCGGGCGCTTGCGCTCTTTGCCGGATGCTGCTTTGCGGCGGCCTGTTTAGTAATCATCATCAAATCAATTTTTTTATGAAGCACACACAAAAGTTTTTGCAGCAGCGCAAGTTCCTCATGGTTGCGCCCGTACTGGTTGTTCCCTTCTTGACTGCGCTCTTCTGGACGCTGGGCGGCGGCAAGGGAATCGCTTCCAATGCCAAGCAGGAAACGTCAGCCGGCCTGAATTTCGAAGTGCCGGTGGCGCACTTCGGTGAGGAAGAACTCGACAAGCTTTCTCTTTATGAGAAGGCGCGACGCGACTCGGTCAAGTTCCAGGAGGCGCGTGACAATGATCCTTACTTCAAACTGGATGAATTGGAACTGGCTGGGGATGGAAGCATCCGCGATGCGCGTAAAACTGCCAGGACGTCGGGGGATCCGAACGAGATTCTGGTCAACAACAAGCTCGCAGAATTGTACAAGGCATTGGACCGCAGACCGGGCGAAGGGATCGCCGCGAAACGAGACCGGCGACAAGAGGGCGGCGACCAATATTCCATGAAGGGCGACGGGCTCCAGGACGTGCAGCCTTCCGAGGACATGCGTCAACTCAGCGCGATGATGGAAATGATGCAATCCAGGCGCAACGGCGCTGACCCGGATGAGACACGCATCAGCTCGATGCTCGACAAGATCCTCGACATACAACATCCCGAGCGTGTGGTTGCCCGTCAAAAGGCCGACAATATTCCTTCGGGCGCGGTGGCGGTGAAAAGCACGGCACCAGAAACAGAAACATCCTTCTTTGGACTCGATGAAGCAATAGAAGAAGCGGACTCGGCAAATGCCATCGAAGCCGTCGTGCACAGCACGCAGGAACTGGTAGCCGGGTCGACGGTAAAGATGCGCTTGCTCAAGGACTTATATGTGGACGACCACCTGATTGAGAAAGACCGGTTCGTGTTCGGCACAGCGGGCATCAACGGTGAACGCCTTCTGATCAGCGTTGCCTCGGTCCGCAGCGATAACTCTTTGTATCAAGTCAAGCTCAATGCCTACGATCTTGACGGGCTCGAAGGAATTTATGTGCCCGGCGCGATCACGCGGGACGCAGCCAAACAGTCGAGCGACCAGGCAATGCAAGGCATGCAGTTCATGACGATGGATCAATCCATCGGCGCGCAGGCCGGTGCAGCGGGCATTCAGGCAGCGAAGGGATTGTTCTCCAAAAAAGTCAAGCTCGTCCGCGTGACGGTCAAAGCCGGATACAGAATACTGTTGAGGGACACTCGTCGCTAATAAGTCGAATCGTTTTTAGCAAACCAAAATCATCATGCAAAACAGATACATCATATTGGTCGCAATGTCGATCGGATTCATTCCCCGGATCGGGCAAGGGCAGGAATGGCAGATGCAGCCCGCTGCGGCGGAACAGGAAATTACACGTTCCTATCCCCTGGAGATCACAACGAATAAGACGGCAAGTCTCATTTTTCCGGCCGTGATCAAAAGTGTGGACAAGGGAAGTCGCGACGTTCTTGCACAGAAGGCCAAAGACGTGTCGAACGTTCTGCACGTGAAAGCAGCAAGAGAGAATTTTGGGGAGACCAACCTCACCGTTATCACGGGCGACGGCGTTCTTCACCATTTTACTGTTACTTATACACACGATCCGGGATGCCTGACTTTCGACATGGCCGAAATAGAGGGTCGGAGTGCGGACGGTAGTGTGACACCTGTAAATCGGTCGAAACTCCTTTTCTCATCTGAAGTAACGGAGACGCAATTGGAAGACTATTGCGAAAAAATTACCGGATACGGACGCACGCTTCACTTCAAGCGCAAAGCGAGCGACAAGGTGAGCCTCTCGCTGCTGGGCATCTACGTCAAAAGCAACGTCATCTTTTACCGCGTAAGAATCAGGAACAATTCGAATCTCAACTACGACGTGGACTTCTTAAGATTCTATGTTCGTGACAACACGCGCATCAAACGAACTGCATCGCAGGAAGTCGAAGCGGGTGTCCTGTATCGATATGGAAACGTATCGTCGATTCCCGGAAAGTCGCAAACTGAAATCGTCTATGCGCTGCAAAAGTTTACGATCCCGGATTCAAAGCATCTGGCAATCGAGCTCTTCGAAAAAAACGGCGGCAGGCATTACGTGCTGCGGATAAAGAACAGGTCGATCGTGCGCGCACGCGTACTGCGGTAAACCGGAAACATCAATCAACATTAAACCATTATTTTATGAACGAGGAAAATCTGAAATTCTTGAAGGACGGGCTCGTGTATATGGGCTTCGGCATGAAACTGCAAGGTGAACTGGAGGCGAAGATCAAGGAGCAGCCGAAAGAATTCCAACTCGCGATCCAGGGGGAGTATAAACGCCCGACCGGTGAGACGGAAAAAGTAGACTATAAGCTCGATTTCCGGAAGAGCGATTCGACCGACATGTATTTTTTCAATCGTTACAAGGCGACGCTGCTCAACGACCTGGACCCGACGAAGGAAAAGAGCCAGACGTTTTACGTAGACAAAAACAAAGGCGTGACGGCAAAAGAGGCTTTCAATTTGCTTGACGGTCGTTCTGTTAACAGGGATCTGATAGCAAAGAACAACGAGCCTTACAACGCATGGCTCAAGTTAGAGTTCTCCACCACGGACAAGCACGGCAATTATGAGATGAAGAAGTATAGCCCTGGTTACGGATACGACTTGCTGGCGACGTTGAAGAAATACCCGATCAAGGAACTGGACTCGAGCGACAGTCTCGTGAAACTCGTGTCGAGCCTTGAGAAAGGCAACGTGCAGGCGGTAACCTTTGTGCGGGAAGGAAGAGAAGAAAAGATGCACGTGGAGGCGAATCCTCAGTTCAAGACGCTTAACCTCTACGACGCGGACATGAAAAAAGTCTATCAGGCGAACGAAAAAAAAGAGGGTAAAGAAGTAGCCGCGTCGAAGGAAAAAAAAGAGGAAGCGAAAGAGAAGCAGGATCTTGAAGACAATCCCGACACGGGTAAGTCAACGAAATCGTCAAAGAAAAAGGGAATTGGGGTCTGAATCTCAGTCCCTCCCGGTGAAAGCCCGCCGTATTGATGGCGGGCTTTTTTATTGAGAGGGCATTTCTAATTCACCGTGCGCCGATGCAACGACGGCACCTGCGATCCTTCTTTTCCATTGCTTGACCAGGGAGAGTCGGTTGGAGAGATTGTCTTCAAGAAGTTGGATCTTCGCAAGCGAATCGACGCGCGCTTGAAGGGTCGACGCACTACAATGTCGCATTGCGTAAAGTATGACGTCGGAGGCTTCTTTGAGACGGAGGAACGGAATGACAGATCCTGTGAGCATCCGCTCGAATTGTTTGCTTTGCCACAGGCAATAGCAGAGCCAGTACAGATACAACTTGTCTTCTTCATTATCGGTAACAATGGCAAAGCAGTTGGGGCATGGGATGTTCGAGGGACGTCCGGCATTAAGTCCTTTTGACAGCAAGAAAAAGTGAAATTCGGAATAACGGCGGTCTTTCGAATGTGTGCGAATTTTGAAATTCATAGGATCGGACATTTTGATTTGTCCGAATGCGTTGCCGCGCGCGTAACCGTGCGCCTGGCTAGGTCAAGGAGGAACGGAATAAATGGAAAAAGGGAGGGAATGCGGGTTTATGCCGTAGTTCCTTGAACGACGCCAAGGTCACGGTTACACCTTGCAGCGCGGAGTGTCAAATCAAAATGGCGATCGCGGATGAAGTTGAACTATAAGGTGACGAAGTGGCGGATCGATTTTCTTATTTTTATCAGGATGATCATTTCAATAGTACCCTCCATCATCACCGAACCAAAATTCATCGATGCGGAAATCCTGGCCGATGAGACCTCCGTGGATGCAGATGCAAGACTGGTAACTATGAAAGTCATCGAGTTTGCTATGCTCACGATGGATGAGGAGCCGGAGGATATACGATTCGCCGAGATTCAGACTAAGCTGATCGCTGCGGGCTTTCTATGCTCCTTTTTCAACCTCCGGGAACCAATTAAACTGCGGATCATGATGACGTCCGAGCTTAAATCGGATTTCGTCAGCGGCCCTTCAAAAATTATCGATATTCTCGACGCGAAAGTCAAGATCGACGGCGCGCTGAACGACAAGATTCAGAAATTCATCAAATCGCGTGTGCCAACCAGTAGCCTCCCCGAGAACTGAGAGGTCATTGGTAGCGTGTCATGTTTATCAATGTTCATTTCCTGACTTCGCATTCACTCAAATAACGCGTCACCATTACGCATATGGAACTTGCCCAAATCCTGAAGTTACTGCCAAAGAAAAACTGGCTCACGGGGTTAGGGGATCTCAGCATTGTCCTGAGCGACGGTGAGAAGAAGTCAATCGCCAAGGAAATTCTTATGCGTGCGGATACTGCTCTGAAAAACAGAAAACACGGGTTGTTTATCGACTGGATGGTTCTTGGGACATTTCTGAACCGGGAATATTTTCTTCCAAAGGCCAAGCAGTGCGGGTACCTGAGGCACTCGACATTTATCGATGGAAGCAAGAACCCTATTTTTACGTTGACCGATCATTTCATTGATCACGCTGCACTCTTCAACTTCTCCGATGCGGAGATCGCATATTTCGAGTCGCTGCGTAACTTGAAAACATTCTTCCAAGAAATAAGGAACAGCTATCGATGGATGATCAATCAGATCGTAGCGATCGACGGCCGGGAAAAACGTGCAAAGGGTTTAGCGAGAAGATCGGCCGTAAAAGCTTTGCTCGCATTCAACGAGCTGAATTTCCTGACCAATAGAACCCGAACTCCAAATCACGACTTGGATGATGTGAGTCATTATACAAACGAAGAGATTTCCGAGTCAGTTTCACTCATTATATCCAAGTGGGAGGCATTGGCTGGACTGGACGGATACGATCTATTTCCGCCCGATTTTCTCTTTTTCAAATCTTCACAGCTTGAGGACCTTGTGCTTTCGGGATGTCAATTTCTGCTGTTGAAGGAAATTGAAATTTATTTGGAGAAATTCAGTTTCAGCGTTGCAAAAATCGATGGTTGCTTCGAACTCCGATCGGGTAGCGAGGAGATCGGCCGGTCGATGGATATGGCCATGATTATGGCAAAGGAACAACGGGTCAGTGACCACATCGGCACGAGGGAAAGATACCGGGAAGCCGTCTCCCTTGATCAACTCAATGAAGTATTCCATGCGACTTTCAACGAGGCATTCACCTTGGTCGAGATACCGTTTAAAAGGTACGCGTTCAATATGCCGGTGCCGGTCTTGGAACTGATAAAAAGCATCGACGGTCCGTTGTACCGGGAGGATATCATGCTGATGGAGTCGGTCGAGAAGGAATTGCTGCTGCCTTTTGAAGAATTCAAGCAACTGCAGGTGAGAGAAGATCTCACCTTTCACGATTTGATCGCATTGTTCAGAGTATTCTTTGTCATGGATCACTTTATGGCGTCCAAATTGATAAACAAAATAAATGACGAGGAAGAAACCGTGTTCAATTCACTTTGCCCCGTGTTTCGCGAGGACAAGATGCTGTCCTTTCTTTCGGACTTGTATCCGCGCGTCACGGTGCATGATTTCCTCGATTGCTTTACATGGGACCCGGATTCGGATGAATATCTTGACCTCCAGTACAGTCCTTTTATCTTTCTTGACGGATATTATTGCCTCAGCCCTGCGGTTCTTACCAGATCACGAATCACGAGAAATATCTTCAGGACCGAGTCAAAGAAGGGCAACCTTCTCATGGACCAAAAAAATCGAAGCTATGACAAACTGATTCGGACTGCTACCCATGAATTGACAGAAGCCGGATTTGAAGTGAAAACGAATCTTCCTGTTAAGTTCATAACTGTAGAACGAACCGAATCCGACGTCGATATCCTGGCAACGCGAGGCTCGCTTACCCTTATAATAGAATGCAAGGATTCCCTCGCCACGGCGGGGATATTTGAGTTGCGTACGATATTCGATCACCTCCTCAATGGCTCGAGTCAGCTTAGGTTCCTGACACAAGCGTTTACGGATCGGGAATTCGTAAACACGTTCGGAAAGAAGCATGGTGTAATCTGGGCGCCCGATCAAATATTCGTTCCGATGATCCTGACATCGAATAGGGATTTTTGGGGAAGCAATTTCGAGACCTTTGCTGTAAGAAACGTTCATGAATTCTCGAACTTCCTCTCCACGGGCCGGATCAGGCTGAGAATGCCGGATGGTCCGGAGGAAGTTTTTAATCTATGGGTTGGGGAGCGTTGCACCAATGAGGACATCGTCCGATTTCTGAGCAACGACGGGAAACCGCACAATGCATTCTTCGATTCGATGGCGGATTATCATCTTGACTATAAAGGGATTTTTAAGATCAAGCGGTATGCTCTTGCGCTTGACGTTGTGCGGGAAAAATTAATAGAACGGTATAAAATCGTGTGACGTGAATGTGCCGGTCATTAAACGGATGTCGGATTATCATCTGTCGAATCAGGATCATACTTAAGCAACCAATATTGAAGCAATCGTATACATTCTTCGCTGTCTGTGAGGGCGGTCGGATCGCTCAATCCCCTGAATTGGAGATCAGGTTTTTCTTTTGAGATTTGATCAGTAAGATAGTTTAACCGTGCAGTTCCTTGAGGATCGGCGCCTGGGAGCAATACGCAAACTTCATCCTGAAAGCCTAGCCCTTTCAAATTCATGATGAAGGCGTAGCATTCTGCTTGTCGGGGTTCTTCAACAATGTTCATTCCTTCCCACGCCGCAGGAAAGGAACCACCCAATACGTGGCGACCTTCATAGATATCTTCATGCGGCTTCAAGAGTTGTTCGCGGATTTGTTGAAAATTCGGATTATAGGTAAAACCGTAACCGAATTCGGCAAAACCCCAAAGGTAGGCGGCGCGCAACATTGAAATTGTCGCTCTTTTAATTTCCCCAATGCTCCAATCAAGAGTCAGTGCAGGTGCGTTAGACATCATGATCTCTTTGATGATCTTAACGTCGCTCGGATTTGAGCGACTTTCGTCAATAGAGTATCGAATGGTTTTGTCGGCGTTTATTTTTGCAGAACCGGTGACTTTGTGGTTTTGATAAGTAATGCGTGCTTGGACTTCGGTTCCAACTATGCGCATGCTGAAAGCCTTTCGTTCGAAAATCTTGGTCAACTGACTATCGAACCTGCTGCCTTGATCGTTATTACATTTTTTGCATGTCAGAATTTTCCTCTTCCATCCGACAGAAGCCGGGGGAACATGCTCTTCAGTGAGATGGTCCTCGTGGTCGGTGGCCAGGTCGTCGACCGTATATTTTCTGAAGCAGATTGGGCACATGTATGCGCCTGAAAATTCTCCGTCTTTTTCCGGATGCAGGCAATGCATAACCATCTCAAGATTTGCTGAGTATTTTTTGAACAATTCTAACCTGCCTGCTTGATTCATATACGGGCTTTAAACTCAATTAATAAGCATTTTTGTGACAAAAAGATTGATTAAAGATCATTTTTGTGACATTTTACCTATATTTGCCTCAGATAAAAGCACAATTGTGACGTATGGGCCTATTATTTGGTGGCGGTAAGGCGTCAGAGCGCCAATTGATTTCCCGGGCAGTCCGGGCCGGCAAGCTAATAAAACTTCACTCGGGGATTTATTCCGACGAAGTTACGCGTGATCCGGCTGCTCTCACAAGAGAGAATGTCTGGGAGATCGCAGCTACACTTTTTCCGGGCGGAGTGATTTCACATCGCACAGCCCTTGATCCCAGGCCGACTGCAGAAGGTTTCTTCTTCGTTACGCACAAACGCAATCGCCGTGTGGAGATTCACGGGATTACCATGGTGGAGATAAAAGGTGCCGCTCCTATCGCAGGCGACCAGTCGGTGGCGTCATTCAATATTTTTCAATCGCAGAACGAGCGCGCGCTGCTTGAAAATCTTCAGAGCAGCAGGGGTGCAGTTTCAAAGTCGCTCGGCAGGGAATTCGTGGAACAGGAAATTTACAATCGCTTGCTCAGGGGCGGCGAGAAAGAAATCAACAGGATTAGGGATCGTGCCAGGGAAATTTCCCGTGAGATTGAACTCGGTGCTGAGTTCGCGATCCTGAACAAGATCATTGGAGGACTGCTCGCCACACAGCCGTCGAAAGAACTTACCACCGAGGTTGGCAAAGCCGTTGCCAAAGGGGAGCCGTTCGATGCGGACAGGTTGAAAATGCTGGAGTCACTGGCCATCGACCTGAGTAAGGAAAACTTTGTGCACCATCCAAGTCTTAAAGACAAAGATGCTTGGTTCAACTTCAGTTTCTTCGAAGCCTACTTCAGCAACTACATTGAGGGCACGATCCTCACCCTTGAGGAAGCAAAGCAGGTGATCGAGACGAACCGGCCGTTGGCCAACAAGAGGAACGACAGTCATGACGTGCTGGGGACGTTTGCTTTAACAAACAACCGGACTCAAATGAGCCAGGTTCCAAAAGACGCGGACCAATTCATGGAATTACTGAGGCAACGACACGCGACACTGCTCAGTTCGCGTCCGGAAAAAAACCCGGGCGTGTTCAAGGAAAGAAACAACATGGCGGGATCTTATCAGTTTGTGGATCATCGACTGGTCACCGGCACGATACGAAGATCATTTAAATTCTACGAGTACCTGAAGGACCCGGTGGCCCGGGCCTTCTATGCCATGTTCATGGTAGCAGAAATCCATCCGTTCGAAGATGGCAACGGACGAATAGCGCGGCTCATGATGAATGCCGAGCTAACAGCTGGCGGTCTTGGCAAGATCATGGTGCCTAACGTGTATCGTACCGATTACCTCGGAGCGCTGAGAGCGATGAGCCTGAGACTTAACAGCATTCCGTTCGTTCGAATGCTGACACGGGCATTTGAATTTTCAGGGACGCTTACCCAAACAAGTTTTGCGGAGATGGAACGTTATCTCAGGAGGAGCAACGCATTTGAAACAGACGAAGGGACGATTTTGCAGTTTGATCGCAAATGACTCAAGGATACCCTTATCGGAGCTTTCAACAATCCAATGAAACGCAATGAAGATATTGATATTCATTTTTTCAGTGCTGGTGGCCGCTTCCACGCGCGCGCAGGAAAAATGGATTCAGGACCTGGAAGTGTTTGCAGGCACTGGACTCATTAGCAACACGGGGAGCGGATCCTATCTCGCCTATAAGGACACCAAACCGTCCTTCTCATTCGGTGTCGGCGCCAATCATTATTTCAGTCGCGTGTTCGATCTCAACGTAAGAGTCGGCTACGAGCGCAAGGGTTTTAAATATTCAGAATTCTACTATGATCCGTACCTACAAGAAAACCGTTCTATGCAGATCGACAGAAGCGTTGACTGCTTTTCGGTACAGTTGCTTCCGACGTTCAAAGTCGGAAAGCAGCGGACATTGCGATTGGGGATTGGGCCTTATTTCAGTATTCCCTATCACACAATTGAATCAGTGAAGCAGTTTGATCAAAGCGGCAACTTGATCGCGCAGGGAGGGTCCAATTCAACCAGGCCGTCGCATGATGTCGGCAACGATCTCGGACTGACGGGGTTCATCGGCTACACGCTTCGTATCGGCACCTTCGAGGAGATTTCGATTCAACTGATGTCCAGCCATGGCGTAGTGGCTTATGCGAAGGCTTCGGGAGGGGACGTTCGCAATGTGATCAATGGTGTAGTATTGTCGTATCGGTATAAAAGAAAAATCTTCAGAGGAAAATAGAGGCAGAGGTTTATTACGCTTCAATAGGTCTTTGGTGTCCTGTCATGGTATCCGAGAACGGCGATTCCGATGCCGACCATCAGTTCATGACTTACATAATTGAGAGACGATGAGGGACTAAAAGGCGTTTCGAAAGTATATCCGAATCGGAAGTCGCCCGCGATCGCCTGAAACATCATCCCTCCGGTAGAGAAGTTTCTGGTAAAGATTCCCCCCGTGTAACGTTCTTTAAACGTCGCGCTCGCATTGAGATCGTAGGAAACAGGAATGTTCGCCGCAGCCCGCATGAGAACGGACGGTTTGAAACGAATGTCTTCCGAAATAAAGAATACATAGGAACCGAACAGGTAATATGTGCGGCTGTAGAGTTCTACATCTCCCGCGCCCATGTTCACCGTTGCAGGAATCAGACGTGGAACTGACAGACCGACAATGTACTTATCGCTTTTGAGCATCACACCGACACCGGTATTGAATTTGGTTTCGGTGTAGGTGGCAAAAGCATTATCGCCTGCGTCGCGGATGGTAAGCAGGGACGGATCAGTCGTGTATCGTGTGAAGCCCGACTGCATGCCGAAGGAGAGCCAGGCGCCGTCCAGGTCGATCTTGTAGGAATAGAGAAAATCGACACTTGTGTTTTTAGATTCGCCGACTTTATCCTGAGTTACCTGAATACCAAGGCCGAGCTTGTTTTGCATAAATGACGAATGCGCATTGAAGTTGATCGTAGCAGGACTCGATTCCAGTCCCGCCCATTGCTTGCGGTATTGAATCATGGCATTGAGCATATTGTTGCTGCCCGTGTATGCCGGATTGATGGTTAGCGGGTTGTTTAAGTAGGTCGCATAGATCGGATCAAGCTGCGCGTTTGAGGCAATACACACGAAAAGCAGCGAGATAAAAAGCAGGGCCTTCATAACGATCATTGCTTAAGAGAAATAAATCCGGTCACAGTCGGACGGCCCGAGGCGAATTCGATCTTATAATAATAAGTGCCGGCCGGCAGACGATCTCCGGATTTGCCTGCGCCGGCAAACACGCTTGCTTTGTTATCGTAGTTCACGGCTTCAAAAACCGAATCGCCCCAGCGGTTGAATATTGTGACCTTGTTTTCTTTTGCGTCGGGGATGACATCGATGTATTCGATAAAAAAGATGTCGTTCTTTCCGTCACCGTTCGCCGAGACAGCATTGTATACGACAATATTACCTGCAACCTCAACAGTAATATCCTGCTGGCCACAGTTAGTCATCATGTCGCATGCGCGTATCGTGAGGCGATCCGTCCCCGTGAAAGGGATACCGGTGTAATCGATCAGAAGCGTGCCGGAAAGAATACTTGCTTTCGCTCCGCTTAACGGGGGCGTGATGATTGAAAACGAGTTGACATCAAGTGTGCTGACAACCGTTGTTACGAGCGACGTGAGACTGAGTGTGGTCGTGCCTCCCGCGGGTGCCTTAGTGGCGGCAGCAGCGATCTGCGGTGCGCATGATTTGATTTCTGCAAGCGCGGGCGCGCGCGTACTTTCACACGATGCGTTTGCAACGGAGACATAATAGGTGGTGGAGGCGGAAACTACCGGAGTGGTAAACGTATCGGTGAGTGCGCCCGAAATCGCAGTGCCGCCGGAAGCAACGGAGTACCACCGATAGTTTCCGTTGGTTCCTCCGGACGCCCTGAGCGTGAGCGATGAAGCCGAGCAAGCGAAGGCTCCTGTTGTCGTCGGAGTCGCGGGCGTCGGATTGATTGTCAGTGTTGCGTTGGATGAATTAACGGATGATGCGGACGTTGAGCTAATTCGACAACGATAAGTGCCCGCTCCAAAATTTCCGGTTGTGTTGACGGTGAGCGTAGATGAATTAACTCCACTGTACCCGCCGCCGTTTGATATATCGGAACTGTTAAGTTGCCACTGATACGTTAGACTTGGCCCGGAGGCTGAAACCGAAAATGTCGTCGTCGCCCCATCGCAAACCGTTCTGTTGGTGGGCTGGGAAGAAACGGTGATGCCGCCAGTCGTTACAGTAAATGTTCCGGCGGAAACGGATTTACATCCTACCGTTATCGTCACGGGCCCTGTCGTTGCGCTGCCGGGTACAGTAACAACGAGCGAGGTAGCTGACGCCGACGTTATTGTACCGTTGGCGGTGTTGAATCTTACGATGTTCGAAGCGGGTACGGGGTCAAAATTCGTTCCCGTGATTGTGACTGATGAACCGGTGCCGCCGCTCGAAGGCGTCATGGATGAAACAGAAAGCTCCGGCTCGCCGACCATATTGCGGATGGTGCGACCTGTTCCGAAAATGTCAGGTTTTCCGTCGCCGTCTACATCGTTTACATAAACACCGTTGAATGCGTAAGGTAAATCGATCCGGGCGTCAAACGATCCCGAAGTGACCGGACCGGACGTGTGGATATTCTTAAAGATTGATACATACAGTTGCACAACTGCGGTCGGATATTTTGAAACGAGGATTTCAAGTTTTCCATCTCCGTTCAAATCGCCTACCGATACTTCTACCGCCTTCCCAGCCGTTGCAATGGTGAACGGAGCTCCGAAGGAGATGGTGCCCGGAGTGCTGGTATTGGGAAAAACGGTGATTGTTTCAGGAGTTCCGTTGGCAACTATCATCTCCGGCTTTCCGTCGCCGTCGAGATCCCCAGAGGCGAGCGAAACTGGATTCGATCCGGTCGGGAATTCTACGCGCGGTTCGAACGATCCCGCAGTAATCGCACCCGGGGTGCTTATGTTCCTGAAAACCGCTATCTTTCCTCCGCTTGCCGGACCGCTGACGATCATATCGGGTTTGCCGTCTTGATCGACATCGTCAAGGGCGAGTTGATCGTAAGTTGTGCCGGAGGCAATGTCGACCTGCGGTGCAAAGGAAGCGGCCGTAATGGAACCTGGTGTACTTATGTTTCGACGTATAAAGACGGCATCGATGTTTATGAATTCCGTTGCAACCGCGTCCACTTTTCCGTCGCCGTCCATATCCAGGTACTCGGCATCCATCGCAGGCGTGCCTCCGACAAAAGTTGCATAAGCCGCAAAGGTTGTCGCTGAAAATGTGCCGGCGGTGCTTTTGTTGCGGAGCATTCGACCTTCGGGTGCCAGATCAAGTTTTCCGTCGCCGTCAAAATCGACGAATCGCACACCGGTCATATAGTTACCTGCCAGGTAACTTACCGGGGTCTCAAACTTGCTAAGAATGATTGCTCCGGGATCGTTGAGATTTCTGGTAGCATTGACGTAGGTGTCAAAGTAGTCAAATATATAGGCATAGTCCGGCTTGCCATCTCCATCAATATCTCCGATATCTTCACCTCCTCTGCCGACAGGACATGAAAACGAATTCGCGGTGAGCGCTCCTCCGGTGAATGTAACGCGAAATGGTTTGGTTGAAAATCCTGTGAGGCCGGCAACATTTACAGAGATAGGTTTGAAACTTGCACCGGCTGGCACCGTGACCGTCAGTTGTGTAGAGGTTGCCGCCGTGACTGTGCCTTTCACCGCTCCAAAATAAACGATGTTGTTTGCTGGTGTTGAACTGAAGTTGGAACCTGTAATCGTGATTGAAGTTCCGATCGGACCGGATGCAGGAGCAAACGATGACACTACTGGGGGAACCGGCGTTCCGAGTTTTGCCACGTAAAAGTTGTTGCCGCCTGCCGGGCCTGAGAGTGTTGTTGTTCCGTAGGTGGTGCTTAAATAGAACGCGCCGGTGGTGTACAGATTGCTAGCAGCATCAATGAGAATAGAATTGCTATAGTCCAGGTTAGGGCCGCCGACTCCCTTCAGCCATTGAAAGGAACCCGATGAGTTATATTTTCCTAGCAGGTAATCCCAATCGCCCGCGCTGGTATATGTCGTCGTTCCGAAGGTTGAACTTCCCGCATTATCTATCCGTGCCGTAAAAAAAATGTTGTTGCTTCCATCAAGGGCAAGAGATTGAATGGTTTCGGAGGTCGGTCCGGTCGATTGAATCGCCCAGACCGGAGTGCCAGTCGCATCCAACTTGGCGATGTATGCGTCCCTGCCAGTGGCTGTGAGTGTTGTGCTACCGAATGTTATAGAAGATGCAAGGATCGAGCCTCCGGTAAAGATGTTGCCGGAATTGTCAAGGGCAAGAGATTGTGCTTCATCGTAGCCGGAGCCTCCGAACCGTTGCAACCACGATACGTTTCCGGAAGCATCGTACTTGGCGACGAATATGTCCGAATTGCCAGCACTCGTGACGGAGTATGGAGAAAATGTCGCCGATCCATAAAAATAACCTGTGACAAAGGAATCTCCGCTTGGCGTAGTGGCGATTTCCCATGCGATGTCGCCGTTGGCATCATTGCTGCCGCCTTTGACAGCCCAACGAAGTCCTCCGGAAGCATTGTAGCTGGCAACAAATATGTCAGTATTCGTGAACGGTGCAGTAAGATTTGTGCCGCCCATATTGACGACCCCCATGCAAGTTCCTGTCACGAACAAATTGCCCGTGCCGTCGATTGAAAGACTCCATGGCGCAGCCTTTCCCGCTGTAACGCTTGAAGATTGTTTGGCCCATTGAAAGACTCCATCATTATCATATTTGGCGATAAACATTTCCGTGAAGGGAAAAGACGTTGTCAGGGTGGTGCTCCCGAAAGTCGCGCTTCCGTTGAAGGTTCCAACGATATAAACATTGCCCGATGCGTCGACTGCAACGTCGGCGCCGAACTCTTCATCGACGCCCCCTGCGGTTCTTATCCAAATGAGACTTCCGGAGCCATCGTATTTTGCAACAAAAACATCCCAGTTGCTTGCGTTGCCCAGTGTTGTCGAACCGAAAACAGCCGAGTTGTAAAAACGACCGACGACGAAGACGTTACCTGCTGCATCCTTCGCTATCGCCTGGCCGGCAGAAGTGCCGACCGCCTGTTTAGCCCAGAGAAAGTCAGGCGCTTGCCCCTGCAAGTTTTTGGTCCAAAAGCAAATGAGGGCACATGTGACAATGAAGTGGCGGATGCCTTTTGTGCTGAGCTGCATTTTTTTGGCAGCTAAAAAGAGGAATTTCAGGTATCCGCGCCATCACGGAATTCCATGATTTTTGCCTTTTTATGGTAAGCTATCCGTGACTGAAGCTCTAAATTTCTGCAAAAAACGAAGCTGATGCTTCCGAGGTTCGGACGCGAGCGAACTACGCATCGGCTGATTATTGGTAAGAGCGAAAATTAGGGATCGCTCACAAATAGTTAATTCCGATGCAATCCTTTCCTTATTAATTGAGTGCGCGGAGAGCTTCAAATCCTACGGTTATGTGTTGACACCTCAGTCCAAAATAAGCACTTCATTAGTGCCGAAATTCTCGTAAGAGGATGTGATTACTTTGTCACCGGGCTTCAAACCTTCCAGCACCTCGAAATATTCACTGCCCATCTTCCTTCCAAGTTTTATATCTCTTCGAACCGCTTGATTGTCGCCGTCAAGAATATACACCCAGTTTCCACCGGTATCCTTATAAAATCCACCCATGGGCAGAAGCAGTTCTTCAGAAGATTGCCCCAGTTCGATCCTGAGCCGAAGAGATTGGCCACGACGAATTCCCTGAGGCGGTTCTCCGTCAAAATTCATATCAACTTCGAATCTTCCGTTTGTAATGTTGGGGTACACGTATGAGATCTTCAAGTCGTATGTCTTACCCGCAAAATCGGTTGTCGCCATGAGTCCAGTACTGATCCTCGGCAGATATAATTCATCGATCGGCACGCGCACTTTATACTGTCCTACAATGTCGACCTGACCGAGTCGCTGACCTTGAGCAATCGCCTGACCAAGTTCCCAGTGAGCCATTGACAATTGACCGTCGATCGGTGAGCGGACCACCATGTTGTCCATAATACGGCTGACGCCTTCAAGACTCTTCATCATTCGGCGTTCTGATTGGATCGTTGCATCCAAAGCACGCACTCGGTCGGCCGAATCCGATTTATATAATTCGTATGTAATTCTTCTTCGCTCCAAATTCCATCTATAGTCCGCTTCAGTGCGCTCAAACTCCTGCTTTGCGATAAGGTTCTTTTCATACAATTGCTTCTGACGACGGTACTGCGGCTCCAGAATTGCGAGTTGATTTTTAATCAGGGACAGTTCGGCCTTTTGATCCAAGTCATTTCGCATCAACGTTACACGAGTTTGCCTTCCGCTGTTGATACTCTCATTGAACGACGCTTCCTGTTGCAACACCTGAAGTTCACGGTTTACATTAATAAGTGTCAGAATCTCATCACCTTTCTTGAGCATGGCGCCACTTTCTCTCGAAATTTTCTTGATGTTTCCTCCCTCGAGAGCATCCAGGAACACTTGCCGGCTCGGCTCTACGATGCCGGTCTGCGGGATGTATTCCTTGAACGCTCCCCGTCTGACATCGGATATTGTTATCTTATTCCTTTCAATTTTCAGTCTTGACCTCCGATCGGCAAAGAGGAATTGATATGCTACGAACATTATTAAGACCAAGGAGCCCGCGTATGTACCGATCCGTTTAATCGACCAGTAGTTTTTCTTTAATCGACGATCCATAATCCTCTTAATGCAAATCCAACAGCCAACAGTGTGCCAACGTCAAAGTCACTATTTAATGCACAAGAGCTGAATTCCCCGTTATCGGAAGAGCGAATTTGGACTTTATCGTCCGAAATCAGAAATCACCGGCAGCTTGCGATGCAATGTTTTTAGATAGGTTTTATTTGGATCGATTGAGATGATCGACCTGTCATTCAACTCTTTCACAGAGTCATTGAAAGTTTCAATAGCGAGACCTTAGAACCGGTTTGACGCCAATTTATCACCAAGCTGCTCTTTGCGTTTTTGTAGAAGTGGTGTTTTTAAATTACGCACTCCATTCCAATTCTTAGTGTGTGTTCAATTCGGTAATATTATTATGCGTCGTATTAAGCGGTCTGCGGACGTCGCAGAGATACCTTGACAAGGGTATCGCCGGGAGTTAAATTTGTCTTCAGCCGCTACCCTCATCACCTCGCATCAATGAATGCTCTTCGAGCCGGAAATCCCGCCGGAAAAACAATTGTTTTCGTACACGCTGCATCGCTGTCTGCGGAAATGTGGCTCGATCAATTGGAAGAGTCTGCGTTGCAGCTTTATAACTTGGTTGCTGTTGACATTAAAGGTCACGGCCGTTCGGAGCGAAGCACCGAGCCCGACAAGGATTATACACTCAGCGCGTTGGGTAAGGACCTTGCTCACTTCGTTTCAGGCCTTGCATCGGACTATGTGATTGTCGGAATGTCTCTGGGCACAAACCTGATCGCCGAAGCGGTGCCACAACTTGACAAATGCAAAGGAGTCATGTTGATCTCTCCTTCAATCGCCGGCGGAACTATGACACCTGATAAATTTCTCATTCCATTCCCCGCCAGTCACGTGATGTTCACTGACTCGCCGACGAATGAGGAATTCGAAGCCTACTTGCATGCCGCCGTCGGCGATCTTCCGGAGAAGTACCACCATTATGCGCGTCGCGCGTATTTTGAAACCGACCCGGCTCTCAGGAAATACCTGGGTATGAATCTTGGCTCAGGGGGTTGGGCCGACGAGATTGAAAACTTAAAGGCGTTGCGTCCGCCCATTTGTATCGTACAAGGTAGCGCAGAACAATTTGTGCGCTGCGGTTATCTTGAACAGGCGGGCTTCAATCTTTGGAGAAAAAAAATATATTACATAGGTAACGCCGCACATCTTGTGCATTGGCACCGAAGGGACGTTGTCAACAAGTTGATTGCCGATTACGCCGACGAAATGTTCGGTGAGCAGTCCTGAAAAAATCCTAGATCAGCCCGATATCGGAGGCGAGGTTAATAAGTTCGATCGAGTTGGAAACGTCGAGCTTGCGAATCATGTTTCGGCGATGCGTGTCGACAGTGTGTTTGCTGATGTGAAGAATTGCGCCGATGTCACGACTCGTTTTCCCGTGAGCAACAAGGCGAAGGATTTCGATTTCTCTCCTGGAAAATTCCTTATTTAAAACCGCAAGTTCGGGAATCTCGGGATCGAATCGATAAGCGGTCGGCCCGAGAGCCTTTACGGTCACATACCGGCGACTGTCGATACTGCTAACATCAGTCAGCGTACAGACCGTATGTGTCACCTTGCCGTTTTCAACCCGGGCGCACGCGCCTTGTCGCATGATCCGAGAAATTCTCCCCTGCTTGTTTTTGATGCAGTATCCGTATTGCGAAAATGTATTTATGAAATCGACTTTAGGATCGTGAAATATCCATTTCAACATTGCCTTGGTGTAACCGAGAACCGGTTCGAGGTTGTTGCGAAGAATAGGTTCATACAGGTCCTGTATGTTGTCGATCTCATCGTTTGAATATCCGAGTACGGCGCGTGCATCTCCTGCGGTCTCGACGATTTCACCGCGGTGACAATCCACGACGTAGGTGAACTGGTTGCGCCAGGAAAAGGCACTTGTCAACATCGGAACATAGTCGTGACTGCTTTTCGCCTGTCGGCTTTGCCAGGCCATCAAATTTTGAACGGTCATATCGGGTCAGGTGTCGGGGTAAAAAACGGGCGTGTATAAAAATACAGATTTCCATTCTAGTTTCCCGTGTCGGTAAGATTCTCAAAAGCGGAAAATTCATCGTCAAGTCTATTTTTTGATTTTGCCAGAAACGCATTGAAATATCCGTATTGTTTTCCGCATACGAGGTCAATGAAGACCTCTCCAGGCTTGAGAAAATTTTTCAAGGACGGCGCTTGCGGGGAATCGAACAGAAGTCGCAGTCGTTGAGTTGCGTTTTCAGTCAGCCCAAAAATACTGACGTTGGAGTACTCCTCTTCGAAGATTTCTTCCGGGAGCATTTCGACATGACTCAGTGAATTGGAGTAGTAAACGAGGTAGGGAAATTTTGAAGGAACAAATCCGTTGTCGACGCCGGTGCCGTTGAAATCGTCGGCTATAATCTCGTATCTCCACGTCACCTTCAGAGGATTCCGAATGCTTTCTTGAACATGCAAGTCAGGCGCATCCCGAAGCAATACGTATTTTTCTTTTTGCGCAAGAAGGAAGGAGGCAAGGCTCATGTATTGACTCATCTTGGTGCCCAGCAAAGTGGAAGGATATTGCATGTCCGATTTTTTCAATCGAGCTATCTCCTCGTCGCTCGTATTGGCTGCATGTCTTTCATGACCTGAGACAAATCGATAGCTGTAGAGTCCGTCGGAATGAGTTGTTTTGAATTCCAGTTTCATAGAATTATAAATGGTTCCGTGTTGTCGTCATAGTACATAGTATTTATCCGGGATAGGTTTCCCCGGCACGTCCGTTTCTCCGATCATCTGTTTGAGATTGATCTCGATGGTCCGGGCGATATCGGTCACCGGCGTATCCATGGGATTATTTTCAAACGGGTCCTGCATGAGGATCGAAGTTTTTTCAATGGCGACGAAAATCACCGGGATAATTATCGTTATGGCGATTTCCACCAGGGGATAGTCGTCCGGCAAGCCGAAAGGCAGCAGTGTCGCAAACACATATATAATGACATGAATCAAGAGACTGTGCGCTTTCGGAAAAACCGTCGTTTTGATTCTTTCACTTTTTCCCATCGAATCGCATAGTCGCGCGAGCGTCGCGTCGAGTTGAACCAGCTGGAAATCCGTTATCATCTTTTCCCGTGATGCCTGAGAAAGCGTCACGGTATGATCCTGAAGGATTGCATTGGGAACGTTCTGCATTCCGGATAGATCTTTCTTCTCTACAAACTCCTTGACTTTGGGTGTAAACGGCAGTCGTCGCAGCGATTCGCCGAGCGCAAAACACCACACGATCTGACGCTCGGCTGCCTCTTTGATTAAAGATTTTGCATCGGCGTTTTCCCGGTCAAAGAATAAAATCATCTGTCGTATCAGCGTTCTGGAGTCATTGACGATCGCTCCCCAAACGATACGCGCTTCCCACCAGCGATCATAAGCCTGGCTTGTCCGGAAGGCAAGCAGCAGGGCTACGGTCGATCCGAATACGGAGGTGATGCCGAGCGGAATAGAAATCTGACGAAGGGCTCCGTATCCGTCAAGCAGTCCGATGAGTACCGCATAGGAAACGATCACCAGGATATCGACTTTGATCGTGGAGATAAAGTCGATAATTGAAATCCTTTTATTCAGCAACATGGTATGATAGGTTGGGTTGATATCAATTATGCGCAGTGCGCGACTGTTTTTCGTTTCGTGTGAGACGTTGATACCATTTGAAATCGTTGACCGCCAGCAAAGCGTAAATGATGAAGGAAGTCAGCACGCCGAGGATGTACATTCCAAAGGCGATAGCAAGTCCCACGGATGCGGTAGACCAGATGGTGGCGGCAGTGGTCAAGCCGATCGTTTTTCCACGTTGATGAAGAATGACGCCTGCGCCGATAAATCCTATTCCCGTTACAACGCCGGAAGCGATTCGCGTAAAGTCGCTGCTTTCCGGAACGTGAGAAGAAATGAGTCCGAAAGAGCAGGCGCCGATGGCGACGGAAGCATAGGTCCGGATGCCCGCTTCCATGCCGCGCCGTTCGCGGTCAAAGCCGATCCCCGCGCCGCATATCAAGGCAACGGTGACCCGTATAACATATAACAGTTCGATGTTCCAATCCATAAATGTCGTTTTTAGAAGCTGATGATTATGATAAAATGAAATGCAGCATGAGCCCGTATCGATTCCTAATCAATACTGCAACTGCGTGATGAATACAACTCAGGATTTCTTCGGCGGTTGCCAAACGGCATGATGGGGATGTTGCGGCGAAGAAGCTGCAATGCCCGCGTGTGACGGAGAGGCTTTGAATTCTTTTTCAACAAACAAAAGAGAAACAGGCTGACCCATTTCAGACTGGCAGCAACTGCATTCGCAAAACGGAGGACACGTATCGGTATCGGTCATCGCGCCTTTGTGCGTTTCAGTCTGCAACCCTTGCGTGCATTCGGTCGACTGTTTGCAGGGACAGGAAGTCAGCCACGAGACCATGAACACCAGAATGTAACACGCCGTTTTCACAGAAATGAATGTAGGACAAATAGGCTTCATTGTGAAGCATTGCAGAAACACAAAAGTCATTCCGCCAACCGACGGTGTCCTGTTTTTCGGCTCGGCAATGCGACGGTCCGCAAAATTGCACTCCTTATATATGGTCATAGCCCGGACTTGCAACGATGTTTCAGTTAAGGGATTCGAGGAACATAATGGTACCCGATTTCGTATATTTGCATTGTGAAGTCCATTACATTCATTCTCGCGCTATACCTGGTTTCCCTTGCTGCATTCCCATGCAGCGACAGCAAATCGTGCGCGGATGAAAAGAAACAGGGCGTCGCGATCACGGTAACGGGCGATCACAATCACAGCGGAAATGAAAAAGATTTCTGCAGTCCCTTTTGTATCTGTTCATGCTGTTCGGTGAACGTGCAGGTGAATAACATTCAGGGTGTGACATTTGCGATCTCACCTGCTAACGGCAAACTCAATACACTTTATTCAGAGACGCCGCCTCTTCAGAACGCGGAGTCGATCTGGCAACCACCTAGAATTTAGTCCTTTCTCCTAAGGCCTCAGCGGCCTTCACGGAAGCTTTTTCAAAACGAAAGCGCGCGTTGTCGTGCTTGAAAAAACTTTCTACCGGACTAAATGCAAGAATCAAGAAAGAGAAACAAGAAAAAACCGAGCGATCGACGGTATGGTGGTGACTATATCGGCGCGATCATTCTTTTCATTCTCATCGTGGTTCTGATCCTGGTGTCCGCGCTGCTGAAGCACTTTCCTCTTACGGACTAGAATAAAGTTTTAACAATCATGCTGGATAAAATCATTCTCTTTTCAATAAAGAACAAATTCATCGTCGGCCTGTTTACCGCGGGTCTGGTCGCATGGGGTGTTTACTCGCTCAAGAAGTTGCCCATCGACGCCGTGCCTGATATCACCAACAACCAGGTGCAGATCATCACGCTCAGCCCGTCGCTTGCCGCGCAGGAAGTGGAGCGGCTCATCACCTTTCCCGTCGAGCAGACGATGGCCACTATTCCCAACGTCAAGGAGATCCGTTCTATCTCCAGGTTCGGGCTTTCGGTGGTAACAATCGTTTTCCTGGACGACTCGGATATTTTCTGGGCCCGTCAGCAGGTGAACGAACGTCTGACGCAGGCTGTGAGTTCGATCCCACCGGGTGTCGGCAATCCTGAAATGGCTCCGATCTCCACAGGACTCGGAGAAATCTATCAATATGTAATTCACGCCAAGAAAGGTTACGAAAACAAGTACGATGCGATGTCGCTCAGAACGATTCAGGACTGGATCATCAGGCGGCAGTTGCTCGGAACGCCGGGCGTTGCCGACGTGAGCAGTTTCGGCGGTTTGCTTAAGCAATACGAGATCGCCCTCGATCCCGAAAAGCTTCGCAGCTACGACCTGAGCATAGCGGACGTGTTCGAAGCCCTTCAAAGAAACAATCAAAACACGGGTGGCGCATATATCGACAAGAAACCCAACGCGTACTTCATTCGCAGCGAGGGACTCGTTAAGAAGCTCGACGACATTAACAAGATCGTTGTGAAAAATACGGTCAGCGGCGTACCGGTGCTTATCCGTGATATCGCCGACGTTCAATTCGGTCATGCGAATCGTTACGGCGCGCTGACACGCAACGATGAAGGCGAGGCGGTCGGTGCGATCGTGCTCATGCTTAAAGGCGCAAACTCCAATCAGGTAGTGAATAGCGTGAAGGCACGCATGGAGCAGATCAAAAAAACGTTGCCCGAAGGAGTCGAAGTCGAGGCATTCCTTGATCGAAGCGCGCTTGTCGGACGCGCTATTCACACAGTGAGCAAGAACCTGATCGAAGGTGCGCTCATTGTGGTGTTTGTGCTCGTGCTGTTCCTAGGAAATCTGCGCGCGGGACTTATCGTAGCCTCGGTCATTCCGCTGGCGATGCTCTTCGCCGTTTCACTCATGAACGCATTCGGCGTTTCAGGAAACCTGATGAGCCTCGGCGCGATAGACTTCGGACTCATCGTCGACGGGGCGGTGATCATCGTGGAAGCTACGATGCATCACCTGGGTATGAGTAAGCTCAACAGGCTCAATCAACAGGAGATGGACGATGAAGTGTATACTTCCGCCTCCAAGATCAGGAGTTCGGCCGCGTTCGGAGAGATCATCATCCTGATCGTATACCTCCCGATTCTTGCACTGGTCGGCATCGAAGGGAAGATGTTCCGTCCGATGGCGCAGACGGTGAGCTTTGCGATACTCGGCGCATTCATACTTTCTCTTACTTATGTACCGATGATGTCGGCGCTCGTGCTGAGCAAGAACGTGAAGCATAAGCGGACGATCTCCGACCGCATGATGGATTTCTTCCAACGCAGATACTCACCGATACTCAACGGAGCATTGCGAAGAAAGAAGATGGTGATCGCAACGGCGGTATTGTTGTTGGGGATCGGTGTGGCCGTATTCTTTCGCCTCGGCGGAGAATTCATACCGACACTTGAAGAAGGAGACTTCGCCATCGAGACCCGGTTGCTCACGGGAAGCTCGCTTTCTCAAACGATCGACAAATCATTGCAGGCCGGCAAGATCCTCAAAGAGCAGTTTCCGGAAGTGAAAGAGGTAATCGGAAAAATCGGCGCCGGTGAAATTCCGACCGATCCGATGCCGATCGAGGCAGTCGACCTGATGGTCGTCCTAAAAGACAAGGACGACTGGACCTCGGCTAAGACTCGTGAAGAGCTTGCAGAAAAAATGGCGGCGGCATTGAGTGCTATTCCGGGCGTGACGTTTGGATTTCAGCAACCGATACAGATGAGATTCAACGAGCTCATCTCCGGCGTCCGGCAGGACGTGGGAATAAAAATTTTCGGCGACGACCTGGAAACGCTCACGGGCCTGTCTGCAAAAATCGGAAAGATTGTTTCCTCGACGCCAGGGGCGAAAGACCTGTACCTTGAAAAGATCACCGGCCTGCCGGAGATCGTGGTCAACATCGATCGCGACCAGGTTGCCAAATACGGACTTGACGTGCTCATCATTAATCAGGTGATCAGTACGGCGTTCGCAGGTCAATCCGCGGGACTCGTATATGAAGGGGATCAGCGGTTCGACCTGGTGCTCAGGCTTGCGGAATCGAAACGTCAGACGCTTGAAGACGTCCGCAACCTTTACATCCCAACGGCTGACGGCGGACAGGTCCCGCTCGATCAGGTTGCAAAAGTAGAATTGCTGCAAGGACCCAACCAGATCCAGCGTGAAGATGCGAAGCGAAGGATCATTGTAGGCTTCAACGTACGAGGCCGGGATATCGCAAGCGTCGTTCAGGAAGTGCAGGCGCGCATCGAAACCGAAGTGAAGATGCCGACGGGCTACTTTATCACCTACGGCGGTCAGTTTGAAAACCTGAGGGAAGCGACGGACAGACTTTCTATCGCTGTTCCGATTGCACTTGCGCTCATCGTTCTCTTGCTCTTCTTCACGTTCGGTTCCATCAAACAATCCTTGCTGATCTTTTCAGCAATCCCGATGGCAGCGATCGGTGGAATAGCCGCCCTGCTCTTGCGCGGCATGCCGTTCAGCATTTCCGCAGGCATCGGCTTCATCGCACTGTTCGGCGTAGCGGTACTAAACGGCATCGTGCTAATTGCCGAATTCAACCGCCTCCGAAAAGAAGGTCAGACCGATCTGGAAGAAATTGTACGCGAAGGCACCGCAGTGCGACTCCGTCCTGTGCTCATGACGGCGACGGTAGCATCGCTCGGGTTTTTACCGATGGCCATTTCGCAAGGCAGTGGTGCTGAAGTTCAAAAGCCGCTTGCCACGGTTGTGATCGGCGGCCTGGTCACCTCGACACTGCTAACACTCGTCGTCTTGCCGTGCTTATACATCGTAATCGAAAACTTTAAGAAAATGAAACCATCAACCGTCGCGACATCCCTGGTGATTGTCCTCATGCTTGCTTTTGCAGGAAATGCAAAGGCGCAAGGACCACAAATGACACTCAGTCAGGCAAAGCTGGAAGCATTGAAAAATAATGCATTGGTTCGGTCGGCTGCACTGGACGTGGAGGCACAAGAGGCGCTAAAGAAGACTGCAATCGACTTGCCCAAGACCAGCGCAATGTTGTTGTATGGACAATACAACAGTCTTTATACCGATAACAACCTTACCATTACCCAGTCGATTCCTTTTCCTACTGTCTTCACCGCACAGGCGTCGCTCAACAGGGCCATGGTTGCAGGAGCCGAATTCAAGAAGGCGACTACGGAAAACGAATTGATCTTCCAGGTCAAGCAGGTCTTTCATCAGCTTTTGTTCCTGAAAGGCCGGCATGAGTTGCTCCTTCAGCAGGACAGCCTCTTCGCAGGATTCGTAAAATCTTCGACGCTGCGTTATGAAACAGGTGAAAGCACGCTGCTTGAAAAAGCGACGGCGGAAACGCAACAGAATGAGGTAAGAAATCAACTTCGGCTTAATGAGGCCGACATATCGATCTTCCGCACGCAATTGAGAACGTTGCTCCAATCGCAGACGGCCGCAGATGCAGCCGGGAATTTGACTGAACTTTCTCTCCCTGAAGATTTCGATACAACCTCGGTCACTGCGAATCCGGCGCTTGCGTATTACCGGCAACAGGTTGAGATCGACCGCAGTCAGAAAAAACTGAACGTCGCGCGTTCGCTGCCTGACTTTACGATCGGTTACTTCAATCAGACGCTGCAGGGATTTCAGAAAGTCGACGGGCAGGATCAGTTCTTCGGAACGGAGAAGCGATTCACCGGTATCCAGGCCGGCATTTCGATACCGATCTGGTTTTTTCCATTCGGCGCCAGGACGCGCGCTTCTGAGTTCACGCGCCGTTCAAGCCAGGCCAAGTATGAAAGATTCGAAGTGGATCTGCAGGGGAGACTTAAGCAAGCGATCCAGGAATATGTCAAGAACAGGAACAGCCTTGCATATTATAAGGAGTCGGCGCTTCCCAACGCATCCCTCATCCTGAAGCAATCGCAAACGAGCTATCAGAGCGGAGAGATAAGTTTTGCCGAATACCTGATCGGGCTCAGGAACGTCAATGCGATCCGCGAAGGATACCTCCAAACACTCAATCAATACAATCAAAGCATCATATCAATCGAATTCCTAATCGGAAAACAATAACCATCGGCAATCATGAAACAGCAGACTTTAAAATACTTCCTGGTTTCCTGCGTACTTCTGCTTTCAGCTTCCTGCGGAAAGAAAGCGGAAGAAACAAAAGCGAAGGAAAAACACGAAGATCCCAATACGGTTGAACTCAATGAAGTTCAATACAAGACGGCGCGGATCGAGATCGGAGCCGTTCAGGAGAAACAGCTTAGCGGCACGCTCAAGGCGAACGGCAGGCTCGATATTCCTCCCCAGAATCTGGTAAGTGTCACTGTGCCGTTCGGAGGCTATTTGAAATCCACTCAGCTTCTGCAGGGTACGCGCGTGCAGAAAGGACAGTTTTTGGCAGAGATGCAAGGTCCGGATTACATCCAATTGCAGGAAAGCTACCTGGACAGCAAGAGCCAGCTCGACTTTCTTCAGAGCGAATTTCAGAGACAGGAAAAGCTGGCAAAAGAGAACGTGAATGCGCAAAAAACACTCCAGCAGTCGCGGGCGGACTATCAGAGCATGCTTGCCAAGACCAACGGGCTGAAGGCAAGGCTGGCGCTACTCAATATCAATATAGAGAAGGTCGAGGCCGGCGACTTCCAAAATACGATCCGTCTGTTCTCGCCCATCAACGGTTATGTAACGGAGGTCAACGTGAACATCGGCGCCTTCGTAACACCGGCGGACGTGATGTTTCGCATCGCGGACACCGAACACATGCACGCCGATATACTTGTATTCGAAAAAGACATTCCCAAACTCCAACTCGGTCAGACCATCCGGTTCACCCTGGCCAACGAAACCAAGGAGAGAACGGCCGCGATCCATCTGATCGGCAGGGAGATCGGCAAAGACCGCACGGTCCAGGTACACGGCCACCTGAGCACGGAAGATCACAACCTGATTCCGGGAACCTATCTCAAGGCAGTCATTGAAACAGGCGGAACGAAGGTACAGGCGTTGCCTGAGGACGCGATCGTCAACTTCGAAGGCAAGAATTACATTTTCATCATGTCTCCGGAAAAATCTTCCGCAAACAGCGAGAAGGTTTATGATTTCAAGCTCGTCGAGGTAAGCACCGGCGTATCGGAATCCGGATTTACGGAAGTGACTTTGCCTGCCGATGCGGCCGCGGTGTCGGGAAAGATCGTCGTCAAGGGCGCCTACGATCTGTTATCAAAAATGAAGAACAGTGAAGAGGAAGAATAGTACTCGATCCTAAACGCTAAAAATTTTCAACCATGACCAATCGAAACAACGGACAGATGAAGAATCCCAATCACGTTCATACCTACAACGCGAAAGGCGAGCAAACCTGCTGTACGCAGGAAGAAAAGATAAACGTCAAGGCCGACAAGGCCCATGAAGGACACGATCACGAGCTGGAAGAAAAAGAAGGGACGACGTTCCAGCTTTTCCTTCCGCCGGCGATCAGCTTCGTTCTCCTGCTTGCCGCCATTGCGCTCGATAATATTTTCAAAGCGCCTTTCTTCACCGGCTGGGTTCGTATCGCCTGGTACGTTGTGGCCTATGTGCCGGTCGGTTTCCCGGTATTGAAAGATGCCGTAAAGGCAATGGGTGAAGGTGAAGTGTTCACTGAGTTCCTCCTGATGAGCATCGCCACGATCGGCGCGTTTGCGATCAATGAATATCCGGAGGGCGTGGCAGTGATGCTCTTCTATGCCGTCGGTGAAGTTTTTCAAACAATTGCCGTAAGAAGAGCGAAGTCAAACATCAAAAGCCTGCTTGACCAGCGACCTGATACGGTCACCATACTTGATAAGGGACAATTCAAAACGGTTAAAGCTGAGACGGTCGGCGTGGACACTGTCGTTCAACTCAAGCCGGGAGAAAAGCTCGGCCTGGATGGCGTGCTATTATCGGACAAAGGCTCATTCAATACTGCGGCGCTCACCGGAGAAAGCAAACCGGACACGAAGGTGAAGAACGATCCGGTACTGGCGGGTATGATCAACCTGAACACATTATCGCAGGTGAAGGTCACTGCTGCATACAAAGACAGCAAGCTTTCAAAGATCCTGGATCTGGTGCAAAACGCCACCTCGCAGAAGGCGGAGACTGAACTCTTCATCCGCAAGTTTGCCAAGTACTATACACCCGCCGTGGTATTTCTGGCGGTGCTCATCATCGTCGTTCCGTACTTCACCGTTCAGGATTTTGTATTCCGCGACTGGCTGTATCGCGCACTGATCTTCCTTGTTATATCATGTCCCTGCGCACTGGTGATCTCCATTCCTCTCGGCTACTTCGGCGGGATCGGCGCGGCTTCCAAAAAAGGAATTCTCTTCAAGGGAAGCAACTTCCTTGACGTGATGGCCGGCGTGAAGAACGTGGTGATGGACAAAACCGGAACACTCACACAAGGAGTCTTCAAGGTACAGGATGTGGTGATGGGCAACGGCATGAACCGCGGGGAAGTGCTCAAGCTTGTGAATGCACTGGAAAGCAAAAGCAGTCACCCGGTAGCGACGGCAATTCATGAATACGTAGGGCCGGTTGACTCGTCGGTGACGCTGGACAACGTTGAAGAAATAGCAGGCCATGGATTGAAGGCGAAGGCGAACGGAAAAGATATTCTGGCCGGCAACTTCAAATTGATGGACAAGTTTTCCATTAAGTATGAAGTGAACACGGGAGAGATCGTGTACACAACGATCGCTGTTGCCGTCGACGGCAAGTTCGCCGGCTACATCACGATTGCCGATCAGATCAAAGAAGACTCCGTCGAGGCGATCAAAGAACTGCATGCCATGAACGTGAAGACCACGATGCTGAGCGGGGACAAGAGCGCGGTTGTCAAGTTCGTTGCCGACAAGCTCGGCATCGATAACGCGTATGGAGATCTTTTGCCCGAAGACAAAGTCAACAAAGTAAAAGAGATCAAATCGAAGGGTGAGTCGGTTGCTTTCACGGGCGATGGAGTAAATGATGCGCCGGTCGTGGCATTGAGCGATGCGGGTATTGCGATGGGCGGACTCGGCAGCGACGCTACAATAGAGACTGCCGACGTGGTGATCCAGGACGACAGGCCTTCGAAAATTCCATTGGCGATCAAGATCGGAAAAAAGACCAAGCAGGTGGTGTGGCAGAATATCTCGCTGGCATTCGCAGTAAAGGCAGTGGTACTGGTACTCGGCGCGGGCGGACTTGCAACCATGTGGGAGGCCGTGTTCGCAGACGTCGGCGTGGCATTGCTGGCCATACTCAACGCGGTAAGGATTCAAAAGATGTCATTCGATAAATAACCTAAACCAACACAACCTATGGAGCAGAACGTTCAACAGATTCCAAAGCCGCCGAAGATCAAGCGCGGCATCATCGTCGGTCTCTCCCTTATGTTCATTTCCCTGGGCATCGGCATGGGCGGGTTCCAATTCTTCGCCGATATGAATTGGGAAGATTCCTTCCTGAATGCAGCGATGCTGCTCACAGGCATGGGTCCGGTGGATGAACCGACGACTGCCGTCGGAAAGATATTCGCAGGCGTGTATGCGTTGTACAGCGGCATCATCTTCCTTTCGCTGGTAGCGATCATGGTCGTTCCCATCATTCAGAAGTATATGAATCACTACGCGATCGACAATCACGAAGAATGCGACCCTGATGAAGAGTGAGAGCATGCAATGAAGTATCGCGACCGGCATAATTCCCGAGCAAAAGACAGGACTCTCGCGCCCTTGCGAGCGCTTTTGCTCTCGCTGCTGGTCGGCTTACAAGGAATTTGTTTTGCGCAATTCAGTTATGAGATCGATCAATCTATTCCGGTAAGCGGTCCGAAAGGGACATTGCTTTCCAACGCATGGGCCGGCGGGCTGAACGCGACACAGTTCAACACCATGGACTTAAACGGGGACGGCAAGGAGGATCTTGTGCTCTTCGACCGAATGGTGAACAGAATCACGACCTTTCTCAATGTCGCAGGTCAGTGGAAGTACTCCCCGCAGTTTGAGATTCTTTTTCCTGAAGACGTCACCAACTGGGTATTGCTGAAGGATTTCAACTGTGACGGAAAGAAGGACATTTTCACCGGCGATAACCTCGGCGTCAAGGTTTATCGCAATGTGACGGCACCCGGCGGAAAGCCTGCATGGAAGCGATTCATGTTCTATAGTGAGAACGGAATCAGGACAGATATACTTCTTACAAAGGGGTTCGTCGTGAAAACGAATTTGCAATTGCAGTATGATGATCTGCCCACGATCGTCGATGCAGACAACGACGGAGACCTGGATATTTTCAATGTGAGATTTACGGGCAACGGCAGTGTAGAGTATCACAAGAATCTTAGTCGCGAGCGATACGGTGTTTGCGATTCGCTCGACTTCGAACGGCAGACCAACACTTGGGGCGGATTCACGCAATGCAAATGCGAGCGCTTCGCATACGGCGACAGGGAATGCACATTCACGGGAGGCCGTGTTCAGCACGGCGGAGGAAAAGCGTTGCTTGCCATCGATACCGACGACGATGGTGATCATGAATTGCTGTTTTCTGAAGCCGAATGTCCGGGTCTTTATGCGCTTGTGAACAACGGCACTATTACAAATCCCGTCGTGACCTCCAATTTTCCATATCCGCCTTCGCGACCGGTGGCGATCAATATTTTTCCTGCCGCCTTTCACGAAGACCTCGACATGGACGGCCTTAAAGATCTTGTGGCCACGCCGAATATTTATCGTAAGGATTTACTCAATCAGGATCTGAAGGCTTCGACGTGGTTTTACAAAAACACCGGAACTGCGAGGGTGCCGGATTTCAGGTTCGTCAAGAAAGATTTTTTACAAGACAGGATGATCGACGTGGGTGACAACTCGGTGCCGGCGTTCATCGACATAGACGGCGACTCCGATCTTGACTTGTTTATTTCCGAAAATTCGGATTCCACTTCCTCGGGCTCGATCACGTTTTATGAAAACACGGGCAGCAGCATAGAGCCTGCTTTCAAATTTCAAACCGACGACTTCATCTCGTTCCGCTCGCTGGGATTGAACAACGTGCGCATTCAGTTTTCCGATGTGAACGCCGACGGAATATCCGATATGTGTTTCATGGGTTCGAATGCGAAAGGCACGACAGAACTGTTTTATCTCAAAGGACATGAAGGATCGCAACGGTACGACATCGCCGACCTGCAGCGAATCAACGTGCCGATAACGTTTCAGGATAACTTTCATTTCACGGACGCGGACCACGATGGGAGGATCGACGTGATCGTGATCAGGACTGTCGGCTCGCTCGAGTTCTGGCGCAACACAGGGCCGCGCGGGTTTCCTTCGTTTTCAATGCAGGACCCTGCTTTTCTCGGATACGGCGCAAGCACGGGAATAAGAACGACGGCGATTTGTACGGCTGACCTCGACAACGACGGAACGCAAGACATGGTGCTGTCCGATCAGTACGGGAACTTGTGCATTATTCCGAACTATCATGAAAATGAAAATCGATCCGCGGTCGAAGAACTTATCTACAATCCGCTCATCGAACGGTATACGCAAACTTCATTAGGACGCGGTTTTCCAACAACGGCAAAACTCTTCAACTCGACAAGACCCGCCATCGTCACCGGCAATGTCAAAGGCGGACTGCACGTTCTGCGCAACGAAGAAAAAGATCTGAAGTTCGACGACCTGCTGCTGCAGGTATGGCCGAACCCTGCTTCGACTTCGGAAGGATTCACGATCGAATCGAACCTGCCCATCACGCTCGATATCTATAACACGCTCGGACAAGTTGTTCAATCGGGCATCGGCATCTTTCCCGGACGCAATAACCTAAGCACTTCGCTGCTGGCGCCTGGAATCTATATTCTCCGTTTCGGAAATGGCCGAAGTTTCATCTCAAGAAAAATCATCATGCGATAAGAAAATAATACAACCTAAATCCAATCCGCCTATGACTCCATTATTTCAAAAAATCCTGCTCTTCTCGGCAATGCCTGTATTGACGATGATAGCCGGTAGTTCGATTGCAATCTTCAGGCGACCCAGCGGCAACGCAAGGAGTTTCATCCTGCACTTTGCCGCCGGCGTGGTGTTCTCCGTGGTAACGGTAGAGTTGCTGCCCGACGTCGTCAAAGAACACAAGCCTTTGCAAGTAATCGTCGGTTTCACGCTCGGGCTTGTTACGATGCTGCTGGTCAAACACTTCGCCGAAGCGAAAGAGAAACAGGAACCATCTGCCGAAGTCACCGGCAAACTTCCGATGGGATTGTTACTGGGAATCGGCATTGACATTCTTATAGACGGGTTGTTGCTCGGCATCGGTTTTTCTGCAGGAAGTACTGAAGGTGTGCTGCTGGCCGTCGCGCTTTCCATTGAATTGCTCTCGCTCGGCATGGCGGTCACCACCGAATTAGGCGGAGCGCGATTTACGCCCCGCCGGTCGATGGCGGTCACGCTTACATTGGCCTTAATATTTTTTGTGAGCGCGGCCGGTGGTGCGTTCCTGCTTCACAATCTTTCCGACAGCGCGATGGAAGTAGTGCTCTCCTTCGGTTTGTCCGCGCTGTTGTTCCTTGTGACGGAAGAACTTCTCATCGAGGCGCACGAAGAAGAAGAAACGGTGTGGCATACGTCGGCTTTCTTCCTGGGCTTTCTGGTGTTTTTGATTTTGGGCATGATCGCATGAGAAGGTTTATGAATACGATTAAAAACATAAGTAACATAAGGAGGACAATCTTGACGCTGTCGATGCTTGTGACCTTCGCATCGGCTGCACTCTCGCAAACGGTGCTGGATTCGACGTTCAATAAGATTCCAATCGACTACCGGCACTATTTACTACTGGTGGGAAGAAATAATCTTGAATCGGCAGCGCAGAGATTAAATCTTGACATTGCACAGGCGAACATTGAACTGGCCAGGATATTTCCGGACCCCGAACTCGGCGTGGGCTGGTTCGACAACGGGATGAACCGCATGGGCATGGGTTACGGATTCAACAGCAGCCTTGCACGCGTTATTGAACTGGGCGGTGTGCGTAAGGCGCGGATTGATGTAGCGAAGAGTGAGAATACGATGAGTGTTTACATTTTTCAGGATTATCTGCGCAACCTTAAGGCGGAAGCAACGCTGACCTATCTCACTGCACTAAGGAACCGATTCATCTTCGGCGTTCATTCGAGTTCCTACCGATTGCTGAATCAAATGTCAGGAGTCGACAGCCTTCGTTATCAGAAGGGAACGATCACGGAGATGGACTGGCATCAATCCAAGATCGAGGCAGGGTCGATGCTGAATGAGGCCTATGAGTCGCTGGCCGAATGGAGAACGAGTTTGCTTGACATCGGGCTGGCGATGAGCCAGGCAAAACTTGACACAGTGTATCTCCCTGCTGGCGACTTCACAAGATTCGATCGTGAGGTTAATCTCAAGGCCTTGATTACGGAGGCACAGAACAATCGAGCCGATTTATTGGCTGCCTCGCAGAACAAGGACGTGGCGGAAAAAATGGTTCGACTCGCCAAGGCGAATCGCGTCGGACATTTGGAAGTGAACCTGAGAGTGGGCTACGCTTCCTACGACTACAACATCGTTGCTCCGACGCCTTCATTCTCGCAGGTCTCGGCTGGAGTTGCATTTCCGTTAAGGTTTTCGAATAAGTACGCGGGCGAACTCAAGGCCGCCCATTACACGAGCCTTCAGGCGAACTTGCTTTACAGGCAAGCGGAAGTTCAGATCGAGATCGAAGTCACCAAGAACTATCAGCAGTATGTGATGACCAGGAAGCGGGTACAAGAGTTCAACAAGGGCCTGCTTGATGAAGCAAGGAAGGTGCGCGACGGAAAGATGTACAGTTACCAGCGCGGCGCATCGACGATCCTGGAGTTGCTCAATGCACAGCGCACCTACAACGAGCTGCTGGAAAAATATTACACGACGATTTACAACTACGCGTCAGCCCTTGTCGACCTGGAGCGCGCGGCGGGCATATGGGACATCGACTTTTAGAAACAACGAAAGATCTCAACATGAAATACATAATTTTTATAATAGGCACTTTCTCCACCTTGATCGCAGGAGCGCAAACTCCGGATTCATTGCTGGAAATCAACGGCGGTGTCACCTGGGGCGTGAAGTTCGGGTTGACGCAAGCACATTTGCGCGGCGATGACCTCGGAAGGTTGTCTTCGGACGGAACATCCACGAGTATGCCGGGATTGCAATTCGGGGTGACGCTCAACTCGATGATCAGCGAACGGTTTTGGCTCAAGCATGAACTAATGGCGACACAAAAGGCTGCGGGTATCGCATTGAAAGATTCAGTTAACGGACAATACAAGACCGACCTGAAATGGTGGTGCATGGATTTGTTTCCGATCAGCGCCTGCTGGAATTATCGCGGATTCAGAGCGTACGCAGGACCTTACCTGAGCGTGCTTGTCGATGCAAGGATTCGAAGGAAGGACGACGCGGGCCAGTTCGAGAACGATCACAGCATTTTCGGCAGCGGAAGAAACTTTCAGAGGCAATCCAACTACATGCAAAAGTTCGACTACGGAATCAATGTGGGCCTGGAATACGGATTCAAGAACGGCTTGAACATATCGGCCCGCTACACGCGTGGATTCGCGGAGATGTTCGACTGGGCCAATTCTCTTACGGTCGGAAAGAGCACCGATCCGACTTCCATTTCTATTTACACCGACTATTTGAATATCTCTGTCGGCTATGATTTTGTCAGACCTAAGAAAAGATAAGCATAAGTTATGTAACGAGCAGCAACAACTACCTGAATAACCAAACCCCCACGAACGTGAAGGCAAAGCACCTATTGTCCGACCTGGTCGATCATCATAAAAAAGCCCGGCAGTTTTTTGCGGGCGAGTTGGCTCTCTTGAAAGAAGCGATCCCCAAGATCGATGAGGGACGGATGGGCAAGGCTTCGGTCTTACTTGTGAGCGCGGGTCAGACGGGCACAGCGCTTTTCGTTTTGGCGGGCGAAGTCACGATGTTCTCCGGGGAAGTGGCCATGCTGGCGCGCGCGTTCATGGAGAAGGTCACCAACTTCTGTTATGTCTGCGTGTGCGACGCAGAGGAATTCAGAAGGTTTGAGCTTCATCCCGCTTACAGATACTACCATAATATTGGACTGCCAATGATAGAAGATACTCTGGGTGGAAATATTCTGGACGCTACCGATGCCAAAAAAGAGAAGCAACAAAAGTTAAGAAGCATTCCGGTTTTTGAAGAAGCGCTCAAGGTGTTTTCAGCGACACAAAGTCGAATGAATTGGACGACGCGCTCTCTTGACAAACGCATCGACGTGATTACGGCGTCGGGAAAAATGCTGGATATTTTCTTCACCATCTGTAAGAATCGCTACTATTCAGATGCTTCGGAAGCCCTTCACGGCTCATTGTACGGGGCGACATACAATGTTGCCGTTTTCGATCCCGAGTTTAACCGTGCAGATCCTGAGATGCTGAATAAAAAGTTGTATTACGACTCAGCCTGCATACTGCTCCACCTGGGGATGCTGATTCACGAGTCGATCAGCCTGATGGCTGACTTCGGTGAATATGGCGACGTGTATGAAAGGTCTCATAAGAACAGGATCGAGGCCTTGAACCAGCTTTTTTATTTGCTCGGTCTGGATCAGAAGCAACGAAGTGCCGATCAGGGAACGCAAGAACAATGATTTTCAGCCCTGCAAGCGCAGTTCGTTCTCAAACGCTCCAGTATACTCACCGCGTCTGAGTGTTTTGTCAGTTGCGGGATTTGGCAGTTGTATTTGGTTGAGTGCGCGTAGGTTGTCCAGTTCCGAGGTGAACGTTGAAAAGAAAGACGTGTTGCTTGAAATGGCATCGAACTGCTCTTCGTAATAGGGCTCAGGAACTTCCTCCACGTCAATTTCATAATCGGGAGAGAGCCCTGTGATTTGCCCATCGCCACCTGCATAGCTGGCATAGATGGTGATGTCATATTGCGCTTCACACTCATCACATATAACTGAATCCTCTTCTTCGTTTGTGCTGTCATGTGCCGTGTCCGCAGCGTAGTTTGGCTGCGGCACACTGAGTTCGCACTCGATAGCATTGCCGCAGGATGCGCATTTAAAGGGGACGATGATTGAACTTGTCCCAAACGGACCATATTCAAAATTTTTCACGGCGGGTATAGGATTTTTTTTACCGGAAGGCTATGGAGAAACCATCATTAAGATAACAGGTTTCCAGCGAGAATGCATCTAAATTATCATTTAGGAAAATGAAGGAACATTTATAGCCAGTCCGTTCCAACGCTGTCGATCCCGAGCGATTTAAATAATGATTCAACATGAGCCTTCCTAAACGCTCAAACTTAGAGTAAGATAGGCAACTTGAAGTGTGTTGTCGATCGGGTTAATTCGTCAGATCTCAGATAATCAGTCAACGAAGGAGAATCCGGCGAAACTCCATTTTGGTGGTCCAAGCGCGGCGACATTTCCCCAAGTAAAAACTCGTCCTTGTTTTGAAAATGATGACCCGTTGCCCAGGCGTCCGCTGTTCAGATTAAAATTATCTGAAGGCACCCAGCCATTTGGCCACGGCATCACACTGTTCCAGAATGCCTTCGGATAATCTGGCAGGTTGATGTTACGACCAGAATTGTTCACAACCTTCACGGTCACAAGCCACGACTTAACCTGCTGATTGTCCCGGTTCGTACCGGACGTCTCATAGGTGTAATCATAGGAAAATGACACCCCTTGATTCTGATAAAGTATGACATTGTTTTGTGCAAGGGTTGATCCTGTAAGGAGGATCATGAAACCCAATAGGGAATTTTTCATCGGTATGGTTTGTTTGCCTGACACAAATCTGAGACGGAAGGTCCTCAAATTTCAATACTCACAAGTGAGTATTTCCAGGGTAATCCACCGAGACTGCGGTCATCCCCTGAAAATAATTTCGCCGGCCAAGGATTGTTTGGCGTCACTAAAATCATGCAATGTGAGGAACCTCCGCCCAAGGGAACAGTTCGGAGGAAACGATGTCAGCGAATTATCAAGGATATACTTGTTGAAGTGCGCCAAAAGAATTGATCTATTTAAGAAGACCGTCTCAAATTTGCGACTATGAATTAACAGCCCGGAAAGACTCTGGCGCTTAGTTATTACCTTTAATGTGCGACATGAAAATCTATGTGAAAAATATGGTTTGCGACCGCTGCAAAACCGCAGTAAGGAATGAATTGGAAAAGGCGGGAATTGAATACAAGTCGCTGGAGCTCGGAGAAATTGAGTTGCCGTGTCGTCCCGCTGAAAGCTCAATGCTTCAATTCAGGGATGGTATTGATGCACTCGGTTTTGAACTTATCGAAGATAAATCGGCAAGGGAAGTCAATCAGGTCAAAAAAATCATTATTGAGTGGGCGCGGAACACAGAAAATCACAATAAAAAAATCAAGTTTTCAGTTCACCTGTCCGAAGCTGTCCACAAGGACTATGCCTCCCTGAGCAACCTCTTCTCCAGCGTAGAAGGAACTACTATCGAGCAATATCTGATCAATCAGAAGATCGAGCTGGTGAAGGAACTGCTGGTATACAATGAGTACACATTGGCTCAAATCGCCGATCGGCTTAACTATAGCAGTGTCCAGCACCTTTCAAATCAATTCAAAAAGATCACGGGCCTAACGCCGAGCCATTTCAAAAGGATCGGCGCGATGAAAAGAAGGCCGCTCGACCAGGTGTAACTTTTTCCCAAAATTATGTAAGTCGGGTTTGAGGCGCCTTTCGTTATTTCCCTAAACAGATTCCGTTTTATGACCCTCAGCCCAGTCGCCTCCAAACTCAACCTCACCGCACACATCACATTTTCTGCCGGATGGATCGGCGCCATCGTCTCCTTCCTCGGACTTGCGATAGCAGGACTGATCGGACAAGACCCTCAGCTTGTCAGGTCAATGTATATCGGAATGGAATTGGTCGCATGGTTTGTGATTATACCTTTCTGCATCAGTTCACTGCTGACCGGGATAATTCAGTCAGTTACTACGCCATGGGGCCTATTCCGTCATTATTGGATCCTGATAAAACTAATTTTAACGGTTGTGGCAACGTTTCTTTTAATGCTTCACATGCAACCAGTCGCCCATATGGCGTCGGTCGCTTCTCAGCGAAGTTTCGACACTGGAGAATTGCAGGGACTCAGAATTCAGCTTATCGCCGATGCAAGCGTAGCTATTTTCGTGCTCTTGATCGCAATGGCGCTGTCGGTCTACAAGCCTTTCGGCCGAATCCAGTTTGACGCCAGTCAAAAAGTTATTTCAGCTGCACGCAGGCAGTCACTCGGGTTTTATGTCATTCTGTGTCTGATCTTCCTCTTTATCTGCGTCGTTATCCTCCATCTTTTTGGTATCAGCCTTGGCCATCACTGACAGGTAAGTTGTAATTCTTTCCCAAAATTCTGTAAAGACCGGACTCCGCCGCCTGCGTTACTTTACATACGAATTCAAACAAATTAATCTTATGACTCATTCGTATACAATTAAGGGAATAACATGCGATGGGTGCGTGGCTAAAGTAAAGAGCAAGCTTTTGATGCACCCGGATATTCTTGTAGCAGATGTAAAACTTCAGAACCAAAAGTCAACCATTACAATGCAGAAGCACCTGAGTGTTGAAGAGCTCCAGGAAGCTATTGGCAAGGACGCCAAGTACAGGATCAGTGTAGATGCAGAGGACCACTCACATCATGCTCATGCTCAAGAAATGACTTCGGATAAATCATGGCTGGCAACGTACAAGCCGCTGCTTATCATCGCTGCATTCATTGCCGGAGTTTCTATTCTAACCGCTGGTAGCAATGCGGGCTCCGCGATGAATAACTTCATGGCCGGTTTTTTCCTCGTGTTCTCATTCTTTAAGCTCCTTGATCTGAAAGCCTTTGCGTCCAGTTACGCGATGTATGACGTCCTTGCTAAACGGGTTCCTGCATATGGCTATATGTATCCATTTCTCGAACTGGGTCTTGGCCTCTCTTTTCTAACCAGATTCAATCCAACTTTTACGAACTGGTCGACATTAATCGTTATGGGCTTCAGCAGTATCGGAGTAATTCAGAGCGTACTCAATAAACAAAAGATACGCTGTGCCTGCCTTGGGGCCGTGTTCAATTTGCCAATGAGTACTGTCACTATAGTTGAGGATATGCTGATGGTTGCCATGTCCGGCGCATTGTTGCTCGGTTATCATCAGTAGATATATGAGCTTACCACGAAATAGAAATCGGCATTCCAAGGTCATTTTCAGGGTTTCGACCTTCGAATAAACCCGTTCTGATAAAAATGCGTTAGATTTGAATTGTCAAATGAACCGTCTGAGACCAACCATATCGATGATCTTTGCTTTCCTGGTGATGTACTCCAGCAGCAGTTTCATGATCGGTCTGCACATTTGTTCAGGCGAGATCCAGAACATAGCGCTATTCGGTAAGGCCGACGGCTGTGAAAAGGAGAAGAAACTTCCGCCTTGTCATCGTCATGAGACATTGCCCTGCTGCCAGGACGAAACCATCGTCCACGATTCAGATGAGTTTCAGGCGAATCCAGTTCAAATTGACCTTGCCACCTCTGCAGCTTTCGATGTTCAACCTGCGGTTATTCTGGCCGAAGTCATTTCAGCTAGCACTGTCACATCACCTAAATACTACAATTACGATCCACCGTTGCGATCTTGTGACTTGACGGTTGCGCTCCAGTCCTTCCTTATTTGATTTCATAGCTGTCGAAAGAAACGGCCAGTCATTCATTGACTGATCGGCACTTTCCTTTTTGCTTGTGAGCATCATCGCTCAACATTCAATTTCATTTAAGCTATGATTCAGAATTTAATATCTATATCGCTACGTAATAAGTTTTTCGTACTGTTGATCGCGGCAGGACTGTTTGCATTTGGAATCTATTCCGTGCAGACAAACAAAATCGACGCCATACCGGACTTATCGGAAAATCAGGTGATCGTCTTCACAGAGTGGATGGGTCGTAGTCCGCAGATCATCGAGGATCAAATCACATATCCGCTCCTGACGAATCTTCAAGGTTTACCGAGCGTGAAGTATGTTCGTGGCGCCTCCATGTTCGGCATGAGCTTCATTTATGTCATCTTCAATGATGATGTTGAGGTTTATTGGGCGAGACAACGCGTTCTTGAAAGACTCAATTCTGCAAGCGGTACCCTTCCTCTGGGCGTTACACCCACCCTTGGCCCTGACGGAACCGGTGTTGGCCATATTCTGTGGTACACGCTTGACGCGCCTGAAATGGATCTTGGTCAGCAACGGGCGATTCAGGATTGGTATGTAAAGTTTGCTCTTCAAAATGTCCCGGGTGTAAGCGAGATCGCTTCGTTCGGGGGCTTTGAAAGACAATACCAGGTGACTGTCGATCCGAACAAGCTCACCTATTTCAATTTGTCTATTCCGGAAGTCATGCAAGCGATTCGTAATAACAACAATGAAGCAGGGGGTAGAAAATTTGAACTCAGCGACGTAGGCTACATCATTAAGACCACCGGCTATCTGCAGTCGATTCAGGACATCGAGTCAATTTCAGTGAAGAGCGAAAATGCCACACCTGTCCGGGTGAAAGATATAGGCGTGGTACAAATGACTGGTGAGGCCAGGCTAGGAATATTTGATCTGAACGGAGAAGGCGAGACCGTGGGTGGCATCATCGTCATGCGATACAAAGAAAACGCAGACGAAGTGATCAACGCTGTGAAAGCAAAGATGACCGAAGTTTCCAAAGGGCTTCCCGAGGGAATGAAATTCAATATTGTTTATGACCGCAGCGGCCTTATAGAAGAATCTGTTTCATCCATCAAAAGGACGCTCATCGAAGAAATGATCGTCGTATCCCTGGTAGTCATACTGTTCTTGTTCCATTGGAGGAGCGCGATCAGCATTATCATCCAGATACCGATCACGATTGCAACCAGCTTTATTTTACTAAACGCGTTCGGGATCAGTTCCAATATTATGTCATTGACTGGAATTGCTCTTGCCATCGGAGTGATTGTGGACAACGGAATTATCATGGCAGAAAACTCCTACCGGAACCTTGCATTAAGGCAGGAGCAGTTGAACAAACAATTAAACGACTAGTGATGACAAAGAGAACAAAAGACTACGTCGATATACCGCGCGAAGAGCGCGAGTCCATTATTGAAAAGTCGAGCAAGCAGGTGTCAAGAGGCGTGTTCTATTCGACTGTGATTATCATCACTTCATTCCTGCCTGTGTTCATGCTCACCGGACAGGAGGGCAAGTTGTTTCATCCCCTTGCTTACACAAAGACTTTCATTTTGATCGTCGACGCCATACTGGTCATCACGCTGGCACCGGTGATGCTCTCACTATTCATGCGCGGCAAGTTCAAGAATGAAAAAAGTAATCCGCTCACAATGGTGCTTGAAAATATTTATGAGCCCATCATTCGGACTTGCTTAAAATGGAGAAAGACCACGATTGGAGTGAACATCATCGCTCTGGCCATTAGTGTTCCGTTGTTGATAAGCCTGGGCAGCGAATTCATGCCTCCACTCGATGAGCAGTCCATACTGTTCATGCCCGTGACGCTGCCGGATGTGTCGAACTCAGAGATCAAGCGCATCCTCCAGGTGCAGGACAAGATCATCAAGTCGGTTCCGGAAGTCGACCAGGTATTGGGAAAAGCCGGGCGGGCGAGTACGGCTACTGACAACGCACCGATCAGCATGATTGAAACGATCATCATGCTCAAGCCCAAGTCAGAATGGAGGGCCGGAAAAACGAAAGCTGATATTGTCAATGAGTTGGATGCAAAGCTTCAGATCCCTGGCGTGGTAAATGGTTGGACGCAGCCAATTATCAACAGGATCAACATGCTTGCCACGGGCATTCGTACTGACGTCGGTGTTAAAGTTCACGGTCAGAATCTTGATTCGATCTACCTGGTATCACAGCGGGTAAAAAAATTGCTGGAGGATGTGCCCGGGGTAAAGGACTTATATGTTGAGCCGATCACCGGGGGAAAGTACCTGGTAATTGATATACAACGGGATCAAATCGGCCGATACGGACTAGGAATTCAGGATGTCAACATGATCGTTGAGACGGCAATCGGGGGAACACCATTGGCCACCACAATAGAAGGACGCCAACGGTTCTCGATCAATGTTCGCTTGCCGCAGGACTATCGAAACAGCATCGAACGCATTAAGCGAATTCCGATCAAGACACCAACGCTTGGAGTGATACCTCTTTCGTCCGTTGCCGAAGTGAAGTTTGAAGACGGCCCACCGATGATCCAATCTGATAACGCGATGTTAAGAGGGGCGGTTCTTTTCAACGTCCGTGAAAGAGATTTGGGCAGCACCGTTGAGCAAGCAATAGAAAAAGTTAACTCCAAGCTTGGCCATCTGCCCGACGGGTACTTTATCGAATGGAGCGGCCAGTATGAAAATCTCATCCGTGGAAAAAGAACGTTGGCCATAATTGCCCCAATCGTACTCCTGATCATTTTTCTGTCGTTATACTTGGCGTTCAAATCAATAAGAGAAGCTTTCCTCAGTCTTATCACAGTGCCCTTTGCCCTTATCGGAGGAGCATACATTATCTACTTCTATGGAGTTCACTTATCGGTCGCGGTGGCGGTCGGCTTCATCGCGCTCTTCGGTATTGCAGTCGAGACAGGAGTAGTAATGGTCATCTATCTCAATGATGCGATGCAGCAACTTGTCGCTTTGAAAGGCAATTCAAGTCAGACCATTACCAAAGAAGACTTAAGGGAATATGTTATTCACGGCGCAGCGAAAAGGCTTCGGCCAAAGCTGATGACGGTGTGTGTTGCCTTGTTCGGTTTGATCCCTGTGCTATGGTCCACGGGTGTGGGCAGCGACGTAATGAAACCGATCGTTCTGCCAATGATCGGAGGTGTACTCACCTCTTCAACGCATATATTACTCGTTACCCCTTTAATCTTTTTACTGACGAAGGAATATGAACTCAGAAAATTCGGAAAACTGGAGATCCATGATGTCAAGCACTAAGATATTATCCGCCATAGTAGCGATGGGAATCGCTTTCGGAGCAGATGCGCAGACGTCGCTCACACTCGACAGCGTCCTTTCGGTTGTAAAACGCAACAACCCGATGCTGCAGACGTACAGATCGCGGAGTGAGGCGATGACCTCATATGCCAAAGGTGCAAAGAGTCAAATGGCTCCTGAAGCCGGTGGCGGCCTGTGGATGTTGCCTTACAGCAAAGCAGATGATCCGCGCGACCGCGGGCAGATCATGCTATCGGTTCAACAAAAATTTACTAACCCTGCCAAACTCCGCGCGAACCAGGGATTCCTTGAATCGAAGGCCGGAATCGAGCAAGCCAGCGAAACATATACATTCAACGAGCTAAGAGCACTTGCCAAGACGGCATATTATCGTTGGATTGTTCTTGAAAAGAAAGGAACTGTTCTGCGACAAAATGAAGAGCTGATAGCATTGATGTTGAAGGTCGCGCAATTGCGTTACCCTTACAATCAAAGCAAGCTTGGTAATATCTATAAGGCCGAAGGGCGGCTTCAGGAAGTCAGGAATATGATGCTGATGAATGATAATGAGATCACTCAGCAGAATATAATGCTCGATCAGCTCATGAATATTCAAAAGGATACTCGTTTTGCCATTGACACCACTCTTGTGCCCAGTTTCGAACCCGAAGTAACAGACACAGCTTCTATCGCCGAAAGACGCAGCGACGTGCGGAGGATTGAGAGAAGTATTCAGTCAATGAGACTCAACCAGGCGCTTGAAAAATATCAGTCCAAACCTGACTTCAACCTGAGCTTCAATCACATGTTCGCACGAAGCAAGGAGATGCCCAATCAGTTTATGCTTCTGGGAATGGTTTCGATACCTATCGCGCCGTGGTCCTCCAAAATGTATAAATCCAATATCGAGGGCATGGAAAAGGAAATCGATGCCATGAAGATTGAACGCGTTGCAATTTTGAATGAAGCGCAAGGTATGACCGCCTCGATGGCCGTGGAGATCAGCTCCTTGAAGAAACAAATCGATAACTACGAACAAAGAATCATTCCGGCCCTTCGGAAGAACTATCAAACGCTCATGCTCTCCTACGAGGAGAACAAAGAGGAATTGCCGATTGTGATCGATGCGTGGGAGACATTAAACATGACACAAATTCAATACCTGGATACGGTTCAAAAGTATTACGAGGGAATTGTCAACTATGAAAGACAAATCGAAAAATAATGTGGGGATGAGATACGCCATTTTTGCCATCGCGCTGTTGATAGTAGTTTCCTGCAATAAAAAAGGCGAGCACGCAGCGCATGTTGAATATACCTGTCCGATGCACCCCACTGTTATTCAAGACCATCCGGGGAGTTGTCCTGTGTGCGGGATGGAATTGGTACGAAAAGGTCAGCCCGGTGAAGAAGTTAAGATCACCGCCGAGTTGAATTATTTGCTTAAGCCCACCAACGCTATTGTTACCAGTTCCATTAAGACAGTGCAGCCACTTCAAAAAACAATGGAAATATCCGTCGCAGCAAATGGATCTATTACTTATGACACGCGACGCCTGACCACGATACCGATTCGGGTCGGCGGACGCCTTGAGAAACTTTTTGTCCGCTATAATTTTCAGGCTGTCAGGAAAGGCCAAAAGATATTGGAGATATACAGTCCGGAGTTGGAAACCGCCCGAAGAGAGCTTGCTTATCTATTGGAGTCAGACAAAGATAATCTCACATTGATTAACGCTGCCAGGGAGAAACTGAGACTGCTTGGTGTCAATGAAACTGAAATTAATAAAGCGCAAACAGAGACGACCAATACGATCTCTGTTTACAGTCCTGTTAGTGGCTATATAGTTGAACAGCAACCAGGAACCTCTGAAACTATTCAGGCAACGTCACAACCCGGGTCGGCAAATGGTATGGATGCAATGTCATCCGCCAGCGCTGGTTCACGGCCGGTTTCGACTAATAATAGCGAGCTGCAAACACGCGAAGGAATGTACGTCACGTCCGGAGAGTCCGTTTTTCGTGTCGTTAATTCCGATGTGGTATGGGCAGAGTTCGATCTGTATCAAACCGACGGAGGCTTGGTAACTAAAGGCACACCTATTGAAATATCTTCAGTTGAGAATAAAGAGAGCGTTCAGACAAAAGTCGATTTTGTTCAACCGTTTTTTTCTCAGGGTGCAAGCTTCATAAAAGCTCGCGTTTACTTGCCGAACACTGACAACAGGTATCACGTTGGGCAGCTTATAAAAGGAACGTTTAGAGTTTCCGCAGGTCAGGGAACCTGGATACCGGCCGCAGCTAAGCTGGACCTTGGAACAAGAACCATTGCGTTTGTGAAACGTCGTGGTGTATTCCGCCCAACGGCGATTACAACGACAATGCAAGCGAATGATTGGATCGACGTGACGTCGGGTTTAGAACTAACAGACAGCGTGGCCTTCAACGCCCAATTTCTTGTTGATAGCGAGAGTTTTATTAAAGTGAGGAATTAGTATGAAGATCTTCATCATAACTTTTTTGGTCGTCATCATGATGACGGCTTGTACGCAAAAAAAGGAACAGGCCCAGGTTGCCGCTGAGACATATACTTGTCCCATGCATCCACAGATCATTCGAGACAAACCCGGTACTTGCCCGATATGCGGAATGGACCTGGTGAAGGTGAATGGCTCGGGTATCAACGATCAGGCGATTATGCTGAGCGAGAGCCAAATCAAACTTGCGAATATCACAACCACATTAACTCGACGCGAGACGCTTGGGGAAAGTACCGTGCTCACTGGAAGGCTTGCTGTAGATGAAGACAAAACGGAAGTCATCAGCAGCCGTACGCAAGGTAGAATCGAAAAGTTATATATCCGTGATGTCGGACAAGCCGTAAGCAAAGGGCAAAAACTATACGACATCTATAGTGAACAACTGCTGACTTTGCAGCAAGAGTACTTGCTTGCGCTCCGGCAGCTGGAAGAGCTCAAACAGGATCGCTACAAAACATTCGTGTCTGCGGCTGAACGAAAGCTGCTTTTGTTTGGAATGACGAAGGGTCAACTGAATCAGCTCAGGATTTCTCGGCAGACAAGCGCAACTATTTCTTTCCTCAGTCCTGTCGCAGGAGTGGTTGGCAGGATTGACGCCATCGAAGGTCAATATGTAAATGAGGGTGGCTCACTTTATCGGATTGAACAACTGAACACGATTTGGGTAGACGTGGATTTATATCCCGGTGAAATCGAATTGGTGAAGAAAGGGGACGTAATAGATGTTCGTGTTGATGGATTCGAGAACTCACCCGTGAAAGGCACCGTCACATTTCTGAATCCACAATACAGAAACGGCAGCCAGATCGTAACATTGAGAGCGGTTATCTCAAACGAATCGGGTCAGTTCCGTCCGGGCATGCTTGGCACTGTAGTTTTGTCGCATTCTGAGAAACAGGCGGTCGCCCTTCCAATCGACGCTGTGATCCGTGACGGGAAAGGAGCCCACATATGGGTACTTGAAAATGACGGCGCTTTCAGGCCGCGAATGGTAAAAACCGGTATCGAGAACTTTGAAAAGGTCGAGATCACTGAAGGCGTTAGCGAAAGGGAAAATGTCGTGATAACCGGTGCCTATTTGTTATATGGCGAATTGGTTCTTAAGAAAGGCATCGACCCAATGGCAGAACATCATCACTGAGATAAATCAAACAACATAAACTTTAATTGAATCTATATGAAAACAAAATCAAAAGTTGGTATCCTGGCTCTTTTTACAGCGGCCATACTGGGCGCATGTTCAGGTGAAAAAAAGGAGTCTACTGAAGATCATGATGCACACCATGCCGAGCAAGCAGCGAAGGCTGAAGAAACTGCAAACACAGATGTCAAAATATTTGATGGTGTCGATCCGGCGGTTAAGTCGCAGATCAGTGGCTTCCTCACCGATTACTTTTCATTGAACCAGACCCTGATTGAAGACAACCAGGACGGAGCAAAGGCCGCAGCCAAAAAACTTTCCGAGACAGTTAAGAAGTTCGATATGTCCAAACTCGCTGGAGAACAGATGAGCTTCTATCACACTCAGGAAGCGAAGATCAACGGGGCGCTTGTTGGTATTGAAAAGAGTGCTGACATCGAGGAGACCAGACTGGAGCTTGCGCCCCTGAGCGAAGCAATGTACTCACTGGTAAAGGCGTATCACGCAAGTGACGCAGAACTTTACTACCAGTTTTGCCCAATGGCGCGGAATAACGAGGGTGCAAACTGGTTAAGTCAAACTAAGGAGATTGTTAATCCCTACATGGGTCAGCGGATGCTTAAATGCGGAAGGACACAGGAAACTCTTTGAAAAAACTCCAATTTGAAGCTGAAGGTGGTTACGTTAAGAAGACAATTCATTAATATCAACGAGGGTTAACGATGTCACAGCGGTTCGGAATCAGGCTGAAGACTCATCTATTGATCACAGCAGCTGCTGCGGCCAGCCTATTTCTATTAGTCAAACTCATTCCCGGGGATGACAGAAAATACCTATGGAGCATGGCTACTGGGTATGTAAGTATCATACTGTTGGCAGTGACACTTCTTATCGGTCCTTTTAATGTTTATAAAAGGCGGAATAATCCAGTGTCCTCGGATCTTCGTCGTGATATCGGCATATGGTGTGGTATCATTGGATTGGCTCATGTGGTGGTCGGTATCCAGGTTCACATGGGGAATATCTGGCTGTATTTCTTTAAAAGTGTGGATGGTGATAACGCATTCACATTGCGATCGGATCTTTTCGGCGCGGCAAACTACATTGGATTGGCTGGTGCAGTGCTTCTTGCAATTTTGCTTTTCCTGTCGAATGATATTTCTCTCCAATGGCTCAAGCCTCAACGATGGAAAATGCTCCAGCGATGGAACTACTTTTTCTTTGTCGCTGTCCTGATCCATGGAATCATGTATCAGGTTATAGAGAAAAGAGCACTTCCGATTATCATCTTTTTCAGCGTCATCATGGGACTTACTGTTGCCGGTCAGCTCGTAGGAATTTCAATCAGGAAAAACGCAAAGTAATGATGGAACAGATTCAGAAGTATACTTGTCCGATGCATCCCGAGGTGATCAAAGATGCGCCAGGTAAATGTCCCAAATGCGGAATGAATTTGGTTCCGGTCAAAGAAAGAGGACATGAGCATCAATCGCATGCTTTACACGACCATTCACACGGTCATAAACAAGCAATGAGTCATGCGACACCGCCGAAGGTAAAGGACGAAGAAGGGCAATACTACTGCCCAATGCTCTGCGAGGGTGACAAAAAATATTCAAAGCCAGGGAATTGTCCCGTGTGTGGAATGCATCTCGAAAAGGAAGTCAAGGCTCAGCCATCAGTGAAGGAATATACTTGCCCAATGCACCCGGAGATTATCAGGAACGCACCGGGCAGTTGCCCCATATGTGGAATGGATCTCGTTCCAAGGCTTGCGCAAAAGGACGACCAGGAGGAGGAGGTGGCATACAAGGCAATGCTTAAAAGGTTTTGGATCGCAACCGCATTGACGATACCAATTCTCGTTATTGCGATGGGAGATATGGTAGGACTTCAAATTCACGGCATGGCCTCCGCAATGGTGTTGGGATGGATACAGTTTGCCCTTGCAACGCCTGTGATTTTCTATGCAAGCGGCGATTTCTTCACGAGAGGCTATCAATCTATTGCCAGGTGGTCGCCGAATATGTGGACGCTCATTTCTTTGGGTGCAGGAGCGGCTTACCTGTTCAGCATCGTTGCTCTTGCTTTTCCAGGAATATTCCCCAATGAATTTAAAATGGATGGATCAGTGCATCTTTATTTTGAAGCTGCTACTGTCATTCTTTCATTGATCCTGTTAGGCCAGGTCCTTGAGCTAAAAGCAAGATCGCGAACCAACAGTGCAATTCGCGCATTGCTGAACCTCGTTCCTCAGGAGGTGACCATCATACGCGACGGCCACGAACAGACTGTTTCACTTGAGCAAGTTGCACTGAATGACATCATCAAAGTGAAACCAGGTGAAAAGATTGCCGTCGACGGGCAGGTATTGAAAGGTAACAGTTCCGTGGACGAGTCAATGATTACGGGGGAACCGGTGCCGGTTGAAAAAGCAGAAGGTGATTCAGTGACGGGTGGAACTGTCAATGGTACCGGCAGCTTTGAGATGAAAGCGCTCAAGATTGGATCTGATACATTATTATCACAGATCATCGATATGGTGAACAAAGCAAGTCGTTCGAAAGCACCGATCCAAAACCTTGCCGATAGAATATCAAGATACTTTGTCCCGGTTGTGGTCATTATTGCGATACTGTCTTTCGGGGTTTGGGCGATCTGGGGTCCGGATCCTGCATATGTATTTGCTTTCGCCAATGCTGTAACTGTACTCATTATTGCCTGTCCGTGTGCTCTTGGTCTGGCAACCCCGATGTCAATCATGGTGGGAACAGGTAAGGGAGCCTCTTCCGGCGTGCTTGTTAAGGAAGCCAAAGTCATAGAAAGTATGGAGAAGGTCAATGTCCTTGTAATTGACAAAACCGGGACTTTAACCGAGGGCAAGCCGGCGTTTAAAAACCTTACTGTATTGGACAATACACTTACAGAGCATGAGCTGTTGACTTTAACGGCGTCACTGGAGTCAAGCAGCGAGCATCCATTGGCCAGCGCCATTGTCCAAGCTGCAAAAGCAAAAGGCATTCAACTGCAGGCTGTAACGAAGTTTGAGTCCATCACAGGACACGGAATAAAAGGCGTCATTGGAAACAGAAATGTTTCTGTCGGCAATACCAAACTCATCCGGTCCCTTCAATTAAATCCAGAGCCATCCGTTGCCGCCGACATTGAGAAAAGGCAAACGAGCGGAGAGACCGTCATGAATATCGTAGTAGATGGAAAGCTTGCAGGGTATGTCTCGGCAGCTGATCCCATCAAAGGAAATTCCAAGAGCGCTATCGAACAACTACAGCGGCAAGGTCTGAAAGTAATTATGCTCACAGGCGACAATAAGAATACGGCTAAACGAGTCGCGGACGAATTAAGTCTTGATGGTTATGAAGCTGACTACCTCCCTGCCGACAAGCTCAACAAAGTAAAAGAACTGCAATCCCAAAGCACGATCGTCGCGATGGCTGGCGACGGCATTAACGATGCGCCAGCTCTTGCCCAGGCAAACGTTGGAATTGCGATGGGAACAGGAACGGATGCAGCCATCCAGAGCGCAGGATTAACACTTGTGAAAGGAGATCTGAAAGGTATCATTCGTGCGCGAAACTTGAGTGTGAAAGTAATGAGCAACATCCGGCAGAACCTCTTTTTCGCTTTTATATACAATGTCATAGGTATACCGATCGCAGCTGGGGCTTTGTATCCGTTTTTCGGGGTACTCCTGAGTCCAATGTTGGCCGCATTGGCAATGAGTCTGAGTTCGGTTTCCGTCATTGTCAACAGCCTCCGGCTAAGGGCCTCAAATATTGATGCCGCATGAAGTTCACCATTTATTTATGTATTCTCAGCATTTTCCTTTGCGCTTGCGGTTGCAAGAAAGCTGATATTGAAAAAGTTAAGCTCACTGAACTGAATGGAGACCAGATCGACCTGGCAGGTTTCAAGGGCAAGACAGTGTTTGTAAACTTTTGGGCGACGTGGTGTGGTCCTTGCGTCAAGGAGATGCCCACGATCGACAAAGCACAGGAAGCTTTAAAAGATAAAGATGTAGTATTCCTTTTCGCGTCAAATGAAGACTCTGAGGAGATAAAGGAGTTTGCTGAAAGGCGACCTTTCAATTTCCATTACGTGCGGCTCGAAAACATGGAAGAACTAAAAATCCCTGCACTGCCCATGACTTACATATTCGATCCCAATGGGAATCTGAAATTTTCTGAAACCGGAGCCAGAGACTGGAGTGAATCAACCAACCTAAAACTGATATTACAATGAGACGAAGCAATATTGTGTTCGCGATCGTGGTGTTGAGTGTTGTATCATGTACAACGTCGAGGCAGGACAACACGGTCCAAATTAAACCTGAGTTGATACCGGTATCAGCGAGTGCCTCGAGTGCTGAACCATTTCTTTTCAACGACGATGGTAAGATATATCTTTCTTGGGTTGAGAAGACAGATTCTGGAGCGACCTTGAAACTCTCGCAATTTGAAAACACGAACTGGACTGAACCTACAACGATAGCCCAAGGTAAAACATGGTTTGTGAACTGGGCCGACTATCCCATGCTTGCATCGAAAGGACAAAATATGATCGCCCATTTTCTTGATATGAACGGCGACAGTAAGTACGCGTATGATGTCAAGCTTACATATTCATCTGACAACGGAAAGACTTGGAGTGATCCAAATATTCTTAATGACGATAAGAAGCAGGCAGAACATGGATTTGCAACGCTTCTCCCGTACGGTGATAACTTCTTTATAACCTGGCTCGATGGCCGAAACACCGCGATGGAAGGCATGGAGGGAATGGATCATCACGAAGGGCATCATGGTTCGATGAGTCTCCGGGCAGCTATCGTTGACTATTCCGGAAAGAAGATCAAGGAATGGGAGCTTGATAACAAAACATGCGATTGCTGTCAAACCAGCGCGGCCATTACGCCGAACGGCCCTGTGGTAATTTATCGTGACAGGTCTAACGATGAAATACGCGACATGTCGATTGTGAGGCTTGTCAACGACGAATGGACTCAACCGCAGGCAATACACAATGACAACTGGAAAATTGCTGGATGCCCCGTCAACGGGCCGCGTTCAGCAAGCAAGAACAACTCGTTAGCAATAGCGTGGTTTTCGGCTGCATCCGATGCGACAAAGGTGAATATTATTTTCTCTGATAACGCTGGTGAATCATTTGGCAAAGCCATAAGAATAGACGAAGGCAATTCTATCGGGAGAGTCGATATCGATTTGATCGACGAGAACACGGCGCTGGTAACCTGGATGGAAGGCGCTGAAATCAAGATAGCCAAAGTTAAGTCCGATGGTGCCAAAGAATTTTCTGCAACGCTGGCAAGTTCGTCTAAAGGGAGGTCAAGTGGGTTTCCTCAGTTGGCGATTTCCGGGAATCACGCTATTGTGGCGTGGACTGACGATAATGAAAAGACAATCAAGACCGCTTTTATTAACCTATAACCTTATGAAACAATTTTACATTTTGATCGCAATCGTTTCGGTGGTTGCATGTACGAACAATAAAAAGGATCAGCCCACTGACAGCTCGAACTCACAAATCGTTGTCAGGGAACAAAGTGATTTTAAGATAATCCCCGATCAACCAGAACCTGATACGGTGAAAGGCAGCATCAAAGCCAGGGCAATGGGTACGATCGGCGATGCACCGATAACGATCAATTACTATTCACCAGCAGTGCGCGGCCGGATTATCTGGGGTGGGTTGGTGCCTTACGACCAGATCTGGGTGACTGGAGCTCATCGTGCGACCAATATCGAATTCGATAGAGAGCTAAAGATCGGCGATAAAATTGTTGCGCCGGGCAAATATGCACTGTTCACCATCCCTGGAAAAAATGATTGGACTGTGATTCTTAATAAGCAATGGGATCAGCATTTGGCGGATGACTATACCGACACACAAGACGTCGTTCGGATAAATGTCGTCCCAACGGTCAGCTCGTCATCTCAAGAGCGTTTGCAATATACTGTGACTTCTGCGTCGGATAAAACAGGCACGATTTCAATACGGTGGGAAAAGACTCTGATTGAATTGCCTGTGACAGTCCAATGATGCGATGAACTCCCGTGGTGGAATATATTCTACATGTCTCTCAATTCAACTTCATTTGGCGACATGGGCCACACATCTTTGTCACTAGATTGTCTCAAAAGGCCATTTCTTTCTATGACAGGCAAGGCATAACTGTTGTGCTTTCTTAAGCATGGAAACACACGAAACTCACCGTCATGGAGCCTCTCACAAAGAGATGCCCTATAAGAAATTGGCCATCATGGCTGCATCGTCATTTGTAGCGATGTTTATTCTAATGTATTCCATGGTCGATCGGATGCAGAACGTATTCATCAACGTGAATCAATTCTATATGGCAGGGCTGATGACAGCACCCATGGTCGTGATTGAAATAGCTTTGATGAGCATGATGTACCCGAACAAAAGGACAAACTATATAATAATCGGTATCAGCGTTGTGGCACTGTTCGGATTTTACTTCGGTATCCGAAAGCAAGCCGTCGTCAGCGATGAACAATTCCTTAAATCCATGATCCCGCACCACGCAGGAGCCATTCTTATGTGTGAAAAGGCCAATATCACCGATCCAGAAATAAAGAAATTATGTGAGTCGATCCGGTCGAGCCAGGAAGCCGAGATCAGACAGATGAAAGAAAGGTTGAAGGAGTTGAAGTCGAAGTGATCCCCACTAACAACCAACTATCGCCTTTCGGTAACGATCCTCGGAGTTCTACATTCGCTGCTACAGGAAAATTTCTTGGCCTGCAGTTGGCGTCATTCTGAGACCAAAGGATTACTAATCTTTCGCCGATAATTGATTGGTGTAGTCCGGGTTATGAAAAAGAAACTTGTCACCTACGCTGATTTTTTCCGAGAACCTTCTTGAGAGCTTTCATATCCAGCGCGACCTTCTCCTCAATCACTCTGGCGTAAATCTGCGTCGTCCGGATACTCGTGTGCGCGAGCATTTTTGAAACAGACTCTATGGGAACTCCATTGGCAAGCGTGACGGTTGTTGCAAACGTGTGCCTTGCCAAATGAAAGGTAAGCGTCTTTTTGATGTTGGCCAGGTCGGCGATCTCCTTTAAATATGCATTGAGTTTTTGATTCGAGATTTTGGGAAATACCCCGCCCGCAATAATAGCCCTTGGACTGGATTTGTATTTCTGAATCATCTTCAAGGGTATCGGAAGAAGGGGAACACGTACGGGCTCATTTGTTTTCTTTCTTGACATTCTTATCCAATGTGTCTTTCCTTTTTGCAACTCTATGTTTTCACCAGTTAGCTGCATAACCTCAGCGTAAGGCAGGCCGGTGTAACAACTGAATACGAACAAGTCCCTCACCAATTCCAGCCTCGGAACTTCCGGCTTCAGATTCTCGATCGCTTTCAGTTCGTTGTCAGTTAGGAAGCCACGATCTTTCCTGATGAATTTCTTCTGAAACTTTACAAATGGGTCTTTCTCGAGCCACTCATTCTTAACGGCGATGTTAACCATTTTCTTTAACCGCTCGATATGCTTCATTACTGTGTTATTACCCATCGGCAAATGATGATCAACGGGTTTGAAGGCGCGAAGGAAGAGTTCGAAGTCCACTACAAACTTGTACGAGAGATGGTCCAAGGAAATGTCGTTCAGTCTTTTTGATTTGAGAAAGGCCTGTATGTACTTCTGTGTAGTCTCATAGTTTTTCATTGTGCCCCATTCCAGCGTGTCTTTCAAATCCGTATTATGGTATTTTATTAAAGACATAAGAGAGTGTTCATCTGGTTTAATTCCCAGATACATATTTCTCAGATCCTCGGCATTGAAGAGCCTCTTCTGAAGTACTAGCTCCCGATAGTGCTCAAATATCGTAGCTTCTATTTGCTTGAGATAGGCATTGAGACTTCGAGAGTCTTCGCTGTTCCCTTTGGCTTTTCCACTAAACCAGGAACTTAGTGCGATGCTTCGCTTGATTGAAAATTCAGCCCTCGTGCTGTTCACAGTGATCCTGCAATAGATTGGAACCTGCCCTTCGACTTCGCGCGAGGATCGCGGGATGAAAGTTGTGCTAAATGTTGTTTGCATTGATTTGGTTGTTTTTGTTCACCACCGTTTGTTAAAAACTGTGATTCCCTCACTTAAAGGCCGCCAAATCGAATTGATGCAAACTACTGATGCACACATACTTGTAGTGAGTCTGGTGAACAGAATGCAAGACTAGCTCTGTTCACCTGATTGTTCACCACAGGTATGGTTTCCTGTGCATGTTTTGGAGAGTTTGGAAAATGAAAAACCCTCAAATCATAGCAGATAGAGGGTTTTGACTTTGCTTGGTTATCAAGCTGTCGGGGTGAGAGGATTCGAACCTCCGACCTCTACGTCCCGAACGTAGCGCACTAGCCGGGCTGTGCTACACCCCGAATGGGAAGGCAAAAATAAGGATTCAAGCGAAATAATACAGCGTGGAGAAATGTTCGCATCGTCGTAGGATCAAAGCACGCATAAGCTTGCATGTTCGTAACGAAAGCACTGATTCAACGGTAACTGACGTTCGAATGAATGGCTATTTACCCGTGAAACGTCACATAGATCTTGTGAAGCCTTTCTTCATATACATACCTGACAGGAAGCATGTATGTGTCACATATTGCCTTAACAATGGCAAGTCCCAAACCCAGAGAGGATGATTTTGGATTCGATTTTGCGAACCTGTCGAAGAGTTTCTCCGTGGCTTGAAGTGGTGCATCACCGGAGTTGGCAACCAGGAGCTCGTCGCCTTTGACAGATATGAAAATTGTTCCGGTTGCATTGTTGTGCTTGATTGCGTTCGTGATAAGGTTCTCCAGCAGCATATCGGCCAGAAAGGGATTCATTTTAGTATCGATCACGGAAGAATAATATTTCTTTACGGCGATCCCTTTCATTAATATCAATTCATCAAAGTTGTCAAGATGACGGTCGATGAGCTTATTGATACAGATATCTTCAACGACATGGAATTGCCTGTTCTCAATACGGGACAGAATCAAGAGCGCCTCATTGACTTTGGAAAGCCTGTTCGCCGCCAACGAAGCCGTTCCGATTGAATGCATCTGTTTTTCAGAAAGGCCGGGTCCTTGTAGAAGAACCTCCATCTCATTTTTTATTATGGCCAGCGGCGTTTGCGTTTCATGAGATGCATTTTCAATAAATTGTTTTTGAATAGTGAATTCGTGTGAGATTTTCGAAGACATCCGTTCAATACTGTTTGCCAGTTCATTGAATTCTGATACTGAATCTCGCCGGAACGAAATACTTTCGGCACCGTCCAGCTTGTAATTGTTTACCGTGTCGAGTATCTCATAGAAAGGCTTCCACATACGCTTTGAAAGTAAGTTGTTCAGGGCAGTCAATGCCGCGACAAAGGCGAGGAATAATCCGGTTTCAAGCAGGACAACACCCTTAATAAGATCAGCTTGCTCTACCAACGCTCTTCGGATTTGTACCGTGTAAACCTGCCCCTGATTAGACGCCGTGAACTGCAGTTGCCGGTAGTTGATTGGACGATGTTCAATTTCATCGAAGATGACGGTATCCGAAAGGATGTCCCCGGGCTTTGACGTGACTGCTCGTCTTATCGCAAGCGTATTGGCTGAGAATCGGTGATAGAGCACAAGGCTATCCGAGCGTGAGATCTGTTTGATCACATAGTTTTTTCTTTCATGAAGTTTGCTCTCAAGATCACGGTCCAGAATGACCTGAAAGAGCAGGTAAAAAAGGACTCCACCGAGTGAAAAAACTATCATAGAAACAACGAGGAAGTACTGATTAGTTTTGCTCTGTAGTTTCATGGCTCTGAAAATTTGTAGCCCACGCCATACACCGTTTGGATGTAATCTTTTGCGCCGTACTCGAGCAACTTCTTGCGAAGGTTGCTGATATGGTTATAAATAAAATCGTGGGAGTTTACTGAATCGATATAGTCGCCCCACAAATGTTCAGCAATCGACTCTTTGGTGAGAATTTTACTTTTGTTTGAAATAAAGTAGATCAACAGATTGAACTCTTTGCGGGTCAGCGTTATCGGCCGCTTGTTAACAAAGGCCTCAAAAGACTCCGCGTCGACAAAAATTTCATTAAAAATAATTTCACGGCTACCCTGGAATTTGCGCCTTCGCATCAGGGATTTAAGCCGGGCATTCAGTTCAGACAAATGGAATGGCTTGGTAAGGTAGTCGTCGGCACCTCGTTCGAGACCGTTGACCTTATCTTCAAGCGCATTGCGCGCTGAAATAATGATCACACCTGCGTCAGACTTGGTGGCCTTAAGTTCATTGACGAGGCCAAGGCCTGTGCCGTCAGGCAGTCCGATGTCTGCAATGATGCAGTCATATTCGTGAAGATGGATTTTTTCAAGCCCTTCTTTGTAAGTGCCTGCTCCTTCGCAGATGTAGCCTTCGGAGGTTAAGTAGGCTGATGCCGTGTTCAAGAGATCCGCTTCATCTTCGATGATAAGAATCTTCATAAGGTCAATGTTAGAGTTCAATTCTCAGGCAAATCTCATTAATAGCCGGGCGTGGGCGCCGATCACAACGAAAAAAAATAGCCTTTTTCGTTAATAAGTCTGCTAGAAACACTGAAACATCACGCTGATGTCATGTTTCCTGAGAATTTCAGGAGAATCGCCCTATACATTTAGAGCGTTCATTTTCCGGTTCGGTCGGCCGATGAAATAACTTTTTTACAGGAATTGAAAATGGAGCCAAACGCCCACGAACTGATTCAAAAAAAGCGCTTTAGCAAGGCAATGATCTTGCAAATTCTACGTGAGCACGAAGCGGGACACACGATCGAGGAAATTTGTAAACGACACGCAATCAACGAGGCACAGTTTTACCACTGGCGTGACTTGTATAGGCCCGAACGCTATAATGTGCTTAATAAACTTGAACGCCTTGAGAAAGAGCTCAAGCAATACGAGGTCGCGTTGTTGCTTCAGGCAGAGCAGATTCGCGTTCTGAATGAAATTGTGAATGACAAATTTAAAGAGTAGGCATTGCCGTTTGAGTTTTACTGGCTGAATGAATCGCATGATGCGGATAATTTTCTCGTATTTATCAAAACCACACGACCTGAGAATATTTCTGCTGTTCGTGTTTGTGACGCTAATAGCGGCAACACTATTTTTCTTTTTGCAGCCACCCAGAAAGGGCAAAGCACGGCGCTGAATTATTCTCCAATCCGGTTGAACACTGATACAATAATATATGCGACTGAATCATCTGGAAGTTTGAAACATTCCAAGATGAACTTCAAAAGACCCGTACTGGAAAACTTAAACTATGAAGTTTGGGGTGAAGCTTGGGTAAAGAGGGCAAGATTATCACGTGACTAACCTGTGCCTGTTTTCGAGAAAGAGCCGGGGCAACCCGGCTTTTCCTATTTGAACAAAGATTTGAATGCAACTCAATTTTCCTCTAGAGACAAATTCACATTTAAAAACGCGCCGCATCCTTCTCCAGACCGCGCCCAATAGATTCGAAAGTATTTTTAGTAACTACGTCCAGGGTACGCTAACTTGACAGCGGCCTTTCTCGGCACATAGAAAATACAGCAAGACGGGCTGTCAAAGTCGCACGATCACCTATGAAAAAACCACTCACCTTCTTGATGAGCTTATTAATGCTCGCAACATTATCCCTTCGGGCCCAACATGAGCATAAAACGGATACTCCCGTCGACACAATAAAGAAAAGCATTCCAAAAGAAGTGCATAGCCAGATCGCCGGGACGCACATGATGCTGCACTACTATGCCCCTGCCGTGCGCGGTCGGGTAATTTGGGGAGGATTGGTTCCGATGGGTGAAGTGTGGGTCACCGGCGCACACGCCGCGACTTCCTGGGAGTTTAACAATGACATTGTAGTTGACGGCAAAATCATTCCGGCAGGAAAGTATGCCATCTTCACGATCCCTGGTAAGGACCGTTGGACTTTCATTGTCAACAAAAACTGGGAACAGCACCTGACGGATGAATATGATCCTAAAGATGATGTCGCAAGAATAAATGTTAAACCACAGAAGGCCAAACACCAGGAACGATTGCTTTATGAGATCGTGGCAAAAGGAACGAATGGAGAATTACAGATTTCGTGGGAGAAGGTTAAGGTCGTGGTACCGTTTAAGGTTACTAAATAAGATACGGACGAAACCAATCAAGATCGTGCATTAGTCGCTATGGATCCGGATAAAAAAATACAATACACGTGCCCGATGCATCCTGAGATACTGAAGGATGCTATGGGCAAATGTCCAATATGTGGGATGAATCTGGTGCCGGTATCACCGGAGGCACATGGCACAACTGTAAGTGATAATCATCCACCGGTGTTGAAAGAAGCGGAAGACGCATCCGTTGAATACTATTGCCCGATGCATTGCGAGGGCGATAAAAAATATTCAGCGCCGGGAAATTGTCCGGTGTGCGGAATGCACTTGGTCAAAACTATGGCGGAAGGTGATAGATCTACACCCAGCCTCGCGCCGCTGCCTTCAATCAAAAAAAGGAAAGTACCAGCCAACAACGCAGCTGTTGTTGATAACCAAGGTGACTACTATTGCCCTATGCTTTGCGAGGGCGACAAAAAATACGCAAAGCCGGGAAACTGTCCTGTCTGTGGAATGCACCTGGTGAAGGAGCAAAAGCTTTCGCCGAAAACCATTGAATATACCTGTCCCATGCATCCGGAAGTTCTGCGAAATGCTCCGGGCAGTTGTCCGATCTGCGGGATGGACCTCGTTCCAAGAAGCATTCAGAAAGACGACCAAGAAGAAAATGCAGCATATCGTCATATGCTAAAAAGATTTTGGATCGCAACAGCGCTCACGGCGCCCTTGTTCATGCTGGCAATGAGCGAAATGGTCGGATTGCATCTCTCCCATTATGTGAATCCAACTGTGCTGGGATGGATCCAATTTGCACTCGCAACGCCTGTGGTCTTCTATTCCTGCGGTGACTTCTTCACACGGGGGTTCAAGTCAATCGTGACCTGGTCGCCAAACATGTGGACGCTGATTTCACTTGGCGCGGGCGCCGCATACTTGTTCAGTATTGTGGCGCTTGTTTCACCGGACACTTTTCCGGACCAATTCAAGATGAATGGTAGTGTACATCTTTATTTCGAGGCGGCGACTGTGATATTGACGCTTATTCTACTCGGTCAGGTATTGGAGCTAAAAGCACGCGGCCAAACAAACAGCGCGATACGCGAGCTGTTGAATCTCGTTCCGCCACAAGCAACGATTATTAAAGACGGGGTGGAAAAAGTGGTTTCGTTGGAGCACGTCCATGTGAACGACATTATTCGCATTAAGCCTGGTGAAAAAATTCCTGTTGACGGCGAAGTTGTTGCTGGCATGAGCTCAGTCGATGAATCCATGATCACCGGCGAACCAGTGCCAATCGAAAAAATATTAGGCAGTAAAGTAACAGGCGGCACTGTCAACCGTACTGGAAGCTTTGACATGAAGGCATTAAAGATCGGCTCGGACACCTTACTTGCTCAGATTATTGAAATGGTGAATAAAGCAAGTCGCTCGAAAGCGCCGATTCAATACTTTGCAGACAAGGTTTCGGGTTATTTTGTCCCTCTCGTCGTCACTGCCTCGGTGATAACATTTATTGTCTGGGCCATCTGGGGACCTGAACCGGTATATGTTTTCGCGTTCGCCAACGCGGTAGCCGTTCTCATCATTGCCTGTCCGTGTGCACTTGGCCTTGCCACACCAATGGCGATCATGGTTGGCACGGGGCGGGGCGCTAACGCCGGTGTTCTCATTAAGGAAGCAAAAGTCATCGAAGAATTGCAAAAGGTAAATGTCCTGGTGATCGATAAAACAGGAACGATCACAGAAGGCAAGCCCTCGTTGAGGAGCGTAAGATCCTTTGGAGCCTTCAGTGAGGACAAGCTTCTGACGCTCGCTGCCTCGCTTGAATCAAAAAGTGAACATCCCCTGGCAGAGGCAATCACGCGGGGTGCAATCGAAAGGAAACTTGAATTAAAAGAAGTCTCAAACTTTCAGTCGATAACAGGTCATGGGATTTCCGGAACGGTGGATGGCTTGAGTGTATTGGTCGGTAACGCAAAGCTTGTAAGTGATTCGAATCTTGAAATACCGCACGAGGCAAAGGAGCAAGTCGCTTTGGCGCAGGCAAAAGGAGAAACAATAATGTTTGTGATTGCTGACAGCACGCTGATCGGATATATCGCAGCAGCTGATCCAATCAAATCCACTTCACGTGATGCAATCAAGAGCCTTCAACGTGCCGGATTAAAAGTGATAATGATTACCGGCGACAACATGCGAACTGCAAAGGCTGTAGCCGAAGATCTCGGGTTGGACGGATACGAGGCAGAATGCCTGCCTGCAGACAAATTGGTTAAAGTTGAACGGCTTCAACAACAAGGTAACGTCGTGGCAATGGCGGGTGACGGTATCAACGATGCTCCCGCGCTTGCAATGGCAAACGTTGGGATCGCGATGGGCACCGGAACTGACGCAGCCATTCAAAGCGCAGGAATTACCCTCGTGAAAGGCGACCTGGCAGGAATACTTCGGGCACGGAACCTTAGTGTATCGGTTATGCGGAACATCCGGCAAAATCTTTTCTTCGCTTTTGTTTACAATGTGATCGGCATACCGATTGCGGCCGGTATTTTCTATCCGTTGTTTGGACTACTCCTGAGTCCTATGCTCGGCGCCCTGGCGATGAGCCTGAGTTCGGTGTCCGTCATCGGGAATAGTCTGAGATTGAGATCAGTGGAACTTTGACCAAATAATTTACAGGGTACACCTCACCTTATGTTGTAAATCAAGCTTACGCCAGTCGCTTGGTTCATCGAAAAAGGTTTCACTATAAGGCCGTACCTGTCTTTTTTCCGGTGGAGTTCGGGCGCCAGGATACCACAAGCAGCCCCAATGGCGAAGCCAGTTATCACGTCTGTAGTGAAATGTTTTCCAGCCTGCATGCGGTAATACCCAACCAGTGCGGGTGGAACACTTGCGCCCGTGTACAACGCAACCCGTTTCCAACCATTAATATGGTGATAGTCAGAGTACATTTTTGCAATAAGGAAACTAGATGTCGCTGTCCATGTGACGTGTCCACTGAAAAATGAATTGGTCTTGTTGTCGCCTGTTTTTTCAGACAATGGCACTTCTGGATTGTAGGTAAGTGGTCGAGGCCTTCGTACGGCGGCCACTGAAGAAAAGTAAAGTACGTTGTCAGCAGCGTGTGCCGAAAGGAACACGCATAAAAAATCATCTAAATCCTTTCTGATTTTTTTATCAAGAAGGAGTAATGACGGACTAGCAACAAAAACGGTTAATAAGACATCAGAAGTCGCCTGCGCCTTTTCAAAGTTTGCCGGATCATAGTACGCAACGGGCTTGTCCCATGAATTCAAAGTTTCAGGATTCAGCGCCAGAGCACCTTCCGCAGAAAGGTATGCATGTTTATCCATCGCTTTAAAACCGAAGGAAGCGCCGGCAATAATTGCAAGATATGCCGGTATTTCTGCCTTTGGACTTGTGTGATAAATCTGGTGGCGGGTAGTGTCTTTATGGCGCGAGAGGCGCTGCGCTTGAACATTTGCCAGGATCAATGTGATGAGCATCATTGTGACAAAGACTAAGAAGGTCAGTTTCTTTTTCATGAGTATAGGTTTCAAAATGTGAATCCTGTTCGAATGTTGAAGAGATTGGATTCTCCAGACATCTCATATGTGGCCGTGATTGTCATTTTGTAGTATGGCAGAAACCACAAACCAGCCCCGTAACCTTTATGCCATTGGTTGGATACGTCGTTTTTCACCCAAACACGACCAACGTCGTAGAATGCCATGACTCCATATGTTCCACGCAGGAAGTACCCACGACTTTGTCCCAGCGGCACACGAATGTCGGTGTTGACGTATGCAGTGTATTGCCCCGAGTACCGGGTGCGGCGGTAGCCGCGAAGATTATCCATCCCGCCCAGTGTTGCAGCCTGGTAAAAGTTGTAGCTGTCATTCGTGATCACAGATCCGCCGACGCGTCCGGCAAGTGTCAGGTGTCCATAGGTCTTGTAACCCGAAACCTGAGCATTGAATCGCGTAAAGATTGCCGTTGATTCACTTTCAGAACTTTGGTATGTGTGCTCTGCTTCAAGCTTTGAATAAATGCCCTTCGTCGGATAGAACGTGCGGTTACGCGTGGAATATTCCCAAGACACGCGGGCGCCGGCATAGTGCTTACTACTATAATGTGTCGAGTCGATTCCGGACTCCGGAGTGCCGATGAATCGATTATCATTGTGCTGGAGACGGATGCGCTGATACGACAGACCGAATGTTAATTCATTGTGCTTGCCAACATGTCTTTGGATTGTCGGCATGATGATGATCTGGTTCAATCGGATTCTATGATAACTCCAGTTGTTTTCGACAATTCTGGTTTCATTACCCATCCCATAGTAGTTGAATGTGAAATTTGGCGCGTTGACTTTCACCGTAAAGGCTAAGTCCCATGGACCCAATGCATCGGTGAAGCATGCATCATAACGAAAATTGGAAGCGCCCGTGGAAGCCGCATAGTTTCCCCACACCGATTGCTTCATCCCAAATGGACTCTTGCCAAACTGAAACTTTTTGAAACTTACGCCACCACCAACGTAGACGCCGTCGTCCTGATTATAGCCAGGCATAAGAATCGGAGCGAGTACGTCATAGCGAAACGATTTTCTTTGAAACTCATTCTTAAGCGTATCATTGCTGATGATCATTCGCGTGTCAGCATTACCATCGACTGAAGGCGCAGTTTTGTCGTATACTTTCGTTTTTTTTGACAGCCCCGCTACAGAGGAATGATTTATCAGCGAATCCTTTCCATCACCACTGATAATGCGTATGAGCGCGCCACTTTTGGATTCCCCTGTCAGTTCGAATTTATCCGATGCCGCGAGCCCATAGAGCCTGATCTCCTTCGTTTCATCGTTAAGAAAGATCCGATGAAAAAAGAAGTTCGCGGTATCTGATTGTGATTTACGGATCACGGTGACCTCAGTTGAATCAAACCGCCGCTTCACAAGGAATCGATCTTTCTTGTCGCTGCCGATTACCGTGACTTCTTTTGAGAGGAAGAGATAGTACTCGAGGGCATACGCGCGCAAGTCATTCCTCCTTTGTTTTAACTTAGAAATAGTTTGTTCGCCTGATATCGCAAATATTTCCGGAGGAAGTTGTTGAAACGCCTGTTCGATGCGTTCATCCGTCAGTTTCTCGTTCAACGAATCGGCAACAGCGAGCCATTCACTCCGATTCAGTTCGTTGGTAAACATGCGATCGAGGTAATTACCGTTGAGGTTGAGACCATTTATATCGCGAATCGTGTAATCGAAATTTTGCGTTTTCCTCACCGCCCATTTTCTCGCGGCAATTTGTGGTATCACGCCGTCAAGGTTGGCAAATGCCTGGTCCCGGTCGCGGGGTATTGGCTTGTAAACAACCTCATTTCCATTTTTGAAAGAAGCCCAAACCCACTGGTCTTCATGACGATCCCAATCCCCGATCCACATATCAAAAAGCCGCGCGTTCAAAAACGCTCTTTGGTCTACGCGGTGGTTGGGATCTTCCGCCAGTTTTTCGAAAAGTTTTTCAGAGGTGATGATGTTTTCAGAGTTTCCGAATGCAGAATTGAATTTCTGATTGCCGACAGGCCGTTGTTCGAAAAGGCATAACGTATTGCCGAAGTCACTATTGAACTCACCGAGTGCCGGGGTTTTTTGAACGAAGACAATCTTGGGTTCAGCGTGAAGCACGCCAGCAGATTGTGCGAGAGACGACACGGCCAGGGGCGCATAAGGGTTCGATGATGAGATCTGGTCCTGGATAACATCGTCTGCAAAAGTTCCAACAAATTCCTTTGGCAGCGCTTTGGATGGATCCTTGTTCACAGAACGTAGTACGTATTCATTTCCGTCATCAGATTTCAATCGTAGAGATTTTGTTTGCATGCCACCGCCCATCTTGGTGGGAATGATCTTACCGTTGAGTGAATCGAGATTCAAAATCTCGATTGCGACTGGTGTTCCCCATTCGGTTCGATAATGCTGACCAAAAAAGAATTTTTTTAGACCATTGACACGGTCGTAGTTTTCATTCGCAGCCACACGTACATGGTGGGGGTCTATCTGTACCGGGCGCGGTGTTGCATCATACACCATTTCCCCGGTGGCGCACGAGGCAAAGACCAATGAAGTAAGAAGTAGCGATCGAAATTTCATAAATATATTTTTTAGGGTTGTTTAAGCGAGTTTGTGTATGATGACCGGTTGCTCCCAGCCTTTCACTGTCACGGGGCCGAGTTCCTCCGATTGCAGTGCCAATCCATGGATTTCACCCATGACTTCGGCTGAGACCAGAATCTCCGAGAAGAACTCCTTATTGAGTTGTTCGAGGCGGGCTGCGAGAATTACTGCGCTTCCAGTGACAGAATATTGTTGCCGAAGGTTTGTACCGATATTTCCCGTGACGACTTCTCCTGTGTGAATCCCAATCCCGATTCGTGTTGGTCTTATAAGACCTTCGCTGCAGTGTTTCGCTATCGTCTCGCGAATCTCAAGTGCAGCTTCAACGGCATCACGACTTGGGTTTGCCAAGTGAACGGGCGCACCGAACGTGATCATACACCCGTCACCGAGGAATTGATTGACAATTCCCTTTCTTTTGATAACCGCCTCTATGACAATCGAGAAAAATGCATTTTGATAGTCGACAACTTCAGCAGGGGTTTTGCCAACAACATGCGTTGTGAAATTCCTGATATCGACAAACATGATGCAGACTTTGGAATTCCTGCTCTCAAGTCGGCCGTCACTCAGGAGCATTTCTTCCACGATTTCTTTTGACACCTGCTGACCAAACAAATTCACCAGGTGCTGTTTGCGCTCCAGCTCAGTCACTGATCGACGAACAGTCCTATGAACCTGAGCCGTTACGATTGCCGATGCGACACCTGTAAGAAAAATGGGCATGGCCCGGGCAAAGCCAAGGAATACCTCGTTCGGCAATCCTTTTTGCGGGTAGTTGATAAGGATCATCCGGTGAAGCAAAAGTGATTCCCCCGCGGAAATCATGGCAACGAATATTGATAGCCTAAAGTCCATTCGAAGCGCTGAGAGTATGATGAAGAGAAAATAAATCTGTGACAGCGGTGAATTGAAAATCCGGTAAGGATTTTCCATTTGTTCAGCAATGAGATAAAGTGTTGTACTTACCGATGTGACCTCGATGAACGCATTGAAGTATCGCAGCCACAGCGGCGCAATTCGCGCGCCGCTCTTGATCTGATGACGCAAGAACAACAGGCTTAAAGACTCGAAGGAAGTCAGTGATGCCATCAGACAAAATACACTGAGTATCGAGTCCCTGCCGAATTCATCCTGCGTGTCTGTGGCAATGAATATGTAGTTCATTAGCGAGCCCAGCGTGCCAAAAAGGAATAATCCAAGAGAGATCTTGACGCGGAGCGCCTCACTCTTCATGAACTCTTTCTCGTATTGTTGTTGAAAAAAAATGCTCATGACTTTACGTGGTTAAGAATACACTGATCGAGAAAGCAACAACACTCGCTATTAGTCCATACATGAAAACTTTATAGCCGATGTCGAGGTAGCGGTACTTCACGGCAAGCACTTTGCCGAGGTAGTAGATATCTTTAGTCATGCTGTTGAACAAATACTCTTTGTCAGACATGAGTTCGTGAATTGCCCACTCGTAGACACTCAAGTCCATTCTGTGAAAGTTTCCGAAGAAGAGGAGGTTCACTTCGTGACTGCGAATCTGGTCAACCGTAAAAGTCCCCTTCGATATTTTAGGCTTTGTCGTAAGAACTGCCAGTACAATCGTCGTCAGACAAACTATCAGTAACAGTCCCGCGGGCACAACAAATTCCAATCCCCGGTTGGAGTCTTGAATCGACAGCGACAAAACGACAGAGACAATCAGTGAGGAAATACTTAGGAGAATATGAGCTTTGTTATCGGCCATTGCGCTCAACTCCATATGATTACGGGAAGAATTTTTAAAGAGTGTTTCTACACCCTTTACGATTTTCGGCGATTTGGATTTCTCCGGCTTTCCCGGGGTCGCTATGGAAATACCTGACCCTGGAAGCCCCTCAAGAAGTTTTCGCAGTTTTCGAATGTTTTTTTTTTTAGGCCCGTTGAGCGCTCTTTTGCAGAATGTTGTATGAAACTGATGGGCGGAAAGAAAATCAATGTTCAATTGATACCATTCCCTTTCCGAATAGGTGAGGCTCTTTGATTCAGCCCACTCCTGGCGCAATGGCGCGACTGCTTCGAGGAATCCCTTCTTTCCTAAGTGAAACATGTCTGCATCACAAAGGATTTGTTCGTCGCGCGTGGTCGGACACTGCGGATAACGGGTTGCAAGAATACATCCTTTAACCCGGTCTATATCCTCACGCCGGACCCCTCCTTTATTTAAAAAATCTTCAGCGATAGATGCTCCAAACTGTTCGTGACCAATCACCTGTTTAGTATAGCCAAGGTCGTGGAACCATGCCGCGATCTGCAGGACTTTTTTATCGTGACCCTTTACTCCCATTCCATCGCAGATTTCACCCACAGCGTTAACGACCTTGATCGTGTGGTTGAGATCGTGATAGGCAAAACTCCCGGAAAGGTGTGCGGCCACGTATTCCGTTACATAGGCTGCTGCGCGGCTAACAGTTCTTGAATCGATTTTCATATAAGTATTATTTTCTCTTGTTTTTGAATTTTTACTGAAGTCGAAACGCCATGGTGATATTGCCATAGCGATGGATATCGGCATTAACAAACTCCTTTGAGAGTGTGACAGTCGAATAAGAAAGCGCCAGCCATTTCGTGGCTACGGTTACACCGTATTCAAGGCGCCACAGTGTGTGATTTATTTCCTCAGTGTTGAGGGCGTACTGCGATCCTTCCAGTTTACCCTGCAGGGTTTGATCCTGCACCATCAGCATCAAGCCAGATTTAAAAAAGGTATACGCACAAAACTTGTTATCCTGTTGGAAACGCGATTTGAAATATTGGTCGAGCAGTCCCGCACGAACGATGAGCCCCGCGTTGACGTCCGTCATCGTTGTGCCGAAATCTGCACCAGCATGCCCGATCATCTCGACATATCGCGAACCCAGCAAACCCTTCTCAAGAAAAGCGGTATAGTTTACGATTACATTTGATTCAACCTGATGATCCCATCCTTTAGGAAGATCGTCATTGATGAGCTTGTGGAACCAACGCTGCGTTTCTCCTGCATAAGCATCAGGCCCGATGACTCCAAGATCCAGTTCCGAGTACACTTTGATTCTTCGTTGCCCGTTTACTGTCTCCTGGAAATTCTGCAGGTATAAGGTGCCAGCGTAGGGGTGGTCATCTGGAATGACTTCCGCTGTGTTGATATTACCCGGAGTATACATGGTTTGTACCAGGCCAATGCCACGCACACGTGAATCATACGTAGGTGCAGTCAGGAGCACCCGGTCCAGCAGGTTGACTCGCTTGGGTTCGAAGACGTAGTCGACGCGAATACCGTTTGTATAGTATTTATCGGTACCGGTGAACCAATCATTATCCTCTGAAATCCGAAGCGCTGAATGCCGTTTGCCAGATTGTGCGAAGCAGGCCGTGAAAGTGAGTAAAATGAAAAAGCCTGTTTTTGCTGTCACCGCGATGATCGCCTTAGCAAGCGAAACATGCGTGGTGCCCGCCAACAGGCGCGCAAGCCGAAGACTATCTGCACTTGACGTGGGAGTTTCTAACGGGACTATTTCCTGCTCATCCCGCGCTTCATGATCATTAATGACCCCTTCATGGTCGTGCCAGTCAGACAGGAAGTTTCGGGACAATCGGCTCGTACGGAAGGGAGCGATCATCACAAAAACCACGATCGTGAGTGCGCCCATGACCACCGTCATTAAGACGGTTCCTGCCATGGCACCTATGCGGGTGACCAAGGTTCCGATTTGCATGTAAAGTGTGTTCATATTCGTTGCGTTTTCGATGCAACTTTACGGGCAAAAACAGGCTTGGAAGGCCTAAAAAACGCGTTGGAGGTTCGGTTTTGACAAATCCGAACCGACTTGGAGTTCGGTCTTATAAGTTGGGAGGGGCAAGCAGGGGTGACAATTCGAAAGCGCTTACAGGAAACGCTGAAGTCTTCGGCACAGAAGGCAAAACTTGCAATGGAAGCATTTGATACCCGACCCTGGCGTGGATAAGTGGAAACATGTTTGATGAAGTGGCATCTAGCGAATGATGCAGTACATCATGCGGATTGTAGCCATCGACATTGGGCATTGCAGGCTGGCAGTAAAAAAAAGGGAGCGAAGATTTATTCGCCCCCTTACGGTTGATAAAAGTTTATTACAATGCCCTACATTGATCCACTCGCAGGCATAGTCTCCGGCGCAAGGAGGGACGTATCCACAATGCGCGTTTCCCTTTTTTCAAATTTAGCTTTAAGCGTATCGACGACGTAGTACACTATCGGAACCACAAAGACCGTGAGGATCAAGGAAGAAAGTAGCCCACCGATCATCACGATCGCGAGACCATTTTTCCATTCCGAACCAGCGCCTTTTGCCATGGCGATTGGCAACATACCAATAACCATGGCGATGGTTGTCATCAGGATTGGACGGAGACGGGCGCGCCCGGCGTCTATTAGCGCTTCAGCAGTAGACAATCCATCGAGCTTCCGCTGGTTTGTAAAGTCGACAATCAAAATACCGTTTTTCATTACCAATCCGATAAGCATGATCACTCCCAGCATGGTGAAGATACTCAAGGTGCTCATTGCAAGGTTGAGCGCCATCAACGCACCGATCAACGCTACTGGTACTGAAAACAACACCACAAAAGGATATACGAAGCTATCATACAATGCAACCATCACGAGATAAACAAGTAGCAGCGCCGCCGCAAGTGCCATCGCAAGTGCTTTGAATGAATCATCCTGCCGTTCAATATCACCTGTCCAGTTCATTTCGACCCCGGCGGGCAGCGGGTTGGCCGCGAGCGCGTTATCGATGCTCTCGGCCACGGCACCGGAAGTTTTCCCAAGAACGTTGCTCTTAATTGTCACCGAAGAACGCCTGTTCTTTCGTTCATACATAGAGGGTCCGCTGCTTTGTGTTGCAACTGCAAATTGCGTAAGTGCAACCTGCTCGCCGCGGGCGTTGGTGAATGTGATGCCTTCTACATCCGCAGGATTGCCGCGGTCGAACTCGTCAAAACGAACGTTGATGTCAAATTCATTGTTTCCAACACGATATTTCGCGTCTGAGTTACCACTGTACGCATTCTGAAGTGTTGCTCCCACCTCTTCAACACTTAAGCCAAGCTTCGCCATCTTTTCCCGATCAAGCTCAATAGTGAGTTCAGGATTTCCGTCTTCAACGCTTACTGTAACGTCATTTGCGCCGGGTAACGATTTGATAGTCCTTTCGAGCTGTATGGCCGCCTGCGATAACTTCTCCTTGTCTTCGCTGTTGAGAACAATCTCGATAGGCGCATCTGAAGATGTTATTCCGATCACGTTGGAATTTACCTCCAGCCCAGGGTAGGTGGATTCGAAATGTTTACGAAGATCAAGCATGAACTGCGCTGATGTCATCTTGCGTTCGCTTACGTCAACGAGCCCAATCGTAAGTTCAGACTTGTTTTCGCTTCCAATACCCGAGAAAACTCCTGATGTGCTGGCGCCACCTACGTTTGAAAATACCGTCTTCACCTCCGGCAATGAAAGAAGGTACCTTTCGATTTCCAGTGTACGAATGTTATTCTCTGTAATCGTGGTCTTCTTATCGAATTCAAGTTTGAGTAGTATTTTACCGCGATCTCCGGCCGCAACCATTTCTTTTCCAAGAATATCCATGCTCATCATCATTTTCACAGCGCCGAACGATGCGATGACAGCGACCATGGTGATAAGTTTATGATTCAGTGTCCACTTTAATTGTTTGGCATAACGCTCGGTAAAGCGATCGAGCATCCCCTCAAATGCCATTAGAAACCTATGAAAGAAGTTGTTTTTGTTTAGGTGTGTCACCCGCCCGAAACGCGAGGCCAGCCATGGCGTAAGCGTGTAACATACGAATAAGCTCATCAGCGTCGATACCACGATCGACACGGAATATTGACGCAAAACATCCCCGACAACAGTATTTATAAATGCGATCGGCAGGAACACAACTACGTCGACCATGGTGATCGCCATCGCGGAGAAGCCGATTTCTCTGCGACCATCTATCGTCGCCCGCACTTTGTCCTTGCCCATGTGAAGGTGACGGTGGATATTTTCAAGCACTACGATTGAGTCGTCAACCAGAATACCGATTACCAGCGACAATGCCAGCAGGGTCATGAGATTTAGTGAATATCCGAAAAGATACATGGCGATGAATGTGGACAACAATGAAGCCGGGATCGCGACAAGTACGATCAAAGAATCACGGATGCTATGGAGAAAGAGCAACATAACCGCGGCAACGAGGAAAATAGCGATAACAAGATCATGCGTAACAGCTTCGGCAGCTTCGAGTGTGAATTCAGAAGTATCATCCGCAATAATGATCTTTACGCCTTCGGCTGCATACTTCTGTTCGATTGCAGCAATCTTTTTTCTGAGAATCTCACTGATCTCGACGGCATTTGCATTGCGTTGCTTCTTAATATTAATGCCGATGCCTTCCTGACCATTGAAGCGGGTAATGGAAGTTTGTTCAATCGCACCATCAGTAACTTCGGCAACATCGCTCACACGGATTGGACTACCTTGTGGTGCAACAATGATCAAATCGCGAATCTGCTGCAATGACACGAACTTACCTGCCATGCGAACAGTTATTTGATTGTCCCTGTCTTTTACTTTTCCCGTAGGAAAATCGAGGTTCGCCGAATTGATAGTGTTGGTTACTTGCAGCAGTGAAAGGCCAAAATGCGCGAGTTTGTCTTTGTCGACGCGTACCTGGATCTCGCGCTTTCGACCACCCAGAAGCTTTGTTTCACCAATGCCTTCGATTTGCTGGATTTGCGGAAGAATTTCGTTTTCCACCAGATCATACGTTTCACGCGAGCCGAGATTCGATACCACCGTAAGATCCAGGATCGCCCGGTCGCTCGGTGACACTTTAGAAATCGACGGCGTCTTTGCGTCTTCAGGAAGGTCACTCAGAATGTTATTGATTTTTCTTTGTGCCTCCTCCTGCTTGCTGTCAACGTCTGTGCCTACTGTAAACTCGACGATAATCTGTGACACACCCTCGTATGACTGCGCCAGTACACTCTTCACGGCATCAAGAGAAGAAATCGCATCCTCGATTTTCTTGCTGACGGATTGCTCTACTTCTGAAGGAGCCGCACCAGGGTACTGCGTGCTGATCACGAGTGTCGGCACTTCCATCGGCGGCAGCAATTCATATCGCAGTTTGCTGTAACTCCATGCCCCTCCGATCATCAGGATAGTGAAGATCACGATGATGATCGAGGGACGCTTGATAGATATTTCTGTTAAGTTCATATTACTTTTTTAATGATGTGACTGATCTATTTTACAATCTCTACTTTCGAACCGTTGGTGAGGTTGATGTGACCACTGGTGATTACAACCATCCCTTCAGAGACACCTTCCGTTGCTTCTATCATCTCACCCGTTGACCGGCCGGTCTTGATACTGACCAGTTTCGCATGATCCAACTCCACCACATAGACCTGCGGATTCTTTGCTGAACCAAGCAATGCTGCCCGCGGAATTGCAATCGTTCCATCGTTGATGTTCGACATGATTTGAGCCGTGCCGTACATACCGCCCTTCAGCGGATTCTTCTCACTATTGGGAAGTTCTATGTGCACTGCGTAGTTATGGGCCTGGTCACCCCTGTCAGCAACGTAGGTGATCTGTCCACGGAATATCTTTCCGGGATACACATCGGTGACTACATCAGCCAGCGCACCTTTCCGGAACATAACGATGTCTTTTTCCGGAACGGCAATTTCCAATTTCAGCCTTCTCAGATCCGACACCCTCGCCACCGGACCACTCCCGGCAAGCGAACCGATCTCCACATCTGAGAACGTGATCTTTCCTTCAAATGGAGCCTCAATGCGGGTAAAACTCAGTTGCTTGCGCAATTGCGCGAGCTGTGACTCCGTCTGCTTATAGTTGAGGCGAAGGTTATCGAGCTGTAAATCGCTCACGCCGCCGGTACGAGATGCTGCTTCATAACGGGCCAGGCTCTTTTTGGCGATAGCGAAACTGATGTCGGCAGCGCTGCACTGGCTAGTGAGAAGATCATCGTCAATCTTAACCAGCAACTGTCCCTTACTGACTGTGTCGCCTTCCTTGAAAAATACACCCTTTACTTCTCCATGAGATTGGGGTATCAGCATCACCTCGCGAATCGGCATCAATGTGCCGGTGTACGAGAAAATACGTTCGATTGCTTTGCGGCCTACTTTTACAGCCTGAACGAGAACTCTCTTCTCCATATCGGGACGGTAAATATTGGCCTCAACTGTCTTCTTGTTACTGTGCAGTTTCATCGTGGTTACCACGATCAGCGCTACAATGATTCCTGAAATAATAATCCTGTTTTTCATATTGGTATTTGTTTTTAGTTTTTTCTATTGATTTCATTTTTCTGTCAATGTTCCACTTGCCTTTTTCAGTGATAATTCTGCGAGTTTGCAGTTGAGTAATGCCACGCTGTAGTTCGTGCGCGCATTCGACAAGTCCGTCTGAGCGTTGAGGAACTCAGTCACGGAGGTGAGACCATTCTCATAATCGCCTTGGGCCGAGGCAAAAAGCTTCTCAGCGAGCTCAAGGTTCATTTGATTACTCTTTAACTGAATGCTATTCACACGATAATTTTCACGAGCATCACGGATTTCGCGGTCGGCTGAAAGTTTCATCATGTCGAGCTTATTCATATTCTTTTGGATCTCGACATCTTTCTGGCGAAGCTGATTTTTCCTTTGCATACCATCGAACAAGGTGAACTTCATAGACAATGAGAACATGGAGTAAGGAACCCAATCATTGTAAATAGCCTTTCCGGGTTTGAAGTCATTGTTGTACGCACTGTATCCGGTAGAGAAGCCGACTGACGCTACCGGGAAATAACCGGCTGCAACTGTCTTGCGCTCAAGGTGTGCGAGTCTCAATTGCGACTCCTGCACCCGGATGTCAGGTCGTTGTGCGATGCCGCCTTCCTCGATCACCGACGCAGCCGCCAGGTCCAAAGGCGGCACAGCAATCGAATCATTCATATCCAGAGCCATCAAATATTTCAACATGTTGTGATTCCTGATAAGCTCGAGTTGCTGGTTCTCATATTGGTTGCGAAGATTCTCGAGATTAATCAACAGGCGATTGTGCACATTCGATGCGACGATGTCGGTCTTCACCAGCTCTTCATTTACCTTAACTGTGCTTTCGAGATTGTGAATATTCTGTTTTAGGCGCGCCTGTGTATCGTGAAGCACCTGAACGGTGTAGAACGCTGCACTCACCTGGTAAACCAGCGTTTCTTCAGTCAGGTTTGTCCCGAGACGCGCAAGCGCCATGCCTTCACGCGCGGCATGCAGCCCGCTGAAGACTTGCTTGTTAAACAAGGATTGCGACACCTGCAACGACGTTGACATTGTCTGCGGCATATTTAGCCGCATCTTGACGTAGTCGCCATCTTTTCCACCAAAGTTGGAAGCTGGTGCGTACTGACCTGGTACTTGAGTGTAGTACTGGAACGAATTCGCAAATGCCACGGTCGGCATGAGTCCGCTCTTCACTTCGCCGACTTTGTAGGCAGTCTCTTTCTCATCTAGCCTACTATTCCTCAGCTCCTGATTGTTTTGTAGGGTGATCCTGATACAATCGTCAAGCGAGTACGTCTGTCCGAATGCAGGCGCCACTGCGACAAGCAGCAGGACCATCAGGATTCGTGTTGTTTTTTGTGTTTTCATAAGAATATTTAGTTTTTGTTTTGTTTGAATTCGTTAGCCAATTGGGCAATGGATCCGCTGCGCACCGCGACAGCGTGGTTCCAGGTTATCTGTCGCAGTGCCATCAGATGCTCGGTGGTAAGTGCAAGCAGCGAAAGCGTGAAACTTTCTGATCCGTTGGTTTGTATGATTGAATGCTCCATGTTTTTTTCTTTGCGCAAAAGAACGGCGATCACCTGCGCGGGGAGTTCGGTATGGCTAATCCGAACACATGGAACACGTTCGGATTTATAAATCCGGCGGTTCGGTCTTTATGGTTACCTGATTATCAGGTATTTAAAGTAAGTGGCGAGGATCAACGGGTGCTGTAGAATGCAACCGGGAAAAAGACGAAATGGATGAATGATTTATGCAACTTCAACAACTTTCTGAGAATCCCTGTATTCCGAGGGAGAGTATCCTGTAAATTTTTTAAATACTGTATTGAAAGTTGTCTTTGAATTGAACCCTGCATCCTGGGCGAGCGCGATAATTTTATGATTGCTGGTTTTCGGATCCAACAATAGGCGCTTAGCCTCCTCGACACGGTAACCGTTGACAAGATCGTAGAAGTTTTTCTTCAGGCCGTCGTTAATTGCCTGCGAGACTTGATAGGCAGGAAACTCAACTCGATCCGCAAGTTCCTGCAGTGTAAGGTCGGTCGTCCGGAAAATTTTCTCGTTTTCCATCAGGGCGATGGCCCTGGAAACTATTTCGGCTGTTTTATCGGCATCTACGGTTCTTTTTCGTTCGCTGACAGAATTATTTTCCAGCCGCTCAACTTCACGAATCTCCTCTTCTACTTTTTGATGACTTAGCCCAGGTTTTATCTGCCACAGTGTCGGCTGCGTAACTCCTTTGAACGTGGCCATATATAAGTATGGGATCACCGCGCATACATTGATTAGACCAAAAAAAGATAGCCTGTCGGGGTTTTGCAGAACGAAGGGATACAGAAAGAGCATCACCATCATCAGGGCAAAGTTTCCATTAATGAGCCAACGCAACCACGAGAGATTGATTCGGCTGGTCTCGGAATATAAATGTCGGATTGCCGTTTGATAGTGGTTGAGAGCACGCCAGCACAACACCACGTAAAATCCCATTTGGGCAATGCGGAAAAGAAACATCGCTATAGTAAGCGGATCCGCCACTACTTCAGCCGGCGGAGATACACTGTTTGGATATTTGTCAAGGGAGGCGGCGATTAGTCGAATGTCGAAGGCCAACTGGAAAAGGAACGGAATGAAATGGAACCAGACATTTCTCAATCGGACAGTCTCCTTAAAACTAATAACGTATAAATAAAGAGTCGGGCCTGACAATAGAAGCATGGCGCGTAAAAGGACCGAATAATGCCATGTCGCGAAATACATGATCACCGGGCCAGTCATCGGCACACTGAAAACAATCACATAGGCGGCAAGAAAAAAATTGACAGATTTGTCACTCTTGGGATAAAAGATGATTACAGCGGAAAGCAGGGCAGCCTGCAGTATGCCTGCGAGACAAATAACCATGAGGGTTTGCTCTGTTTGTGCCATTTCGGGGGTAGGTCATCTAATTTATTAAAAAATTAAGCATCACCGAGGCAGCAGACGCCAAAGCCTATACAGGCTCGGCTTACGTGTTCTCCATAGTCTCCTGAATCCGTTGTGATTCACGGAACTCAGTCGGAGAATACCCGGTGAATTTCTTAAATACAGTATTAAATGTGGTCTTTGAATTGAAGCCCGCATCCTGCGCCAAGGAAATGATTTTATGATTACGAATCGCGGGATCAAGGAGCAAACGCTTCGCCTCCTCAACGCGGTAACCATTCACCAAATCATAAAAATTCTTTTTCATCCCATCGTTAATCGCCTGGGATAGTTGGTAGGCCGGTACACCAATTCGGGTTGCCAGTTCTTGCAAGGTCAGGTCTGTAGTACGGAATATTTTCTCCTGCTCCATTAGCTCGGTTGCGCGCATAACAATTTCGGCAGTCCGTTCTTCACTGACCGCTCCCTTTCTGCGCTCCAATACCTCTTCTTCCTCGCGTATCTCTTCCTCCACTTTTGCATGACTCAAACCCGGTTTCAACTGCCATAGTGTCGGCTGTGTCAAGCCTTTGAAGGTCGCTGCATAGATGTAAGGTGTGAGCAGGGCTACATTGAACATCAGCATAAATTTGAACAACGGAGGATTATTCAAAACAATTGGATAGAACCCAATCATCACCAGCGCAAGGAGGACATTCCCATTTATCAACCAACGTAGCCATCCCAGGCTAATCCTGCTGGTCTCTGAATAAAGGTGCTGAATTGTTTTCTGATAATGATTGAGTGCCCGCATACTGATTACAAAATAGAATATCATCTGAGCGATGCGTAGGAAAATTAAAAACTTAGTCGTAGGGTAAGAGACTATTTCCGGTGGTGGCACGTTCGATCGCGGTATTACATCTATAGTTGTAAAATAGAGTTGTAAATCAAGAGAGAGCTGTACGAAAAAAAGCAGGTAATGTGGCCACGCCTTTCTGAAAGTTATGGTCTCCTTGAAACTCAATACGTACAGATACAGGGTTGGGCTTGAAAGCAACAGCACGGCCCGGATCACCACTGCATTGTGCCAAGTCGAATAATGAAGGGTGATCGGAGCCAACATGGGCATGGTAAATGCAATCACATACGCGGCCAAAAACCGATTGACAGAACGGTCGCCATTTGGATAAAAATAAATCACCAGCGCAAGCACAATCGCCTGCAAAATGCCGGCAAAACAAACCAATATGAGTGTTTGCGGTGTGAATGGCATTGGGGTAGGTGTAAGTAAAGATATCGATTCCGGGTCATAAAATTGCAGTCATTAACGCACGTCGACCCCTTTCTTGACCAAAATCGATTTGGAAAATGAAAATCCTTCCGAACACGGTCTGATCGAATTCTTAAAACTGCTTGCAACCCCGCAAGTTTTCACCAAACATTTCTTTTCGTCGGGTGTTAATGTTCTGGAAGTAAGAAACAACATGACTGATCAACTCCGAAATAATATCATCGCATTTGCAGGGCATGTTCCTGACAACATTGAAGTCGTATTGGATTACTTCAAGCCACTTGCAAAAAAAAGGAATGAACTTCTCCTGCGGGAGGGCCAGGTATGCAAGAGCGTATACTACATCGTTGCCGGATGCCTTCAGGTTGTTGTAACGGACGCCCAAGGCAAGGAAGCGACCCGCGAATTTTATGTTGAGGATCAGTGGACTACCGATATCTACGGTTTTCAAAATCAATCTCCTTCCACCGAATCCATCCGATGCGTTGAGCCCTGCAAACTGCTGGAGATTTCCCATGCTGATTTCATGAATCTGTCAGCACGGCTTCCTCAGTTCGCAGAGATTTACAGGAAAATTCTTGAAATCTCCTATAACAATACCGTCTACCGGCTCAATACCTTAAATACGATGGACGGACTCGAGCGTCTGCGTTGGCTAATGGAAAATAAGCCGAAGATGATGAGTCGGTTATCCAGTCGTCTTCTTGCTTCCTACATCGGTTTGAGCGCTGAAACAATGACCCGATTGAAGGCGAAACTCTAAAACCTTGACATCTGTCAATGGTCAGCCTTCCTGAATGAAGGAGTTTTGTTGTAAACAAACACAACAAGACTATGAAAGAATTTCTAATGCTCTTTTGGAATGAATCGGGTGATGGCAGATATGTCATTGATCCCGAAAAAATGAAATCGGACATGGGTGCGTGGCAGTCATGGATCGGGGCAATTGCCATGAAAGGTCAGCTCATATCCACTAAACCCATTGAATGGCGTGGCGCTACGGTGTCAGATCAAACGGTATCACAACTACCGGCAGTAAAAGATGGTGTGATGGTAACAGGCTATATGCTGTGTAAAGCAGCCTCTGAAGACGAAGTCCGGGAGTGGGCAAAGACTTGTCCCATCTTACGCAATCCAAAAGGGTTCACTGAAATACGAGAAGTTTCACCCTTTGAAATCTGAAGCCATGGACAAAATACTCGTTTCGGGGAGGTATATCTTCCCACTCTCCTTTTTGATGTACGTCGGACTGCATCTTGGAAAACCGGAAACCGGCGCTGACTTCGTACCAGACTACATTCCCTTTCCGCTGTTCTGGAATTATTTTACCATTGTGTGCATCATTGCTTTCATCGTCAGCGCAGTGATTGGCAAATTTGATCGCATGGCCTATACACTCATGGCATTCTATGTATTACTCATGGCGCTGCTCGTTCATCTGCCAAGGTCGATGGGGAATGAGGTCGGCGCCGCCCTCATGTCAACCGACATCGCAAAAGAAAAAGAAATAGAACTTGTCAACGTGTTTCGCAATATTATGGTGACCGGCGCATTGCTTGGCTTCGCGAAGTTTGTAGCAAAAGACAAGCGGTTTGTAGGAACACGCGGAGAATAGCGGGTATTAAAAAGGAAGACAAGATTGTCTTCCTTTTTTGCATTCAATTTCTCTGTGCCTATGGTACTCGTGCTTATCTGAACAACAACGGCGCCAATTCATAAAGGCTTCGACGCCACGTGAGAAACTCATGTGCCGTCCCGTCTGAAATATAGGAGACTGCATTAAATCCTGATTCTTTCAGTGTTGCTGTTGCCGTCTTGACTCCCTCGGGACGCTCTTTGCTTCCGCAACTCAAAAACACCAGTTTGACCTTTGACTTATCCTTGATATCCTCTGGCTTATAAACACCACCACTCAGTAGCGCGTAATGCGAAAATACTTCCGGCTTGTTAATTGTTATCAGCCTCGTTTCCATGCCACCCATAGAAAGACCGGCCATTGCACGATGCGGCTGGTCGGACATGGTGCGGAAATTTGCGTCGACATACGGAATCAGTTCTTCGACCATTACGGTTTGGAAAGGAGTTATGTCAAACTCGCGCAAGCCTCCAAACTTGATATGATTGGTCATGCCGTAGGTCATGACGACTATAAATGGTTTGATCTTACCTGCGGCGATCAGGTTGTCCATGATCAGGTTCGCATGCCCTTGATTCGTCCATGCAGTCTCATCTTCACCCCATCCATGTTGAAGATATAAAACAGGGTACTTAACCTTTTGATTCTTTTCGTATCCCGGCGGGGTATACACAAAAGCCCTGCGCGAAGTTTTTGTACTTTTTGATGGGAACAGTATCTGCTGAACGTTTCCATGGGGGACATCCTTCAGTGCATAGAAATCGCGGTCATGCGCAGGGATCTCGATCCCACTCTCCCACCTCACGGATCCATAAAAATTCAGCGTCCCGGGATCGTTAAACTTTCCACCATCCATCTTCACATTATAATAATGAAATCCTTCGTCGAGGGGACCAGCTGTGGTTCCCACCCAATAGCCATCTTCAGTCTTTGTAAGTTTTGTCCCGCCGCGCCCGCCAAGTCCAAGACTTACCCTGACACTATCGGCAGCTGGCGCAAGAATTTTGAAACGCGCGTATCCCTGTGAATTTACCTGGGGATATTCCTGACCAGGTTGATTCAGTTCCGAAGGCTGAAAATCGTCTTTGATTGAAGCCGCTTCTTGCGCAAAACACAATGGCCCGGTAAGAATAAATGCAGCAGAAATAGTCTTAATGAAGTTCATATGATCATAGTTTAATTACTATTTAAAAAGATGCTCTAAAGATTTCGCCGGAAATAGTTTGCAGTTCATGCGGACGTTGGCTGGAGCCATTGCCGTGACACAATCTCAATTTATATCATTTAGTTTAAAAGTGTTATAATTACACTTAAATATTTGCGGTATGAAAAATTTGATAATCGCGTTGGTATGCCTGCTTGCTGCCCGGTGGGCAGTGGGTCAGCAGATTGTTTCACAGGCTCCTCAGGGATTTGATTCCGAACGCAAGGGAATCGCGCACGGAAAAATTGACACGATAAAGTACAATTCGAAGACTGTAGGCGTGAACAGGAAAGCCTTGATATATACGCCGCCGGCTTATTCGAAAAAGAAAAAATATCCGGTTCTATACCTGCTCCACGGAATAGGCGGTGACGAGAAGGAATGGCTGAAGCATGGTCACCCGCAAACTATTCTGGACAATCTTCTGGCAGAGAAGAAAATCGAACCGATGATTGTCGTGATGCCAAATGGCCGTGCGATGAAAGACGATCGTGCGGTCGGCAACGCTTTTGACAGCGCTAAAGTGAAAGCATTTACTACGTTTGAGAAAGATCTGCTGGGAGATCTCAAACCCTTCATTGAGAAAAACTATTCGGTATACAAAGATCGGGAGCACACAGCGATCGCGGGCCTTTCAATGGGCGGAGGCCAATCGCTGAACTTCGGGCTGCAAAATCTCGACAAGTTTGCATGGGTGGGAGGATTCTCTTCTGCACCAAACACAAAAGCACCGGAAGTGCTTGTGCCAGACCCCGCACGCGCACGCGAATTACTGAAGTTGCTTTGGATATCCTGCGGCGACAAAGACGGGTTGATCGGTTTCAGCAAAAGGACGCACGAATATCTCAGGCAAAACAATGTGCCACACATATATTATATAGAGCCGGGCGTGCATGACTTCAAGGTTTGGAAAAATGGGCTATACATGTTTTCGCAGCTGATTTTCAAACCCGTTGATGTTTCATCTTTTACGAAATACGGCCTCGTCGGGGAACCTGCATCGACGAATGTGCCCAACGCGCAGTATCCTCAGATCTTACCAGACAACCGTGTAATCTTCCGCATCAAAGCGCCAGAAGCTCAAAAAGTGCAAGTCGACCTTGGAAAGAAATATGATATGGTGCGGGATAGCGCCGGTTTTTGGACAGCCACCACAGAGCCGATTGTCATCGGCTTCCATTATTATTCAATCCTCATCGACGGTGTCGCGGTGGTGGATCCTGCGAGTCAGGCTTTCTATGGGATGGGAAGGATGGCGAGCGGAATCGATATTCCCGAAGCGGGTGTTGATTTTTATTCTCCGAAGAATGTTCCGCATGGGGAAATCCGAAGCGTCAATTATTTTTCAAAGATCACCGGATTGTGGCGAAGAGCATTGGTCTACACGCCACCTGGCTATGACAATGATATTACGACACGCTATCCGGTGATGTATCTGCAACACGGAGGTGGAGAAGATGAAACCGGATGGCCGACGCAAGGGAAAGCTGACCTCATTTTGGACAACCTGATCGCTGAAAAGAAAGCTGTTCCGATGATCATCGTAATGGATAGAGGCTATGCCACCGATCCTACCCGCCGACCGAATACGCAAGAGACAGGCATTCGGGCAGCGATGGCAAACAACGCTTTTCCTGATGTGTTGATCAAAGAAATTATTCCCATGATTGATAATCGTTTCAGGACTATAGCAGACCGCGATCACCGTGCAATGGCTGGATTATCGATGGGTGGCTTTCAAACTTTTCAAACAGCCATGCCCAATCTTGATAAGTTCGCGTACGTTGGCGGTTTCAGTGGCGCCGCATTCCTTGAGCCCAATACAGATTTAAAAACCGCATTCAATGGCGTTTGGGCAGATGCTGACGCGTTCAACAAAAAAATGAAAGTCGTCTATTTGAGTATCGGTACGGCTGAACCGGAACGCATGTACAAAAGTGTAAACGGCTTTCACGATGGTCTTGAAAAAATCGGAATCAAACACATTTATTATGAGTCACCCCTCACGTCGCACGAATGGCAGACATGGCGGCGCTCATTACATCAGTTTGCAGGGTTGATATTTAAAGAGTAATCCGTCGATTACTTCGAAGCCAGCTGCAACCTGTACACAAAGGCAATCTGGTTCGGCACCGCAGACGGCTTCTCGATGCGAAGGTCGGTGGCCGATTGCTTCCACGTAATCTTCTCCTTTGCACCGAGGAGCTCAATGCTTGTTACCGTTCCTGATTTCATCGCCGCACCAAGACTCTTGATCACCAGACTTTCCGTTGGCACGCCAAGCGATGTCAGGTAGAGTATATTTCCTTTTTTATTAAAGCGGATGTCTTTGGCGGTGAATTTCACTTTGCCTTCATTGAATCCCTGTGCGTTGATCGGATTGGCCGACGCTGCCGCGGGCCCTTCGCCAAACACGGTCCAGGGCCTTGTATCATAGATGCTCTCCTTGTTCACGTCCATCCAGGCTGCAATGCCATTCAAAACGTTGATCTCTTTATCGTCGATGCTGCCATCACCACGTACCGGAATATTCAAAAGCAGATTTCCATTCTTGCTGACGATATCCACGAGCAGGTGAATTACATCGGTTGCTGTTTTGTACTTGTCCTCCTCAAAAATCGAATTCTTATAATGCCATTCACCAATACACGTGTCGGTCTGCCAGGGCATGTCCTGTGTCTTATCGGGTGCGCCGCGTTCAACATCCCAAACGAGGCTTTTCTTTTGCATTTCATTCAGCACTTTGCCAAAGAGTACACCGTTCAATTGACCATTATGCCGCGATGCGTTTTCATTATAAAAGTGCGCAGCAATCTTCAACCCGGCGTCGCTTATCGGGTATAATGGTAAACCTGTATCATCGAAATACAACAGATCAGGATGGAATTGATTGATCAGATCAACGGTGCGGTTGTAAAATTTCTCGCAGTACTCACGTGAAGGAACATTTGCGCCATTGCCCCATTCCCACTGGCGATGTATTGACTTTAGTTCGGCGCTGCCTTCACTCAACGGATGAGCCTGTGCATACAGTTGCGCCGGATCCAACCCCTCCCACCACGTACCCTTCCCGTCCGCCGCGGTTAATTTTCCATCATAAGGGATACCGGCAAGCGGGCCATTTTTGTCCGACTGCTGGGAAGTTTCAAACCAGGACCACGCGTGAGATGCGTGAACGCTCAATCCGAACGGCAGCTGATTTTTCTTCGCGGCAGCCGCCCATCCGGCAATCAAATCTTTTTTGGGGCCCACTTTGGTGGCATTCCAGGTTTGGTATTTACTATTCCACAAATCCAGATTGTCGTGGTGACTTGCCATGGCAAAAAAATATTGCGCACCAGCTCTTTTATAAAGTGCAACGAGGGCTTCGGGATTCCAATGCTCCGCTTTCCAGCTATTGATGACTTCTTTAAATCCAGCTTTGGATGGATGCCCATAATTCTTGACATGCCAATTATATTGATCTGTTCCCTGGCTGTACATCTGTCGGGCATACCAGTCGCCCTGGCCTGGCTGACACTGCGGACCCCAATGTGCCCATATTCCGAACTTTGCATTCCTGAACCATTCAGGAACTGTGAATTGTTGAAGCGACTTCCAGGTCGGCTCAAACTTTCCAGTTGCCATTGCTTCGTTGTTCGGTCCAACCGGGGATTGGAATGATTCCTGAGCCTCCGTGGCGACACTTATGAACGCCAAAAAAGTGATTAGGATTAGTGCTTTCATCTGGACTTCGTTTTTCTTTCTGTTTACGACACCGTGAATTCTTAATTGTGAAGATAAAGCGCGACGGCATACTGAACTTCACGCACAGCCAGCTTAAGATGAACTTCTACTGTTCGCTCTGAGATTTCCATTAGCCGCGCTACTTCCTGATATCGCAGCCCATCGTCTTTAATCAACCGGTAAACTCTTTGACGCTGCGCCGGAAGCTGCCCGACAGCAAGATCTATCCGATGGGACAACTCCTGCTCCAGGAATTTTTCATGCGGGTCTTCACAATCATGCATAATCTCTTTCAAGGAAATCTTTGTGGACCGGACAATCGCATTCCGTTCTGACCTCAATTTGTTGATAACCTCATTTTTTACAGACCGAAAGAGATAAGCCTCAAAGTTGTCAATCAGGAAAAGTTCATTCTTTTTTCTGAACAAGCGGATCAGAACTTCTGATACTGCATCTTCAGCGCCACATCGCGCTCCCAGGAATGGCGTTGCAAAGCGAACAAGTCTTTCATAGTAGAGATTAAAGAAAAGGCTGAATGCTTTGGTGTAATCTCTGAAGGCTGTCGACTTCAGCAGTTCGATACGTTTGTTTACCTCCATCCGTCTTACCTCGTGGGTGCTTCGAATGGAAATGTACTTTGAATTGTTAAGACATTATGTGCAAACGGTTGCACATGTAAGCCAGAATTGATACAGCGGGTTTAAACGGAATTGCGGTATGTCGTTACAATTCCACCATTGCTTTGATCACGCCGCTTCGCGGATCAAGCCACTGATCGAAGACACGTGATCACATGCTCGAAATCCTCACGCGTAGCATTTCGGCTACTCATCAAAGTACCCTCACGTTTGTGAAATTCCGGATGGCTAAAGCTGATGTCACCGCGTTGCAGTCCTATTAGCACATATCGCGCAGTGTGTGCCATGTATTGGAAAGAATTGTTGATGGCTTTTAGACTGCCTGTCGCGTCTATCACAACCGTAGGCATGTCACCACCTGTAACCTCCTTGATCTGATCATAGGCATCCGGAGCAGCGGCATTGACCGTGTAAGCGACGCTCAATTTTTCTCTGCAAAATTTCAGTCGCTGTTCGTTGATATCAAGTGCAATCACCTTCCCTCCGGCAATCCTGGCAAACTCCATCGTGCCCAGCCCGATAGGACCCGCACCCACGATCAACACATACTCACCAGATTGAATTTCTGCGCGGCGAACGCCGTGTGCGCCAATCGCAAGTGGTTCTATCAGGGCCATTTGATCAAGTGTTAATCCATCTGTCCGAAGAAGTGAAGCAGAAGGCACAGAGAGGTATTCCGTCATTCCTCCATCAATATGAACGCCACACACCTGGATTTTGACACAACAGTTTGTCTTGCCCATCCTGCACGCAATACATTCGCCGCAGTGAAAGTACGGGATGAATGATACAGCGGCATTTTTCTCAAAACCCGGCGCGTTGTCAGCATCTACGATTTCTCCAGCGAGCTCGTGACCCAGCACTCGTGGATAGCTGAGGAAAGGTTGCGTTCCTTCATATGCATGCAGGTCGGTTCCACAGATACCGATCCGTTTGATTCTTATAATTGCCCGATTGGGCGAAAGCTGAGGGGATGGCTTGGTTTGATATTCAAATTTTCTGGGTTCTGTACACACCAGGGATGTCATCGCTTGCATCGTTCTATACCGTTCGTCTTGGATTATGCCTACTTAAATTTAGTAAACTCAAAGTCACGTACCTGTAAATCGAAGATTTGGTGCATCAACAACCACTTCTCACCTTTCTTCGCCCAGGGTAATGGCTTCTGGTACTTCCACATCAGGTCTTCCCATTCAACTACTTTCATATTGTCAAGGTCGGCCCGTGATTTTTGCTCAAAACTAAATGTATCCAACGTTTCCATCACCATGAATAAACGATTTCCGGTCCGGTAAATCTGCATGCGCCGGATTCCGGAGTCGATCATACTCCGCTTTATTTCAGGCCAGACATTTTGATGCCAGGCCTCATATTCAGCGATAAGTCCCGGATCATCTTTCAAGTCAAGTGCGAGGTAGAATATTTTCATATCTATAATATTTTTCAATGTGAAGCCCCGATGGAAGTAACGTCCTGTCCGATATTCCTGATGGCAAAGACCAGCACTACGACGAAGCACGCAGCCGGAAGCGCGTACGCATACTGAATGTTGCTTGCGTCAGAAATCCATCCCATGAGCAAGGGGAATACGGCACCGCCTACGATGGACATGATTACGAGTGCTGATCCGGGCTTCGTAAGCGGCCCTAATCCGCGAATGCTTAATGAAAAAATCGTCGGGAAACCGATGGACATGAAAAATTGAGTTACAGCGAGACTATACACGGAGATCTCGCCGCTCGTACAAACAGAAAGTGTAACCAAAGTGATATTGATGACAGTGTAAACCGCAAGCAGTTTGGGCGCAGCTATATATTTCATCAGGAACGTTCCAACAAAACGACCCAGCATAAATCCGAACAACGCAGCCGACAAAATGTAAGCGGCAGATTTTTCGGAAAATCCGGCAACGTACCCCGAATAGCGAATGAAGAAGCTGTTAATGCAAACCTGGGCGCCAACATAAAAAAATTGCGCAATCACGCCATTAAGAAGATTCGATTGACGCCACAGCGATCCCTTCTTGACATTTGTTGCGATGTCCTCAGATGTTTCGGGCAGCCTTGTGTTCCAAATCAGCAACGCGACCAGCGACACGACAATTCCAATAACCAGAAATGGAATCTTTACCAAAGCTGCTTCGCTCGAGAGAAACGCGTCCAACGTTGATGGATCTGATATTGCGAGTGAATCCTCCTGTGTGGCACCGGATAAAATGAAGTAGCCGCCCACCAGCGGAGCGAGTGTGGCAGATAAGCCATTAAAAGACTGCGCGAGATTAAGTCTGCGTGTGGCAGTTCCCGGATCTCCCAGTGTCGTGATATAGGGATTGGCCGCCGTCTCAAGAAACGTCAGTCCGCATGCAATCACAAAAAGTGCCAGAAGAAAAAAACCGTAAACGCGCGTGTCGGCGGCTGGCAAAAACAGGAATGCTCCCACCGCAAATAATAAGAGCCCGAAGGTGATGCCGCTCTTGTAGCTGTATTTTTTAATAAACAAGCCGGCAGGAATCGCGATGATGAAATACGCAACGTAGGAAGCGGAGTCGATAAAAGCAGATTGTAAATCATTCAGTTGACATGCTCTTTTCAAGTGCGGAATCAAGATGGGATTCAGGTTGAGCGCGAAGCCCCAGAGAAAAAAGAGTGAGGTGACAAGAATCCTTGCAACAATGGAATCCTTTGATTGGTTTACTTGCGTCAATGGGTCATGGACTTTTTAGCGTCCGATAAAACTCATAACACACGCCAAACAGAAAACCCGTAACGGTAACAACTCTTTTAAAAGCGCACTATTGAAAATGGGTCAGTTTACCCCTCCCAATCGGCGCAGTCTCGCCGAAATTGAATAAATTACCCTTCACAGGTTATGCAGAATCCCCCTCCCGGACGGCCGCGTCTCAAGGATATTGCCGACGAGCTTCAGATCTCGACTTCGACAGTATCGCGGGCCCTTGCCAACGACTACCGTATCAGCAAGAGTGTCCGAAATGCAGTCAATAACCTCGCAAAAAAAATTGGCTACACCAGAAATCAGTTCGCATTCAATCTGTATCGCCGCACGTCGTCAAACATTGGATTGATCCTGCCCGAGTTCACTCATCATTATTTCTCGAAAGCATTAAAAGGAATTGATGACGTGGTGAAAGAAAACGGCTTCGACCTGATAATTAATACCCACAATGACAATTACGATAAAGAGCGCCGGGCGGTGAAAGCGCTGAACAACGCAATGGTGCAAGGAATCCTTGTCGCCTATGCGGGAAACAACCAGGGATTTCGCGTATATCAGGACGCCATAGAAAAAGGTATTCCCATCGTTTTTTTCGATCGACTCTCTGAAGAAATAGACGCCTCTTATGTTATCACCGACGATTTCGGCGGAGCGCTCAAAGCCGTGAACCATCTCGTAAAAACCGACTGTAGTAAAATCGCATATTTCAGCGGACCGGACGATATCTCCACCAATTTCAATCGTCAGATGGGTTACATCGAAGGATTGAAGAACGGAGGTCATCAGCAAAATACCTTTGTACTGCCGTGGGAGCCGGAACGACTCAGACGAGAAGCATCAATCAGACGATTTATTGGTGAAGTTCAACCAGACGGCATATTTTGTTTTTCAGACTACATCGCGTACGAAACACTTTGTACGTTGGAAACCCTCGGAATCAACGTGCCGACACAGATTAGCCTGATTGGATTTGCCGGCGAACCTGTATCAGAGATCAGTCGGCCAAGCATTACCACGGTACTTCAACCGGCGGAGCAAGTTGGTCGTCGGGCGGCGGAGATCCTTCTTTGGCATTTGGCAAACCCCGGTGAGAAACAAGTTTTTACAGAATTTCTTCCCACAGAATTGATTCTGAGGGGCACAACAAGAACTGCGATCAAGTCACGCGAATAACCGATGAAAATCCGTCACTTGTCCTCCAGCCCCTTACCGTCCAATATCCGTTTTATATACTTTTCAATCCTAGCCTCCCGGGTCTTCTCCTGCTTTGCTGATGAAAAGAAGAGTAAGTATCCACGTTGCCTTCCCGGCGTAAGCGAATAAAATGCTGCCTTCAATGCACGGTTTTTGTCCAGCCTGGTTTTAAACTCTTTTGGCATTTCAAACTCTGCCGTTTTTTTCAGCGTTACTTTCAAACCGGATTCCTCGGCTTTGACAGCATTATATATGTAGGTCTTCAATGCTGCCTTCAACTTGCTGTTGCACAAGAATTTTCTTAGGGTCCTTCAGAAGGGCGCCTTTAAAAAACAACAAGGCACAATATTCTTTGAATGTGTGAATCAATACAACATTTGCTCCTTCAAACGTATAACAAGGACAACCCCACTTCAACTCCTCTTTGAGTCCGCAATCAAGAACTAACGTCCTCAGCAACTTAATCTCTTCCCGCCATTTGCCGGCCTTGTTGAAATACCAATCGACTTTTGGATTCATATGTTTCCTGCATTTAGATGCGAACCGATCCGCGAAATCCTCTCGCGGCGTAGTAGGATTCAGCTCCGTTGTGATATACAAATATTGTTTCATACCGGCGATCGCAAAAGATCGCGCCGCCTAGTTTTCGAATAGGCTCTGGTGTTTTTACCCAACTCGAAGTCTTAAGATCAAATGGGGCCAGCTTTTGAAGTTCCCGGTATTGTTCTTCAGTGAGGATCTCAATACCCATTGCTGCTGCCACATCAAGCGCATTGCCGGCCGGTTTATTCTCTTTGCGGCTCTCCCACGCCTTGCGGTCATAGCAAAGACTTCTTCTTCCCGCCGGACTTTCGGAAGAACAATCCATAAAAATATATTCTCCGGTTTTTTTATCCTGCCCGACGACATCAGGTTCGCCGCCTGTCTTTTCCATTTCACTGAGCGAGGAAAGCCTGGAAGGGTTGGCTTCGAGTTTGGATTGGACTTTTGACCAATCGATCCCTTTATGGCGGGTCATGTTCTTGTCAAAGCGGGCTTTCAGAGTACTGATCAATCCGTTCACATCAGCAGCTGATAATTTGCTCTTGTCTGTCTTACTCATAACATCTCTTCGATTTTAATCACGATGCATTTTGAATAGCCGGATGGATAATTTTGCTGTCAGCCGGTCTAAAGTACCATGATATCATAGTGAGAACAAGGAGCAACAATGCGGGAAAAATATCTACCGGTGTACCCGAAGCAATGTGAGAAAATATTGCTCCTGACATGACAAAAAAGAATCCCGCATAGGCCCACTCCTTCACCAGTGGAAATTTCGGAACGAGCACTGCCACCACGCCGAGTATTTTACAGACGCCGAGAAAGGTCAATAGATATTCCGGATATCCTAGTCGTGTAATCGCGTCTGCGCCTCCCTGTCCTTCTCTTTGATGTAACAGCTGCACAGCGCCCGTTGAGACCATACCCAGCGCAAGCCAGATGGTAGCTATCCAATAAATAATCTTATCTCTTTTTTTCATGATCGACTACTTTAGTTTACTAACAATGTCTTGTAGACGGTTATGAGCCATGTTGATGCCTTGTGCGAAAGGCATCTTTAGCATCTGATCCCTGTGTTCACCTGATTCGTAGACCGTATGAATGGTGAGTCTGCTGGTGTCTTCGCTGAGCTTTTCAAAACGGATAAATTCCAACTGAACCGAAAACGGCGCATTCTCCATTTCAAAAGTTCGGGTGATTCTCTGGTTGGGCTCAAATTCATGTATCACACCATGCATGCGGACCGTCACGTTGGCTTGCGGACTGGTTGTTTCAAATCGGTACGAACCATGCCTTTTGCCTTCGAATTTGATGACGTTTGTTCCCATCCATTCGGAAATGATGGCGGGCACCGCATGGGCTTTGAAAAGCAATTCCACCGGCAGGTCGAATTCTCTTGTAATGACCAGGTCCTGCCTGCCCGGTTCTGCGTCGACTCGTGTTTTTAGTGCCATGATGTTTATTTGTTCGTTTTGTATTTCTTCATAACTGCTTCAAGCTTGTTGAATTTATCATCCCACATTTTCGCAAACGGCACTAACCATTCAGCTATTTCTTTCATTTTGTTCGGATTGAAGTGGTAGTAGATTTCCCTGCCCGATTCCTTCTGTGTGAGAAGCTGACATTCGGTAAGAATCTGAATGTGTTTCGAAATAGTTTGTCGCGCAGAATCAAAACTGTCTGCAATGGCGCCCGGCGTCATGGCCTGCGCCGCCACCAGCGTAAGGATAGCCCGACGCGTCGGGTCCGCAATCGCCTGGAAAATATCCCTCCTTGTTTTCATGTTATGCAGCTATATGACTGCAAATATATGTGCAGCCATGTAGCTGCACAATCTTTTTACCAAATTATTTTTGGACCTAGAATCCAGAATCTAGAATCTAGAATCCAGAATCCAGAATCCAGCACCAATTGCTTAAACGCCTTCAAGACCATCCAAAACTTTTTGGACTTTTTCAGTGTAAGCGGATGGAATACTGATTTTCTTAAATCGGGACCCCGCACCGGCGGCAATGGTTAAGGTTGATTTCGGTATGTCAAAAATGCTGGCCAGATAAAGAATAACACCGCGGTTTGCTTCGCCATCAGCGGGAGGTGCAGTTACCTGAACCACGATCTCACCGTTTTTTATAAAAATCCGGTTTTGCCGGGAGTTAGGTTTGACCTTAATGTGAACATCCATGGGATATGTCACTCGAGTTAGCAAAAAAATGGGCATATTGTTAATCCTCAGTTTGAGCAGTTCTTAGATCAACTAGACTTATGCAGCATAGCTTCCTTATTCCGGCAATTTTCCTGTTTGGAATGGTGTGCAAAGCCCAAAAGAATCAAAGTGAAGGGTTTTCAACTTTTGGCGTAATAGCTCGTGATTCAATCGACAAGAGCTGGGGCGTCGCAATTGCTACGAACAATCTCGGCGTAGGGCAGCATGGTGTCTTCGAAATAAAGCCTGATGTTGGTATCGTTGTATCAATTGCATTCACTGAGCCAAACCACCCTGCACGAGGCATTGCGCTTCTCGAAAAAGGATACTCACTAACAATGACGATCGATTCCTTGTTGAAAGGGGACGACATACCCACATATCGGCAGATTGCAATCATGGATAAGACAGGACGAGCAACATGCTACACAGGAAATACAATTCAGGCATACACAGTGGCAGGATACATCACCGATCGAAATATCATCGTTTTCGGAAATAGCTTCTTGAATCCCCAAGCATTACAAGCGCTACTTCGAGGTTATAAGACCAGCGGAAGATTGTACCAACGACTTTTTAATGCACTGTCCGAATGTCAAAAAGCCGGTGGGCAAAATTCCGGAAAGATGTCTGCTGCGATTTGTGTCAGAAAATCGGGTGAATCAGGTTTCAACGATGCTGATATGCGCATTGACTATTCAATTTCTCCTTTCGACGACTTGAAGAAACTCGTCGATAAACGGTACGGCCTCGAAATTCTGCAATTGGCTCGCAAGACAACTAATAATGATTCTGCAATCTTTCTGCTTAGCAAAGCAGCCAAACTTTTTGAAGGATGGACATTGACCTACACAGAAGTATCGAAAGAATTTTTCAAGCGTAAGCGACCCGATCTCGCCGTTGAATTGCTGCGGCAAGGCATCAAGAAAGACAAACTATTCAGGAATTGTCTTCCTTGGAATTATTTTCTTATTGACAATCGTCAATATCAGGATGAAATCAAGAGAATGAAATTCGACCTTCACGACTGGCTTGAGGCCATAGGGTCACTTATCGATGTAGGTCATTATAAACTTGCAGAAACTACTGCAAAAAATGTCCTTATAAGTTATCCAGACGTGAGCCATTTGTACCTCCTTCTTGGCAGGTCATTGGATGGTCAGCAAGAATCAGAGCAGGCCCAAATCAACTATCGAAAGGCCGTCGCCCTCGATAGTGAAAACCTCGAAGCTCGTCAGAAAATCAAGTAATCATTTTGTAACGCCGATCTATAACTATTGATTAATATCCTTGCCCGCTTTTAAATCTGCGATCAGTTTATCCGCAACTGCCTTTGTGTTATTGTCGGTCGTCAGGCCATGCATTTTCGCAGCATAATTCAACGCCTCTTTTGTATTGCCGATGGCAGCATATCCCCGCACCATACCGAGTGTGGTGTAGATATCGTTCGGGTGTTTATCGTAATTCATCTTATATATATCAAACGCCTCTTTCTTCTTGCCCTGTCGCAAAAGGGTGCGTCCATATGAATTCATTTGCAGCAAGGTCGCCATCGGCAGCGCCTTCTTCATAATCGAGTCGGCCTTCGATTTTTGATTTAGCTTTTCAAACAAGCCGGCCTGCGTAGAAAGTGTCAGGAAGTTGGCTTCGCCGAAATAGGTATTGATTGAACGGTCCGCCCAACCGAGCGCTTCTTCAAGATTCACATTATTGACCAGGCAATAGTTCGCAGCCTGTTGCATCTTTTGCCAGTATGCGTAAAAATTTCCGTTATCGAATTCTCTACGGTAGGCCGCGACCTGCTCTTTCACCAGATCAACTGAAACCTTAAATGGAATCTTGATCTTCTCCCACTGCATCGTAACAACCGCCGAATTGTCGGTTTCATCCGTGAACTCGTAACGTAGGCGTTCCATGCTGTCAGTAGTTTTCACCACCGGCACGTCGACACGTAACGCATCATCTTGTGGTTTGTAGTAAAAGCTACCCCACGCGTTGCTGTTTTTTGAAAACACCAGCGTTGCTTTGTCCGTCCCCATCGCTATAAAAAAACCGTATTTCCCCGCGGGAAGTGTTTTCCCTTCGATCTGAACATCAGTGTTTACTTCGAACGTGGTGTTTTCATCCGCGCCGGCACGCCAGGGTGCTGCCTTACTGGTGCCATATTGAAGGTCTTGAAAACCAAAATGAACAACCTGGCCCCATATTTTTCCTTCCCGGCCGGCCACTGCGGGTCTGTTGTAAGTGATCTTAACATCGGTAATGCCGACCCGCTCGCTGACAGAAGCCATTTTGTTCATTCTCAACGTTGGAGCAGTACCATTCTGAGCATTTGTCAGGAAAATCATCATGACAAGTGTAGTGGTGAGTGCAATTTTCTTCATGTGAAACATTTTTGTTGGTCCGACAATATTGCAATGCTTCAATTGCAGCCAGTTATTCAAAAGAGTTCAAGTTCATGCAATACACCTTAATGGCAGGCTCCATTGTATGTGACGAACTTGTTATGAAATTGAACGGAAATTGCGGTCAGTCCACTTCTAAATCATCCATAGACGGGCCGCAGCTACTAAAATCAAAACTTAATAATGGATTCTCGTGTTTATCACAAGAGACGGGCGGAAATTGACTACCTTTAGATATCCCTGAACGCCCCGTGGCTTGAACCCTAAACAATAGAGAAGAACCAATTTTAATAACGCATGGCCAGACCGGAAACATTCAACAAGAAAGAACTCGAGAAAAGAAAGCTTCAGAAGAAAAAAGAAAAAGAGGAAAGAAAAGAGAAGCGTAAGGAAGAATCTAAAGGGGGGAAATCGCTGGACGACATGATGGCGTATGTCGATGAATGGGGAAATATTACTTCTACGCCACCCGACGCGACAAGAAAGAAAGACACTATTGCCGTTGAAAACATCGTCATCGGTTCCCGAAATGTTGGAAAGCAGGCAGGTCCGGCAATGCGCACTGGAAAAGTGACTTTTTTCAATACATCAAAGGGCTTTGGCTTTATTCTCGACGACGAGTCGGGCGAATCTGTTTTCGTCCATACCAAAAGCCTCTCTGAGCCAGTTACTGAAAATGACCGGGTTTCCTTCACGACAGAACAGGGTCCCAAGGGTCTAAACGCACTTGGGGTAAAGCGACTGAAATAATTGCAGTCGTCAGGTCAGTACATTAATGCTAGCCGAAATTACTTTTTCGAAAATTGCCACTCTCCCAACAGAACGGTGCGGGGATCGAGTACCACGCTGTCCGGTTGGGCTTCCACAGGAAATGAATATTTGGTCGCCGTCACGCCAGGATTGACAGACCTGATCTTACGGCTTGAACCTGATTTTGAATAAATTCCTACCTCGACTGAGAAATCGAACAGGGTTGTCGCTTTCTGCTGGGAAATTTCAATCTCAACGGTTTTCGATTTTTGATTATAACGCCAGCTACCCAAAAGCTTCGGATGTCCCGGTTGGTTGAGCCACTGCTTAAAGAATTTGCCAAGATCCATTCCTGACGCGAGTTCCATCTCACGCCGGAAGTCATCGGTGGTAGTAGTGAGGTTCATGTATTTCTTGTAATAGTTTTGAATCCCCACCTTGAATTTATCTTCCCCAATTTTTTCCCGAAGCATATGTAGTACCCAGGATCCTTTCTGATAGGTAAGCGGTGAAGTCACCTTACTCATGTCCGCCAAATCCTTGTGAACAACGGGCTGATCCTCACGTCCCTTTAAATAATCAAGAACCTGCCTTCTTTCCAGTTTCATTTCTTCGACAAACTTTTCCTTTCCGTAGGCATGTTCGATAAATAGGGCCGTAAAAAACGTGGCGAATCCTTCGCTCAACCAAACATCATCCCAATCATACTCGGTGACCGCGCAGCCAAACCATTGATGCGCGATCTCGTGAATCACGACCTTTTTCCAACGCCACGAACCATCACCTGTCACGCTCTTCTCATTATATAGGATTGCCGAGGCAGCTTCCATTCCACCGGCAACGCTGCTCGCCTGAATGTTGGCAAGTTTTTCATAGGCAAACGGTCCAACGTCGACCGAATAAAATCCAAGCACTTCCTTTGTCGGCTCGTGAAAATCTGAAAATCCTGCGTTGCGGTCTTGATGGAACACCCATGTTTGTATTGATTTTCCTTCAAACGTATCGACATATTGAACCGCAAATTCTGCCACACCCAGCACGTAGAGCCATGGTGAAAGAGGAACAGATTGTTTCCAATGGGTGAGCTTCGTTTTCGAATCAAGGTTTGTCTCTTCAAGCTTCAAACCATTTGAAACCACCTGATAGCGAACAGGCGCCGTCACAAGAAATTCACAAGTTGCTTTGTCATACACATGATCTACCACCGGCAGCCAGTGCTTTGTCAGGTCAGGCCAGTTATCGCTGAAAAAAGTACGTTCGTTGTATCGGTTGTTCTGAATATGAAGTCCGGTAGCGGGAACCCCTCTGTATACTATGATCAAATTAACCTCCTCGTTTTCAATTGAAGGATGCTCAAGATTGATTGATAATTGATTAGCAGAATGCTTGAACTGGCTTGTGTGTTCCGCCCCAGGAAGGATTTGATGCACGGTTTCTACGGACATCCCCTTTCCCTCTTTGACATTGACCAGATCAAGGGTGATTGAAGAAATATCTCGTTTCTTTAAAACCAGGTGAATGGTGGCCTTGCACTGGATTTCGTCGGTATCATCGGAGAGCGCTACTTCAAAGCGGTAATGCTGTATGTCGACGTTGGGATTCTTTGGGTACTTATCCGTGGCATAAGCAGTCTCTGCGGCGCCAAAGAGTAGAATTAATAAAATACGGGCCATTCAATTATAACTTTCGTGAAATAAAAAACAGTCGGATCGATCCAGCGCTCGCATTTTTTGAATCAAATCTCAAATTGACATTTTTAATATATATACCACGCGGAAACCCGTTTTTTTATCCCTGATCTTATAAAAAAGATTGTCGCAATGCGCCCCTCAGAATGTCGCTTTGACACTCTGTAGATGGCCGGGCGATGCTGTAGGTTTGTATCAACAAAATGTAATCGGACATCTAAATCAAAGAATATGGAGACAAAGGCTAAAACATCAATCACAATTGAAACGACTGTGAAAGCACCAATCAGCAAAACATGGAAATATTGGTCCGAACCGCGGCATATCACCAAGTGGTGCGCCGCTTCCGATGATTGGCATGCACCAAAAGCAGAAAATGATCTCCGCACAAACGGCAAGTTTAGTACCACCATGGCCGCTAAAGACGGCAGCATGAGCTTCGATTTCGGAGGTGTGTATACCAATGTGCAACCCAACAAGTTGATTGAGTACACAATGGGTGATGGAAGAAAATGTAAAGTCACATTCACAGAAGCCAACAACGAAACGAGAATTGTCGAGACCTTCGATGCAGAAGATCAGAATCCTGTTGAAATGCAGAGAGGCGGCTGGCAGGCAATATTGGATAACTTCAAACGCTATACCGAGAACAACTAGTATTTGCCTTCGGGGGGCGCCGGCATCACTGTTTCCCAGCAGATGCCTGGCGCACCATAAATCCCGTTCCGTGACAGCGAGCGCAATTCGTTCCGGAGGAGCCTTCGCATACCGGACATGTTATTTTTCTAACACCATTGCAGGTCTTACATATGTTCTTGCCCGTGCCCTGGCACGATAAACATGTTTGTTCGTTAAACACACCAACGCCTTCACAAATTCTACAGGTTCGAACCTCGGCGCCTTCACACATCGGGCATGTGACATAACCATTTGTGTTACAACGCGGGCACGGTTCAAATGCTGCTCCATTGCATTTTTCACATGTTAACAATAAAGTGGTGTCGCCTTCGATCAGACTTGCCAACTCCTTCAATGCGTTGATTCGCTCTTGCAGCAACGCATCGATTCGCTTCCGTGCGCGTCGCCCTTGTTGCCATTGATTTTCTCCGCGATTATCATTGACTTCCCGATTTCGTTGAGCCGGGTCGCGATGCAAAAATGCCCTTGTATCATTTTTGAAGAAATTGTTAGAGTTGTCCCCGGAACCGAGATGACCGGCAATGTCCATCTCCCACCAGGCTTGTGATTGTCCTTGCAAACACATGAACCCAAGCAAAACGATCAGAAATATCTTCAACACAATAAAATGTCTTTTACTGAAGCGAATTACGACAGATCATGACAACAAAATTGTCGTCCTGGCGACTAGCAAATATGGCATACCCAAATCCATCGAAACCCCTACCTTATTACCCATTATGTAACCTTTCCCTCACCTTCCGGTAACCAACGCAAATTTTGACACAAAACAGGGACCTGATGACTGACGAAATGATCATGGAGGCCGTGAAAAACGGTGATCTTCAGCAGGCTTCTGTGCTTTTTGACCGATACAATAAGCGGATTTTCAATTTCCTCGCGCGCATGACCATGGACCGCGCCGTGGCGGAAGATCTGACGCAAAATGTCTTTTTGAGGCTGATCAAATACAAGCACAGCTACCGTGAAGGAAACCGGTTTCAGTCGTGGATCTACCAGGTGGCCCGGAACGTTTTCTCCGACCACTATCAGGCAAACAAAAACCGGAAGTCAAATTTTATTGATGTTGAAAAAATGGGTGATCGCATGGCAGACAAAGAAGAAAATGCCGAGATGGAGGAAAAGGAAAAGATCCTTCATCGCTCGCTCGCGATGCTAAGCGAAGAGCAGCGTGAACTTCTCGTGCTTACGCGCTTTCAGCAAATGAAGTATGAGGAAGTTGCAGTGATCATGGAAACAACGGTTGCAAATATCAAGGTGAAAGTGCACCGCGCAATCGCAAAATTGAGAGAACATTATTTTGAACTTGAAAAGATCTGAGTTATGGATAAAGAATTGTTGGAAGGCATGTTGATCGATTACATAGACGGAACCTTATCTGAAGAAGACCGGGTGAAAGTCGAGCAGGAAATTGCCAGGAACGAGCAAGCTTACAGGCTGTACGAACAGCTTAAGGTCGTCATGGCAGCCATGGATAAATCAGAAACGTTTGAGCCTGGAGAAAATATGAAGGCTTCGTTCGAACAAGCAATAAAAGAAGAGCTTTCAAGACCAAAGGGAGGCAAAACGATTTTCTTTCAACCCCTCTTTTTCCGTGCAGCCGCTGCTGTCCTCCTGGTCATGGGGGGCATTGCAATAGGGAATTGGATTAGTAAGAACCAGGCACGTGAAGAACAGATTGCAAAGTTGACAGAAGAAGTCGCCGCAACCAAGCAAATGATGCTGGCCATGATCGACAACCAGCAATCAGCAAGCCAGCGGATTCTGGGCGCAAACGTAGCACTCAAGATCGGCAAGGCTGACGACGATGTGGTGAACGCACTTGTTAAGACGATGAATGAAGATGCAAACACCAATGTCCGCCTCGCAGCCCTTGAGGCACTCGCGAAATTCCACGAACAAGCACATGTGAGAAAAGCATTGATCCTTTCACTTTCTCTGCAAAAGGATCCCGTTGTACAGATCGCACTGATTCAGTTATTGGTGCAAATGAAAGAGAAGGACGCGGTCAAGGGGCTTGAAGAAATCATTGACAACGCCGAAACGATGGAGGCGGTTAAAGATGAAGCCTATTCAGGATTATTGAAACTTTCCTGAGAATGGGAAGTAACAGGAAAAAAATTTGACAAAGACAAAAAATGAAAACCATTATAAAAATATCAACGCTGATCTGCCTTATGGCAACAGCATCTTATGGGCAGGAATACAAGATCGCAAAAAGCTCAGGACGACTAGAGCTCAACATTGGCAAAGTGCAGGTGGAGGGAACAACGGGCAATGAAATTATCTTCTCTTCATTGGATCGGGACAAGGATCGCGACGAGCGTGCAAAAGGCTTGAATGAAATCAACAGTCTTGGTCTGACAGACAATACCGGCGTCGGCGTAAATGTTACCGAGAAAGACAACGTGATCATCGTGCGGCAACTAAAGAAAATGAATTCACCAAGAATAAAAATACAGGTTCCGAAGGGTGTGACCGTTTCCTTCACGTACGAGTCTCAATACGGGGGCAAGGCATCGTTCGAAAACGTCGAAGGAGAAATTGAAGTATCCGCTCAATACAATAGCATCGAGTTGGAAAATTGCACAGGTCCTGTGACGGTAAAATCGATCTATGGCAGCGTTGATGCTTCATTTGACACAAACACAAAAGGCCCATTGTCAATCGTATCGGTTTATGGGCACGTTGACGTTGCGCTACCGGTCGGGATCAAGGCAGATATTAAAATGAGCACGTCATACGGGGAAATTTATGCTGCACCGGATTTCAAAATAGAAGTGGACCGGTCGTCAGAGATGGTTCGCTACAGCGACCGGGTCGCCGGTAAGATCAATGGCGGCGGAGGTGTAAGTATCGACCTCAAAGCGAATTATGGAAAAGTTTATCTCAGAAAACGATGAAATCATATCTCTTCCTGCCATTGTGCCTGATCATGATGCAGGCAACGGCACAAACGATCATCAGTAAAACGATACCTGTTCAGAAAGGTCAACAGCTGAAAATGAAGTTCGATTACCCCGAACTTATTAAAGTCACCACCTGGGACAAAAGCGAAATCTCATTTGAAGGCAGGGTGAGCATCAACGGAGGTGAAAACGACGACGCATTCAAGTTGGATATTAATGCTTCCGGAAACACAATCACCATCCGCAACGAAATTCAAAACATGAATTCAATCCCGCATCGCATCACCGTGATGAGAGATGGTGAAAAACTGATCTTCAAGAACAAAGGTGAGTGGCGCAAGTACCAGGACGAGCATGGTGGCAAGCACTCTATGATGAACGAGGGTGTCGAAATGGATATCGAGCTTGAAATCAAGGTGCCACGAAATATGGAGACCTATGTGGAGTCGGTTTATGGGATCGTTGAGGTAAAGAATTTTACCGGTCCTATTACAGTCGACGCGACATACGGCGGCGTGGATGCCTCTCTAACAGAAAGTTCGATGGGAGAGCTAGTCGCGGAAACGAACTATGGCCACATTTACTCCAACCTTAACATCAAGTTCACTAACAGTAACACGCGCGAGGAGGACTAAAGCGTACTCGTTATTTTAATCGCCTTGCTTGCAATCAATACATCCTATGCCCAGGAGCGCGAACGCAACAACAGATCTAGTGACGGATTGGAATTAATAGCCAGCGCGCGGGACAATCATCGGGGAATGTCTCATTTCAACAGCCGGGTCAACTATTGGAATTCGCGTGTTAACCGGTATTGGGCCAAATGTGAAAGAATCTTTAGCAGAACCTTCAGCAAAAGAATTTCTAACGCAGCAAAAAATTTATCGGGCACTTGTAACGGATGGAGTAGTGATCAGTATCCAACAAAAAACAAATCAGCGCTGAGAAGACAACAAGGATTAATAAGAATCAATTAGAACAATTACAGAAATGAATAACCAAATGAAAAAGATATCAACACTGGCATTAGCCATTTTAATAACAACTGGAGCCTTCGCGCAGGAATATAAGCTCGCGAAAAGTTCCGGAAAGCTTGTGATACGAGAGGTGAACCAGGTAACGGTTGAAGGTTATAACGGGAATGAAATAATCTTTTCGTCGATCGACGGATCACGTGAAAAGGATCGCCGCGCAGACGGCCTTCGTGCAGTAAGTGGCATGGGACTGGAAGACAATACCGGCATCGGGTTGTCCGTGTCTGACAAAGGAACTACGTACGAAGTTTATCAGCTCAAAAAAATGGATGGGCCTCGTGTAAAAATCCAGGTCCCAAAGGGAGTTGCTGTAAGCTTTTCACATACATCTCCATACGGCGACGATGTTGAGTTCAAAAACGTAGAAGGTGAGGTAGAGGTATCAACCGTGCACAATGGCGTGCACCTTACGAACCTTACCGGCCCGGTAAATGTAAAAACTGTACACGGTGAAATTGAAGCCGATTTCAACGCCAATGTCAAGGGACCTATTTCCCTGATTTCCACTCACGGTCTTGTTGACATCACGATTCCCTCAGCCACGAAGGCAAACATGAATATGAGCACCACCTGGGGTGAAATTTTTGTCGACCCGGCTTTCAAGATTGAGATCGAACCAAAAACCGATTGGGTAAAATATGGCTCGGGCAAAATCAGCGGCAAAATCAACGGCGGCGGCATGGACATCACGTTGGGCTCAACGCACGACAACATCTACCTCAGAAAGAAATAAACCGGGAGGAGTTTAGAGTTCAGAGTTTAGGGTTTAAAGTGGTCCACCCTGAACTCTTCACTCTGAACCCTGAACTCAAAGGATATGAAATCGAAAATAACATGGTTGTTAATCATTCTTCTCGCAACGAGAGCTGTCGCCCAAACTCCGGTGGAAAAAACAGTACCGGTTCAGGCAACGCAAACGCTGTTCCTGGACTTCGATCACCCGGAAATAAAAATATCCACATGGGAAAAGAAAGAAGTTCTTATCAAAGGAACAGCAAGCATTAACCGGGGTGAAAATGATAATGCCTTTGCGCTTGAAATATCCAACACTGGGTCTGAGATCAGAATAACTTCGACAATCAAGGACAAGGAAAATCTGCCAAAGCGGATCATGATCAAGAAAGGCGACACTGAATACTTTTTTAAAGCTAAAGATTTCAAGGATCCAGAAGTGCAGAAATTCCTGGAACAAAATGGCCGTGAGTATTCATACATGTCAAATGGTCTCATCGTTGAAGTGAAACTCGAGATATTCGTCCCGAAAGGAATGCCCACACGCGTACTTTCAAAGTATGGCATCGTAGAAGTAACTGGATTTGATGCGCCATTAACCATCGATTCGAAATATGGCGGAGTCGACGCAACGATTTCCGCAACAACGACAGGACAACTCGTTGCACGGAGCAGGTATGGCGAAATCCTCACAAACCTCGGTGTGTCTTTTGATCAAAAAAGCCCGGATCGAAATGAAAAATGGACCGAGATCTCAGCGAAAGTCGGATCAGGTTCACGCTACGAGATTGAGGCCAAGTACGGGAACGTCTATTTGCGTAAACCTAAATGACTACAGGGTCTTCCACAAATACAGTGTGGCGTAGGCCTCCCAGCCTTTATATTTTCTAAAAATTTTCTTTACCCGGCTCAGGCTGGGTTTTTTATTCAAGCCTAGTTGGATGCGCAGTGCGTTATGAAGCGCTACGTCTTCCAGCGGAAATGCCTCGGGATGCCTGAAAGTTCTCATCATGGCATAATTGGCCGTCCAGTTTCCAATTCCCTTGATCCGTATCATCGTATCCTTGGCTTCCGCCAATGACATAGTGGACAGTTTTTCCTTTGACAATTCGCCATTAACAAAAGCATTAGCGATGCCGATCGTATAGTTGGCCTTTTGTCTCGAAAACTGAAGTGGCAGCAATTGTTCTGGACTCAACGCAGTTACAGTCGCTGGGGTCGGGAATAGATAATAAGTATGGCCCTTGAATTGGAATCTTTCTCCGAACTGCTCAACGAACCTTTGCTTGATAGTGTAGGCGAACGCAACATTGATCTGTTGTCCGAGAACAGCCCAGATCAACGATTCAAATAAGTCGGGAATACTTATGATTCTGTGTCCATGAAATTTCTTTACACTGGATCGAAGGATCTCGTCCTTTCGAGCCATCGAATAGAATGGTTTGAGGTCTGTCCCAAGATCGAACCATTCACGAACATATGCTTTAACAAGTTTGCGCGCCGCTGCTGAAGGTTGGGTATCCGGAAAATCTATTTCAAGTTTTTTTCCGCGCGGTCGCACTGAAAAAAGTACGAGCTCATCGGCTACACGAAGTAACTTCGTGACGCAACCCGTCGATACCAGATGCATTGGCTCTTTCGGCGAGCGCTCCAGAAATGCAAATGCATGCTCAAAACTGAATTCGGAAGGTACCGGTAAAATGATCCTGGACATTGGGCGCAAGTTACTTTCCAAATTGTTTTCCGTCATTCATTTACTCACGATTAATATTTTGATGACAGCAAGAAACGGGTTGGAATTTGAATCATATTGAAAAACTTTTGCATTCAAAAAAAGAATGAAAGAAATCGATACTAAAGAATGGCAAACCGTTCAGCAAAAGTTAAATACACGGGGCTTCTCTACCATCCCCTCGTTCCTCACCAAATCTGAATGTGATTATTTCGCATCGCACTATGAGGAAGAAGGCATTTATCGCAATACCATCAGCATGCAGCGATATCGATTCGGTAAAGGAGAATATAAATATTTCTCGTATCCACTGCCCGATCCATTGCAATCAATTCGCACCGCCGTTTATCCGAATCTCGTACCTGTCGCAAACGAATGGATGGATGCGCTTTCACTTGACGTCAGATATCCGGAATCACACGACGAACTACTTGAGCGATGTCACAAAGCTGGTCAACAGCGTCCTACGCCACTGATTCTGAAATATGGCCCCGGCGGCTTCAACACCCTGCACCAGGATCTCTATGGAGAAATATATTTTCCATTTCAAATGGTCATCATGCTGCGTCAATCGGGAAGGGATTTCGAAGGAGGCGAGTTTGTCATGACTGAACAGGTTCCCCGCGCACAGTCGATCGCGCACGTGATACACGCCAACCAGGGCGACGCGATCGTGTTTACAACGAAATTCCGACCGGTAAAAGGAATGAGGGGATATTACCGTGCCGTGATGAAACACGGCATCAGTGAGGTAATCTCAGGAGAGCGATTTGCCTTGGGTGTAATCTTACATGATGCGAAATGACCTTTCATCTTCGCCCATGCTGAATGATTCGAGGCCTGCAGCAACATCTGTCTAATCTATTGAACTATGTGCCTATGCTAGAATTGCATTCATAGGGAATTGTTAGACACATTGCGACATCGAGATAGTAAAAAAGGCTATGAGGCTATGTGTTTAAACTTTTCTTCATTGGAATGTGAATTCATGGCACTTACCGTCAAATGTTGAAGCACGAACACCTTACTCAAAAAGAGGTAATCAGTCTGATCCGCGCTGGCGAAATCCCCATTGCGGGCAATAGCCGATTGAAAATCTTTGGCAGACTGAACTGCGCCTCAGGTAAAAGAATGAAAAAAGAAAACCGGGTCTTCTTTAAAAACGAAACGGAAGCCATTGAATCCGGCTTCCGTCCCTGCGGCCATTGCATGCATGACCAATATATCGCCTGGCGAAAATCTATTTAGCTGATTTACCCTTTGAATTTGAGGTTGCAGGCATGGTTGCCTTTATGTTTTCGGCAGCCATCAAAACAAAGTCTTTTCCTTTCACAAAACCGGTAGTGCCGAAGTCAGCATCATATTTAGTCGCAATGGGTAGTGATGTAATCTCCTCCACTTTAGTTCCCTTCTTCAGGGCCGCCGTGACCTGATCACGAATGTCGGCCATCTTATCGCGGAATGCCTTTACGTCGGCTTTAGTGGCAACTTCACCGTGCCCGGGAATTACCTTGGAGTTATCATCGAGTATCGCAAGCATTTTATCCAATGAATTAACGAATGCCGTAAACGAGCCGCCATTTGAAGCGTCTATGAATGGGTAACCGTAGCGAACAAAAGCGTCACCCATGTGATAGATATTCGCCTTCTTGAAATGAATCATCACATCACCATCTGTGTGCCCTTTATCCAGAGCGATAACTTCAATGTCTTCATCATTGAGATGGAAATTAATCTTATCCGGAAACGTGATCGCAGGAAGAGCCTCTTTTGCGCGTGGTGGATTTTTCTGACCGTTTCTACCAGTAGATTCTTTCATCATCCGGTCGCGAACATTGTCGTGGGCAACGATCGTCACACCCATCCTCGAGAAATTGTCATTGCCTCCTGTGTGGTCGCCGTGGATATGCGTGTTGACGATGAACTTGATCTCCGCAGGATCAATCGTTTTGATAGCGCCATTAATTTTATTTGAAAGTGGCGCAAATTGATCATCCACCACCAGCGTACCGTCTTTTCCCACGAGTACGCCAATGTTTCCCCCTGACCCTTTGAGCATATATATATTGTCTGTCAGCTTCAACGGGCGGATTTTCACGGTGTCCAGATTTTGCTGCGCGGCAGCAGGAATCGACAACAAGAGCAAATACCTGAGCAAGTAATTTTTATTCATAGAATTAGGTCTTTGGGTAAATATAATCCGGAAAATCAATTGGCCCTCGTTTTGGCACGATGAAACGAAATCCTGAGGTGATGAAGGGCGAAGTCCGCAAGAAGCAGGTTGAGACACGCACGCTGTAAATCGACCTTTGATACATCAAAAAACAATAGCTTTATGGTCGTGTCAACAGAAACAAATATCAACTACCAAAGAATCGAACAGGCGATAAAATACCTGGAAGACAATTTTCGCCGGCAGCCAGAACTTGATGAAGTGGCTGACAAGGTGCACCTCAGTCCCTTTCATTTTCAACGAATATTCACAGACTGGGCCGGCATCAGCCCGAAGCGGTTCTTGCAATTCCTGACTGTGGATTATCTGAAATCCAAACTCCAGGAAACGAGGAACATTGTCGAGGCTGCTGAATCTGCAGGACTGTCCAGTCAATCGCGCGTATATGATCTTTTCACAACCCTCGAGGCCGTGACACCTCAGGAATACAAACAACAAGGCACGGGCATTCAGGTCGAATATGGCCTTCATGAAACTCCGTTCGGCAATTGCCTGATTGGTGTGACACAACGAGGTATATGTTGGCTTTCCTTCGTGAATGTTGACGAAGCCCCTCAAATTGAATTGGAGAAAATGAAGGAACATTGGAATAACTCAGTGTTTCATCAAAACCAGCAACTCACTCAAACTTTCGTCGACCAGATCTTTTTTAAGAATTCAACAACTGGAAAAAAATTACACGTACTCGTCAAGGGGACAAATTTTCAGGTGAAAGTATGGGAAGCGCTCCTTCGCTTGCCGATGGGAAGTGTAACGACCTATCAGGGAATTGCAGAGCAGATCCAGAATCCAAAGGCGATGCAGGCGGTCGGCTCAGCGGTGGGATCCAATCACATCGCCTATCTTATTCCGTGTCACAGGGTAATTCGCAAAGATGGAATACTTGGTGAGTATCGATGGAGTGCGGCCCGCAAGAAAAGTATTATCGGATGGGAGATGGCGAAGGCTTCTTGAGGGAGGAGTTAAGGAGCCAGGAGTCAAGGAGCCAGGAGTTAAGGAGTCAGGAGTCAGGAGTTAAGGAGTCAAGGAGACAACAAGGAAACCTCCTCCTTAACTGCTTAACTCCTTAACTTCTTAACTCCTTATATTACGTCGCCCACGTCTTTCCAACCTCTGCCAACGGCACACATCCTTTGAAAGGTCCAGGCACCTGATTGTATTGCAGGGTTTTAGTCGCGCCGGGTTCGCTGGTGAAAAATCCGACCAGCGTCAATTCTCTCATCTCAACCAGGAACGGTCTGCCGTCTTTGTTGCCAGCCCTGTACCAAGTCTGTGTAGCGTCGGTCTTTCCTCCAAGGGCATCGTGTTGTTTTTTTACGAAGGCAATTTTTTGCTCAGCAGTGCAGTCTGCAAAATTATCTCCATATTCTTTTTTTGCTTCCTCATTGAAGGTCGCAAGCCCTTTCATAAAATTCTCTTTTGCGGCGGTAGGATAAACTTCAAAAAGCATCCCGTCGATAAATGCCGGGACACCAGCATCTTTTGCACCAGGAGTATCTGTTCGTGGGATGAGAACCTCGGCAAGCTCAGCGATAAGGGCACCCTGATCTTCATTGAAGAGTTGTGGCTTATAACCAAGTTCCGGTTTTGCCTTACATCCTTGCATGAGTCCTGCAAGAACAGGACCTGTCAACGTGTATCCCAGCACTGCGGCTGATCTTTGAAGTACTTCTCGTCTGTTCATACTCAATTATTTCAAATTGCCTTTCTTTAATTCTTCTACCGCGTGATTTGCAGCTCGTGCCGTCAATGCCATGTAGGTCAATGATGGGTTCTGGCATGCCGACGATGTCATCGCTGCGCCATCGGTAACAAAAACGTTCGGAGCTTCATGAACCTGATTCCACTTGTTAAGCACAGACGTTTTCGGATCTTTGCCCATACGTGCCGTGCCCATCTCATGAATGCCAAGGCCGATGTTGTCGGGGCCGTCATAAATCTTTACGTTCTTAAATCCAGCCGCTTCAAGCATTTCTGCTGCCGAATTTTTATAGTCCTCGCGCATAGCCTTCTCATTCTCTTTCCATTCGGCATCTATGCTCAGCGTTGGAAGACCGTAGATATCCTTCTTGTCTTTGTTAATCGTAACACGGTTTGATTCGTACGGCAGACATTCACCGAAACCGGTGATACCAATTCGCCAGCCACCCGGCGTCTCAAGGGATTTTTTCAAGTCGGCGCCAAAAGACAACTCCCCTATTCCGCGTTCCCATCCCTGGCGGCTCGCACCGCCCTGATAGCCATATCCTCTGACAAAATTTTTCTGTTTATCATCACCGACATTTCGGAATCTCGGAATGTAAATTCCATTCGGTCGTCTTCCGATATAATATTTATCCTCATATCCTTCCGCATCTGCATCTGCGCCCGCACGGTAGTGGTGATCCATCAGGTTGCGGCCAAGCTGGTCGCTGCCATTGCCGAGACCATTGGGAAATCTTGAAGAAGTAGAATTCAATAATATAAAGGTGCTGCCAAGGGTCGAGGCGTTGAGGAAAATGACTGGCGCAAAGAATTCTATCTCTTCCTTGGTTTCAGAATCGAGAACACGAACACCGACTGCTTTGCCTTTGGTCTCATCATAGATAACTGAATGCACAATTGAATTCGGACGCAACGTCATGTTGCCTGTTTTTGCAGCCCATGGCAAAGTTGAAGCGTTGCTGCTGAAGTAAGCGCCATAGGGGCAACCGCGGTCACACATGTTACGGCTTTGACAGATGCCCCGACTTGGATCATGTGGCAGGCTTGCAGTAAGGTGCGCTACCCGACCAATTGTGATTTTTCTGCCATTGAATTTCTCTGCTACCTTATCCCTGAAGACCTCTTCTACACAATTCAAATCCATCGGCGGAAGAAATTTTCCGTCGGGTAACTGTGGAAGTCCTTCGGCACGTCCACTGACTCCGATAAATGTTTCAACATGATCATACCAGGGCGCGAGATCAGGATAACGAATGGGCCAGTCTACGCCGTGACCATCCTTCGCATTGGCTTCAAAATCCATTTGGGACAAACGATACGTTTGCTTTCCCCACATGATAGAACGCCCTCCTTCATGATACCCACGTATCCAGTCAAATGGCTTTACTTCAGTATATGGATTCTCGGTGTCTTTTACCCACCAGTGCTTGTTGGATTGCACGACCCAGTTTGTGCGCGACTGAACTGGATACAACCTCAACTCCTCATCAGGCAGTCGATTTGCATGGGGAAGTTGCCAGGGATCTTTTGTCATGGTCGGATAGTCGGCGACGTGCTTCACCGCGCGCCCTCTTTCCAAAACCAATGTCTTTAATCCTTTCTCTGTTAACTCCTTCGCAGCCCAACCTCCACTAATTCCGGTACCTACCACAATTGCATCGAAGGTGTTCTTTTTGTCCGCGTCAATATTCAGGTTCATATAGTAAATGAATAATTAAATCAAAGTTAGCTTTTCTCAAACGTGTGCCTAATCCGCTCATGTCTTTTTTAAAAGCATTTTTCATTATTTCGGGTACCGTCACACTTTATTTAAGTAGTTTCGATCGACAAATTTCTATGAAACTTCTTCAACAGCTTTGTTCTATTCCCGGAACTTCCGGGCATGAGGCTAAGATGAGCCAATTCTTACTAAAGTACATTCAAAAGGAGAAGAAAAACTGGAAATCAAAGCCTGAAATATTCCACGGCGACGGATTTCAGGATTGTATTGTTCTCAAATTCGGAAAGCCACGCACAGCGATTTTCGCGCACATGGATACGATTGGCTTCACAGTGCGGTATTTCAATCAGCTCATCACCATTGGAAGTCCTGATGCTGAAAGCGGAACAAAACTTGTTGGCGAAGATGGCCAGGGACCCATTGAGTGCACACTTGAATACGATAAAGACCATCACGCCTTGTACAAATTCGGACGTGTGATTGAACGGGGAACGCCGCTATCTTATAAAGTAGATTTCAGGGAATCAAAAAATTACATTGAATCGGCGTACCTGGATGACCGCCTCGGAATTTATGTTGCATTAAAAGCCGCCGAAAAATTAAAAGACGGCGTGATCGCCTTTACCTGCTGGGAGGAACACGGTGGCGGCGCCGTGCCGTATATCGCAGATTATATTTATAGATCCTGGGGCGTCAAGCAAGCACTGATTTCTGATATCACCTGGGTGACGGACGGCGTTGATCATGGAAAGGGCGTCGCAATCTCCTTGCGTGATCGCAACATCCCAAGGAGATCTTTTATTGACAAGATTATCGCCATCGCAGCAAAACATGAAGTGCCCTACCAACTTGAAGTGGAAGGATCTGGGTCCAGTGACGGTGGCGAACTTCAGAGGTCACCTTTTCCTTTCGACTGGTGCTTTGTCGGCGCTCCCGAACAATATCCTCACTCGCCGCATGAAAAAGTTCATAAGAAGGACATCGATGCAATGATCGAACTCTATGAACACGCAATGAAAGAACTTTAAAGCTTCACCTTTTTTAACTATGTCAACTCGACGTGACTTCATTCGATCAACTGCGATGGCAGGCGCTGGCTTCTCGATCCTTCCTTCTGGCAGTGTTTTTTCCAATAACCAGGAATCTAAGCTGCGGCTCGGATTCATCGGAGTTGGCTTGCGCGGTCAATCTCATCTTGAACTAGCGCTGCGGCGAAATGATGTTGACGTCATCGCCTTATGTGATGTCCAACCGAGAATGATGGATATGGCGCTTGAGCTTGTTAAGAAATCGGGCAAGAAAAAACCACAGGTCATATTGGAGGGCAACGAAGGATATAAAATCCTGCTGGGAAACACCAACATCGATGCGGTCATTATTTCGACTCCCTGGGAATGGCATTATCTCATGTGTATGGATGCCATGACGGCTGGAAAATATGTTGGATGTGAAGTCATTACCGGGATGACAATCGACGAGTGTAAGAATCTCGTTGCGACCAGCGAAAAAACGCACATGCCGTTAATGATGCTGGAGAACGTTTGTTACCGTCGGGATGTAATGGCGGTTCTGAACATGGTGAGGCAAAATGTATTTGGAGAGTTGATTCACTTGCAAGGTGGTTATCAGCACGACCTGCGCGCGGTGAAGTTCAACGACGGAAACCAAGCGATCGGTGGTGGCGTCGAGTTCGGCGAAAAAGGATTTTCAGAGGCACGCTGGCGTACACAACATTCTGTTGACAGGAACGGCGACCTCTATCCAACCCACGGTGTCGGACCAATTGCAATGATGTTAAACATTAATCGTGGGAATCGTTTCACGCAGCTTGTCTCTTATTCGTCCAAAGCACTTGGCCTTCACGATTATATTGTCAAAAACGGTGGTGCTGATCACCCGAACGCAAAAGTCAAGTTCAAGCTGGGCGATGTCGTAACGACAATGATCAACACTGCAAATGGCGAGACAATTCTTCTGCAACATGACACGAATCTTCCACGCCCCTATTCACTGGGTTTCAGGGTTCAAGGAACGGAGGGATTGTGGATGGATGTGAACAAGTCCATCTACATTGAAGGCAAAAGTCCAAAAGCGCACCAATGGGAAGCCGCTCAGTCGTGGCTGGATCGTTACGATCATCCGTTGTGGAAAAAATATGGCTCTGATGCCTCCGGCGCTGGTCACGGCGGAATGGATTGGTTTGTCCTCAACGCGTTCGTCGAAGCAGCGAAGAAGAAAGTCAATACACCGCAGGATGTCTATGATGCCGTCACCTGGAGTGTGATCACACCATTATCGGAAATGTCTATCATGAAGGGAGGAGCCAGCGTCGAGTTTCCTGACTTTACAGCGGGGAAATGGAAAGATCGGACGAATGATTTTGCTGTCGGCGACACATACTAAGGACTAATAAACTTCAAAGTTTACAATTGACAATACTTCCGTTGACAACATCTGCAACTTAAATAACTCGGTGACATCGACTTCAGGATTTGTGTTGAATGTTGGGAAGACTCGTTGTCAATCGCCCGCGAGCGAAGCGAGTGGTTGTCGACTGTCAACTGACTTATAGTATCTTTGCACCAGTTGCTTTAATTGTGATGAAAATCAAAGATCTCGAATTCAAGAAATTTATACCTGCGGACAGGATTGAAAAGAAAGTGGCCGCGCTCGCAAAGCGGATTGACAAAGATTACGAAGGCAAAACTCCTGTTTTTCTTTCTATTCTTAACGGGTCGTTCATGTTCGCCTCCGATTTAATGAAGCATGTAACGATTCCTTGTCGCATTTCATTTGTGAAAGTGTCTTCTTATTCCGGCACAGCCAGCACCGGGCAGATAAAGACGCTCATCGGACACGAAGAAAGTTTGTTCGGACTTGATATCGTAATCATCGAAGACATCGTCGACAGCGGTCTCACCTTACAAAAAATCATGGAGGACCTGAAAGGTTTGGGTGCAAAGTCAGTAGAAGCCGTCGCCTTGTTGCGAAAACATGAAGCGCGTGAAAAAAATATCGACGTCAAATACATCGGATTCGAGCTCGACCATGAATTTGTAGTGGGCTACGGCCTGGACTATGATGGACTAGGCCGCAATCTGCCCGACCTGTACAAGCAGGCATCCTCTGCGGATTAGCCAATCCTGTTCCTTTCGCTGATATTCAGGTATTTGGAGACAGTCGCCTTGAACGTTATCTTGTCGTCCCTTACCTAAAAAAATCTGTTGTTATGATCAACATCGTTCTCTTCGGACCCCCCGGTGCCGGCAAAGGCACGCAAAGCTCGGAGCTTATCCGAAAATATCAGCTGATCCACATATCGACCGGTGATCTTTTCCGCTGGCACACGAGTAACGATACCGCCCTCGGCAAACGCGTGAAAGAAATAATGAACAGTGGGGCCCTGGTACCTGACGAGATTACCATCGCGATGCTAAAAGAAGAGCTTGACAAGAATCCAAATGCAAAAGGATTTCTGTTCGATGGCTTTCCGCGCACGGTACCACAGGCTGAGGCGCTCGACAAATTCATGCAGTCGAATGGAACGGCGATACACTTTGTCATTGCCCTCGATGTGACTGAACAAGAGGTGCGAAACCGGATTGCAAAGAGACGAGAAACAGAAAACAGGGTGGACGATGCAGAAGAGAAACTCAACAAACGGATCAATGAATATTTTACAAAAACTATTCACGTGCTGCCGTTTTATGAAAAGCTCGGAAGATTGAATACAGTCAACGGCATTGGGAATGTCGATGATATCTTTAAGAATATCTGCGCAATTATTGAAAAGAAATGATTACCGTGGACATGTGTTAGGGGTAATTTTTATATTTCAAATCGTAAATCCTCGTGTCCAATCCGAATTTCATTGACTACGTTAAGTTCCGCGCGAAGTCCGGCAAGGGCGGCGCAGGATGTCTTCATTTTCACCGTGAGAAGTTCATCGACAAAGGTGGACCCGATGGTGGCGATGGTGGCCGCGGCGGACATATCATTCTGAAAGGAAACGCGCAACTCTGGACACTCCTCCACCTTAAATATCGGAAACACATTAACGCGGCTGATGGGGTTGCGGGCGAAGGCCAGGATCGCACGGGTGCAGATGGAAAAGACGAAATCATTGAAGTGCCCGTAGGAACCGTGGCACGCATTGCAGATACTGAAGAACTTATTTGTGAAATAAATAAAGATGGAGAAGAAGTGATTCTTTTCCCGGGTGGTCGCGGCGGAAAAGGAAACGCGTTCTTTGCCACTTCAACACAGCAAGCCCCACGGTACGCACAACCAGGGGAGCCCGGTCGTGAAGAGTGGGTCATTTTAGAACTCAAGCTTCTGGCTGACGTCGGCCTTGTGGGATTTCCAAACGCTGGAAAGTCAACGCTGCTCTCCGTTGTTTCCGCTGCCAAACCCAAGATCGCGGACTATGCATTCACTACACTGACTCCCAACCTCGGAGTTGTCTCCTATCGTGATAACCAATCATTCGTCATGGCCGACATTCCCGGTCTTATTGAAGGGGCGTCGGAAGGAAAAGGTTTGGGCATTCGATTTCTACGGCACATCGAACGCAATTCGCTACTGCTTTTTTTAATACCCGCAGATTCGTCTGATATTAAGAAGGAGTACGAAATTTTGCTGAATGAATTAAAACAATACAATCCCGAATTGCTTGACAAGACCAGGCTCCTCGCAGTGTCAAAGTCTGATTTGCTTGATGAGGAACTCCGCGTTGCGATTAAGAAAGAGCTACCCAGCGATCTTCCTTGCGTATTTATCTCTTCCGTTGCCAATCAGGGATTGATGGAGCTAAAAGACCTCATCTGGAAAAATCTTCATTAGCACGTAAGTCATTCTGACACTAATTTCGCGGCTGGCAAAATTCTTGTGATTTAGGCGGTTGCAAAAGACACTTATGAAAGAAAAGACAATAGATTCTGAGCCCGAACTGGGAAAACATGACGAATCAGCGACTGAAACGCCACCCATGCAGCATCCGGAAGAGGACAAAAAAAACGAAAATAAGGCTGCCACAGACCCATTGAAAAAACTACAGGACGAATTGGCAGAAGCCAAGGATAAATACGTGCGTCTCTATGCGGAATTTGAGAACCATAGGCGCCGAACTGCCCGGGAAAAATTAGAAATGATTCAGGGGGCAAATGAAGTATTACTAAAATCTCTTTTACCCGTAGTCGATGATTTTGAACGCGCTGAAAAGTCGTTCAAGGACAAAAATGATAAAGAGGCCGAAGGATTTTTTCTCATACAGAATAAATTCAAAAAGGTTCTTGACCAAACGGGGGTAAAGCCGATGGACACAAAAAACGGTGACGAATTCAATCCTGATCTTCACGAAGCGATTACATCCGTTCCCGCCGATGACAAGCTCAAAGGAAAGATTGTCGATGTTGTTGAGAAGGGATACCTTTTGAATGAAAAAGTAATCCGCTTCGCCAAGGTGGTGACCGGAAACTAACCAACCATACTTGTCCTAAGAATCGTTCCTAACCAATGGCAAAGCGCGACTACTACGAAATATTAGGTGTTACCAAATCCGCGACGGACGTGGAAATAAAAAAAGCTTACCGCAAGGTTGCTATCCAGTTCCACCCGGATAAGAATCCAGGCAACAAAGAGGCGGAAGAAAAGTTCAAAGAAGCCGCAGAAGCCTATGAAGTGCTGAGCAATTCAGAGAAGAAGGCTCACTATGATCGATTCGGACACGCTCGCCCTGGTCAGGGCTATGGCGGCAACATGAACATGGACGATATCTTCAGCCAGTTCGGAGATATTTTTGGAAGCGGCGGCAGTCCGTTCGACAGTTTTTTTGGAGGCGGTTCGAGAACCGGCCAGCGTCGTGGGTCCAATCTCCGCATCAAGCTCAAGCTTACACTGGATGAAATCGCATCAGGAGTAGAAAAGAAGATTAAAGTCAACAGACTCGTAAGAGCAGAAGGCGTGACATTTAAGACATGCGCCAGTTGCCAGGGTAATGGACAAATCAGGAAAGTCGTCAATACAATGCTCGGCCAAATGGTGTCGGCAACAACCTGTCCAGTCTGTAGTGGTTCAGGTCAGGTAATTGACAAAAGACCTGCCGGCGTTGATAGCTCGGGGCTGGTTTCTAAAGAAGACATGCTATCAATCAAGATTCCAGCTGGCGTCGCCGATGGGATGCAATTGTCGATGTCAGGAAAAGGAAATGAGTCTCCCGGAGGAGGAGCTGCAGGTGATCTACTTATTTTGATCGAAGAACAAGAAGACAAGGACCTTAAGCGAGATGGAACAAATCTCATTTACGACCTTCACATTAGCTTCATTGACGCAGCGCTGGGCACAAGCCTTGAGGTTCCTTCCGTTGGCGGCAAAGTCCGGATTAAGGTTGAGCCAGGCACTCAAAGCGGAAAAATCCTGCGCTTGAGGGGTAAAGGGCTCAAAGACCTCAACGGCTATGGCTCCGGCGACCAGCTGATTTATGTCAATGTGTGGACCCCAAAGAAGCTTTCCAACGAGGAAAAAGCCATGCTGGAGAGTCTAAAGGAAGCGCCAAACTTCCAACCACGGCCAGATAGCTCAGAAAAGGGCTTTTTTGAGCGAATGAAGGAGTATTTCGGCCAGGAGTAACGCTCACAGCACCCGAAAAAAAGTCCAACCTTTCTAAAGAAGCCCCGTTTATGACCAATTACGGGTGAGCGTTAACCCTATGTTAACGTCTTTTTGCCTGCCTTAACCTGAACGGATGACTATCGTAAAATAGAGCATGGTTAAATCGTTATCGTTGGCATTAATTGGGCTGTTGGGCGCGGTGGAAAACCGGGAAAGTTGCGAGAGCGTTGACCTGTGCCTGAAGGCCAAGACGGGCAATTGTTTTATCCGACCCGCACAAAATCCAGAACTCCTCGCTATTTACAGCAATCAGGATCTTGAAGAATATGCACATACCTTCAGCAATGAGGTGAAGAATGCAGTCTGTTTTGTCAAACTTGCCCTTGAGCAGGAAGGACAACGCGGCGTTGGCAAGAAGATTTCATATCAGGTATTCGGAGGTGAGGAGCATATCTCTGACAAATTTTGGAAAGTCTACCTCACGGACACAAAACCGTATTCTCTCAACCTTGATTACGGGCTGGGCAACGCTAACGTAGATCTTTCCGGATTATCTATTAGCAAACTAAAAATCAACACAGGAAGTGCAGATGTAAACGTAGCCTACGCGTCTGGCGAAGAAAATAAAGTTGAGATGGACACCTTCTTTGTAAAGGTAGACCTTGGATCCCTCAACGTCAAGCAAATCAATCTCTCAAGGTCAAAAGTGGTTATCGCAGAAGTCGGCTTCGGGAATATCTTCCTGGATTTTAGCAACAAGCCCTCGATCGTGCCTGCTGTCAAGGGCAGTGTTGGTGCTGGCAACATGATGATTCAATTGCCGGATGAATCCGTTCCGGTAATGGTTAAGATCAACGAGTCCTGGCTTTGCAGCGTGAACCTTTCTAAGAATCTGAAAAAGATCAGTGATCATACATACGCCAACGCAGCGTACACCCAAAACTCAAAAGACGCGCTTACATTTGACCTCGACGTGTCCATGGGTAAGATCATCTTCAAGGAAAAATCAAATTAAGTTTCTGTTGTGGATTGAAAGTAGTCGTGAAGTATTTCATTGGCTGCTGTAATTAATCCTTTTAGTTTTGCTACTAACCTAAAAAAACTTTTACTGTGGAAGCACTTGTTGCACGGGGAGTGATTAAGCGGTATGCCAACCATACTGCGCTTGACCATGTGGATATCACCGTTCCCGAAAAATCAATTTTCGGTTTGCTCGGGCCAAATGGTGCAGGAAAAACAACGTTGATCCGTATCATAAACCAAATCATCAATGCGGATTCCGGGGAGATCACAATTTTTGGCGAAAAGCTCCGCGAACACCACATCGGCGTCATCGGTTACCTGCCTGAAGAAAGAGGCCTTTATAAAAAAATGAAAGTCGGCGAGCAGCTCATTTATCTAGCCCAACTCAAAGGATTATCCCGTCACGACGCCATCGCAAAAATCAAAGTCTGGCTCGAAAAATTCGAAATCAAGGATTGGTGGAGCAAAAAGATAGAAGACCTTTCAAAGGGCATGGCGCAAAAGGTACAATTCGTCAGCACCGTCATGCACGAGCCGAAACTGATCATCCTCGATGAACCATTTTCAGGTTTTGATCCGGTTAATGCGCAGCTCATCACAAAAGAAATCCTGGATCTCAAGCATCGAGGCTCAACGATCATCTTCTCAACGCACCGCATGGAAACCGTTGAGGACCTGTGCGACCACATTGCATTGATCAACAAGTCAAAAAAGATTCTGGAAGGCACCAAGAAGCAAGTCAAGAATCAATACAAGTCCAACACATTCGTGGTAGAGCATCGCGGAGCATTTTCGCTAAGCGGAAGTCATTTTGAGCTGGCAGCGCAGCATGCGCTGGAGGACACCATGTTCACCTCCACGATAAAGATGAACGGAGTGCAAAGTCCGAACGAATTGATTGGTGAACTCATCAAAATAACCGAAGTACACACCTTCCAGGAAAAAATTCCAAGCATGAGCGAGATTTTTATCAGCCTGGTGAAAGGAGAAAGCCATGAATAAAATTTTACTGATCATCCAGCGCGAATTTTTGAACAGGGTTCAAAAGAAATCTTTTCTCATCGCAACCATCATCATTCCATTGATCTTTCCAGCCATTATTGGCTTGCTGGTCTACATTTCAAAAGAGACTGAAAAAAACGCTCTAAAAGAGATTATCTACTATGTCGATGATAGTCATACGTTCGTCCCGGATACCTCCCGCTTTATCTACAAGAGTTTTTCAGGAACAATAGAAGAAGCCAAGCGCGCATATAAAGTTACGGACGACTTCGGGTTGCTGTACATCCCTCCGTTTGAGCTCGCCCGGCCTAAGGGTATCACGCTTTACACAAAAGTTAATCCGAGCCTTGACGATGTTGGCAGCATTGAAAAGATGCTCGAAACACAAATCCGCGACTTGAAGATGCAGCAGATGAAAATCGACCAAAAGTTGCTCGACAGTCTTAAAACAAACGTCAGCGTGAGCACCGTCAAGCTTGGTCAGGAAGGTCAGGAAAAATCAAGCAATGCAGGTATCCAATTTGGAATAGGGATGGTCGGAGGAATTCTCATGTACATGTTCATTTTCATTTACGGTGCGCAAATCATGCAGGGTATAATTGAAGAAAAGACGAGCAAAGTTGTTGAGGTAATCGTTTCGTCAGTGCGTCCATTTCAACTGATGATGGGAAAAATCATCGGTCTTGCTTCGGTGGGATTACTTCAATTCCTTATTTGGATCATCCTGATGAGCACGCTCACATTTGGTGTGCTCGGATATTTTGGAATAGATCCGCCACAGCAGCAAGCCATGCAGCAAATGGGTGGTGAGATCGCCGCGCAACAGGCTGCCGCTAATACACAAATGGTCAGCAATATTCAGGAGATCATGAACATGCCATGGGGTTATATCTTGATCAATTTCTTATTCTATTTCCTCGGCGGCTATCTGATCTATGGCGCATTGTTTGCAGCAGTGGGCTCCGCCGTCGACAGTCCAGCGGAGGCGCAACAATTCATGTTCCCGATCACAATTCCCCTGCTGATCTCGTACATGAGCCTGTTCATGTTTATTCTCAAAGATCCCCATGGCACAATCAGTGTTTGGCTTTCGATTATTCCGTTTACCTCGCCAATCGCAATGATGGGTAGAATAGGCTTTGAAGTTCCCTGGTGGCAGCTTGCTTTGTCGATGGTACTGCTGATCGCCGGGTTCATCTTTACTACCTGGATGGCCGGCAGAATTTACCGGGTGGGAATATTGATGCACGGCACAAAGGTGAACTACAAAGTCCTTGTGAAGTGGTTCCTTCAGCGGGGGTGAACCGGTGATCGGTATTCAGTAACCTGTAATCAGCAATCGGTATTCAGTAGTCAGGTAATCGGCAGGGTATCAAAATCGAGAAGCCAGTTCACGTAGTAATTCGTGAGCCGTGAACCGTAAGCAGATCGTGAATGGCGGCTTACGGCTCACCACTTACAATACTTTACCTACTCGCGCGTTCAGATGAGGCAGTAAGAATTTCTCCAAAATTTTCCCTTACTTCAACCATGGCCCGCACCCCGCGCATTGCGACGATGGATTTTTACAAGGATAACACGAATCTGAAGTGGATCATCCTGGCGGTATCCATCATTATCAGCGTGGGTACAATCTATTATACCAACATCCTGGTGGACCAATTAAAGGAGCGTGAGAAGAACCAGGTTCGCCTTTTTGCGAAGGCGCTCGAATACACCTCCAATGACACCGACAACAATATCCTTTTTATAACGGAAGAGATTATTTACAAGAACAATTCTATTCCGACAATGCTCGTCGACGAAAAAGAGAATGTGGTGAGCTATAACAACGTGAATATAGATTCTACCTGGTCGAAACAAAAGAAGGAGCGCGAATTGCAAAAGCAACTGAAGGAGATGAAAAGGACATATCCGCCAATCCCGATCACCCTGAAAGATCCAAATACCAGTGAAGTCTTCGGCCAACAATACGTTTATTACAAGAATTCATTCCTACTAACTCAGCTTATCGCATATCCGTACATCCAGCTCTCTGTGATTGCCATTTTTGGATTCATCTCGTACCTCGCATTCAACTATTCAAAAACTGCAGAGCAGAATCGTGTTTGGGTCGGGCTCGCGAAAGAGACTGCGCATCAACTCGGAACCCCTCTATCATCCTTGATGGCGTGGATCGAAGTATTGCGTGATGACCCACAGTTTAAAGGCAAAGGAATCGTCGAAGAGCTTGACAAAGACATAAGAAAGCTACGCGTCGTAACGGAGAGATTCTCGAGCATAGGATCTACGCCGGTATTGAAGGATGAGAATATCTACCACCTTATCAACAATGTTGTAAGCTATCTTCAGCCGCGGGTATCTTCCAAGATCAATATCGAAGTCTATACGTTGTCTGAAACAATCAGAGCGCTTGTCCACGCTCCCTTGTTCGAGTGGGTAATCGAAAATCTCTGCAAAAATGCAGTCGACGCGATGGGTAGCACTGGCACGATTGCGATTAAGATTCTGCGGGGCAATGAGGGAAAAGTTTTTATCGATATATCCGATACAGGCAAAGGCATGTCGAAGTCTGTTATCTCAAGCGTTTTCAAGCCCGGGTTTACAACAAAAAAGCGTGGTTGGGGGCTTGGGCTGGCACTTGCGAAACGCATTATTGAACTCTACCACAGCGGTCGGATTTTTGTAAAATCTTCAGAAGAAAACCAGGGTACAACCTTCAGGATCGAACTGAAGAGCGCCTGAGGTCTTTTAGTTGATTTTCAACTCGTTACGCCCCCAAAAAATTCCCTGTTTTTTAAGTTGCCTGCTTGTCGATGCCGCCGGAGCGGGTTACTTTTGTGGCCGGATTTTAAAGACTTACTTAAAATAATAAACCCCACGATATAAAATGGCAAATCACGGAAGAATTACCCAGGTCATCGGTCCAGTTGTGGACGTGGCTTTTGATGAGCCGGGTACAAAACTCCCTAATATTTTAGATTCATTATCGGTAACAAAAAGTGACGGTACTATCGTCGTGCTTGAGTGCCAGCAACACCTGGGCGAAGATCGCGTAAGGACAGTGGCCATGGACGGAACGGAAGGGCTTGTACGTGGTATGATGGTAACCGATTCAGGATCGCCTATCCAAATGCCAATCGGCGATGATATCAAAGGGCGTCTTTTCAATGTTGTGGGTGAGGCCATTGATGGTATTAAGCAGCCAAAAGGCGACAAAGGTTTGCCGATCCACAGAAATGCTCCTGCATACGAAGACTTGACGACTTCAACAGAAGTGCTTTTCACTGGAATCAAGGTAATCGACCTTATTGAACCTTACGCTAAGGGAGGTAAAATTGGTCTCTTTGGTGGTGCCGGTGTGGGTAAGACGGTATTGATCCAGGAATTGATCAACAACATAGCAAAAGCCTATTCAGGATTGTCGGTGTTTGCCGGCGTGGGCGAGCGTACACGTGAAGGAAATGATTTGCTTCGTGAAATGATCGAGGCGGGCATTGTGGACTACGGTGACGAATTCAAAGAATCCATCCACAAAGGCGGCTGGGATCTTTCGAAAGTCGACATGGCAAAACTGAAGGAGTCGAAAGCAACCTTTGTGTTCGGTCAAATGAACGAACCTCCCGGCGCACGCGCGCGTGTTGCTCTTTCGGGGTTGACGCTGGCCGAATACTTCCGCGACGGAGATGGCACTGGCAAAGGCCGCGACATTCTCTTCTTTATCGACAACATTTTCCGTTTCACACAAGCAGGATCTGAGGTATCGGCCCTCCTGGGACGTATGCCTTCAGCTGTAGGATATCAACCAACACTTGCGTCTGAAATGGGTGCAATGCAGGAGCGCATCACATCTACCAAGAACGGTTCCATCACTTCGGTTCAGGCGGTATACGTACCGGCCGACGACTTGACAGACCCTGCTCCCGCTACTACCTTCTCGCACCTCGACGCAACAACCGTGTTAAGCCGTAAGATTGCCGAGCTTGGTATTTACCCTGCGGTTGATCCACTCGATTCAACATCACGTATTCTTCGCGCCGATATCGTCGGTGACGATCATTACAACTGCGCGCAACGTGTAAAGATGATCCTTCAGCGTTATAAAGAATTGCAGGACATCATCGCCATCCTCGGTATGGATGAATTGAGTGATGAGGACAAGCTTGTTGTAACACGTGCTCGTCGTGTTCAGCGATTCCTTTCTCAGCCCTTCCACGTGGCTGAAGCCTTCACAGGTTTGAAGGGCGCCCTGGTGGATATCAAGGATACCATCAAAGGCTTCAATATGATTATGGATGGTGAACTCGATCACCTCCCTGAATCAGCGTTCAACCTGGTGGGAAATATTGAACAGGCGATTGAGAAGGGTGAAAAACTGTTGGCAGAAGCCAAAGGATAATCTTAAAAACCATGCATCTCGAAATAATCACACCTGACAAGAAGCTTTTCGATGGCGAAGTGTCCGTTGTTACTTTTCCGGGATCCGACGGATCTTTCCAGGTGATGAACAATCACGCGCCTCTCGTAAGTCTCTTGGGACCCGGAACTGTAGAGTACAAAACCAAAGAGAATCGGCAAGAAGTACGCATTACCGGCGGCGTTGTTGAAGTTCTCAAAAACAAAGTGATTGTACTCGCCGACGGAATCCAGGAGGGTAAGTAGTATTTAGATGATGATATAAATAAGCAGGGCGCCCTTTATAGGCGCCTTCTTTTTTGCCCTTAAAAAGAGTCTTCGTTTCAAAGGTTGATAAAAAATAAAAGGCCCTTTCGGGCCTTTCTTTATTTCTGTTTATTGGCCTCGTTCTACTGCCTGATAATCCACTTCACGAAGAACACCACGCCGATCAACATAGCAATTCCACCGATGATCCAGAATACGTCACCTCCAATGATCAGGCCTACCAGACCTACTGCACCGAAAATTATTGCAAGCTTAAGATCATGGTCCATTCCGGCCTTTGTAGCCTGAACTGAATTCATTTTCTTTTTTGCAGCAACGTAACTTTTGATTTGCTTCCCAAGCTCCTTGCGGAAAGCTTTCTTTTCGGCTTTCGTCATTTGCATGTAAGTCACCTTTTTGACAGCCACTGGTTCTGAAGCAACTTCTGTTGCAACTACAGGCGCATCAGCGGTGCTGGCGACAAGTTCCTGCGGATCAACGGCCAGCGGAGAAACTTCTGACGTTACTGCTACCTGAGTTTGAGCCTGCTTCTTACCTGCATAATTATTCTGGTGATCAAAATAATACGCATACTTGGGAGCCGAGCACGACGCAAGCACGACGAGAGCCAACAATAAGGTGGTTTTGCTTTTCATGGTTATTTGAGTTAGTTGTTTTTCCTGGAGTTAAAAATACGGGCGAAGAACCGCTTCTCAAAGTTCCAAAAAAATTGGAACTGCCCAAAGATAAATCCATAGATAAGCAGGATGACATTGTAGATCGGGAGAATCAGCAAATAGTAAACGATTGTAGCCCATAAGGGCATTGGTTGTGTACCGAAAATATATGCAAACAATGGTCCCTTCAGAAACACGACTGTAAAGCCCGTGCACGCAAACACAAGCAGGATAACAAATACCTGGAAAGCATTTTTCACTTTCCACCTTTCCCTAAGTTTTTCGATCCAATTCACGATTTCTTAAAACCTGAAAATAAAACTATTTGCGCGTAAAATCATGCCACCATTCAGTTGAAGGAACCGGCGCACTTACTTTAAGTTTTTCGTGTTTCACGGGATGGATAAATTCCAGACTGCGAGCGTGAAGCCCAATGCTGCCATCGCCTGTCGCAGTCACAGAACCATATTTCAAATCGCCAAAAATCGGGCAACCGAGGGTAGACAATTGAACACGGATCTGATGAGGCCTGCCTGTGACCGGCTCGACCTCCACGAGAAAATGAGCGCCTTTTGATTCAAGAAGCTTATATGAAAGTTCTGACCGCAAGGCATCCGGTGTCTCCTTAGAAAATGCCGTGGTCTTATTCTTACGCTCATCTTTCCTCAGCCAATGCACCAGGGTTCCTTGAGAAGGCTTGGGGACATTTTCAGTCAGCGCCCAATAGATCTTTTTCGTTTCCCGTGACCTGAACAGTTCATTCATCCTCCCCAGGGCCTTCGATGTTCGGGCAAACACAACCACGCCGCTTACCGGGCGGTCCAGCCTATGCACAACACCAAGAAAAACTTCTCCTGGCTTCCCATACTTCTTCTTTATATAGTCCTTACACACCTCAACCAATGGCGTATCACCGGTTTCATCACCCTGGACTAATACACCAGCCGGCTTGTTGATGATCAACAGATGATTGTCTTCAAACAAAACCCGTTCATCGATTTTCATCTAAACAAATTACCGCCTGGCATAAAGTGAGTAACAGCCGTTACGTGCTATTTGCGAAGAAGTCTTGTAGCCCGCTGCCATCAGGAAGTTGTTGAGGGCGTCAAAATTTCTCATCTCTTTGTCGAGATTGTGCACTTCGAGAAAAATAGAGTCGATCTTTTTCCAAATTTCTGCCGGAGAGTCGTAGATAATCGGATACTCACTGCCTTCACAATCAAGTTTGAGGAAATCGATCCGATCAAGGTTGTTGTCAGACATTATTTGCGACAGGGAAATTGCGCGCACGCTTACCGACTTGAGATTGTGTGTTTCAAAATCGGGAAACACTGAGGCCGTCACGGAATTATCGCTGTCAGCTTCTTTATATAACATGATCGATTCCACCGGCTTTCCAGTCACCGCGCGATGAAAAAGATGCACATTTGACTTGAATGCTGGATTAAGTGCGAGGTTATCAGTAAAGAGTGCAACATTCTTCTCAATGGGCTCATAAGCAAAAATCCTTGCGTCACCCCTTTGTGATATCAACAACGTGTCGAAATAACCCGCATTTGCCCCAACATCTACGATCACCGGCTTCGATGGCAGGAGCGACACCCATTTCTTCATAGAATAAAAGTCAGTCATGAAGATCTCCTTGAAAACGAGGTAGAGCTCGCGTGTGGGAACGTCGAACGCCAATGCGTTTCCACGAGTCACAAAACGGACTTTTGAAAAAGATTTTGCGCGCTTTTGTTTAAAATATTCAGGCCAGTTCCAGATGAACCGCACCAGGTTGAGATACCGGCCGATGGATGAATCTGTCATGCGTGATTTTGGACAAAGGTGTGAATTTTCGGGACGAAATAATTCGCTTAGTCCTTGAATTCAGACGTAAAATGAAACTGTATTTCAGGAAAATTATCACGAACCATCTGCAGCCATGCTTTGGATTCAGCCATGAAAACGAGCTTGTCTTCCTTATCCCTGGCAATATATCGAAGCTTCGAATTGATGAACTCCTGCAATTTTGATTCATCATCACTGCTGATCCAACAGGCTTTGTAAATATTTTGAGGTATGAATTCAACCGTTGCACCATATTCATGCTTCAGTCGGAATTGAATGACTTCAAATTGCAACGCACCGACCGTACCGATCACTTTTCGCTTGCCCAGGTCAAAAGTGAAGAGCTGCGCCACTCCTTCTTCCATCAATTGTAACAATCCTTTCTCAAGTTGCTTGCTCTTCATTGCGTCCTTGTTCACAACCTCTTTGAAAATTTCAGGCGAAAAGCTTGGTATGCCGGTGTACTGGAGATTCTCTCCTTCGGTCAGGGTATCGCCTATCTTAAGGTTGCCAGTATCATATATTCCTACGATATCACCTGGCCATGCCTCATCAATAGTTTCGCGGTCTTGGGCAAGAAATGCGGTGGCATTCGAAAACCTGAATCCTTTCGCCTGACGTGTATGAAAATAGGTGCTGCCGCGAACGAATTCCCCCGAACATACCCGCACAAATGCAATGCGGTTGCGGTGCTTGGGATCCATGTTCGCGTGGATCTTAAATACAAATCCAGAAAATTTCTTTTCTTCAGGATGGATCAATCTAACGGTTGTTTCGCGTGGCCGCGGAGTCGGTGCAATCCGGATAAACGTATCGAGTAGTTCCTTAACACCGAAGTTGTTGACGGCACTCCCAAAAAAAACCGGTGCCACCGTGCCGTTTTGATATTCCTCCAGGTTGAAATCCGGGTAAACGCCTTCTATCAGTTCAACGTCGGCACGCAATTGCTTTGCGTTATTTTCACCGACAAGCTGATCTACCTGCGAACTATTGATGTCGTCTATTTGAATCCCCGCTTCCACTGTAGTCTTACTGGCCGTGAACAGGTGGAGACTTTTTTCGTAAAGGCTGTAAACACCTTTAAAAGTTTTTCCCATGCTGATAGGCCAGCTCAGTGGACGTACACGAATGTCGAGCTTCTCTTCTATCTCGTCCAGCAAGTCGAACGGGTCGCGGCCTTCGCGGTCAAGTTTGTTAATGAAGCAGATTACTGGTGTGCTTCGCATACGACATACCTCCATCAGTTTTTCCGTCTGCGTCTCTACACCCTTAACACAGTCTATTACCATGATCACGCTGTCGACAGCGGTGAGTGTGCGATAAGTATCTTCCGCGAAGTCCTGGTGACCGGGCGTATCCAGCAGGTTGATTTTGATGTCGCGGTAATTGAATCCCATGACCGATGTAGCAACAGAAATACCCCGTTGTTTTTCTATTTCCATCCAGTCGCTGCGGGCGTGGTCTTTTATTTTCGATGACTTTACGGCACCTGCTTTTTGAATAGCACCGCCAAACAGAAGGAGCTTTTCCGTTAAAGTTGTTTTACCTGCGTCCGGGTGGCTGATTATCCCAAAAGTCCTTCGCTTGGCTATTTCCTGTTCTATCGTCATCTGGAAAATTGAGGCGCCAAAGGTAAAGAACTTAGTTCAAAGTTCAGGGTTGAATGTTGAGGGTGGGTACAGCGCTTAAACCTTGAACCTTAAATTTTGAACACAGCAAAACGGAAGTCCAAAATTTGGGCTAATGTCCGGTGAATTTGAATTCGGCGAGGCGAATGTCATCCAGCCCTTGCTGATCGAACGGATTCTCCATCTGGTCCTGAACATTGAACAGTGAAATGAGAATGAATCCTGTCACCATACTCAGGCTATACACAATCCAGTTGGCAGAGTCGTGGCCCATTCGGTGAAGAAGGGCCGGCGTATAGATGATGGGAAAGAAATAAATAAATATCTGACAGTAGGCACGTAAGCTGATCGGTGTTCGGTGCGTGTCAATGGCAATTGCATTTTCGATGGTGCTGTGGACATCTTTCATGAAGCGGAATATTTTATAAGCTTCCGAGGTTGATATCTCTTCTTTATGAGCCTGAATAAATTGAAACACAGCATCGAGTTTTGCATTCAGGTCAGTCTGGTCATGATCGTGTTTCTCGAGGTGCGTCATCAACGAGTCTGAGATCTGGACCAAAAGTCCGGTGACGTGAGCTTTTTTTGCATCATCAATCTTTTTGTTGCGGTGAAAACAATAGTAAAGGATCTGCATCGCCGCTTTGAATTTGCTAAGATGGTCGAGCGCTTTTTCCCGCCTTCTGAAGGCTGCCCTGATCGTGAAGACCAACGGAAAAATAATCGCGATACTAATGACTGTAAGGTCAAAATTGTACTCGAATTTGTAGCGGATTACTAAAAAAGATGTGACGAAACTGATCAACAGGACCTGAAAAGTCCTCATATTTATTATCTGTAAGTATTTCTTCATTGGGTGTTAGGTCAAGGGGTTGATCAATATAAATAAATCCAACATGAAAAAGCTACTGCCTGTCTTCCTGCTAACCTTCCCCTGGGCCTGCGCGTTCGCGCAAAAGTCCGGCGTCACCGATCTATTCGCGGAAGAGAAAGCCCTGAACATCAAATTAAATCTGGGAATAAAGGAAATCAAGAAAAAAACCAATGATTCGGTTTACCTGCCCGGGATGTTGTATTTCCAAAACGCCAATACCGGCTGGGATTCCCTGAAAGTCGATCTGCGGGCACGCGGAATTTTCAGGCGCAAAAACTGCTATTTCCCGCCCGTGCGAATCAAGATGGGCAAATCCGATACAAAGAATTCAATTTTCGAAGGCAACAAAAGCCTCAAGCTTGTGCTTCCCTGCGAAACCGGCAGCGACAAGAACATGCTTATCTTAAAAGAGTATATCGCTTATCAGCTGTATGAGCTTGTATCGCCCTATTACTTTAATACTCGCCTGGTAAATATCGACTTCGGAGATGTAGACGGTAAAAAAATAAAAAAATATCAACTGACAGGATTTTTCATTGAAGATGACGACCTCGTGGCGAAGCGGCACAAGGCAAAAATTGTCGAGAACCTAAAGCTCCATCCGAAAGGACTGAACGACACCCTCTCGCTGCGCCATGATTTCTTCCAATTTATGATCAGCAATATCGACTGGTCCACAACCTTCGAACATAATTCCAAGCTGATGTTCAAAGAGCCGTCGACATACATTCCCCTGACTTATGATTTTGATATGGCTGGCTTTGTAGATGCCCCGTACGCACGTGGTGAAGGCGCGACGGTAGCAGGGGGTCCGCGCGTTTATCGTGGCTTCTGTCGAAATCCAGCGGTGACAGAAAAAGTAAGGCAGGAATTTGTTGACAAAGAATCAGCGATGATGGGGGTAATCGACCGGTTCCAGGGAGATCTCGGTCCTGGTGATATCAAGATCATGAAACGATATTTGGGAGAATTCTTTACCATTATGAAAGATCCCAAACAGTTTAAAGCAAATATTACTGACAACTGTCGGACAAAGAGTTAGGACTTGTCGTTTCTTGATCACAAAATGAGAGCGTTATTTTCTCTTTTGTTTCTTGCGGTTGCAATGGGTTCTGCAGGTCAAGGCGGGTTGTCCAATTATTACGATCCCACCGACTATAAGCTGATTGACATCACTGATCACCTTGACCCAAAGTTTTCGTTTTCGATAAAAGGAAAGATCCAGACGTCGATGAATGAGGGCTACAACGAATACCTAGAGGGCAATTATTACAGGGCGGTAAAAAATCTCAACGAGGTTATTAAACACGATTCCACTTACTGGCCTGCCTTTTATTACAGGGGGCTGTGTTATAAGAATTCGTTTAAGCTCGATTCCGCTATTGCAGATCTCCAAAAGGCCCTGGACCGAAATGGCTCGCTGTTTGAAGCAATGATCGAACTGGGAGAAATTTATCATGTCACGAAGAAGCTTGGCAAGGCAAAGGATTTGTATCAGCGAGCGTCAGATATCAATCCGCAGTCCCCTATTCCATACCTTCTGCTGGGACACGTATTTCTCTACCGTCTCGAAATAAACCGTGCGGTACGACAATACGAAAAGTGCAATGAAATTGACGCGAAGTTTCCTGACTCCTATTTTGTTCAAGGGTTGATCATCTCTTATAAGGAACCTAAGTCGGCCAAAGTGTCGGCAATGATGACCCGCGCGATCGAAGCGGACTCCACTTACATGCCGGCATTGTTCATGAGAGGATTTCTTGCCGCCAACGCAAATCAATCGGAGAAAGCGCTCGCCGATTTCGACCGGATCCTGAAAGCAAAACCCGGAAATACATTCGTCCTTCTGATGCGGGCGTATCTATACATCGAGCTAGGGCGACCTGACGATGCGTTTTCTGATATTCGCAAAGTTGTTATGTCTCGGGACATGGATGAGAGCAAGTATACGGGTGGCCAAACCAAGCTCGACAAGATGGTAGATCTTCAGAATACCGTTAAGTACCTGACTATGAAAGGATATGGCCTTGATGAAAAATGCTTCACGGAATTGAAGCGCGCGACCTGTTATCTGCTATCGGAAAAAAGAGACGATGCGTTGAAGGCGCTGAATACGGCTCAGAAAATACAACTGTCTTCTTGCGGCTATTTGATGAAGGCACTGGCTTTCGAAGGTTTGCGTCAATACGATTCATCCCTCGCCAATTACAACAAGGCCCTGCTGATGGACAATGATATTTTCGATGCCCACAAGAAAAGAGCGATCTATCGGTATGAAGCCAATAACTGGAAGGGTGCCTACGAGGACCTTAATCAGATGCGGAGAATAAACCCTTCGTCGCCTGCAACACTTCGTTTAAGTGGCATGATAAAATCCAATTTGAAAGACTATTATGGATGTATTATCGACATGGCTGCATATGTGAAAAATGACACGTCAGACCTCGAGTCCTGGCAGGTGAAAGCCTATTGTCACATGCAAGTGAAAGACTATAAAAATGCGATCGCTGATTACACAAGATGCATTGAATTGAGACCCAAAAGTCGTGATCTCTATTCCATGGTATACCTGAATCAATTAGCTATACGTGATTCAGTCGGCTCCATTCGGACATTGCGAACCATGGAACGCAACTGGCCAAATGACCGACAAGTTGTCCTTGAATTTGCTGGATTTCAGCTACGAAAGAAAAGCTACGATTCAGCGCTCAGTATTGTTAGTCGTGCTTTTGACACTTTTGGGAACCTGACCGTCCCTCATTTAGGTGACATGACCGGAAAGAACGCGTCAGCCATGATTTCCCAAAAGATCACCGCACTAACCATTTACAGGGATTCGTATGCTGGCGCAAACAAACTTAAGGAGGCACTTGGTTGCGCAAACGAGTTGATGAAATTGGATCCCTCTAATAGCGAACGACGTTTCGAGAAAACAAAACTGCTGATTCGAATGAATCGAACTAAGGAAGCAAAAAATGAGCTAGCCCTCCTTCGGGCGGCAAATTATGCCGCGGCAGAAGTGCTTTGCAAACGATATCTTGACAATTAATTTTAACCTCGTTTGAAAGAAACCATGAACTATCGCAGATTCGGAAGAACCAACTGGAATGTAAGTGAGATCGGCTACGGGATGTGGGGCCTCGCGGGATGGACCGGCTCAGATGAAAAAGAAGTGCAGGCAGCTCTTGAAAAATCGGTTGAACTAGGATGCAATTTCTACGACACGGCCTGGGGATATGGCGCTGGAAAAAGTGAACAGGTTCTCGGAAACCTGTTGAAGAAATTCCCGGGAAAGAATCTTCATTTCGCGACGAAGATTCCGCCGAAAAATTTCAAATGGCCATCGAAGCCGACGTATTCAATTGACGACTGCTTTCCCGCATCGCACATTATCGAATACACGGAAAAGAGTTTGAAGAACCTGCAAGTTGATTGCATCGGACTTCAGCAGTTCCATGTGTGGGAAGATGGCTGGGCAAACAGTGACGAATGGAAAAAAGGTGTCGAACAATTAAAGAAACAAGGAAAAATAAAACACATCGGAATCAGCATCAACCGCTGGGAACCTGACAACGTGCTCGATACGTTGAAGACCGGGCTCATTGATACCGTTCAGGTTATTTACAACATCTTTGATCAAAATCCCGAGGACAATCTTTTTCCTCTTTGCAAAAAGCTCGACATCGGTGTAATTGCCCGTGTACCCTTCGATGAAGGCACACTCACTGGTACGTTGACGAAGGAAACTACATTCCCCAAAGATGATTGGCGTGCAACATATTTTGTTAAAGAGAATCTCATTTCAAGTGTCAATCATGCAGACGCACTCAAGCCACTTGTTCCGGCTGGCATGACTATGCCCGAAATGGCCTTGCGGTTTATTTTGTGCAATGACAATGCTCATACCATCATTCCTGGCATGCGGTCAGTAAAGCATGTTCAATCCAACATTGCTACTAGCGATGGGAAAAAACTTGATGAGTCGTTGCGCCAAAAGCTTGTGAAACATCGCTGGGACAGACGACCAACGGATTGGTCTCAGTAGGGTGCTAACGTGTTAATGTGTTAACGTGCTAACGTGTTAACGTCTAAACGTTCTGCGCCGATCAAATGAAAAGGTTCTTGAACTTGTCGGGGCTCGCAAGGGCCTTCGAAATTCCTTTGCTCACAGAAAGCAGTGGATGTTGATCTATTTGCACTCTTAACTGAATACTGGCTTCGAGTCGCTCTTTTAACCCACGCAACAACGCGCCGCCACCAGTGACATAGACACCATTCGTCCAGATGTCGGCCGCCAGTTCCGGAGGGCAGGCTTCAAGTGTGTGAAGGATGTCCTCTTCAATAGATCGAATTGATTTGTTGAGAATGCGTGCAATCTCCGTATGATCCGTTTTCCGCACCACCGGTATCCCTTCGAGTATATCCTTTCCATGAACCTGATAAGGCTCGGGTGGATCGAAGATATTTTCAAGTGCAGCACCAACCTGTATTTTTACTCGTTCTGCAGTCTTTAAGCCAATATGAATGCCGCGCTCACGCCTGAAATAATCCTGGATGTCTTCATTAAAAGAATCGCCGGCGACCTTGGAGGAACGGAAAACAGCAACGCCGGAAAGTGATATGACAACAATCTCCGTAATGCCACCGCCAATGTCAATGATCATTCTTCCTTCCGGTTCTCGGATATCAAGCCCCATTCCGATTGCTGCCGCCAGCGGCTCGAACAACAAATGTCTCTTCCGGCTGTTGAACTGATCGAGCGCATCGCGCAATGCCCGGCGCTCAACTTCCGTGGTGGAAAATGGAACACCGGAAATGATATTGTCAAACCCCGCCAACCTTGTTTTTTTGGCATAGATCGTAGAAACCATTTCACGGATCATTTTTGATGCCGACTCGTAATCTGAAATAACGCCCCAACGCAACGGCTTCACGGCTTTCAGGTCGTCGTGATTCTTTTCATAAATATCATACGCGCTATTACCGATCGCCTTCACTGAATTGTTGTTCTTATCGAAAACGATATAGGATGGCTGCGATAGAAGAATATTTTCTTTATCTGTAAGGAGCGTATTGTTATTACCCAGATCGATAGCGAAGCTTTTGTTGCGAAAGAACATGCCTGTTTGTGATTTAATTTAATGCAACGAAATTAGGTTTGAATCATGCGCACTCGTATTAGAATATTAGAATAAAATGAATTTTTTCTGCTTGCGTGAATCGCAATTCACCTCGAACCATAATAATTGAGAAGGGAAGTCGGCTACATCTACCTCCTACTACCCCAATGTCTTAGATCTCAACAAATCTTCAAATTTTGTCCCAAAAAGCGGATTTGCCACCGGCATTTCCTGCCAAACTGTCACTTTTTTAGGGGACAAGGGCCTTGGTATAATGATTGAGTAAGGGGTCCCAGAACTAATCTCTGACATCAAAAGACAAAAGATATTATGGGAAAAATAATTGGAATAGACCTCGGTACCACAAACTCGTGCGTAGCCGTCATGGAGGGCTCGGAGCCGGTGGTAATCGCCAACAGCGAAGGCCGCAGGACGACTCCCTCGATCGTTGCATTTCTTGACAACGGTAAGGGTGAAAGGAAAGTGGGCGATCCTGCCAAAAGACAGGCGATCACAAACCCGAAGAACACGGTGCAATCCATCAAGCGTTTCATGGGCAAAAAGTTCAAGGACGTAAGTGGGGAAATGAAGATGGTTAGCTACTCCGTCGAAAGCGGACCCAATGAGACAGTGCGCGTTCGCATTGGAGACAGGTTGTATACACCGCAGGAAATTTCTGCGATGATCCTTCAGAAGATGAAGAGCACTGCCGAAGACTATCTTGGAACCTCAGTAACAGAGGCGGTGGTCACGGTACCAGCATACTTCAACGATGCAGAGCGCCAGGCAACCAAAGAAGCGGGACAGATAGCAGGGCTTGATGTAAAGCGTATCATTAACGAGCCTACCGCCGCTGCTTTGGCATACGGTCTCGACAAGAAAAGCAAAGACATGAAGATCGCTGTGTACGACCTTGGTGGTGGTACGTTCGATATTTCAATATTGGAGTTGGGTGATGGCGTGTTTGAAGTAAAGTCGACCAACGGTGACGTTCACCTGGGTGGTGACGACTTCGATATGCGTGTCATGAACTGGCTTGCTGACGAATTCAAGTCTGAGAAAAACATCGACCTTAGGAAGGATCCGATGGCGCTTCAGCGTCTGAAAGAAGCCGCTGAAAAAGCGAAGATCGAATTGTCAAGCTCACAAGAGACTGAAATTAACCTGCCGTATATCACTTCGGTTGATGGTGTTCCCGAACACCTTGTTCGCAAACTCAGCCGCGCGAAGTTCGAGCAGTTGTGTGATGATCTTATTAAGAGAACCCTGGAGCCTTGCAAGAAAGCAGTGGCTGATTCAGGAATCTCCGTTGGACAAATTGACGAAGTAATCCTGGTGGGTGGATCAACACGCATTCCTCGCATTCAGGAAGAAGTCGAGAAGTTCTTTGGGAAGAAGCCGTCGAAGGGCGTGAACCCGGATGAAGTAGTTGCCATTGGCGCTGCAATCCAGGGAGGTGTTCTTACTGGTGAGGTCAAAGATGTGTTGTTGCTCGATGTGACTCCGTTGTCACTCGGCATTGAAACGATGGGTGGCGTGATGACGCGACTAATCGAATCAAACACTACGATACCTTCAAAGAAATCCGAGACTTTCTCCACGGCATCAGACAGCCAGCCATCTGTAGAAATACATGTGCTGCAAGGTGAAAGACCGTTGGCGAAAGATAACCGTACGATCGGACGATTCCATCTTGATGGAATTCCTCCGGCACCGCGCGGTGTACCGCAAATCGAAGTTACATTCGATATCGATGCGAATGGTATCCTTCATGTTTCCGCAAAGGACAAAGGCACGGGCAAAGAGCAGAAGATCCGTATTGAGGCGTCTTCCGGTCTGACTGATGCTGAAATCCAGAAAATGAAACAAGAAGCGCAGGCCAACGCCGAGAATGACAAGAAAGAAAAGGAAAGGATTGAGAAGATCAACCAGGCTGACTCTTTGATCTTCCAGACCGAGAAACAATTGAAAGAGTACGGCGACAAGCTGTCCGACAACAACAAAGGTGCTATCAACGGCGCACTCGAGAAGTTGAAGGAGGCTCATAAGAGCCAGGATGTTGCAGCAATTGAAGCTGCGATGACTTCTCTCAACACAGCGTGGCAGGCTGCTTCACAGGAAATGTACGCCGCAGGCGGCAATGCACAACCCGGACAGGGAGGTCCTTCCGCTGACGGAAGCGCTGGATCGGCCGCAGGTGGTCAGCAGGCAGGTACCGGTGATGCAACTGATGTCGAGTACGAAGAAGTCAAAAAGTAAATCGATATAAGATCCATTCGCCTTTGGGCGGATTGATCACAAGCCCTCCGATGAAAATCGGAGGGCTTTTTTTAGTCCAACATTTTTTCGAATCAAGATGCCTGGTACTCCTCCGCTTATCATAGGGCTCTTGCGGAAATAGCATTTAAAGAATAGCTTGTTTTTTCAAATCCATATACAATGAAAACACAAGCTTACCTTCCTTTCATTTTCGTGCTTTCAACCATTGCATCGTCTGCACAAAATAATCAGGCTGACGAGATCAAAAGCCTAAAAGACCAGCTCACAAGTTTGAGTTTTCAGATTGACAGACTAAGAAAAGCCAACGATGACGTGTTGTGGTATGATAAAGTGGGCGACGTCGCGTGGATCGACAAGGTCGCAATAACGGGCCCGCCGGAGAAGAGCGACAAAAATCCGACGGCACAGGGCGCCAATAACCCGCTGGTTTTCAGATCTTATATTTTTATTCCTAAAGGTCTCGACTTAAACAAAAAATATCCGCTGATGGTGTATTCACACGGAGGCGTGCACGGCGACATCGATACATTCTCATCACATATCATCCGGGAACTCATTGCACAAGGCTATGTTGTAGTGTGTCCCGACTACCGCGGTAGCACAGGTTACGGCAGGGATTTCTATGAAGCCATCGACTATGGCGACAAAGAAGTAGTGGACGCAAACAAAGCGCGGGACTATGTCGTCGAAAATTATTCCTTCATTGATAAAGACCGGGTCGGGGTGATGGGCTGGAGCCATGGTGGAATGATCACGTTGCTGGATATTTTCGCTAATCCTGATGAGTATAAAGTTGCTTATGCCGGTGTGCCGGTAAGTGATCTCATTGCGCGTATGGGTTACAAGTCGCAGGGCTATCGGGAGCTTTTTTCTGCGGACTACCATATTGGAAAGACTGCCGCCGACAACGTCGCAGAATATCGGAAGCGTTCACCTGTATGGAATGTTCAGAAGTTAAAGACGCCCTTGTTGGTCCACACCAATACAAATGATGAAGACGTTAATTCTCTGGAAGTGGAGCAGCTTATACGGGCATTGAAGGCTGAGAACAAGAAATTTGAATACCAGATTTACGAGAACATTGAAGGCGGACACATATTCGATCGCATCGATACCAGGGTTGGCAAGGAGATCCGACTGAAAGTGTATAAATTTTTAAACGGATATCTTAGCCCTTCCAGGCCATTTCAATCGTTGCAGGAACTCGATCGGGCCAGTTACTACTTTCAAAAGTAGCGGACCATCATACGGAATGCATTGCAAAGCATATATTTGCAACCCATTAGTTTGTTGATAGTTAATAGTTATCAGTTAATGGTTAATAGTGGTTTCTACCTAGCTGCCACCCTGATAACTATTAACAATTAACTATTAACTCACAACCCAATGCTAGTATTAAAGTTCGGAGGAACGTCTGTAGGAAAGCCCGAGCGGCTGAAAAAAATTGCCAATCTTGTATTAAGTACACCGGGTAAGAAGATCGTCGTGCTTTCAGCACTGAGTGGCACAACCAACACGCTTGTTAAAATCGGCGAACTGCTCATCGCCGGCAAGAAAAAGGACGCTGAGTCTGAAACGGCGCAACTGGAAAAGCATTATACGCAATATGCAGACGAACTTTTCTCAACTGCCGAATACAAGGCGATAGGCCAGGACATTGTAAGCCGGTATTTCAGTCTCATTCGTTTGTTATCGGCCGGTGTTTTTGATGATCGCAGCTATCGTGAGTTACTGGCACAAGGTGAGCTAGCATCGACAGAATTCTTCTATTATCACCTGCGGGAAAGGAAAATCGATTCGCGCTTGTTGCCGGCACTTCACTTCATGTCAATTGATGAGAACTCCGAACCGGAACTCGAAAAGATCAGTGAACGGTTGAAGGCACTATTGCCGTCGATGAGCCACCTGGATGTTTTAATTACACAAGGCTATATCTGTCGCAACCACCGCAATGAAATTGATAATCTAAAAAGAGGAGGCAGCGATTACACGGCTTCATTAATTGGGGCGGCAATCCGTGCTGAAGAAGTGCAGATCTGGACGGATATCGACGGCATGCACAACAATGATCCGCGTATTGTGAAGAAAACATTACCGATCGCGGAGTTGACATTTGACGAAGCTTCCGAGCTTGCCTATTTCGGCGCGAAGATCCTCCATCCCTCGACAATTGTCCCGGCGCAAAAATATGGTGTTCCGGTGCGCCTGAAGAATACGATGGATGAGAAGGCCTTTGGTACACTCATCAGCGACAAAGGAACCAGCGGTCAGTTCAAGGCTATTGCTGCAAAAGATGGCATCATCGCTGTCAACATTAAATCGTCGCGCATGTTGCTGGCGTTCGGATTTTTAAGGCGTGTATTCGAAGTGTTCGAAAAATATAAAACCCCGATCGACATGATCTCCACTTCCGAGGTAGCTGTTTCCGTGACGATCGACGATGCAAGTCACCTGAACGAGATCACTGCAGAACTGGAAGCGTTCGGAACTATCGAAGTGGACAAGAACCAAACGATCATTTGTGTCGTGGGGAATAAGCTGGCAGAAAAAAAGGCAGTCTTGCGTGATGTATTTCAATCTCTTGCTGAGGTGCCGGTACGCATGGTGTCATACGGAGGAAGTCACAATAATATTTCAATTCTCGTCGAGACATCTCAAAAAGAACGGGCTTTGAACTTATTAAATCAGGGACTTTTTAACCTCTGAATTAATATCTTTTTAAGGTCAGGATGTAGGGGCAAACTACCCGTTTGCCGTCCGTCAGATTTCATCTATTATTCGCTTTTCAGGGTCCCCAAAAAACATTTTTTGGTCTATATTTATAAGACCTAAAACCTGAGTATGCAAGTAGTAATTATTCTCGTTTTCGTGGTGGGATATCTCGCCATCGCACTCGAGCATCCCATCAAGATCAACAAGACCGCGACAGCAATTTTAACAGGTGTACTGCTCTGGACGTTGTATGCGCTTTCGACCGATAACATCGAGCTTGTCGGTTCACAATTGAATGAACACTTAAGCTCCATTTCATCGATACTTTTCTTCCTGCTGGGCGCCATGACCATTGTAGAACTGGTGGACGCATACCAGGGATTCCGTCTGATCACCGATCGCATTCAAACTAAAAATGCAGTAACCCTTTTGTGGCTTGTTTGTTGGGTGACATTCTTCCTTTCATCAATTCTCGATAACCTGACGACATCGATCGTGATGATCTCATTGATTCGCAAGCTCATTCCATCCAAGGACATGCGAATGTTTTTTGCAGGAATGATCGTAATCGCGGCAAATGCAGGCGGCGCGTGGACACCCATGGCCTTGGCGAAACACCGAACCACGCTCACGATAATTTGGGATACAACAAAGAGAACATTAAAGGAAGTAACGTCATGTTGTTCCTCGGTGTCGGAGCCCTCATATTTGTGCCAGTTTTCAAAACTGTAACACATCTTCCGCCATACATTGGAATGTTGCTCGGATTGGGTGTTCTCTGGGTTGTCTCTGAGTTAATCAATCCCCACGCAGATGAGGCCTTGAGAAAACCATACACCGCCGCAGGTGCGCTGCAACGCATCGATACTTCGAGTGTACTGTTCTTCCTTGGAATTCTGCTTGCTGTGGCTGCACTCGAGTCGATGGAAATACTCCATCACTTTGCAGTTTGGCTGGATGCCACGGTGGGAAGCCAATCTGTAATTGTGACATTGATCGGCCTGCTATCGGCTGTGATTGACAACGTACCGCTCGTAGCGGCGAGTATGGGAATGTATAGTCTTAACACCTATCCTATGGACCACTTCATTTGGGAGTACCTCGCATATTGCGCTGGGACAGGTGGCAGCATCCTGATTATCGGATCAGCTGCCGGCGTTGCCGTCATGGGTATGGAAAAGATCGACTTCATCTGGTATATGAAGCGAATCAGTCTGATTGCGGCTCTCGGCTACTTTGCTGGATGCGGGTCGTACCTGTTGATCTACAACATGATGCATTAGTCTTTTCACTGCAGTCGAAAAGACACCCCGGAAGAAACAAAATAATTGTTATTCCCCTCCAGCAGGCTATAGCCCGCTGAGAGGTCGAGTTGCACATTGTCGACTGCAAGAAACGTCACTCCAGAGTCGATGCCCTGCTCACCCCACCATCCGTCGGGCACAAAACAAAAATATTCGACGAAGAAATTCACTCGCTCAAACGGCAGGTAGTTATAGCATGCTGAAATCGTAAACGCATTCGTTCCACGCACATAATCCCAGAGATACCCAATGTTGTAGTTCAGCGCAGAATTCGGATAGAAATCATTCTGGAACAGCAGCAGGAAATCATAACCCAGTTTTGAAGACTGATCCATTGAAGGTGAAAGAGGAACAACAAGATTTGCCAGAACGTCTATCTCAGGAACCCATTTTTTCTGCTTAACAACATGTCTTTTGAATCCAGCCGAGAACGGTGAAACACCATCATAGGCATTGCTTAACGTTTTGTCCTGAACATATCTCGAAGACAATCGTAATTCCGTTTTTTCATTGATGCCGGTGCGAAAAAGGACAACGGGTAGATTGTAGATTTTGCCTCCTGGTCTGTCATAAAAATCGAAGCCGATTTCAAACTGATAATGTTTCGGTGCAACAGTATAGGGTGTTTCAGCAACACCTGGTCGGTCCACCGTAAGCTCATTCAGCTTGTCCTGGCTGAGGGCGACACTCACAATGCACATTAATAATATGAATACCGCAAGTTCTTTCATGCGATGAAAAATGATAGGAAGAAATTGAATTTGGAATTAAAACGATTGACGGGACGTCAATTTTCCGGACGCGATCCTGCGTTCGGTTAGACCAAATATCAGACTGTGAAAGATGTTAAAATCACCCGCAAGTCCTCGGGCGGATCTTCAATACAAATTTTCTGCTTGTAGCAATTGAATCTTGAAACAAGAGCTGATGAAAATGTAAGTTCTTTGCGGTACAGGCAAGCCTTGCTCTCTCCCCTTACGGGAACAATCGTTATATCGATCCTGCCTTCTTCGCGAAATTCCTGCGTCGTTTCTGTTTCTTCGACGACAAGCGAATCTTTCTCGGGTGCCTTGGGCTCATCCAACCAACCATCATTCAAAAAATATCCCGAAGACAAAAGTCCGAGGAGGACGAAGCAAACCGATGTGATTCTATGAAGGCGCACGTGTAAAATTAAAGATAATTCCACATTCGGCACGTGCCAAATATGGAATTACCCCTATCAGATGTTAGTTCAAAAAGCGTTTGAAATCGTTTTTTAAAGACATTAATTCAATTTGAGTTGCTTGCCCTCCCTTCTGTGCCAAATCAAATAAATCGCAGGAAGCGTAATCAGCGTAAGAATCGTATCGGAGATTAGGCCCCCAATCATAACCACTGCGAGCGGCCGTTGCGTTTCTGACCCAATTCCCGTTGAAAGGGCTGCCGGCAACAAACCAAACCCCGCCATCAACGCCGTCATTACAACAGGCCGAACGCGTGACAAGCCACCTTCGATGATCGCAGTTCGTACATCGGCACCCGCTTCTTTAAGTTTATTAAACACGGAAACGAGGATCACTCCATTTTGAACACTGACACCGAATAGAGCGATGAATCCTACGCCCGCTGAAATACTGAAATTTATTCTCGTAATCGCCAGCGCAAGAATTCCGCCGATTAAGGCAAATGGCACGTTCATCAATACGGCCACTGCATTCTTCGTCGAATTAAACATGAAAAATAACCACATAAATATAAGGGCGATTGAAATCGGGATCACAACTTTAAGCTGGTTGGTGGCCCTCACCTGATTCTCAAACTCGCCGTTCCAGGTAAGATCATAGCCTTTATCAATCTTAACTCCGCCACTTACTTTTTCCTGCGCTTCGGCAATAGTACCGCCTAAGTCGCGGCCGCGGACGGAAAATTTTATCGGAATGAATCTCAAATTATTCTCTCTGTAGACAAAAGACGGTCCATTTTGTAAGCGGACATCAGCGATTTCAAACAACGGAATTTTAGTTCCATTTGTACAGGGGATCATCAGCCGTTCTATCACGTTTTCGTTTTTTCTAAACTCGGGGGAAAACCGTACGCGAATATCAAATCTCCTCTCGCCGTCATAGAAAGTGGATGCCTTTTTTCCTCCAACAGCCATCTCAATAATGTCGTTGGCTTCCTGAACGTTTACTCCATAGCGCGCCATCTTTTCCCGATCCAATTCGATTCGTAATTCAGGAGCTCCAAGGCTTTTGAATATACCGAGATCCTCGACCCCACGAATGCTGGTCATGATCGCTCTGACGCTGTCGGCCTTTCGTTCCAGAACACTGAGGTCATCACCGAAAATTTTGATCGCCATTTCTCCCTTCACGCCCGACACGGCCTCCTGAACGTTGTCAGAAATTGGTTGAGAGAAGCCAAACACAACCCCGGGGAATTGGTTTTCCAATTGATTCTGCATGTCATGAATGATTTCGTCCTTAGTCAAACCGCGCTTCCATTCTTTTTTGTGGTAGAGATCAACAAAGAACTCGACGTTGAAGAATCCAGTCGGATCAGTCCCATCATTGGGCCGACCGTTCTGTGATATCACACCCTTCACTTCAGGATATTGCTGAAATATTTTTCTCATTTCTGCTGACGCAGCATTGGCGCTCGTGAAGTTCACACTTTGTGGCATGCTTGCCCTGACATAAATAGACCCTTCGTTGAGGGAAGGCAGAAACTCGGAGCCGAGTCGTGTGAAGATAAAAATGCTAACGGCGAGGAGCGCTGCTGAGGTCATGATCCTTCTCCATGGATAGTTCAGTGAATTCTCCAACACGGGGAGGTATAATTTTTTAGTCCAGCGAACGAGGGGATTTTCTTTTTCAACGATGTTTTTAGTGAATAGCATCTTGCTCAGGAGTGGAACGAGCGTGAGGGTAAATATCAAGGCACCCATCAATGCAAACCCCATTGTATATGCTAATGGACTAAACATTCTGCCTTCTACCTTTTGAAATGCGAAAATGGGAATCAGCGCGGTGATGATAATCAGCTTCGCAAAAAAGATAGGTTTGCCCATCTCAATCGACACTTCGCGGATCATTGACATCTTCGCCATTTTATTAAATCGTTCTTGTCCAACATGAATTTGCTTATGCGCCAGATAGGCAAAGACTCCTTCGACCATCACAACCGCACCATCGATGATGATTCCAAAATCTATCGCGCCGATAGAAAGTAAATTGGCCGACATCCCCTTCAGCTTCATGCATATGAAGGCAAAAAGCAGTGCCAGTGGAATAATCAATGCGACGACCACAGTTGCCCTCCAGTCAAGAAGAAAAATCGAAACGATTAAAGTAACGAGGAGAATTCCGATCGTCAGGTTTTCCAACACCGTGTGAATCGTAAGATTGACAAGATTGGTGCGATCATAAAAAACTTTAATCCGCGTTCCTGCGGGCAATACGCGGTTGTTCAGGTCATCGATCTTTTTATTCAGATCCTTGAGAACCTGGCTGGGATCTTCTCCTCTTCGTAGCAACACGATGCCTTCAACAACGTCCTGCTCATCATCTCGGCCGACCTTGCCAAGCCTTGGAGTGAATGATTCCTTAACATCAGCAACATCGCGCACAAAAATTGGAGTCTCGTTAATATTGCGAACGATGATTCGCTCGATATCCCGAATACCTTTCACAAGGCCGAGACCGCGGACCAAAAAAGCCTGCTGTCCTTTTTCTATGACATCACCGCCCACATTACTATTGTTGGCCTGAATGGCCTCGAAAACATCTTTCGGACTGAACTCATATGACTTCAGTCGCTGCGGATCGAGCGTCACTTCAAATATCTTCACTTCACCACCAAAACTGATCACATCAGCAACACCCGGCACGGCTTTCAGACGTTTGTCAATCAACCAATCCTGTATTTCTTTCAGTTCCCTCAGTGTCTTGTTTCCACCACCATCAAGGGTGTAGCGATAGATCTCTCCCGTCGGCCCTGAAGGAGGTTGAACCTCGGCATCTACGCCTTCAGGCAAAGTGACATTTTCGATTTGGTTATACACAACCTGTCGTGCGTGAAAATCGTCGACATCATCCTCGAAAAAGATTGTAACAACTGAAAGACCAAACAGTGAGATGGATCGCAGACTCGTCTTCTTCGGCACAACGTTCATCTCCACTTCGATGGGAATAGTCACAAATTTTTCCATCTCCTCGGCGCTGCGGCCGGGCCACTGAGTAATGATCACTACTCGCGTATTAATAACGTCTGGAAAAGCTTCGATGGGGGTCAAGATGAAGCTTCTGACACCCAAAGTGATAATTATTACAGTGCCTAAAAAAATCAGTATCGGATTACGTAATGAAAACGTAAGAATGCCTTTTATAAACTTGTTCATAAAGTCGATTTGTTCGCACGCAGTCCTATCGGGTGCGTGAGGTTTTGGTAATAGATTGTGGTTCATGGCAAGCCAAACAAATGCGCGCGCTCACAATGACGGCGGCAATTGCAAAGACCTGACATGGTTCCCCGGAACGGGGATAATCGACTTATTTCAAATTCGGAACTGTCGGTTTCGAAGAAAGACCGGTTCGTATTCTATACTGGACGCGATGGCTACGTCTCGTCTTGCAACGGTAACGAGTACAGCAAGAGTTTCAAGCCCATCAACGTCGCGGGCGGTAAATTCAGTGATATCACGACTGGACTCTTCCTCACACTCAGTCTCAGTTTTGGTGCGACTAAAGTCGCTTTCAGTTGGCAAAGAGTTGCTTTTAAGAAAACGCTGAAACTCAGGGCGTTCATTGCTGGCTAATCTACCAGAGGGAAATGCGTTACTGACAAGGCAATCCAGTGCAAAGTCTGAAACGCCACTAAGAATAAATATCAAAATTAGGAGGCGCGATATGTTATTCTTCCTGTTCATTGGTCAGAACATCCATGCAAACCTGACGCCGTAGGTCGTCAGCCTTCCATCGGCAATGTTGTTTGCGTACATATTTGAAAGTGTTGTTGTGTAGACAAAGTGCAATTGAAACACACTATTCCCACCTCCGGAGTCGATGTCAAGGCCAATCGATGCCTGCAGGCCCAGATTATTTCTCGTGTAGTTATCAGTCACCCAGTTATAAGGGTGAAAGCCATCGACGATACTTTGGTATGTCTGATTGACCCGTGAAGTATGAATCCAACTCGGCCCAACCGCACCGCTAAGTCTCATTCCATCCTGCAAAAAATCCTTCGGAGTGCGAATCAGAACGGTAACCGGAAATTCGATCGTACTGAAGCGAAGTCGCTCAAGGTAGGTTGAATCCGGATCACCACTCCTGTATCCTTCAGGCGTGTTGACAAAAACCCAAGGATGTGCAAATGCTCCACCGGTGACATCGGTGTTGTGTACTCCAGCGCCGCGTTGCTGGAACGCCGCCCCAACACCAAGACCAAGCCACGAATTGAAGTAATATTCGGCTCGGAGGCCGCCACCGATTGAAGGCTTTATAAAATAGCTCGCCTGCGTCTCTCCCGTGATACCGCTCCAGTATTGCTGGAAACTCACACCCCAATGAAATTTCTTTTCATTAGTCTTTTTCAGCGTGCCCTCATTGACAATCTTTTCCTTCACAGACTGCTGGCCAAATACTTTAACAGTTTGGATGAAGAAGGCGAGAACGAAAGCCAGGTAAATAATTTTTTTCATAACACCTTAATGCTTCGGGTTTTCGATAATATGACCCGTGTCGCGGTTCCAGATATGATAAATCGCCGGCAACGTCACCAGCGTCAGGATGGTTGCAGAAATCAAACCGCATATAACTACAACTGCCAGAGGTTTTTGTGTTTCCGATCCGATACCGGTTGAGAGTGCCGCAGGAAGCAAACCGAGCCCTGCCATCAACGCCGTCATCACAACCGGTCTTACACGGGTCATTGCACCCTCGATAATCGCTGACCGCAGGTCCATACCCTGATCATAAAGTTTATTAAACACGTCAACCATGATCACACCGTTTTGAACACACACGCCAAACAAAGCAATGAATCCGACTCCTGCCGAGATGCTGAAGTTGATGCCCGTAAAGAACAATCCAAGGATACCGCCGATGAGTGCAAAGGGCACATTCAAGAGCACAATGCCCGCATAACGCGCTGATCCGAACATAAAGAACAGCCACATAAAGATGAGTGCTATCGAAATCGGTACAACGACTTTCAATTGATTGGTGGCGCGTACCTGATTTTCAAACTCACCATTCCACGTCATCCTATACCCCTTCCCCATGTTCACTGCAGCCCCAACTTTCTGTTGTGCTTCCGCAATCGTGCCGCCCAAATCCCGGTCGCGGACAGAGAACTTAATAGGAATGAATCGTTGATTTCCCTCGCGATAAACAAATGCAGGGCCAGTTTGTCTGCTGATCTCAGCGATCTCATGCATCGGAATCTTTGTACCGTTCGTGCAAGGCACCATGAGTTTCGCTATTTCCTGTTCGGAAGTCCGGTACTCGGAAGAAAATCTGACGCGGATATCGAATCTTCTTTCACCTTCATAAAAAGTAGAAACTCTTTTTCCTCCGACGGCCATTTCAACGAGGTTGTTTGCTTCCACAACGTTTGCGCCATACCGGGCCATCTTCAACCTGTCGAGCTCGATCCGCAACTCAGGCTGGCCGAGGCTTTTGAAAATCCCCAGATCCTTGACGCCACGAATCCCCGCCATGATATTTCTGACACTGTCAGCCTTGCGCTCGAGTACGACAAAATCATCACCGAAAATCTTGATCGCCATTTCTCCCTTCACACCCGAGACGGCCTCCTGCACGTTGTCGGAGATGGGCTGTGAAAATCCAAAAACAACACCCGGGAACTGATCAGCGAGTTTACCCTGCATGTCCTGAATTATTTCTTCTTTTGACACGCCTCGTGTCCAATCGCCTTTCGGATACAGATCGACGAAGAACTCAACATTAAAAAAGCCTGTTGGATCAGTACCATCATTCGGTCTGCCATTCTGCGAAATGACTCCTTTTACTTCGGGATATTGCTGAAAGATTGCGCGCATTTTTGCCGACATCACATTGGCACGCGAAAATGCGATGCTTTGTGGCATGCTGGCGCGCACATAAATTGAACCTTCATTTAACTGCGGCAAGAATTCCGTTCCAAGTTGACCGCCAATGAGAAGGCTGATCGCCAGCAACCCGACCGAAAGTCCGATGCTCATCTTCGGCTTGTTAAGGGACCACTCCAATGCAGGGCGATAGGTATTGCTCAGCTTAGTGACAAGAATATTGTCGCGCTCCCGAACATTCTTTGCAAGCAAAATGCGGCAAAGAAGCGGCACCAGTGTTAGTGTGAAGATCAGGGCACCCAACAACGCAAAGCCGATTGTATATGCCAGCGGGCTGAACATTTTTCCTTCCACTTTCTGAAATGCAAAAATTGGAATCAACGCCGTGATGATGATCAGCTTGGAATAGAGAATGGGCTTTCCCATTTCAACGGATATTTTCTTGACCATTCCCATTTTGGCCATCTTGTTGAATTTGACCACACCCAACTCATGTTGCTTATGGGCGAGGTAAACGAACACACCTTCCACCATCACAACGGCGCCGTCGATGATAATACCGAAGTCAATTGCTCCAATGGACAGCAAGTTCGCAGACATGCCTTTTATCTTCATACAGATAAAGGCAAAGAGCAATGCCAACGGGATAATAATTGCAACAATGATTGTGGTACGCCAGTCGAGCAGAAAGATTGACAAAATGAACGTGACCAGCAGCATCCCCACAACGAGGTTTTCCATCACCGTGTGAGTCGTGAGATTAACAAGTGTCGTGCGATCGTAGAACACATTGATGGCGACTCCATCCGGCAACACGCGACCATTCAAATCTGATATCGTTTCATTGAGAAGCTTCAGTACCTGGCTCGGATTCTCACCTTTTCTTAATAACACAATTCCTTCAACGACGTCATCCTCGTCACCCCGACCTACTTTACCAAGCCGAGGCTTATATGATTCAGTGACGTGAGCCACATCCTTTACAAAAATCGGGGTGCCATTTACGTTCTTAATGATAACTGTCTGAATGTCCGAAAGGCTCTTCATGAGCCCCAGGCCGCGGACGAGATACGTTTGGGTACCAGTTTCAATGACATCTCCGCCCACATTTCCATTGTTTTCCTCTACCGCGTCAAAAACATCCTCGGCGCTGAATCCATAAGCAAGCAACCTGTTTGGATCGAGTGTGACTTCATAGGTTTTTACTTCTCCGCCAAAGCTGATCACATCGGCGACACCGGACACTGCTTTCAATCTTTTGTCGATCACCCAATCCTGTATTTCCTTAAGTTCCCGAATGGACTTATTCTGACCTTTGAGGGTGTAGCGATAGATCTCACCAGTAGGTCCTGAAGGGGGTTGCACTTCAGCATCGGCGCCATCAGGCAATACCACATTTTCTATTTGATTATACACCACCTGTCGCGCATAAAAATCATCGACATCATCTTCAAAGAAGATGGTCACTACGGAAAGTCCGAACAGCGATATTGAGCGAAGGCTAGTCTTCTTGGGCACGACGTTCATCTCCATTTCAATGGGAATGGTGACGAACTTCTCCATTTCTTCCGCACTGCGGCCCGACCATTGTGTAATGATAACGACCCGTGTATTGATAACGTCGGGAAAAGCTTCGATAGGAGTTGCCAAAAAGCTTCTAACACCCATGGCTACGATCACAAGCGTCCCCAGAAAAACAATCATCTTGTTCTTCAGCGAAAACGTTATGATGGCTTTTATCAGTTTATTCATGGCGGCGGTGGCTCAGCAATTCTTATTTCAGATTATAACCTGTTAACGCAAACAGCGATCCTTCTGAAATTATATGATCACCATCTTTTAGGCCGTCAACGATCTCAGTGCTGCGGTCATAATTTTTTCCAATGCGCACACGGACCTTTTCGAAAACTTTATCACCAGTTTCTTTCATCACATAGTAATTATTGTTCTCCAGGACAATCGCCGATTGTGGCACTGCCAAGACCTCAACCGTATTCTTCGGCGTTATGACAACATTGGCGAACATTTCGGGCTTAAGAAGGCCGTCTTTATTAACCAGCTCAGTGCGGACCCGGATAACGCGCGATTCAGGATCAAGCATTGTTCCGATCTTTTTGATCGTACCCTTAAACTCTTTGTCGGGATAGGCGATGGTCTTAACTCTTACGAAATCACCTTCGTGCACTTTCCCCATGTCACTTTCGTGGACATTCGCCCAGACCCAAATAGTCTCGAGGTCACTGATCGTGAAAATGTTCGTGGCGTTGTCCGTCCGGATTTGCGTACCCTCGTTGATATTTCTTTCCACGATGTATCCTGAGCGCGGCGCAACGACGCGGAACATGGCATCCAATTCCTTTTCAGAGCCGCCATACAATTCCAGAATCTGTTTCTTTTCGTTGAACTCTGACTGATCATTGCTGTATTCTTTCTGCGCATCAGCATATTCTTTGGCTGACAACATTCCCGATTTGTACAACTCTGTTGAGCGCGTCAGGTTAGCCTCCGCTACTTCGAAATTTGCTTTCGCAATGTTGTAGTCGCGTTGATAGGTACTGATGTCCGTGCTGAGTATCGTCGCAAGGATTTGTCCCTTCTTAACGTAATCACCAAGTGACACATTCACTTTGCTGACACTTCCACTGACAATCGGATAAACGCGCACGACGTTATTCTCATCAAAACTGACTTCCCCCACCGCAGTGAACTCATCCATTGCGGGGATTCTCCTGACGGTGTCGATCTTGATGTATTTGAGTTGTTCATCTTTAAAGGTGATCTGATTCGTAGGCGTCTTGTCGACAGTCTTGCTTTCCTCAACCTTTCCACAAGCGCCTGACAACAGTGCAAGTGCAACAAAAAAATATATACTGTATTTCATAGTGCTCGGGCGTTTAATAATCTATTAGTGTTTGACCTACGGAAAAGTTCAATTCATTGACATTATTAAGAAACTGCTGCTTAAGCTCGATCAACTGAATGTTGGTGAGAATGTAAATGCGTTGTTGGTCAATGAACTGCAGCAGGCTTATGTTTCGCTTTTGAAAATTCTGATTGGTGCTTTGATTCAATTGATTCAGACGATCCAGGAACTGACTGTTATAATTCGCCAGACCTGCATTCGAATTCTTGTACCTGTTGTAGGCAGCCGCGACTTCGTTCTTTGCCTGATTTTCAATCTGACTGTATTGGAGCGCGGACTGTGCAACGGATAGTTTGGCCTGTTTAATTCTTCCCTGGTTGCGATCATAAATTGGGAGGAAAATTTCAGTGGTAAAGCCATGGTAGGGACGGATATAGTTACTACCACGGTCGTACGGTTGATACCCGAATTTAATATCAGGAACGCCTGATGATTGCTGCAAGGCCAGATTCTTTTCCTGATACCGGATGTTGATCTTTGCCGCCTGAATGTCGGGGCGGGATTCGACAGCCTGCGTTGCGAGATACACCGGGTCAAAATTTTCACCGATGATAGGAATCCGCTGCTCAACATAGAAAGTGGTGTCCTGCGGATATCGCAACAATGAACGAAGGTTTGCCGCGACTGTCTCCTTCTGATTATAGTTCTCCAGTGCGTCAGCTTTTACATCTAGATATTCGGCCTCGAGGCGAATCGCCTCGGTAGTTGAGATAGCGCCCACCTCCAGTTGTTTACGCGTAGCATCCATCAGCTTATCGTAATTTGAAATCACTTGCTGATATAAAATTTGCTTTGACTGGAGGGCTGCAAGATCACTGTAGGTATTGCCAAGCTCATAAAGGAGACTTCTTATAACGTCTTCCATCTGCTTCTCTGCCATTTCAACCCCAATGCGTGCCAGTTTTACAGAATTGGTATGCTTGCCGGCGACTGAAAATGTCTGTTCAAACTGCCACAGAGACTGGTTACGGAGGTTGAAGTACTCGTTCGTCTCCTGGTTATACATGTCTCCGTTGATAATGAAGTTCGGATTGTTCCAGACTTTGGCCTGGATCACCTTCGCTTTGGCAATCCCGATGTCATAGTAAGCGGCAAGCAGTCCGAGATTATAGTTCAACAACCTGACTTTCGCCTCCTGGAAACTCAATACGGTATCCCGCGCCTGACCAACAGCGGCGCCAAATGACAATGTGAAAACCAACAAACAACTATACCTTCTCATAAGAAAAATTTGAAAAACTTGACAGCGACACATTCAATTGAGATACCCTCAACCACGCATCATCGGCAATAAGAATTGCCAGGAAAAGAAAGAAAAGGCTAAATGATCAATGCCCCGAAGTCAAGAAAGAGCTTCTGGGATGGGTTTCGACTGAGATGCGAATGGCGATAGTAGTAATCATATCGAATTATGGAAACCACATCCGATGCCTCGACTATTACTTTGTGATGAACAAACTCAGTGCTGTCTCTTTCTTCAGAAAGGGTCATTTTCAGACTCTCCCTGAAATCGTGTGACAAATTTGACGATGGTTCTGAAAACGTCAGTTCCGTATTGCCTTCGTCGGCATTTCCATGCAGATCAGCCAGAATCGTTTCATCTGTCGAAGACAGCAAAACGAGGAAAATGAGGCAAATCGATAGAAACCGCTGAATTTTCACGATGCAAATGTAAATATTCTTGGAAATTAAAAATTAAAATTTCGACGCAGCATGCTCTGGCAAAATTTAATATGGCCACTATCAAGACGATGTCATCACGATCGGACGGCAGAGCCAACCTCTGCATCGAATTAAGCGTCTCGTGAATAATATGCACTAAAGACCCATTGTTATAGCATTTAATAGCTTCGCCTCATGAATATTGTGATTGATATCGGCAACACCCGTTCCAAGGTTGGCATCTTTGAGGGGCATGCTCTCATCAAAAATGAAACCTTCAGCTCTGCGCGTGGTCTTCAGGATTTTTTATCAGGTACAAACGCGAAGAATATTCTCATAAGCTCAGTGACCAGTGATGCATTGGAGGTTAAGTCATGGCAATTGGGAAATGGGCGGATCTATCTTCTCGACCACAATTTGCCTTTGCCAATCGTCAACCTCTATGCTACGCCACAAACGCTGGGGGTGGACCGCCTCGCCGCTGCATGTGGCGCACACGCGATTTTTCCCAATACTAATTGTCTCGTGATCGACGCCGGCACGTGCATCAATTACGAATTCATCAACCATAAAGGAGAATATCTCGGTGGCGCTATTTCACCTGGACTGGCAATGAGGTTTGATGCAATGCAGAAAGGGACGGCGAAACTTCCTTTGGGTGAGATCATCGTTGATCCCCCACTCACGGGCAACACCACTTTGCTGTGCCTTCAAAGCGGCGTTATTAACGGCGCAGTAGAAGAAGTGCGCGGCATCATTGCCCAATACGTCTCCAACTACCCCGGGCTGAGGGTTATTTTGTGTGGGGGCGATGCGATTGTTTTTGAAAACCATCTGAATCCTACCATCTTTGTGGCCCCCGAATTGGTTTTAATGGGTCTGAATAGCATTCTGTTACATAATGTTGCGCCGTAAACTTTCCCTGGTTGTCATTTTCGTTGTGATCAACGCGGCAGCGGTGCTGGGTCAGGCTGCCAGTAGCCCTTTTGCCTCAATCGGGTTGGGGGAACCATTCAGTCCGGCGATTACGCAAAATCAAGGCATGGGGGGTATTGGAGTGAGTAACTACTCCTATTATAATATCAACAACATGAACCCCGCTTTGCTTGTATTCAACAGGCTTACATCATTCCAGCTTGGAATTATGGGAGAACAGCGCACGCAAACTTCCACCTCGAATGATGTCACAGAAAAAAGTGGCAGCGGGAACCTTAGCTATATAGCGCTTGCGATTCCGGTTAAGCTTAACAAATGGACATCCTCCATCGGTTTGCAGCCTTCTACCCGATTGAACTACCGCTTGAGGTACACGGAGCCAGTAGGCCCTGCCACCGACATTGTCACCGTTACAGAGGAAGGCACGGGCGGTATCAATGCTGCATATTTTTCAAATGGGGTGGCCATCAACAAGCATGTTTCAATCGGCTTGAAGATGTCATACCAATTTGGCTCTATTGAAAATAAGTTCACAAACTTTCTCGCGGGCGCAAGCGTATCTCCTCAAATTAAAGAAACTACCTATGTCACAGGATTCCAGTTTTCGCCTGCAGTGTCCGTGCACCTCGATTCGTTGCTCGGCGCAGATTATCGCCTGAACTTCGGTGCCGTATATGATTTTGGCACGACCCTCGATGCCAAGTTTACCCAGTGGGAAGGACGATATAGCGCGGGCGCACTCGTCGACTCAGCTACCCTAATCAATCAGGCACCAGGAAAAATCACATTACCCAGAGGCATGTCTGCTGGAGTTTCATTTGGCAATAGCTACCGTTGGGTGGTGGGTATTGATGGATACTACGGTGAATACACCCAGTTTCGTGACATCTCCGGAAGCTATCCATACACAGCAAATCAGTGGCGCGTTTCAGGTGGTTTTGAGATCACGCCCAACCCGCAATCGTTGACGAGTTATTTGCAACGCGCTACGTACCGAACAGGTGTAAGTCTCGAAAATGGGCCTTATTTGATTAACGGAAGTGCTGTCAGGGATTTTGGCATTACTTTTGGCTTGTCACTTCCTGTAAGCAGATCTTGCAGCCTAGACATGGCAATGAAATTTGGAAAAAAGGGAGACAAGACTGTAAATACAATTGAGGAAAATTATATAAAACTTTATTTTGGCATAACTTTTAATGACCAGTGGTTCATTAAGAGAAGATTTGACTAACAGAAACCTAATAGCTATGAAATTGAAATTGTCTATGGTGATCGCACTGCTCTGCCTGGCAGGTGTTGTTACCAAATCTCTCGCTCAATGCAAGGAGATGAAGTGGCCGGCTGATAAAGCGAAAGCAGAAGAGCAAGTGGCCATCTATGGAGACGCGCTCAAGCAAGGCAATCCACGCGGTGCTACTGCTGGTATACTGTATATGTACAGCGTTGCTCCGCAGTGGAACACGAAGTTGTATATCGATGCAGCTGATGCTTACGATAAACTCGCAGAAAAAGAAACAGATCCTGCCAAGAAGCAAGTTTTGGCAGATTCACTCTTGACTTGGTATGACCTCAGAATTAAGAACTGCGGCGATGAAGTGAACGTGCTTAACAGAAAAGCATATGCTTCATACAAATACAACATCAAGAACAAGCCGAAGTTGAAGGAATTGCTCGCTTTGTACGATAAAGTATTTGAGATCGGCGGTGAAAAAATCTCTGACGGAAACCTTGTGGCATATATCACCACGGTAAAAGCAAATCAACTGGCATTCAAGGATCTGACTGATGATCAGGTGCTGTCTCGCTATGACAAGATCATGGACATAACTGACAAAAAGATCGCGACAGCAACCGCTGCAGGAAAAACAGCCGATGTTGAAAAATTGAAAGGCTATAAGGATGCCGTTGATGGCCTGCTTATCACGATTGTGAAAGTGGATTGCGATTTCGTTAGAAAGAACCTTGCACCTAAGTTTAAGGCAAACCCTAAAGACCTTGTGATGGCAAAGAAGATATTCTCATTTATGCTACAAGGCAAGTGCGCTGACGATCCGCTGGCCCTTGAAGCTGCAGATGCCGTGCACACGCTTGAAACAACCAAAGACTACGGTATCATTAAATTCCTCATCGTTCGCTATATGCAAGTTGGTAACTATGAGCGTGCAGCAGAATTGTGCAAAGAAGCCCTTCCGATCGCAACAAAACCTGAAGACAAAGCAGAGATTCAGTTGTACATGGGCAGCATTGAAGCAAAAAAAGGAAATTACTCCGGTGCTCGTGAAAATTTCCGCCAAGCTGGTACGAAGGAGGCATGGGAGAAGATTGGCGACCTTTACTACAACAGCTTTGATAACTGCAAGAAGCAGCAGAGCCTTGCGCAGGATCGCCTGGTTTACATAGCCGCTTACGAAATGTACCAAAAGGCCGGCAATCAGCAGTTGATGGCTCGCGCCAAGGCTCAGTTCCCTTCGAAAGAAGAGATCTTCCTTCTCAACTGGCAAAAAGGATCAAACCAGCAGGTTGGTTGCTGGATCAATGAGTCAGTTGTCCTGAATACAAGAGATTAATTCAAAATAAATATGGAAAGCCCCGATCCCGGCTTTGGGGTCGGGGCTTTTTCTTTTATGATGTCGTCCCGCTTCGTTGTCATATTATCATTGTTCCTGCTATTGGCAGGTTGCCGCCAATCGACGGAAGTATCGGTGCCGGTAAACTATGACGGTCCACTTCGTCAGGCACAGGACGTAGACATGTTGTATTCGGAGAACGACAGAGTCAAAGTAAAATTGAAAGCAAAGAAGATTCTTGAATTCAAAAACAACGACCGGGAGTTTCCGGAAGGGATCTATCTTGAATTTTATGATGCGAAAGGCATTCTCACGTCAACGCTGAAGGCCAATCACGCATTCTATTTTAAAGAGCTTGACCAATGGCGCGGCCGTGGTAATGTGGAGGTTGTTAACATTGAAAAGAAACAGCAGCTAAACACGGAAGAATTATTTTGGAGACCAGGCACGCGTAAGATCAGCACTGAAAAATTCGTTACGATCAAACTCGAAAACGAGATCATTTACGGGACAGGATTGGATGCTGTTCAGGATCTTTCATCTTACACAATTCGCAAACCTGCAGGGAGCGAGTTCACAATAAAAGATTGAAGCGCAAAGACGCAAGGCTTTTTTAGCCACGGATTACACGGATTTTCACGGATGAAGAATGAACCAGTCCGTGCCGACGAATCCGTGTAATCCGTGGCAAACCTAGCGCGCTTGCGCGCAAAAAAGCGTATTTTTGCAATCCCATGAAACTTTTTGATATCGTTTTGCTGTCGCTGGGGGTGGTATTTATCATCATCGGCGCCTACGAAGTGATGGCCGTTGGTTTGGGGCACGCATATACATCGCTCATGCTGGCCCTGCTGATGTTTTTTTGGTTTACCTATCGTAAACGATCCAAGGCATGACGGAGTCACTCTATCCCTGGATCATTGCTTCCCTTATTTTCTCTTTCTTTTTTTCGGGTATAGAGATCGCGTTCCTTTCTGCGAACCGGCTTCAGGTAGAGCTGCAGGCAAAACAAGGCATATGGGCGGGCCGTATTATGGCCCACTTCATGCAAAATCCATCGCGCTTCATTGGCACAACACTGATTGGCAACACACTTGCGCTTGTGGTATTTGGTAACAACATGGCATTGTTGTTTGAACCTATACTGGTAGACAAGTTGCCGCTTTCCTTGAACAATGAGCCCTCGATCTTGCTGATCCAAACTATCCTTTCGACGCTTCTTATTTTGTTCACGGCGGAATTTTTGCCGAAAAGTCTCTTCATGATCAATCCCAACCTGGTGTTATCAGCGCTCGCGTTGCCCTTCGTGGCAATGTATGCGATCCTGGCACCTATCACATTCACAATCGTCAATCTTTCAAAGTTGGTGATCAAATATGTGTTGCGACTCGAATATTCAGAGGAGAAGCCGCTATTCGGTTTGACAGACCTGAATATTTATTTGCGAAACATGCAGAAAGTCAAGCATGAGGATGAGGAGATCGAGTTGGATAAAAAGATCTTGCACAACGCTCTTGAATTCCGCACTGTAAAAGTTCGTGAATGCATGGTCCCGCGAACAGAGATCACTGCCGTTCCTTTGGAAGACGGGATCGAAAAATTAAAAGCGTCTTTTGTTGAAAGTGGCCATTCTAAAGTTGTGATCTACCGCGACACGATTGACGACGTTATCGGTTATTGTCATTCGGCTGCCCTGTTCAAGAATCCAAAGACGATAGAAGAAATTCTTACGCCCATCAGCATCGTAACAGAAACTACCATGGCTAACGACATGATGGTGCAATTGCTGCGCGAACGAAGGAGCCTTGCCGTCGTCGTCGACGAGTTTGGTGGTACCGCTGGGCTTGTCAGTATGGAAGATGTCATTGAGGAAATCTTCGGAGACATCGAGGACGAACATGATGCCGACAACCTGATCGAGCAGCAACTTGATGAAAAAACTTTTGTCTTGAGCGCCAGACTTGAAGTCGACTACCTCAACGAAAAATATCATTGGCAACTACCACTCGGTGACTACGAAACACTGGGTGGCCTCATCCTGTCTTACACTGAGGATTTCCCTCAAAAAGGAGAAACCCTTGAAGTTCCCCCGTTTATTTTCACCATCCAGTCGACAAAAGGGAATGGAATTGATACAGTGAAGGTGGTGCTCGAACAGGAGACCATTGAGGAGTAGAACAGGCTGACTATCAGTACTATCTGGTAACTTCTAATAGTTTCAGGTCAGCTTTGCCGAATACAGCAAACGGTTTAAATTTGCGGCTCTTTTGCCCATAAGTCGGGCAGAGGAGAAGAGCATCAATCAAATAATTATCGATTCGTATGGCATTAATTAGCACGTTGAGGACGAAGATGACCAAATGGGTGGTGGGCGCTATCGCGCTATCCATGGGCGCTTTTATTGTGGGGAGTGACCTTTTTGGAAGTGGGCCGCGGTCAATTTTCGGGGGCAGCGACCGTGAAATCGGCGAGATTGCCGGCCGTACGATTTCGGTGGACGAGTACAACGTCGTTCTCCAGGAGCGTGAAAACAACTACATTATGAGCTTCGGGCGCCAGCCGGGGGAACGTGAAAGGCCAACATTGCAGGCACAGGCATGGGAACTGCTGATCGCACGCAACGCGATTCAACCTCAGTTCGAGAAAGTCGGCATCAAGGTAACGACGGATGAGGTCTGGGATATGATCCAGGGCAAACACATGGACGAAGGCATCAGGTCTTCATTCACAGACTCGGCAGGACGATTCGACCGCAATCGCCTCATCGCTTACCTGCAGCAGATCGATGCAATGCCTGTTACATCGGAAGCACGTGTTCGCTGGGACATTTTCAAGAACGATTTGCGTCCAGGACGTGAAAGGATAAAATATGAGAACCTGTTGGTGAAAACTGCTTACGTCACCGAAGCGGAAGCTGAACAAGACTATCATAACTCGAATGACGTCGAAGAAGCTAAGTACCTCTATGTTCCCTTCATTGCCGTAAGTGATTCAGCAGTTAAGGTAACTGACGCCGACATGAGGGCCTATTACGAGAAAAACAAGAAGCGGTACAAAGTGGAGAACACGCGAAGCATGAGCTACGTGTCTTTCCCGGTCGTGGCATCATCTGAAGATTCGCTGGCTGTGCGAAATGAGCTTGATAAAGTTCTCGCTGACCTGAAGATCGTTACTGAAGATTCAGTTTTTGCTGTATCGAATACGGATGGAAATAATCCCTATACACGGTATACGATTGCAAATTTACCAGCGCGTTTGAGCGGAATTCGTGAAACACTGACAGCCGGACAAATTATTGGACCCGTGCTTGAAAACGGTAATTACACGATATATAAGATTTCTAAAATCGGGCACGACACGATCTACAATGCGAAAGCAAGTCACATTCTGATCAAGTGGGACAACGATACACCCGAGGGAAAAAAAGCTGCAAAAGAGAAAGCACGTAAGATACTCGCTGACATTAAAGGCGGCGCAAGCTTCGCAGCAAAGGCCCGAGAATTTGGAACAGACGGAACCGCTTCACGCGGCGGAGACCTTGGCTGGTTCACCACTGGCCAAATGGTAAAAGATTTTGAAAAACCTGTTTTCGATGCAAAGAAGGCTGGCCTATTGTCTGATGTCGTTGAAACTACTTTCGGTTACCACATTATTGAAGTAACCGGCGTTAAAGACAACACCTACTACGGCGTGGCGACCATTGAGCGCGCCATCACACCAAGCGATGAGACACTCAATGCAGCCTTGAGAAAAGCAGATGAATTCTCCAGCGACATCTCAGGGATCGAAGAATTCAAAGAAAAAGCAAAGAAGGAAAACGTTGTGGTGTTTGAAGCCAATGATATTGGAACCAGCGAGCGCCGGATCAACAACCTTGGCGAAGCACGCCAGATCGTTACCTGGCTTTTCAGGGAAGCTAAAGTTGGAAAGGTCTCTGAAGTATTTGACCTCGATGACAACTATGTAGTAGCCATTATGACCGGAGAGACCGACAAGGGCTACAAGTCATTTGAAAAGGTGAAAGAGCAAATCACGCCTGCCGTTAAAGATGAAGCAAAGGGCAAGCAGATTGCGGAGAAATTGAAAGGAAAGACAGAGCCACTTGAAGACCTCGCGAAACTCTTCGGTTCGGATGCTTCTGTGAATAGTATCAGTGATTTAAAGCTGTCTACACCTTCGATCCCAGGCGCAGGATTTGATCCTGTTCTTTTCGGAAGTATGATGTCGGTGGAGGCCAACAAACGCTCGAAGCCAATTATCGGCGAAAGAGGTGTTGTAGTGGCCGACGTGCAGAATAAGACAATTGCTCCGGGCATGGGTGATTACAGCATGTTTAAAACCCAACTGCAGCAGACACTGAACAACCGCGGCGGGTACTATGTGGTGGAAGCCCTGAAAGAGGCAGCAAAAATTGAAGACAATCGATACAAATTCTTTTAACAAGCTTATTTCAGGTCGTGGATTCACGGCCTGATTTTTTTGGAGGGATCTGCAGGGCCGATTATGAATCCGGATTGGGTAAATTCCTTTCGTGACAAACTAGATAGGTTCTACGCGTGGCCAGCGCTTTACACGTTTAAATTCATTGTTCCCACAGCAAAGCAGGACGAGCTGAGAAAGCTCTTTCCACTCCACACCACTGCTGCCGAGAAATCTTCGGGTCAGGGAAAGTATATAAGCATTACGTACCAAATGATGATGCCGTCCAGTGACTCTGTTATCGAAGTGTATCAGAGAGTCGAGGGGATCGAAGGCATTGTTGCGTTGTAAATTTTCACCTGTTGCCCGTCGCCGGCGACCGGTAACAGGCAACCAGCGACGGCGTGCGAGGCATGGAATTGCACTTCTTGTATACCAGTTCAATTACTCCTAACTTTTTCCCCTATTAAAACGCCGACACCATGTGGAAAGAGGAAAACAACAAATTAAAAAAGTCATTCAAGTTTAAGGACTTCAAGGAGGCCTTCGGATTCATGACAAAGGTGGCGCTGGTCGCGGAAAAAATGGATCATCATCCCACGTGGACAAACACCTATAACAGCGTTGACTTTGAGCTTAGCACACACGATGCAGGAAATAAGGTGACGGATCTCGATCGAAAGCTCGCGGAGGCTATAGACAAACTGGCTTAGCGTGGATAAAAATATTTCACTGTACCTCGTACCTACTCCAATCGGAAATCTGGGTGACATCACGTTACGTGGGCTGGAAACATTAAAGAAGGTTGACATAATTCTCGCAGAAGACACGCGCACATCAGGAACGTTGCTCAAGCACTACAGTATTTCCAAACCACTACAGAGTTTCCATATTTTCAACGAACATCAGGTTCACGAAAAGCTGGTTCAGCAAATGAAAAGCGGGACCACTTTCGCACTGATCAGCGACGCAGGTACGCCGGGAATTTCTGATCCCGGTTATTTGCTTGCACGGGAATGCCTTAAGGCAGGATTGAAAATCGAATGTTTGCCCGGCGCCACTGCTCTGATTCCTGCGTTGGTAAACTCGGGATTTCCAACAGACCGTTTCATTTTTGAGGGGTTTCTTCCACATAAAAAAGGAAAACAGACCGTGCTTAAAAAGCTTGCGGAAGAGGATCGCACGATCGTTGTCTACGAATCCCCGCACAGACTGGTTAAAACCCTGGAGCAGATGAAGGAGTTTTTCGGTAGTGAAAGAATGATTTCCGTTTCACGCGAATTGACAAAATTGCATGAAGAGACCTTTACCGGACCGCTGGAGCTAGTAATAGTACACTTCAGCAGCAAAGAGGTGAAAGGGGAAATCGTAATAGTGATCGATGGCAAAAAAGAGTAAGGAGCATTCCACCGGAACGCAGCTTCACCCGGCATTCCTATGCGTGGCTTCTGCCCTGTTCATGACCGGCGGGTGGCTGATGAGTTCCTTCCCTATATTTATTTTTTTTGGACTCGCACCATTGTTTGCGCTGACAGACCGCGCAGACGACACGTCAGGGATCTGGGAAAAAATGGAGTGGGTGTTAATAGCCCTTGTTATCAATTTTCTGGCGGCACGGACGTTCGATTTTTCCTTCACGGCATCTTCGATGCTTTACGCAATTCTGTTTACACTTCCTTTCATAGGACAAGTATGGCTGAAGCACGTACTTGGAAATAAAGCCGGCAAGATCACGATTATACTTTTTTGGCTTTCAATAGAATACATTCTACTCAAAGTTGACGCAGCAGGAGGTATCTATCTCGCTGATGCGCTTGAGAACAAATCTGCGTGGCTCCAATGGAACATGACAACGGGATACCTTGGCGCTTCGCTGTGGATCTTGCTGGTCAACCTCCTTGTTTATCAAATGCTTCTTTCCAAAACTGGGCTGCAATGGCATTGGATTTTATTAACTGTTCTGGTACTGGCGGGACCGATCGCATACTCCTATTCCCAATCGTCCTACATGTCAAGAGACATCATGTTGAAATTATATGACCTCGGCGACAAGACAGGGAATGTTACGTATCTTGCGCGCGGAGAATTCGTTGTTCGAACCGCTGCCTGGATTTCAACACTGATAATTCTTTTCACGTTAGTCAAAAGTCAAACTACAAAACGATGACAGATCTTGCAGCCATTGAGAGAAATGCAATGGAAGTTTGCCGTGAGGTGGGGGAGTTTATTGCGCGGGAAGGCGCTTCTTTCGATCGCGGCAGAATTGAGCAAAAGGAAGGTTTCAATAACCTCGTGTCATACGTTGACAAAGAAGCAGAAAAAAAACTTGTATCCTCTCTATCAAAAATTCTTCCGGGATCCGGATTCATCGGGGAAGAAGGAACATCTATTGAAGGAAGCAGTGGTTACCGGTGGATCATTGACCCTTTGGATGGAACCACCAACTTCACTCATGCATTGCCCCTTTTTGCAGTCAGTGTGGGTCTGGCGCTGAATAACAAAATGGTCCTGGGTCTGATCTACGAAGTGAACCGGAAGGAAATGTTTCATACGTTTCAGGGCTCGCCTGCGTTCTGCAATGGAAAAGAGATTCGTGTTTCTTCTATTAGCAGGCTTGAGGAAAGTCTGCTAGCCACGGGCTTTCCGTACTACGAATTCGAAAAAATGGGGTCCTACCTCAACATCATAAGCACGTTCCTGAAACGTTCGCATGGCGTACGGCGGCTGGGTAGTGCTGCTACTGATCTTGCCTACGTCGCTTGTGGAAGGTTCGAAGGATTTTTTGAGTACAATCTCAATCCATGGGACGTCGCTGCGGGAACATTTCTCGTGCAGCAAGCAGGCGGCATCGTGACTGATTTTAAGGGCGGAGGCAATTTTCTTTTTGGTGGAGAACTTTGTGCGGGTTGCAATGTTCATCCCTTAATGCTTGAGATCATTCGGAAAGAGTGGGAAAGTTAAAGTCCCCGCTTTAGTCAAAACATAAAATCAATTTTAAAAAGATGAATACAAAATCTCTTTTCATCCAGTTCTTCATATTGCTGTTCGTAGTCAACAGCCCTATTGCTCAGACAAGACCGGAAAGCCAGGTACACGTTGCGACCAGTCTTACAGACAAGCTCCCGATAGCGTCGGAAATAATAAAAGGAACGCTGCCTAACGGCCTCACTTACTATATAAGGAGGAATTCCAAGCCCGAGAAAAAAGTTGAGTTGCGTGTTGCCGTAAAGGTTGGTTCAATAATGGAGGATGATGACCAGCGTGGGTTGGCTCACTTTACGGAACATATGGCCTTCAATGGCTCGCAGCATTTCAAGAAGAACGACCTCGTTTCATTTCTGCAGAGCATCGGTGTGAAGTTCGGCGCCGACCTGAATGCTTATACCAATTTCGACGAAACTGTTTACATTCTGCCCATTCCGGTGGACAAGCCAGAGAACCTCGAACAAGGCATGTTGGTTCTTGAAGACTGGGCAAGTACTGTCTCTTTTGATCCGGCCGAAATCGAGAAAGAGCGTGGTGTGGTATTGGAAGAAGAGCGTTTGGGCAAAGGCGCACAGGAACGCATGTTGAAGAAAATGCTTCCCTACATTCTTGCTGGCTCCAAGTATGCTGTTAGACTACCAATCGGAACGACGGAAACGCTCAAAACCTTCAAACCCGAAGTGATCAAAAGGTTTTACAAAGACTGGTATCGCCCGGATCTCATGGCGGTGGTAGTCGTGGGAGATATCGATCCCCTGGTAGCCGAGTCGATGATCAAAAAGCATTTTGAGAAACTCAAAAATCCGGCAAAGGAAAGGCCACGCGTTTACGAAGAGCTTCCCTCCCGCACAAAATCTGAAGGTTTAGTCATCACTGATCCAGAAGCAACAAATCATATCCTCCAGATCTTCTATGCTACTGAGAAAGCTAAGATGCAGACAACGGTCGGCGATTACAGACAAAGCATAGTGAAGAGTCTTGCCAGCGTTATGCTAAGCCAGCGCATGCAGGAGCTCACTCAAAAATCTGATCCTCCTTTTCTTTTTGGCGGAAGCGATCGCGGTGAATTCATTCACGGCTACGAATCGTACTTTGGGTTTGCCGTGATCGGCAAAGCTGGAGTTGCACCTGCAATTCAGGCTGTGATCCGGGAAAATGAACGGGCAAAGAAATTCGGTTTTACTATTGCTGAGTTGGATCGATCCAAGAAATCCATGCTGCGAAACATGGAGCGGGCATTTAATGAAAGAGACAAAACGGAATCTGAAAATTATGCAGATGAATACCTCCGGAATTTTACCACTGATGAACCGATTCCGGGAATAGAAAACGAATACAACTATTACAAAGAATTTATACCCAACATTACCCTCGAAGAGGTAAATGCTTTCACTGCAAAGAATATCCCTGCTGTTACCGAACATAAATTGATTGTGCTTGCCGGACCAGAGAAAGCTGATTTCACCATGCCCACCAATGCAGAATTGTTGGCGATGGTAACAGAAGCGGAAAAAATGCCGGTGACTGCCTACGAAGAGAAGGCTGTTGCAGCAAATTTGATGGGGGCCATGCCCGAAGGAGGTCGTGTGGTCCTCGACAAAAAGAATGCGACGCTGGGACTGTCGGAATTGACATTGGGTAATGGCGTGAAAGTGATACTGAAACCAACTGATTTCAAAAATGATGAAGTGGTCTTATCTGGATTCCGCTCCGGCGGGCAGTCGACAGTTGACAACGCCAACGCGTTGAATGCTCAATACGCGTCGACGCTTGTCACGCAAATGGGCATTGGCGATTTTTCACCCACTGATCTTCGCAAAGTGTTGGCTGGCAAATCTGTCTCCGTCGCGCCGAGGTTGTCGAATTACTCAGAGGGCATTAGTGGTCAGGCGGGGACGGCGGATGTGGAAACGATGCTTCAGTTGGTACACCTTTACTTCAGCAAACCCCGCAAAGACGAAGAACTATTTAAATCGTTCGTAACGCGGCAAGAGGCTGCAGTCCAGAATATGATGAGCGATCCACGAACCGTCTTTCAGGATTCCGTTCAAAAAATGCTCTACAACTTCAATCCAAGAGGGCCTCGCGTTCCGCGTAAAAGTGATTTTTCAAAAATCGATCTCGACAAAAGCCTGGCTATATATAAGGAGCGTTTCGGTAACGCCAGGGGTTGGACTTTCTACATTGTTGGAAGCTTCGATCCGGCAAAGGTAAAGCCAATGGTTGCCGCCTACCTGGGTACACTGCCTGCCACTTCAGATGTCCCCCAAGGCTTTAAAGACTTTGGATTGCGCCCCGTGAAAGGCGTGGTGAAAAAAGATATTAAGAAGGGTAATGAGCCGAAGAGCTTTATAAACATTGTGTTCTCTGGTGAAACGCCTTACTCCGATGCTGAACAATTGAAGCTGCAGGCATTGATGGAGCTTATGAACATCAAGCTCATCGAGACATTGCGGGAAGATCTCGGCGGAATCTATGGTGGAGGCATGAACGGATCGTTGAACAAAAATCCTTATGGAAATTATCTCATCAATGTCTCTTTGCCCTGCGGTCCGGAAAATGTTGACAAACTGATCAAAGCTACTTTTGCTGAGATCGACAAGATCAAAGCGAACGGACCTGCGGAAGCCGACCTCAACAAAGTGAAAGAAACCTTTGATAAAGAATATCTCGAGAGCATCAAAGAAAATGGCTATTGGGCAGCGCGCCTTCAGCGCAGTGCTGAGACAGGATCTGATCCCGCTGACATCCTCACCGTCAATAGCCGCTTTAAGGCCCTTACGGCAAAGGAACTGCAGGAAGCCGCGAAGAAGTATTTTAATATGAACAATTATTTCCAAGGCGTGTTGTATCCAGAGAAATAGTCGGAATATCGTGACGATTACACACCTTTGGTATTCTTTATTAAAATGCTCATGAGACTGGCCGTGTTCCTGGCCGCTGTGATTGTTATCGGCGGCTGTTCTTCCAAGGATTCCAAGAATATTCCAAACGCTAATGGCCATTCAGGAGATATTTTCGTGGTGATGGATTCACTTCAGTGGAGGGGACCCATCGGCAGAAGCCTGGATTCCCTGTTCAGTGCTGATATGCCGGGCCTTCCAAGACCGGAGTCGTCATTCAAGTTCAGGTGGTTGAATCCGAGAAAATTCAACTTCGTCCTTAAGCAAAGCCGCAACATTATTTTTGTGATGACCCTCGATCAGCAGACAGAAGGATCCAGGATCGTCAGAAAGCTCTTCACTGAAGAGTCAATTAAAAAAATACAGGCTAATCCAGATCAGTTCGTACAGACGCAGAGCGACATCTTCGCAAAAGGACAGGAAATTATGTACCTGTATGGAACTGAAGAGCAGCGACTTCTGAAGTTTATTCAAAGCAACGGAAAGCGACTGACTGAATTCTTTGATCAAAAAGAAAGAACGAGACTTACCCGATCGCTGTTCAAGGCCGGTGACGTGGCAGGCGTGAGCGATATGCTGAAAAAAGAATATCAATGCGATCTCAGGGTTCCCTTCGGATACAAGCTTGCCGACAAGAAAACAGATTTTGTTTGGGTGCGACAGATCAACCCAAGAGACGATAAAAATATTTTCATTTCACGTAAGCAATATGTTTCTGCGGATGACTTCAAGAAAGAAAACCTGATAAAATTCCGCGATGAGGTTTGCAGTACACATTTGTTTGAAGATCCGGATCAACCAGATTCATACCTGCTGACTGAGACAAAAGTGCCTTTCATTCCGGTGAATGCCGACACTGTAAGTTTTAACAAACATTTCGCGATCAGGTTGCGCGGCCTTTGGCGAACCAACACATTGGGTATGGGCGGGCCCTTCGAAGGATTTGCTATTGTGGACGAGGCCAATCAGCAGTTCTATTACATCGAAGGATTTACTTTCAGTCCTGGAAAGGATCAACGCGAGACCATGCGCGAGCTGGAGACGATTTTGTACACCTTCCGGACCAGTGGAGAGATTGTTGGGAAGAAATGAGCAATTGCCTTTGGCTATTAGCCGTTAGCTTTTGGCAAGTTTGCAATTAAAATTCAGTTTCAGCAACGGTCTGCCTTCGCGGTACCGATGCCACGCCCCTCGTTCGCCTCAATAAATTTTTTACCCATCTAGACATTGCCAATAGCCAACAGCCAAAGGCCAACAGCTTTTCCATTTTTTCCTCCCACCAAAATATTAACTTGTAAGGTTTAATCTGAAAACCCATGGCAATCAAGATCAGGAAAGAAGACGCACTCAATTATCACACGCTTGGCCAGCCGGGCAAAATAGAAGTTGTCCCCACGAAAGTGTTGAGCTCGCAAATGGACCTGGCGCTGGCGTACTCGCCGGGCGTCGCCGAGCCATGCCTTGAGATCGCAAAAAACCGTGAAGACGTATATAAGTATACTTCGAAGGGAAATCTTGTAGCAGTCATTAGTAACGGTACGGCTGTACTTGGACTTGGCAATATAGGGCCTGAGGCATCAAAGCCCGTGATGGAAGGCAAGGCCGTGCTCTTTAAGAAATACGCAGGCATTGATAGTTTCGATATCGAGATCGCAGAAAATGATCCAGACGAATTCATCAAGATTGTAAAAGCTCTTGAGCCGACGTTTGGTGGCATCAACCTGGAAGACATTAAAGCGCCTGAGTGCTTCAAGATCGAGCAGGTGTTGCGGGAGAAAATGAACATCCCCATCATGCATGACGATCAGCATGGAACGGCTATCATTTCGAGTGCTGCCCTTCTCAATGCATTGGATATCGTAGGCAAGAAAATTGAGAACATAGTAATGGTCATGAATGGCGCGGGTGCCGCCGCCATCTCATGCAGCAAGCTGTATCTCGCGCTGGGGATGAAAAAGGAAAATCTCATCATGTGCGACAGCAAAGGCGTTATTTCTAAAGACCGGAAGGATCTCGACGACATCAAAGCTCCTTTTGCTACGAGTCGCAAATATGCATCGATGCAGGAGGCGATGAAGGGCGCAGATGTTTTCGTCGGCCTTTCAAAAGCCGACATTCTGACTCCCGCGGATGTCCTCGCCATGGCAAAAGACCCGATTGTGTTTGCTCTTGCCAATCCCAACCCGGAAATAGGTTACGATCTGGCGAAGAAAACCAGGCCTGACTTGATCATGGGTACCGGGCGTTCTGATCATCCGAACCAGGTAAACAATGTGTTGGGCTTCCCCTACATCTTCCGTGGTGCGCTCGATGTACGGGCGACAGAAATCAACGAGGCGATGAAGCTTGCGGCCGTGCATGCGCTTGCAACGCTGGCAAAGGAACCGATTCCTGATACCGTGCTCATGGCTTATGGTACGGAGAAGATCGAGTTCGGGCGAGACTACCTGATTCCAAAACCACTCGATTACAGATTAATAACAACGGTAGCGCCTGCCGTGGCAAAAGCAGCGATGGAATCAGGAATGGCGACCAAACCGATTGAAGACTGGGGCGCCTACCATCAGCAATTGCAAAAGCGCATCGGCATCGATCAAAAACTGATCAACAAGATCATCGATCGCGCGAAGAAAGCACCGAAGCGCGTGGTATTTGCAGAAGCAGACAACATCAAAGTGTTGAAGGCAGCACAGATCCTGCAGGATGAGGAGATTGCAGTTCCAATTCTCCTTGGCAATCGTCAGGAGATCGAAAGACTTATCAAGGACAACCGTCTGGAGATCAGTGACTGTACCATCATCGATCCCAAAGAAGACAAGGTCCGTGATGAAAAATATACAAAGGCATATTATGACAAGCGCCAGCGCAAAGGTGTGACATACGCTGACGCGCAACGTGCCATGCGCGATCGCAATGCATTCGGCGCCATGATGGTTGACTTTGGAGAAGCCGATGCCCTTATCTCTGGTCTCACACGCGACTATTCAAAAACAATTTTGCCTGCATTACAGATCATCGGCATGCGTGCCGGTGTCGAGCGAGTAGCGGGGATGTATATTATCTTCAATAAAAAGGGAACTTACTTTTTTTCAGATTGTACAGTTAATGTCGACCCGACTCCACAAGAGCTTGCGGGTATAATAGGACTCACAGCACGTGGAGCAAGGTTCTTCGAAGCAGAAGCGCGTGTCGCAGTGCTCTCCTATTCTAACTTCGGCTCAAGCAAGGGCGACGTTCCCGACAAGGCTCGCGAGGCGGTTCGCATTGCGCGCGAACGATATCCAAACCTGATCATTGAAGGTGACGTTCAAGCGAATGTTGCATTGAATCCCGAACTTCAACGCGAACTTTATCCTTTCAGTGCATTAGCGAAAGAAGGTGCAAACACATTGATCTTTCCAAACCTGTCATCAGCAAATATTGCCTACAAGCTATTGATGGAGATAGGCGGTGCTGAGACGATCGGACCGATTCTGCTCGGAATGAAGAAACCAGTTCATATACTTCAACTGGGAAGCTCCATACGCGAGATTGTAAACATGGCTGCAATTGCAGTCGTTGACGCACAAATTCAATACGAGCTCGAACACCATCCCGCTAAAAAGTAATGCATGATTGCTTATTTGAAAGGCAAGCTCGTACACAAAGATCCAACACATGTTGTCGTCGACGTCAATGGGATCGGCTACGAGGCATCGATATCATTTAATACCTTTTCAGAAATAAAAGACCGGGAAGACATCAGGCTCTTCACCTATCTCCATGTCCGCGAAGATGCCCAGATGCTATTTGGGTTTGCGACCGAAGCGGAAAAGGCAATGTTTATGAGTCTTATCTCCGTCAATGGCGTCGGGCCTAACACGGCCATGGTGGTGTTGTCGTCCCTCCCCCCGGCGGAACTCAAATCCGCCATTCTGCGGGAAGACGCAGCCACACTTCAGGCGGTGAAGGGAATTGGGGGAAAAACAGCACAAAGACTCATTCTCGAACTCAAGGATAAGCTTAAAAAAGTCCAGGGCGACGAGCCGGCAACTTTACCGGGTCTTGTAAGCAATACCATGCGTCAGGAGGCGTTAACAGCATTAATGACCCTCGGAATACCGCGGGCCGCGGCTGAGAAAAGTATCGATAGCGTCCTGAAAAAATCAGGAAATACCGTTAGCTTGGAAGATTTGGTGAAGCAGGCACTGAAAAACGCTTAAGAGTACGTTTGAATTACCTAACCTGGACACTACCCGTAACCCCACGACTGGGACTGATACTGCTATCAGTACTCTGTTCGCTAACGGCTAGCGCCCAGTTCCGCCGAGACACCACCCGCGACTCGATCCAATATCGGCCCATGTACCGGCCGAACTATACGCCGTCAGACCGGTACGGCGATCCTTTCTCAAACTATTCGTCGCAGTCCCCCTTATTTCTCAAGGACCCGAAAATGATGAAGCTCGAAGTACTGCCTGACACCGGCCGTACATACTCCATCTATGAGCGGATGGGCAACGTGAATTTCAGGTCTCCGACCTACATGACATTCGACGAAGCTTCACAGTTTCAATACAACACCACGGTGAAAGACTATTGGAAAACGAGAAGCCGCGCGCTTGATGGAGAAAGTGCCGTCAGCAGCCGGAACTTGCTACCGAAGCTGTACGTCAGCCCCGTGCTCGACAGGATATTTGGCGGGAGCTATGTCGAGTTGATTCCACGTGGATTTGTAACACTTGACTTCGGTGGTCAATGGCAAAAAATTCAGAACCCATCAATTCCCATCAGGCAGCAGCGCAATGGCGGATTCGAATTCGATCAGCAGATCAACCTCGCGGTAACCGGAAAAGTCGGTGAGAAGCTTAAGATCACGACCAACTTCGACAACAACAACTCCTTTGACTTTCAAAACCAGATGAAAGTGGAGTATACGGGCTTCAAAGAAGATATATTAAAGAAGCTCGAGATCGGTAACGTCAGTCTTCCACTTAACAACAGCCTGATCACTGGGGCACAAAATCTTTTTGGAATAAAAACGCAATTGCAGTTCGGAAAAATGTTTGTGACTGCAATTGCTACGACACAACGCGGAAAACAATCGACGATAAATGTAAACGGTAGCACGAATGGTGCTGCTCAGGGAAGGCCATTTGAAATTGTAGGATCTAACTATGACGAGAATCGTCACTTCTTTCTGGGTCAATTCTTTCGGGATCATTTCGAGGCATGGCTGAGCACACTTCCACAGATAACATCCGGTATAAATATTACGCGTATCGAAGTGTATCTGCTAAACCGGCAAAACGATACACAGACATTGCGTGATGTGGTGGGTTTTATGGATTTAGGTGAAACGGATAAGACATACCGTAAACCACCAACGTATTATAATGGAAGCCTGAAAATGGACGGCTCTCCTACGGCCAATGATAACAACGATCTTTTTCAAAAACTGCTGAATCTTTCAGATAAGAGCTCAGACAATATCAACGCCCAGCTTGAAAACCTTTATGGTCCAAACACCTATGCAAATGGTACTGATTTTGAAAAAATTACCAGCGCTAGAAAACTTGCGGCAACGGAATTCACATTTCAAAAAGAACTTGGCTATATAACGCTGCAACGCAAGCTACAGAATGACGAAGCGCTGGCTGTGGCATTCGAATACACCTACAACGGACGCGTTTACAAAGTTGGTGAGCTCACTGAAGACTATTCCAATCGTGGCGAGAAAGATGTCGTCTTCCTGAAGATGCTTCGTCCACGCAAGATTGCGGTTAAAGATGATGCCGGAAAGATCCTGCCCACCTGGAACCTGATGGCAAAAAACATTTACAACCTGGGCGTAACACAACTTCAGCGTGACGGCTTCCAACTTCGCATCATTTATCGCGACGACAGAACTGGTATTGACAATCCACAACTTCAGGAAGGCGAGTATTCGCGTACAGTTCAACTCATCCAGGCCCTCGGTCTTGACAGACTGAACCCATACAATGATCCACAGCCGGATGGCAACTTTGACTACGTCGAGAAAATCACGATCAACTCAGAAACCGGGCTGATCATCTTTCCTTATCTCGAGCCCTTCAACAAGGGTCTTCGGAACTTGTTCGCTAAAGAACCGAATACCAATACGCAGCAGACCCTCGTTCAAAAATATGTTTATGATACACTGTATCACACCACCAAGGCAGAAGCAGAACTTGTAGCCACAAAGAATAAATTTTACATAACGGGATCATTCAAGGCTGGCGCTGGAAAAGATATTATTATTCAAGGCTTCAACATTTCGCCAGGCTCTGTCAAGGTATTTGCGGGAGGTGCCCCGCTTCGCGAAAACGTCGATTACACCGTCGATTATACTTTTGGAAAAGTGACCATTCTCAATGACGGTATTCTTAGCTCGGGAAAAAATATCAGCGTCACCTACGAACAACAGGATCCTTTTGCCTTCCAGACCCGATCATTACTCGGTACCCGCTTCGACTATAAACTCAATGATGACGTAAACCTCGGATCGACATTCCTTTATTATAATGAAAGACCGCTGATCTCCCGTAACCTGATTGGCACGGAGCCAGCCCGCAACATTCAATACGGATTGGATCTGAATATGAAGAAGAATTCGCGTGTGTTGACTAAAATGGTCGACGCCCTGCCCTTCCTACAAACAAAGGATCTTTCCACCGTAACGGTTAACGCCGAATTTGCACAGCTACTACCCGGTACATCGAATATTGTTCAGGGTGATGGAACTTCGTTTATCGATGACTTCGAGAACACAGCGACTCCTTATAGCTTAATGAACCCGGTTGGGTGGAAGCTTGCGCACACACCAGAAACATCCCTTTTTGACCCAAGCCTTGGGGCAAAAGATGATCTCCGCGCAGGATACAAACGTGGTAAGCTCGCGTGGTATCAAATCGACAACCTGTTCTACCGGGACGGCAGCAGGTACAAGCCTGACAACCTTACTGATTACGACACAAAAGAAAATCATTATACCCGCGCCGTAGGGCCAAATGAAATCTTTCCCTACAAAGACCCGCAGGTTGGAAACTTCTATGAGCAGATTTTTGATGTCGCGTATTACCCTTCTGAGCGGGGACCTTACAACTACAATACGGATCTGAATGTAGATGGAACGTTAAAAAATCCCCCTTCGAACTGGGCCGGTATAACCACTGCAATAAGGCAAGAAGTGGATTTTGATAAAGCAAACGTCGAGTATGTCGAGTTCTGGCTACTCGATCCATTCATTAACAACCAATACGGGACGATCAACGATGGACGCAATCCTCCTGCATCCAACACCACTGGTGGAAAGCTGATTTTCCACCTCGGAAGTATTTCCGAAGATCTGATGCGCGACGGCCGCCACGCATTTGAAAACGGATTGCCCACGGATGGAAATCTCACCAATGGAAGTGTGACAAAAAATGCGTGGGGCTATGTCACCAACCAGCAATATCTGAATAATGCGTTCAACACAGATCCAGCATCCAGGGCTAATCAGGACGTAGGTCTTGATGGGGTCAGTGACGCCAATGAGGTAACGACATTCCCCGATTTTCTCGCTAATGTCACACCCGCCGCGAAGGCTGCCGTCCAAAAGGACCCATCCGCTGACAACTTTAAATACTTCTTGGGTCCGGAACTCGATGCGGCAAATGCAAAGATTCTCGAGCGTTACAAAAGCATCAACGGAGTTGAAAACAACTCTCCGATTATTACAGGTGATGAACCGTTTGCTCAATCGGGGTCCAACATTCCGGAAAACGAAGATCTCAACCAGGACAATACACTTAGTGATCTCGAAGAATACTATGTCTTCAATCTTGATTTGCGTCCAGGCCAAATCCAGGTTGGGAAAAAATACATCGTAGATAAAGTGACACCGGAAGGTCGGGCCGATGAATCGTGGTACCTGGTGAGGATTCCGATCAGGCAATTTGAAGATAAGGTCGGTGCCATCAACGGATTCAAATCAATACGCTATGCACGTATGATACTGACTGGATTTTCTCAGCCAGTCGTTTTGCGTTTTGCGAATTTCCGAGCGGTTGGAAACAGGTGGAGGCGCTATACCGCAGATCTTGCTCAGTCACAGCTAGCAGAAGAGCTGGAACCAAACCAGGATAACTTTTCCGTTTCGGTCGTGAACGTAGAAGAGAACGGGCAAGGTAATGCAGAAAAGCCATCCTACGTTCCGCCATTGGCTCGTGACCGCGATGTGACCTCCACAATCAACCGGAGATTAAATGAACAATCGGTTCAAATGTGTGTGAACGGACTCGCTGACGGCGATGCGAGGTCCATCTACAAGAACGTAAGCTTTGACTTTTTCAATTATGGCAGAATCAAAATGTTTATTTCTGCCCACAGTCCTTCAGGCAGTGTGGTGAAAGACAATCAATTAACCGCCTTCCTCCGGCTTGGTACCGACTTCGATCAAAACTATTATGAGATTGAACTTCCGCTAAAGATTTCGCCGAATGGTAACAATCCGAGCATTTCAGTTGTCTGGCCGGATTCCAACCAGGTTGACATGGATCTTAACGAGCTCTACGCCTTGAAAGCCGCCCGCGACCGTGAGAGCTTTCCTCTGGGCGAATTGTATCCTCGTGCTGGTCCAAAGAAAATTGACAATCGCCAGAGCATACGAATCTTCGGTCGACCCGATCTCAGCCAGGTGAAACTGATGATGATTGGCGTTCGGAACCCGAGAAGCGCCGATGGCAAGGCCTTGAATATTTGTATCTGGGCCGATGAAATGCGCCTTACGGATTTTGACCGCACAGCAGGATGGGCGGCCAATGCCGTTGTTAACGCCAAGCTCGCGGATCTCGGCACGGTCACAGGTGCGTTTAAGCGTATCACTTACGGATATGGTAATGTGCAGTCCAAAATTTCAGAACGGGCGCGCGGGGAAACGACGGTGTTTGATATTTCGGCAACACTTGCGATCGACAAACTTTTGCCCCGCAACACCGGGTTGAAGATTCCAATGTTTGTGAGCTATGAAAAGACAACCCTGAATCCAAACTACGATCCGGCGAACCCCGATATGAGGATCGAAGCGATGGATAAATCGTTCACAACAGACGATCAAAGAGCTGCCTATCGAAAGCTGATACAAGACAATGCAATACGACGAAGTTTGAACTTCACGAACGTCCGAAAAACGAAAGTCAAAAAAGATGCAGGAAGTTACTTATGGGATGTCGAGAACTTCGCCTTCACCTATGCCTATAGTGAGGCTACGCGGACGAACTTCAACCTGGTAGAAAATACGCAACGCAACATCAAAGGGTCCGTCGCGTGGCAGTATAATCCGAAGTTCAAAGGTTTTGAGCCCTTCAAAGAAACGGGAATGAACTCACCGTGGCTTCAGCTCATCAAAGATTTCAATTTCAATCCGGTGCCAACCACCCTTTCCATACGCGGTGAACTGGAGCGGTCGTATAACAAAATCGTTTATCGGAATTCAGTGTCAGACGGATCAACGACCACGACTGCAAATGCGCCGAACCTGATGAAGTATTTCCTCTTCAACCGATATTACTCTGCAAGGTGGCAGCTGGCGAAATCGCTTACGTTGGACTATAATGCCCGTGTAAATGCCATTGTCGATGAGCCTGATACGGATGTAACCGGGGGGCAGTCTACGATACAAAACAAGTATATCACTTCAGAGGCGTATAAGGACTCCGTGGTGTCCAACCTCAAACGCGGCGGTCGCGTGAAAAATTTTGAACAAACCATCACAGCAAACTACACAGTACCTTTTGACAAACTTCCCATCACGAATTGGCTGGGCGCTGAGTACCGTTACAACGTCGGTTACTCATGGCGTGCAGGTCCCGTTGAACGAGTCGATACGCTCAAGATGGGAAACATAATTCAAAACTCCCAGGACCAGGGATTGAACGGCCGTATCGATCTCGTGAAATTGTATAACAAAGTTGGATACCTAAAGGATATCAACACACCTAAGCGTCCATTGACTCCTGCGGAAAAGGCCAGACAAAAACCGGACACCGTCAAGCAGCCGCCGAATAATATTATTGTTAAATCATTCCTGCGATTGCTGATGTCCATGCGTAACGTTACGGCAACTTATAACGTCACCTCTGGCACCATTCTGCCGGGATTCAGTCCGTCACCCAATGCCTTTGGAATGGACAATCAGTGGAACGCGCCGGGTTGGGGATTCTTGTTAGGAAGTCAGGATCCGAATATCCGGTTCAAGGCCGCTGAAAGCGGTTGGTTGGTGAAATCTAAGAACCTCACTACACCTTTCAGTCAGACACAAATGAAGGACCTCGGAATCCGGACAGCATTGGAACTCAGTCCTGACTTTAAGATTCAGTTGGACGTAAAGAAGACAACGACGTCCGCATTCCAGGAGATTTTCCGTTACGATGACAGCATAGACAACTTTGCGGAACTGAGTCCGAGTCGTACGGGAAGCTATCGCATTTCCACCATCACGATTGGTACCGCTTTCAAAAATAACGGCGATATTAATTCATCCGTATTCCAAAACTTTGCCGACTACACCAAGATCTTCCAGCAAAATCTTACCAATTCAAATGAAATCACAAAAGGTGGCACGGCGAAATACGAACGACAATCACAAGATGTGCTGATTCCGGCGTTCATTGCAGCGTACACTGGCAGCAATCCCAACACAACTCCTTATACCCCGTTTCCCTCCACCCCATTGCCAAACTGGCGACTCGATTATTCTGGTCTTACCAAGCTGGCTGCCTTTAAAGATGTATTCCAATCTATCAGTATTACGCACGCTTATTCATCTACGTATTCCGTTGCCAGCTTCACGAACTCGCTCGAATACACAGATGTGGGAAACGGCAACAACCTCTCGAATTACAACAACGGTTCGTATCCAGACAAATACAATCCACAAACCGGACTGATCATCCCGACTTATGTTATCAGCCAGGTGTTGATTTCGGAAACCTTTGCGCCGCTTGTGGGAATCAGCGTGCGCACGAAAAACAAGATGACGGCACGCTTTGAATACAAGACCAAACGCGATCTTTCATTGAACGTTTCCAACGCGCAAGTAACAGAAGTAAACTCGAAAGACTGGTCTGTTGAATTTGGTTACATCAAGAACAACATGAAGATGCCGTTCCGCCAGCAAGGACGGACAATTACCTTAAAGAACGATATCAACTTCCGTCTGAACTTTAGCATTACAAACAACATCACCATTCAGCGAAAGATTGATGATGTGAGCGCCATCACCAACGGTAATATCAACATCCAGATCAGGCCCAACATCAGTTATGCCGTGAATAACAAGTTGAACATTCAGATCTACGTGGACAGAAACGTCAACGATCCGCTTGTTACGAATTCATATCGCAGAGCAACTACCAGGGTGGGAACTAAAATCTTATTCAATTTGGCACAGTAAGCTTGAGGGTGAGCCGTAAGTTGTAAGCCGTGAGCAGTAGACGCGGCAAGTTTTTTGGGGATTGTAACGAGCGATGAGGATATAGAAGTGAGGAGTAATTCCTAGCAACCAGCCCCCAGAACCCAGCAACCAGAATCCAGAATCCATCATAAGTCAGATTCCAGATTCCAGAAGGCAGAATTAAGAAGCAACCCCAGCAACCAGAATTCAGAATCATTCCCTCCCCACGCACGCCCTTTCAGCCGCACAGACTCCTTAAACTTCTCCCATTTTTCCCCTATTTTTGAGGCTCATTTTATCAACCGCACCATGAATATTCCCGAAGGACTCAAGTACACAAAAGATCACGAATGGATCAAAATTGAAGGCAACAAGGCAACTGTGGGCATCACCGATTTTGCCCAGAGCGAGCTTGGCGATATTGTTTACATAGATATTTCGACTGTCGGCCAGGATGTGAATGAACATGACGTTTTCGGTACCGTTGAGGCGGTGAAGACAGTAAGTGATTTGTACATGCCCATTAGCGGCAAAGTGCTGGAATTCAACAAAGCACTTGATGCAGGTCCTGAAAAAGTGAATTCTGACCCTTACGGCGATGGTTGGATGATCAAGCTGGAATTGAAGAATGCAGCGGATGCAGCTAAGCTCCTTACTGCGGCCCAGTACAAGGAACTAATTGGTAAGTAAAATCGGTTAGTAGTTATCAGTTAATGGTTAATAGGGTTGACGCAAGTCTAATCATTTCTCCCTATGATTGAGTTACCGCAAGTGAAATTGGTTACCAGTTAGTGTTAATCTTGGAGTGCACCACTGTTAACTAATAACTATTAACCATTAACTATTTATCCCTATGATAGAACTCCCGGTGATATCGGCAGATGATTCGAAGAAGCGCAAGCCGAACTGGCTGCGCGTGAAGTTGCCTGTCGGACCGGAATATGCAAAAGTGCGGCGCCTCGTCGATACGCATAAGCTGCACACCATCTGCGAGAGTGGTAATTGTCCCAACATGGGAGAATGCTGGGGAGCGGGCACAGCGACGTTTATGATTCTGGGAAATATCTGTACGCGCAGCTGCACGTTCTGTGCTGTCGCTACAGGACGCCCAACAGAATATGATGCAGACGAACCGAGACGCGTTGCGGAAGCCATCAAACTTATGGGCGTGAAGCATGCGGTCATCACTTCCGTCAACCGCGATGAACTGAAAGACCGCGGCGCTGAGATCTGGTACCAGACCGTCGTACAAACAAAAGAAGTCTCTCCCGAGACAACAATAGAAACACTCATCCCCGACACCAAAGGAAACTGGGATGCGCTGTACAGAATGATCGAAGGCGGTCAGGAAGTTGTGTCACACAACATGGAGACCGTGGAAAGAATGTACCGCCGCGTGCGCCCGCAGGCAAAATATGAGCGCAGCCTCGAGCAGATCAAACGCACCCGCGAAGCTGGAAAACGTACCAAAAGCGGCATCATGCTCGGCGTTGGAGAAACCAAAGAAGAAGTTTTCAAAGCGATGGATGACCTCGCAGCCAACGGCCTGCTCATCCTTACGCTCGGACAATATTTACAGCCGACCAAAATGCACCTCGAAGTCGCCGAGTTCGTTCACCCCGAAACATTCGAGATGTATAAAGAAGAAGGACTGAAGCGTGGATTGAGATATGTGGAGTCAGGACCGCTGGTGAGGTCGTCGTATCATGCGGAAAGGCATGTGAATGTGGCGATAGGTTAGCCCGGGGTTTAAGCCCCAGGCTAATGGGGAATGCTTCCCCTTCTTATGCAAAAACACAACCCATTCTCCACCGACCTTAACGGTATTGACGCAGGCCGCTCCTACGGAGCTATGAGATTGCACTCCCGTATGTTTCTAAAACAGGGCGTCCCTACGGGACTTCAAAAAATTTGTGATCCGAACTTTTGAATTGATGCTTGGAGCTCCATCGGAGCGACCTGTCATTAGCCAATAGGGAGCGATTTGTATTAAAGCTCCGTAGGAGCGGCCTGTTGCATTCAATAGCCCGGGATTTAAACCCTGAGCTATTGGGGCAACGCCTCCTCCACCTTTTCCAAAAAACACAACTGATTCTCTGCCCTCACCAGATTTTGACCAGGGTACGTCGTGTGATAATACACATCCCCGTTCAAGAAATCCGCTGCAAAGCGCAGCAGCATAATGTATGTCATCATTTTTCCCGCAAAGGGAATGGCAGCATATTCATCAGGACTCATCACGGGTCCCATCTGTGAGAGATAGCCTTCAACGAGCGCATCGTAGATATCTTTTCGAAATTCAACCTTCGAAAGATCCTTCTCCTCTTCATCGACCGGACTCACGAATGTCCGGACCATATCACCGAGGTCGTAAATAAAATAACCTGGCATCAGTGTATCAAGATCAATCACACAGCATGCTTTGCGAGTCGTCGAATCGAACAGGATATTGTTGATCTTGGTGTCGTTGTGGGTGATGCGCAGGCGCAGACCTTTACTTTTCAAGAGATCGTCATAACGCTCAAGCAGATGGCGATGGCTAAGACAACCAGCAATCACGTGTGCAGCTTGTTGTCTTCTTTCCGGTTGCGCCCCAGCCAAAGCATTTTCGAACTGGTCAAATCGTAAGTGCAGATCATGAAAACGCGGAATGGTTTCTTTGAACTGCGTCACGTCGATGCGGTTGAGGCTAGCCGTGAGTCGCGCAAACTCTGTCGCTGCACTGCGGGCTTCGTCGGCACTTCCTACTTTATCGATGGTAAATGTGTTGGTAATGAACGGGAAAAGTCGCCAGGGCGTGCCCTCTGAATCAACCACGAGATCCGAACCATCCCCCGCCTGAAGCGCTGATAGAAACGGATAAGCAGGAAAATTTTTCTTTAGAAAAGCACCTGCGATACGAAGGTTGGTCGCGATGGTTTTGGGGTCTTTGAAAACTTTGTTGTTTACGCGTTGCAGGACATACTCAGTCATACCAGACAACTTGAATGTCTCGTGTATGTGCCCCGATCCAATTCTATTGATTGCAAAATCAGACGCCTGCAAACCAAACCGTTGCAGTACCTCGTCTATGACAGCCATTCCTTTATCTGCGTTTCAGTAAGATTTCCACCGCAAATGATGGTTGCCACGCGCTTTCCCTTCCATTTGTCCTTGTTTTCCAGCATGGCTGCAATTCCTACTGCAGCAGACGGTTCAGGAACAATCCCCGCCTTAACGTGCAGCAATCTCATTCCCTTGAGGATGGATTCCTCATTTACCAACACACCTTCGTCTGTGAGTCCTTCCATATCGTCAAGCGCTTCCTGGATCGGGATCCGTACGCCGATTCCATCAGCGATTGTTTTCATCTTTTCGTTGACGATCAGTTTGTGTGCCTTCCACGAATCCAGCATGGCAGAAGCTCCTGCCGCCTGTACCGCCACCATTTTTGTTGTCGGGCTCAACTCTTTGAACACACGCGCAATCCCGTTAAACAACGCACCATTGCCCAGCGGTATCAGTACCGCATCAAATGGTCCGGCGCTTAGCAGTTCCAACGCCATCGTCCCGGCACCTTCTGCGGTCTCTGTCACCAAGCCGTCTTCGATCATTCTCACACCTGACTTGGCAGCTTGTCTTTTCGCCTCTTCCTTCGACGCATCGAAATCATCTCCAAACAAAATCACTTCCGCTCCCAATCCGCGCATCCGTTCGATCTTATATGGATTTGCCTTCGTCGAAGCATAGATTGTCAGTTTGATGCCTTTCTTTCTGCATGCGTAGGCCATCGCCTGTCCGAAGTTTCCCGCGCTTGCACACATCAATCGGGTTTCACCTTTTAACTGTGACACAAGGAATTCAGCTCCACGTCCTTTGAATGATCGTATTGGATTGAATGTCTCCACTTTGATCGTCAGCGTGGCGCCCAGCTCGTCACTCAACGGCTCACAATTGTATTGCGGTGAATTAAGGAACACAGGATCGATCAACTTCGATGCCTGTTTAATCCTGTCTAAGGAAATTCTGTGGGAGGATAGGCTCATTCTAATGATTGTAAAGAGTGAAATGTAAAATGTAAAATACTAAATGTAAAATGTAAAGGTGTCGCAGCACGGTGGTCGCTCAACTAGCAGCGAACTTTTACATTTAGAGTTTAGAGTTTTACATATTACATTCTTGACATCAAATAATTCTAGCTCCACAACTTCCTCGGGTACTCTCCCCTGTCCACCAGCGCCTTTATCTTCCCGGCTACCGCATCCTTGTCTTCTTTGTAAGTCACGCCAAACCATGTCGTGCCGCCTGGCAAAATATGTACTTTACCTAGATTCTTCTTTATCAATTCAGTCACCAGCAAAGCAATATAAAATTCAGCGGAAGGATTGTCTTTATTCTGCTTCGCAAAATCGACAAACATCTTTTCTGCCAATGCAAATATTCCAGGCTGAAATCCCCAGCAATTCATCGACACAGGCAACGACGGTTCCAGCACGCGGTCACCAGTTTCTTCTTTTGAAATAATTCTTCCGTGTTCTTTGACAATTTTAGTCAACTCACTCAACTCCATCAGAAATCCCTGCGCGTCGGTCTTCTCTGCAACACCGCGTGACACGCTGCCGTGATCGGAAAGCACTTTCTCGAGTTTGTATCCAACCATCGCGTGGTGATCGGCAGGAGCCGACTTAAAAAATGTCGCAAGCGATTCAAAGGCACTGCGTCCATAAAAATCATCTGCATTGATGACAGCGAAAGGTCCCCCGATGACATCCTTACCGCACAACATGGCATGTGTAGTGCCCCAGGGTTTCTTGCGTTCTATCTTTCCTACACTCGCTGGAACAAATCGGTCGAGCGATTGAACTTCAAAGTGGACGTCAGCTTTACCTTGCAGCTTCGGTAAAAACATTTCTTTCACCGTCTCTTTGATTTCATCACGCACGACGAAAACAAAGTTTGTAAAACCCGAACGCAGCGCGTCATAGAGTGAGTAATCCATGATTGTTTCGCCGCTCGGACCGAAACCATCGATCTGCTTGATACCACCGTAACGGCTGCCCATGCCGGCTGCCATCACAAGGAGAGAAAGGTTCTTATTTGCCACTGGAGATTGGTTTAATTCAAGTCCGTAAAAATAGGGTTTTCAAAAAGTTTTTTAGCCACGGATTACACGGATTAACACGGATAAATGTAAAAATTGGAATATCATCGAATACACTTGGAAAATTTTCTCCTAAGCCACGATTTTCCCTTTTCAATATATAACCTATACATTAGTATTTATGTCGCAACCTAATCGCCACGCCAGCTACACCACTTCGATCTTCATCATCGGAACGCTGTTCTTCATCTTTGGATTTGTCACGTGGCTCAATGGCACGCTGATTCCATTTTTAAAACTTGCGTGTGATCTAAAATCCGATGGGCAAGCTTTGCTCGTCACGTTTGCTTTTTACATGGCGTATTTCTTCCTCGCGATACCTTCATCCATGATCCTTGGCAAAACGGGATTCAAGAATGGCATGTCGTTGGGATTGGCCGTTATGGCAGTGGGTGCTCTTTTATTTGTTCCGGCCGCATCATCGCGGAATTTTTCACTTTTCCTCACGGGATTATTTGTTCAGGGCATGGGATTGTCATTGCTGCAAACTGCATCCAACCCCTATATATCTGTTATCGGTCCGCTAGAAAGTGCTGCGAGCAGGATCAGTATCATGGGGATCTGCAACAAAGTGGCGGGCGCAGTCAGTCCGTTGATTCTGGGCGCCATTGTATTAAAAGGTGCGAGCGAAGTTGAGTCGCAACTCGCAATCACCACGGACGCGGCAGCACGCGAAACCCTGCTCCAGGAACTTTCACAGCGCGTGATAATGCCTTATACGGTGATGGCTGGTGTGCTTTTTCTTTTAGCCATCATGATCAGGTTTTCATCTCTGCCGGATATTGAATCTGCTGACGAAAAAAACAGCGAAGTCGCGGGCAAGACAAGCATCCTTCAGTTTCCTCACCTGCTCCTGGGCTCTCTATGCATATTCGTATATGTCGGTGTTGAGGTAATGGCGGGCGATGTCATCAGTATCTATGGAAAAGCCATTGGCATCAGCCTCGATGATGCGAAGAATTTTACGTCCTACACGCTTCGTTCGATGGTCGTTGGATACATCCTCGGTATTTTGACGATACCGAAATTTATCAAGCAGGAAAGAGCACTCGCGATTTCTGCTGTTGTGGGAATATTGCTAAGCGTCATTGCATTCGTCACTACGGGTTATACCTCGATCGTCTTTGTAGCTTTGCTCGGGTTTGCCAACGCATTAATGTGGCCCGCAATTTTTCCGCTCGCCATCGATGGCCTGGGAAAATTCACCAAAATCGGATCAGCCCTTTTGATTATGGGTATCGCCGGAGGCGCAATTATTCCGCAGATCTATGCACGTTTTTCAGAGAACTGGGGACCGCAAGCAGCCTTTCTGACTATTATGATCCCGTGCTATTTGTACATTCTTTACTACGCAGTTTCGGGTTATCGCGCTGGGCGTAAAATTTGAAGCGCTGTTGACAGGATCACTGAAAGAAATGAGAAAATTTGCCACAGATGGCACCGATTACCACAGATAGATCAACAAAAGAAAAAATCGAAATGTCAAAAATGGCAGCTTTGCTGCTCTCGTGTAATTAATTTTTTGCAATTAAATATGCCTGTTGCCAATCTGTGACCATCCGTGGAATCAGTGGCAAAATATTCTTGAGCATAATTCGATGGATAGATAAAATAAGATTTCGGTTTTAAAAACTTAATAAAATGCGAATTTGGACAAAAGGCTTGCTGGCAATTCAGTGTATCGCACAAGCGGTAGCTGTCAATGCTCAATCGTTTTATCAGGCCGAAGACTTCACAGCAGAAAATCTTTTTACAAATAATATCGAGGGGCCGAATGTCGATGCGAACGGAAATCTGTACGTAGTCAATTTTCAAAAGGACGGGACGATTGGATTAGTCCATGATGACGGTAAGGTGGACTTGTTTGCAACACTTCCACAAGGCAGTACAGGCAACGCCATCATGATCGATAAACAAGGGCAATTTTTTATTGCAGACTTTACGGGTCACAATATTTTGAAATTCGTTCCTGCCAAGAAGGAGTTCACTGTCTTCTTTCATTCTGAAAAGTTTCATCAACCGAACGATATCACCATTACCCGCAACGGCGATTTATTTGCCTCAGATCCTGACTGGAAAGCCAAGACAGGTCAGATCTGGCGTATCGACAAAAACGGCAACGCCTCTGTTGTTGCGGAAAATATGGGAACTACCAACGGCATCACGCTCAGTCCGGACGAAAAGGCCCTGTATGTAAATGAAAGCGCGCAACGAAAGATCTGGGGATTCGACGTTGATGAGAAAGGCAATCTGTCGAACAAACGCCTCTTTTATGAGTTCTCAGATTTTGGCCTCGATGGAATGAAGACCGACGTGGAAGGGAATCTATATGTCGCGCGGCACGCAAAAGGAACGGTCGTAATATTCTCGCCTGCCGGAAAGATTATTCATGAAGTGCAAATGAAAGGCAAATGGACCAGCAACCTGACGTTCGGTGGAAAGGATGGAAAAACGGTTTTTGTGACCGTGCAAGACAGGAAGTGTGTGGAGATGTTCAGGAGTGAAGTGACAGGAAGAAAATAATAAGTTGCGCCGTGGCCGGTTACCGGTTGCCGGTTTCCGGCACGACCCCAAAATACTCAGCAATTTTTTCAACCACGAATTTTTCCCGCTCCGCATAGCTCCCCTTCACCACATCATACGCGATACCCCTTTTGTCGAGTTCGGCCTTGAAAATGTTATACATCGCTTCCCTTTTGTCTCCAAGGTCCCTCATGCCGTCCGCGACCCACTCAACATCAGGATAAAAAAGGAAATAATGATCATACTTAATCCTTGACTCCAACTCCTGCAATACCGGTGGCACCACTTTTAAATATTGACGACAATAGATCTGCGTTGTAATCAGATCCGTGTCGCAGAACAATATCTTGTTGGCAACCATGGCCTTGTCGAGTACACGCTTATTTTGTGCAACGCCAATCTTTAATATATCATCCAGATTGAAATCATTATTGAGGATCAGTTCGCGCGCCACTTCGGGAACAAATTCAGTGCGATAAACTTTCGCAAGTTTTTCCGACAGATAAGTTTTCCCGGTACTCTCAGGTCCGTAGAAACTAATCTTTTTGACAAAATACCCTTTTGCAGAATCAGCGATAAAATCCCAGTAACGAAATGGGTCCTTCCGGATGGCGGAAGCAGCAACCGTCACCTGTCGGCGGTCCTGGTCGAAAAGAACGTGTTTGATGCCAAGACTTCCCGCGAGCATTTCACCGTACGCTTCGGAACTCACGATGATATCGATGTACGGAAACCTGCGTTTTAGAAATGTCGCCCACGCAGGCATTCTCTCCGCCAATGATTTCGATTCGTCGTCGAAATCATCAAGAGAAATCTGGGATTTTATGTTTGGAAATTTCTTGAATTCCGACTGAATCCATTCAAACCGGGTTGGCCCCGGAATTGGATCTGAAGGCTTGTATGTCATCGACACAATAAGCTCGTCGCATTGCTTTGCAGCAAAGTGTATCAAGGCAATATGCCCCTTGTGCAACGGCATGAATTTCCCGATGACCAAACCACGCTTCAAGACTGATAGGATTCAAATTCTTTTTTCCATCGCCAAAAGCCGAAGGCGACAAGAACACAAAATACAAAATACTCGATGCCGATCAGCATGAAGCCTTTCGTAAAATATAATGCAGTTGCCGTCACATCGGCAATCAGCCATGCAATCCAACACTCAACTTTCTTTTGTATCATCAAATAGGTTGCAACAATGCTGCTCACCGAAACAAAAGAATCCAGGTAGGGGAACGCGCTGGGAAGAGAGAATAAACTAGGAAACCACTCGTGCAGTCGGCCAGCAAAAGTTCCGAAACACAACGAACCAATTAAAGTTAAACCCATAAAGATGACCAGCGAACGCTTGTCCATCCAACTGACCTTGAGTTCGTTCCTTTTGTCTTCCTCTCCCGGAGCGGGATGCGTCCACCGCCACCAACCAATCACGTTGGTGAGAAAGAAGAATACCTGCAGGAACATGTCAGGGTAGAACTGGTTCTGGTAAAAAAAGAAAAAGAACAATATGGAATTAATGATTCCGAATGGCCAACTCCAGATGTTGGCTTTTGCGGAAAACCACACGGCGATGGCACCTGTGAATACGCCGAAGAATTCAAGATAGCTGAGCGGATAGCCGAAGGCGGTGAAGAAAATATTGGAAACGTCGAAGAAGTCCACTGGACTTTAACTCAATTTTATACAAACGTTCCGGGTCTCGGTAAAGAACTTGAGCGCATCCCATCCTCCTTCTCGTCCAACACCAGAACCCTTCATTCCTCCGAACGGCGTTCTAAGATCCCTGAAGAGCCAGCAATTCACCCAGATTATGCCGCTTTTGACTTTTGCAGAGACGCGGTGCGCTTTCTTCAAATTCTCTGTCCAGATCGTAGCAGAGAGGCCATACGTCGTGCTGTTCGCGTAGCTGATTACTTCATCCTCTTCATCGAATGGCATAATGGTCACCACGGGCCCAAAGATTTCCTCCTGATTGGTGCGGCACAAATGATCAAGCCCGACAATCACTGTGGGCTCGACGAAATAACCTTTCTCACATCGACCTGATACGGTGACTCGCTTCCCGCCAGTGAGAATTTTCCCACCTTCTGTTTTTGCCAGGGCGACGTAGGACAACACTTTGTTCATGTGTCCTTCCGATACCAATGATCCGATCTTTGTGGAATCGCTGAGCGGATCACCAACCGTTAATGCTTTTGTACGTTTCACAAACTCCTCAACAAACTTGTCGTAGAGACTTCGCTCAACAAATATTCTGGATCCACAAAGACAAATTTCTCCCTGGTTCGCAAAGGAAGATTGTATTGTTGTTGAAACGGCAAGATCGAAATCGCAATCAGCAAAAATGATATTGGGATTCTTTCCACCCAGCTCAAGCGATAATTTCTTCAACATCGGTGCAGCAGTCGACGCGATCTTTTTTCCAGTCACTGTCCCGCCAGTAAACGATATGACGGAAACATCGGGATGTTCGATGATAGCCTGACCGGCTTTACCACCTAACCCATGAACAACATTCAAAACGCCTGGAGGAAGTCCAGCTTCCCTGCATAATTCCGTAAGCAGGTATGCCGTCATGGGCGTAAGCTCGGAAGGCTTTGCGACAACTGTACAACCTGCGGCAAGTGCCGGCGCGATTTTCCACGTGAACAGATACAAAGGAAGGTTCCATGGCGAGATACAGCCAGCCACACCAATCGGTGTATGCAAGGTGTAATTCACCGCCTCTTTGCCAGTGACGTGCGCATCGCTTGCAAAATGTATCGCCCCGGTCGCGTAGAATCGAATGTTGGCTGCAGCCCGCGGAATATCCAAAGACTTCGCCAATGATACCGGCTTTCCATTATCAACACTCTCAGCCAGCGCCAGCTTCTCAAAATCGCGGTCGATCAAATCAGCAATCTTCAAAAGGATAGCGGATCTTTTCTCTACCTGCATTCCCGACCAGCCCTCAAATGCATTCTTGGCAGCCGCAACAGCATTCGCAACATCCTTGTCGTCAGAATCAGGTATCTGACTGTAAACTTCACCTATTGACGGATTGACGTTATCAATAAATTTCCCGGACACAGGCTCAATCAGTTGCCCATTGATATAGTTAAGTATGTGTAGCATTTTTTTATCTCAGAAATGAAAGAGAGGCCCAATGTCTTGCAACGAACTCATCTTCAAATTTTCAAATCTTCAAATTTTCAAATCTCCAAATTTTCAAATCGATACCAGAAGCAGATTTCAACACTAGAGGCTCCCTGTTCTTCCACCGTCGACAGGAACATTGATCCCATTAATATATCCAGCCGCCGGCGTTGCCAAAAACGCAACCGCGGCCGCCACTTCTTCCGATGAAGAGATCCTGCCGGCTGGAATCTCAGCAATCATCTCATTCGTCACTTGCTCAACGGTTTTTTTCTGCTTCTCGGCGCGATCGCGAATAATTGCTTCCAATCTTCCTGTCATTGATGCCCCGGGCAACACATTATTTACGGTGATTCCAAACGGTCCAAGTTCTGTCGCCAATGTCTTTGACCAATTGGCAACGGCTCCGCGGATCGTGTTTGAAACACCCAATCCTTTGATCGGCATTTTTACCGACGTCGAAATAATATTGATGATGCGTCCATAGTTGTCCTTCTTCATTGACGGAACTACAGCCTGCACCAAAATCTGATTGCAAAGCAAATGATTCGAGAAAGCCTTGATGTATTCATCGAGTGAGGCAGAAAGAGCCGGACCTCCGGGAGGACCACCGGTATTATTGATGAGAATATGCACCGCATGGGAAGCCACATGCCCCTCGATGACTTTTTTCAAATGATCTGATGTTGAAAAATCGGCAATCAGGTAATTATGTTTTTGTCCCGCGGTCGTAGCCAATTGCCCGACGACGTCCTTAAGTTTCAGCTCGTTCCTGGCGAGCAACGTGACCGACGCGCCCAGCAGCGCAAGCTCAATCGCTGAGGCCTTCCCGATACCTTGCGTACTTCCGCATACCAGCGCGTTTTTTCCCCTCAAATCAAGATTCATAGACCATTTTTAGTAAATATAAAACAACGTAACTTTCTGGAGCCAATTGACAGTTGACAATCGGCAATTGACAACATCTGTGCTACCCAAGGTTCGGGAACAAAGATTCAGGGGCGCATGTTAGTTGTACCAAGCTTTATTTCAATGGCTATGCACCCATCTTCAAATTAGTTATGGCGATCAGACGACCCTTCAACCTCAACCAATGGATCAAAGAAAACCGCGATCTGTTAAAACCCCCCGTTGGAAACAAGAACTTGTATGCCGATGCGGGTGATTACATTGTGATGATCGTTGCTGGCCCGAACGCACGTAAAGACTATCATTACAATGAGACCGAGGAATTGTATTACCAACTGGAGGGAAACATTACCGTACGGATCCAGGAAGATGGGAAACCCGTTGACATTCCGCTTGGTCCCGGTGACATGTTTCTGTTGCCGGGAAAAGTCCCGCACTCTCCCATTCGGACACCCAATTCAATTGGTCTCGTGATCGAGTGCAAGCGCAAGAACGAAGAGGATGACGGGCTGATATGGTTCTGCGAGAAATGCAACAACAAGCTGCATGAATATAAATTTCATCTCAATAACATAGAAAAGGATTTTATTCCGCGCTTTCGCGAATTTTATGGTTCGAAAGATTTCCGGACCTGTAAAAAATGTGGGACAGTGATGGAAGCAGACGCACGATTTGTATGACAATGAAGAAAGAAGAATTAAAAGATCACCTGATTAATCATCACAACAACTTTACGAACCTGATCGGCAGCCTTTCTGATATTCTGGCTAATAATGCAATGCCGGGAAAATGGACGCCTTTGCAGCAACTGAGCCATATCGAGAAAAGTGTGTCTCCTGTAAAACTCGCATTCGCAATGCCCAAGTTCGTGCTGTCGGCAATGTTTGGAAAAGCAGACGGCCAATCGATCTCCTACGAACAACTACAGTTGAACTACAAAGCAAAACTTGATGCCGGTGGAAAATCCACCACACGGTTCTTGCCGGATACCACTTGCGACCGTCACAAGTTGCTCGCAATACTAAATAACCATGTCCAGGTGCTGTGCCAGAAAATGGAGCGATTCTCTGAAAACGAGCTTGACACTTATCGACTCCCGCATCCTTTGCTTGGAAAGATCACATTGCGGGAAATGCTTTATTTCACAATTCACCACGTGCAACATCACCAGGCGCAAATCAGTCTTGTGCGGCACGTGACACCCCAATTGCAGACTGTCTGATGGAGTTTCAGCGATCGACATCTTTTGCGAGGTCACTCGACCGGAAAGATCCTTTGAGAAAATTTCGTAATGAGTTTCATATCCCGGGAAAAGGCAACAAGAAATTTCTCTACCTCTGCGGCAACTCACTGGGCCTGCAGCCAAAAAGTGTAAAGAAATTTTTACTGGAAGAGCTAAAAGATTGGGCTTCGCAGGGTGTAGAAGGTCACTTTCACTCGAAGCGACCATGGCTTTATTATCACAAGTTCTTTAAAAAGGCACTCTCGAAAATAACGGGCGCTAAGCCGGAAGAAGTGGTCGCAATGAATCAATTGACGGTCAACTTACACTTGATGCTAACGTCGTTTTACCGTCCCTCTCAAAAACGTTTCAAGATCATTACCGAAACTGGTGCATTTTCTTCAGATCAATACGCGTTTGAATCGCAGATCAAACTGCATGGACTGGTACCGAACGAAACACTCGTCGAGTTGGAACCGCGGGCAGGAGAGTATTTTTTGAGAACAGAAGATATTATCGCGGCCATCAGGAAGTATGCAGACACATTGAGTCTCGTTATCTTCGGCGGGGTTCAATATTATTCAGGTCAGCTTTTTGACTTTAAAACGATATCGCGCGCCGCCCACGAAGCAGGCGCATATGCGGGATTCGATCTTGCTCACGCGATCGGCAACGCGCCACTCAATCTCCATGCTGACGAAGTTGATTTTGCCGTTTGGTGCGGCTACAAGTATCTCAATTCAGGACCCGGTGGAATGGCCGGAGCGTTCGTCCACGAGCGCCACGCAAATTCGGGACTTCCGCGGCTGGCGGGCTGGTGGGGCCACAACGAAAAAGAGCGTTTTCAAATGAAAAAGGGATTTATGCCGATGCCTGGCGCTGACGGCTGGCAGGTATCGAATTTCCCCGTTTTCAGTGGAGCCGCGCATTTGGCATCACTGGAAGTTTTTGAACGCGCAACAATGAAAGCGCTGAGAAAGAAAAGCATACTTCTCACAGGCTATCTCGAGTTTCTCTTACAAAATATCGATCAGCATAACCGCGACTTTGTGATCATCACGCCGGCTAATCCTGACGAACGCGGATGCCAGCTTTCAATACTCATGAAAAAGGATGGCAGAAAAGTCTT